>JBOHSD010000001.1:0-740523 GCA_050733075.1 Gemmatimonadales bacterium
TCGGCCTCGTTCGCCGCGCGCACCAGGTCGCCCAGAAACCGGGGATCGTGCGAGAAGTCGGCGTCCATCTCGAAGATGAGGTCATACCCCCGGTCCAGGGCCCACCGAAATCCCGCCAGATATGCCTTGCCGAGCCCCGACTTGTTCGGGCGGTGTAAGACGTGCACTCGCGGGGTAGAGGCAGACAGCTCGTCGGCCAACTGTCCGGTGCCATCGGGTGAATTGTCATCCACCACCAGGACCTCGAATCGGGGGTCCTGCTGAAGGATGGCGGGTACCACGAGCGGCAGGTTGATCCGCTCATTATAGGTAGGCACCACTACCAGAAGGCGCTCAGCCACGCGCCCCACGCAGACGCAGGAATACGCCGGCAAGCGTGACCAGAAGCACCAGCGCCCAGGTCACGATGGTGAGGGTTGCAGCCAGCCGGACGATGGCTGGACGATAGCGCATCACCACCAGGTGATCGCCGCTACGGGCCAGCGGAACCGCCATGAGCGCGTGATTGGCACGGATCACAGGCACCGGCACTCCATCGATCTCCGCCTCCCAGGACCGGTGATAGGTGCGGCTCACGTTGAGGAGCGCCGGACCGCTGGATCGAACCCGTATGGTCAGAGTGTCATCACCATTGCCCTCGATCACGGCCGTGCCGGTGCCGCCCGCCTGCCCTAAGGCCAGGACCTCGCTTTCGACGATCGTAGTCTTGGCCGGATCGAAGGTCGGCGACCACAGCATCTCGATGCGCCGGGCCGAATCGGGCTCGACCCGGACCTCGGGCACCACCGCGGCGCCAGGCAGCGCGGCTTCATTCAGGTAGACTGAGACCCGCTGGTCGGCGCCCAGGAGCCGGTATCCCGGCAGGTCCACTTGCCCGGGCAGCAGCACGTACCTGGCGGCGAGGGCCCGGAGAGCCGGACTACTCAGAAAACCCAGCCAGTACTGCTGCAGCTCCGCCGCCGTGCGGGCCGACTGGCGCACCTCGTAACGGGTGAGAGCATTGTACCACCGGAGCTGGTTTCCATGATAGCCGAACACTTCGGGGACCCCGTAGGCCGCGAGAAAGCCTTCGGGATAGACCCCTCCGACGGTGAGTACCCGTTCACCGGCAGCCAGGCGAGCCCGCAACGCGTCGATCCCCGGGTCCGGGGGGAAGAAGTCATCATAGCGCACCACCTGAATGTACCGGTCGTTGACTCGAAGAAGATCGATGGCGGTCAGCGCCGTCAGAACGATGGCGACGTGAGCCGCCTTGAGCCTCCCGCGGCCCCAGAGAACCATAGCTCCCCAGGCGGCGGCACAGAGCGACGCGATGATCAGCGCCCCGGCGGCAAGCCTCGGCAGATTGGCGGTGAACGCGGCTGCCCGGTCCAGCTCTTCAGCTCCTCCGAAGATCGAAGTCCAGGTGGCATAGAAGCCCGCTCCCGCGGCCAGGGTCAACACCGCGATCAGGAGCGCGGCCCCCGCGCCGGTCGCCAGACCGACACTCATGGCCCTTCGGGCCCGCGGGTCACCGGTTGCCAGCACTCGCTCGAGGAGGAGGGCGGCCAGTAGTGTGAGCGACGCGATGGCCAGATAGCTGGCGAGGCTCGGAGCTCGAAAGTTCTTCAGTCCCGGTATCACGGAGTAGAGCAGCCCAAAGACCGGAGTCCCGGCTCCGAGCGCGTAGAGCAAGGCGACGGCCGCCATGACCGCCAGACCCCAGCGGCGGCGGTCGCCCTTGAGGCCGGCGACCGCCGCGATCCCCAGCACGAACACCAGCGCGCCTCCGTATTCGGAGTTGTGCTTGAAAGGGTTCTTTCCCCAGTAGGTGTCCGACTGCACGTCGGTTCCCGAGAACTCGGGAACGAAGAGCGAGAGCGCCTCCTCTGCGTGTAGCGACCAGCTCGCCGAGTACTCGAAGCCGCGCCCCGGGCCGGCCCGGGGTGAGTCTTCCCGGAGATAGCGGTACATGGGCAACAGCACGACGGCCGCGACTCCCGCCGCGGTGACCACCGCCAGCATGCCGCCGGCCAGGCCGCTGGCGAGCATCGCCCCCCCTTCTCTTCGCCGGGTCCACAGCAGGACCAGGCCATAGGCGGCGAGAGCGATGTAGGCGTAGTAGGCGAGCTGAGGGTGGGCCACGACCATGAGGCCGGATACGGCACCGAGCCACAGGAACCGAAGCCAGGAGCGCCGGTCGATCGCGCTGACCAGGAGCCACAGTGCCGCCGGGAACAGCGCGATCACGTACATCTTCCCGTCCTGGCCTCCCCATACCAGGCTCACGAGGTTGGCGGACAGGAGGTAGGCAGACCCGGCGAAGAGCGCCACCAGACGGCTGGTGCCGTACGCACGCGCCGCCAGGTACATGAACACGCCCCCGAGATAGACGTGCACGATGAGCTTCCAGGCCAGCGCACTGGTGAGCGGCAGCAGGAAATGCAGAATGGAGGTTGGGTAGAGAATGTCTCCGCTACCCGCTTCGATGGTCGGCACCCCGCCGAAGAGATAGGGATTCCACAGCGGCAGCCGGCTCAGGGCCTGGATGTGCTCGACGAAGAATTTGCGGAACATGATGCCCGCCGCGATGGTATCCTGCCCCATCAGCATCGTGCCCGGTCCGCTCAGGAGGTATTCCCGGAAGACGAGCAGCGCCAGCACTCCCATGACGACGAAGGGGAGCCATCGAGGCAAGCGGTCCAGCTCCGGCGGCTGCGACTGTTCCACTCAAGCCTCTCGAGCCGACGAATGATCGGTGACGGGGCGTCGGAGCAGAAGCGGCACCGCCGGAATTACCTCGGTTCCGGTGAGCAGGAGTCTGCTGGCGAGCGCTAGCGCGGCTGCCGGCTTGAGCCCGATATCGCCGGCAAGCATCAGGAGGAAAACCGATTCCCGCGGCCCCAGGCCGCCAGGCGCAAACAGCGCTATGAAGCCGACGAGATACGAGCAGGTGAACACCCCCACCGCCTGGGGCAGGCTCAAGGCCACATCCGGGAGGAGCCCGCGTGCCAGCAGGAGCAACGCCACACCATAACCGGTCCAGGCCGCGGCGTTTGCCACAAAAGCCAGGGCGAGCATTGGCAAAGGGATGGCGCGTGGCCGGGGCCAAGACCTGGGCAGCAGCCGGCCGATGCGGTCCAGGAACGGCTGCGACGCGAGGAGCCCCACGCCCGCAAGGGAAATCGCGATAACCGCTGCCCCAGCCGGCACGGCCCAGGGGCCCACCGCCTGAAATGCCTCACGGGCCGTGATAGCTACCACCGCCGCGCCGCTCGCCACTGCCAGGGCCTGGAGCACCATGGCTCCTGCTACCGCCGTTGCCGGGTCCACCCCGGCTCTCTGGGCCAGGACCGCGGCGCCTGCTATCGCCCAGACCTTTCCCGGTACGTATTTCCCCAGGCTGGCCAGAAACCAGATGCGTGCGGCCGGCAGAAAGGCCAGCCTCTCTCCCATGCTGAGCACCACCCGGCGCCATGCTTCTATTAGCAGGGCGTAGCTCGCGAACACGACTATGACGCTCGCCGCGATCCACGCCGTTGAAAACCGCCATTCGACCGGCTGGGCCCGGAAACTCTGCCAATTCATGACCACCGACCGAAGCGCCAGCCCCACCAGCAACGCCCCCGCGATGAACTGGAGGGCGCGCCAAAGCTTACGCTGCGCCACTGGCCCGTTCCGAGCGCACCGGCGCCTGGGTCAGGTCGCCGGTCTCATTCTCGATGGCGACGGTGGCATGGCCGGGCATGGCGGTCAGCAACACCCTGCCATCGGCGGAGATCGATGAGGCCCGTACCGAGCGGCGGAACCGGCGCCACTCGACGAGCTTGCGGGCGGAGGCGAAATATGGGCGATCCTCGGCCAGCGCCTGAAGCAGACGGACGAAGGCGGGCTCCGCTCCGGGAAAGCCCAGCGCCTCGGTCAGGTTGGGGTGCCACAGCCCCACCCATGCCCCCTCCACCGTCCGGCATTCCCGCACCAGCTGGAGTCCATCCTCGATCCATCGCGCCGGCTCTTCCACTCCGGCATACTTGCTGAGAGCCCGATCCATCCAGACGAGGGGCACGAGATCGAGCGGCATCACGGTCTCCCTGCTCGCATCCCAGGCCGGCACCACATCGGCCACGCCCAGCCGAAAGCCGTTTCGGTCGGCAAATCCCCAGGTTGCGTCGTAGTCGAAGCCGGCCTTCACCATGGCTCGCTGGGTTGGTCCCGGACGCATTCGAAGGAAGTGCTGACGTACGCCACTGATGGGCCGCTGCGTCAGGCGGCTGAGCCGGAGGCGCTGAGACGCCAGCCGTTCGGCGTCATCCGCCGTCGCAAAGCTGCCGTGAAGTCCGATCTCGTGGCTTGCCTGGACCACCGCACTCAGGATTTGGTGGGTTGCGGGAGCGTCTGGCCGGTAGGTGGAGTCGCCGGCTGCCAACGATTTCGCGGTGGGATCGGAGCAGATGACGAACCAGCTAGCTGAAATGCCGTGGTGCGCTTCCAGCTGGAGCAGTCCGTGCACCCCGCGGCTCACCGGGTCACGTCCAATGCTGTGCCACCCAGCGCGGGCAACCTTGGCAGTGAGCCGCCAGGCCCGCTTCCGGACCAGCTCTGCCATGCGCCGCAGGGAGAAGAGCGGCCACCACTCTACCACATCGAGGTCATGGGTGACGAGCGCTGCCCATCGGTGGCCATTGGGCCAGGGCGCCAGCAGGCGGATCGGACGCCGCTGAGCCACCGCAATTGCCGCCCGCCTCAGCTCCATGCCGAGGATGGAGACCAGCGGCTTGCGGCTCCTGCCGGCCGCCACCAGGGGGTTCTCGTCCGCGGGTACCCGCCCATGCCGGTCGACGGCGCCGCAGCGCTGTTCCGCGGCGCCGCCCGCAACTTCTGCCACCGCAAATAGCGCAGCGGTGCTCACCCGTACCTCACCGTCGGCCCGCTCCAGGACGGTTGCAGGGTCCAGATCGGCTGCCGGGCCGTCGGAGTAGGGGCGGTCTACTACGGTGAGCCGAACTATGTCGCAGTCGCTGCGCTCTGCCACGAGAAGTCGCGAGAGGTCGACCAGTGTCTCGAGTCCGAAGCGCTCCGCGGGCCGGAGGCGCTCCGGTGCCGCATCGATCCGGATCATCGCCACCCTGCTTCGGGCAGCAGCTCGCGCACGGTGCGGGCCGGCTGTCCAGCGACTACGTGAAGCGGCGGCACGTCCTGGGATACGACACTGTTGGCACCGACGACGGCACCCCGGCCGATGCGCACGCCCGGCAGCACCACGCACCCGGCGCCAAGCCAGGCGTCGTCTTCGATGACGATGGGGCCCTGCGATGCGGGTGCGAAGGCCCGAATGCGGGAATTGTTGGGGTGAGACGAGGTAACCAGGGTGACCCGGGGCGCGATACTCACCCGATCTCCGATCGTGAGGTTTCCCCGTTCGGCCAGCTCTTCTACGATCAGAAGGTCGTCGGCTATATACACCTCGCGGCCGATAGTGAAGCCGCACGCTCGAAGCAGGCGTACCCGCCAGGCAGGAAAGAAGGCGTTCCGGGCCCACCGCTTGAGGATCTTCTTTCGAAGGCGCCGGGCGAAGGTCACGAGCTATCCCAGGTAGCGGTAAAGGCCGGCGCCAAGCCGTGTGAACCTGGCCGGCAGGCGAGCCCAGACCGCGGCCACGGCCGTCATCGGCCCTCGGTCGCGGGCGACCAGATTCAGGCCCGAGGGTGCCGGCCAGTAATCATAGGCCAGCGGTATGGCCTGTCCACCCCAGCGTCGCTTGAACTCCACTAGCCCCTCCTGCTCCGGCGCTGCTCGACCCAAGTCGAAGCGGCACCGGGCCGCTATCGCATCCCGAATTGCGGCCCAAAGCAACACATGATTGGGACGTTGGGACAGGTGAGCCGGATCGGAAGCTCCAAAAGCATAGATCCATGATCTCGGGCCCTTCCAGACCGTGATCCCCGCCGCCGGTGCTCCGGTGCTGGTAAAGGCGAGATACAGATCAGCGAGGCCTGCGCCTTGCAGCCGCATGCAGCCTTCCGTAAAGAAGCGGCGTGGCGGTGCCGGCAGTCCGTGGCCCTGGGCGGTCCGCTCCTCCAGCTCGGCCATGATCAGCCAATCGCCGGCGGAATCTCCTCGCCGAGCGACCAACCCGGCCTTCTGACCCTTCCTGATGCTGCGTTGCGTGCTGCCCGGGTGCAGTTGCTGCCACACGGCTGATTCCCCCTGCTCGGTCGGAATCTCGTACGTCGAGTAGCGCGAGGCCCGTTGAAACCCTGGTGCAGGCCCGTACTCGCCCCGGGATTTGAGCTCTATCCGCCGGATCCGCCGCTCCAGGGCCCGGTCGTGCACCGCGGTTGCCAGGGCTGCCGCCGTCCCGGCGTCGAGTGCGAGTGGACCGGCAGCGTAGCTGAAGGGCAGACTGACCAGCCGTCTGGGGCCAAAGAGGGCCGGTATCTCAGCCACGGCAAGGATCCCTCGTAGCTCACCGGCGAAGCGTGCCGAGTAGTACTCCACGGGCAGGCGATATATCTCGGCCAGGCAGGCGGTCCATTCGGGGCGGTGATAAAACGTGCCGTGCGCCCCGGCGAAACTGCGCCAGTCCTCCGGCGCCTCAGCGGCGCGGCTGATGGTCAGCGACGGCATGGTAGATCTCGAGAAAACGCCCGATGGCTGGCTCCGGTGAGTAGGTCCGGAGCACGCGCTCCTTCCCTTCCCTGGTCAGCCGCTCGCGCAGCGAAGCATCGGAGAGGAGGCGCTGAACCTGGGTGGCGAGGTCTCCGGCGTCGCCGTCCGCCGCGATCAATCCGGTCCGCTCATGAAGCACAACCTCGGGAATGCCACCAGCGGCGGTACCGACAACCGCGCAACCCGCCAGCAACGCTTCCACCAGCGTGAGCCCGAGTCCTTCCGCTCGGCCCCGGCTGGGTAGCACGGTGACGGTACTGGCACCGTATTCCGCCGCCATCCGGCCCTGGGGAACAAAGGATGCCCAGCTAACCAGGGGTGCTATTCCGAGCTGGCGGGCGAGGCTCTGGAGATCGTTCCTTCCTGGCCCCTCGCCGAGCACCTTGAGCCGGCAGGCGACGCCACGCCGGGCGAGCTCGGCCACTGCCCGCAGCAGCACGTCCACTCCCTTGCTGGGCACCAGATTCCCGGCGTAGAGCAGTAGCGGCGGGACTGCCTTCGGTACTTTGGCACCCTCCAGAAACTGGCTCACTTCCACCGGCATCGGTGCCACGGTTATCTCGGACTCCAAGCGCGGCAGCAGCCGCCGGATATCGCCCGCGAGAAAGTTCGATACCGTGGTGATGCGAGCGGCATCGCGAAAGGCGGGTAACGCCAGCCTGCGCACCACGTCACCGCGCTCCAGCAGCCGGACGTCGGAGCCGTGGCAGGTGATCAGGTATGGCACCTGTCCCCTGCTGGCGAACCATCCTCCAGGCATCCACCAGTGAGCGTGAATCAGATCGGGCTCGAACCGGCGCGCGGCGGCGCCCACCGCACGCGCGAAGGCGAGCAGAAAACCGGGAAACGCCAGGGTTGCCAGAGGCGAGAACAGGGTGCGCTGGTGAAGACCGCCGGTATAGGCCACCCGCTCGAACAGATCCGGTCCGTAGCGGAAGCGGCGCACCCGGACGCCGGCAGCTTTCTCGTCGGTGGCGGTCCGCGGCGCATGGGGGGCGATGACCTCGACTTGATGTCCCCGCGCCGCGGCCCCCTCGGCGATGCGGGCAACGAAGGCTCCCGCAGGATCGCCGGCAAAGCGCGGATAGTTGTGAGTTATCGTGAGGATCCTGAGACGCCTAGCCGGCGAGGGCATCACGATACCATCCCTCGCACAGTTCGGCTACATGGTCGGGAGCGAGCCGCGCACGCCACGACTCACCCACCAGGCGGCCCATTGCCAGGCGATCCACGTCGGCCTGCAATTCGAGCACGCTGTCCGCCAGAGCCTCGGAGGAAGGTAGAGTGAGACGGCCAACGCCCGACTCCGGCACTATGTCCACCGCGGCGCCCCCATCCCAGCAGGCCACCACCGGCACGCCCGCGATCAGTGCCTCGACGGCGGCGCCAGCTCCACCATCTCCCCGGGCCGTGAACAGCATCAGGTCGGCACGCTCGAGCTGGCGGCGGCTCTCGTCCGGCGCCGCGGCGCCGACGAACCGGACCAAGGAAGAGATGCCCAGGCGAGCGGCCCGGTCTTCGAGCAGCCTGCGCTCGGGTCCTTCCCCGATGATAGTGAGCGGCAGATCGTGGCCACAAGACGCCAGGACAGAGACGGTCTCCAGGGCGAGATCGACCCGGCTGGAAGGAATGAGCCGCGCCATGACCACCGCCCCGCCCCCTCCTCTGGTCCAGGGATGTCTCCTGGCATCGATCGGCATGGGATGGATGCGAGACGGATCGACGAACCTGCCGGCCGCCTCCTGCACCCAGCTCGCTACCTCCCGGGACACGGCGGTCACCACGGCGGCGCGCTGGAAGAGTGGGCGGGCCAGCTTGCGGGCGATGCGCGACCGGCGAAGAAGGGCGGCGTCGGTCCCGTGGACCGTCAGCACCACCGGCACCCCCGGCGGAGCGGCCATGCCGGCCGGGACCCACCAGTGGGCATGCAGCACATCGGCACCGGCGGCGATCTCCCGTCGGGCGGCCCCACGCAGCTTTCGCCAGAGCCGGGCCATGGCACTCCACCCGACCGGGCTTCTCAGCAGCGCGGCCATGCCGTCGTGGCTGGAGACGGTCTTTCGCAAGGAGGCGGCGACGCGGACCCGGTGAACCGGAACGCCGTCGATCCGGGTTTCGCCGGTCTCATCGCCCGAGGTGACCACCCGAACCGCGATCCCTCGCCGCATTATGGCCCGGGCGAGGGTACTCAGCTCGGCCCCGGAAAGATCGGCTGGCCCACCGGGAAAGTTGTGGGTCAGAAAGACGACCCGCACCGTCAGTCCCGGACGTCGGGCTTCTCGAGCCGGGCGAGCCCACGGGCTATCTCCCGCGTCTCCTCGCGCATTCCGGCAATCATCTCGCCGAGAAAGCCGAATCCGAACAGCACGATGCCGCTGATCACCATGGTCGAGACGAGGTCCAGCAGCGGCCTGAGCCCGATACCGTAACCGAAGCGCAGAACCAGGGCCGCGATCCCGGCCAGCAGTCCGATGACAAACAGGACGGCGCCGCCTACGCCGAAGAAGAGCATCGGCTTGCGGCCGAACCTCAGCTGGAACCAGACCGATATGAGGTCGAACAACCCGACCGGGATCCGCTTCCAGTTGAACTTCGAAATCCCGGCGCGGCGGGGGTAGAGGGGTACCGGAAGCGAGGTCAGCCGGTATCCGTCCGCCGCCGCGATCACGACCATGTAACGATGCCAATCGGGACGCAGCGGTACCCCGAGCATGACCTCGCGCCGGTATGCCTTGACTGAGTTGAGGTCGGTGACCCCCACTCCGAACAGCCAACGACACAGCGTGTTGTAGACCGTAGAAACGAAGGCCTTCTCGTACTTTCCCTGTTTAGTGCCGGTCACGATGTCGGCCCGACCCTCCAGAATGGGCGCGACCAGCGCGGGAATGTCCTCGGGGAGGTACTGGAGATCCGCCGGATAGAACACGAAGACGTCACCGTGCGCGACGTCGCCGGCCGACCTCAGGGCGTCGGCGATGCCGCGTTGCCGCAGATGAGTGACGACAGAAAGGAAAGGATACTGGTGTGCCAGATCCCGGAGCACCCGGTCGGTGCCGTCCCGCGAGCCATCGTTGACCACGATGACCTCGAACGAAAAACCTGCCGATCCGAGGGCTTGGGCGCAGCGCTGGAGAAACTCAGGAAGGTTGTCTGCCTCGTCCTTGGCCGGGACGAGCACGCTCACATCAAGCGCCTCGACCGGGACTACGGTCATACGCGCTTCCGCATTCGGGCCGGAAGGATGCCGAGCTGGTCGCGGTACTTGGCGACCGTGCGGCGGGCGATCTGGATCCCCTGCTCCTGAAAGAGGTGGACGATCTGCTGATCGGTGAGCGGCTTGGCGCTGTTCTCCTCGCTGACCATCTTCTCCAGCTTGGCGCGAATGGATCGCGCGCTGGCGTCCTCGCCCGAGGCGGTGGACAGGGCGCTGGAGAAGAAGAACTTGAGCGGGAGCACGCCGCGCGGGGTCTGCACATACTTCTCGTTGGTTACCCGGCTGACGGTGGACTCGTGCATGTTGATGACTTCCGCGACCTCGCGGAGGGTCAGCGGCTTGAGGTACTCGATCCCCTTCTCGAAGAAGTCACGCTGCCGGTCGACGATGAAGTTCATGACCTTGAGCATGGTCTGGCGGCGCTGTTCGATGGCCTGAATCATCCAGTTGGCGCTGTTCATCTTGGAGGCGATGAACTCCCGGTTCTCGGGAGTCATCTTCTTTTTGTCGCGCGCGATCTCCTGATAGGACCGGCTCAAGCGGAGCCGTGGCATGCCGGTGTCGTTCAGGAAGACCTGGTAGCGGCTCGCAATCTTCTCTACGATGAGGTCGGGGATGATGTATCCGTCGCTCTGCTCGGAGTACTTGAGCCCGGGCTTGGGATCGAGCCGGGAGAGCTGGTCGGCGGCGGTCTGGACCGCGGCCGGCTCGACCCCAAAGCGCTTGGCCAGATCGTTCCAGCGGTGGGCGATGAGATCGGGGAACGCCTCGGCGACCAGCCGGTAGGTGAGTGAGTCGGTATCGGCCAGCTCGACCAGCTGAATGAGCAGGCACTCCCGTAAGTCTCGCGCCCCGGTGCCCGACGGGTCGAGCCGCTGGATGATGACCAGCATCTCTTCGACTTCCGGCATGGTGTAGAGAGGAGGAGAGGACGGAGAAGACGGAGAAGACGGAGAAGACGGAGAGGACGGCGAGCTCGACGTGACTACCCGGCCGGCGCTCGCTCCATCTCCATCCTCTCCCGCTTCTTCAACTTCTCCGTCCTCTCCGTCCTCTCCGTTCTGTCTCACATGCCCGGCCACCAGCAGATTCACCGAGGCGAGGATCTCCTCCAGTGACGCGGCGAGATAGCCCTCTTCGTTGATGTTGCCCAGGAACTCTTCCGCCAGCAGCAGTTGCCGCGGCGTGAGGGTGAGCATCTGGAGCTGCTCCCGCAGGTGGTCGATCAGGTTGCGGCTCTCGACCGTGACGGGCTCGGTATACTCCAGTTGCTCGTACTGCTCGCGGGTTCCCCCAACCTCGAACCCGTTCATGAGAATCTCCTCCCAGTCGACCTCCTCCTCCTTTTCCTTCTGCTCCTTTTGCTCTTCGGCCGCGGGCTGCTCGGGAGCTTCGTCCTCGGGCTCCAGGAGCTCCAGAAACGGATTGGCCAGCAGCTCCTGCTTGAGGTGCTGCTGGAGATCCATCATGGGCATGTACAGCATGTCCATCGCCTGGTAGAGCCGGGGATTGACCCGGAGCTCCTGGCGGAGGCTGGTGTGCTGCGAAAGCCCGGTCCTCATGCCACGGCCTCGAGCCGGGTGCGGAGTCGCGCGGTGAGGGTCGGGCCCAGATACAGTTGGGCCACCCGGTCGTCGTAGACCAAGTCTCGCACCGTGCCTGCGGCCTGCACTTTGCCTTCGAACATGATGTATGCCCGGTCCACGATATCGAGGGTCTGCTCCACGTTGTGATCGGTGATCAGCACGCCGATTCCCCTGTGCCGTAGGCCGGCGACGATGGTCTGAATGTCGTGGACGGCGATCGGGTCGACGCCGGCGAACGGCTCGTCCAGCAGCATGAACTTCGGATCGGAGACCAGCGCGCGGGTGATCTCGAGACGGCGCCGCTCGCCGCCGCTGAGGGAGTAGGCCTTGCTCTTGCGCAGGTGCTTGATGGACAGCTCATCCAGCATGCGGTCGAGCCTGCGATATCGCTCCTCGCGCCCCAGCGACCTGGTCTCCAGAATGGCCAGAATGTTCTCCTCTACCGTCATCCTGCGGAAGACGGACGGCTCCTGCGCCAGATAGCCGATCCCGGTCCGGGCCCGCTGGTACATCGGTGCGTCGGTGAGGTCGACTCCATCCAGCCTGACGCGGCCCCGGTCCGGGCGAATGAGCCCCGTAATAAGGTAGAAGGTTGTGGTCTTTCCCGCGCCGTTCGGGCCGAGCAAACCGACTATCTCTCCCTGCTCCACGCGAACACTGACTTCGTCTACCACCCGCCGTCCCTTGAAGCTCTTACAGAGATCGAGCCCTTCGAGCAGGCTGGCCTTGGACTGTTGCCGGGTGTTGTAGGACTTGGCCCGCTGAACTGCGCGCCGGGCCGACCCGAGCAAGGCTTCGTACACCGCCTCGCGCTCCTCCGGAGTGGGCCCCCACCAGGCCACCCGCGGCCGAACCGTCTGCCAGTAGCCGGGCGCGGTGTCCAGGATCCAGCCCTCCGTTGCCAGCCGGGGCAGGACGGAATCGTTCAAATGGTGGCGCACCGCGTCGCCGGAGACATCCTGATCGGCGTCGCCCAGCGGCTGATAGCATGCCAGATACGCTTCCCGGTAGCCGTGTACCAGGTCGGAGTAGGGAATAGTGTCGGTCGGGCCGGCCGCACGGACGATTGCCGCCAAGCCGATTGGAACCGACGGATCGCGGTCTCCCAGCGCGGCCACCCACTCCGGCGCGTTCATCGGCTGCTCCTGGCTCCAGGTCCGGCTCTCGCTCGTGGCGTGGCGACGGTATCGGCTCGCGGCGCGAGCGAGTCGGTCGCGGGCGGTGCATCGGTAGCTTCGAGTTGGATTCCGTCGACCTGGCCCTGAATGTCCACCCGGTCCACCTCGGACTGGGCGCCACTTTTCATGGTCATGACTATGATGTCGCCCCGGGCGTAGTTGATCGATGGCCGCTCGGGATGGCGCAGATTGGGATCCACGTGGTACGATTGGGCTCCCTTACGCGCCACGATGCGGCTGAGGACGGCGCGCTGGGTACCGGCCGAGTCCCGCTGAACGAAATTGGCCACCACGGTATCGCCTCGCATCCAGTTCCGCTGCCGGCTGGCGGAATCGATCGTGCCGGCGAGCCATGCGCCCCCGAAGCCGCGGACCTCTTTGAGCTGCTGGGCCGGCGTGTCGAGCGCCAACGAGTCGGCCCGCATGGCGTACGCGGGCGAGGTGGCGTACGGCCTGATCGAATCGCCCCAGGCCAGGGTCTGTTCCAGCCTGCGGTTATTCAGGTCGAGCCCGATCGTGTCGGCCACCAGATCCCACTCCTTGCTCACGGCGTGGGCCTTTCCCTTGGCCGTCACATAGGTGAGCTCCCGGCGGTCGAGCTCGAGATCGAGTCGCTGGCCCCTGAGCCTGAAGCTGTCGCGCCCCAGGCCGCGCATCTCCGGCGCTCCACCCAGGAGTGTACCATCGTTACCGGTCCCGGTGTCCAGGCGAAGCGAGTCGCCCCTGGCGGCGAAATCGCTGCGGTTGATCGTGACCTTCCCCCCACCCCACAGCCGGTCGTTCCCCTTGAGGCGAACCCGGTCCGCCACGATGATGTAGGGCTCGGCCGGTCGGCCGCCCGGGTCGGTGGTCGCGTAGCGGATGCGGGGCCGGCCGGTCGAGAACATCTCCACGGTGTCACGCACCCCTTTCGCCACCCGGAAATAATCCAGCGCCGGCCCGGTAATGGTGGAGCCGGTCTTGAGGTTCCGGGTGACCACCTTGCCGCGGGCCTCCCACCTCTCGCCCTTCTTGAAGTAGGTGCCCCGGTCCGCGTCCATCGTGACCGTGGAGTCGCGATATTTCACGTTGCCGATGAAGTACACCACGTTGCCCCCGTAGGCGGCCACGCTGTCGCTCTGCATGCTGATGGGTAGCCCCCGGCAGCTGAGCCGGACATTCCCGCCGGCAAAGTAGTTGGTGCCCGTAGGCGTCTCGCTCAGGCTGCCCTGCCGATCCACGTTGTCGATCTGGAAGACGCAGTTTTGGGCGGCGACAGGACTCGGGAGTGCCCAGGCCAGCATCACGACGGCCGCCCAAAACCACGGGTAAGTAGATAGGCTCACCTGCCTCATTGCCCCGGCAGCAGCAGGCCTTCCCCGGAGACTCCCCGGGGCCGGTCGGTGACGATGTTGCGGAAGTCGGGGTCCGAGCGGAAGCTGTTCCCTTCCAGGTGCTCGGTGCCCCGATCGAACGAGAATGATTTGTTTGTCATGATGGTGTTCGTTGCGTTGTCATAGCGGAGCGACTCGGTGGTAAGGCGGCGCCCGTCCGGCGAGACGACCACGACATTGCCGGTCGCCTCCATGGACCCGTCCTGCCAGCGATACGTGCCGCGTTCAGCAGTCAAGGTGGAGCCCTCCGCCCCCTTCAGGTCGAAAAAAACGACTTTCACCTTATGCAGCTCGGTGATCTGCGTCGGCTCATAGAAGAATGCGGTATCGGCCTCGACCCGGCTACGCCGGATCCCCTCGTTGGTCACGTAGTGCGAGAACCCTTCGAGCACCTGGTCGGCGCTGTCCGGCGCCTGCACGGTGCTGGTGGGCCGCACGCCGGTGTCCTCGCAGGAGAGGACGGAGAGGACCGAGAGGACGGAGAGGACAGATCGCGTTGCCCGCCGCTGCCAGGTCGAGGATATCGGGGTCACCTCTCTGCCCTCTCCGCCCTTTCCGTCCTCTCCGCAAAGTAGCGAGCGAGGGTCTCGGGCCAGTCACCCCTGGCGCGAAGGAGAGCCTCGACTACCTCTCTCACCGCGCCGTGCCCGCCGGCCGCATGGGTCACGTGGGCTGCCACCGCCCTGACCTCGCTCACGGCGTTGGAGACGGCGATCGGCAGACCCACCCGCCGTAGAATGGGCAGATCGGCCAGATCGTCGCCGACGAACGCGGCTTCGTCCCAGTTGATACCGCGGCGCTCCAGCATGTCACCGAACGCCGCCGCCTTGCCCGGCCCCGACACCTGGAGGAGCTCGTCCACCGGAAGCTCGGCTGCCCGGAGCCTGGTGGCCTCGGAGGTCCGGCCGCTGATCCAGACGACCGGAAGTGCGGCCAGACGCAGCAGGACCACACCCAGTCCATCCTGAATGTCGAATCGTTTGAGCTCGACCCGTTCGCCCGCCACCGGACCGATAAAAATCCCGTTGTCGGTCAAGACGCCGTCCACATCGAGCCCGATCAGCCGGACCCGCTTGGCGGCCGCGATGCCCAGGGTGTTCATGCCCTGGCTCTGCCCCAGACCTCGAGCGTCTGGCTCACCAGCCCGGCCAGCTGCTCGAGCGGCCACTGGGTGGCTGAGTCGCTCAGCGCCCGCTCCGGGTGGGGATGAGTCTCCAGGAAGAACCCGTCCGCGCCTGCCGCCGCGGCTGCAGCGAGGAGCGGTGGAATGAAGCCACGCTCGCCTCCACTGGAGCCGCCTTCTCCCAGGCCCGGCTGCTGCACGGCATGGCTCGCGTCGAAGATCACCGGAACACCGGTTGCCTGACGCAAGCGGGAGAAGTTCCGCATGTCCACCACCAGGTCACCATAACCGAAGAAGGTGCCGCGTTCGGTCACCGCCACTTCGGATCCGCCCGCGCTTCGAACCTTCTCCACCGCCCCCTGCATGCCTTCGGCGTGCATCCACTGCCCCTTCTTGATATTCACCGGCTTGCCGGTGCGGCCTGCCGCGATCAGCAGATCGGTCTGGCGACAGAGAAACGCCGGGATCTGAAGCACGTCGGCCACCTGAGCCACCGCGGCGGCGTGCTGGACCTCGTGAATGTCGGTGAGCACCGGAAGCCCGCTCGATGCCCGGGCCCGCTCGAGCGTGCGGAGCCCGTCATCCAGGCCCGGACCCCGGCTGGCGGCGAGCCGCGAGCGGTTCGCCTTGTCGAAGCTGGCCTTGAGGCAAACCGGGATTCCGAGATCGCGCTCTATCCGGGCCAACGCGTCGGCCACCTTGGGCAACACGTCGCCGGGCTCGATGACGCAGGGCCCGGCGATCAGGAACGGTGTGCGTCCGAAGGACCAGCCCATCAGCGAGAGAGCTCGGCCAGCTCCTCGGCAGCAGCGCGCGTCGGGGCCGCGGCCCGGCGGCGCATGGCCGCCGCGATGAATCCCGCGAAGAGCGGGTGTGGACGGGTGGGCCGCGACTTCAGCTCGGGATGGAACTGACAGCCGATGAACCAGGCGTGATCGGGCAGCTCGATGATCTCGACCAGGCCTCCGTCAGGGGACTGCCCGGACAGCCGCAGGCCATACTCCGCGAGCACATCCCGATAGGCATTGCTGACCTCCCAGCGGTGGCGATGCCGCTCGCTGATCTCGGCGGCGCCATAAGCCTGAGCGGCACGCGAGCCGGGCCGAAGCCGGGCCGTGTAAGCGCCCAGCCGCATGGTGCCGCCGAGATCTCCCACGTCGCGCTGCGACTGCATTAGCGAGATGACCGGCGTTTCGCAGTGGGGCTCGAACTCGGTGCTGTTGGTGTCGGGGAGGCGGCAGACGTTGCGGGCGAATTCGATGATCGCGACCTGAAGCCCGAGACAGATACCGAAGAACGGAAGATCGTTTTCCCGGGCCCATCGGACGGCCTCGACCATGCCGTTGATGCCGCGCTCTCCGAATCCACCTGGAATCAGCAGGCCGTCGGCGCCTCTGAGCAAACGCCCGGCGGTAGGCTGGTCGGTGAACTGGTCGCTGGCGAGCCACTCTATCTCGACCTGGGCCTCGCTCGGAATGCCTCCGTGAATCAGAGCCTCCTGAACCGACTTGTAGGCATCCTGCAAGTCGGTGTATTTCCCCACCACGGCGATCCGCACCCGGTGGATCGGATGCAGGATCCGTTCGGTCATGATCTTCCAGCCCTGGAGATCGGGCTCCCTGGTCTCGAGCCGGAGCCGCTGGCATACCTCCCGGTCGAGTCCCTGCTCGAAGAAGCGCAGGGGGATCTCGTATATCGACTTGACGTCGGGGCTCTCGATGACGCAGCCGAAGTCCACGTTGCAGAACAGGGCGATCTTACGTTTGATGTCCGCGGCCAACGGGTGCTCGCTGCGGCAGATCAGAATGTCGGGCTGGATCCCGATCTGCATCAGGTCGCGAACCGAATGCTGGGTCGGCTTAGTCTTGAGCTCTCCGGCGGCCGCGATATACGGTACGAGCGTGAGATGGATGAACAGGGCGTTATCCCGCCCAACCTCTTGCCGGAACTGGCGGATGGCCTCGAGGAAGGGGAGGGATTCGATGTCTCCCACCGTCCCCCCGATCTCCGTGATCACGATGTCGTGCCCCGGCGCGGGGCGGCGAATGGCGTTCTTGATCTCGTCGGTGATGTGGGGGATCACCTGGACGGTGGAGCC
This sequence comes from Gemmatimonadales bacterium, assembly GCA_050733075.1. Taxonomy (GTDB): domain Bacteria; phylum Gemmatimonadota; class Gemmatimonadetes; order Gemmatimonadales; family GWC2-71-9; genus CAVVWJ01. Next base: position 17,221 of record JBOHSD010000001.1, read on the forward strand.
GAGGTACTCGCCCCGCCGCTCCTTGTTGATGACGGCCTGGTAGATCCGTCCGGTAGTGACGTTGTTCTGTTGAGAGAGCGATCGGTCGATGAAACGCTCGTAGTGCCCCAGGTCCAGATCGGTTTCCGCCCCATCGTCCGTGACGAAGACCTCCCCATGCTGGAAGGGCGACATCGTCCCGGGATCGACGTTGATATAAGGATCGAACTTCTGCATCGTAACGGCCAAGCCGCGCTCGACCAGCAGCCGCCCGAGCGAGGCGGCGGCGATGCCTTTCCCGAGAGAGGAGACGACGCCGCCGGTCACGAAGATGTATTTGGTGGCCCTGGGACCCGTGGTCATCAGACCTGTCCTTGAAAAGCGTGCCAGTGAGCTTCGGCCCGTCGAAGATCGTCCGCCGTATCCACGCCCGGCAGGGCCGGCTCCGGCAGGAGCGCCACCCCGATGGTCAAACCGAAATGGAGCGGCCTCAGCTGCTCCAGCTTCTCCGTCTCCTCGGCGGGCGACGGCGGCAGGGCTACCCAGCGCGCCAGTGCGGAGCGGGTATACGCGTAAATGCCGAGGTGCTGCCAGTAGACCCCGTTTCCCTGGTCGGCGTCACGCCGGTGCGGAATGACCGCCCGCGAGAAGTACAGGGCTCGCCCACCGGCATCGAGGACCACTTTCACGCGGCTCGGGTCGGCAGCCAGCCCGGCATCGAGCGGAGCGGCCGCCGTACCGATGTCGTCATCCTGGGCCAGTCGCGCCACTGATCCGGCCAGGGCATCGCGGGATAAGAAGGGCTCGTCACCCTGGATATTCACGACCGTGTCGAAGGCGGCAAACTCGGGAAGCGCTGCAATCTCCGCCACTCGGTCGGTTCCGGTCTGGTGGGAGGCGTCAGTCAAAAGCCCCCGGATACCGGATCGCTCCGCCACCTGGACGACCCGTGCCGAATCCGTTGCAACGACCAGCTGATCGATGAGACCGTGCTCCAACACGCGCTCGATGACCCGGGTGATCAGTGGCTCACCTGCCAACGGCTGAAGCGGTTTATTGGGGAGGCGGGTGGAGCCGAGACGAGCCGGAATCACGCCCAGGACGCGCATCACGGAAGCTAATAGAGAGGTGGCCCGGAGTCAAAAGTTGTGCCGTACCGTCCAGGGCTCAGGAGGGGAGAGCTAGAAGATTGTACGTCAAAGACTTAGACACTGGTGGGCTGGATCGGCCGGACCCTCATTCCGGCCAGACGGAGAAAGTTGGAAAGGAGCCGCTTGCCGTGGGCAGTGGCTACAGACTCGGGGTGAAACTGTACTCCGTAGACCGGCATGCTTCGGTGGCACAGGGCCATGATCTCCTGCCCAGGAGCGCGGTCGCTGGACCAGGCGGCAATCTGAAGCTCCCTGGGGAGCCGGTCGGGTGAGACAACCAGCGAGTGATAGCGCATGGCCTCGACCGGCGAGGGAATGTCCTGAAACAGCGGGTGCTCGATATGGGCGACCATGCTGGTCTTGCCGTGCATCAGGCGGTCGGCCCGGACAACTCGACCTCCGAATGCCTCGCCGATGGCCTGGTGCCCGAGACAGACGCCGAGCACGGGAATGATGCCGGCCACGGCCCGAACCAGAGGGACCGAGATACCAGCCTCGCCGGGCGTGCACGGACCTGGAGAGATGACGACGGCCGCCGGACGCAGCGCGAGCACATCTTCCGGAGTGACAGCATCGTTTCGGTACACGACGGGCTCGGCCCCCAGCTCACCCGCGTACTGCACCAGGTTGTAGGTAAAGCTGTCGTAGTTATCTAGGACGAGGAGCATCCCCTACTCTACCGGGCTTGAACCGAGTCCGCCATGCGCCGCGCGGCCTCCGCCACCGAGTCAGGCCATATTGTATCTCTGCCGACGAACAACGAGTCGGAGTCGGTCAGCTCTCGGATCGCCTCTCGAGGCATCAACAGGTCGAAGAATCGGCCGCCCGGGGTGAGACGGACCTCGCCGATGTTAGCCAGGTCACGGTAGGTGGTTTCAGCCGGGGTGGCGCAGCGGATGGTGGTCTGGGAGTTGAAGTCCTCGAACCCTTCGGCCACCAGGATGCAGCCCTCCAGCCGGGCAGTATCGGCAGAGTGGGCTAACCGCACTGTGAGGCTGACGCTCTTGACCTGGTCCGGCGCCGCACGATCGATCTTGATCCGGCGGATGGTGCCGAGCCTCTCGCCATCGAGCTTGAAAGGCACGAAGGCGACCGGTATGGTGATGGGTCCGGTCCCCTCGGCGACCTGGCGTACCCCGCTGATTCCCCGGCGTGCGAGCGTCACCCCGACCATCCCCAGGGCAAAAATGGCCAGAGCGCCGAAGGCGATTCGCATCCAGTAGTTTCGCATAGCCTCCGCCCTCCACTCACCAAGATATATGTTTCGCTACGTGACGTTCGCGAAATGGGGAAAGTTTCAGCATCGGCGGGGAGGCCTGTGATAGAGGTCGAGGGGCTGCAGAAGCTGTATGGGAACTTTCCCGCGGTCGACGGTCTCTCCTTCCGAGTGGCACCGGGGGAGGTGCTCGGCCTGGTCGGTCCCAACGGCGCGGGAAAGACCACGACGATCCGCAGCATCGCGGGGATCATTATCCCCACCAGTGGACAGATTCGAATCGCGGGCCATGATCTGGCTCAGGATCCGGTGGCCGCCAAAGCCGCGCTGGCCTTCATTCCGGACGAGCCGCATCTGTTCGAGTACCTGACCGTCGAGGAGCACTTCCGTTTCGTGGCGCGACTGTACTCGGTGACCGACGTGAGCGCCCGGATCCCCAGGCTGCTAGAGGAGCTGGAGTTGGAGGACAAGCGGACCTCGTTGCCGGGTGAGCTGTCGCGGGGTATGAAGCAGAAGCTGGCCATCGCCTGCGGGCTCCTGCACGAACCCAAGGCCCTGCTGCTGGACGAGCCGCTCACCGGACTCGATCCGGTGGGGATCCGGCGCATGAAGGCCACCATCATGCGGCGCGCTGCCGCCGGCTCGGCCATCATCTTGAGCTCCCATCTGCTCCATCTGGTGGAGGAGATCTGCACCCGGCTGCTCGTCTTGCGCCGCGGGCGGGCGGTGGCGTTCGGCACTATCGGCGAGATCATCGCCAGCCGCCCCGACCTCGAGACCCGCAGCCTGGAGGATGTGTTTCTCGCGCTCATAGGTCAGGAAGAGGCCGCAGAAACATGATCCGGGTATTCGGCTATTTGTCCTGGCGCTCGGCCCACAATCGAATCGCCCGCCAACTCCATCACCTCCGAAGTCCCAGGTATGTTGCCGCCCTGATCGGTGGGCTGGCATACCTCTGGTTCATGATCGTGGCCCAGAGGCCTTCCTCGGGGGCCGATCAGATCATCGATACACGGTGGCTCGAGCTGGTGGGTGCGCTCGCGCTCTTCGGCGCGGTGGCCTGGGGTTGGATCTTCGGCGTCGAGCGGCGGGTACTGGCTTTCACCCCCGCTGAAGTCACCTTCCTGTTTTCCGGACCGGTCTCTCGCCGGGGGTTGATCCAATTCAAGTTGCTTCGCAGCCAGCTGCTCATCCTCTTCAACGCCCTGCTGTGGACCCTGATCCTCTCTCGGGAACGGTTCGGCGTCTCGCCCTGGCTGCGCGTCATCTCCATCTGGGTGCTCCTTACGACCCTCTCGTTTCACCGGCTGGGTGCATCCTTCGTGCGAACCAGCCTTGCCGAACACGGGCGTCTCGGACTGCGTCACCGGCTTGTCTCGCTCGGGGTGCTGGCGGTGGTCCTGGTCGCGCTCACCTGGACCATCGCCGACGGGCTACCCCAGATCGTCGCATCCAGCCCCGGCAATCCGGTGGGCTTTCTTTCGGCCCTGGGCGAGGCCGCATCGCGCCCGGTCCCGCTCGCGCTGACCTATCCCTTCCGGGTAATGATCCGTCCGCTTACCGCCTACAGCGTCACCGAATGGATCAGCGCCATCGGGCCGGCATTGGCGCTGCTGGTGCTGCATTACATCTGGGTGGTGCGCTCCGATAGCGCGTTCGAGGAGGCTGCTGCCGAGGTTTCGCTGCGACGGGCCCGAGCCTTATCCGAGCGGCGAGGCCCCCGCCCTCCTCCAGCCGGCACGGGCTCTCCCATCTTCCGTCTGGCGCCCCAGGGCTGGCCCGCCGGAGCGATTCTCTGGAAGAATCTCGTGGGTGTCACCCGAACCCGGCGGGTCCGGAATGCCGCGGCCGCGATCGCCGCGGCCGCCGCTATCGTGACGGTCCTGTCTTTCGATCCGAAGGGTACGCTTGCGGGCATCGCCGGGTGGCTGGCCGCATGCTGGGCGGTTCTCATGGTCGTTCTCGGGCCGCAGTGGGTGCGGAACGACCTTCGCGGTGACCTGCTCAAGCTAGATCTGCTGCGGAGTTACCCGCTACGTGGCTGGTCGGTTGTTCTGGCCGAGGTGGGCGCGTCGACCCTGCTCGTCACGGCCATCCAGCTGACTCTCCTGATGATCAGCTACCTCGCGTTTCTGGGCAACGACTCCATGCTGCCCAGCCTGGAGGACCGCACGCTCCTCCTTCTCGGGGCGTTCGTCTTCCTTCCGGCCATCAATCTGCTGGGCATGCTGATCCAGAACGGGGTCGCCCTGCTCTACCCTGCCTGGATCCATCTTGGATCGGGCCGGCCGGGCGGCGTCGAAGCTCTGGGGCAGACTCTGCTCATGATGGTGGCCTTCGTGGCCCTTCTGGCGGTTGTGCTGGCGCTGCCGGTGGTGGTAGCGGGAGGGGCCTTCCTGCTCCTGCGACCGGCTCTAGCCGGCTGGGCGGCGTTCCCCGCCGGTATTCTGGCGCTCGGCATCATGGCATATGAAGCCGGGTTGGTGGTCGAGTGGCTGGGCCGCGTCTTCGAGAGGACCGATCCCGCGGCTGCGGGCATCGGGGTCTAGAAGCTTACCTCTCATTTCGATGCACCTGCGTCGCATGTTTTACCTCCACCCTAAGCGCCACCGGAGGCCTGACTAGCCCGATCCGCGCAGTGCGAACCAATCTTACCCACGTGCACTCACCCCCGGGGGTGAAACTGCTTATGGACCGAGCGAAGGTATTCCCGGTCCACATGGGTGTAGATCTGGGTGGTGGACAGGTCGGCATGACCCAGCATCTCCTGCACTGCGCGCAGGTCCGCGCCGCCCTCTAGCAGATGGGTGGCGAAGCTGTGACGCAAGGTGTGGGGAGTGACTCGCTTCCTTATGCCGGCCCGTTGGGTGGCGCGGCGAACGATTCCCCACGCTCCCACCCGGGAGAGCGGTTCGCCCCGGGCATTGAGCAAGACCCGGTTCTTGCTCTTACCGCGATCCAGCGCCGGCCGCATGGTGTGCAGGTAGACCGACACTGCACCCATCACGCTGCGGCCGATCGGCACCAGTCGCTCCTTGCCGCCCTTGCCGAATATCCGCACCAGGCTCTCGGATAGCAGCAGGTCGGGAAGCCCCAATCGGCACATCTCGGACACCCGGAGCCCCGCTCCGTATGCCAGCTCCAGGAGGGCGCGGTCGCGCCAGGCCAGAGGTTGATCCACCTGGGGCGCGGTGAGGAGCGCCTCGATTTCCTGCACGCTCAGCGTAACCGGCAGCACCCTTCCGCGGCGCGGGCTCTCCAGGCGGTCGCTGGGATCGTCGCTTACCCGGCCTTCGCCGGCCAGGAAGCCGTAGTAAGTCCGGATGGCCGAGACCGCGCGGCGAATTGACGCCGAGCTGAGGCCCAGGTCCTTCAGCAGGTAGACGAAGTCGCGGAGCGCGCGCAGGTTCAGCCCCGCAGGATCGCGCACTCCGCGCGAGGTCGCGAACTCGCCCAACCTCCGCAGGTCCCGGAGATACGCCTCGACCGTGTTGGCGCTGTGACCGGATTCGAGCGCCAGGAAATCACGGAACCCCTCCAGCCAGAAGTCCCGATCGATCTGCGCGCGCGGGGATCCGGCGGTCACGCGCCCGTGGTCTTGAGCCGCTCGCTGACCTCGAGAACGTCCTGTTTCTCGATGCCCAGCAACTCGCCCGCCAGATGCATCAGCCGTTCCTCGTGGAGCCCGATAGCCCCATCGCTGAACGCCACCGTCCACATGCGCTCCACCAGGGCCAGCCGCTCCTTTTGGCCGAACCGGGTTCGCAGCCGGCCCTCATATTCGGCGAACCTGGTCCGGCGGGTGTGCTCGTCGGCCGCCGCGGGGGGTGCTTCCGAGGCCAGGCCCCACCGATCCCGCAGATGGGATGCAACCAGGTCCCGATCCGCCGGGGTCAGCGCCGGGTCGGCATAGGCGAGCTCCAGGACCAGCAGCGCCGCCGCTTGCCGCGCCGATCCTTCGAGTACTTCTGATCCGGCAAGAAACGAGGGGCCCGCCGGGCCGAGCGCTTCCTCGGTCGCGTGCCAGACCCGGTCCTGCCGCCGGCGGCGGCGGCGGCGCAGATACCAGATAACTGCTGCCGTCACCAGAATCAGAGCGATCGCGCCCAGCGTGCGGTTCACTCCCTGGATGATCCGGCTGATCCGGTCCCACTCCGTCCCGATCACCGACCCGAGAAGGGTGATGCTGCCGTACCAGATCCCCGATGCCAGGGCCATGGGCACCAGAGTCCTGACCGGGCCGAGCCCGACCAGACCGGCAAAGGGGGGGACCACCGCCCGGATTCCGGGAAGGAATCGGCTGATGAAGATCCCGGCAACGCCGAACCGCAGGTATTCTCTCTCGATGACAGCGAGCGAGCGCGGTGCCAGCAGCCGGCGCCCCGTCGCAGTCGCGAAGAGGCGGCGTCCATATTTCCGGGCGCCGAAATAGACCGCCCCGGCACCTACCAGATTGGCGATCCAGGTCACCATGAAGACACCCAGGGGGGTGGTCAGGCCGCGGCCGGAGAGGAAGGCGCCCAGACCGACGGCGGCATCGGAGGGTACCGGCGGAACGACGTTCTCGATAGCAGCGAGCAGAGCGAGAACCGCGTAAACGGCGACGGGCGGAAGCTCGGTGAGCCACGCCAGCAGGGACTCTATCAGCGCGCCTCCAGGGTGGCGACCGCGATCACCGCGATGCCCTCACCCCGTCCGATGAAGCCCATCCCTTCGTTGGTTTTGGCCTTGAGACTCACGGAGCCTGGACGGGCCCCCAACCGCTCGATCAGGGTGGCGGCCATGGCGTCGAGGTGGGGGCCAAGCCTGGGCTGCTCGGTGATGATCGTGAGGTCGGCCTGGGCCAGCGCATAGCCCCGGCCACGGACCAGCTCATGTGCGCAGCGAAGGAGCTCCATCGAATCGGCGTCTTTCCACTGCGGATCGCTGTCGGGAAACAACCTCCCGATCTCGCCGGCGGCGGCGGCGCCCAGGATAGCATCGGTGAGCGCGTGGGCAACGGCGTCGGCATCCGAGTGCCCGGCAAGCCCGCGCGGATGCGGGATGGTCACGCCCCCGAGCACCAGCGGGCGACCCTCCACGAACCGGTGCGAGTCATAGCCGATCCCCACTCGGGTCATGCGGCCACAGTGGTGGACTGATCAATGATGGAGTAATCCTGGCGCCGCCGGCGCGCCTCGTACCCGGCATCACGGATGCAGCGTTCCATCTCCTCGACAGTCGCCCGGTAGGTGGTTCCGGCAGAGGAGACCACGTTCTCCTCCATCATCAGGCTGCCGAAGTCATTGGCGCCGAACCGGAGCGCGACCTGCCCGACCTTGAGTCCCATGGTAACCCACGACGATTGGAGGTTCGGGACGTTGTCGCAGATGATTCTGCCCATTGCCAGCGTGCGGAGGTAGCTCACGGCGTCGGTCTTGGGCTGGTCCGCCATCTCGGTGCCCTCTGGCTGCAGCGGCCAGCAGATGAACGCCGTAAATCCTCCGGTCCGCGCCTGAAGCTCACGGACCCTGAGCAGATGCTCGATACGGTCGGCGTTGCTCTCGCCCAGTCCGTACATCATGGTCACCGACGTTTTCATGCCCTGCCGGTGAGCCTCCTCCTGCACGGCAAGCCACTCCCCGGTCTGGGCTTTCTTTCGGGCCACTCTTTCCCGCACTGCGTCAACCAGGATCTCTCCCCCGCCCCCGGGAATGCTATCGAGCCCCGCGGCCCGCAGCTCCCGCACTACCTCGGCCACCGAGACGCCGAAGCGCTGGCTGAAGAACACCACCTCCGAAGGCGAGAAACCGTGGATGTGGATCGGATGGTGTTGCTTGATGTAGCGCATCAACTCGAGATACCACTCGAAGGGGATGTAGGGGTTGTGGCCCCCCTGGAGCAGGATCTGAACCCCACCGATCGCCTTGCACTCTTCGATCTTCGCGCCAATCTGCTCGAAGCTGAGCACGTAGCCCTCCCGATGCTTGGGACGGCGGTAGAACGCGCAGAATTTGCAATCGGCGACGCAGACGTTGGTGTAGTTGATGTTCCGGTCGATGATGTACGTGACCACGTTCTCGGGGTGCTGCCGCCACCGCTCGGCGTCGGCGAGCTGGCCAAGCTCCAGCAGCGGGGCCCGCTCGTAGAGCTCGAGGTAACCTCGGAAGTCACTTGAGCTGCGATCTATAACGCTCATTGTCCCAGCCATTTAACGATACTTCATAGTGCAATGGAATAGCAGCATCTCAGTTCACGCCGCCGAGATGAACGACAGCGATCCGTCCGGGACCATCCCCTCCTGGGCCAGCCGGCGAAGGAAATCGGTGAGGCCCGCCAGGTGCCGATAAGACAGGGCATAGTCCAGGTCGCCGAGATAGGCCCGGCACACCGGCTCAGACACGCCGGTGTTGCGCGCGGCGGCTGCGGCCAGCAGGTCCAGATGGGCCAGCCCCCACGACCGCGATTCCAAGAGTCGCCGGTGCACGGCGCCCACGCCCGCGGTAGCGGCATCTCGCCGTGCGGCCCAAACCGCGAACACGAAGGGCAGCCCGGTCCAGGACTTCCACTCCGAGCCCAGATCGGCCCTCACGGGATAGGTGCCGCGAGCCGACAGGTGCAGCGCGGCATCTCCGATGACGAGCACCGCCTCGTGAGGCAGCCCGGCCAGCCCGCTCAGATCCGACGCTTCCGCCCGGGCCGTGGCAAATTCGGGGCGGATGCCCCAGCGGTGACGGCAGAGGAGGTTGAGCAGCAGTACGGAAGTGCGGGACGACGCGCTGAGCAGTATAGTGCGCCCGGTCAGATCCTCGATCGGGCGCTTGGAGAACAGAGCCACGCTGTGCACCGGCCCGTCGCAGGTGATGGCCAGATCGGGCAGCAGGTGATATGCCGCCGCGTTCCTCGCATACTCGACTGCGGACACCGCGCTGACGTGGAGCGCTCCCGCGGCCAGCAGATCGTTGAGCTCCGACGCCGTGCCGGAGACGAGCTCCGCCGGCATGGTCACCAGGCCCCGGTCGATGGCGCCGTAGATCGGGTAGCAGTTGATCCAGGGAATGCGGCCGAGCCTCATGCAGCGTGGACCACCGGCAGCGAGGCGCCGCGCCGCAGCGAGGGCTGGGGAGGCGGATCGTCGAAGCTCTCCCGCAGACTACGATAGAGGCTGTCGCGCTCGATCGGCCGCTTGCCCGCACCCCGGATCAAGCCGACCAGGTCCATGTAGGGCAGATGCATCGCCGTATGGGCACCGGCTTCATGATAGATGCGTTCATAAACCACCGTGCCTTCGACGTCGTCGCAGCCGAAGCTGAGGGCGACCTGCGAGAGAAACGGGGTCACCATAGGCCAGTGAGTCTTCACATGGGGGATGTTGTCGAGGAAGAGCCGGCCAACCGCGATGTTCTTCAGGTCCTGGTAACCGGTGGTTGCGGTTCCGACGCGGCCCATCTCCTGGCCCAACTGGTTATGGTCGGGGTGATAGGCCAGCGGAATGTAGGTCAGAAAGCCACTGGTATCGTCTTGCAGTGATCGGAGCATGCCGAGATGCTGAATGCGATCGTCCGGCGTTTCGACGTGGCCGTAGAGCATGGTACAATTGGTCGGGATGCCGAGCTCGTGCGCGATACGGTGAACTCTGAGCCACTCCTGGCCGGTGAGCTTCCGCTCGGCGATCGTGGCCCTCACCGCGGTGCTGAACACCTCGGCCCCACCGCCAGGGAGGCTGGTAAGCCCCGCTTCCTTCAATGCGGTCAGCACCTCGCGCTCGGAGATCCTCTCGATCCGCGCCAGGTGGGCGATCTCCACAGCGGTGAGCGCCTTGACGTGTACCTGGGGATGCCGCTCCTTGAGGCCGCGGATCATGTCGGTGTAGTAGCTCAGCCGCAGCTTCGGGTGCAGGCCACCGACTATGTGGAACTCGCGAGTCGGCATTCCAGCCGCCTGCCCGGCCTCGTGAAACACCTCCTCGAGCGACCGGGTGTACGCCCCATCTTCTTTGGGCATCCGGGCGAACGAGCAGAAGGTGCACGTGTTGCGGAGCACGCAGACGTTGGTGGGATTGATGTGCTGATTGGCGGAGAAGAAGACCCGGTCGCCGTTGATCCTGCCGTTGGCCAGGTCGGCCAGCATGCCCAGGCCGAGCAGATCGGAGGTGGCGTAGAGGACCAGCCCGTCCTCGTCGGCGAGCCGCTCGCCCCGGCTCACCTTGTCGGCGATGGGGTGAAGCAGAGGGTCACGGAGGCGCGCCAGATCGATCCCGCCAGACATCGTATCTCCTTGGAGTGCAGTAGTTAACCGCCCGGAAATCTACCATCATGAGTCTACGCGGGGAATCAACCTGCGTGCCTCTGTGGGGAAATTTGTGATTGAAGCTGGAAGGTGTTTTGCTAGCCCTCCCAGCGCTGAACGGCAAGGGTCACGTTGTGGCCCCCAAACCCGAACGAGTTCGAGAGGGCCACGTCCACCTTGCGCTCGACCTTCCGGTTGGGGGCGCAGTCGAGATCGCACTCGGGATCGGGCGTGAACTGGTTGATGGTGGGGGGGATGACGCCACACCTGGCGGCCAGAAGCGAGACCGCGAACTCCAGCGCGCCGGCGCCACCGAGCAGGTGTCCGGTCATCGATTTGGTGGAGCCGAAGACGAGCCTTCGGGCCTGGTCGCCGAACACCGCCTTCACGGCCTCGGTCTCGGCGATGTCGCCCTGAGGAGTCGAGGTGCCGTGAGCGTTGATGTAGCCGACATCTTTCAGGTCTATCCGGCCATCGTCGAGGCAGCCGCGCATGGCCCGCTGGGCGCCCTCGCCGTGTTCGGCCGGGGCGGTAATGTGAGAGGCGTCCGCGCTGAGGCCGTAGCCAAGCACCTCACCCAGGATCGGCACCCCCCGCCGTTCGGCGTGTTCCAGATTCTCCAGCACCAGCATGGCGCCACCGTCGCCCAGCACGAAGCCGTCGCGGTCCTGGTCGAAGGGGCGGCTGGCGGTCTCGGGCGACTCGTTCCGGGTGGAGAGCGCCTTCATGTTGGCAAACGCCGCCACGGTGAGGCCGGTGATGGCCCCCTCAGCGCCGCCGGCCACCATGGCGTCCGCCGCGCCGTGGCGGATCATGTTGAAGGACTCCCCAATGGCATGCGCCGAAGAGGCGCAGGCCGACACGGTGGCGAAGTTCGGACCTTTCAAGCCATAGCGGATCGATACCAGGCCGGCGGCAATGTCGGGGATGAACATGGGGACGAAGAAGGGAGAGACCCGGTCCGGACCCTTGGTCAGATAGAGCGAGCAGTTTTCCTCGTAGGTCTGCATCCCTCCGATCCCGCTCCCGATCACCACACCGGTGCGTTCGGGCGAGGGGAACCGACCCTCCAGCCCCGCCTGGGTGATTGCCTGGTGGGCGGCCGCGAGCGCGAGCTGCGCGAAGAGGTCGTAGCGCCGGGCCTCCTTGCGGTCGATGTATTGGAGGGGATCAAAGCCCTTGACCTCGCAGGCAAACCGGACCTGCTGCTTCCCGGGATCGAACTTCGTGATCGGGGCCGCCCCGGAGCGGCCGGCGAGGAGTGCCTGCCAGGTCGATTCGACGTCGATTCCGACTGGTGTCACCAGGCCCAGCCCGGTGACGACAACACGATGGGGCAAGCTACTTCCCGATCTTTTGATGGAGGTAGGACATGGCATCGCCGACGGTGCGGAGCTTCTCCGCCTCCTCGTCGGGGATATCGATGTCGAACTCCTTCTCGAATGCCATGACGAGCTCGACGGTGTCGAGGCTGTCGGCGCCGAGATCCTCCATGAAGCTGGCGTCGCTGGTCAGCTTCTCGCGCTCGACGCCGAGCTCTTCGACAATGATATCCTTGACCTTCTCTTCCAGGTTGCTCATGTCGTCCTCGATTGAAGATTGCGGGTCCGTCTCAGATAACCAGTCCACCATCAACGACCAGCACCTGCCCGGTAATGTACCCGGCCAGATCGGAAGCCAAGAACAGCACGGTCCCTGCGACGTCCTCGGGCCGGCCCAGCCGGCCCAGCGCGATCTCCTCTAATAATGTGGCGCGCGCTTCACCGGGCAAGGCGCTGGTCATATCGGTCTCGATGAAGCCGGGCGCGACGCAGTTGACCAGAATGTTGCGGCCGGCATACTCCTTGGCAACCGACTTCGTGAGACCGATGAGTCCGGCCTTGCTCGCCGCATAGTTAGCCTGCCCCTTGTTGCCGGTCAGGCCCACGATGCTGGTGATGTTGATGATGCGGCCGGAGCGGCGCTTCATCATACCCTTGATGGTGGCCCGCATGGTGTGGAAGGCACCCTTGAGGTTCGCATCCACCACTGTATCCCAGTCCGCATCAGTCAGCCGGAGCAGAATGTTGTCCCGGGTAAGGCCGGCGTTGTTGACCAGGATGTCGATCGGCCCCAACGCCGCTTCGGCCTGGGCTACCGCGGCGTCGACCTGATCCGCCAGGGCGACATCGCAGGCCACGCCGGCCGAGTGGCCTCCCAGGCCGGCGGCCACCGAGCGGGCGCGCTCGAGATCCCGCCCCACCACCGCCACCTTGGCGCCCGCCCCATGCAGCGCCTTTGCGATGGATAGCCCGATGCCCCGGGTGCTGCCGGTGACGAAGGCAGTCTTGCCGGAGAGATCGATGGTTGCGGTCATCTCGATCTCACCCGTTTGTCGCCCTGAGCGAAGCGAAGGGACCGAAGCGGCGCCGTATACCTCATGACAAAAATCTCTCCACTTCGTCCGCCGTACCGAGCGTGATCGATTTGGCCCCGGGCACGATCCGCTTGAGCAGACCCGACAGTACGTTTCCGGGGCCGATCTCCACGAAGGTGGCATCGGGGCACAACTCCGCCGCGGCTTGCATGCAGGCCACCCAGCGGACCGGAGCAGTGAGCTGGTCGGCGAGCAGCCGCTTGGCGTTTATCCCCATACGCACGGGATAGCCGCTCGCGTTCGCAATGACGGGAAAAGCGGGGTCGGCGAAATCGGTTGCGGCGAGCGCCTCGCGGAGACCGTCCACTGCCGGCGCCATGAGAGGGGAATGAAACGCCCCGCTCACATTGAGAGCGATGACCCGCTTGGCCCCGCGAGCCTTGCAGCCCTCCCCGGCCCGCGTGACTCCGGCCGGGTCGCCGGATATGACCGTCTGATCCGGTGCGTTCAGGTTGGCCGGCACGGCCAGCCCATCCGCCGCCGAGGCCTCGTCACAAGCCGCCTGGACTTCCGAGGTGACCAATCCCAGCACGGCAGCCATGCTCCCCGGTCGCTCCCGGCCCGCGGCAAGCATGAGCTCGCCCCTGCGCCGTACCAGTCGAGCGGCATCCACCTGGCTCAAGCCCCCGGCCGCAACGTACGCACTGTACTCACCCAGGCTGTGACCGGCCGCAGCGCCGGGCGCTCCGAGGCGATCACCCACGGCGGCGATGACCGCGGCAGAGTGGGCCAGGATCGCGGGCTGTGCATTATGCGTCAGGGTGAGCTCGCTCTCCGGGCCCTCCCACATCAAGCGGGAGAGCGAGATTCCGAGGGCCTCATCGATGGCGGCGAAGGTTTCCCGGGCAGCCGGAAACCGGCTGGCCAGGTCTTTTCCCATACCCACACGTTGTGCCCCCTGGCCGGGGCACATCAGGACCGTTACCACCGGATGACGGTACTGCCCCAGGTGAACCCGGCACCGAAGGCGACGAGGAGCAGGAGCGACCCCCGGCCTACCCTTCCTTCAGTGATTGCCTGCTCCAGCGCGAGAGGAATCGAGGCGGACGACGTGTTGCCGTAGCGGTCGACGTTCACCATCACCTTGGTCATCGGCATGCCCGCATGCTTTGCGGTCGCCTCTATGATCCGGATATTGGCCTGATGGGGGATCAGGAGATCGATCTCGGCGGCGGTCACGCCGGCCCGTTGCAGGGCCTCATCGCACGCTTCCGACATCGCCAACACCGCGGCCTTGAAGACCTCTCGGCCGGCCATCTTCATGTAATGAGACCGGTCGCAGACCACCTTTTCGCTGATCGGATCGGCGGCGCCGCCACCCGGCCGGTAGAGCAACGGCGCGAGCTTGCCGTCGGATTTGAGGAAGGTGGAGAGAATCCCTCGGCCATTCTCGCCCGAGGCGCGGCGTACGATCGCAGCGCCGGCGCCGTCCCCAAACAGGATAGCGGTAGAGCGGTCCTGGAAGTCGGTAATGGTGGACAGCTTTTCGGCTCCAACCACGAGCACGACCTCGCTCTGCTCCGAGGCGATGAGTCCTTCGGCCACCGCGGTAGCGAAGATGAATCCGGGGCAGGCCGCCGAGATATCGAAAGCCGCCGCCCGGTCGGCCCCGAGCAGTGCCTGTAGATCGCACGCGGTGGATGGGAGCAGGCGATCGGGGGTCGCGGTGGCAAGCACGATCGCGTCGAGGTCCCGCGCGGTGAGTCCGGCTCGGTCGAGCGCCTTCTCGCTGGCCTCGCGGCTCAGCATGGCCACGGACTGTTCCGGCCGGGCGATGTGGCGCTCACGGATGCCGGTCCGCTCGACGATCCACTCGTCCGAGGTGTCGAGCATGCGGGTGAGGTCCTGGTTGGTGAGGACCCCGGGAGGAACTGCCACCCCCAAGCCCGCCATTTCGGCGATCGGGCGCCGGGTCATGCCTGGGCCGCCGCCTGGCGCTGGGCGAACTCGGCGCCGATGTGCCGGCTCAGATCGGACTGCACCGACTGCACGGCGACCCGGATGGCGTTCTTGATGGCGTTGGGGGTGGACGCGCCATGACAGATGATGGAGACGCCCTTCACGCCGAGGAGCGGCGCCCCGCCGTACTCCGAGTAATCGAGAATGCGGAACAGCTCGTGGATCTCCGGCCGAGTGAGCATATCGGGCACCTGGCGGCGCACCAGGCTCACGAACAGCCGCGCGACCGACTCGTAGAACTTGAGCACGATGTTGCCCACGAACCCGTCGCACACCACTACATCCACAGCACCATGCTTCTGATGGCCGGCCACGATATCCCGGCCTTCGACGTTGCCGATGTAGTTCATTCTGGGGCTTTGCTTCAGAAGCGTGTGGGCCTGGCGGGAGATGGCATTGCCCTTCTCGTCTTCTTCCCCGACGTTCAGGAGCCCTACCTTCGGATTGGGACGCTGGAGCACGTCCCGCATGTAAACGCTGCCCAGGTACGCGAAGCCAACCAGCTCGCGGGGAGAGCAGTCCACGTTGGCTCCGCCATCGAGCACCAGCACCGGGTCGCTGGCGGTGGGAAAGAGCGTGGCTACGGTGGCGCGCTCCACCCCATCGTGCAGCTCGAGGAGAATGGTGGAGGCGGCAAGCATGGCGCCGGTGTTGCCGGCCGAGACGAAGGCGTCCGAGTGGCCGGCTTTCTGAAGCGCCAGCCCCACCACGATGCTGGATTTGGGTTTCCTGCGGACGGCGGCGAGTGGCTTCTCTCCCATACCGATGACCTCGGCCGCTTCGTGGATCTCCAGGCGGCTGCGATCAGCATCGGGGTACTTCGCAAGCTCAGAAGCGATTACGTCGGGTCGGCCCACCAGCTGAACGATGAATGTGCCCGGCAAGGCGCTCAGCGCCTGTTGCACGCCGGCGATTTCCGCCTGCGGGGCGGAGTCGCCCCCCATAGCGTCCACCGCCACGCGGATCACGCTCAGACGTCCTCGACCTCTACCTGCTTCTTGCCCCGATAGTAGCCGCACGAATCGCACACGCGATGCGAGAGCTTGGGAGACCCGCACCGGGGGCACGCCTGGGTCCGGGGCCCCGCCGCCGTGTGATGGCCTCGGCGGAGACGCTTCCGGGACTTCGAGGTTCGACGTTTGGGAACTGCCATTGGATCCTCAAACAGGTTCGGCGGGCGCGGAACAATCGCACGGTCCCGCGTTCAGGTCCGCACCACAGTTGAGACAGAGGCCGGCACAGTCTTCCCGACACAGCACCAGACGGGTGGGTACTGCCAGGGCGAGCTCCTCCCGGGCTACGTCACGTATATCGATGTGCGATGCTCGCTCGAGCAGCGGATAAAAGTCGGGGTCTTCGGCCGCTTCGGGGTCGGTGGTGAAGATCGCGGCATCCACGTCAATGTCAACTTCGGTACGGACCTGGGACAGACAACGCCGGCACTCACCCTGCATGAAACCGTGAAAGCTGCCCCGCCACAGGTACTCACCCTGGCCGGTGGCCTGCAATTGCCCGGTGACCGATACCGGACCTATCAGCTCGAGGTCGAGCCCATCGAACGCGGGATCGTCGGGCTGGAGCTCTCCCACGGTGCGGACCGGACCTCGCTGAAGGTCCCGAATATCCACTCGCAGCATAGCCGCTTAAAGTAGTCATGACAACGAGATAGATCAAGCGACCGGCGCTCGGAATGACGCGCGTTCTCGGTCACCGCTCACCGCTCACCGCTCACCCCAAAGCTGCGCCAGCTCCCCCTCGGTGAAGAAGAAGGCCACCTCCCGGGCAGCATTCTCCCGGCTGTCCGAGGCATGAATGGCATTCCGCCCCTTGGACTCGGCGAAGAGCTTGCGAATGGTACCCGGGGCCGCTTCGGCTGGGTCGGTGGCGCCGATGACATTGCGCAGGTGGGTTACCGCGTCCTCCCGTTCCAGGGCCATCGGCAGGCAGGGGCCGCTGGTCATGAACCCGACCAGGTCGGTGTAGAAGGGACGCTCCCGGTGGACCTCGTAGAAGGCCTCGGCCTCCGCCCGGGTCAGCCGCGCCAGGCGGGTGGCCCGGAGGATAAAGCCCGCCTGCTGCAGGTGGGCCAGAATCGCACCGGTCTTTCCCCCGGCTACTGCGTCGGGCTTGATGATGCCAAGGGTCAAGCTTGCTGCCACACGGTCTCCCTGAAGGAGTTGAGACTAGCACCGGGCTCGAAGGAGGCTTACCACGTCGACCGGGCGCTGCATGACGCCGATCCCGGCCGCCTCGAACGCCGCGAGCTTCTCTTCGGCGGTGCCGGATGATCCGGAGATGATGGCACCGGCGTGTCCCATGCGGCGCCCCTTAGGGGCGGTCTGGCCCGCAATGAACCCCACTACAGGCTTGGAGACGTGGGTCTTGACGAAAGCGGCGGCCTTCTGCTCGTCGGTTCCGCCGATCTCGCCGATCATGACGATGGAGTCGGTGCCGGGATCATCCTGGAAAGCGCGCAAGCAGTCGATGAAGTCGCTCCCGATAATGGGGTCGCCACCGATACCGACGCAGGTGCTCTGACCGATGCCGTTCCGGGTGAGGTGATTGACGACCTCATATGTCAGCGTGCCGCTGCGGGAGACCAGTCCCACCCGTCCGGGCGAGCAGATATTTCCCGGAATGATTCCCACCTTGCTCTCGCCCGGGGTGATGAGCCCGGGGCAGTTGGGTCCGATCAGCCGGCTCCCGTGCGCGGTGATGTAGGGCATGACCCGGCTCATATGCATCACCGGGATACCCTCGGTGATACACACGATGAGCCGGATGCCTGCATCGGCGGCCTCGAAGATGGCACCGGCGGCAGCCATGGGCGGCACATAAATCACCGAGCAGTCGGCGCCGGTGTGCCGGACCGCATCGGCGACCGTGTCGAACACTGGCACCCGGTTCTCGAACTTCTGCCCCCCCTTGCCGGGGGTGACACCCGCCACGACCGCGGTGCCGTAGTCGAGCATGTGTCGCGCGTGGAAGGCGCCCTCACGGCCGGTGATTCCCTGGACCACCACCCGGGTGGCGGAGTCGATGAATATGCTCACGCCGCGCTCCGGGCCAGCTTCACCGCTCGTTGGACTGCCTCATCCATGTCGCTCAGAGCGGTCATGCCGACTGCCTGGAGAATCCGGATGGCCTCCGCCTCGTTAGTACCGGTGAGCCGGATGACGATTGGTACCTTAACCTTGACCTGACTGGTGGCAGCGACGATCCCGTTGGCCACGTCGTCGGTTCGGGTAATGCCGCCGAAAATATTGAAGAGGATTGCCTTCACCCGGGAATCGGCAGTGATGATCTTGAGCGCGGTTATGACCTTTTCGGGGCTCGAGCTGCCGCCAATATCCAGAAAGTTGGCCGGTTCGCCGCCGTAGTATTTCACCAGGTCCATCGTGGCCATTGCCAGGCCGGCCCCGTTTACCACGCAGCCGACGTCGCCCTCGAGCTTGATGAACGAGAGGTTGGCCCGGCGGGCGGCCGCTTCGCTCGCCTCCTCGGCAGCGTCGTCGCGCATGAGGCCAAGGTCCGGCCGCCAGAAGAGCTCGTTGTCATCGATGACGATCTTGGCGTCGAGTGCGAGCACCTGCCCGCCAGGCGTGGTCACCAGGGGATTGATCTCCGCGAGGGAGCAGCCGTTGCCGGTAAAGACGGCATAGAGCTGCTCCATGATCTTTGCCGCGGCTTTGACCTGGGTGAAGTCGCGGTACAGGGCGAGTCCCAATCTCAGCGCCTGGTGGGGCAGAAGCCCGTAGATCGGATCCACCGGAAGGCGCAGGATCTTCTCGGGACTGGTGGCCGCGACCTCTTCGATGTCCACCCCACCGGCGGCGCTGACCATGAACATCGGGCGCTGCGTCTCGCGGTCCATGATGAGGCCGACGTAGCTCTCGGTGGCGATGTCGGCCGCCGGCAGGACGAGCACCTTGTGAACCTCCAGGCCCTTGATCTGCATGCCAAGGATATGGGTGGCGTGGTCGAGCGCCTCGCCGGGATTGCGGGCCAGCTTCACACCACCCGCCTTACCCCGTCCTCCGGTGTGGACCTGGGCCTTGATCACGACAGTGCCGCCCAGCCTCCGGGCAACCGATTCCGCCTCGGTGGGAGTGGAGGCAACATCGCCGTCCAGCATCGGCACACCGGCGGCCTTGAGCAGAGCACGGGCCTGGTACTCGTGCAGATTCACAGGGTCCTCACGATGGTGGTTCCGGTCTGGCCCCGGAGCGCCGCCGGCCCGTCCGACAGGCGGGCGATGATGGCCCGCGCCCCGCCGCTTTGCACGAAGCCAACGGCGGCTTCGACCTTCGGCTTCATGCCGCCCGCGTCAAGCGAGCCTCCGGCGATCATGCGCTCCGCCTGCTCGACGCTCATGCGCCGAATCGGCCGCGCCTGCGCGGTGCCCCAGCCTTCGAACACCGCGTCCACGTTGGTGAGAATCATCAGCACCTCGGCTTCCAGCTGACTGGCCAGTATGGCGGAGACCCGGTCCTTGTCCACCACCGCGTCGAGCCCCTCGAGCCCCAGGAGTGGGTCCTGATAAACCGGGGGCCCACCGCCGCCGGCTGCAATCACCAGAGCTCCCGAATCCAGGAGCCGCTTGATCACCGGGAACTCGACTATGCCGAGCGGCAGAGGGCTGGTGGCCAACCTGCGCCACTGTCCGGACCCGTCCTTCCCGACCGCGCGGCCGCTCTCGCGAATCCGGGTTGCTTCCTGAGCCGACAGCGGGTGGCCGATCGGTTTAGTCGGCTGTTGCAGCGCCGGGTCGTAGCGGTCAACCAGGGTCTGGGTGATGACAGTGACGACCTCGCGCTGGACCCCTGCCGTGGCGAGCGCGTTTTGCAGTGTTTGCTGGAGCATGTAGCCGATCCAGCCAGCAGTCTCCGCCACCAGGACGCCGAGCGGCAGCGGCTCCACCACCTTTCGCGCGACCTCGTTGCGCAGCATCTCGTCGCCCACTTGGGGGCCGTTGCCGTGCACGATGACGATCCGCCACCCCTGCTTGGCCAGCTCCACTATGGGGGCAATGCTCTCGCGTGCGTGCCGGAACTGATTGGTGACGGTGGCCGGCTCATCTGAACGGGCCAGGGCGTTGCCGCCTAGCGCCAGAACGGCGGTCCGCAAGCTAGTGCTGGCCTCTGAGGCGAGCAAGCTCAAAGACCCGCGGTATCGCGAGGGAGGCCCAACACGTTTCGCAGTGTGCTCCAGGCACGCCCGAACTCCGACCAATTCCCGCTTCTCAGCGCTGAATCGGCACGCTCCATCCAGCGCTTTGCTTCGTCGAGCCGCCCTGCCTGCGCCGTGCCCGGTGGAGCCGGGACCGTATTTCCCAGCAGGTTGCTCCAGGCCTCCTGAAGGTTGCGCCCGGCACCCTGGCGGTCTCGACCCCGGTCGCGGGTGGCTACGCTCACCCATGCCAAAACCGTTCCGCCCGAGGGGCGCCCGGCAAAGTACGATTGGTACGCCACCGGGCTGCCGGAGCCGATCTCGATTCGAAGCGGGCCCCTTTCCAGTTTCCCGCCGTCTTGCCGGATCGAGTCACTGAGCGCGTCATATGAAGGGAAGTTGGCCCATCGGTTCTCCAACACACCGCGGATGGGTAGCGTCGTGGCAGAGTCGAGCCGTACCAATCCCAGCTGCATGCGGCCATCGTTCCGGGATCCCACGAGCACAGCACTCAACCGGCGCTCGCCCGGGGACTCGAAGGTGAAGACCAGCAGCGGACCGCTGCTGTCCGCGGCCCAGGCGATCTGCGGTGGCGGAGGATCAGCAGTGCCCCGCGCGGCGGCGGGGCTAAGGCTGCCGGCCTTCCACGGTGCCTGCTCCAACTCCTGGGCCTGGATGCGGAAGAGCTGGTCCGGGTAAGGCGCTGCCCGGAAGACCGCCTCCGGAATGGCCGACGCCGGCTCCACCACGCCTTGGGACAACTCGGCCCAGGTCTCCGCCAGCGGATCGGCGCCGGGCTGGAGATACACCCGGGTGGCGCCGTTCTCGGCGTTTACCGCGCCGAGAAAGCCGGCGCGGACCGATCCGACTCTGCGGTTGTGCCACATCACCCGGCCGGTCAGCGGAAAAGTGCTCGAGACCAGGTAGCCGTCGAGCAGCCATACGAGCTCACCGTTGATTACCCGAGCGGTCGGTGCGCCCCAATGGGCAAACGGGGCCAACCGGGCGAGCCGCTCCTCGGGTGAAAGCCGCCAGTCTATCCGGGTTTGCCGCGGCAGTTGCCCCAGCACTTCACCAGTCTGAAGCGCCCAGGCGAGCACCACCCGCCGCCACCAGGTATCTACAGGAACGCCCGGAGTATCGTCCTGGCGGAGCCGGAAGCTGGCGGCCGCCGGATGCAGCACGTCGGGAGCAAACTCGAGCAGGGATACGGGTGCGGTATGGGAGAGCGTGTCGCCCAACCGATAGAAAAGGGGCTCGCCGGCCCGGCCCACCTTGTGGTCGGCCACGGCTGATACAGTCATCCGGCCCTCGGGGCTGACCCGGAGAACGAGCCAGACCGGACGCCGGTTGCCCTGGCGAGCGAGGACTGCCGGCTCGACCGACACCACATGGCCGGAGTCCGCGGGAAAGGTTCGGGTGGCTGCGGACTGGCTCCAGAGCGATGGCACCGTCGGCGGCATCGGCTGGCCCGCTTGGTCCAGGCGGACATCCCGAAAATTCTCGAGCGCGTAGGCCATGCGCTCCAGCTGCTCTCTTACCCTGGGCTCGATCGTAGGCGAGGCGGATCCCCCCAGGATCGAGGGGAGAAGCCAGTGCCCTACGACGGAAGCACCGGCAAGAACCAGCCAGCCCGACAAGACCAGCGTATGTCTCGGACGGGTGGCCCACACCGCCGAGAGCGCCCCGGCAGCGAGCGCGACTCCGGCAAGCAGGGGTGCCACCCAGAGCCCCGTGCGCCAGCCCGGCTCGTCGAGGAGATCCACCGATCCGGCGATGACTTCGTAAGGCTCCAGCAGGTACCCCCAGGCGAGGGCGAGGGCGAGCACCGCGAGCAGCCAGCCGATGTGGACGCGGGCATGATCGTTTATGGCCGGCCTGCGGTCGATCCACCGGATTGCGCCCACCAGCATGTACAGCGCGGCCACACCCGTGAGCGCCAGCAGGATCAGCAGAATGGCGAACCCGTGGGCCGCTTGCCAGAGTGGGAGTTGGGCGACGTAGACGCCGAGGTCGCGGCCGAGCAATGGGTCGTTTACCCGGTAAGTGACTCCCTCCCAGGCGAGGATCACCTCTCGCCACCACCCGGAAGCCCCCACCCCCACCAACAGGCCAAGGAGTGCGCCGGCTACTACGGCCACGCTGAGAAGCGCTCCCGGAGTCAGCGCTTCACGGAACTCGAGGTTGGCGACGTTGCGCCGGACCTGCACCGTGCCGACCGCGCGGTAGACCAGAAACAGATGCCCGATGAACCAGGCAGAAGCGATGAGACAGCCGGTGAGGTCGAGGGTGAGCCGGAGCAGATGCCAGTCGGTGAGGAATGCGGCAGCGGCGGGCGAAACCTCCGCCGCCCACCAGCGATCGGCCAGGAGCACGGCGGTCCATCGGCCCGCGAACAGGAGCAGGACCAGGCCGGCCAGGACGGCGGTCAGCCTCCGGCCGCGGCGAGACATGTTTATCTAAAGCGTGAACGGTGAACGGTGAAAGGCAAACCGGAAGAAAACGTCATTCTGAGATGCCGAAGGGCCACTTCGGCTCTGGCCCCTTCGCTCCGCTCAGGGTGACAAACTCTTCCGGTTCACCGTTCACCGTTCACCGTTCACGCTTTTTCACTGTTCACCGCTCACCCTTTTTTGACTCTCCAACCATTCCTCAACCTCCATCCTGTAGGCATCTCGTGCCTCGGGGTCGGTGGCCTCGAAGCGCATTACCAGTACCGGTTGCGTATTCGATGCCCGAAGCAGGCCCCAGCCCTTCGAGAACGTGATCCTTACCCCATCAATGGTGTTTACGGGATAGCGGGAGGCGAAATGCGCGGCGGCGCGCTCGACCAGCTCGAACTTCTCCTCTTCCGAGGACTCGACCCGGATCTCGGGAGTGGCGAAGGTTCGCGGTAGGTCGGCCAGGAGCGTAGCCAGGCCGAAGGGCTGCCGGCTCACAATCTCGAGGAGCCGTGCCGCCCCGAAGAGAGCGTCATCGAAGCCGAGGTAGTCGCCGCCGAAGAACATGTGCCCGCTCATCTCGCCCGCGAGCGGGGCCTCGAGCTCTTTCATTTTGGCCTTGATCAGAGAGTGGCCGGTCTTCCACATGACCGGCCTGGCCCCTGCCGCCGCGAGGGCCGACGGCAACAGCTCCGAGCACTTGACATCGAAGATTACCGGCGTTCCACGGCCGAACCGCCGGACGGCATCGCGACCGAAGATGACCAGGAGCTGGTCACCGTAGATAACCTCGCCGGTCTCGTCCACCGCGCCGATGCGATCGGCATCGCCATCGAAAGCAATGCCCAGCTCGGCGCCCTCGCGGCGGACCGCCGCCTGCAGGTCTCTGAGGTTCTCGGGGACGGTGGGGTCGGGGTGGTGGTTGGGAAAGCTGCCGTCCGATTCGCAGAACAACGGCGTCACCTCCGCGCCCAGCCCGCGCAGGGTGGAGACGGCGATGAGGCTGCCCACCCCGTTGCCGCAGTCCACCACTACCCGCACGGGACGATGGAGCTTATGGCGGCTGATGATGGCGTCCCGGTAACGCTGGAGAATCGAGCTATCACCCGTCTCGCTGCCCTTACCCGAGCGCCAGCGCTCGGCCATGATGATCTCCCACAGGCCGACGATGTCGTCGCCGTGAAAGGCCTCCCCGGCCAGAACCATCTTGAAGCCGTTGAACTCGGGAGGGTTGTGCGAGCCGGTGACCTGCAAACCAGCATCGGTGCCCAGGGCGGAGACGGCGAAGTAGAGAGCGGGCGTGGGCAGGGTCCCCACGTCTATTGCGGTGCCTCCGGCATCGACAATACCCGACCGAACCCCCCGGGACAGCGCCTCGCCAGAGGGGCGGTTGTCCTGCCCCACGGCTATGGTCGGGGCCCTGCCAAGCCGCTCATAGGCTACGCTGGAGAACGCCCGGCCCAGAGCGCAGGCGAACTCCGGAGTCAGCTGCCGACCAACCAGTCCGCGAACGTCGTACTGCCGGAAGATGGACCTGGGGACGTTCATGCTTCCTCAAAAGGGAACAGTGAACGGTAAACGGTGAACGGTGAACAGTGAACGGTGAACGGGCTGGACCGCATCAGCCCTCGTTCCGCTCACCGCTCCCAGCTCCCAGCTCCCAGCTCCCCGTTCACCGTTTACCGTTCACCGTTTACCGCCCCAATTGCCGGGGGTCCGGTCTGGGTAAGGGTCGATGCGCTCTCCAATGCTGCGTCCAGCGCGGGGGAGGGCCAGAGCCCGAACAGGAGCACAGCGGTTACCGAGACGGCAATGGCTCCGGCCGCCACGGGCGAGAGGGCAGTTTCCCGGTGGATCCCTTCGCTCGGAGCCGGTTTCATATACATCGCCATGATGACCGGCAGGTAATATCCCGCCGAGATGACGGTGGTGATCACGAGCACAACGGGAAGCAGGGTCTGCCCTTCGGCAACCACGGCCGACAGGATGTACCACTTGCCGATGAAGCCAAAAGTGCCGGGGAAGCCCAGCAGGGAGAGCATACAGACGCTGAGCCCCAGCGCTACCCAGGGCCGCCTAGCGGCGAGACCACCGATGCCGTCGTAGGTCACTTCCCGTTCGCCGTCACGGCCCAGCGCCGTCAGGAATCCGAAGCTCGCCAGCGTGGTGAGCACATAGGCCGCCAGGTACAACAACACGGCGCCGGCAGCCAGCCGGCTTCCCGGCCATACCGCGACCAGCAGATAACCGGCGTGGGCGATGGAGCTGTATGCCAGCATGCGCTTGAGCGTCCGCTGGGCCAGCGCCACCAGGTTGCCGGCCACCATGGAGGCAATGGCCAGTGCTGCGATCACCGGCTGCCAGAACGCTTCCGCCGAGGGGAACGCCTCCACCAGCACCCGCACCAGCGCCACGAAGGCCGCGGCTTTCACTCCGGTGGCCATGAAGCCGGTGACCGGGGTTGGAGCGCCATCGTACACGTCTGGAGCCCACATATGGAACGGCACGGCGGCCACCTTGAAACCCAAACCGATCACCAGCAGGCCCAGGCCGAGCCCCGCCATGAGCGACAGCTGTCCGCCGGAGAGCTGCGCGCCGATCAGGGCCAGATTGGTGGACCCGGTTGCTCCATAAACCAGGGCGATGCCATAGAGCAGAAACCCCGAGGCAAATGCCCCGATGAGGAAGTACTTCAGCGCCGCCTCAGCCGAGGAGGCGTTGGCCCGGTTGTAGCCGGCAAGGACGTAGACCGCGATGGACATGACCTCGAGCCCGAGAAACAGCACCACCAGATCCTCGGCGCCAACCAGGAACATCATGCCGGCGGTGGCCAGCAGAATCAGGGGATAATACTCCGGCGCCAGCAGCCGCTCGCGCTCCAGATAGCCCAGCGAGAGCAGGATGGTGGCAGCGGCCGACACGAGGACCAGAGCCGCGGACGCGTAACGGAAGGGATCGAGCGCCATCATCTGTGCCAGGCCAACAGGGCTCACCTCGTTGACCCACAGCCAGGCCAGGCCGGCCCCACTCAGCACCAAACCAGTGAAGCCGAGCCATCCGGCCAGCCGGCTGTCGCGAGCGGTACCGTGACGCCAGCTGGCTACCAGGAGTACGACCAGCGTCCACGCCGTCAGCAGGATTTCCGGGAGCAGCCCGAGGACGATTCCCTCCGGTGTGCTCATGTCGAGCTGGTTCACGGCTTCGCCTCAGCGGGGACCGTACCGGCCCCGAAGCTGGCTCCAACCGCTCCAGCCTTCGGCTGGACCGCCTCCACATAGCGCCGGGTGGCCGGCTCCATGCGCCGGAGCACGGGGGCGGGATAAAGACCGAGCCAGACGATGCCCGCCAGGAGCGGAATCATCACGGCAAGCTCCCTCCGGGTCAGATCGGTGAGCCGTTCGTTCTCGGGCTTGTCCAGCGGATTGAAGATCATCCGTTGAAGAGCCCAGAGCAGGTAGGCGGCGGCCAAGATCACTCCCGTGGTGGCAACGCCGGTGGCCCACGGGTGTCCGCCGAAGCTGCCGAGCAGCACCAGGAACTCACCCACGAATCCGTTGAGACCCGGAAGGCCGATGGAGGAGAGGGCCACCACCGTCAGCACCAGGCTGAACACCGGCACCACCCGGGCGATTCCGCCGTATGCTTCGATCATCCGGGTATGGCGCCGCTCGTAGATCATGCCGATGAGAAGGAAGAGCGCTCCGGTGGAGATGCCGTGACTGATCATCAC
The DNA here is from genome assembly GCA_050733075.1 of Gemmatimonadales bacterium. GTDB lineage: Bacteria > Gemmatimonadota > Gemmatimonadetes > Gemmatimonadales > GWC2-71-9 > CAVVWJ01. The sequence goes on from JBOHSD010000001.1 coordinate 43,550, forward strand.
CATCAGCGCACCCTGCACGCTTATCACGGTGGCACCCCAGATGCCCAGCATCACGAACCCCAGGTGGCTCACCGAGGAGTAGGCCACCAGCTTCTTGATGTCGGGCTGGACCATTGCAACCAGAGCGCCGTAGATGATGCCGACGACGGCGAGCACGATCATGAGACGGCTGACGGCGGGCGAGAACGCGACCTCGGGGAAGAACGGCACGGCAAAGCGAAGGAAGCCGTAAGTGCCGATCTTGAGCATGACCGCGGCAAGAAGCACGCTTCCGGCGGTAGGCGCCTCGACGTGCGCGTCGGGCAACCAGGTATGGAGGGGAAAGATCGGGACCTTGATGGCGAACGCCAGGGCGAAGGCCGCGAAGAGCCACGGCGCTGCCGGACCGAGGCTGCCAGCGTTCTCCAGCAGATGGTCATAAGCAAAGGAAAGTGTGCCGGTATTCTCCGAGATTCTCCAGGCCATGACCACGATGGCCACCAGCATGAGCAGCGAGCCGGCCATCGTGTAGATGAAGAACTTGATTGCGGCATAGAGGCGGTTGGTCCCCCCCCAGATCCCGATGATGAAGTACATCGGAATCAGCATCACCTCGAAGAAGACATAAAAGACGAACAGATCGAGCGCGACGAAGACACCGACCAGCCCCGTGGTCAGGGTGAGAATCAGCGCATAGAACGGGCGTTCCTTCTGGGTGATCTGCCGCCAGCTGGCGAGCACACTCAGCGGCATCATTGCGGTGGTGAGCAGCACCATGAAGAGCGAGATGCCGTCCAGGCCCAACCGGTAGCTGATCCCCCAGCTCGGTATCCAGGGAGCGCTCGATACCAGTTGCATCCCGCCGTCGGTGGCATCGAACACCCACCACAGGCCCGCCGACAGCAGGAACTCGAGCACCGTCACCAAGAGCGCCGTGAGCTTGGCGGTCCGCTCGTCTCCCAGGAGCACCGGTACTGCTCCGGCCAGGGGAAGCAGGATCAGGGCGTGGAGAATCCACCGGTCGAAGTAGATGGAAGTGAGGAGATCGGTCATCGAGCGATTACCTGACCATGGCATGAAGGATCCACAGCGCCCCCACGAGGAAGAGCACGACGTAGATGCCCACCTGGCCGGTCTGGAGCCGGCTGCCCAGCCAACCCAGGCCGCGCGAAAGCCTGGCGGTGCCGTTCACGGCGGCTCCGTCCACCATGCCCTGGTCGACTCCCCTCCAAAGCACTACCCGGGAGAGCCAGACCAGGGGACGCACGAGCAGCGCGTCGTAGATCTCGTCAACGTAGTACTTGCGGTGTAGCACCCGGGCCAGCCCGGTATCCGCCGGCGCTTCCGCGGCGGGAAGCGTCCGCTGCCTCCGCGTGGCCCAATGGCCGGCGGCCAATCCGGCAGCACCGATCAGCACCGCCGCAGCTACGAGGAAAAACTCGGTCCAGCCGTGAGGCATCTCCAGCCCGAAGAGGGCTGCTGCCGGCGCCGAGACCGGCCCGAGCCAGTGTTCCAGCCCGCCGCCGCCCAAGTAGGGAGGAAGGCTCACCAGGCCTCCGATGGCGCTCAGCACCGCGAGCAGTACCAGCGGGCCAGTCATGATCAGCGGAGCATCCCGGATGTGAGATCGCTCCCGCTCGCCGGTACGGTTATCTCCCAGGAACGTCATCACCATCAGGCGGGCCATGTAGAACGCAGTGAGCAGCGCTGCCACCACACCCATAGCATAGAAGAGATAGTAAACCGGCCGGTCGCCGGCTCTCGCGAACGCCGCCGCGAGAATCTCGTCCTTGGAGAAGAAGCCCGAGAACGGGGGAATCCCGGAGATGGCCAGGGTGGCGATCAGCATAAGCCAGAAGGTCACCGGCATGCGCTGCTTCAGCCCTCCCATGTTGCGCATGTCCTGGGCATCGGCGTGCGAATGGGTTGCGTGATAGGCCTGGTGCATTCCGTAGATGACGCTGCCGGCGCCGAGGAAGAGCAGCGCCTTGAAGAAGGCGTGGGTCACCAGGTGAAAGATGCCGGAGGCATAGGCCCCGGCTCCCACCGCGAGGAACATGTAGCCGAGCTGGGACACGGTGGAGTAGGCCAGCACTCGTTTGATGTCGTACTGGCGAAGGGCGATGGTGGCGGCGAACAATGCCGTGAGCGCGCCGATACCTGCCACCACGGTGCTCGAGAGCGGCGCCAGGGCAAACAGCACGTTGGTGCGGGCGACCAGATACACCCCGGCCGTGACCATGGTGGCCGCATGGATCAGGGCCGACACCGGTGTGGGTCCGGCCATGGCGTCGGGCAGCCAGGTATAGAGCGGAATCTGGGCCGACTTGCCGGTGCAGCCCAGAAACAGGAAGAGGGTGATCGCCGTGACCAGGCCTCCCGCCGCCGGCAGCACGGCGGGCGCTCGCTCCACCATTCCGGTAAAGGTGAGGGTTCCCAGCGAGTCCCAGATGAGGAACATCGCTATCATGAAGCCGAAATCGCCGATCCGGTTGACGATAAACGCCTTCTTCCCGGCATCGGCGTTGACCTTGTCGTGGAACCAGAACCCGATCAGCAGGTAAGAGCAGAGCCCGACTCCTTCCCACCCGATGAACATGACCGGAAAGCTGGAGCCGAGTACCAGCACCAGCATGAACACCACGAACAGGTTGAGGTACGCGAAATAGCGCGCGTATCCCGGGTCTTCCTTCATGTAGCCGATGCTGAACAGGTGAATGAGGCTCCCTACGCCGGTGACCACCAGCAGCATCACGGCAGAGAGCTGGTCCACCTGGAACGCGAAGTCGAGCTGCAGGGCGCCCACCGGAAGCCAGCGCCAGAGCTCCACGATGATCGGAGCATGGGGCGGGCTCAGCCGCAGCTCGACGAATATCGCCAACGAAACGGCGAACGACGCCAGCAGCACGCCAGCGCCGACGGCGGAGACCAGACCCTTGGCGCCGGGGCGCCGCAGCGCGAGGGCGCCGTTGAGCAGAAAGCCGACGAGAGGCAAGGCAACGGTCAGCCACACCCAGTGAGAGATCATCACTAGCCGCGCAGCAGATTGACGTTACGGAGGTCGACGGATTGCTTGTGCCGGAAGATGCCGATGATGATCGCGAGCCCTACGGCCGCTTCGGCGGCCGCCACGGTCATCACGAAGAAGACCATGACCTGGCCGCCCGCTCCATGGAGCTGGGCCAGGGCCACGAAGCTGAGGTTCACCGCGTTGAGCATCAGCTCGATGCACATGAACAGCACGATGGCGTTCCGGCGCAACAGAACGCCGGCCACCCCGATGCTGAAGAGGATGGCCGAAAGCGCCAGCGAGGGACCGAGCAGCATCACACGTTCCGCTTGGCGAGGACGACGGCGCCGACGATAGCGGCCAGGAGCAGTACCGAGGTGATCTCGAACGGGATCAGGTACACCTGGAAGAGCGGCGCCGCCACCGCACCCACTACTCCCCGGGCCGCGGCCTCCTGCTGAGCGATCTGCCCCGCGACGAACACCGTGGCCGGATCGCTGTACGCGGGCCACTGGGAGAACTCCGCCGCCAGTCTCCGGGGGGAGTACTGCAACAGGGCCAGCAACTCGACCGCCAGCAGTCCCACGATGACCAGCGTGGTCGCAACCGTGGACGGGCCCCGGAGATCGGATTGGGCGTGTCCCAGGTTGAGCAACATGATCACGAAGAGAAACAGCACCATGATGGCGCCGGCGTACACCAGCACCTGAATGGCGGCGATAAACTGGGCGTCCAGCAGCACGTAGATGGCGGCGAGGGAGAACATGGTGGAGACCAGCCAGAGGACCGCGGCCATGGGGCTCTTCTGGAGAATGCACAGCGTGGCCGATATGACCGCCACCGCCGCGAAGATGTAAAAGACCACCTCGGTCATCTACTCACCCTTGGGATCGGTGGGGTCCCACAGCGTCGACACGGGGTGCGTCTGGGAATGGAGGCGCTCCAGGTCGTAAACGAAACGGCCCCGGGTGTACTCCGAGTTCTCGTAGTGCACCCCGACGTGGATGGCCTCCTCGGGGCACACCTCCTGGCAATAACCGCAGAAGATGCAGCGGAATTCGTCGATCTCGTAGATCAGCGGATACCGGTGCCCCTGCTCGTCCTCGCCGGGGACCAGCTTGATGCAGTTGGCGGGACAGATCTGGGGACAGAGGCCGCAGGCCACGCATTTGGACCGGCCCTGCTCGTCGGTGAGCATCCGGTGGGTCCCCCGCCACCGCTGCGACAGGCTCCACTGTCCCCCACCGTGCTCGGAGTCGGTGCTCTTCTCCTCCGGGTACTGCATGGTCACCTTCTTCTCGAACATGTGCTTGAAGGTAAGCGCCATACCCTTGAGCGTGGCGCGGACGTAGCTCACCTGCCGCTCGGGCCGCTTGAGGACCTTGACGCCGATACTCATCAGCTAGTCACCCCGACCCGCCGCGCGCCCGCCTCGAGCGTCTGTCGCTGCCGCCCGGAGCCCTTGATGAAGAGCCCGCTGTCGAGCGCCCCGAAGACCAGGATGGCCACCACGATGTTCAAGCCGAACAGGGCGAGCCCCTGGGTAAGTGGATCACTGATTCCGGTGTAGCGCTGAATCAGGTAGATGGCCACGCAGATCAACATGATATAGGCCAGTGCCAGGGGCATCAGGACCTTCCAGCCCAGGGCCATGAGCTGATCATAGCGGAAGCGCGGCAGCGTCCAGCGGATCCACATGACGAAGAAGATCCAGAACATCACCTTGGCGAAGAAGAACCCCGCGGTCGCGATGGTCTGGAGCGCTCCACCGGCCTCGTCCCAGCGGGTGAACGGGATGTCCCACCCGCCGAAGAACAGCGTGGTGATCAGGGCGCAGACGGTCACCACGTTGGCGTACTCGGCGATGAAGAAGAAGGAGAACTTCATCGCGCTGTATTCGGTGTGGTAGCCGGCAATGAGCTCCGACTCCGCCTCCGGCATGTCGAAGGGAAGCCGGTTGGTCTCGGCAAACCCCGCGATGAGAAAGATGAAGAACGAGAGGGAGAGGGGCAGCACGTACCACAGCCCGAGCTGCTGTTCCCGCACGATAGCGGACAGGCTCACGCTGCCGGACATGAGCAGCACCGGGATGAGACTCAGGCCCAGGGCGACTTCGTAAGAGACCATCTGGGCGCTGGCCCGGAGCCCGCCGAGCAGGGAGTACTTGCTGTTCGACGACCAGCCCGCCAGGGCGATGCCGTAGACCCCCATCGAGCTGATCGCCAGGATGAACAGGAACCCGATTGGCAGGTCGGCCACTACCATCGGCATGGGGCCGGAGTGGACAAAGCGTCCGAGCGGGCCCAGGGTGAAGTCGAACTCCAGCGGGAGCGGGGCGCCGAACGGGATCACCCCGAACAACAGCAGCGCCGGCACGAACGACATCGCCGGTGCCAGCAGGAAGAGATTTCGGTTGGCCAGCGCCGGGAAGGTCTCCTCCTTGAGAATGTTCTTGAGCCCGTCGGCTGCGGGCTGTAGCAGCCCGGCCGGACCGACCCGGTTGGGTCCTCGACGGTTCTGCATCCAGGCGCTGACCTTCCGCTCCATCAAGGTGAGCAACGCCACGCCCACCATGACCACCGTGAACACCAGCAGCATCTTGATGACGCTGAGGAGCAGGAAGCCCCTCATCTCCGGGGTCACGAAACCACCGCGGGATACCGGTGGCTGCGCCCGACCGTGTCACCGGCGTCGCTGAGCACGCGACCGGTGTATCCCACGTCGGCGTAGGTGATTCCGGCAAAGGCGGGCCAGCGCTCTCCCAGGAGCTCGAAGGCCTGGGCGGCTGTGGCCGGCGCCGAAGGGCTGGGCCCCGGCCCGGCCAGAACCTCGCCGGCCACCCACCAGGCGGGACGAGCCATGCCGGGCTGCGACTTGGCCTGGTTGTAGCGCTGAATCCGGAGATCGCGATTGACGTAGGTGCCGTTCTCCTCCGCCATGGTAGTGATTGGAAGCACCAGCACCGCGTCCCGGAGACCTTCCGGCAGGAGCGTTCCCAGAACCACGACGCTGGCCGGCGCGGCGGCAATCAGCGCCTCATCCGACTCGGCCAGGTCGGGGTCCAGCAGAATGACCAGTCCCGCACTTCCCAGGGCGCGCAGCCCTGCTTCCCAGTCCGACCCATACCCGAGCAGCTCGGCGCCCTTGAGGTTGGCCGCCCGCTCGGCGCGAAGAGCCAGGTTGGGAATCCCGGCGAGCGGCGCCTCCTCGCCGATGGCCACCTGCAACACCGCTGTGACCGAAAGCCGCTCGACCATCCTCCGCACCAGCCCCAGCGATTCGGTCGATGCCCGCCCGGAAGCCAGGATCACCGCCGAACCCGACGTGCCGCGGAGCAGCTGCCCCAGCCGGTCGAGCGCCGTGTCCCAGTCGGTGGCCACGTGCCGGCCGCCCTCTCGGACCAGCGGCGCCTCGATCCGGTCACCCCGGTTCATCCACCGGTAGTTCATCCGGCCGTAGTCGCACATGAAGTGACGGTTCACCTCGAGGTTCGGGCGGGGGCGGAGCCGGACCACGACGTCATCCCGGGTATCGATCGTCATGTTGCAGCCCTGAGTACATCCGGGGCACACACTCGCCGTCTTGTCCAGGTCCCAGGCCCGCGCCTTGTGGAGGAAGTCCTTCGAGATCAGCGATCCGACCGGGCAGAGATCCACCACGTTTCCGGACCAGGGGTGGTCGAGACGTTCCTCCGGCGCAATCCCGATGTACGCGCGGTCGCCTCGCTCGGAGACGTTGAGGACCGGCTCCGCAGCCACGTCTTCCATGAAGCGGACACAGCGGGTGCACAGGATGCAGCGGTTGGGGACGTAGAGAACGTCGGGCCCGAAGTCCTCCACCGGACTGTACCTCTTGGCGTATTCGGCGTAGCGGGTGCCGGCCCGGCCCTCCTGAAACACGTAGTTCTGGAGCTCGCACTCGCCGGCCTGATCGCAGATGGGGCAGTCCAGCGGGTGATTGATGAGCAGCAACTCGAGCACCCCTTCCCGTGCCTTCTTGGCCTTGTCGCTCTCGACGTGCACCACCTGCCCTTCGGCCACCTGGGTGACGCACGCGGGCATCAGCTTCGGCGCCTTCTCGACCTCAACCAGGCACATGCGGCAGAGCGCCGGCGAGGGCAACGAGGGGTGGTAGCAGTAGTGCGGCACCAGGACACCCGCCATCTTCGCGGCTTCGATGATGGTGGTGCCCTTGGCGACACTCACCGGCATGCCGTCGATGGTCACGTTCACAAGTTCGTCAGCCACCATCCAGACCCTTTTATCTCTGGTGTTCATTCACCACGAAGGCACAGAGGTGCCTTCGTGGTGAGTAAGCAGTGATCTCATACGGCGGCCATTGCCGGCTCGCGGGCGCCCTGGATGTACGCCTCGAACTCATGGCGGAACTTCTGGATCCCGCTCACGATCGGCGCGGCGCAGGAGTCGCTCAGCACGCAGATGGTCTTGCCGGTCATGTTGTCCGACAGGTCGAGCAGCAGCTGGAAGTGCTCCTGCTTTCCCTTCCCCGCCAGGATCCGTTCCAGAATCCTGGTGGTCCACGCGGTGCCTTCACGGCACTGAGTGCACTGGGCGCACGACTCGTGGGCGTAGAACCGGGCCAGCCGCCAGATCTGATAGACCATATCGGTCGTGTCGTCCATCACGATCATCCCGGCCGACCCCAGCATCGACCCCTTCGCCACCACACCCTCATAGTCCAGCAGACAGCCCTCGGCTTCGGCCGCGCTCATGATGGGCACCGAGGAGCCGCCGGGAATGACCGCCTTGAGTGTGCGGCCCGGGCGCATGCCGCCGCACATGTCGTAGATCAGCTCCTTCATCGGAGTGCCCATGGTCACTTCGTAGTTGCCCGGACGCTGGATGTGGCCGCATACCGATATGAGCTTGGTGCCGGTGCTCTTCGGATTGCTGAGCGACAGGCCCTTGTACCACTCGGCTCCCCGCATGACGATGTGCGGCACCGCCGCCAGGGTCTCCACGTTGTTGATCGTGGTGGGCATCCCGAAGAGGCCGGCCTGTGCGGGATACGGCGGCTTGATGCGGGGGTTGCCCCGCTTGCCCTCGATCGAATTCAGCATCGCGGTCTCTTCACCGCAGATGTAGGCCCCCGCTCCCCGGTGGAGAATGACCTCGATGCGCTTGCCGCTGCCGAAAACGTTCTGGCCCAGGGCGCCCTTTGCGGTGGCCTCCTCGACGGCCTGCTGCATGATCTGGTAGGGATCGGTGAACTCACCGCGGATATAGATGTAGCAGCGCTCGGCCTGGATGGCGTACGCGGCGATGGCGCAGCCTTCCAGCAGCTGGTGAGGGGTCCAGCGCATGATCTCGCGGTCCTTGAAGGTGCCCGGCTCCGATTCGTCGGCGTTGCAGACCAGGTAGTGAGGTCTGCCGTCGGGCTTGGGCATGAGCGACCACTTGAGACCGGTCGGGAAGCCCGCGCCACCCCGGCCCCGGAGCCCCGACGTCTTGATCTCCTCGATGACCGCCTCGGAGCTCATGCGGAGGACCTTCCGCATCCCCTCGTACCCTCCCCGCTTTACCCACCCGTCATACGAGCGCGCCTCGGGATCGCCGAAGTGCTTGGAGAGGACCGGATTCTCGCCCGGATGGGTCGGATGTGGGTAGCCCATTACTCATACCTCTGGAGGATCCCGGGAACCTTCTCCGGCGTCACACTCTCGATGAAGTCATCATCGACCAGAATGGGAGTCGCGAATCCACACGCTCCGAGACACTCGACCTCGATCACGGTGAACCGCCCGTCGGGGCTGTTGGCTCCGAGCTCATCGCAGCCGGTGGCCTTCAGCAACGCCTTCACCACTTCCTCGGCCCCACAGATGTTGCACGGAGAGGTGGTGCAGACCTGGATGAAATGCCGGCCCACGGGGTGGGTGTGATACATCGTGTAGAACGTCACCACGCCTTTCACGTAAGCCGGGGTGAGATCCAGCACCTCCGCCACCTCGCCGATGGCCGGCTCGGAGATCCAGCCGCGAGCCTCCTGCACCATCCATAGAGCAGGCAGGAGGCAGGCCTGCTTGGTCGGATACTGGGTGAACAGCTGCTCCAGCCGGGCCAGGCCCTCGCCCTGGAACACCCGCTCGTAGGGCGCGGTCTCAGCCCCCTGGCCGCCGGGCGCGGACCCTTCCCCTGCCCCGCCGCCCCGCTGCCCCACTGCCCCACTCATCGGTCGACCTCTCCCATGACGATATCCACGCTCGCGTTGATGGCGATGACGTCGGCCAGCAATGCTCCCTCGCACATAGTGGGCAGGCTCGCCAGGTTGATGAACGACGGCGGCCGGATCCGCCACCGCACCGGCTTGCTGGTGCCGTCCGAGACCAGGTAATAGCCGAGCTCACCTTTGGGGTTCTCGATCCCCATATACACTTCGCCTACCGGAGGCTTGACCCCTTCCATGACCTGCTTGAAGTGGAAGATCATGGCTTCCATGTCGCTCATGGCCCGCGACTTGGAAGGGAGCACCACCCGCGGGTCCGAGACGTTGATCGGCTGCCCCTTCAGCCGGCTCAGCCGGTCAAGCGCCTGCTCCAGAATGCGGTTGGACTGCCACATCTCCTCCATCCGCAACCGGTAACGGTCATAGATGTCGCCGTGCTCGCCGATCGGCACATCGAAGTCGTAGGTCTCGTAATCGAGATACGGTCGGTCCTTCCGCACGTCGTAATCCACCCCGCTCGCCCGCAACATCGGCCCCGAAAGCGAGTAGTTGATCGCCTCATCGGCGGTCAGCGCACCGACCCCCTGGGTCCGCCCGATCCAGATGGCGTTCCGGGTGAACATGGTATCCACTTCCTGGAGCGTCTTGGGAAAGGTGCTGGTGAACTCCCGCAGCCCTGCCTCCCAACCATCCGGAATGTCGGCCATCAGCCCGCCGACCCGGGTGAGGCTGGTGGTGAGCCGCGCGCCGGTCCAGGCCTCCTGGAGGTTGTAAATCCGCTCCCGTTCCTGGAAAGACCACAGGAACGGTGTGAACGCCCCCAAGTCGATGCCGGTGGTGCCGAGCCATACCAGGTGTGAGATTATCCGGCTCATCTCGCAGGCGATGACCCGGAGCACCTTGCACCGTTCGGTCAGCTCGAGACCCATCAGCTTCTCGACCGCCAGCGCCAGGCCCACGTTGTTGGCCATGGGCGACAGATAGTCGGTGCGGTCGGTCAGCGGGATGATCTGATTGTACTGCCGGTACTCACCCTGCTTCTCGAACCCGGAGTGGAGATACCCGATGTGGGGAATGCAGCGCTTGACCGTCTCACCCTCGAGCTCCAGCACCAGGCGGAGCACACCGTGTGTGGCGGGGTGCTGGGGGCCGATGTTAACCAGCATGTGCTCGGCACCCAGATCCTCTCGGTACTGGCCGTTGTCGTCGGACACGCCCAGTGGTACCCGGATGGGCTTGCCGGTCGGATCCACACTGGGGGTCGCCAGAGCCATCTCTACGGTACGAAGGGTCATTTCAGGAAGCCCCGCTCTCCCCGCGCCAGCCGGTCCTGCATGTCCTTGGGCAGGTCGACGTACGCCTCGGCGATCGCCAGCTCTTCCAGCGAGTAGTGCGCTTCGGGATTGGCGGCGAGCGCCTGCCGGGTTTGCTCCGCCCGGCTGAAGTGGCCTCGAAGAGGAAAATCCTTCCGCAGCGGATATCCCTCGGCGTAGGTCTCCCACATGAGGATCCGGCGCAGGTCGGGGTGTCCGGTGAAAGTGATCCCGAACATGTCGAACACCTCACGCTCCAGCCAGTCGGCGCCGCGCCAGAGGTCGTATACCGACTGCACCTCCAGGGGAGCACATTTGTCGAGGGCCACCTTGAGCCGGAGGTCGGTCTTGCGGCCCAGCGCGCGAAGCTGATACACCAGCTCGAGGGGCCGCTCCGGGTCGCGGTACTCGACTGCGGTGATATCAGTCAGATAGTTGAACTCCTGGCCCGGCGTATCGCGGAGCCAGGCGAGGACGTCGTGCGACCGCTCCCGGCTCAGGTAGACGATCGTCTGGCCGCTGGAAACCAGATGATGCTCGATTGCGGTCCCGAACTGGATCCGGAGAGCGGAAACGGATGGAGACAGGCCTCGGGCTCCTTCGCTACGCTCAGGTTCCTTCGGGATGAGGAACGGGTGGATCATGCCGATCGGGTTTGCTGGACCGAATTGCCGAAGGGCTCGCTGAGCTCGTCTATCCGCTCCGGTGGGAGGAACAGGCCTGAGGGCCCGACGAGCTGCTCTTCACGCAGCATGTCGTCGGCGATCGTCTCCCCCCTGATCTTCTTCTGGAGCAGGAGGATACCGTACATCAGCCCCTCGGGCCTCGGGGGGCACCCGGGGACGTACACGTCGACCGGGATGATGGTATCGATGCCCTGCACCATGGAGTAGTTATCGAAGATGCCGCCGGTAGAGGCGCACGCCCCCATGGAGATCGACCACTTCGGCTGGGGCATCTGATCCCAGACTCGGCGAATGACAGGCGCCAGCTTGAACGGCAGCCGTCCGGCGCAGATCAGCACGTCGGCCTGGCGGGGGGAGAAGCTCTGCCGCTCCATTCCAAAACGTGCGATGTCGTACCGGCTGGCGGCTGTGGCCATGTACTCGATGGCACAGCAGGCCGTGCCGAATGGCATGGGCCAGAGCGAGTTGGACCGGGCCCAGTTGGTCAGAAAGTCCAGCCGGGAAGTCACCCAGTTGGGCGAGATCGACGATACAGTCGTCACTTCGTCGGACCGGTTTTCGGTAGCGGGATTGCTCAATCCCATTGCAATGCTCCGCGTTTCCAGATATAGACGTACCCCACCGCGAGGATGAGGATGAACACGAACATTTCGATGATGAGGAGCCCTTGAATCTCGGTGAGCTGCTTGAAGGCAACCGCCCACGGAATCATGAACACGGTCTCTATGTCGAACACGATGAAGAGCATCGCGACCAGGTAAAACTTGACCGAGAACCGTTCCCGGGCGTCTCCCAGCACCGGCATTCCCGACTCGTACGGAGCGACCTTGGCCGGGGTCCGCCGGTAGGTCGAGAAGATATGGGACACCCCGAGCATGAGGATCGCGTTGGCGATCACGAACACGATCAGGAGCAGGATCGGGATGTAGGGTTCCAGCATCAGCGTGAACATCTCGCTTTAGTGAATTTTTTCACTTATCCTCCCGAAACTAACCGAGTTAGAGGGACGATTCAACCATGCGGGAAAGCGGGGACGCGGGGACGCAGTCAGGTGGGTAGCAAGTGGGTAAGCGGGTGAAACCGGGCACCGCCCAACTATATTCCGCGCCTGTTCCTAAAAGGGTGCGGCTTTCCTACCCGCTTCCCTGCGTCCCCGCTTCCCCGCTGAGGAACATGTCCATCAAGTCCGATCGCTGGATCACCCGCATGGCTCGTGAGCACGGCATGATCGAGCCGTTCATGAACGGGCAGGTCAGCCAGGGAGCCATATCTTATGGCGTCTCATCCTACGGCTACGATATGCGGGTGGCTCCCGAGTTTAGGATCTTCACCAACGTGCTCTCCGCCGTGGTCGATCCCAAGCACTTCGATGCGCGGAGCTTCGTCGAGTTCGATGGCGACGTCTGCATCGTGCCGCCCAACAGCTTCGCGCTGGCCCGCTCGGTCGAGTACTTCCGGATCCCGCGCAACATCCTCACCATTTGCGTGGGGAAGTCCACTTATGCCCGGTGCGGTATCATTACCAATGTGACGCCCTTCGAGCCGGAGTGGGAGGGCTATGTAACACTTGAGATCAGCAACACAACCCCGTTGCCGGCCAAGATTTACGCGAACGAGGGGATCTGCCAGGTGCTCTTCTTCGAGGCGGACGGCGACGACGTGTGCGAGATCAGCTACGCGGATAAAAAGGGCAAGTACCAGAAACAAACCGGAGTGACCCTGCCGAAGCTCTAGGCTTCGTACCCGATCCCATGCGCAACACCGTCCTGCTCGCCTTTCTGCTGGCCTTCCCGGGCATGTACCGCCCCGCGAGCGTGCTCGCCCAGGAGCCGACCGGGCCCAGGCCGGCGCAGCCGACCCGCCCCCTGACGCTGCCGACGCTCCGCCCCCCGGTGGCCGATACCGGGATCTTCAGTCCCCTCTCGTTGCCGCCGGCCAACGAGATTCGTCGGCCCAGCGGGGCCCCCGGCAGGGGGTACTGGCAGCAGCAGGTCGACTATGCCATAAGGGTCACCTTGGACACGGCCGCCAGACGGATCGCCGGCTCCGAGTCCATCCGCTACACCAACAACTCGCCTGATACCCTCCGGTTCTTGTGGATGCAGCTGGATCAGAACCTGTTCCGGGCCGGCAGCACCGGCTCTCTGCTCTCTTCATCCGAGAGCCGCCTGGGCGATGCCGGGCTCAAGGGAGGCTTCGACATCGAACGGGCGGCGCAGTGCAGCGGGGCGGCCGGGCCGCAGGGCGGCCGGGCGGCAACTGGCAAACGAAGCCCCAGGCCTCGGCGGGAGCCCGTCCAGGAGGTGACCACCCCACCGCCCCCTTGTCCCTCTGTTTCGCTGAAGACCCGGGTGGACGGCACAATGATGTACCTCGAGCTCGTCAGACCGCTGCCCCCCGGCGGCGCCACGGTGCTGGAGCTGACCTTCGGCTTCAACGTTCCGGAACACGGTGCCGACCGGATGGGATGGGAGGGCAGCCTCTACCAGCTGGGCCAGTGGTATCCCCGGGTTGCCGTCTACGATGACGTGCGCGGTTGGAACACCGATCAATATCTCGGCCAGGGCGAGTTCTACCTGGAGTACGGCAATATCGAGTACGAGATCAACCTGCCGGCCGGTTACATCGTGGCCGGCACCGGTGTGCTGCAGAACCCCCGCGAGGTGTTGACCGTGGCTCAGCAGGCGCGACTTGCCGCCGCACGCAAGTCGGACTCGACCGTTCGGATCGTGACCCACGCAGAGCTGACCTCAGGAGAGGCGCGTCCGACCCAGGGGGGCTCGCTCACCTGGCGCTTCCGAGCCGAGAACGTCCGGGACGCAGCCTGGGCCGCCTCGCCCGAATACCTGTGGGATGCCGTGGGCTGGCAGGGGATCCTTGTCCAAGCACTCTACCGGCCCTCTGCGGCAGAGACCTGGAAGGACGCGGCCACGATGAGCCGCTCCTCGCTCCAGGAGTACAGCACCCGATGGTTCCGCTATCCCTATCAGCAGATCTCGGTCGTGGAGGGCCCGGTCTCCGGCATGGACTATCCCATGGTGGCCATGGTGGGCCGCCGCGACAACGCAGCAGTCCTGTACCAGGCGCTCACCCATGAGATCGGGCACATGTGGTATCCCGCGATCGTGGGCTCCAACGAGCGACGCCACGCATGGATGGATGAGGGGTTTGTCGGCTTCATCGACAACTTTTCGGAAGAGGGTTACTGGAAGCGTGACGATGCGGTGGCGCGGCGGAGAGATCGGGAGCTGGTGGGCCGGCTCGATCAGACGCCAGCCGCGCAGCCGGTCATGACTCCGGCAAACCGCTACAGGAATCCTGATAACCTGTTGAGCCTGGCGCACGTAAAGCCAGCGGTAATGCTGCTGGCACTCCGGAACAAGGTGCTGCCGGCCGAAGTGTTCGACAGTGCCTTTCGGGAATACACCCGCCGCTGGGCCTTCAAGCACCCGCAACCCGCCGACTTCTTCCGCACCATGGAAGAGGTGTCGGGCCGGGATCTGGCGTGGTTCTGGCGCAGCTTCTTTTACACTACGGCGGCGCTCGACCAGGCAGTCGAATCGGTCAAGCAGACGGCTGACGGGCCGGCAGAAGTCACTCTCGCCAATCTCGGCGATGCGGTGATGCCGGTCGAGCTCGAGCTCGGCTTCGATGATGGAACCGCCGAGCTGGTGCAGCTACCGGTTGAGATCTGGTATGGAGGCGACCGGTACGTCTACGAGACCCGGCCTGATAAAGCCATCGTTCGTGCCATGGTCAACCCGGACGGCACCCTTCCCGACGTGGTCAGCGCCAACGACGCGTGGAAGCGGCCGCAGCAAGCAAGTACATCGGCCGCCGATGAACGTAGATGAACCCAAACCAGACGTCAAACAACCATACTTTTCGTTCCGTGGCTTGCAGTTGCAGTATCAGCGTTCATCTGCGTTCATCGGCGGCCAGGGTTCTTTTCCTGGTTGGTCTTCTGCTCTCCATTTCGGTCCCCTCGCTCGCCGCTCAGCAACCCACGATCAATCCAAGAGCTCCTGAGAGCAGCTTGCGGTCGCTGGGAGATAGGTCGCCATTCCGGAGGCTCGAGCTGCCGGCGCCGAATACGATCCGTACCGGGGCCGGGGCGCCAGGCCCGGACTACTGGCAGCAACGGGTGGACTACCTCATCCGAGCCTCCCTCGACACGGTTGCGCAAACGGTGACCGGCGAGGAGCGTATCATCTACGTCAACAACTCGCCCGATACCTTGCGATATCTGTGGCTCCAACTGGACCAGAATCTCTTCGAAAGCGGCAGCCGGGGCGCGCGTATTTTCGGTAGGGACTCACTTTTCGGCACCCAGGTAACCGGTGGTGGCGTGACGCTGACCAAGGTGGCGCAGCCGGCGGTCCCCGCAAGCCGTGGCCATCCGCCGCAGGCATCGGCAAACCTCAAGTACCTCGTTAACGGCACGCTGATGAAGGTGGACCTCGCCCGGCCCCTACCCCCCCAGGGCCGCCAGGTGCTCGAGATCGGCTGGTCGTTCCCGTTCGGGCCCAACAGCAACCGGATGGGACTGGAGCTGATTGACGGGAGTTACGTCTACGAGGTGGCGCAGTGGTATCCCCGGCTGGCCGTGTACGACGATGTCCGGGGCTGGAACACCGAACAGTACCTGGGGCAGGGCGAGTTCTACCTGGAGTACGGCAGCTTCGATGTGAGCCTTACGGTGCCGGCCAACATGCTCGTGGCCGCGACGGGCACGCTGAAGAACCCGGCCCAGGTGCTCACCGCCACCCAGCGCGGCCGCCTGGCCCGCGCCCGGACGAGCGACTCGACCGTGATCATTCGCGGCAGCGATGAAATCAGCGATCCGGCGTCGCGGCCGCCATCCCGCACCGGGACACTGACGTGGAGGTTCACGGCCGACAGTGTCCGGGACTTCGCCTGGGCCGCCGCACGGCATTTCATCTGGGACGCAGCCGGCACCAACGGCGGCAAGACCCTGGCAATGAGCTTCTACCCGCCTTCAGCCGAGCCGGTGTGGAACCAGTCCAGCCAGTACATCCGGTTTGCCGTCGAGAATTACTCCCCCTGGTACCGGTATCCCTACCCCGTGGCCATCAATGTGAACGGCATCGAGGGGGGTATGGAATACCCGATGATCGTCTTCTGCCACAACCGCACCGATGCGGCGGCGCTATTCAGCGTGACCGACCACGAGATCGGCCACACCTGGTTTCCAATGGTCGTGGGCAACAATGAGCGGCTCCATGGCTGGATGGATGAAGGACTCAACACCTTCATGAACCACTACAACTGGGACAAGAAATATCCCGGAGCCTACAACCGGCGGGGCGACCCGGGATTGTACATTCCCCTGGCCCTGTCGGGCCGGGAAGAGCCGATCATGACCCCGCCCGACCGGATCAGGGGAAGTCTCGGCATCACCGCATACACCAAGCCCGGACTCGGCCTCATACTCTTACGCGACCATATCATCGGCCCCGAGCGATTCGATCCTGCCTTCCGGCAGTACATCGGGCGATGGGCATACAAGCATCCCACCCCGGCCGACTTCTTCCGCAGCGTCGAGGACGGCGTGGGCGAGGACTTGAGCTGGTTCTGGCGGTCCTGGTTCTACACTACCGAGGTCCTGGACCAGGCGGTGGACTCCGTAACGTCGGACACGGCCGGCACGGGATCCCGGATCCATCTCCGCAACGCCGGGCAGATGCCGATGCCGGTCGAGCTCGAGCTGGTGATGGATGATGGAAGCAGCCAGCAGCTGAGCCTGCCGGTGGAGGTGTGGTATGGCGGCGCTCGGTACGCCGCGTTCGTGACGGGGCCGAAGAGAATAGTCCGGGTGACCGTCGACCCGCGGAATCACTATCCCGATGTCCGGCGGGAGAACAACCGGTGGACAAGGGAAAGGCTGTCACCCTGAGCGCAGCGAAGGGGCCGGAATACGGCTTCGGCTCCTTCGCTTCGCTCAGGATGACAACGCCTACTCGGTTGTCAGCTGCCAGAGACCGCTCAGCATATCGCTGGCGTAAAGCGACCCTCCCGAGAGCTGAATCCCCCAGGTGAAGGTGTTGCCGGTGCCCCCGGGCTTGACCTGATCGAGCAGACGCCCGGCCAGGTTGCCGGACAATGTGCCCGATACGTCCAGGGCGATCACGCCGCCATTGTAGTACGCGGCATAGAGGATCTGCTTCTGCTCGTCCATCCAGAAGTTGTGAGTGCCTGCCCCGATAAGATGAAAGAACGCCACCTCCCGCGGGTTGGACAGGTCCGATACGTCCACCACGAAGATGTCGCCGCTGGCGCGAGAGCCGATGACGGCCGGCCCCTCCTGGCCAATGAACAGGTAACGGCGCTCGCCGGAGACCGGGTTGTGGAACCACCAGCCGTTGTGGACTGATGGACTTCCAGCATCGCCGTCGGAGGTCACCAGGCGGCTGACCTCGACGGGGGACGAGGCGGACCCGCCCCTGATGCCGTTACCCACGTCGTATATGATCACTCCAGCGTCCCAGGCAAACACGAAGGCCAGGCCATCCCGTACGAAGGTGTCGTGAATGCCATACGTCGGCGGCACGGGGACGGTCGCTACCAGAGCCATGGTGCCCGGTTCGGTAACGTCGTAAATGAGGAGTGCGGGACTGCCCGGGTTCCGGGCCGCAAAAGCATACCGCCGGCCACCGATCTCACCGAACGTTGCGGTGTGAACGCCGGTGGGCACCAGCGACCGATTCAAGAAGGCAGGCTGCGCCGGATTGGCAAGCGAGTAGAGGTACAGGCCGGCGTTCGATCCCAATTCGGCGCCGAACATGAGCACCTGGCCATCGGCGCTCACCTCCACGTCGCTGACGGTGCCCACGTCGGCGATCTTGATCGAGTCTACCAGCGCAGGCGCACCGGAAGCATCGAGAGACCAGATCTTAAGGACGTTGCCACGCTGAGACCCTCGAGCGAAGCCGCCCCAGGTACCGGTATATGCGTAACTTCCCTGGACCCAGAGGTCGGAGGTGTACCGCTCGGGAACGTTGTTACCTCCACCCACGACCTCGAGCTGAAAGTCGGCTGGGGGCGGTGGCGGCGGCGGGGGTGGCGGCGGGGGCGTGGAGGTTGCCGTAGCCGTGAATACGACCGGAGACCCGGCCAACCCACCGACCTCGGCCTGGGCTCGATGGACTCCTTCTGCGGGGCCCAGGGTAAACTCGGCCGCGGCGATTCCATCCGGGCCACTGGTCGAAGATGCGGGTGAGATGGCTCCTCCCCCTTCGATAACCGTCCAGCTGACATCAACACCCGGTGCCGCATTCCCTCCGCCATCGGTTACCCGCACGCTCAGCGATTCGGGTAGCTGGGTGCCGGGCAGCGCGAACTGTTCGTCCCCCCCGGCCAGGACGATTGTCGTGGGCACCAGCGGCTGGATCCGGGTGTCATCACCGTCCGAGCAGCCGGCGGCCGCAAGCACAAACAGGAATGAGAGAACTCGTCTAGTGATCATGGCTCTCATGTTGCCCGCTCTTCCGCCAGGACGCTGTGTCCTGGGCCACGCCGTACCTCCCCATTCGATGCATCGGCATCCCGACATTCAGCCGGATACCTCCGCTGACCGACCAGAAGGAAGTCTTTCCGTAGAGCGACCGCGCCTCGAACAGCCCACCACCCACATCCCGGATCCGTCCGTGGGACACTTCCACAAATGGATGGGCTCGGAGCGGGGCCGGCGCGCCCATGACCTGGGTGCTGTAGCCCAGGGTATGAATGGTCCACCGCGTTGTGCCGAGGATGGAGTTCTCCAGATGGGGCCTGCGCGATCGAAAAGGGGTGAGCCGCTCTTCCTCCGGCCGCTCGGTCCGCTCGAAGCGATAATGGAGACGGCTGCGGCCGAGGGTCCATGCACCCTCGGCCAGAAAGCTGTCGAAGACGAAGAACCCCTCTGCCTCCGACGTCCGGGCCCACTCGACCAGGCCGTATATCGGCAAGCGCTTCACCTCCCCGGCCCAACGCCCTGACAGGCTCCACTTGCTCTGGTCGGTTCCCGCGCCCGGCCGGTGCTCCGGAGAGTGCACCTGGGCGTGGGAGCCCTGAAGCTCCAAGCCTCTCACCGGCAGGGCTGTAAGCCGGGCGGAGAAGGAATCGCCGAACCGGGCGATCCGGGGCCACTGTCCCGGGCGCTCCGGCTCGTCGCCGTTGAAAAGGCCGCCCTCCAGCATCAGTGGACCGACCCTCACGCCCGCGATCGCGACGGCCCGCTCGAGGATCTGGGCCAGATGGTGATTGACCGGATAGCGCAGCACCGGCCGGGCCATGGGATCGTCGGTCCCGAACGGTGCGAAGCCTTTGCCGCCGGCGAGGGAAACTCGGATCGGACCATTGCGGCCGCCCAGCAGGCCGTCCAGGGTAAGGACCAGCTCGTGGAGGTAGGTGTGTGGGTGCCGCCGGTCGATGAACCCCTCGCCCCAGGCACCTGGCGTCAGCTCTCCCTGGGGGATGGTGGCGCCCTCCAGGTTGATGGTGGCGAGCATCCGGACCCGGTCCGAGAGCGCACCGGCGTGGGCCATCAGCACGGGCTGCGCCAGCCGCACTTCGCCGAGAGATCTACCGCCGGGCACCGGATCCGACCAGGTATAGACCGGCACCCCGTGAGCCCCGACCCGGACCCAGGAAGAGGATTGCGCCCGGGTTGCCGGGGGGAAGAAGAGCAGGAGGAGAAGAAGAGATGCGCGAATGGGGATCAGTCGGGCTCGACTACGGCACCACGTCCGGAAGTGAGGCTGGCACGAAGAAAATCGCGGTTCATCCGGGTGATCGTGTCTATGCTGATCTCCTTGGGGCAGGCCTGCTGGCATTCGCCGTAAAGCGTGCAACCGCCGAACTGCTCGAGATCCATTTGGGTGACCATACGCAGGGTGCGCCGGTAACGTTCGGGCTGGCCCTGCGGCAGAAGCCCAAGGTGGGTGAGCTTGGACGCGGTGAAGAGGGAAGCCGACCCATTGGGACACGCCGCCACACACGCTCCACAGCCTATGCACTGGGCCGCGTCCATCGCGGTGTCCACCGTCTCCTTGGCGATCAGGATAGTGTTCCCATCGGGAGCGCCGCCGGTGGGAGCGCTGATGTACCCACCGGCCTGGATGATCCGGTCCAGGGCGCCGCGGTCTACCACCAGGTCCTTCACTACGGGAAATGCCCGGGCCCGCCAGGGCTCCACGGTGATCGTATCCCGGTCCTCGAAGCTGCGCATGTGAAGCTGGCAGACGGCGCTGCCCCGTCTGGGCCCGTGCGCCACCCCGTTGATCATCAGGCTGCACGAACCGCAGATGCCCTCCCGGCAGTCGTGGTCGAAGGCGATGGGGATATCCCCGCCCTCGATCAGCCGCTCATTGAGCACATCCAGCATCTCCAGGAACGACATGTCCGGACTGATGCCCGGGACATCGTACTCTACCATGCGGCCAGAGGCATTGGCGGCGGGTTGACGCCAGATGCGGAGGGTGAGGTTCAAGGTGTACTCAAGTCGGGAATCGGGAGTCAGGAGTCGGGAACCTCGAGACCGAACCTAACACCGAAAAGCTGCTGAGTAGATCCTTCGCTGCGCTCAGGAGGAGGAGCTCTTTCATCTCCTGACTCCCGACTCCCGACTCCCGACTCACTTATAACTCCTCTGCGCCAGGTGCACATACTCGAAGCTCAGCGCTTCCCGGTGCAGCCTGGCCGGGTGATCGGGTCCGGCGTACTCCCAGGCGGCCACATAGGCGAAGTGCTCGTCGTCCCGCAGCGCCTCGCCCTCCTCGGTCTGGTACTCCTCCCGGAAGTGTCCGCCGCAGGATTCCTCCCTATGGAGTGCGTCGAGACACATCAGCTCACCCAGCTCCAGAAAGTCGGCGACCCGTCCGGCCTTCTCCAGCGCCTGGTTCAGCTCAGCGTCGCTACCCGGCACGTTGACGTCGCTCCAGAACTGCGCCCGGAGCTGCGGAATCCGCTCCAGGGCCTGCTTCAGGCCGGCCGCATTCCGGGACATACCGCAATGATCCCACATCAGGTTGCCCAGCTCGCGGTGGAACGAGTCTACCGTCCGCTTCCCGTCGATGGCCAGCAGCCTGCGGGTGCGGTCGGCCACCTCCGCCTCGACCCGGCGGCACTGGGGGTGATCCGGCTCCACCCGGGGCAGCTTCGAGGAGGCGAGGTAGTCGCCGATGGTTGCCGGAAGAACGAAGTAGCCGTCGGCAAGGCCTTGCATGAGCGCGCTGGCGCCGAGCCGGTTGGCGCCGTGGTCGGAGAAGTTGGCTTCGCCGATCACGTGCAGACCCGGAATGGTGCTCATGAGATTGTAGTCCACCCACAGCCCGCCCATGGTGTAGTGCGCGGCGGGATAGATGCGCATGGGCGCCTCGAACGGATTTTCGTCGGTGATTCGCTGATACATCTCGAACAGGTTCCCGTATCGCTCGCGGATCGTCGGGGTGCCCAATCGCCTGATGGCATCGGCGAAATCGAGGTAGACGCCGAGGCCACTCTCGCCTACGCCGAGTCCCTGGTCGCACGCTTCCTTGGCGGCACGCGAGGCGATGTCGCGAGGCGCCAGGTTGCCGAAGCTCGGATATTTGCGCTCTAGGTAGTAGTCCCGCTCGCCCTCCGGAATGTCGGAAGCGCGCCGCCGGTCGCCCTGATTCCTGGGAACCCACACCCGCGCGTCGTTCCGGAGCGATTCGCTCATGAGGGTCAGCTTCGATTGATACTCGCCGCTCACCGGGATGCAGGTGGGGTGGATCTGGGTGAAGCAGGGATTGGCGAAGGCGGCCCCGCGCTTATGGGCCCGCCAGATGGCGGTTGCGTTGGAGCCCTTGGCGTTGGTGGACAGGTAGAAGACGTTGGCATACCCACCGGTGCCCAGCACCACAGCATCGCCGAGGTACGACCGGATCTCTCCCGTAACCATATCCCGAGTCACGATGCCCCGAGCTCGCCCATCGATCACGATGAGGTCGAGCATCTCCATGCGGGGGTACATCGTCACCCCGCCCCTACCGATCTCTTTTTCCATTTGCTGGTACGCACCGAGCAGCAGCTGCTGCCCGGTCTGGCCCCGGGCGTAGAAGGTGCGCGAGACCTGGGCACCCCCGAAAGACCGATTGGCCAGGAGCCCCCCGTACTCGCGGGCGAACGGCACCCCCTGGGCCACGCACTGGTCGATGATCTCGACACTGATCTGGGCCAGACGGTAGACGTTGGCCTCACGGGAGCGGAAGTCCCCACCCTTTACCGTGTCGTAGAAAAGGCGGTAAATGCTGTCGCCGTCGTTGCGGTAGTTCTTGGCGGCGTTGATGCCGCCCTGGGCCGCGATGCTGTGGGCCCGCCGGGGGGAATCCTGAAAGCAAAAGCACTTGACGTTGTATCCCAGCTCGCTCAACGAGGCAGCGGCGGATGCACCCGCCAGGCCGCTGCCCACCATCAGAACGGTGTATTTCCGCTTGTTCGCCGGGTTAACCAGCTTCATCTCGAACCGGTGCCTGTCCCATTTCTGCTCGATAGAACCCGAGGGCACCTTTGGGTCCAGCACGATCATCGCACTACTCCCGCATAGACGGCTATGGGAATTATGGAGAACCCGAGCCAGATCATCACTGCCAGGGCCAGCGCCAGGCCACGCTTGAGCGGATCAGGCGAAGGCGGGCTCATGCCGAGGCTGCGGCCGCTGCTCCAGACCCCATGGTAGAGGTGGAGGCCGACAGCCGCCATCGCGATCAGGTAGAGCACGACCACGATGGGGTCGCGAAAACCCGTGGCCACGTTGTGGTAGGGGTTTCCCTCCAGGAAGCTCGGGTGGGCCGTGCCCACGGTGAAATGCAGGATGTGATAGACGAGGAAGAGCAGGATCAGCGCTCCGCCCCAGCGGATGGTGCGGGAGGCGAGCGTTGACACCTGTGGCTTCCGCCCGGCGGCATAATCCTGGGGACGAGCCTTCTGCTGGCGCTCCGAAAGCTGGACCGCGGCGATGACGTGGAGCACGAGCGCCGCTATCAGGACCAGACGGGCGGACCACAGGGCGCCCCCGGTGCCGTGAAGAAAGGCACTGTACGCGTTGATTTTGTCGGGGCCCTGAAACACCAGGAGGTTGGCCAGGAGGTGGGTGACGAGGTAGGCCACCCACACCAGGCCGGTGACCGCTATGACGATCTTCTTGCCGACGGAGGAATCCCACAGCAACCGGAACCGATTCATTCTCGGGTTCCGCTCACGCGTCTACGACGGCCTGGGTCGCACGCACCGCTTCGGCCGACTGGTGCAGCTCCTGCCGCTCCGACTCGGTGAGCTTGACCTCGATGATCTGCTCCAGTCCCTTGCGGCCTAACTTGCAAGGTACCCCGCAGAAGATGTCTCGCAGCCCGAACTCTCCCTGGAGCCAGGCAGAGCACGGAAGGACCCTCTTCTTGTCCAGGGCAATCGCCTCGACCATCTGCGCCGCGGCTGCGCTGGGCGCGTAGTAGGCCGAACCGGTCTTGAGAAAAGCTACGATCTCGGCCCCTCCGTTGCGGGTACGGGTGACGATCTGGTCGAGCCTGTCTCGGTCGATGAGCTGGGTGACTGGGATACCGGACACCGTGGTATAGGAGATCAGCGGGACCATGGTGTCTCCGTGGCCGCCGAGCACCATAGCCTGGATGTCCTCCACCGAGACCTCCAAGGCCTCGGCCAGGAAGGTGCGATAGCGGGCGGTGTCGAGCACCCCCGCCATCCCGATGACACGCTCGCGGGGGAAGCGGCTGGTCCTCATTGCGACGTAGCACATCACATCGAGCGGGTTCGACACCACCACGATGATCGACTTCGGCGCCACCCGCGCGATCTGCTCGGTCACCGAGCGAACGATGCCCGCGTTCGTCTTGACCAGGTCGTCGCGACTCATCCCCGGCTTGCGTGCGATACCGGCTGTCACGACGAACACCTCGGCGCCGGCGGCCTCGTCGTAGTTGTGGCTGCCGATGAGGCGGGTGTCGAAGCCCTCGATCGGTCCCGACTGCCACTGGTCCAGACCTTTGCCCTGCGGCACACCATCTACCACGTCGATCATTACGACCGTGCGGGCAAGGTTCTTCTCCGCCAGCCGCTGCGCCGCCGTAGCACCCACGTTCCCTGCCCCGACCACCGCGACTTTAGCCAGCATGCAGGAGCTCTCGACCATTCAGGTTTGAAATGAGGTGTTCCGGCTTAAACCGCCGCAATATAGCGGCTTATGAACTGCAACAGCAAAAGCGGGACAGGCAACAGCAACAGCTAGCCACGAAGCCGCGTGCTGCAGCGGGCCTATCACATTTTCTATCCGTGGTCATCCGTGGCTAACGGTTGCTGTACTGCGGCCGGCGGCTGGATCTCGAGTCTGACGAATGGCCTCATACAGCACAATGCTCACCGCATTGGCGAGGTTAAGACTGCGCACCGGACCGGTCATGGGAATCGTGAACGACTGTTCCGGATGCTTCTCCAGGATGCGTTCCGGCATCCCATCGGTCTCGCTGCCGAAGACCAGGCAACTGTTAGGACGGTACGGGGCCTCCCAGTAGCTCCGCTCCGCCTTGGCGGAGAAATAGAGGCAGCGGCTGCGATCGATGGCGTCGCGGAAGGCGAACCAGTCCGGGTGCACCCAGAGATCCACGTCGTCCCAATAATCGAGACCGGCGCGACGGACTTCGCTGTCGTTGAGTGAGAAGCCAAGCGGCTCGATCAAGTGAAGCGAGCTGTCGGTAGCCGCGCAGAGTCGGGCGATGTTTCCGGTGTTGGGAGGAATCTGCGGCTGGATAAGGGCGATATGGAGCGCCATCACCCGCCCCGGGTATGCATCTCCCGGCGCGGATCGGCACGGAGAGACTCCAGTTGGTGCAGGACCCCTCGGTCGGGAGCCTCCGCCCTCACCTCGGCCCCGCGGTCGCTGCGGTCAGCCCACATCGCGCCGATACGGTCGGTGATCTCGGCATCGCTGGCGCCCAACCGGAGCGCCTCGCGCAGGTCCAGACCGGTATCGGTATAGAGGCAGAGGAGCCAGGTCCCGTCGGCGGTGAGCCGGCTGCGGTCGCAGGTGCGGCAGAATGGAGCCGTGGTAGACGCGATCACGCCCAACCGAGTGCCGTCAGGCAACCTGAACCGCTCCGCCGGGGCCGACCCGGACTCGCCCACCGGCTGGATGCCACCATAGTGCCGGGCCAGGCTGGCCAGAATCTCTTCCCGGCTCACTACCTGCTCCATGGACCAGCCGGTTGCACCCCCCACGTCCATGTACTCGATGAAGCGTACCTCCGCGCCGGCCCGGCGCCCATACTCGATCAGATCGATCAGCTCGTCGTCGTTATAGCCCCGGATGATCACGACGTTGAGCTTCAGGCCGAATCCGGCGGCACGGGCTGCGGCAATACCCTCGAGCACGTCCGCATGCCGTGTGCTCCTGGCGAACTCCAGCGTCCGGCCTGGGTGCAGGGTGTCCAGGCTCACAGTCACCCGGCCCAGCCCAGCCGACCGGAGCTCGGAGGCATACCGCGCCAGCAGGATACCGTTGGTGGTCAAGGCGAGGTCGTCCAACGGGCGCCGGCGCAGCAGGGAGACCAGCACGGGCAGATCGTGCCGCAGCAGCGGCTCGCCGCCGGTAAGCCGGACCCGCCGCACTCCAAGAGCGGTGAAGATCCTCACCAGACGATCGATCTCTTCGAACGAGAGGATCGATTCCCGGGGAAGCCAGACGTAATCTTTCTCCGGCATGCAGTACCGGCAACGCATGTTGCAGCGGTCGGTCACTGAGATGCGCAAGGAGCTGAGTGGACGGCCGAGGCGGTCAGTAAGCGGGTACGCGGGTAAGCGGGTAGGCTCGACGGTCTTCATCGGTTCTCCCGTCCGGCCTTGCCGACCAGCTCAGCGTTCGGTGCTTCTGCATCCCGGCTTACCCGCCTACCCGCTTCCCCGCTTCCCACCCACTCCACCGTTCCGTCGGTGAACGTCTCCCGCTTCCAGATAGGCACCCGGCGCTTGAGCTCCTCGATCACGTGACGACAAGCGACGAATGCCTCTTCCCGGTGGGGTGAGGCAGCGACCACCGCAACGGCGGCATCGCCGATCTCCAGCCGTCCCAGGCGATGCCGCAGCGCCACGGCCACATCCCAGCGCGACTCCGCTTCTGCGACGATGCGGGCGCACTCGGCTTCGACCATCGGCTCGTACGCGTGATAGTCCAGGCGGACAACTCGGCATCCCTGATGCTGATCGCGCACGGTCCCGAGAAAGCAGGCCAGACCACCCCGCCCCGGTGACTGAACCGTCCCAAGCAACTCGGAGAGATCGAGAGGCTCCCGCGTCAGGTACCCCATAGCTCAGCCCCCCGCCAGAGGTGGCAGGACGGCCAGCTCGTCGCCACCGGCAAGTAGCGTATCATCTCTCGCGTGGGTGCGGTTGACGGCGCAGAGGGGTCTAGGTGGCAGCCGTTCTCCGCCCGGCAGAGCCCGCAGCCGATCGAGCGCATCGCCCACCGTCGCCGGGTGCGCCAGGCTGAGCTCCACCGAGTCGATTCCCAGCATTTCAGCGTAGCTGGCGAAGAGCAGGACCTGCACGGTAAGAGCTGAAGCCGTTGTCGGTGGCATCCTTGAAAGTTACCGCCAAGGCAAGCTGGCGGAAACCGGCGAGAGGCAGTGTTCTATGGAAAGGTAGGTGTAGATAGGAAATGTCGCCCCGGAGATTTACCCCCTGGGGCGACCGTGATGGAACTGAAAAAGCCGGGCCGATGCTACATGCCCTGGGCCGGCTCCGCCTCTGAAGTCTCATCCGCGACCAGTGCCCGTAACTCCTTGCTGGGCTTGAATACGGGGACGGGACGAGCCGCCACCTCGACGGGATCTCCGGTGCGTGGGTTTCGCGCCATCCGGGTTTTCCGACGGCGGATCTTGAAGGTGCCGAATCCGCGAACCTCGATGTTGTGTTGCTGCTTGAGCGCTTCCTTCACCGCCTCCAGGAACGCGTCCACCACCCGGGCGCAGTCCTTCTTCGAGATCATAGGCCCAGCGGTTTTGGCTATGGAGGTGGTCACCTGTTCTACGAGATCGGCCTTGGTCATTCATCCCCCAGGAGGGTTTCAGGCAACGGAGCGCAGGGAGGGCCACCTACGGCCGATACTACGAGCTTAACCGTTGTCTGTCAAGGGCTTGGGGCGTTGGGCCGAGCTTCACTCCGAGGGAAGCCATGAATTCGGCGAAGTGTGGAAGGGCGTCGTGCGGGCCTGGGGCTGCCTCGGGGTGGTATTGCACCGCGAAGAGCGGGAGCTCACGATGACGAATGCCCTCGATAGTTCCGTCGTTCAGATTGAGATGGGTCACCTCGAGGGCTGGCGCCCCGGGCACCCCTGCTGCGCTCCCAACCACAGCGAAACCATGGTTTTGGGTCGTGATAAGGACCTGACTCGAGCGCAGGTCGCGCACCGGATGGTTCCCGCCCCTATGACCGTAGGGCAACTTGGCTGTCGCCCCCCCGTAGGCGAGCCCCACCAGCTGATGTCCTAGGCAGATCCCGAAAGTCGGGAGTCCCGCCCCTGAGAGCTGACGAATCGTGTCCAGAGCGTAGCCCACAGCGGCCGGATCGCCGGGACCGTTCGAGAGGAAGAGTCCATCGGGTTCTAGCTCCCTCACGGCGGCTGAGGTTGTAGCGGAGGGCACCACCGTCACCCTGCATCCCGCCTGGAGCAGCATCCTTACGATGTTGCGCTTCATCCCGAAGTCGTAGGCGACTACGTGGGGGCCGGCGCCCTCGGTGTGGCGATCGCGGACGGTGGCGCGCGAGGCGAGGTCCAGCCCTTCCATGGATGGTGACGCCAGGAGCTGAGCCGTGAGCTCTTTGGACGGCTGACGCCCTTGGGCCACGACACCGCGCATCGCTCCACGCTCGCGAAGATGGCGGGTCAGCCGGCGAGTATCGATTCCCTCCACCACGGGTATGGCGGATCTCCGGAGCCATTCATCCAGGGTCTCGGTGGACCGCCAGTTGGAGGAGTGACGTGAGAGCTCGCGAACCACGACCCCGCTGACCTGGGGGTGCTCGGACTCGGAATCTTCAGGGTTGATGCCATAATTGCCGATCATCGGCGCGGTCATCACGACGATCTGACCCAAGTAGCTCGGGTCGGTGAACGTCTCCTGGTACCCGGTGAGGTTGGTGGTGAAAACCACCTCGCCGAATGCGGGATCTATCGGCCGGCTAGTGGTCCCTGCGAACCAGCTACCATCCTCCAGCAAGACGAAAGCGGGGCTTTCGACTGCCGCCTTCACGGTTTCGGCTGAGGGGCCGGTGCGCCGGCTGATGGAGCCGGCACGGGCTGAGGTGTGGCAGCCGGTGGTGCGGTGGGGCTGGGGGCTTCCGCGGGCGGCTGAGCCGGGTCGCCCAGCGGGAGCGGCGCCTGCTGGGTCGGCTCGGCCGGCGTGGCGGCCCGCAGCCTCTCCTGGATCGCGCTCGTGCCGCCGCCGCGGGGCACGAAGGAGAGCAGCAGCGACAGCAGCAGGAAGATTGCGCCGCACCACCAGCTCAGCTTGGTGAGGATGGTAACGGCCTGGCGGCCCCCGAGAACGGTGTCGGTACCGCCGCCGCCTAGCGAGGCGAGTCCCCCGCCCTGCCCCGCCTGGAGCAACACGACCACCGACAGAATGAGGGCGTCGAGAATGAGCAGCGTAAGCAGAAATGCGAACATGTTTAGTGGTCTCCCAAGGCGGTAAGTGTAGCAGGGAGAGGGAGGTAGGTCAATCGCAAAGGGAACCTCCTCATCCCACGATCACTTACTCCACCTCATCGATGGACCTGGGCCAGTCCTCCTTCAACAACCTCGAGAGCGTCCGATCGGCCAGCAGGCGCCCGCCGGTCTGACAGCGGGGGCAGTAGTTGGTCTCGTTGTCGGCATAGCGGATCCGCTGTACCGGCGTGCCGCATTGGGGACAGGGTTGCTTGTAGCGGCCATGCACCGCCATCCCCTGGCGAAAGGCGGTGACCTTCTCCGGAAACCCGGGCCCGGCCTCCTGCCGCAATCGTGCGATCCACTCGCGCAACGTCCTCGTCGTGGCCTGATACAATCGCTCGATCTCGGCTTCGGTGAGTCTACCGGTCAGCGCCAGGGGCGAGAGCCCGGCGCGGTGCAGAATCTCGTCCGAGTAGGCGTTGCCGATTCCACTGAAGAGCCGCGGGTCGGTGATTGCGCGCTTCAGAGTGTGGTTCTCGGCGGTGATGCGGTCGGCGAAAGCGGATAGATCGGATTCGAGCACTTCGAGTCCGCCACGGTCGAACCGACGCAGGCTCTCCGTGCCGGCCACCAGGTGGATCGAGGCCCGGCGCCTGGTGCCGGCTTCGGTGAACAGGAGCACTCCAGTGGGAAACTCCAGCGCCGCAAGGCCGAGCCTGCCTGCGGGTTTCGTCCCGGGCGGACGCCAGCGGAACCGGCCGGCAATCATGAGATGGAAGACGAGAAAGAGGTCACCTTCTACCTCGAACACTATCCGCTTGCCCAGACGAATCAGGCCGACCACCGGCTTCCCTTCCACCACTGTCAGAGGAGGATTGACCGACCGGAGCACGAACGGGCTTCTGATGAGGACCTTCAGCAACGGCTGGTGGAGGATCCGGGGGGTGAGCTGGTGGAGATAAAGCGCGAGGTCCGGGAGCTCGGGCATGTCCTCAACTCATCCCCACCAGCTCCGCCCATCCCTCGGGATCAAGGCTCGCCCCTCCCACCAGGACGCCGTCCAGCTGCGGCCGCGCCAGCAGCGAGAGCACGTTCCCCGCATTCACGCTGCCGCCATACAGGATCGGCACGTGATTGGTGATGCCGTGCCGACCCAGCTCCATCCGGATCAGCTCGTGGATCTGAGCGGCATCGTCGGGCGTCGCGTTCTTGCCGGTGCCGATGGCCCACACCGGCTCGTACGCGAGCACCACGCGAGGCCACTGGGCGGGGTCGAGCGCTTCGATGATGGATGCGAGCTGCCGGACGATCACATGTTCGGTCCTGGCGCCGTCCCGCTCAGCCAGCGTCTCGCCCACGCAGACCAGGGGGGTTACCCCGAGGTTGAGGGCGGCTTTGGCTTTGCGGGCCACCTGCTCGTCAGTCTCGCCGAAGAGCTGGCGCCGCTCCGAGTGACCGGCGAGCACCGCGTGCGCGCCCGCTTCCATCGCCATGGGAATAGCGATCTCGCCGGTGAACGCTCCTTTCGACTCCCAATGTGCGTTCTGGATGCCGATCCGGATATCCGGCCGGCTACGCGTCAACGCAGAGAGCGCATGGAGTGAAACGGCCGGCGGGAAGAACCAGAGACTCCGACCCTTGATGGGCGCAGTGAGCGACAGAAAGCGCTCCGCAAAAGCACGCGCCTCGGCCGGCCCATGATTCATCTTCCAGTTGGCGGCGTATATGAGCGAGCGCTCTGTCATGACGTGCTATCGCGAATAACAGCGGTAGCCGCAGATGAACACAGATAAAAGGGATGGATCGTTCCTAGCACCTTCGCGCTCCACGCTACGCGCGCAGCCATCAATGACTGTAGTTCAAGCGCACAGAGAAACCCGGAGAGAGACATGGACTTGAGGACGACGGACAAGCTATGGGACACTGCTGGTGCGCTGTTGAACAACAATCGCTGATTCCTCGCTGTGCAAGAGGAGTGTCTCGGCGAGAGGAGCGATCCATCCCTTTTATCTGTGTTCATCCGCGGCCATGTTTTTCTGGTGGAGCCTTTGCAAACTTTCAGAGCCGGATTCTGCACTAGACCTCGTCCAACGCCGCCACGCCCGGCAGCTCTTTGCCCTCGAGAAATTCCAACGAAGCACCACCCCCAGTGGACACGTGGGTGATCCGATCGCTGAGACCGCCCTGAGCCACGGCCGCCGCGGAGTCTCCCCCTCCGATAACCGTGATGGCTCCGTTGGCGGTGGCGTCGGCCATCGCCCGTGCTACGGCCAGCGTCCCGTGGTCGAACGGCGGCGTCTCGAACACTCCCATCGGACCATTCCAGAATACGGTCCCGGCCCGCTCGATAATGGCACCGAAGCTCTTCTCGGTAGCGGGATCGATATCGTACACCGCCCAGCCCTGGGGAATTGCGTCACGCTTTACCGTGCGGGTCTCGGCACCGGCCACGAGCTCCCGGGCGATCACGGCGCCGCTCGGAAGCACGAGCTTCTGGCCGGCCTTCTCCATCAGCTTGCGAGCGAGCTCCAGTCGGTCAGGCTCCACCAACGAGCTCCCGGTCTCGAGACCCATGGCCCGGAAGAATGTGCAGGCCATTGCGCCGCCAAGCAGGATCTGATCCACCTTGGGCAGCAGGGCCTCGATGAGATCGATCTTCCCGCTGATCTTGGCGCCACCGAGAACGGCGATGAAGGGCCGCTTGGGCTGGTGGAGCGCTTCGCCCAGGTATCGCAGCTCCCGCTCCATGAGAAATCCGGAGAGGGCCGGTTTCAGGATTCGGGCGAGGGCCTCGGTGCTGGCGTGGGCCCGGTGCGCCGAGCCGAAGGCGTCGTTCACGTAGAGATCGCCCAGGGCGGCGAACTGCGCGGCGAGCGCAGCATCGTTCTTCTCCTCACCGGGATAGAACCTGGTGTTCTCCACGACCGCCACCCCGCCGCGCGGCAGCCGCCTGGTTGCCACGACCGCGTCCGGCGAGGTCGGGTCGGCAAGAAACGTGACCGGAGCGCCGAGTACCTTCTCCAGGGCGCGCATGACCGGTTGCATCGAGAACCTGGGATCGGGCCCACCCTTGGGCCGCCCCACGTGGGAGAGCAGAACCACCCGGGCTCCCCGGTCTCGAAGGTATTTGATGGTAGGCAGCGCGGCCCGGATCCGGGTATCGTCGGTTACCACCCCATCCTTTATGGGACAGTTGAAGTCCACCCGTACCAGAGCCCGGCGGCCTTCGAGCGCGCCCTGACCCAGCGAGTCGAGCGTCCGCTTCACCGCGAGCCGACGTACCTGAGCAAGTCAACACACCGGGCGGAGTAGCCCATCTCGTTATCGTACCAGGAGGTGATGTTGACCAGGTTGCCGCCCACCACGTTGGTCGAGAGCGCGTCTATGGTGCTGGACTGGAGAGTCCCGATGTAATCCACGGAAACCAGCGGCTCGTCGCTCACCGCCAGCACGTTCTGGAGGGGGCCCGATCTGGCAGCGTTCCTGAAGGCGTCGTTCACCTCGTCTGCGGAGGTGGCCTTCTGAACCACACAGCTCAGCGCCACGACTGAGACGTCGGGCGTGGGAACCCGCAGGGCCACGCCATCGATCTTCCCTTTCAGCTCGGGAATGACCAGCGAGGTGGCCTTGGCGGCGCCGGTTGTGGTGGGGATGATCGAGACCGCGGCCGCGCGGGCTCGGCGCAAATCTTTGTGCGGCAGGTCGAGGATCTGCTGATCGTTGGTATACGAGTGCACCGTCGTCATGAATCCGTTGACGAAGCCGAACCGGTCGAGGATCACCTTCACCACTGGGACGAGGCAGTTGGTGGTGCAGCTGGCGTTGGAGATGATCTGATGCTTACCCGGGTCGTAAGCCTCGTGATTCACGCCATAAACCAGGGTGATATCCTCCTTCTTGGCCGGCGCGGAGATGATCACCCGCTTGGCACCGGCCTTCAGGTGCAGCGCGGCCTGGTCCCGGTCGGTGAATCGGCCGGTAGACTCGAGAACCAGGTCCACACCCAGATCTTTCCAGGGTAGCCTGGCCGGATCCTTCTCCGACAGCACCTTGATCGGGCGGCCATCCACGGCCACTCCATCCGCCCGTGCCGCCACTTCGCCCGGAAAGCGCCCATGGACCGAGTCGTACTTGAGCAGGTGCGCCAGCGTTTTGGTGTCGGTGAGGTCGTTCACTGCCACGAACTCGAGCTCCGTGGTCTTCATGGCCTTGGCCGCACGCACCACATTCCGGCCGATCCGGCCGAACCCGTTTATGCCTACCCGAATTGCCATTCGATCTCCTGTTGAGTAGCTAACAATCCAGTCCCACCACCGCCCTCGCGAATGTCACCGCTTCCACCCGCCGGGCCCCCGCACGGGCCAGCGCAACCGCGGCCGCTGCCAGTGTGGCGCCGGTGGTGAAGACGTCGTCCACCAGCAGCAGGCAAAGCCCCGTAACCGGACGGGCGCGGAACGCCCCCGCCACGTTGGCGTGGCGCGCCTCGGGTGTCAGTGCGGTCTGAGTTCGGGTCTCGCGCACCCGTTTCAGCAGGTCGTTGCGTACCGGGATACCGAGCCGAACGCCTAGTGCCGAGGCGATCCGTTCGCTCTGGTTGTAACCCCGCTTCCGCTGCCTGCTACCGCCAAGCGGAACCGGTATCAACAATACCCGGCCCGTCAATGGCTCGAGCGGCCGCATCGCCTCCGCCATCGCCTCCGCTGCGCGGCTCCAGCCCTGGTACTTGAGCTGGTGCACCGCGTCCCGGGCCGAATCTTCCAGCCATACCGCGCTGCGTACCCGCGCCAGTCCTTCAGGCCACTCGCCGCAGAGCCGACACTCGAGACCGCCGAACCCGGGCTGCCCGCAGCGGTTGCAGACCGGATGAGGAATCGGTCGCCAGCGTATCCGGCACAGATCGCAAATGAGCGCGTCGCCCTCGCGCTGGGAAATCGGGTCGGCACACAACAGGCACGCCGCCGGCAAGAGCCAGCGCTCGACCCCTGAGAGGGTGGCGCCGATCCTACCGCAAGGCAGCATTGACTGCGGCACGCATGACCTCAGTGGGTGCGCGCTCCTGGGGAAACCAGAGCTCGAACGCGGCCGCGCCCTGCGCCACCAGCATTCCCCGGCCATCCGCCGCGCGCCGAACCCTCGACCGCATTGCACGCACCCACTCGGTTTCTCCTCTCACGTACACCATGTCCAGGGCGACTTGGGCGTGGGGGGCGACTTCCGGCTGGATCGGCAACGGGTCTCCCTTCCTCAAGCCAAGGGGTGTCGAGTTGATCAGCACCCGGCACTCCTCGGCCCCCACCAGCTCCACCCCCCGGGAGCAGACCCAGCTCTCGAAACGGCTCCTGCGACCGGCATCTCTCGACGTCACCGCCACGCCGACGCCGCACTCGCGAGCCGCGACCACAGCGGCGCGGGCACCTCCGCCGGTGCCGGCGATCAGCCAGGGAGCGCGGGGTGCATCCAGCTCGCGGAGCGCCTTGAGCACGCCAACTACGTCGGTGTTGTCGCCGGCCGTGGCACCGTCATCGCTCCAGAACGTGTTGCAGGCCTCAACCGTCTCGACCAGGTCGCTGCTGACATCCACGGCTCGGGCCGCGATCTCCTTGTGCGGGATGGTGACATTGCCGCCCCCGCCGGCCTTGCCCAGTGCCCGGATGAGGGTCGGCACTTCTTCGGCTGGACACAGTAAGGGCACGTAAACCGCGGGTAGGCCGAGCGTGCGGAACACGGCGTTATGCATGGTGGGAGAAAGCGAGTGCGCGACCGGATTGCCGAGGATCGCGAATACGCGAGTGGCGCCGTCGATCACCGCACGGTGCCGGATACCCGGCTCACCACGCCGTGGATCATCTCCTGGAGCTCGTCGAAGGTGGTACGATAGCTGGTGAGGTCGGACCCGAAGGGATCGCTGATCTCCGCCTTGGCTTCATCACGTCCAAGGTACTCGCCGAGGACATGCACCTTGTCCTCGCCGCCCAGCTCGGCGACCCGGGCGCGGTGATGGCTGGACATGGTGAGAATGAGGTCTGCCGACTTGACCAGATCCCGGGTAAGGAGCTGGGCGCGGTGTCTACTGAGATCGAGCCCATGCTCCAGGCCCACCAGGTAGGCGCCCTCGGAGGCCGGTGCGCCTTCCCAGGCGCCGGTGCCCGCAGAGGAGACGGTTACCTGATCGGTGCCACGACTGCTCAGCGCTTCCCGAAGCAAGACCTCCGCCATCGGGCTGCGGCAGGTATTGCCAGTGCAGACGAAGAGAACGTGCATGGTCTCCAATCAACAGCGTAAACAGTAAACAGTAAACGGTAAAAGGGTCCATTCCCAGCCGCCCCCGCTTGTTACCCCTTGCTGATCGTTCATGATATTTCCCTTCGCCGTTCACCGTTCACCGTTCAGCGCTCACGGTTCACGCTTTTCTCATGGCGCTAGCCGCCCCGCAGCCGCACGGAGCTCGGCTCTCGGAATCGCCCCCTCACGAACCATGCGCGGCATGACGCCGGTGCAGTCCACCAGCGTGGATGGGGGGACGTTGCCGAGTACGCCGCCATCGAGCACTAGCAGCTCACCGCTGCGCTCTTCGACGGCGAACAGCTCGACCAACCGGGCGGGACCCGGCGCGGGCGGACCCCCCGGCCGGTTTGCCGAAGTCGAGGTGAGCGGCTTGCCGCTGGCCGAAACCAGCCGCGCGATTCCCGCATGGGAGGTGTGCCGCACGGCGACGCCGCCTTCCTTGCCCCGCAGCTCGTCGGGCAGCCGGCCCTCGCCACCCCGGAGCACCAGAGTGAGCGGGCCGGGCCAGAATGCTTCAGCCAGGGCCGACGCCGAGGCAGTGAAAACGAGACCCCACTCCTCGGCCATTCGCCGTCCGGAAACCAGGAGGAGAAACGGTTTGCCTTCCGTTCTTCGCTTGAGCCGGGCCAGGGCGGCGAGCGCCGGTGTGGTGGCCGCCGAGCCCAGGCCGTAGACCGTCTCGGTAGGATAGGCGAGCAGCTTGCCGGCTCGAAGGTGCCGGTTAGCCAGGGGGATCGCCGCTTCGATATCGGCGTTGGACTGAAAGGGAAGGATCACTGGAACGCTTCGGCGAGCAGCTCGGCGAGGGCGAGGTCTTCCCGCGTGGTGACCTTCAGATTGCGGGCGGAATCGGGAACCAGCCGCACCGGAACGCCGATGGCCTCGACCAGTGCGGCATCGTCGGTAGCCCGGTGGCCGTCGCGCGCGGCTCTGGCGTGAGCGTCCTCCAGCACCGCACGGGGAAATCCCTGCGGTGTCTGCGCCCGCCAGAGCCGCGCGCGCGGCCGGGTACGCGCGATCCTGGTCGGATCATTCGCAGTAGCCTCCTTCAACGTGTCGCTCAAGGGGAGGGCGGCCACCGCTCCCTCGCCGCCTCGAGCGACCCCGATCACCGCGGTTATCACCTTGGGATCCACAAACGGCCGGGCGCCGTCGTGTACCAGGACCACGGCGCAGTCCCGGCGCAATGCCGCGAGACCCGCCCGCACCGAGTCGCCTCGGTGGGAGGCGCCGGGTACGATCGAAAGGTCGGAGAGGGAGGACAGGCCCGAGAGGAAGGCAGGTGGTGTAGCGGCGTCTTCCGGAGGCAGGACCAGCACGATATGCGCCACGTCGGGGTGCGAGGTGAAGGGGCGGAGCGCCCGGAGCACCATGGGAACCCCGCCGATCAGTTGGTACTGCTTCAGGGTTACGCCGCCGAGCCGCTCACCGCGTCCAGCAGCCACTACGACTACCCCTACATCACGCGGCAAGCGCGCCCACCAACTGGTCGACATGGTCGAGCCCCACTAGCGTGGCGCCGGGCACCTGTACCGTGCTGCGGGAGGAGCCGAAGACCCGGTGGAACCCCAGGCGTAGCGCCTCGGCGATCCGCCGCTCGATGGCGCCGCTGGGTCGGATGTCCCCGGCCAGTCCGATCTCGCCGAGGAAAATGACGTCGGCCGGCGCGGGCCGGTTGTACAGGCTGGACAGGAGGGCTGCCGCGACGGCCAAGTCGGCGCCGGGCTCGTTGAGCCGGACGCCCCCTGTGACCTGGACGAAGACGTCGAGATCGGTGAACGAGATCTCGGCCCGCCGCTCCAGAACGGCGAGGAGCACGGCGAGCCGTCGCGGATCCAGTCCGGTGGCCACCCGCTGTGGTGTGCCGTAGCTCGACTTGGCCGCCAGCGCCTGGACCTCCACCAGGATCGGGCGGGTGCCTTCCATCAGCGCCGTGACCGCGCTGCCGCTGATGCCGGACGCGCGGGCCGCCAGGAATACGGCCGACGGGTTTGGCACGGCAACCAGGCCGCTCTCCGTCATCGAGAACACGCCCAGCTCATCGACCGAGCCGAACCGGTTCTTGGTGGTGCGAAGCAGCCGGTAATCGAGCGTTGCCTCGCCTTCGAAGTAGAGCACAGTGTCCACGATGTGCTCCAGCGTCTTGGGTCCGGCGATTCCGCCGCCCTTGGTCACGTGACCCACGACGATAACCGACGTGCCGCTGTCCTTGGCGAACCGCATCAGCTGCCCCGAGCACTCCCTCACCTGGCCCACATTGCCCGGCGCGCTTTCCAGCTCGCCGGTGTACATGGTCTGAATCGAATCGATCACCACCACATTGGCGCCAACCGCCGCTACCGCATCGATGATGGCCTCCAGCCGGGTCTCACCCAGTACCTGCACCGAGCCGGCGTCTTCGATCAGCCGGTCGGCCCGGAGCCG
Source organism: Gemmatimonadales bacterium (assembly GCA_050733075.1). Classification (GTDB taxonomy): domain Bacteria; phylum Gemmatimonadota; class Gemmatimonadetes; order Gemmatimonadales; family GWC2-71-9; genus CAVVWJ01. The sequence continues at coordinate 81,107 of JBOHSD010000001.1, forward strand.
GATCTGGTCGGGCGACTCCTCACCGCTGGCATAGAGCACCGTCCGCCCCGCGGCCTCCAGCCGCGCCGCCGCTTGCAGCAGGAGGGTGGACTTTCCGATTCCCGGCTCGCCCCCGATCAAGGTCATCGAGCCGGGGACAATGCCGCCACCGAGCACGAAGTCGAACTCAGGGAGGCCCGTCCGCCACCGGGTGAGTGATTCAGCAGCCAGCTGCCGAAGGCGGACGGGGGCAGTAGAGGCGGAAAGAATTGACCGGCTTCCGCCCTGTCCGCCTTTTCCGCTCCTTCCGCCGCGAAGCACCGCCGGCTCCTCAGCCACCGCATTCCACTCGCCGCACCCCTCGCAGCGGCCGACCCACTTGGGGTGCTCGTGCCCGCATTCGGTGCAGCGGTAGACGGACTTGGGTTTAGGCATGATGGAAAGGCCGTACCGCCGTACCGCCCAATTTCACTCCGGCGCCTCCCGCTCGGTGCGGTTGTCGAAACGGGTGAACTGTTTGTGGAAGTAGAGATCCACCGTGCCGGTGGGTCCGTTGCGGTGCTTGCCGACGATGACCTCGGCCACGCCCTGGAGACTGTTGCCTTCGCTGTCTTCCTTCTGATACATCTCGGGGCGATGAATGAAGATGACCACGTCGGCGTCCTGCTCGATGGCGCCGGAATCGCGAAGGTCGGACAGGATGGGCCTGCGCTCGCCCCCCCGCTGCTCCGATGCCCGGGAGAGCTGTGAGAGCGCGATGACCGGAATGTCCAGCTCGCGCGCCAGGCCTTTGAGGGAGCGCGAGATGTCTGAAATCTCCTGGACCCGGTTCTCGGAGTATTCGGGGCTCCTCATTAGCTGGAGGTAATCCACGATGACGAGCCGAACGTCGTTCTCCACCTTGAGCCGCCGAGCCTTGGAGCGCATTTCCAGCAGACTGAGCGCCGGCGAATCGTCGATCCAGACCGGGCAGCTCTGGAGAATGCCCGCGGCGCGGGCCAACCGGGTGAAGTCCGGATCCCGCAACGTGCCCCGCCGCACCGCCTGGCTGTCCACCCGGGCCTCGGCGCAGAGCATGCGCTGCACCAGCGCCTCTTTCGACATCTCCAGGCTAAAAACGGCGACCCCGAATCCATCCACCGCCGCCTGGGTGGCGACGTTCAGACAGAATGCCGTCTTGCCCATTGAGGGGCGCGCCGCCACTATGACCAGCTCCGACCGCTGAAACCCCGACGTCATCTCGTCCAAATCTGCGAAGCCGCTCGGCACTCCGGTAATCGCTTTACCACTCCGCTGGAGCGTTTCGATGCGCTCCATCGTGGGCCAGAGCATCTCCTTGAGCCGGGTGAATCCCTCGTCGCCCCGCTGCTGGGATATCTGGAAGATCCGCGACTCGGCCCCGTCGAGCAGGTCGTTGGCGGTGGAGTGGCCGTCATAGGCTTCGGTGATGATCGAAGTGGACGCCTCGATCAGGCGGCGCAGGATCGCCTTGTCTTTGACGATCTTGGCGTGGAACTCGATGTTAGCCGCGGTGGGCACCGTGTCCACCAGCTCGCCGAGATACTCGAGCCCTCCCACTGACTCCAGCTCTCCCCGGCGCAGCAGCTCATCGCGAAGGGTGATGTGGTCGATGACCACCCGCTGCTCGGTGAGAGCGAGCATCGCGCGAAAGAGGCGGCGATGCGGCTCCCGGTAGAACATCGAGTCGTCGACCAGCTCGGCGGCGCGGAGCGCGGCGTCCTGATCCAGGAGCATGGCGCCCAGGACGGCCTGCTCGGCCTCCTGGCTCCACGGCGCTGACCGCCCGACATATGGATCAGCGGTCGAGTAGTTGCCTGACGATACGGACGTCATCCCAGGTCGGCTTCTTCCAGTTCGGGTTGCGGAGCAGCGCCGCGGGATGATACGTCACGACCAGCGGAATACCGTTGTACGTGTGCACCTTACCGCGTAACTCTCCCAGACTCTTTCTTACTCCCAGCAAGGCCTCGCCGGCCGTGCCGCCGAGGGCCACGATCACTTTCGGTCGAATGAGTTCCAGCTGACGGTGCAGATATGGGATGCAGGCCGCGATCTCATCGGGCAAGGGCTTCCGATTCTGAGGGGGACGGCATTTAACGATGTTGGTGATGTACACCGAATCACGGGGAACTTCAATAGCCTCGAGAATGCCGTTGAGAAGATTCCCGGCTTGACCCACGAACGGCCGCCCCTGCAAGTCCTCAGTAGCGCCCGGAGCCTCGCCCACCAGCACCAGCCGGGCGTTGGGATTTCCCTCTCCCGGTACTGCATGGGTGCGATTGGAACAGAGGGTACAGCAGTGCCTCGTTCGAATCCGCTCGGCGATCTCGTCGAGTGACGTGAGCGACGCCAGCTCATCCAGCAGAGTATGCCCGGGACACTCGACCGCGATGCCGGGTCCGGGAATCGGCGGGGCACCCTTCCTCCAGCCGCCGACTGCTCGACCGGTCAGCGGCCGGACAGCCGGACCGGCGGACGGTTTGGCCGCGAGCACTCTCGCGTCATCCCGAGCGGAGCGAGGGATCGGCCCGAGTGACGTCTGGTCGAGATCTCGACATAACGGCTCCCCAGCCGATTCCTCGCCGCGCTCGGAATGACGCGAGATGACTACTTCCGACCCCCCTAATTCGATCTGCTGGGCGAGGTACCGCCGCCACTCATCGGGCAAGGGACTCCTCCACCGTGTCGAGAATGGCCTCCGCCACTTCGCGTTTGGACTGCAATGGCAAAATCCTTCTGGTGCCGTCTCGACCCAGCAACGCGACACGATTGGTATCGTTCTCGAAGCCGGCTCCGGGTTCGAGCGCATCGTTTACCACGATGAGGTCGAGGTCCTTACGCTCCAGCTTCGCCAGCCCCTTGGCCAGCGCGTCTCCGGTCTCCAGCGCAAAGCCAACCATTATGCTGCCGGACTTCCGCACGCCCCGGGTGGCATCCAAGATGTCGTCGGTGGGCTCCATCGGAATGGCCAGGGCGCCATCGACGCGCGACCGCTTGCTTTCGCTCGGGCTGGTAGGCCGGTAGTCTGCCGGGGCCGCCGCCATCACGAGGACGTCGGCAAACGGCAACTCCTGACGCACCGCGGCCTCGAGCTCCTTGGTTGAGTCGATCCGGTGAACCGTGACGCCGACCGGCGCCGGCAGCGTCACCGGTCCCGAGATCAGTATTACCTCCGCGCCCCGCTCCCAGGCCGCCTCAGCCACGCGATATCCCATCTTCCCGCTGGATCGATTGGTGACTACCCGCACCGGGTCGATCGCCTCGCGAGTTGGCCCGGCGGTGACTACAACCCGCCGGCCCCGGAGATTTCCGGCCCGGAGTAGGCGGGCCGCGTGAGCCAGGATCGTCTCCGGCTCGCTCATCCGGCCGGGCCGTTCCGAAGGCCCTTCAGCCAGCGCGCCGATCTCCGGGCCGACGATGAGAACGCCGCCTGCGCGCAGCTTCTCCAGATTGGCCTGCGTAGCCGGGTTGGCGAACATCTCGTCGTTCATTGCAGGGGCGACCAGTAGCGGGGCGGTACGAGCCAGCAGGAGCGCCGTGAGCACGTCGTCCGCGAGCCCTTGAGCCAGGCGGGCAATCAGATTGGCAGTGGCAGGGGCCACAATGATCAGATCCAGCTGCCGGCCCAGCCTCACATGGGAGAGTGCTCCACCGGGTTCCCAGAGCGAGCGCTGAACCGGACGCCCGGTGAGCGCTTCGAAGGTGGCCGGCCGGACCAACTCGGCGGCACCCTGCGTCATAACCACATCGACCCGGGCTCCCGCTTCGACCAGGCCCCGGGCGAGGATACAGCTCTTATAGCAGGCGATACCGCCTGACACGCCGAGTACGACGTGCCGGCCGGCCCACATATCAGGCCTCGGAGCGGCGGCGGCGGACCAGCTTGTAGTTCAGGTCTCCGTCCACGAGCGCCTGCATGGCCTTCGTGGTGAGCTTTTCGGTGTGCTGCGCCAGCTGATCCTTGGGAAACTCGTTCAGGTAGCGGGCGAACTTGGCGGCGACGAGCACGCCGAGATACTTGTTGCCGGCCTGGCGAGCGACTTCGAATGGAGTGATGATGCGCATCGGTGCTCCCTGTTGAGTGTCACGAGTCGAGAGTCGAGAGTCGAGGGTCCCGAGCCGAATGGGACCGTCTAGAGTTTCATTTTCGAGACTCGCGACCTTGTACTCTCGGCTTCGCTCCGACTTTATCCGCCGCCTTCACCACATCCCGCCGCAACTGCTCGACGAATCCGGGTAAGGCGCTCTGAATCGAAACCCGGTACGGCTCGCCGGCTCCATCCAGAATAGCGGCTACGTGGTCCAACGCGTCGTTCAGATTCTCATTTACGATGGCGTACTGGTATTCGCTTACCGCCGCCAATTCGTCCGCTGCCCGGATGAGCCGCTTCCTGAGGAGCTGCGGGTTCTCGGTATTTCGCCCGGTCAGCCGCTCCACCAGCACCTCGGCCGAGGGCGGGAGGACGAAGAGGTGCAGCGAGTGAGGATAGGTGGCGCGGATCTGCCGCGCCCCTTCGATCTCGATATCGAGCACCGCGTGCCAGCCCTGAGAGAAGATTCGCTCGATCTCACTCTTGAGCGTGCCGTAAAGCTCGCCCCCGTAGGTGGCCCACTCGAGGAACTCGCCGTTTTTCCGCCGGCGCTCGAACTCCGCGCGGCTGATGAAATGGTAGTCCACTCCCTCGCGCTCGCCTGGCCGGATGGGCCGAGTCGTGGCCGAGACCGAGTAGCCGAGATCGTTTCGCGCCTGCAACAGGTTCTTCGCGATGGTCGTCTTCCCGCCGCCCGATGGCGCCGAGAGGACGAGCAGAAACGGCCTCACTCGAGGTTCTCGAGCTGTTCCCGGAACTTCTCGAGCTCGCCTTTCATCGCGATGACCAGCTGCGCAACCTCGGCATCGCCCGCCTTGGAGCCCATGGTGTTGACCTCACGGCCTAGCTCCTGGGCCAGGAACCCGAGCTGCTTGCCGACCGGCCGGTCGGCGCCGAGCGCCTGGCGAGCGGCGGCCACGTGGGCTCGGAAACGCACCAGCTCCTCGGTGATGTCGAGCTTGTCGGCCAGGAACGCCAGCTCCTGGGCCAGCCTCGCCTCGTCTGCCGTTCTTCCGTCGAGCAATTCGGCCACGGCCGCTCTGAGGCGGTCGCGCTCCTTCAGCAGCCGCTCGGGCGCCCGAGCCGAGATCCCGTGGGCCAGGCGCTCCAGCAGCTCGAGTCGATGCGTCAGCTCCGCCGTCAGCGCCTCGCCTTCGCGGGCCCGCATGGCGCGGCACTGGGCAGCGGCGCTGGCCAGAACCGGCTCCACCTCGCTCCATGACACGTCGCCCGAACCGTTGGGCCCGGACGAGAGCACGTCGGGTTGCCGGGCCACCAGCTCAACCGTCACTTCGCCGCCGAGGCCGAGCGCCGACTGCATTTCCCTGAGGCGAGCGGCAACGGTTCGGGCGCGGTCAAGATCCACGGCAAACCCGCTATCGCTCCCGGGGCTTTCAGTCCAGCGAGCCTGCACCGAGAGGTGTCCGCGATCAAAGTCGCGCCGCAGCCGCTCGCGCAGCTCGCCCTCGAGGGCGGTGAGATCGCCGGGTAGCTTGGCCGAAAGGTTGAAGTAGCGGTGGTTCACGGCCCGGATCTCGATCCGGAGACGCCGTCCGCCCACCGGACCTTCCGCGGCGCCGAACCCGGTCATGCTGTACGGCAAGCCCCCTCCTGGAGCCGGAATAGCCCGAGAATTTAGCCGGGAAACCGGGTGAAAGGTAGGTCGACCTTGGTGGCGAACGAGCCATCCGAACCTCTTCATCCCGAACCGAGGGCAGCGAAAGTGGATAGATGAGGATGCCCCCGTTGGCACGGCATCTGCCTGCCCCAAACGCCAGACCTCCCCCACCAACAACCGACCGTCCAGAGGGTCGCCATGGCCGCCGATTTCGTTCAGCGTACGCTCGCCGCGGTGGTAATCGCAGCTGCGGTCCCAGCAGCATCTCGGGCACAGACCGCCGTCCCAGCCCCCTCGAGCGCGGCATGGACCCTCAAGGTGAAGGACGACATTCGCTGGCAGCAGGTAACGCCAGCCGGGACCCTTCTCATCTCGACCAGCCGCACCCTCGCCGGGATCGATATCGAGCATGGTCAAGTCGTCTGGGAGAAGGCGGAGCTGGCCGGCTTACCCCCAGACAGCGTACGCATGGTGGACGGGTCGCTTCTCATGGAGGCGGCACGGCCAGGGCTCCTGCTCATTTTCGATCCCGTGACCGGTGCATCCGTCTTTGATTCTCGGCGCCTGGGCCTTGCGGAAGTCGTCACCCGCCGCGTTCTGCCACAAACCGGGACAATCCTGGTGCACGGCCGCCGCAAGGAAGGCCCCCCGGTAGTCGCCCTCTACGACCTCGTCACCGGGGATCAGCGCTGGGCGAGTGAGACGCTTTTCGAGCAGACCGCCCCGAAAAAGAAGGGGCTCGGCGGCCTTATGCAGGGCCTGGTCCGCCTCGCTTCGGGGGGTGCTGAGCTCGAGGTTTTGCAGGCGGGTCCCGAGATGATTGTGGTCCACACGCTGTTGGGTCTCCGGGCGCTCGATGCCCGGAGCGGCGAGGTGAGGTGGTCAGCGGTGCTGCCCACCGCCAGGCCGGGAGCCCCAGCGCGTAACGTGCGGCTCTATCCGTCGCTCGACAAAGGAGATCGGATCTATGTGAGCTTCGATGACCGGCTGATGCCGTACCGCCTGGCCGACGGTCAGGCGCTCTGGGTCAAGCCGGCTACGGTTGGGGGGTGGATCCGTGACATCGTCCAGCACCCGGCGGGGATTATCATGCTCCCCGAGGCTCCGCCGGAGGGCGAGCACACCGGCAACCGCACCGTGATCAACGGCGTCGTGCAGACGGGGCTGAATGTGGCTCGCTACGAGGATGGTGCGACGGTCGCGCCGAAGCCGCTCAAGATGCGCGGCAACGTGATAGAGGCGATGATCGCCGGTGAAGCCGTGGTGCTGGCCGTCGATGCCGACTCGAAGACCTTTGTCAACGTGCTCGACGTCGCTTCAGCAACCCTCCGCCTGAAGAAGGATGTGAAGATCAAGGGCCGGCTCTCCTATGCCGAGCTCACCCCCGCGGGCCTGCTCTACGTGTCGCGCCCCGACGCCACGACCAACGCCGAAGTCAACATCATCGATCTCGCCAAGGGCCAGCCCCGGTTCAAGGACGCGATCGAGAGCGGGAAGTCGATGAGCGCAAGCAAATACAACGCGGACCGGTACTACCTGCATCATGCCACCGAGGGGCGGACCCTCTATGTCTTCGCCAATCGGGATCGCCGTTTATACGCGGTCGATCGGGAGGATGGTACCTATCGCCAACTCGGCGGTGAGATCAAGCTTCAGGGCGGCGAGGACCCGATAGACATGGAGATCAGGGGCGAAGGCCTCGTCCTCGTCTCACCCCAGAACCTGGTGGTGGTCGGACGAGACGGCCAGGTGAAGCAACAGGTCTATCACCCCGCGCCGCAACTTCCGGGGCTCCTCCGGGCGCTGCACGCGGTGGACGCCGTCCGGGCCGGTCTCCGCGGTGCCGCCGCCTCGGCGTACGGCGATGCCTTCGCCCAGGCTTCCCGGCGCGCCACGGACCCGGCGGCGCAGCGCCTCACCGGCGAGCTGGCCACCGCGTTTACCCAGGGCGGGGCACAGCTCCAGGGCTACTCGCGTCAGTCGGCGGCGCTGGCAACGAGACGCTTCAAGGCATCGCTCGCCATCCCCGGCTCCGTCTTCATGCTGACCAAGGCGCCCGAGGGTAAGGGCAACGTGCTCCTCCAGGTGGATAAGGACAGCGCGCAGCCCCGGGTGCGGGTGGATCTTGGTAAGGAGAAGGAGCCGGTGTACGCCGTGGACGATATCGCCGGGATGCTTTTCCTCAGGACTGCGCCGGGGACGCTGGTGGGGTATAGGTTATAGAACCGCGACTGAAAACTCAGTTCAAGAACTCCCAGCGCACCCCGAAATTGCTCCCGAACGGCGGAATCTCGAACCCGGGCACGTAAGTCAGAGGAGTGTCCGTCAGGTTCACCCGATCCCAGTAGACCGAGAAGCCGGACAGCTGAAACTGGACGAGGCTGCGGAAGAACGTCGCGCCCTTGAGCGTGATCGGCACGCCCGCCGCGTCTCGCCCGATGACGCCGGTCCCCCAGCTCTCGACCGACAGGCGGAGCTTCAGGTCGAAGATCCCGCTGGGGAACTTGCGGAGGAATTTGGAGCGGATCGTCCCGCTGGTCACCGAGTGGCTCGGTGGCAGCCCATCGGGAGCGCCATCTCGTGGCTCGCTGTACCAGCTCTCCAGGGTCAACCACGACAGCGGCGCGATCCGCGCCGAGGCGGTGATCCAGTCGGTCGGCTGGCTCTGCCCCAGGCGTGGAATGCGGGGAAACTCGGCGTAGCCTGGAGGCTGGAACGCTGCCGTCCGTGCGTACGCCACCTGGAAGCCGAGCCGGGCCCGGTTCCAGCCGAGCGCCGCCTGGTAATCGCGGATATCCTGGGCGGTGTCGGAGAGGATCGCCGGCGCGGCCACGTATTTGCCCACGCGAGCCCATCCCGTGAGCGCCAGACCACGCACTGGCTCGAGCCCGGCGGTGAGAGTGGCATAATCGCTGGAACGCCCGCCGAAGTGCCGGAGATGCACCAGTCCCGCGCGCGCCGTAAACGGCGCGACCGGGTTCCACCCCAACGAAGCGCGGGCATCGAGTGGGGTCCAGCGAGTGCGGTGAAACACCGATCCTTCGATCGAGAACGCCGGTGCCCGGTAAGTCAGGTAGCCGCCGATCTGGTTGATCTGTTGATGCACTCCCGCCCCTTCCCAGCCGGTCCGAGCATAAATCAAGTCGAGCCGGGGACCCAGTCCTGCGGCGGAGGCTCGCCCGCCCTTGAGGGACAGCCGGAGGTGCGCGTCGGTGCGGGTGGCGTCGAATCCGAGACCGATAGTGTCCGGCACTCCGGCCTCGGTGCTCACGAAGGGGCGGCGGTCGGGTCCGGACCTCAGCAGCTGATACTGCATCCCCACCTTATCCGAGGGTATGTAGCTGCCCTGGACCCAGATCTGGGTATTGGAGTAGCTGCTGCTGAAGCCGCTGGCGGTGGGCGAGCTCAGGTAGTCGGCGCCAAGCGCGAAGCCGGGTCCCTTCAGAAAGCGGCGCTCCAAGGCAGCCTCGTACCGGGCGAAGTCGTTGTCGCCTCGGGCAACCGCGATGCGCGAGCGGGGAGCCAGGCGGTCGTGCCGGCGGGTAAAGAGATGGATCCGGAGCTGGCCGGGCCATCGCTCCACCTCGATGCGGTCGAGAAAGCTGAGCGAGAAGAGCGCGGGATCCACCCCGATGCTGTCGACCCCCGCGGCGACGTATGGCAACCCGTCGAGAAAATACTCCGCTGATGCCGCGCCCCGCCCCTGAAAGCTCACCGGCTCGGGTCGGCCGATGTACCCGCCGCGCCAGAGATAAACCCCAGGCACCTGGGTGAGCAGGTCACCTACGGTGGCGGCGTGGCCCCACTCGATCGAGTCGCGGTTGAACACCATCCGGGTGAGCGAAGGACGCGGCCCCTCGACCCCGAGGAGCGGCAGCACCGGCACCCGCACGTTGACCTGCTGCTGCTCCTTGAGGAACTGCTCGGTGGTGTAGATGGTGTCCGGGTCGACGTCCAGCGTGTCGGCCAGGGTGTCGGGAACCTGGGCGGATAGCGGAAGCGTGAACGGTGAACAGTAAACGGCGAACAGGCCTGTGAAAACCGCTTTCATCCTGAGCACGCGCGTCATCCTGAGCACGCGCGTCATTCCGAGCACGCGAGTCACCGCGTTCTGGCAAGAACGAACTCGCTGAACAGCCGTACCCCTACGCCCGTGGGGCCCTTCACCCTCCCCGCATCTTCGCGGTCGGTGTAGGCAGTTCCGGCTATGTCGAGATGGGCCCAGGGGAAACCGTCTACGAACTCGCGCAGGAACCAGGCGGCCGAGATGCTGCCGGCGGGCCGCCCGCCGCTGTTCTTGAGGTCGGCGATGTCCGATTTCATCAGATCACGATAATCCTCCCATAGCGGCAACGGCCAGACCCGCTCGCCTGCCCGGTCACCGGCCAGGCGGATATCCTCCACGAGCTTGTCGTCGCTGCCCATTACACCGGTTGCGGTGTGCCCCAAAGCAACGACGATAGCTCCGGTGAGTGTGGCTATGTCCACCACAGCGGCCGGCTGGTAGCGCCGGGCGTATGACAGCGCGTCCACCAGAATGAGCCGCCCCTCGGCATCGGTGTTGATCACCTCGATGGTTTTTCCATAGTGGCTGGTGACCACGTCGCCCGGCTTGAGCGCGGTGCCGGACGGCATGTTCTCGGTGCTGGGGATCAGGCCGACTACATGGACCCTGGGCTTGAGGCGGCCCAGCATCTCGAAGGTGCCGAGCACCGCGGCGGCGCCCGACATGTCGTACTTCATATCCTCCATGTTCTGGGCCGGCTTGATGGAAATGCCGCCGGTGTCGAAGGTGACCCCCTTGCCCACCAGCACGATCGGCGCGCCCTCGGCCCCCTTGTACTCCAGGGCGATGAAGCGCGGCTCCTCGGCGCTTCCCTGCGCCACTGAGAGGAGCGCGCCCATCTTTTCTCTTTCGATCGCGGCCTTGTCCAGGATGGTGGCCTCGAGGCCGTGGCGCCGAGCCAGCTCGCTTGCGCTGTCAGCCACGTAGGAGGGGGTGCAGATGTTACCCGGCAGCACCTGGATACTCCGGGCAAAGGCCTGCCCCGCCCCGATCGCTTCGCCGGTTTGGTGACCCTCCGTCAGATCGGCCACCGCGTCGGTAGCGAGAATGTCCACCCGCTCGAGCGGCGGCTTTTTGTTGTCCTCGTTGGGCCGCTTCATCTCGTTGTACTGCCAGGCCCCCTGAGCCAGGCCCTCGGCGATCACCTGGCCGGCGTCGCTGGGCTTCACCTTGCCGCCGCCTTCGGGCGAGAGATGGAAGGTGGCGTGGGTGACGCCGATGGTACGTGCGCGCTTGGCGGCGACTGCGGCGGCGCGGCGGATGGCGGCCCGGTCGACTTCATCGGGCTTGCCGAGCCCAACCAGCAGCACGCGGGAGGCGGGCCCAGGAGGATAGAGAACCGCGGTCTCATCCTTCTTGCCGGTGAAATCGCCTGCCGCGAGCACTCGTCCGATGGCGCCGCCGGTCTGCTTGTCGAGTGCCGCGAGCGACGAAGGCAATGGACCGCGGGGCAGCGCGAGCGCCAGAAGCTGGGTTTCATAACCGGCCGGCGCGGCAGGAATGACGGAGGTCTCGAGCGGCATAGGGAGAGATGGTGCCCGCATAGGGTGATACCCGATGGAGTCTCGCGCGGGACTGAAGCTATCGGTACGGCGGTCCGGCGGCAACGGGACTGTCGATGGCTAACTACATTTCGCGGACCCGCCGCCTGGAGACCGTATGGACTACCTCTTTCTTTTAGGTCGCCTCTTATTTGGTGGCTTCTTCCTCGTGTCCGGCTACCGGCATTTCACCGGCGTGGCAGGCATGGCTCCGTATGCCGCATCTAAAGGAGTACCCGCCCCGAAGCTCGCAGTCCTCGTCTCGGGTGTGCTGCTGGCTCTCGGAGGTCTGAGCATCCTGCTCGGCCTCTATTCCAGGTTGGGGGTGCTCCTCCTGGCGTGCTTTCTGATCCCGGTCACCTTTGTCATGCACAACTACTGGGCTGACACAGATCCGCAGACCCGACAGATGAACGAGATCCAGTTTCACAAGAACCTGGCTCTACTCGGGGCGGCTTTGATGCTCCTGCTCGTTCCAGAGCCCTGGCCGCTCAGTCTGGGGCGTTAGGCACCGCTTCGCCGGTCCAGAATTGCACCGTCTGGACGGCTGGCGTAGCGGGCCCCGATGGGGCACTCTTCTATGACGGGCAGTGTGGCACTGTCCCAAGAAAAGGAGGGTACCATGGCTCGCTGCGAAGTCTGCGGCAACGAGTACTATCTCTCGTTCCAGGTGATAGCCGCAGGCATCACTCACACTTTCGATAGCTTCGAGTGTGCTATTCACAAGCTGGCACCCATCTGCGATCACTGCGGGTGCAAGATCATCGGGCATGGAGTCGAGGCGGAGGGAACCTTCTTCTGCTGCGCCCACTGTGCGCGGGAGGTAGGGGTGACCGCGGTCGCCGATCACGCCTGACAATCTGACGCGAGTGCTCGTGACGGCAGTCGCGAGCACCGTGTCCCCGTCTCCACCAAGAGCTCCTCGAAGGCTCCCGGACACCGTGGATCCAATGGAGGGCTGTTCCGCCGCGTCAGTCCCCGTTGGTCCCGCTCGGCCGATTCACCCCTTATCTACGGAGGCGTTATGGCAACCCGGAAGCGCTCGTCTCGGAAGTCCAGCAAGCGGAAGTACGGCAAGGGTGCCAGCAAGAGCGTCGAGAGCGCCATGCGCCGGCGCAAGCGCGGCACCCTCAAGAGTGGCAAGTCCGGTAAGGGCGGCAAGGTAAAGAGCCGGCGGCAGGCCATTGCCATCGGGTTGTCGGAGGCACGCAAGAAAGGAGCGAAGGTGCCACCGCCGAAAGGCCGGTCCCGCAAAGGCGCCAAGCGGAAGCGCTCCAGCTCGAAGTCCTGAGCCCCCTGAGGGCCCACCTCGACGCAGGAGGCTTGATGACGCGATACGCTCTTCTCCTGGCGGGCCTGGCTGTTTCCGCTTGCCAACCTGCCAGGGACCCGTCGTCCAGCCGCCAGCCCATCATCGACATGCACCTGCACGCCTTCGGGGCCGATTGGGTCGAGTTCTTCAAAGACACCAGCTGGTTCCCACCCGGCCGCGCCACCGACAGCGACTCGCTCAGAGAGCACACGCTGCGCATGTTGGAAGAGCTCAACATAGTCAAAGCGGTCGCCAGCGGAGTGGACCAGGCGATCATCGATCGCTGGCATGCGGCGGCGCCGGACCGCATCATTCCGGCGCTGGTACTGACTCTCGCCACTCCGCTGGACACCATCCGCTCACGCGTGAAGACCGGCGCGATACGGGTCCTCGGCGAGGCCATCTGGCAGTACCAAGGCGTGGCGCCGAACGATCGTCGGCTGGAGCCATTCTGGGCGTTGGCCGAAGAGCTGGATCTCCCGATCGGCATTCACGTAGGCCCCGGCCCACCTGCTATCCAGCGTGAGATGCCCTTTCGGAACCGGCTCGGCGATCCGCTGCCTTTGGAGGAGGTGCTGGCCCTCCATCCCCGCCTCCGTCTCTGGGTGATGCATGCCGGCTGGCCCATGGATGATCACATGGTGGGACTGCTGCACTCCTTCCCCCAGGTGTACGTGGACGTATCTCTCATCAACGGGATGTTCCCCCGTGCCGAGTTCCACGCCTATTTGCGCCGTCTGACCGAGGCCGGGTACGGACAGCGAATCATGTACGGATCGGATCAAGCTCTCTGGCCCGGCAGAGTGTCCTCTACCGTCGAGGCGATCGAGTCGGCCGAGTTTCTCTCTCCGGCGCAGAAGCGAGACATCCTGTGCGCCAACGCGGCCCGTTTCCTCCGCCTCGAGCTCACGTTGTGTGATCCGTAGCATCTCACCTTGCATCGAGGATTCGATTCCCTGATCGCATACGGCCTCGCAGCGTTGTTTCTGCTCGCGGCGGCCGCTGCGCTGTGGGCCGCCCCCGGGTGGCTCATCGACCGGCTTGCGACACTCCATCCTGGCTGCCTCTACCAGGTGCCGGCCGGCTCGCCGGTGGTGGGGCTGACGATCGACGATGGGCCAGCTTCTTCCACCCCGCTCATACTGGCGGCGCTGAGGCGGGAGAATGTCCGCGCGACGTTTTTTCTCATTGCCGACCGCATGCGCGGCCGGGAGGAAATTGTCAGGTCCCTGGTGGCGGAAGGCCACGAGATCGGCAACCACTTCACCAGGGACCGGCCGAGCATTCGTTTGAGCGCCGCCGACTTCGAAGCCGATCTCCTTCAAAGCGACAGCGTGCTCCGCCCTTTCGGTCCGGTGAGATGGGCGCGGCCGGGGTCCGGCTGGTACTCCGAAGCTATGATCGAAACCATGAGGCGACACGGCTACCGCTGCGCACTCGGCTCGGTTTATCCGTTCGACGCGGCCATTCCGTGGGTGTCGTTTACGGCAGGTTACATCCTCCGCAACGTCCGGCCCGGTGCGGTTGTGGTTCTGCACGATGGAGACAATCGTGGCCCGCGGACAGCAGAGGTGCTGCGGAAGGTACTACCCGAGCTGCGCCGGCGTGGCTACCGGCTGGTCACTCTGACCCAGCTTGCCGACCCGGGCTCCTGGCCCGCTGGTCCTTAGTACGTCAGTACGTCAGGGTCCAGCGGTAGCGCAGACACCCGAAGAAGGTCGTACACGGCGCCGCCAGTCCAGAGTTGCCGCCGGCCGTCGAATCCGGGCTCACCACCGGCTGCGACGGAATCTCCGCCGCACCGGCCTTTGCGGCCAGCGTCTCCCTGGCGAGGCCGACCGAATCCGCCGCTGTCACCAGGACCTCACGCCGGAGCCGCGAAGCGGTCCGGAGCACCCGCCCCGGGTAACGGTGGCAGCGTGGCGTGTTCCTGCCCCGCACGCAGCCGTTGTAGCGGCGCAGGGCAACGTGCATGGAGCCGCTCCGGCGCACCAGGTTCTTGAGCAGCCGGGCGCCATGGCAGATGTTCGCCTCCAGGTTCAACAGGTTCGCCTGGCAGCCGAAGCTTCCGGAATGGAACGGCATGATCTGCATGAGACCGATGGCACCCTGGCTGCTCACCGCACCGGTGTCCAGGGGCGCGTTCTCGATGAGCAGCACGGCGGCGAGCAGGCTCGGGCTCAGCCGAAGCCGCTCCGCTTCGCGCACCACGGCCGACGCGGCGCGGTGCGCGACGTCGGGCTTGCGGCTGCGCCTCGCGAGCGCCATGGCGAGAGGCACGTGGGCGTGCTGCCGCACGACGGCTAGCTCGAGGGCCGCGCTGTCGATCCGCACCGCCGGCGGACGCACCGGCTTAGGCGCGGCGGGGCGCTTTACCGGTTTCGGCGGCGGAGCACGCTCCTCCCGATGGTCCTGCGGTGTCTCGGTGGCCGGCGGGGCAAAACCCGGCGCTCCCAGGGGAACACTAGGAGCGCAAGCGGTGATCGCCAGCACCACACCGGTAAGGGGCAGACCAAACGCCCGGCCACGGCCGACAAAGAGCATGGCGGTCCTTGGGGAAGGGATGCCGGCAGTATTGCCCTCCCCCCAAGACGGCTCAAGTGTTATAAAGTTGACGGCGGCCAGGAACCTGACGCTCCCCACGTAGCGGCACAGGAATCCGACTTCGCAAACCGAGCAGCGCGGCTGACAAAGGGGACTCGGTGCATAAGGTGGCACTTGCACGCACAGCTCAGATCGTAACAGAAAAAAGGGCGGATTCGGGTTCGAAACCTCCGCACGGCCGGCGCATCGGCCACGAACAGCTCAACCTGTTGGCAGGAGGGACGTTGAAGGATACACCTCAAGTACTATGTTAAGCTGAGAGCATGCGAGGCGTTGCCGCGGTGCTCGCGGGCCTGCTCGTGGCCGTCATTCTCTATCACACCGGCGCGGTTATCGCCTTCGTGGGTGTGTACGGCATGCCGCTCGGAGCCTCACCCGGCCCTCCCCACCCAACGTTTCTGGCGATGAATCTGGCGTTCAGCATCGTGGCGGCTGTGGTGGCCGGCTGGATGGTAGCACGGATCGGCCGACGCAATTCCCTGGCGTATGCCGCGGCGTTGGGGTTCCTGCTCGCAGCGCTGGTGCTCTGGGGGTTCAGCAAGCCGGCCACCCAGGTACCCAACTGGTATCCCTGGATCCTCGCCCTGATCGGAGTGGCCGGTACCATGACCGGTGCCCTGCTCGGCGGCGCACGCAGGCGCTAGAATCGTTCCCGGGATACCGTCGATGGTAACCGCCGTTCCATTCGTGTTGCTGGCCCTGGCGCAGGCTCCTCTGTCCGGCGACTCGCTCTGCGCCGCGCACGCGGACAACGCCGACCCATCGCTCTACTGTCTTCCGCTGTTCTCCACTGATGTGGCCCCGGAGGCCTGGGGTACTGCCCTGCTCGTGCCGGAGTCGAGCCCCTTCGGCTTGTCGGTCACCCGAGACGGAAGAGTGAAATCACGCATCGTTCTCACCCTCTCGGGTCTTCCCGACCCAGCTTTCCTAGGTCCCTATCGGTCACTGGTGGCCTGGGCGACGACCCCCGAGCTGGAGCCGATGATCCCGCTGGGAGCGGTACGGAACGGCCGGACGCCGCTGGGTCCAATTTCGCTGGAGCGTTTCATCATCATGGTGAGCGCGGAACGCTCGCGGGACGTACGAGATCGGAACGGCCCTCTGGTGTTGCGCGGCACCTCACCCAGCCTGCTCGTGATTCCGCACGGAGCCAGCGCGCTTCCCCCCCAGAGCGGCTCGCGACACGATCACGCCGAGCAGGGGTGGACCATGCCACCCATGCACCCCGAGGCCAGCCGCATGCCGTTCGGTCTCGAGCGGCTGCGACCTGCCGCAGCGCCCTTTCTCCCGGTGGCGTCCGGCAATTCCCTTCCCCGAGCCTTACCCGGCCGGACCTATCCCCTGGCCGACGGAGACACCATCACGCTGACAGCAGGCAAGGTGGAGCACGTGCTCCGAGGCAAACCGCTCGTCATGTACGCCTACGACGGGCAGATTCCCGGGCCGCGACTCGAGCTGGTCGAGGGCGCCACGGTCATCGTGCGCTTTCGCAACCAGACCGACCTGCCGAGCTCGATTCACTGGCACGGCCTCCGGCTCGCCAACCGGGACGACGGCGTTCCCGGCCTGACTCAGGCGGTGGTTCCCCCAGGTGGCGAGTTCGTTTATCGGGTGCATGCGCCCGATGCCGGGCTGTTCTGGTATCATCCGCACAGTCGCGGTGACGTGGCCCAGGACCTGGGTCTTGCAGGAAACATCCTGGTGCGCGGCGCCCAGGAGGAAAGCCCGTCAGGGAGCCAGGATGCGTTTCTGATGCTGGACGATCTCCTCATCGGCGACTCGGGTCCGGTCCAGTATGGGAGGGAGGCGGCCACCCACGCCTTGATGGGCCGCTTCGGAAATACCCTGCTGGTGAACGGAAGTGAGAGCTGGAGCCTCGAGGCTCGCCCCGGCCAGCGGGTAAGGCTGCACCTCACCAACTCGGCAAGTGCCCGCACCTTCAACCTGTCGCTGGCGGGCGCCCGGCTTCGGGTGGTGGCCGGCGACGCCGGACCGTTTGCCGTCCCTCGAACGGCCGAAAGCGCCGTCATAGCGCCGGCCGAACGGTACCTAGTAGAGGCCCGGTTCGATCGAGCGGGAAGTTACCCGCTGGTCAACCGGGTGCGCGGGCTGGACCGCGTCACCGGGCGGTTCTTTGCCGAGACCGACACTGTGGGTGCGATCACGGTTCGCGGAGCTCCGGTGGCGCGGGGGCGAGAGGAGGCGAGTCCTGGTGCGGACTCGCTGGCCAACCTGGTCCACCGTCTCCAAGGTCGGAGCCCCGATCGCACGATCATACTCACACTCCGCACCGGAACTCTTCCTTTTGGCTTGGTGCAGGCTCTCCGGCTCGATACCGCGTACGTCCAGCCGGTCGAGTGGACCAGCACCATGCCCATGATGGATTGGCTCAGCACGACGCGCGAGGTGGCGTGGACTCTTCGAGACAGCCTCTCCGGGGCCGAGGGGATGGCGTTAGATTGGCGGGTGCCCCGGGGCACCCCACTCGTGGTTCGGTTGGTGAACGACAAGCACGTGCTCCACCCCATGGGGCATCCCATTCATCTCCACGGCCAGCGCTTCCTGGTGCTCGCGCGAAACGGCGTGCCCAACGACGACCCGGCCTGGAAAGACACAGTACTGGTTGCCGCCGGTGGCACGGTGGATCTAATGATCGACACGAGCAATCCCGGCCGCTGGATGCTCCACTGCCACATAGCAGAGCACCTGGAAGCCGGCATGCACACGGTGCTCACCGTCGAATAACCCCGTTTCTTCCAGGAACCCGCATGCGATCGTCTTCCGTCCGCTCCGTCCCTTCGCTCCCGCTCGCGGCAAGCCTCTCCGTCCTCTCCGCCTTCTCCGCGCTCGCGCAGGCGCAGACGCCCTCCGATGCGGTCAAGGCTTTCGTGAGCGTCGACGCACCGGTCGTGGCGCTCACTCATGTCCGCGTGGTGGACGGCACCGGGGCCCAGCCGGCTGACAACCAGACGGTCGTCATCTCCCGAGGGCGGATTGCTGCCGTGGGGCCGGCGGAGTCGACGCCGGTGCCGGGCGGGGCCAGAGTGATGGATCTGCCCGGGCATACCGTCATTCCCGGATTCGTGGGGCTGCACAACCACACCTTCTATACCACCAGCCTGCGCTCGGTGCAGCTCAACGCGACGGCACCATTGCTCTATCTCGCCAGTGGCGTCACCACCATTCGCACCACCGGCTCCTACTCCCCCTATGCCGAGCTGAACCTCCGGCGGCTGATCGACGCTCGTCAGGTGGCCGGACCGCGGATGTACGTGGCCGGCCCTTATCTGACCGGAGGAGAAGGCGGCGGAAGCATGCACAAGGTGAATTCGCCCGAGGCGGTTCGGCGGGTGGTGGATTACTGGGCCTCGGAGGGAGTGACCTGGCTCAAGTTCTACACCGAGGTCAGCCGCGACGTGCTGGGCGCCGCGATCAAGCAAGCCCACAAGCGGGGCATGAAGGTGACGGGCCACCTGTGCTCGGTCAGCTTCCGCGAGGCGGTCGCTCTCGGTATCGACAATCTGGAGCACGGCCTCTTCGTCAACACCGATTTCGATCCGGACAAGAAGCCCGATGTCTGTCCTCCGGATGCCCGGGCTAAGCTGGCGAGCCTGGACACGGGGAGCGATGCGGTCAAGACCACGATTCGGCAGATGGTCGAGAAAAAGGTCCCGATGACGTCCACTCTCGCCGTCTACGAGCTGTTCGTGCCCAACCGGCCGCCGCTGGAGCCCCGAGTGCTCGAGGCGATGGCACCGGACGTTCGCGCCGAGTACCTGACCAGCCGGGCCCGCCTGGCCGAGCCGGGAGCGTTCTCTCTCTCACCGGAGATCTTCCGTAAGGCTCAGGAGTTCGAGCTGGAGTTCGCGCGGGCCGGAGGATTGCTTGCTGCCGGAGTGGATCCGACCGGCAACGGCGGGGCGCTTCCCGGCTTCGGCGACCAGCGCAATTACGAGCTGCTGATCGAGGCCGGCTTCGCTCCGGTCGAGGCCATCCGGATATTGACGCTGAACGGTGCTACGGTGCTCGGCGAAGATCGCAGGTTCGGCAGCGTGACCTCCGGCAAGCTCGCCGATCTCGTCCTCATCAAGGGCGACCCCATTGCCCGACCCGCGGAGATCAGGAACGTCGCCATGGTGTTCAAGGATGGGGTGGGATACGACTCGGAAAAGCTGGTCGAGGCCTGCCGGGGAATGGTGGGTATACGGTGAGCGACTCGAGCACCGGACTGGCCGGAGCCACGAACTCCGCAAGAGGTAGTTGACGGCCTTTCGATTGGGTGACACTATGGCAGATGGGCCGCCCTGCCTGGGCGCTCCCAGTTCCTAAACATGCGGCCTCAGGTGCCCTGACCACTTCTGTGCCCGCCTTGGGTAGTGAGGTGCGCTCGATCGCGGAACTCTCGAACCAATGGAGGATGCCGCTATGATCCGAAGCTCGCGTTCAGGCCTACCAATATTCATGCACCGCTTCTTCACCCTGGCAGTCGCGTCGCTGTTGCTGGTGCCCCTCGGCAGAGTATCGCCCGCTCAAGCGCAGGTGGGTGCCCAAACCGGCAGCGTGGGCGGCAGGGTGGTAGACGATCAAGGAGCACCCCTCTCAGGCGCCCAGGTGGTGGTCGAGGGCACCTCGATCGGGACCACCACCCGCTCCAACGGCGAGTATGTGCTCCAGCGGGTACCGGTGGGGACCCAATCGCTGCAAGGCCGTCTGCTTGGCTACCGGCCCCAGACGGTGAGTGTCACCATCGTCGCCAACCAACAGACCGATCAGGACTTCACTCTCCGCCGGGACCCGCTCCAGCTCCAGACCATGGTGGTCACGGGAACCCAGACGCCGAGGATGAATCTGGACGCCAGCGTCGCGGTCACCACCCTCACCGCGACCGAGATCGAGGCGGCGGCGCCCCGCAGCACGACCGAGATGCTCCGCTATGTGCCGGGCTTCACCAGGGTCGAGAGCTCGGGAGGCGAGGTCAACCAGAATATCGTCATGCGAGGCATTCTCGGGGTCGAGTACGTGGCCTTCCTGGAAGATGGGATGCCGGTCTTCCCCACGATGCACACTTTCTTCATGAACGCCGACAACCTGTTCCGCTTCGACACCAATATTGAGCGCATGGAAGTGGTCAGGGGCGGCAGCTCACCGCTGTTCGGCTCCAACACGCCGGGTGCAATCGTCAACTTCATCAACAAGGCAGGCGGGCCCGAGTTCGGGGGCACCATGCGGGCCACCGGAGGCACCCACGGGCTCGCGCGCTACGACCTCAACATGAACGGGCCGTTCGGTGACGATTGGCGCTTCAGCGTGGGCGGCTTCTACCGCTACGACCATGGGGTGCGCGATCCGGGCTACCCCGGCATCCGGGGCGGACAATTGAAGGCCAACATCACCCGCCTGCTGGACAACGGATCGCTCCGCTTCTCGGTCAAGCACATCAACGATCGGAATCAGTTCATCCTGCCCCTCCCCTTTGCCGATCCGGACAACCCCGATTACGTGTCCGGATTCAGCAACTATGGCTCGATGAACACGCCGGAGGGCCTGGACCTCCGGGTGCCACTGCCGAGCGGAGACCTTACGCTGCCGCTAGACAACGGGCTCAAGACCGACGCCACCTGGTTCACCGCCGACGTAGCGCTTCAGCTGTCGGACGAGTGGCACCTTCAGAACACCGCCCAGGTGATGCGAAACGACCAGGAGTGGAATGCGCTCCTGCCCTTTAATGCGCTGCCCTCGGCGACCTACATCACCGCTCCGGCCGGCGAGGGGGGGCTTGGCTTTCCCGCGGGCAGCACGGGCCAGTTCTTCTTCACCAACCACTTCGACGCCCTGGGTAATCCGTTGGCATACGACACTCCCAACGATCTGGTGGCGCCAGGGGGCGAGTGGCACGTGGAGAAGCCGCTGACGGCGGTTCAAAATCAGCTTTCCCTGCGCCGCAGCTTCGGGAGCAACGCCCTTTCCATCGGTGGGTATTTTGCCAACTACACGCAGGACAACCGCTGGTTCTTCACCGACATCCTGACCGACGTGCGGGACAACCCCCGCTTCCTGGACCTCGTGGTCACGCCGGGGGGCGGCGGACCCGCGGTCAACGTCACCCAGAACGGGTTCCGGAAATACCTCTCCAACTACGTCAATGGTGCCGGGCACGCTACCATCGTCTCCGGAGTCGTCGGCGGCGAGGTCCAGCTCACCGAGCGGCTGCGCGCCGACCTGGGCGTCCGGGTGGAGTACAATACCTTCGTACAGAGCTCGGAAAACACCGCTGAGTTCGATATGGACGAGGATCCGGCGACCACCTACGACAATGTGATCTTCGGAAACAACAGCTTCAGGCACTTCACCCGGGATATCACCGACTGGTCCGGCTCCCTGGGGCTCAACTTCCGGCTCAATGAAAACGTGTCGCTCTATGGCTCGGGAGCGCGGGGCTACAAGATGCCGGCGCTCGATGAGTTCCTCAACGCCACGGCCCAGGAGCAGGTGGAACTGTTCGACTCGCGAGAGGTGCTTGCCGGAGAGGTTGGCGTGAAGTACGCGTCCGGGAGGGTAGGCGTGACGGTAAACGGTTTCTACACCAAGCTCAAGAACATCATCAGCCAGGGAGCCGTGATCGATCCCGTGACCGGTGCCACGACCTGGACCATCATCACCGACCCGGAGACTCGCTCCTATGGCGCCGAAGTCGAAGCCTTTGCGTCGCCGGTCGAGGGACTGCAGCTGATCGGCACCGGCACCTTCCTGGAGGCAGAGTTCGCATCCGGCACCGACATTGGTAGTCGGCTGAATGGCCCCCCAGCTACCATCGGCAACTTAGCGGTGGCCTACTCGCCTCGCCAGGCAACGGGACTCCAGTTCAAGGGAGACTGGCACTATGTCGGTGAGCGGTTCGTAGACCGGGCGATCGGAGTCACCTTGCCCTCCTACAACTACTTTAACTTCGGTGCCGGCCTGGCAATTCCGAGAGCCGGGGCCAGGATCAACGTGGACCTGCTGAACGCGTTTCAGAGTAAAGGGCTGGAGGAAGGAAATCCGCGGCTACAGACCCCTGGGAGCCTGGTCTTCCTGGCTCGTCCTCTTCTGCCGCGGCGGTTCCAGTTGTCAATCGAGTACGAATTCGGGGGAAGCCGGTAGCAACGGCACCCCTGGCTGAGCAGGGAACGCCGGCGGCGGGTCGAAGACGGCCCGCCGCCGGTCTGCTGAGGACCTATGACGACGATCAGAGCGGCTCTGGCGGGGCTCTGGTGCGCCCACGCCCTCCTGGTGCCTCTCGGCGCTCAGGAGCCACAACACTCCCCAGCCGATTCCACCTTTTTGCTGGGGACCACCGATCCCGGCCGTTCACCCTCGCCTTTCCTCGGCAACGGGCGGCTGAGTGTGGTCGTTCCCGCGCTCGGGATCGGCCCGTCCAACTCTTTTCTGGCAGGCCTGTACGAGCACGCCCCAACCGACGTGCCGCGCATCGCCGCCATTCCGGCCTGGAACACCATCAGCGTGTTCGACGGCCAACGCTGGCTGGAAGCCACGCCCCAGTCCTCGCTGCGCGGCTACCGCCAGGACGTCGATATGCGTACCGGGACGGCCCGCACCAGCTACGACTGGGTAAATGGCGCCCGGCGCACCTCGGTTCGGGTCGAGTCCTTCGTTTCTCGCGCCGAACCACACCTGATGGCGATCCGGCTGGACCTGACGCCCCACCATCAGGGCAGGGTCAGGGTGCGATTTGCGATCGCCGGGCGGCCACCACCACGACGCCTGGCCCTGGCTACGATCGAGCGGACGGAGCCTCACTGGGGGCCGGCGGATCTCTGGTATCCGGGACACATGGTGGTCCGCTCCCGCAACGTGGTCCGCCAGCCGGGCGGCGCCCGCCTCTCCATGACGTCCTCCCCGGTCGGACGCAGAGTCTCACTGGGCCAAGCGGCAGCCGTTGGGTGGGGCACCGGGCTGCCGAACCTGGTCGTCCGAACTACCGCAAGGGGCGACACCGCCCTCGTGGAGGTGGCATTCGACGGCTCACCGAGGCGGCGTCGCACATTTACCTACATCGTGAGCACCGTCTCGTCGGCGGAGGTACCGCACCCGCTGGCGCGCGCAACGCAAGACGTGGAGGCAGTCCGGCGGCGGGGATACGAGAGCCTTGCCCTCGGTAACGCGGAGGCCTGGGCCCGCCGGTGGAAGACCGACATCCAGATCGAGGGCGACCCGGCTCTCCAGCGGGTGGTCCGCTCCATGCTGTTCTACCTGCTATGTAGCGCAGACAGCGGCACCAGCCTGGGAATCCCTCCCATGGGGCTCTCCAGCGCCGGGTATTACGGGCACATCTTCTGGGACTCCGACACCTGGATGTTTCCGTCGCTGCTCCTCACCCACCCCGATGTGGCGCACTCCCTGGTGGCTTTCCGGAGACGCACGTTGCCCGCCGCTCAAGCCAACGCCCGGGCGAACGGCTATATGGGCGCCATGTATCCCTGGGAAGCCGACGAACGCGGCAATGAGACTACACCCCACTTCGCGGTGCAGAACGCGCGCTCCGAGATTCACGTGAACGGCGATGTCGCCCTGGCCCAGTGGCAATACTATCTGGCGACCGGCGACTCCAGCTGGCTGGCGCGCCACGGGTATCCGGTAATCCGGAGCACCGCCGACTTCTGGGTCAGCCGCTCGGTGTACGACTCGACCAGCGACCGGTACCATATCGAGAACGTGATCTCGGTGTCGGAGGGCCTCATCGGCGTCACCGACGATGCCTACACTAATGCCGTCGCCCGGAAGAACCTGGAGATCGCCACCACCGCGAGCAAGCGGATCGGGAAACCCGCCGACCGGCGGTGGGCCGAGCTCGCGGGCAAGCTGCACTTGCCTTACGACTCGGCGAGCCAGTTCTTCCGCACCTATGAGGGAGCACCCGACTCTACCCTCGGCTGGGTCACTCCCCTCCTGGCGTATCCCCTGGCCGTTCCGATGAGTCCATACGCCAAACGGGCTCAACTGGAGCAGGCTTTCGCCCAACTGTTGAAGGGCGGTCCGGGAGCCATGATGGGCTCCACCATTCTCTCGGTGGGTGCGGCGGAGCTGAACGACCAGGCCATGGTGGACTCCCTTCTGCCGCACAGCTACCAGGCCTGGCTCAAGGGTCCGTTCCTGATGCTCTCGGAAACTCCCACCAACGACGCGGTGAACTTCGTCACCGGCGCAGGTGGTTTCCTCCAGCAGGTGATCTTCGGCTGGACTGGGCTCCGTCTGGGAGAGGGCGGGCTGGAACAGGCGTTTCCGCCGGTGCTCCCATCGGGCGTCAAGCGACTCGTGCTCCGTGGCATCAGTCTTCGAGGGAAACAGTACGATGTGATCGTAGACCCCTCCGGACGCCGCATAGTTCCCGTCACGATTGGTCGTCAGTGATGATTGTGCGAGGATTGGCGCTCGCAGTGGTACTAGTAGCACAGAGTGCGACAGGTGTGGGACTGGCGCCTGCGACCAGCATCGGGATGGGCATTACCGGAATTGATCCGGTCGCCGGTTCTGTCAGATATTCGCGGAGCTTGGGCGAGCTGCAGGGAGGAGGCGTCCGGAGCGCGCGTCAGTTCTTGCCACCTGATCGCGATCCTCGTGGCGCGAGCGTAGCAAGTACTGCAGCGCGCGGAGGGCGCCTCCTCCCTCCGGCTCGCTATACCAGCGGAGCTCAACGGACGACCCTCCCGGTGCTCGACTTTCCCGAGCCCGGCCTGGACGACACCGCGTCGTATCAGGGCTATCAAACCCGTTTTTACCGCGACTCGAAGCAGAACACCGTCCAGATCTACCTCGAGCCTCGCGGTGGCCGGGCCGTCCTCGTGTGGGCCGATGGCGCCAACGAGAGCGCGGGGTTCACGGTCAGGGATAGTGGAGGGCGCCCAGTACGTCTCACCTGGGCAGCCGAGGCTGCTGAGGTGGACGATTCCGGTGCCGCGCGCAGCATCGAGTATCACGTCACCGCAGGCGTTCCCCGAGTCGAGTTGGGTTGGTTCCTGCTCGGTTCCATGAGGGTGGAGCGTGACTTCGTGTATGCCGGACGCCATCGCCAGCCATTCACGGCACCACCTTTCGTGGTGGCAGAAGAATCGCTGCTGGTGGCCGGCGTCGCGCGACTCCCCTCGGCGGAGCGGGCGCGCCACCTCTCGCTGCTCGGGGCCAAGAGCCTCAGCGACCTGCGCTCCCGGCTGCAGCCTGCGGTGCGGGTGCTTCGCACCGGTGGTATCTGGACCGTACGGGTGGAACGGCCCTCGCTGGACGGGCGCAACCGCCTGGCGCTCGAGCTGCGGGCAGACACCGGCCAGGTGGCCGTCGCCACGAGAGGGACCACTGTCTCGCTTCGGGCGCGCTCGGGCCCGGCGGTGCGCTTTGCCGTTCGGGTCACCACCGACGCGGCCCCTCTCAACCCGCTCAGCCGAAACGAGATCTTCAACCGCGCCTTTCTCGCGTTTCTCGCAGGTGCGGCCGGCGCCAAGGACAGCGCCGGCACCGTCGAGTATCGTAGACTGGAGCGGCAGGTCCGCGCAGTCGAGCTCCTGAGCACCGAAGAGAAGCTGATGGCCGGCCTGCCCAACTTCGCCACCTACTTCGGCCGGGACATGATGATGAGTGCGCTCATGATGCGGCCGATTTGGACCCCGGCGATGTTCGAGCACGTCATCGCCAGCGTACTGCGCAAGCTGGGACCATCGGGACAGGTGAGCCACGAGGAAGCGCTCGGCGGGCAGGCCATCCGCGAGAACGCGGTGGTCTACGACTCGCTCATCGCGGGATACTTCCGCGCCGCGCGAGCCGGACAACGCGGGCAGGCGGATGGCCTCCTCCAGCGGGCACGTGGCGTGCTCCGCGAGCTTCAGGCCACTCGCGAGAACTACCACATGATCGATGACGAGTTCCAGCTCCCCCTCCTCGTAGCCACATACCTGAGCAATCCTGCGGTTTCGCCCGGGCAGAAGCGTCGTTTCCTGCTCGAAAATGCGGATGGCAGAGGCTCACGGCTCTGGTTGATGCTGCAGGAGATCGCTCTGGTCTCGACCTGGACCCAGCCATATGCGCAGCACCCCCGGCCGCTGAACCTGGTCAGCTTTCCCAAACGCGACTCGATTCACTGGCGCTCCGCGAGCTGGCGCGATAGTGACGCCGGGTACGCCGGCGGCCGCTTTGCCATGGACGTCAATGCCATCTGGGTTCCCCGGGCTCTCGAGGCTGTCGCGACCATTCTGGCCACGCTGCCGACGATTGGGGTCTCCCATGACGTCATAGACTCGGTTCTCCCGGCATCGGCAGGCGCGCCGCTGGCAGATTATGCGCGGAATCCGGAGTCGCTGCGGCATGCACTAGAGACCTGGAGGGGAGCCCGGCGGCACTTCGAGATGATCCTCACTCCCGACCAGGTGCGCGATCGAGTACAGGCCAAGCTCAGCTGGCTTCCTCAGGCCGAGCGCCGGTATTGGGAGACAGTCATGGGTGCGCAGGGCGAGATGCGCGACTCAGTCACGTTTCTCGCGCTATCGCTGGACGCCGGCGGAAAGCCCATTCCGGTGGCCAACACGGATCCGGCAACAGGGCTCTTTCTGGAGAGCCAGACTGCCAGGACCCTGCCGGGATTCCTGAAGCCGGCTGCCGTGCTGCGCGAAATAAGACCGTTCCTGCGCCCCTACCCCGTAGGGCTTTTCGTCGAAGGGCTCGGCCCACTGGTGGCCAACGATGTATATGCCGGGCGCGAGGTCTGGGAGCGATTCCGGAAGGATCCCTACCATGGGCCGCGGGTCGTGTGGGGCCGCGAGGTGAACCTCTTGCTCATCGGCCTCGCCAGCCGGATTGCCGGGGCGCTCGATGCCGCAGGCCGATCCCGGGATCCGGCGCTGGAAACGTATCTGCACGAGCTCGAGCGCGCGCTGCGGCAGACCCTGGCTGCGGTGCATGCCTCGGGACTGGAGCACAACGAGTTGTGGAGTTATGAGATTGCCGGCGGGCGATTGCTGCCGGTGCGATACGGGACCAGCTCGGATATCCAGCTGTGGAACACGACCAATCTGGCCGTGCAGTACGTGCTGTCGCGCTTGCCACCATTGTCGCCCTGAGCCCTTCGCGGTACTCAGGACAGGCTCCGCGCAGGGGGGCCATACCCACTCTTCGGCCCCCTCACTTCGTTCAGAATAACGAACTCGACGACCCCCTTTTCTACTCCACCCGTTTCCCGGTTTCCCCGTCGAACCAGTGCAGCCGCGCCCGGTCGAAGACCACACCGACTAACCCTTCCTCCTCGATCACCTGCTCCGGCGGCGCTACGACTCGCAGGGCTGCGCCTTCCCGCTCGGCCCCAAGCCGCAGATACACCAATAGCTCGCTTCCCAGCGGTTCTACCACGTCCACCCACGCATCGAGATCCCCTGCACCGGGCCCTACGATGGTGACATCGTGCGGCCGGACGCCAAGGATCAGGCCGGCGGGACTGGAGGGGGCCCGGTCCACTATGACCTCAGGGGGCAGGAAATTCATGGCGGGCGAGCCGACGAACTCGGCCACGAACTTGTTGGCCGGCCTGCGGTACAGCTCCATCGGCGGGGCTACCTGCTGGAGAAAGCCGTCTCGCATGACGGCTACCCGCCATCCCAACGTCATCGCCTCTTCCTGGTCGTGGGTCACGTAGATCACGGTGGCACCGAGCCGGCGATGCAATCGGGCCAGCTCGGCGCGGGTCTCCACCCGGAGCTTGGCATCGAGGTTCGAGAGCGGCTCGTCGAAGAGGAACACCTTCGGCTCCCGTACGATCGCGCGGCCCAGCGCCACCCTCTGCCGCTGCCCGCCCGAGAGCTGGGCCGGCCGGCGGTTGAGCACCGGCTCGATCCCCAGCGCGCGCGCGGCCTCGTCCACCCGCCGGTCGATCACATCCTTCCCTGCCCCGCGCATTCTGAGCCCGAATGCGAGGTTCTCCCGCACCGTCATGTGGGGATAGAGCGCATAGGTCTGAAAGACCATCGCGATATCGCGCGCCTGCGGCGGCAGGGCGGTGACGTCCCGGTCTCCGATTGTGATCCGGCCGGCCGTGGGGGTCTCCAGCCCGGCGATCATGCGGAGCGCGGTGCTCTTGCCACAGCCCGACGGTCCCACCAGAACCATGAACTCCCCGTCGGCGATCTCCAGATCGAGCCCCTGCGCGGCCACGTGGCCGTTCGGATAGGTCTTTGCGACACCCTCCATGCGAACCGAGGCCACGCTCAGCCCTTTACCGCGCCGGCGGTGAGACCCTGGACGATCCGCCGCTGAAAGGCGAGCACCAGCAGGGTGACCGGCAGGGTGGCCACCACGGCGGCCGCCAGTATCTGCCCCCAGGGCACCTGGTACTGCCCCCGGAAGAGCGCGATGGCGACCGGAACCGTCTGCCGCTCCGGGCCCAGGGTAAAGGAGAGGGCAAAGAGAAATTCGTTCCAGCTGTACACGAAGGTGAGGATTGCCGTGGTGGCGATACCCGGCACGGCGAGAGGCACGATCACCTCCCAGAAGGCTCGGAGCCGCCCCGCCCCGTCCACCATGGCCGCCTCCTCCAGCTCGGCCGGAAGCTGGCGGAAGAAACCGACCAGCAGCCAGATGGTGAGTGGCATGGCGAACGTAAGATAAGGAAGCACCAGGCCGGGATAGGTGTTGATCAGATGCAGCTCACGAAGCAGGAGGTAGAGCGGCGACACCACCGAGATCTGGGGGAACATGCCGGCGGCCAGGATGAATCCGAGCAGGGGCACCTTACCTCGAAACTGGAGCCGGGCCAAGGCGTATGCGCAGAACGCCCCGATAGCCACACACAAGGCCGTTGTGGTCCCCGCCACGATCAGCGAATTGCGGATCGGCAGCCAGAAGTTTCGCTCGGTAAACAGGGCTCGGTAGTGGTCGAGCACGACCTGTTTCGGGAGCAGCGACGGATCCTGGAACAGCCTGGCCTCGGGAGTGAACGAAGCCAGAATGGCCCAATAGAATGGAAAGGCGCTCCCGATCACCAGCAGAGCCAGTACCACAGCAGGCCACCACTTACGCCCGCTCACCGCCTTGCCCCCGTAAGCTCCGCGCCCAGGAACTTGATGTACAGGAGCGCGAGCCCGAAGGTCACGGCAAAGACGATCACCGACAGCGCCGAGCCGTATCCGAACTGGAGATTCTGAAGCAGCACGTTGAAGGTGTAGAGGGCGATCGGCTCGGTGGAAGTCCCGGGCCCGCCGCCGGTGAGCGCATAGATCAGGTCGAAGACCCTGAACGCGTCCAGGGTCCGGAAAATGAGCGCCACGAGAATCGCGGGTTTCAGCAGCGGGAGTGTCACGTGTCGGAACTGGCGCCAGGCCGATGCCCCATCGATCCGGGCCGCCTCATAGAGCGAGGAGTCGATGTTCTGCAACCCCGCCAGGAGCAGCAGCGCCACGAACGGAGTCGTCTTCCAGACGTCGGCCAGGATGACCGGGACCCATGCCGCCGCAGGCTGGATGAGCCATACCACCGGCTCCCCCAGGATGCCGGCGCTTACCAGCGCACTGTTCACGATTCCGTGCTGGCCCTCGAACATGAACCGCCAGAGCAGCGCAGAGACTACCGTTGGAATGGCCCAGGGAACGAGGACCGCCGCGCGCACCAGGCCCCGGCCACGGAACGCGCGGTTCAACGCCAGGGCCAGCCAAAGCCCTATCATCAGCTCCAGCGCCACGCTGGCTCCCGCGAAAAAAGCGGTGTGCCCCAGGGCATCCCAAAAACGTGGCGTACGAAACGCCTCGACGTAGTTGGCTATTCCCACGAACGGCTTGCCCAGCCACGGCATCCGGAGGTCGTGCAGGTGCACGGACTCCCACACCGTCCATAGCAGCGGGAAAAGTGCGACGAGCAGGATGGTCAGCAGGGCGGGAAGAACGAGTCCCCAGGCGATTCGAGCCTCTTGCCGCTCGATTCCGGTCAGGCGATCAGCGCCGTGCAACCGGCTCTCCCGTGCCGAGCCCGACGCGATTCAAAAGACGTTGCATTTCGGTCTGGGCCTGGGCCAGCGCGGCAGCCGGCTCCGATTGGCGGGTCAGGGCCCGATGCAGGTGGATCTGAAGGATCTCCGAGAGCTGGGTGTAGACCGGGGTGACCGGCCGGGGGACGGCATACTCGATGATTCGCCGGATCGTCGCCGGTGGAATGGCCAGTCCCGAGGCGAGGTCGGGATCGTCGTAGACACCGGAACGGGTGGGAAACTGGCCCACGACGCGCGCACGTTCCCGCATCTGTTCCGGCCGGGTGAGATACTCGATCACCGCCCAGGCAGCTTCGGGGTGCTCGGTGCGGCGGTTGATGGCCAGCTGCGCCCCGCCTATGGCCGCCGTAGGCGACCCGCCCCGTGCTGCCGGCATAGGCGCCACCGAGAACTTGCCGGCCACCCGTGACGCCGAGCTGTCCTGCATGAGGGGATAAGGGTAGGGCCAGTTCCGCATGAACGCCGCCTGGCCGTTCTGAAATGCGTACCTGGTCTCCTCCTCATGCCACGTGAGGACGGCCGGAGGGACGATGTTGTCCCGGTAGATCTCGTTCCTCATTTCAGTCAGAGCTCGGAGCCCCTGGTCGGAGCTCACCATCACCCGGCCATTATCGAGGATGCGACCACCGTGGGCGCCGAGATACTCGAGGAAGGTCGTCACCAGCCCCTCGTAGCGAGCTCCCTGCCAGACGAAGCCGTAACGGACGCCGGGCTTGCCCTTGGCCCGGCGCGCGTCCCGCACCAGGTCATCGAACGTAGCCGGCGGCTCCCGCATCAGATCGGTGCGCCAGTACAGCATGCCTACGTCGATGAACCAGGGGAGCGCATACAGGCTGTCCTTCCATTGGTTCGCCGCAATGGTCGAGGGGAAGAAGGCCTCGGCATCGGGCAGGAACCGATCCAGCGGAAGGATCCAACCGGCAGCGGCGAACTCCGGGGTCCAGATGACATCCAGCTGGAGGATGTCCGGGTCGCTGGCGCCGGCGTTGAGCCACTGCACATAGAGCTGGTGCTTCTGGTCTGCCGCGTCGGGGGTGATCCGCTGAACCACCCGGATGCCGGGGTTCTCTGTCATGAACCGCGAGAGCTGCCGGATCAGAACCTTACCCTCGGCGCCGAGTGCGCTGATGGGAAAAGTGACTACGGCGGGACCCGGGAGTGAGGTCCCACCCCCGCAGGCGGTCGCCAGCAGCACCATGACGACGAGCGACGCCCTAGGGTGAGACGACAGACAGACCTCCTCGGGGGGCGGTGGAATCTGGTGGGATGCCTTCCTGGTATACTGGCACGGGAAGGGCGGCTACGCCAGCACTCGCGGGCTATGGGCTATTGGCTATTGGCGGGTGGTTGTTGGCTACTGGATTGGTTATTTAGGTTCAACCACTAACCCGGTAGCCGAAGATCATAGCGAATAGCCAATGACCAATAGCCAATAGCCCGTCGGGAGGCCTTCCATGCCCACCTACATCTCTCTACTCCGCTATACCCAACAGGGCATCGCGAACATTAAACAGGGACCCAGTCGGCTCGACGCCGCCAGGCAGGCATACAAGAAGGCGGGGGGAGAGCTGAAGGCGTTCTATCTTACGATCGGCCAGTACGATGCGGTGGCCATCGCCGACCTGCCGGACGATATGGCGTTGGCGAAAATGGCGCTGGCGCTGGGTGCCCAGGGGAATGTCCGAACGGAGACGATGCGGGCCTTCAACGAAACCGAGTTTCGAAAGATTGTAGGTGATTTACCGTAGGGATCACCATGCCGATGAGTTGGCGAAAGACCTCGCTCGGGGTCTTCATTCAGCGCCTACATTCCGGCGGCGCCCAACGCCGATCGAGCGAAGAAAGAGACGCACGTAATCGTCCACCGCCTGCTCCGGGTTGTTCCGGTACATGTCCGGCATGATATCACGGCCCATGGCGTCGGCGAAGAGCACGCCGATGAGCATGGTGGATGCGACCACCTCGTCGAAGGGGGCCCGGGCGAGACCGGTCTCGCGCAGGCGGCGGAGATACTGGCACAGCGCCTTGGCTGCCTGCACCGGAGGACTCTGTTGCGCCGAGAGGATTCCCGGATGCTCCCCGATCTCCCCCATGCAGGTGCGGATCAAGGATCGGCGCTGGTAAAGCTCGGCGAGGTGAGCTTTGGCCCAATCCCGCAGCTCGACGAACGGGTCCCGGGGCGAGGCCGGCAGCAGCCGCGGCGGGTCACCGGATCGCCCGGCCCGCGCAATGGCCTCCCGGATGAGTGCGTCCTTGGACCCAAAATGGCGAAAGAGCGTGATTTCATTCACGCCGGCCTGAACCGCGATCCGCCGGGTGGTGGCGCCCCGGTATCCCGATTCGGCATACAGGCGGGCGGCCGCATCCAACAGCTGGTCTCGGACGCTCATGACGCCAGAATAGCATGAGAATTGCCTGTAAGCAAGTGGCTGCTTGCAGTGGCCCCTTGCGCCCCTCGTATCCGCTGGTTAGCGTGTCTGCGTCGCCCCTCCGGGGGCGGCGCCGAAACGGCAAACCCGTCGTGAGGCGGGGACGCAAAGCCAGGAGTCCCGAGCGCAGGTGCGAGGGATGGTCCAGCTGCCGAAGCAGAGCACCCTGCTCCTCCTTCGGCCTATCCCATCCGGGGTAGGCGTTTCCGTCTCCAGACACCTGCTCGCGCGAGATCGCAGTCGCCGCCCCAGGCGCTGCGTTGACGATCGACCTCGACCGTGCAGGGAGCGTTCACACTTCAGCGTCGGAGACACGAATGCGCCGCAGTCTCGTGGTTTCGCTCGCCCTGCTCGGCATGCTCAATGCGCCGGCGGTGGCCCAGACCTGTCAAGGTTTGGCCTCGTTCTCAACTGGACAAATGCAGGTGGCCGCCAGCGCTCAGTTCGCTGAGTTCGCGAACACGTGGGGTGGCAGCTTCACTTACGGCATGCCCTCTGGCGTGTACGCCGGCGCCGACCTGTCCACCACGTCGTTCGACGGCGATCTTGGTAGCTCGCTGGGAGTCGGCGCTCACGCCGGCTACCAGATGAAGCTGGGTCGGACCGGGAAAGTGAGCCTTTGCCCGGTAGCCCGCTTGGCGCTTGGAATGGGCCCGGATGACGAGGCGTTAAACATCAACTCCTCGAGCACCGATGTTCATTTCGGTCTCGCGCTCGGAACCGAGATGGGTGCGAACCCTCAGGTGCGCATTCTTCCGACGGCTGGTCTGGGTCTGCAGTACAGCAAGGCGAAGGTTGAGGACACCAGCGCGGGTGGCGCGACGGTCGAGGCGTCCGAGACCTACGGCCTGGCCCGGATTGGGGTCGGTTTTGTGTTTAATCAGCAGATTTCGGTTCGTCCCACTATCGACATCCCCCTGGGTTCCGACTTCAGCAACGACCCGGCGTTCGGCCTGATTGTGGGGTACAACTTCGGCAGCAAGGCGGCCCCGGCTCGCCGGCGCTAGTCCCTGGCTGTCTAGACGTGCGAACGGGAGCGGCTCTGCCGCTCCCGTTTCGTTTTGTATCCTGGCAACAGCCCACGAGACCCAGTGGTCCGCATTTTGCTACAGGCATGCGGCCGCCGCCCGAGAGCGGCGCCGATAAAGGCAAACCCGTCGCGAGGCGGGGACGCAAAGCCAGGAGTCCCGAACCCGCCAACTAAGCGCGAGGGACCGTCCGGCCGCCGAAGTCCTCTGTGGCTCTGCCGCGTCTCCTCTCCGACCCGATTCCGATTCAGTTCTGCGCGCTCTGGCTCGCAGGTCGGTCGGCCTCGGCACACACTCTCCAACTTTCTAGAGGTGACATGGGTACACTCCGGGCAACTGGGCTGTCTGCGCTCCTCACCGTCCTGCTGGCCACGACAGCGTTCGCCCAGCACGCGCAGACGCGGCAAGGGTTCTGGATCGGTGGCGGCATGGGCTACGGCTCCATGGGGCTGAGCTGCGATGGCTGTCCCGACTTCGACCGCGAGGGCGGACTGAGCGGCTATCTCAAGCTCGGCGGGACGCTGCGGGAGAACATCCTGCTCGGCGTCGAGACGAACGGCTGGACCAAGAGCGAGGGCGGCGTAAGCCTGACGATGGGGAACGTGTCGGGCGCCGCTTACTGGTACCCGATGGCCACCAACGGTCTTTTCGTCAAGGGTGGCGTAGGGTACTCGATTCTGGATGATGGGTTCGCCAACGAGTCAGGTTTCGGGCTGCTCGCCGGCCTGGGCTACGACGTGCAGGTAGGCCGCAACCTCTCGATCACTCCGGTTGCCAACTGGTTCCGGGGCGGCTACGACGGGCTTTCCGCCAACGTGCTGCAGTTCGGGTTGGGCGTAACCTCTCACTAAGCCACGCGAAGAGCGCAGTAGAACGGGGGCGGTGCTGCCGCTCCCGTTTCGCTTTTCCAACCACCGGCGTCCTGCCCCTGGGCGAGTGGTTGTTCCCTCGCTCACATTGTTCTATTCTCGGGAAGACCTCACCGGGACCCTTCATGCAACCGCAGAACCTCCGTGCCGTGCAGGCGCCCCTCAAGCAGCAGTACCGCGACGATCCCGCCAAGGCGATGGTGACGCTGCGCGCGTCCGGCCGCCTCGATGCCCCGGGCGTGAGCTGCCGGGTAGATACCGGCCGGGCGCTGGTCGAGGCCGGGCTCCACCCCGCCACGGGCGGCTCCGGTCTTCAGGCCTGCTCAGGCGACATGCTGCTCGAAGCCCTTGCCGCGTGCGCCGGGGTGACGCTTCGTGCGGTCGCCATTGCGCTGGATATCCCGGTCCGAGGCGGCTCGATCGAGGTGGAGGGCGATCTCGACTTTCGGGGGACGCTGGGGGTGAGCAAAGAGGTTCCGGTGGGGTTCCAGACGATTCGGCTCCGATTCGAGCTGGACTCGGATGCCACCCGGGAGCAGCTGGACACGCTTCTGAAGCTCACCGAGCGCTACTGCGTCGTGCTCCAGACTCTAGGCTCCTCGCCTAGGGTGACGGCATCGCTGTCATCCTGAGCGCACCTTGTCACCCTGAGCTAAGCAAAGGATCTCTCGGAAGCAAACAACTTGCCACAGATGACACGGATGGGAACGGATCGCTCCCGGATGTGTTGAGCTCCCTTTCCATTGATATGCCCAAACAGAAGTGGTCAACAGCACACCGGCCCGCTCCGAGCTGGTGGCCAGCAGGTGTGCTGTTGAACGAAAGCTTTGGACAATGAAAAGGCGAAGGGAGCTTGAATGGTCAACGGAGTGATCCGTTCCCATCGGTGTTATCTGTGGCTAGGCCGTTTTCCAATGCCGTGCTGGCCGCTTCCCACTGCGAGAGGGCCTCCTCAAGCTCCGCCCGCGCGGTCTCCAGCTCGATCCCCAGTGCGTGAGCCTGCACCGAGCCCGCAGCCGTAGCATAGAGTGCCGGATCCTCGAGCCGAGCTCGGATTGCCCCGACCCGAGCCTCGCAGCTGGTCACTGCCGCCTCCGCCTCCGCCAGCTTGCGCTCGGCGGTGCGTAGGGCAGACTGCTCGCCCTTGCGGCCGCCTTCCGCCCTGCGAGTCTGCCTCCGCTCCTGCACCCGCCGCAGGGATTCCTCCTCCGCGGCCGCCACCGAGGCGGCGTGAGACCGCTCGGCGCTCGCGGTCTCCCACTCTTCGAAGCTGCCGGGGAAATCGGTGATCCGGCCTTCGTGCAGTACCCAGACCCTATTGGTGAGCGCCCGCAGCAGGGCCCGGTCGTGGCTCACCAGGATCACGGTGCCGTCGTAGGCCTCGATTGCGTCCTCCAGGGCCTCGATCGACTCGACGTCCAGGTGATTGGTCGGCTCGTCAAACAGGAGGAGGTTGGCACCCGAGAGCGTCATCATCGCCAGGGCCACCCGGGCGCGCTCGCCTCCTGAAAGTGTCGCCGCCTGGCGAAGCACCGAGTCGCCGGAGAAGCCGAAGCGCCCCAGATGGCCCTGAATGGCACCGCGGCCCCAGGTGGGGCGCAGGTCGCTGATCAGCTCGTACAACGACCGGTCAGTGGGCACCTGCGCCAGATCCTGGCGGTAGTGAGCGATGTGCACCGACTCCGGGATTCGCATCTCACCGGAGTCGGGCCGCCACTCGCCGACCATGGTGCGAAGCAGGGTGGTCTTACCGGCGCCGTTGGAGCCGATGAACCCAATGACATCCCCTCGCCGGACCCGGGCGGAGAATCCATCCAGGAGCACGCGGTCGGCGATGGTGACGCGGACATCTTCGGCCACCAGCACTTGATCGCCCCCGCGGGCGCCGGCCTCGAGCCGGAGCGAGATCACGCCATCTTCGCCCGGTGGTGGGCTCAGCCGGCTCACCCGGGCGAGCCGGCGGCGGCGGCCCTTGGCCTGGGCGCTGTTCTGTCCCGCGATATTGCGGCGGATGAAGTCTTCCTCGGCAGCCAGTGCACGAGACTGCTTGACAAAGGCCCGCTGCTGCGAGAGCCGCTGCTCGGCCCGTTGGCGGACGAAGGCGCCGTAATCGCCGGCGTAAGGGGTGACAGCGCCGGCCTCGACATGGAGCACGTGATCCACCACCGCCTGGAGGAAGGCTCGGTCGTGGCTGATCAGGAGCACCGTCGCCTCGAGTCCCCGGAGGTACTCCTCCAGCCAAGCCGTGGTCTCCAGGTCCAGGTGGTTGGTCGGTTCATCGAGAAGAAGGACGTCTCCCGGTGCGACGAGCTGCTGGGCCAGACCCACCCGGCCGCGCTCGCCACCACTCAGCCCCGACAACGGCTGCGTCCGGGCCCTGTCAGGATCGAAACCCAGCCCGTGGAGCACCGCGTCTATCCTCGGTGCCAGGGTGTAGCCGCCTTCCCGCTCGAAGCGCTCGAGGTCGCGGTCGTAACGCTTCAGCATCTCGGGTGTGCAACCCTGGCCGGCCTCCGCAAGGGCAGTGCCCTGCTCCGCCAACGACCGCTCCAGCTCGAGCAGCTCTGCGAAGGGGCCCGCGGCCGCCTCCCACACGGTGGCGGCGCCGGAAAACTCCCGGTGCTGCTCCATGACCGAGAACCTGAGGCCCGATGCGCGCGCCACGGTGCCCCGTGTCGGCTCGGCTTCGCCGGTGAGCAGGCGGAACAGGGTCGTCTTGCCCGTGCCGTTGCGGCCGACCACACCCCACTTCTCTCCCCGGCCAACAGTAAAGGTGACACCGGAAAAGAGCCGCGTCGCTCCAAACTCCACGGCAACGCCGGAAACGGAGAACTGGGTCACAGCGCGATCCAGGCCTGCCAGGCCGCGGTCGCCTCGCCTATGGTCAGCTGCGATCCACAGCGAACCAGAGGCATGCGGAGCAGGAGTGGTTCCGAGGCCAGCTTGTCGAGCCAGCGCTCATCGTTGAGGCGCGCGGCGGCCAGGCCGAGGTCGGCGAAGCGTCGTGAATGCCGATCGATCAGTGCCTCGGTGCCGAACTTCTGGATAAAACGCTTCAGCTCCCCCGGAGAGGCGGGGCGTTCCTGGAGGTCGACGAAGTGGGTCTTGACCCGGCGTTCGGCGAAGAAGCGGAGCGCCTTCCGGGTGTCGGGGCTTTTCCTTATGCCGAAGATTTCGACTTCCATGGGGCGGGAATCTATGAGGGCCGAGGAGCGATCGCCTTCGTGGTAACAAACTGCGCAGGAGCTTCGCTTCCGCAGGGAACACCGCGCCGGTCCCTCATCTGATTACTACCGGGTCGCCGACCCGGAGCCGGCCGGTCCCGTCGTGCACCGCGTTCTGTCCAAACATCACCTGGCCGTTCACGTTGCGGTACGTGGCCAGGGTCCGGAGCGGCTCCTTTCCTCGCTCGGCAGTAGCTTGGTCGGTGGTGGTAACGACACACCGGGCACAAGGCTTCATCACCCACAACCGCACACCGCCGATCTCGATTTTATTCCAGCCATCCTCGGCATACGGCTCAGCACCAGCGACGACGAGGTTGGGGCGGAAGCGGTTCATCGGCAGCGGATCGGAAAGCCGGCTATTGAGGTCTGCCAGCGATTCCTCCGAGACGAGCAGGAAGGGAAACCCGTCGGCAAAGCTCACCCGCGCACCGGCGGGCGCGAACTCGCGGTCAGCGGGCCGGACCACCTGGGCTGCCATGTGGACCAGGCTGCAAGCCAGACCCAGGAACTCGGAGAACCATTGGCTGGCCCTCTCACCCACGCCGGTGCCGGCACATGTGTCGTCCCACACCTTGACCATGGTAGCCAGGGTGGGCGGCGGGTCGAGAGGTGTCTCGAGCCGAGGCATCCCCGGCGCATCTACCTGGAGTGTTCCTCCTCTAATGCTGGGGTTCACCAGCGCCAGCCGCGGATGGCTCCGCTGACTGAGAAAGTCGCCCGAATCATCAACCACCATCCAGCGCCGGTCGTACCGCAGGCCGAACTCGTCCACCTGCGACTCATCCAGAGCGAGGCCGCGGGCCGACTTTATGGGATAAATATTGAGGCCGGTGAGGCGCAGGGTCACGAAGGTCAATTGGGAAGGGTTGTACTCGATGCCCGAGGCGAGAGTCGAACTCGCACGAGGTTGCCCTCGGCGGATTTTGAGTCCGCTGCGTCTGCCATTCCGCCACTCGGGCTGGGTGGTAAAATCATCAGGGCGATGAGTGGATGCAAGTTAAAGACCGGGTTATTGGTCGGCCCCTCCCCCCACTATACTATTCGGTTCTCGAGACCCGGAGAGTTCAACCTTTTCCCCAAAGCGGGACCCCCAAGGTGCCAGCCATTCCCACCCGCGGCCTGCATCCCTGGCACGATCTACCCACCGGCGCCAGGCCGCCAGACGAAGTCACCGCCGTCATCGAGATCCCTGCCAACGAGCGCAACAAGTACGAGCTGGACAAGAAGCTCGGGGTGTTCCGGCTGGACCGGGTGCTGTACAGCGCAGTGCACTACCCGGGCGATTATGGTTTCCTTCCCCGCACGCTGGGTGACGACGGTGACCCGCTGGACGTGCTCATCCTGATGACGATCCCGGTGTTCACCGGCTGCCTGGTGGACGCCCGGCCGATCGGTTTGTTCCACCTGGTCGATTCGGGTGTGGCGGATGAGAAGGTGCTGGCGGTTCCCACCGGCGATCCGTACTCTGACGGGCTGAACGAGCTGGCAGACATACCGCAGCACTACCTGAAGGAGATCGAGCACTTCTTCCGGGTGTACAAGGACCTGGAGGGCACCCACACCGAGACCCGTGGCTTCGAAGGGGCAGCGGCCGCCCGGGCGGCGATCACTCGCGCGATGAAGAGCTACCAGGAGCGGTTTGGAGGTGAGAGGTGAGAGGTGAGAGGTAAGAGGTGAGAGGTTGTCACCTTGAACGAAGCGAAGGGGCCAGAACGCAGCTATCCGACAAACCGCCGCTTTTCGGCTCCTTCGCTTCGCTCAGGATGACAACTCACCGCTCACCGCTCACCTCTCACCTCTCACCCCTGAGCGACACCGGCGGCCCCAGGATCTCGCGCCACACGACCGCATCGCGGAGCTGCTCAATGGTGTAGCGGCCTGCGGCGGTCTTGTCGGCCACTTCCTGCCGTATTCGCTGGTCGAACTTGGCGTGATCCGCCTTCGACCTTGCCTGGTCGCGAGTGGCCGCCGCGGCGATCCGGTGCAGCTCGATCCGCTCGGCGTGATCATCCTGGTCCACCAGGGGCCGGCTCTCGCGGCGGACCTCCGTCTCCAGGCTTACGATCTCCGGCTCCACCTCGAGGGACTCGCGCTCCTCCCACTCCTCTTCTTCGTCCTCCCGGGGCGGCAGCCCGGCCGGCCGCTCCGGGGAGCCGGCTTGATCGAGGGCCCGCTCGAACTCGCGGAGCACCCTTTCCAGCCGAGAGCCTTCCTGCTGCGTCGGGTCCATGGTGCCGGCGGCTTGGGACCGGTGTCGCACCTCGGGACGAGGTGGGGAGGAAGACGGAAGGTTCGGCCGTGGTGTCTGGCGCGGCCGCTGGGGTTTCTTCCTTCCCTGCCCCTGACTCACCAGGTTGAATAGAAGCCAGAGCACCCCGAGGACGATCAATCCGGTGAGGTCCAAGGTCAGCCGCCTCCGCCCGAGCCGGCTTCGCCCTGCCCCGCGATGGCCTGGCGCATGGTGGTATCGGCCTGGACGTTATGGTACTTCTGGTAATCCATCACCCCGAGATTGCCATTGCGGAATGCGTCGGCCATGGCGAGCGGAATCTGGGCCTCGGCGGCGATGACCTTGGCCCGCTGGTTCTGCGCCTCGGCCTTGAACTCCTGTTCCATGGCCACCGCGAGCGCGCGCCGTTCCTCGGCTTTGGCCTGGGCAATACGCTTGTCGGCCTCGGCCTGATCGGTCTGAAGCTCGGCTCCGATATTCTTGCCCACATCGACATCGGCAATGTCGATCGAGAGTATCTCGAACGCGGTACCGGCGTCGAGCCCCTTGGAGAGTACCGTCTTCGAGATCAGGTCCGGGTT
Source organism: Gemmatimonadales bacterium (assembly GCA_050733075.1). Lineage (GTDB taxonomy): Bacteria > Gemmatimonadota > Gemmatimonadetes > Gemmatimonadales > GWC2-71-9 > CAVVWJ01. The sequence continues at coordinate 121,713 of JBOHSD010000001.1, forward strand.
CTCGAGCACCGCCTTATGCGATGAGGCCGATCCGATCGTGCTCACGATTCCCTCTCCCACCCGCGCCAGGATCGTCTCTTCGCCGGCGCCGCCGACCAGACGGTTGATGTTGGCGCGAACCGTCACCCGGGCCAGGGCCAGCAGCTGGATGCCGTCCTTTGCCATGGCGGCCACTTTGGGGGTGGTGATCACCTTTGGATTCACACTGACCTGGACCGCCTCGAACACGTCGCGGCCGGCCAGATCGATGGCTGTGGCCTGCTTGAAGGTGAGGGGAATACCCGCCTTATCGGCCGAGATGAGGGCACTCACCACCCGCTGCACGTTGCCGCCAGAGAGGTAGTGCGCCTCGAGCGCGTTGATCTCAAGGCTCAAGCCTGCCTTGGACGCATTGATCAGCGGGTTTACGATGTTCGATGGATTGACCTTCCGGAAGCGCATCCCGAACAGGGTAAGGAAAGACACCCGTACCCCTGATGCCCATGCGGTGATCCACAGCCCGATGGGAATGAACTTGAAGAAGATGATGACGAAGATGACCGCGATGAACACCAGCGCGAGCACCATTCCCAGACCGAACACCGATTCGTCCACGAGTTCCTCGAAGTGAAGAGCCGATTGGGCTTACTACTCACGAGTCGGGAGTGGGGAGTCCCAGCTCCCAGCTCCTAGCTCCTAGCTCCTAGCTCCCTACTGTACGCACCACATGACGGTATCCATCGCTCTGCACTACCCGGACGCGGCTGCCTTCCGGAATGAAGCCGCCTTCGGACACCACGTCTACCCGCTCATCGCCTACCCGAGCCGTGCCCGAGGGTCGAAGGTCTGTCAGGGCGACGCCGTCGAGCCCGACCAGATCGCCACGGGTGGGAGCCGACACGAACCCGTCGGAGCGCTGAACCGATCCCTGGAGCAGGAGCCCCCGGAACCGCCCACTGCTGGGCAGGTGGCGGACCCAGGCATATATCACCGCGGCGGTAATGAACAAACTTGCGCCCAGTACCGCCAGCGCCTGGGCCACATCCCCGCTGGTGGGAGCCGCCCCCATCATGGCGAGCACCATTGATCCTACTATTGCCAGAATCCCCAGTACGCCGGCCACGCCGAATCCCGGAATGATGAACACTTCGACCCCCAGGGCCAGCAGCCCGAGGCCCAGCAGCAATATTTCCTCCCATCCGGCCAGTCCCAGGATGAGACTTGATCCAAAGAACAGCCCCAATGAGGTGAGACTCAAGAGGCCTCCGATGCCGAATGCTCCGGTCTTGATCTCGAAGACCAGCCCAAGGATGCCGAGGGAGAGAAGGAGCGGGGCAACCAGCGGATTGGTCAGGAAGCGCACGATGCCCTCGGCCCAGTTCTGCTCCACCGTGAACACCTGGGCATCGGGATGACCGATGGCCTCGAGCAGCGCCGGTTCGTCGCCTACGGAGCCCTTGGCGAAGCCGAGTCGCACCGCCTCTCCCGTGCTCAGGGTCAGCAACTCGCCTTTCCGCACCACGTTCGGGATCTCGACGTTCTCATCGACCATTGCCTCCGCCAGCCTGGGATCGAGCCCGCGTTGCTCGGCCACGGCACGGAACTCGGCCCGCATAGCGGACACCATCTTTTCGGACGCTTTGACCCCCTGGCCGTCCACCGGCGTCGCCGCGCCGATGACCCCGCCCGGCCGCATGTAGATCCCGTTGGTAGCCATGGCAATGAGCGCCCCGGCGCTGAACGCCCGTGGATTCACATAGGCATACACCGGAATCCGTGCGTTGCGAACGGCATCCGAGATACGCTCGGCCGCGTCTATTCTGCCACCCGGCGTGTCGATGTCCAGGTAGACGGCCACCGCCTCCGCGTCGTGCGCCTCGCGAAGACCGCGGGAGATGTAGGGCGCCAGCCCGTTCTCGACCACACCGGAAACGGTGATTCGGTAGACGGTGGGTGCCTGGGCCGCGGGAGCGGTCCAGGGGGCAAGAAGAAGGGCGAGCGTCAACGACGACCAGCGGCGCATCGCAGAGTCCGGTATGGGAAGTGTTGGAATCTAAACCAGGGGAGGGGAAGCGGTAAACGGCAAGCGGTAAACGGCAAGCGGTAAACGGCAAGCGGTAAACAGTGAACGGTGAACGGTGAACGGGAAGCGGTAAACAGTGAGCGGTAAACGGTAAACAGGGGGCTAACCACAGGTGCCCGTTCACCGTTCACCGTTCACGGTTGACGCAGTTCGGTTTAAAGCCAGGGCGGGCCTCTATCCCGGTGCCGGTGGCGGCCCATCTCCCCGTGGCCCCGCCGGTGGCCATGCACCTCATTCACTCGATGGACGAACCGCTCCCGCATGGCGTAGAGGCGGGCCCGCTGCACCGCATCCAGGTACTGCGACTGATCCTTCATTTCGTCGCGGTCCAGCTGAGCTTGGGCCACTCTCAGGTCGATCAACGCATTGGTGAGCTTGGCGACGCTGTCCTGGTTGGCTGCGACCCCGGGGCGGAGTTGCGCGGTCAACTGCTCCCTGATGAGTCGCTGCCGGGAGGCGAACTCCCGCCGCCGGCCGTTGAACTCGAGGCTCGTGGCCCGGAGCTTAGCGGCCTGGTCGGCGGTGAGGCCCAGCTGCTCCTGCACCTGGGAGGCGAACCGCTCCTCTATCCTATGGCGCAGCGAATCGGCCCGATGGGATGTCGAGTCGGAACGCTGGGCCTCCACCGGACAGAGCGGGATCAGTGCCAGGGCGGCAGACCAGAGAAATGTGCTACGCATCAACCCTCCCAGGAGTCGAGGACTCGTTGTAATTCGTCGCTATCGAGGTCGGGCAGGCCGGGGTCGCCTATTGTGAAACCGGCTGCCGGCGGCTCATCCATGGTCTCCAAGACCGAATCGAGCTCCGCCGGCTGGAGGCTCTCCAGCTCAGGCAGCGGGATCTCGAGGCGCCCGGCCACCGACGGCGTGACCGGTGACGGCGAGGTCGGCATCCTGTCGCCGACCCCGAGCCAGACCGCCGCCACGATCGCAGCAGCGGCAACCCCAGCCATCATTATGACTCGCGCTACCCGATTGCCCCTGTCCTGCTGATGCCGGAGGCGATGGAGCACCGCCTCTGCCGTAGCCGCTACATCGCCGGGAAGATCCATGCTTTCTCCCAGCCTGCTCGTGGCACGCACCAGCTCCCACTCCCTCCGGCACGACTCGCATTGGCTGAGATGGCGGACCTCTTCCGGAGTCCACCCGGTCCGCCCCAGCACGACGGCCGGAATCCGATCGGACAACCAGGTGCAATCACTCATCGAACCAGCTCCTTCAACCGCTTCACGGCGTGATGATAGTGTACCCGGGCCGCTCCAGGCGTCGTTCCCAGGAGGCCGGCGATCTCGCTGTACTCGCTGCCCTGCTGGACCCGCAGGAGGAAGACCTCCCGTTGGAGCCGGGGCAGCCGGGCGAGTTCCTGCCGTATCCGCTGCTCAGCCTCTCCTGCAATGAGATCGGCATGGGGATCGGCCTTGTCCGTAACCTCGCAGCCGTAGAGCGACATCAGCCGCCCCTTTCGCTTGCGGAACTGGTCCCGAAGCAGGTTTCCTCCGATGGTCAGAAGCCAGCTCCGAAACGTTGCTTCGCCGGTCCAGCTATCTGCCTTGCGGAATGCCCGGAAGAGCGTCTCCTGCACCAGATCCTCGACCTCGGCCCGGTCTGCGCCCGAGCTATAGAGGAACCGCCCGAGCGCCGGAGCGTGGCGGCGCACCAGCTCGGTGGCCGCGCGCTGGTCTCCCCGGCGGTACGACTCGACCAGGGCCGGGTCGGTAACGGGGTCGGGTTGGATCGAACCCGGCATGGTGGAGGCGCTCATCCAGACTGTCAGACGGAAGAATGAAGTGGTTGTTAACTTGGCCGGCTCGAGGGCGAGGCGCTATTTTAGGCGATGCGACGCCCAAGCGTTATCGCCCACCGCGGCGCCTCCGGCTACGAATACGAGAACTCGCGAGCCGCCTTTCGGCGGGCTGTCATGCTCGATGCCGACGGCGTGGAGCTCGACATCCATGCGACTCGAGACGGGGGCATCGTCGTGCATCACGATGCCGAACTCCCGGGAATCGGTCCTATCGCCCAGCTCTCGCTCGCCGAGGCTCGGCAGGTGCGGATCCGAAACGGCGAGCCGCTGCCAGCGCTCACCGAGATCCTGGAGCTGGTGGGCAATCGGGACGTGTGGGTCGAGGTGAAGAGCCTCCCTGCCGCCCACGACCATGCGTTTCTGACGGTCCTGGACCAGGGACCGGCCCCGGAGCGCTATGCGGTTCACAGCTTCGACCACCGCGTGGTGTACCGTCTGGGAGAAGCGAGACCGGGATTGCGACGGGGGATCCTGCTGATGGCCTACCTGCGCGATCCTGTCTCAGTGATGCGTGCGGTCGGTGCCACCACCCTATGGCAGGACTGGCAACGAGTCGATCAGGAGCTGGTGAATCAGGTGCATGACGCGGGGTGCGCCGTAATCGCATGGACCGTCAACGAGCTCGGCGACCTGGACCGTATGGTTCGCCTCGGAGTAGACGGCCTCTGTGGCAACTATCCGGACCGGATCCGGGTTGCCATCGCCCCGCGGCTGGACGAACCCTCCCGGGCCTGAACTGCTACGGCTCTCCCGGGGCTCCGCTCCGGTCAGCTCCGACTTCCACCGGAGTGGGGGTGGTTCCGCCACCCCGCCGCGCCTCCGCGATCTGGCGCTCCAGCCGCGTGGTCTCGGCCTGGAGATCATCGAGCCGCAACAGTAGTGCATCGAAACGTCTCGGCTCGATCTCTCCACCCCGTTCCCTGCGATGCACCAGCAAGCCCAGATCTCGTGCCGCGCGATCCTGCCTTCTCCGCAGCCGGAGCAGCTCGATCTGCAGCTTTCCTTCGTCCAGTGCCGCCTGGGCCTTCTTCCCGAAAGCCTCGAGCTCCTGATTCAACCGGTCGAATAGTGTGGATTTCGTCATTGGGGGCCTCTCAGCTATGGGCGATTCAACCTGACACGACGCGGAGTCGGACAGGGCTGTTTCAAATTAAGCCAAAAAGAGGGACTCGGAGTGGCTCCGTGTCCCTCTTCCAGTATCGAACCCTCGGCCTCATTCAGGGCCGGCTCGTGAAGGTCTTGCTCCTCATTCCGGCCCGGCGAAAATCCTTACGAGACCGCCGAGACCACCGCCGGGTACACCGACACCTTCTGCCGGTTTCTGTCCTTGTACTCGAATTTGACGACCCCATCGACCACGGCAAACAGCGTGTCGTCGTTCCCCCGGCGAACATTGCGGCCGGGGTGGAACTTCGTGCCCCGCTGGCGCACGAGGATGTTGCCCGCGGTGACCTTTTCGCCGCCGTAGCGCTTGACGCCGAGATATTGCGGATTACTGGTCCGCCCATTGCGACTGGAGCCTACGCCCTTTTTATGTGCCATTCTGACCTCAACCCAGCTTGACGTCGGTAATGCGAACCTCGGTAAACTTCTGCCGGTGCCCGGTTTTCCGGCGGTAGTTCTTCCGCCGCTTGAACTTGAACACGTAGATCTTGGGCTCCTTGCCTTGGCCCACTACCTCGGCCACCACCTTGGCCCCTTTGACCAGGGGCGACCCGGCCTTGATTGTCTGGCCGTCGGACGAGAGGAGCACCTCGTCGAAGGTGACCTTCGAGCCCGCCTCGGCGCTCATGAGCGGCAGCCGGAGGGTCTTCCCCTTCTCCGCACGAAACTGTTTGCCCAAGGCCCGGAAAATGGCGTACATGCAAAACCTGTTGACTAAGGGTAATCCGACAATAGCCCGTAAATCTAGGCAGGTGGTGGGCTTATGACAAGAGGCCCGCCACGGCTGCCCCGCTGCCCCACTCTCACGCCACCGCATACAGGTCCGTCACATCCCGCCCCGCGGGCCGGCTCATCAGCCGGAACTCGTCCAGGCGCATCATGGGATCGTCCCTAAGCTCGATGTCCACTCCGGTGATCTTGGTGAGGGTGTGCAGCAACCGGGGCTCCTCTTCCAACAAATAGAGCGCGACCTCGGGGTGCAGCCGCACGCTGAGCTGCCGCTCGCGCCGCTCGTGGCCGGCGCGCTTGAGCGCCCGTTCCAGGCGCCGAGCCACCACCTCCGGGGTGAAGACCCGGCCGGTCGCGGCGCAGGTCGGGCAGTCGGTGGTCATCGAGTGCCAGAGCGAGGGGCGGACCCGCTGCCGAGTCATCTCGACCAGACCCAGCTCGGACACTGCCAAAGCCTTGGTACGGGCGCGATCGCGGCCGAGGTGGGTGCGCAGCTCCTGGAGGACCTTCTCGCGATTTGAGCGGGCCTCCATGTCGATGAAGTCGCAGACGATGATGCCGCCGATGTCACGAAGCCGAATCTGGCGCGCGATCTCTCGTGCCGCCTCGAGGTTGGTCCTCAAAATCGTCTTCTCCGGGTCCTTCTTGCCGGTATAGCGGCCGGTGTTGACGTCGATGCTGATGAGGGCCTCGGTCGGCTGGATCACCAGGGAGCCGCCGGTGGGCAGCTCGACCCGGGCCTTGAAGAGGTCCCGGATCTCGGATTCGATGTCGAACTTGTCGAACAGCGGCGTGGGCTCGCTGTAGAGGTGAACCCGAGCCATCAGCTCGGGGTCGATCTGCTGCAGGTACTGCTCGATCTCGTTGTACAGCTCTTTGGTATCTACGTACAGCGCATCCACCTTGGAGCTGAACAGGTCCCGGATGATACCCCGGGTCAGGCTGGTTTCGCGCTGAAGGAGTGCCGGAGCGCGGCGCACGAAGCTCTTCTTGCGGTTGATCTTCTTCCAGAGGGTGAGCAGCGAGTCTATCTCTCGTCGGAAGTGATCCTCGGTGACGCCTTCTGCGACGGTCCGGACGATTACCCCTCCGGAGTCCTTGGGCAGGATCTTGGAAACCATCTCCCGCAGCTTGGCCCGCTGTTCCCGGCTCTCGATCTTGCGGCTCACGCCTACCTTCGAGGCGTAGGGCATGTAGACCAGGAATCGGCCGGGCAGAGAGATCTGGGCGGTTACCCGGCAGCCCTTGGAGCCGATCGGCTCCTTGGTGACCTGAACCGGGAGAGTCTGGCCCTTCTTCAGGATGTCCTGAATGTTGGGTAGTGCGCGACGGGAAGAGATCTCTCGCTGGCGGGCCTCGTTGGGAGGCGACTCGGTGGCAGCGGCTCCGCCGCGGTGCCGCCGGCGATCCCGGCTGCGCCAGGCGCTTTTGCGCTCGGGTGCGGGGTCTTCGGCCGGTGCCTCGGTTACCGCCGCCTGCTCGGGGAGACCGACCTCCGGGGCCACCGCCACCTCTTCGTCCTCCGGCTCCGGCTCTTCATCCTCGTCGGGCTCCAGGAGGTCGGAGGCATGCAGGAAGGCGCTCTTCTCCTGGCCGATGTCCACGAACGCCGCCTGGATCCCCGGGAGCACCGCCTCGACTCGACCGAGATAGATGTCGCCAACGGTCCGCCGGTGATCCGGCCGATCCACCAGCAGCTCCACCAGCCGATCGTCTTCGAGAATGGCCACGCGGGTTTCCCGCTGGCTCCCATTGATCAGGATCTCGCGCTTCAAAGACTGTGACCTCGACTGCCGCGGAGATCATCGGACGCGACCCGATTCCTAACTCTCCCGGCTAACTTGAAATTGGTTCGGGCGTGACCTTCCGCCGCCCGCTCGCCTCTTACCTGCCAAGAAAACGCGCTCCTCAGCAGGCCTGCCCACGACCTAACAGGAGCATGCCGCGAGAATGCGCGTCGCTGCTGGGGCTAATTATATGAGAGAGAGGATGTTAGGGCAATGATGCTGAGTGCTGGACTTTCGACTCTCGACTCGTTAATCGACCAGCTCCCCCAGAATCTGGCGGGCAATGACTATCCGCTGTATTTCGCTGGTGCCCTCGCCGATCTCACACACCTTGGCATCTCGCATCATGCGCTCGACCGGGTATTCCGTGGTGTAGCCGTAGCCGCCGAAGATCTGCACCGCCTTGGTGGTAGTGCGCATGGCGAGCTCGGAGCAGAACAGCTTGGCCATGGCCGCTTCCTTCTTGAATGGGCGGCCATTCTGCTTGAGCCAGGCGGCATGATACAGCAAATGGGTACCGGCCTCGATCTCGAGGGCCATATCGGCGAGCTGGAAGCTCACCGCCTGGAAGCTGCCGATGGCGCGGCCGAACTGCTTTCTCACACCGGCGTACCGTAATGCTTCCTCGTAGGCGCCTTCGGCTATTCCGAGCGAGAGCGCGGCGATACCGATACGCCCAGCGTCCAGGGTCTTGAGGAAGTTGATGAAGCCGTAGCCGGGCTTCCCGAGCAGATTCTCCTTCGGGACCAGGGCGTCTTCGAAAATCAACTCGCGGGTGTCGCTGGCCCGCCAGCCCATCTTGTCTTGCTTCTTGCCGGCCCGGATTCCAGGGGTCTTGGGCAACTCGGGGTCGTGCCCGACGCCGATTTCCATACACTTGGCAAGGTCTACCGTATCCTTGGTGACGATGAAGCTGGTGATGCCCTTGTTACTCTTTCCCGGTTCGGTACGCGCGGTTACGACGAAGATCTCGCCCACGCCGGCATGGGTGATGAATATCTTGGAGCCGTTGAGCAGGTAATGGTCGCCCTTGTCCTGGGCAGTGCTGGCGGTGCCGCCGGCGTCGCTGCCGGCCCCCGGCTCGGTGAGGCCGAAGCCGCCGAGCACCCGGCCCGAGGCCAGGAGTGGGACATAGCGCCGCATCTGCTCTTCGGTGCCGAACTCGACGATGGGCGAGGTACCCAGATTGGTGTGCGCGCTGATGGTGAGCGCGTGGCTGGCGTCTACTTTGGCCATCTCGTGGATGGTGATGTAGTACGACAGCTGGTCCATCCCCGCCCCGCCGAGCTCTTCGCTCCAGGGCACGCCGAGCAGGCCCAGCTGGCCCATTGCCTTGATGTTGTCCCAGGGGAAGGTGGAGGTCCGGTCCAGCTCCGCGGCCAGAGGCGCGATGTGGGTGCGCGAGAAGTCTCGGACCATCTCGCGGACCTGATAGTGCTGTTCGCTGAAATAAAGGGAATCGTCCATCGGTCTCGAATGGCTGGGTCGAAGTGTTCGACCAGCCACCAAGCTAATGGGTTGGAATGCCTTGGTACAACGGCCCGGTCAGGATGGTGAATGTCCGGATCGGTTTCGCGAGCGGTGGCGGCGCTCCTGCGCAGTTATCAAAAATCCCGATCACCGAGCCGCAACGATCCCCAGGAGATCGTCGCCGAACTTGACCAGGGTGCGGGGGCCGACCCCTCGAATCCGTGCGAGGTCGAGGCGGGTCTGGGGTTGGGCCTCTGCAATGGCGCGAAGCACCGCATCGGTCATGACCGCATAGGCGGGTACTCCCATGTCCCGTGCGATGCCCCTGCGCCAGCGCTTCAGGTTCGACAGCATCGTGTTATCGGTCTCCTGGACGACAACCTGACCATCAGGCGACAAGGCGCCTAGGATAGTGCCGCCGAGCCTTTCGGTGAGGGTGGGACCCACCCCCGGTACGTCGGCCAGACTCGCTGCATCTGTCGGCGGATGCCTCGCCAGCTGGAGCAGCACCTCGGGTTCGAGAGGGCAGCCTCCCCAGGCCGCCTTACGTCCGGACAATGCGCGCCGAAGCCGAATCAACCGCGCGGAGACCTCCAGCTCCGCAGCTCGGGGCACCGGTCGGGCCCCGCACCGATCGCAACCGGCACACCTTTGCAGCTGCTCTCCGAAGTAGCCCACCAGACGGGCACGCCGGCAGCGAGGCTCCCGGGCATAGTCTTCCACCGCCTGGATCCGCCCCTCCGCCCGGCGGCGCCGCTCCCTCAGCGGCCGCCAATCGACCGGGCCACGCTCAGGCTGAAGCTCCCGGCGCAACCGTTCCGCCGACTGGAGCACGTTGCTCGGCACCCCTACGGTGCCGCCGGGCTCCAGCCAAATGCGGTGAAGAAGCCGGTGCGGCGGAAAGGTGACGTCGAGCTGGCGGCGGTGAAGCTCGGTATCGGCCGGCCGCCAGAGGAGTATGCAGCGGGCGAACTCGCCGTCCCGGCCGCCCCGGCCCGCCTCCTGGTAGTAGGCCTCCGGCGTAGGGGGTGGATTCCAGTGGACCACCAGCCGCACGCTCGGCTTGTCGATGCCCATACCGAAGGCGCAGGTGGCAACGACGACATCTACCCGGTCTTGCAGGAAATCTTCCAGGGTGACCGCCCGGCGGGACTTGGTGAGCCCGGCATGGTATGGAGCGGCCCGATGGCCAGCCTTGCAGAGCGCCCGGGCCACGGCTTCGGCGCTGCCCCTTGTCGGCGCGTATACTATGGCCATGGCATCGTCGCCGCGAAGCAGCTCCAGCAGAGTCCGGAGCCGCTCCGCCTCGCTGCGCACCTGCACGGCGCCGAACCAGAGATTGGGCCGGTCGAACGAGCCCAGATGGAGCGCAAAGCCGTGGCGGAATCTCAAAGCGCCGGCGATCTCCTGGCGCACGCCGGGTGTGGCACTGCCGGTCAGCGCGACGGCCTGAGGGCGGCCCAGCCGGTAGCGCGCCCGCGCCAGCTTGCGGTAACTGGGCCGGAAGTCGTGCCCCCACTCCGCAATGCAGTGGGCCTCGTCCACCACCAGCAGCCTGGGGCCGACCTCATGCCGGCGGAGGTCCAGGCTGAGCCGATCGAGGCGCTCGGGCGAAACGTAGAGCAAGCGTAGTGAGCCGTCGGCAATGGACAGGCGTACAGACTCCTGCTCGGTCTTTGAGAGGCTGCTGTTCAGACACGCCATCGGCAGCCCCCGTGCCCGCCCCGCCTCGACCTGGTCCTGCATAAGTGATATGAGAGGCGAGACGACAACCGTGAGGCCGCCAAGCACCAGCGCAGGGATCTGGAAGCAGATGGACTTGCCGCCGCCGGTGGGCAACACCGCCAGAGTGTCCCGGCCCTCGAGGATGGACCGGATGACACGGGCCTGGGCTGGACGAAAATCAGAATACCCGAAGTGATGCCGCAGCAGGGAGCGAGCCTCGGCCAGCGGATCCGTCATTCCCCAGGATGCGAAGCCGGGAGCCCGACCTCTTAACCATCATTCCCCAGTCCGGAGCCTGGCCGCGCGGCACGAAAAACAAAACCGCCTCGCCGGCTGGCGAGGCGGTTTCGAGCCGATCTTCGTGGGCTGAGCTCAGCTCCCGCCTAAGCGGATGCCCACTGTGAGAGGAATAAACTGGGTATTAGAGCCTTCGGTGAAGATGTTGTGGAACCGCCCCTCCAGGAACAGGCCGGCACCACCAGCCTTGATGTCGAAGCCTGCTCCAGCGTTGATCCCGAACTTCGTCTCGGAGCCAGGATCGCCGATTACGTCGTCGCCGGTCGGCTTCAGGTTGTAAACTCCGCCTCCCCCGATGAGATATGGGCGGAACCGAGTGTCCTCCGCGGTAGCAAATTTGTAAACAGCATTTGCCGTACCGTAGATGAACTGACTTTTGATGTCGAGCGGCGAGTCGTCGCTGAACTGGCTATAGCTTCCGTCTACCTGAAAACCGATGGGGGCGTTCCGGGGGACGAAAGACACGGCTGCGGTGCCCTGCCAGCCAAGCTTGGCGGCATCATCGAAATCACCTAGTGGAACCCCGACGCCACCTCCAATCGAAAACTCGGCACCCTGCGCATGGGCAGCGGGTGCGCTCAGCAGCAACCCCAGTGCAATCGCTGCAACACTTGTCGATAGGCCCCTCATAAACCCTCCCTGGTAGCGAGGTATCAAGTCTGTCCTGTTGGGTCGGGGGCCAAGGTAATCCCGGTCCGAGGACGCTACCAGTGAGCCGCATCACACTCGACGATCGATGTCTGGTTTCGTATTCGCCCTCTTGCGCAGGAGCATCCGGACGATGGCGGAGGCTACCAGCACGGCGATGGCCGCCCAACCTAACCGGGCGTCGTCCAGGCCGACCGCCAGGAGAGCGAGTATGAAGCCGCAGAGGGCAAAGCCCAGCCGCAGGCGGTTCACCGCTTCAGAAAACCGGCGACCGCTTCCCGGAACTCCGGCGTGCTCCGCGCCACCGCGTTCACTCTGGCGCCCAGGGCGATGCCATCGGCCAGGCTGCGACCATCCAGCTGGTAGAAGAGCTTCTTGGTCAGGGCCAGCGCCGAGGCGCTGGAAGAGGCCATGCGGGCGGCCACCGCCGTCCCCTCGCGCTCGAGGTCGGAGTCCGGTACCACCCGCGAAAGCAGCCCGATGCTCCGGGCCTCGGTCGCGCTGAGAACCCGGCCCGTCAGCACCAGATCCAGGGCTACCTTCTCGCCCACGGCACCTCGAAGCAGGGCCATGACTGTCCCCGGCACGAACCCGCGCTGGATCTCCGGGTAGCCGAGCTGAGCGCTCTCTGCGGCCAGGATCAGATCGCACGCCGTGGCCAGTCCAGCCCCACCCGCCAGAGCTCGGCCCTGGACCAGAGCAATCACCGGCCTGGCCAGCTCCCGCAGTCGCTCGAAGAGGCTCCCCAACCGGAGTGCGGACGCCTGGTTCTCGTCTATGGGCTGCTCGACCGAGGCCAGCAACTCATCCAGATCGGCACCAGCGCAGAAGTCCTTCCCCGCCCCGCGAACCAGGACCACCCGAGTGTCGCTGTCGAGATCCGCCTGATCCACGGCCTGGTGCAGCAGCTCCACCATCTCCGAGCTGAGCGCGTTTCGCTTGTCGGGACGATTCAGCGTGATGCTCAAGACGCCGCCATCCTGGGAGGCAAGGACGGGCGTCGTCATGGCGAGAGCTGGCGGGCAAGCGCCGGGTCGACCGGGATCTTCATCCTGAGCAGCGCGGTGGAGTAGACCTTCCCCTGGGCATCGGTCTTCAGCGAGATCGTTCCTCCTCCATCGAGCGCGCCGTGGAGCAGGAAGTTCAAGGCGCCGAGATTGGGCAGCTCGAAGCGCTCCACCGCACTCACCATCCCCTTGAAGTGCCGGGCCACTCGCGCCACCGTGACCTGGCGCCGGAGAATCGGATAGTACTCCGGCTTCAGGGCAATCAGCCCCACATTGGCGGTGTCGCCCTTATCGCCCGAGCGCGCATGGGCGAGGAAGCGGAGCTGGAGGCGGGTAGGCGGGTAAGCGGGTACGCGGGTAGGCTTGGCGGTGCTGGAGCGTCGCCGGGTCACACTGCTCTTCGTGTGAATGTTCTTGCCCATCAATGCCTCGCCGTGGTCCCGACCTTCTTTATAGCCCAGCTCGATAGCCTAGCTTATCCCGCGTCCCTCGTACCGCGTTACCGACCGCACATCCTACCCGCTTACCTGCTTACCCCCTTACCCGCTTCCCCACTGAGTATCTCCACCCTCACGCCCGGCTCTACCTGCCGCCGGTCGATGAGGGCCGGCCAATACGCCACCACCTCTTCGACCGCCGGCCGGCCGCCGGCAAAGCCGGTTACGCTGGGTGGCCCGGTCAATACCAGCGGCGCGATCTCGCGGGTGAAACGCTCGACCGGAGCACGTTCCGGAGCGCGCACTCCCACTCTAAGCTGCACTTCCGGAGCCTCGGGGTCCGGTGGACCGCTGAGCGGGCCGTGGGTGGCGCCGGCGCCGACGAACTCAGTCAGAACCTGCTCGAACTCGAGACCGAGGCCGGCCAGACGCTCACGAAGGATCCGGTCCGCCGCCCGCGCCTTGTCGTAGGCATCGGGCCAGGAATAAACCAGAGTACCTACGGACTTGTAGCCGTAAAAGTACGCTATGGAGACCTTGAGCATCGGAGTCGGCGGCCCCCCCTGAATTCCGCTGACCCGGACTCGGTTCCTCCCCGCCTGCTGGAGCCGGATGGTGGTGAAATCGGCCACGCCGTCCGGGGTGATGTAGCTGCGCGGGTCGCCCATCTCGTACACCAGTTGCTCCGTCACAGAGGCAACCGACACCACCCCTCCGGTGCCGGGATGCTTGGTGACCACGAAGGTTCCGTCGGGCGACGCCTCGACGATGGGGAAGCCGGGATTGCCCAGTCCCTTAACCTTCCGCCAATCCTTCAGCAGGTTGCCGCCGGAGCACTGGGCACCGCATTCGATGATGTGCCCGGCAACGGTGCCGGAAGCCACCTTGTCCCAGTCGTCGCTCGGCCAGCCGAATTCGTGAAAGATCGGCGCGAGCGTGAGTCCCGTATCGGTCACTCGCCCGGTGATCACTACGTCCGCACCTTCGCGCAACGCCTCTACCACGGGGGCCATTCCCAGATAAGCGTTGGCGGAGAGCACCCGATCGCGGATATCGGAGAGAGGCCGGCCGGTCTCCATATTGCTCAGGGTGTGGCCGGCGGCAATCAACTGGTCCAGCCGGCCGAGCAGATCGTCACCGGTGACCAGGCCGACCCTCGGCTTTCCTTGCAGCCCCAGCCCTCGAGCAGCCTCGAGCAGAGCCTCGGCGCAGCCCCGCGGATTAACACCGCCGGCGTTCGAGGTCACCTTGATCCGCTTCTCGACGATGTCCGGGAGGATCCGTTCCATCAAGGGTACGAAGTCCCGGGCGTAGCCGGCCTTGGGGTCGCGCGATTTCTGCTTCTGCATGATGGACATGGTGACCTCGGCGAGGTAGTCCATCATCAGATAATCGATCGGCCCGCCGCGGACCTGGCGCACCGGCGCCTCCAGCCAGTCGCCCCAGAACCCCTGTCCCGCGGCGACTCGCACCACTCGGCCCATCATCGCACGGCGGGGGAATCAGGCAGCGGAAGACCGCCTTCTCTGGTCCAGGTGTGGTCACCGGCACGCGCCACGAGTACGCCGAGAGGAAAGAATCCGTCACCCAACTGCCACGGGCTTGGGGGCAGGGGGAAAGCAGCGGACCTGGTCTCGCCGGGCGCGAGGGTCAGCTTGGCGGGGGTTCCTTCCCCGGGGTTGAGAGTGACGGCAGAGTCCGGATACAGGCGGATGGAGGCTCGGACGGACCAGGTCTGGTCGCTCGCCGGATCAGCGAACCCGGGGAAGAGCCTGAGCTCCACCGGCATGTCACCCTGATCCTCGGGCAGTGCGGCCTGGAGCCGTCCAAAGGCATAGTTCAGCGGCTGTTTCTCGATCTGTTTGCCGATGGAATCGAACAGTGTCACTCCAAAATCGGTGAACCTTCCCCACTGGGCTCGATCCATCGTCACGTCCACCACTACTGTTCTGGCCCAAGATGGCGCGGTGAATGGAATCCGCCGCACCTGAGAGCCGCGCGCCACCACCGTCTCCACCCGCTCGCCCCCGGCCAGAAGCACCGCTATCTCGGGATCGACCGGGGCGGTCGTGGCGTTGGAGAGCGTCGCGACGGCCTGGTTCCCGTTCCGCACCAGGTACAGCCGCACGGGGGACTGGGTCACCTTCAAGCCGATGCTAAGTCCGGGGGCGGTAGGCGCAAGCGCCACGCTCTCGTAGGCGCCGGCCATTGCGTCCCGGCCGTCCACCTGGTACACAGCGGGACCGTCGGGCGCCCCGATCCGCCGGGCGCTCTCGTCGCGAAACGGCATGCCATCCGGCTCGTGCAGGAAGGCGAGCCCCTTCTCATCTACCCTTTCGGTCTCCAAGCGCACCTGAAATGGCCGCGCGCTGTCGGCCCGGAAGAACGTGCGAAGCGCAACCCCGGGC
The DNA here is from genome assembly GCA_050733075.1 of Gemmatimonadales bacterium. Classification (GTDB taxonomy): domain Bacteria; phylum Gemmatimonadota; class Gemmatimonadetes; order Gemmatimonadales; family GWC2-71-9; genus CAVVWJ01. The sequence continues at coordinate 137,250 of JBOHSD010000001.1, forward strand.
TCCACCCGGGCGGCCGAGCGGAGCTCGCGGGTTCCGGCGGTCACCGGCTCGGGAGCGATCAAGGTGCTCACCAATCGAAAGATCGGGCCGGCGAGAGAATCCGCACCCCATCCGGTGACCGTTCCCACGTAGGCGCCGGGTGACAGGAGCTGGGAGAAATCGTACTCGACCTCCACGATGCTCCTCCGCCCGTCGAGCGTTACTCTGGCAGGCGCTGACAGCCAGGCCGCGTCGCTGCGCAGGGTGTAGGCCGCGGTCGGCGGCGAGCCTGGCCGGAGCAGCTCGAACCTCTGCACCGGATCGGCGGGGCTGCCGGCCCCCAGCTCCCGGAAGGCGGCGGTGACCCCATCCTTGCCCAGCGCACGAACCGTGATGTCCGGAATCTTGCGGCCGCCGCGGAGCCAGCGGTGCGCCGATTCCAGATCGGGCAGTCCGGTCCCCTCGTCCACGAAGGTGCCGCCTGGCAGCGGCCGCGCGGTAACCATAAGGGCCTGCTTGATGGCCCTGGCCTCGATGGAGCGTTTTTCCTGTACCGCACCGGAGACGAGCAGCGCCACGAGCCCGGCGGCATGGGGCGCGGCCATGCTGGTTCCCTGGGCGATCTCCTGCCCCGTGTTCCACCGGGGCACGGCGGAATAGGCAACGCCGGGGGTGACGACCTCCGGCTTGGCGAGCTCACCACCTCGCGAGCTGAAGTAGGCGAGCTGGTCTTCCTGCCTCGAGCCGAGCGGGCCCGGCGCCAGGAAGCTGCCCGGCACGGTGGCCCCGATGCCGATGGCTCGACGGGCAGATCCGGGAAAGCCTATGGTAGAGAGCCCTGGACCGTCGTTTCCGGCGCTGATGGTGAAGACGAGGCTGGGATGCTCGAACAGCACCGAGTCGAGCAGTGCATCGATCCGGGCGTGGCCCTCGATCTCGTTGCCGACGCCGAAGCTCAGGTTGAGGACGAGGGGTAGCCTGCGGGCCTCGGCAAAGCGGATAGCGTAGTCGATAGCGCGCATCATGCTCCCGGTGGTCGTGACGCTACCCTGCGCACTGAGAGCGATCTTGAGGCCGAGGAGCTGCGCGCCGGGTGCCACGCCGGCAAAGCCGGGGATTCCATATAGCTCGTGCCCCGCGGCAATGCCGGCCACGTGCGATCCGTGGCTGCTGATATCGAAAAAGAGCGTGAGCCGGGGTTCTCCTGCGCCGCCCGAGAGGTTCGCCGCCATGGTGATCCGCGGTGGCCGGCCGCGAGTAGACCAGGCGAAGGTTTCGCGCGCTACGAGGTAGTCGTGCACCGGCCTCTCGCCGGCAAGAGAGCGATCGCCGTCGGTGTCGGCAAAGACTACCCATCCGTCGCTCGCCCGAGTGACCAGCAACGGGAGGGTATCGCCCACTACCCCGTTGCCGTTCAGGTCGGACGCGGGAGGCATGCCCAGCGGCAGCTCGGTGATGACGCCCCCGTAGTAGGGGCCGCCGGTGTTGAGCGCGGCCACGCGCCCGAAGCCTCCGAGGCTCCGGCCGGAGATCTCGACCGAATCCCCTTTGGGCGTCACCCGCTGGAGCGGCACCGCGCCTTCCCCCGAAAAATCGCGCAGATCGAGCAGCTTGGGTGCATCGGTCGAGGTTCGGCTCAGCCCGGGAATGCCCGGGTCGATGCCGGTGTCGAGAATGCCGATGATTACGCCGCGCCCGTCATAAGTGGGGTGGAGCCTGAGGAATCGGTCTACACCGGTGCTCCCCAGCGGCATCCAGCCGTGCGCGAAGGCTGCCTCGGGCGGCACCAGCGGCCTCAGGGTGTCGTAGGGATCGGACCCGGAGTCCGGGTCCACCGCGGAAGTCGGCACCCGGATCTTTTCGGGGGTGACCCGACCCGGATCGATATTCGGTTCGGGCAGGGGCTGCTGCTCGGGTGAGGGCTTGCTGGAGGCGCAGGCAAGCGCCAGCGCCAGAGCGGCGAGGGTGAGGCGCGGCGATGGCATGCGGCTCCTAGCGGGTGAGCGCCGCATCCAGCGGCGGCAGGACGAATGGGCCCAGATGGGGGCCGGCGTAGTTGGCGGTGATCCGAATGGTAAAGGCGAGCTGCTCGCGGGTCTCTTCCGGTGAGATGATGGCATCGACGAAGCCGCGCGCCCCCGCGAACCTGGCGTCGAGCTGCTGCTCGTAGTCGGCACGCATGGAGGTCATCGACGACTGGGCCTCGGCCGCCGGCTCACGTCCCTCCCGCCTGGCCTTCTCGATCTCCGCTCCGTGCACGGCCATAACCGCCGATTCGCCCTCCATGACCCCCATGCGTCCCGTAGGCCAGGAGAGAATGAAATCGGGATCGAATCCTTGACCCGCCATGGCGTAATACCCCGCCCCCGAAGCATGGTTCACGGTCAGAACGATTTTGGGGACCACGGCGGTGGCCATCGCTTCGACAAAGCGCGCGCCGGCACGGATGATCCCCGACTGCTCCGCTTCCGGGCCTACCATGAACCCGCTCACGTCCTGAACGAACAGGATCGGCAGCCGCTCCCGGCTGGCGGTCTCGATGAAGTACGCCACCTTCTCGGCACTCCCGGTGTATACGATGCCGCCGAACCGGGGGCGCTCTCCGGGCCGTCCCTTGATTACTCCGCGCTGGTTTGCGATCACCGCGACCGGCAGTCCCTCTACATGGGCGTGCCCGCACAACATCTCGCGTGCCAGGTCGGGCTGGAACTCATCCAGCTCCCCTGCGTCGAGAATGCAAGCCAGGATCTGGCGCATGTCGTACGAGAGCCGGTGATCGTGAGGCAGCAGGTCGTAAAGGTCGGAGGGAGGACGGGCCGGCGGGCGGGCGGTCTGAACCCGGTGGCGAAGCCCTTCGGATCGAGGAAGTCGCCCGACATACTCGCGGATCCGAACCAGACAGTCGGAGTCGTTCGCGGCCCGGTAGTGGGCCACTGCGCTCACTTCGGTGTGAGTCCTGGCTCCTCCCAGCGTTTCGGAGTCGATGGTCTGCCCGGTGGCACCCTTGACCAGGTTGGGGCCACCCAGTCCCATGAAGCTGGTCCCCTCGACCATGAAGATGACGTCGGAGAGGGCCGGAAGGTACGCGCCCCCGGCCACACAGCTTCCCATGACGGCGCTGATCTGGGGCACGTGCAGGTAGCGCCGCATGATCGAGTTGTAGTAGAAGATCCGGGCCGCGCCGTACTGGCCTGGAAAGACACCGCCCTGGTAGGGAAGATTGACTCCCGCGCTGTCCACCAGGTAGATGATCGGGATCCTCTGGCGCATGGCGACTTCCTGCGCCCGAAGGATCTTGCGAATCGTTTCGGGCCACCAGGAACCTGCCTTCACGGTCGCGTCGTTGGCTACCACCACGACTTCCCGGCCATGGATCAGGCCCACCCCGGTGATCACGCCGGCACCGGGAGCCTGTCCGTCGTACTGGTCGTACGCCATGAGCAGACCCAGCTCCAGCCAGGAGGTACCGGGATCCAGCAGATGGTGCACCCGCTCGCGGGGGGCCAGCTTGCCCTGGGCGTGCATCCTGGCCACCCGGTCGGCTCCTCCACCCTGGCGCAGCCGCGCGGCGAGCTCCTGGTATTCCTCGGTGAGCGTGCGGAGTCTGCTGGCGGTGGCGGTCATGACTCGAGGTGAGAAGCGGCCCACGATTCGATGTAGTCAATCAGCTCGGATGTGGGCGTGCCGGGGCCGAACAGCCGTCCGACACCCAGCTTCTCCAGGGCGGCCATATCCTCTTGCGGGATGATGCCGCCGCCGGTGACGAGCGTCTCCGGCCGTCCCATATCCACCAGCAGTTGGCGCACGCGGGGGAACAGCGTCATGTGGGCGCCGGAAAGAATCGAGAGGCCAACCACGTCCACATCCTCCTGCACCGCCGCGGTGGCGATCATCTCCGGGGTCTGGTGCAACCCGGTATAGACCACCTCCATTCCCGCATCGCGCAGAGCGGCGGCGACCACCTTGGCACCACGATCGTGTCCGTCCAGGCCGGGTTTGGCCACCAGAACCCGGATCGGACGGGTTCGCCCGCGCGAATGCGCCACGTCAGCGATTCTCGCTGCGGCTCGTGGCCGGTGTCATGAGGGTCTCTCGCGACAAGAGGAGCTCGACCAAATCGTGGATCGATTGGGCAGTGTGGCACGACCGACCTGGAGGGAGACTCGAGGCGGTCAGCAGTATCGCCTCCATTCCCGCGGCTCGCGCGCCCAGGACGTCCACCTCGTACAGATCGCCCACGTAAAGCGCTTCGCCGGCTCCTACGCCGAGCGCGTCGAGCGCCGCCTGGAAGATCCGGGGATCCGGTTTCTCGAAGCCGGCGAGGCTGGAATCGATCACCACATCGAAATAGCCGCGCAGTCCCGCGGCCTCGAGCGCCTGCTCCACCCGGCCATCGCTGTTGGACACAACCCCAAGCCTGATGCCCGCCTCTCGCAAACGGCTCAGACCCTCCGCGGCTCGCTCCGGCACCGAAGACCAGAGATGGCGCTCCCGATGCATGCGGGTCACGCAATCGCGGACCTGCCTCAGCCGACCGGCCGGCACCCCGGCCTGAAGGAACAGGGCTTCGAGATATGCGGCGGCGCGCTCCTGGTCGTTTCCGGAGGCACGCTCCATGGCCCGGGAGGCCTCGTAGGAATGAGCCGCGAGAGCCTCACCGGTAAGGGGCAGCTCGAGTGCCGCCCCTACGCCCCTGGCCAGCCGGTCATAGTCGAGGAATACCAGCGTGTTCCCCGCGTCGAACAGAACGGCGCGAAGAGCCGGGGGAACCGGAACCGGTTTCAACGAAAGCGCAGCAGGGCGCCCAGACTCTCGATCGCGTCGCGCGCCTCGGGCTCGTATACCACATTGACATCAACTCCCTGCCGCAGCGCCTCCTCGATGGCATCGTCTACCACGTCGAGCACCGGCACCGGCTCACCTTCGCCGCGGCACTCCCGCTCGGTGAGCGCCAGCCGGCCCGAGTCGCCACAACGGAACCCCGGCTCGCTGGCATCGGCGTGCACCAGCAACGAGCGCACCTGGCCGCGAGCGAGGGCCTTCAACGTGGGCTGAAAGCCGTTGACCGCCCAGCCGGTGCCGATCCCCTCCAGCATCTCGTGTACCTGGGCTCGCTCCGAGGCCCTCTCGTACCCTTCCCGTACGGCGAGGGTGGCAGCGTGGACGGCGGCGGGGGTGGCCTCCTTGGGATTCAACCGCACGGTGCCGATGAGCCGGTCCACCAGGTAGGAATGGAGAAACGGCTCGACCGCTCCGGCGTCCGCGCCGGTAGCCGCCAGCACCAGGCCGTGTGCCGGGTGCCGCCGGTCCAGGGTGAACAGCTCGCGGGCAATCGCCTCGTAGTGGCGCTGCTTTTCCTGCCTGATTCGATTGTTATAGGTGTGCTCTCCCCAGCCGGGGCCGTCCTGGTCGCCGTGAAACCGCTTTCCGCGGGTGCTGTCGGCACGGAGTCCGAACAGCTCGCGGGTCTCGTATGCCGTGACCTCGAAGAACCTGGCACTGGTTCGGTCCAGCACGACCGTCAGCAGGCGGCCGAACTCTTCCTCCACCGATGCCAGCTCGCGGACCAGGGGGGTGGCATCCACCGCGAGCCGGGAGCGATGCACCACCGGGAGCGCCACCGTCTCGAACAGACCGATTCCCTCGCAGGCGAAGATGGCCAGTCCCTGGGCCGACGGCAAATTGCCGGGGTTCCGGAGATACTGCTGAAGCCGGTCGAGATCGCGACCGATCTCGTCCATGATCCCGCGTTCCAGACCGAGGCGGGGCAGCGCCTGAACCACGGCCTTGGCCCGATTTTTCACCTTGATCAGGTACTTGCCACGAGAGCGGTCCCGCGGCTCCAGCTTCAGGTAGCAGGTGACCACCTTGTGCTTTCCGCCCCGCACCTCGGTGAGCCGTTCCACCACGCCGGCAAGCGGCGAGTCTCCGTTCGCCGCGCTCCGCAAACCAGCTTGCCGGGCGGTGGGCTGGCGGATGGCGATCCCGTTGGCGCCGTCAGAAGAAGACCGGCTCGCGATAGCTCCCATAAATTTCCTCGAGCACATGCCGGATCTCGTAGAGCGTGCAGTAGGCACGCGCGCAGTCGAGCATGGCTGGTATGATGTTCTGGTCTGCCGCGGCGGCGGTCCGGAGCGCCTGGAGCCTCCGCGATACCAGCTCCGCGTCGCGCGTCGCACGCAGCTCGGATATCCGGGCTCGCTGAGTGAGCTCCGCCGCACCTCCGACTTTGAGAATCTCGAGCGGGGCCTCCGCCTCCTCCACGAAGTCGTTCACCCCCACTATCGTTCGCCGCCCCTGCTCCAGCTCGGACTGAAAACGCATAGAGGAGTGGGCGATCTGCCGCTGGAACCAGCCGGTCTCGATAGCGGCTACCACGCCACCCTGGGCGTCGATCTCCGCAAAGAGCCCCTCCGCCTCGCGCTCGAGACCGTCGGTCAGGGACTCCAGGTAGTAGGACCCGCCCAGTGGGTCGGCCACGTTGGGAACCCCGGTTTCCGCGGCAATGATCTGCTGGGTACGCAACGCGATGCGCACCGACTCCTCGGTGGGCAGCGCCAGAGTTTCGTCGAGCGCATTGGTATGCAGCGACTGGGTGCCACCGAGCACCGCTGCGAGCGCCTGGTAGGCTACCCTTACCACGTTGTTGTGGGGCTGCTGCGCCGTCAGAGTGACGCCGGCCGTCTGGCAGTGAAAGCGCATCTTCCAACTGCGCGGATCCCGGGCCCCGTAGCGCTCGCGCATGTGCCGGGCCCAGATGCGCCGCGCCGCCCGGAGCTTGGCGATCTCCTCGAAGAAATCGTTATGTACATCCCAGAAGAAGGAGAGCCGCGGCACGAAGCCGTCTACCTCGAGGCCCCGCGCGAGGCCGTGCTCGACGTAGCAGAAGCCGTTCGCGAGGGTGAAGGCCAGCTCCTGCGCCGCGGTGGCTCCCGCCTCGCGGATGTGGTAGCCGGAAATGGAAATGGTGTTCCACTTGGGGGTGTGTTCGGCGCCCCACTCGAACAGGTCCACGATGATCTTGAGGGCCGGCTCCGCCGGGTAGATCCAGGCGTGCTGCGCCATGTACTCCTTGAGGATGTCGTTCTGGATGGTGCCCTGGAGCTCGGCGATGGGCACTCCCTGGCGCTCGGCGGCAGCGACGTAGAAGCAGAACAGCATGGCCGCCGGGCCGTTGATCGTCATGGAAGTGGAGACTTTATCGAGCGGGATCCCATCGAACAGCGTCTCCATGTCGGCCAGGCTCGATATGGCCACCCCGCACCTCCCCACCTCGCCTTCGGCGCGGGGGTGGTCGGAGTCGTAGCCCATCAGGGTGGGAAAGTCGAAGGCCACAGAGAGACCGGTCTGGCCCCGCTGGAGCAGAAACTTGTAACGCTCGTTGGTGTCCTCGGCCGTGCCGAACCCGGCAAACTGACGCATGGTCCACAGCCGGCCCCGGTACATTGTCGGGTGGATGCCGCGGGTATAGGGATATTGTCCCGGCAGGCCCGTGGCCGAGACGATGTCCGGCGACAGGTCGAGTGCGGTGTAGACCGGTTCGACCGAGGTGATGCCGGCGTCGCTCCGTACCGGCAGCGCCGCCGCCCTGGCCCGATAAGCCGCCACCTCGGCTCGCAGCTGCTCTAGCTCCGACTCCTGCTCCGACTGCCGCGGGCCAGGCTTGGCGCTGCGCCGGGTACGCCGGGCCGTCACAACCGAGCGCCTTGTTTCAAGCCGTCCAGAACCTCGGCGGCCAGCTCGTACGGGCTGAGCCGCCCCTCGACCACTTCATCGAGCCGCTCGGCAATGAGCTGCTCGGCGCGGGTCTCGTCCCACACCCACCTGCGAGTGGCCCGATCCACCACCTCTCGGGTCCGATCCGTTAGGCGGCGCCGGCGCCGCTGGTCCAACTCGCCGGAGCGGGTGAGATGCTCGAAATGGCGATCGAGTGCGGTCACAAGCTCGGGGATTCCATCCCCTTTGGCAGCGATGCTGAGGAGCACCGGATGGTCCCATTGATTGTCACCCTGAGGGCGCAACGCGCCCGAAGGGGCCGGAGCCCCATCGAGTTCTGGCCCAGCTTTCCTTCCCCGCTTCCCCGCTTCCCCGCTTCCCCGCACGCCGTGATGTGCCGGCAGGTTCCGGAATGCATTTCCCTTGCGGATTCCCAGCGTGATCTCGATCTCGTGGCGCAGCTTGTCCGCGCCCGGCCGGTCGGCCTTGTTGACCACAAAGATATCGGCGATCTCCATCACCCCCGACTTGAGGGTCTGGATTCCGTCTCCCGACTCCGGCACCAGCACGAGGACGGTGGTATCGGCCATGCGCGCCACGTCGAGCTCCGATTGGCCGACTCCGACGGTTTCGACCAGGATGCGGTCGAACCCCGCCGCGTCGAGCAGGTCGCAGACCTCGCGGGTCGTGGTAGCGAGCCCGCCGAGCGAGCTGCGGGTGGCCATCGAGCGGATGTAGACGCCCTGATCCAGGGCCACGGATTCCATGCGGATGCGGTCGCCCAGGAGGGCGCCGCCGGTGAAGGGACTGGTGGGATCGACCGCGACGACGGCCACCTTGAGACCGGCGGCCCGGTAGGCGCCGACCAGGCGTTCAACCAGGGTGGACTTCCCCGCCCCGGGCGGCCCGGTGATGCCGATGCGGCGGGCCCGGCCGAGTGAGCGGTGTACTTGGCCCAGGAGCCGCTCGAATCCGGGTCTTGCGTTCTCGACCACCGAAATCGCCCGTGCCAGTGCGGTAGTCTTGCCCGCCAGCAGCTCGGCGATCAGGAGATCCGGATCCATGGGTGAAAGGTGGCCCGGGGGGGAGGGTACAGGCAAGCCGGGCGAATCGCACTCCTAAGGAGATGCATGAGGCTGCACCTCTACTGCGGCGATCTCACTCGTGGCATAATGAAGCTTGAGCCGTTGAGGAAGACATCGACCAGGAGATCTTCATGCTCGACTTCTCGAAGCGGCACACAGGCCTCCTGTGGGCTGTCGTTCTCATTTCCGCCTGTGATTCGACATCACCGGGCTTCGAAGGCCGGCTGCTTCGCGTCGAGGGCACAATCCTCGAGGCAAAGGAGCCACCCAGGCCGCCGTTGCATGTGGAGATCCAGACCTGGCCTGCCGCCGACCTTGCCGGAAGCGATGAGGCCATACTCCGGACGAACACGGCAGGATCGTACACGGCGGACCTGGGACCCTTCGCCGCGGGCCGGGTTGATAGCTTGCGGGTGCTGGTGACGCAGTACGACTGCGAAGGACAGTTGGAGAGTGAGCTCCGGTACCGTGATCTGCCGCTCGACGGCAACCCTCTCGTGCTGCCCACAATGGCTCTCTCCTACCGTCTACCTCTTGCTCAATTCGGCAACGGAGCAGAACTGTGTGGTGCCATGATCACCCAGACCCCGCTGAGGTTCGGCGGTGATCACGCTCGGTTGGCCCTGTGGATCGACGACATCAGCGATTCGGTGCGGGGGCGCTGGCGCCTGAATCACTCGGTCTCAATCGGAGATACGTATGGTTACTTCAGCGGCTCCCGGGAGCTCGACCGCGCCACCCTCCAGTTGCGCCCGACCCACCCGGAATGCAGCGTCCTGCAGCTTGAGATACCAGTCGGCGGTGACAACGGCAGTACGATCGGCCTCGGCGAGCTCTCTGGCGATAGTATCTGCCACGTGTCGAGCGGAGAGGTGCGATTCTTCTCAGGGGTGGCCGGCCTGAGTGAACTGCTGCCACCACTGGGCGGCTGATTCTGCCGGGTTCGCGAGCAGCGTGGTGACCGCCCGAGCACACAGACCATCGTCATTGCTTCGGCCGGCGAGTCCATTCGCAATCCGGACCTGACGCATGAGCCGAGCTACCTGACTGGAGGTGTGTCCTTTGTCATACATCCTCGGCCGGCAGTATATCTGGATAGATGATACCCACGTTCACATCTGGTCGGCTGAAGGCTACGACGGTTGGGACGAATCGAGCTGGGCCCAAGGCTTCGAAGCACCCACCGAGCGTCGCTCGGCCGCGTTCGGGCGGCCTGGTGGAGTTTCCGTGCGGCAAAAAGTCGCTGACGAGTACGTGGTCATGCGAATGGCCGAGCTCGTCGCGATGGGCGAGCTCAGCGCGTCGATAGACCGGGCACTGGCGAGCCATGGTGCGAACAGCGGCTGTCGGACACTGGTCGAGCAGGCGTCATCCCTGCGCGCCGCGCTGGGCCAGCTGACACCCAGGACATCCGCTTCACCGGAGTGAGGTATGGCTCTACGCTGGCTACTCGCCGCGTCCCACCTGCTGGCGCTCGGCATCGGGCTCGGCGCGGTCTGGGCACGGGCCCGCGCGCTGGGGGCGGTCGCCCGCGGCGACGATCCGGCGGCTGTCGGCCGGACCCTCATCGCCGACACCTGGTGGGGCGTGGCGGCCATGATCTGGATCGGCACCGGACTCTGGCGGCTCTTCGCCGGCACCGAAAAACCGCCGGCCTATTACTACGGCAGCCACGTCTTCTGGACCAAGATGGCAATGCTCGGCGCCGTGCTGGTGCTGGAGCTAGCCCCAATGGTGGGCCTCATCCGATGGCGCACCGCCCTCCGCCGCGGCGAAGCACCCGGGCTCGGCCCAGCCCAGCGCTGGGCGCGGATCAGCCGGGTGCAGGCCGGGTTGGTGATCCTGATGCTGCTGGCCGCAACGGCCATGGCTCGGGGCCTTGGCGCGTGAGAGTGACCTAAAGGAGACCAGGCGTGGCGAAGTTACGCTTCAAGATCGCAATGTCCCTGGACGGGTACACCGCGGGCCCGGAGCAGAGCGTGAAGAACCCACTCGGGATCGGCGGGTTGCCGCACCGAATGTCACCCATCTCAAGTTCGCCAGGCGTTGACGCGGCTCGTGGGTCCAACCCTCACAACGGTGATGGCGGATGATGGACCTGAAAGCAGAAATTAGGAGAGTGTGAAATGGACGACCAACCGACCTGCGGCAAGGGCCTGGCGGAGAACGCCGGGCTTCCCGCGAAGCTGGGAGAGCTGATCGCCTCTATGGCTGACGTTCTCGAGGCCCACCTTCCGGCACTCGACATCACCGACGAGCCCTCAAGGGTCGAGCGCGAGGCATACCTGGACCTGGCCAGAGAGCATCGCGAGGCGGCCATCCAGCTGAAGGCCATCGCCACCCAGATGGCTGGTTACCGGGAACTTCCGATGGGTCGTCATATCGAGCAAGCAATGGCAGCCCCGCGGGTCCTCGACTCCTTCCAGCGGTTCGTCGGGCTGGAGCGCGAGCTTCTCGCCTTTCTTCAGCACAGAGTGGAGGAGGACCAGGACATGCTCGCCGCGATGGGAGCCGCGGGTTAGCCTGCTGGGGAATGAGCGTCTAATGTTGACATATGAGGTAACAGCGATCGTGGACTCGGGCCTGGTCGAGGCCTACGAGCGCTACATGCGACAACAGCACATTCCGGACCTCCTGGCCACTGGGTGCTTCCAGGCTGCGGTCTTCGAGCGTGCGGGACCGGAGCGCTACCGCGTCGCCCTCGAGGCGAGCGACGACGGTCTGGAGCACTATCTCGCAACGCATGCGCCCCGGGTCCGAGAGGATTTCGCATCGCACTTCCCGCGGGGTGTGACGTTATCGCGTGAGGTATGGGCGGCGATTCAGGCCTGGAACCCACCACCAACCATCTAAGAGCGAGCTCACCTGGCCAAATATCCCTTCCCATGGAAGTTCGTGAGACATCAGGCGATCGGCGATCTTCCGCAGACAATCGGGCCCTAAATTATGCCGGTGACGAACGGCTGACTTTCAGGGAGGTATGGTGCATCCCCGCCTCGAGGAGCTCATGAAGTATGCCGAGACGCAACGGGCCGGACTTCTGGCGGCGGTGGCCGCGGTGCCGGAATCGCTGCGCGAGAGGCGTCCGGGCCCGGACGCCTGGTCCATCGCCGAGGTGTTGGAGCACCTTCAGATAGTCGAAGGAGGTGTCGCCCGGCTCATCAGCCGCAAGCTGGAGAGAGCGTGTGCGGCCGGTCTCGGCCCGGAGACCGAGACGGGCTCTCTACTCCGGAGCCTGGACCGATTCGCCCTGCTGGAGCGGGGGACCTCGATGCTCGCGCCGGATTTCGTGCAGCCGCGGGGCACTCTGACGGCCGCGGAGGCGGCCGCTGCGCTGGCGGAGTCCCGCCGCGCCCTTCGCGAGGCGCTGGCGGCAGGCGACGGCCTGGCCCTCGGTGCGGTGAGTGCACCGCACGTGCTGCTGGGACCACTCACATTGTACCAGTGGGTGCTTTTCGTCGGCCAGCACGAGTACCGGCACACGATACAGATCGGTGAAATTGCGCAGCAAATGGCGGCCGCTTCTTAGTGCCTGCAACCCGCCGGATAGGCGTCAGTCCCGTGCGGCCACAGTCCCGGATGGCGGGACGTTCGTTGCGCCGCGGCCAAGATCGGCTGATGATTTGCATCAGGCCGGCCGCTCTACCGGCATACATCCCGGCGGTGGCCTACTTTAACGACGAGCACGGCGGTCGTGTCGTCGTCGACGCTGTACACGGCCCGGTAGTCGCCCTGCCGAAGTCGGTACTGGTCCTGGTAACGTCATAGCGTCATGACGTCACAGCTGGGGCTGTCGCACCGGGCTCGCTGGGCATGTGGCTGGGGCTCGGTGGCCAACACAAAATCCGTAGAGGCGAGGTTGAAAGCCGCAAGACCCATCCTATGGCGGCGGCTCGATGTACCCGGGCACGACGCCGCCGGCCTCCGCGAGGCCCGGGACGGCGCGGAGCTGCGGGGGGTGGCAGTCTTCCAGGATCAGGGTGGGCCTACGGCGCTTCGCTACACCGTGCGCTGCGACGCTGATTGGCGCACCACCGAAGGCATCGTTGATGGCTGGTGCGGAGCCCGGCCCGTTGAGCTTCGGCTGGTACGCTCGCACAGCGGCGCTTGGACACTGAACGGCGCAGCGTGTCCCTCCGTTGCGGGATGTGCCGATCTGGATCTCAGCTTCACCCCGGCCACCAACCTGATACCGCTGCGGCGCCTGGAATTGCCGGTGGGTCAAGCGGCCGAGGTGCGCTCCGCCTGGCTGGAGTGGCCGGCTGGCATCCTTACCCCGCTGGCACAGCGTTACGCCCGCCGGTCAGCGACCGAGTACGACTACGAGGCTGACCTGCCCGGAGCGGCCAAGTTTGCGGGCGTGCTGCTGGTCGAGCCGGGTGGATGGGTGCTGGACTACGCCGGACTGTGGCGAGCGGAGAATCGGTGATGGATTACCAACGCAGCCATCGAGCGTAGTTCGATGACCCGCTACATCGGCCTCCTCCGCGCCGTCAACCTCGGCGGACGCAACCGGGTGGTAATGCCCGGCCTGCGCGACCTGCTCACCCGGCTTGGCTTCGACGACCCCCGGACGATTCTCCAGAGCGGCAATGTCGTGTTTGGGTGCGCCCGGCGACGGGCACTCGACCTGGAGAGTGTGTTGGAGGCCGAGATCGAGAAGCGCCTCAAGGTTGGAACCGACTGCTGCGTCCGCAGCGCGGATGAATGGGGGGAGGTCGTCGCTCGAAATCCTTTTCCAAAGGAGGCAAAGCACGACCCCGGCCATCTCGTGGTCATGGTTTTGAAGGACCGGCCGACCGGAGAAGCGATGCAGGAGCTTCAGGCCGCCATCACCGGCTCGGAGGTTGTGCGGGTCGAAGGCCGGCAGGCCTACGTGGTATACCCGGACGGCATCGGTCGCTCGCGCCTCACTAACGCCGTGATCGAGAAGAAGCTCCGCACCCGCGGTACGGGGCGCAACTGGAATACGATCCTGAAGCTCAACGCCCTGGTCAGGGCTCGAGGCATCGGCAGCCCCGCCGGTCCTCGTGGGGAATGAGGGTTTACCGATGTTGACATACGAGGTGACGGCGATTGTAAAACCCCTTCGTGGTAGAAGGATCCGGATGAGCGGAACGAAGAATCACGTGCTGGTGGTTCCCCACGCTTCCCGCCCATGATGATGTGAGGGCCTCTTGGCGCGCACTCGACTTGACCCATTCGTTGACCCATGGCAACGGCTTGCCGCTGCCTCTCCAGGGCTCGACCAGGGAGAAACCTAGATGACGATCGTTCAGACGCTGCTGCCCGAATTCGATCTCGAGATGGCGAACACCCGGCGGCTACTCGAAGTCTTGCCCGCTGCCGACGCGGCCTGGCGGCCCCATCCCAAATCGTCCTCGCTGGGCGAGCTCGCCGGTCATATTGCCCTGCTCCCCCTGTGGGGTAGGATGGTGTTGCAGCAGCCGGAGCTGGACCTCGGCTCGCCCGCCAACGCCTCTATCGCCGACATGCCCTTTACGACAGTGGCAGAGCTGCTCGAGCGGTTCGATGGGTACGTACGCGAGGCACGCGCCGCTCTGGACTCGATGTCGGATGCCGCAATGGACGTGACCTGGAGCCTGAAGAATCGGGGGACAGCGGTATTCTCGGCGCCCCGCGGCACGGTCCTGCGCGGCTTCATCCTGAGCCACATGATTCATCACCGGGGCCAGCTCTCGGTGTACCTGCGACTCCGCGACGTGCCGCTTCCCTCGCTTTACGGCCCTACGGCCGATACCCGGGGATAGGGGAGGCATCATCGGCTGGAAGACAACCTCGACCAGCTGCTGCTGATCGAGCCTCGGGGGATCCTGAATACCGGACACGCAGGTGGAGAGCGTACCGCACGGAACGAGGTCTGGATTTAGGCCGCTCCTCGATCGGCTACTCGAGGGAGTTCTGACCGTATATGCCCCTACTCATCGGAACACTTGCCTGCCTCGTGGCATTCGCCACGGTCACGGCGGCGCAGACGCCGGCGCCGATTGCCGCAGTCGAGCGGTACGTCACGGCGGAGCTGGCCCGCCAGCGGATTCCCGGTCTCTCGGTAGCCATCCTCCGCGGTGACCGCCTGGTACTCGCACGCGGCTATGGCTATGCCAACCTGGAGCATCACGTAAGGGCGACCGACAGCACCGTCTACCAGGTCGGTTCGGTGACCAAGCAGTTCACGGCGGCAGCGGTGGTGATGCTGTTTGAGCAGGGCCGGTTGCGGCTCGACGACCCGATAACGCAGTACTTGCCTGAGGGTTCGTCGGTATGGCGGGGTGTCACCATCAGACACCTCCTCACCCACACCTCCGGCATCCCCGAATTCGGCGATACGCTGGACTGGCGTCGCGACTACACCGAGGGCGAGCTGGTGCGGTTGGCCGCCACTCAGCCGCTCGGATTCGTCCCTGGTGCAAGCTGGAGTTACGGCAGCATCGGATACGCCTTGCTCGGAGTCATAGTGCATCGCGTGAGCGGGGTTCCCTGGGGCGACTTCCTGCGGGACCGCGTCTTCCGGCCCCTCGGCATGCGGTCGGCCCGGGTGAACTCCAACACAGTCATCATTCCGAACCGCGCCGCCGGATACGAATTCGTCAACGACACGCTGAGGAATCAGTGGTGGGCGTCTCCCACGCTCACGTCGATGGCCGACCTGGGCCTCAGCGTGAGCGTGCGCGACCTGGTGCGTTGGGCCGTCGGGCTCGACCAGGGAAAGGTGCTGAGCCGGTCCGCTCTCGAGGCCAGTTGGACTCCCGTCCGACTGGCGAGCGGTGCCTCCTACCCATACGGACTCGGCTGGCACCTCACCCAACAACGCGGCTATCGCCGCATCGGCCACGGCGGATCCTGGCAGGGCTTTTGGACCACCATTCAACGGTATCCAGAGTTCGATTTGACCGTGGTGGTGCTCGCCAACCTCGCCCAGGCCAATCCCGAAGCGATCGCCTTCGGGATCGCAGGCCTCCTGGAGCCGGCGTTGAAGGCGCCCCACCTCCTGAGCACCCCGCTCTCGGGTGCGACGCCGCCTCAGCCGATCGACCGGCTGGTGGCAGACATCGTTGCGGGCAGGGATTCGGCGAAGGTCACGCCAGGGCTGAGGGCGGTCACTCCCAGCGCGCGGCGGGAACGCATCGGCGGCTGGCTCGAGGCATTCGATGACTGGACGTTCCTGGGTTGCGACGCTGTCGCCGACCGGCGGATCTCTCGGCTCGGCGCACCGGTTCACCAGATCTGCTACTCCAAGGGCGTCGCGAAGAAGGGCGGGATGCTCTTCGCCATCCTCTATGACCCCGCGTGGCGGGCGACCGGGATCGATCTCTATTTTTTCTAGCTGAGGTCGCGGAGCGAAAGCGGCGGAAGGCGATCTCTGAGCCACTCAACCAGCGTATGTCGGAAGCTGATTCGAGCTTTGGCCCCTTCACTGCGTTCAGGGTGACACCTTACCGCCTTACCGCCTTACTGCCGTACCGCCTCTCCACCTCTCCCCGCCCTTCCTCTTCCCGCGAGTCGGTGGCACTATAGGTCCTCCGTGCTTCGTCTTCTTGTGCCCATCCAAAGGGACGCGCGCATCATGAGAGGGCTACGCTACAGCTTGGGTCTCCTCCTGGCGGCGGTCTGGATCGCGCCGCTCGGCGCGCAGGAACCCACCGGGTCGATTCAGCCCGGCCACGGGGTCATAACGGAGGTCGGCAAAGAGAAAGTGACCGGCATCGGCGGGCTGTTCTTCCGGGCGCGGGATCCGAAAGCGCTGAGCCGGTGGTACCTCACCCACCTGGGCGTCACCCTCACGCCGACGAGCTACCAGGAATCTCCCTGGTGGCAGGAGGCCGGGCCGACGGCGTTCACCCCGTTCCCGAAGACCACCAAGTATTTCGGTGCGCCGGAGCAGGTCTGGATGGTCAACTTTCGGGTGCGAAACCTCGCCGCGATGATAGCCCAGCTGACCGCCGCAGGAATCGCCGTTAAGCTCGACCCAGCGGAGTACCCCAACGGCCGCTTCGCCCGGATTCACGACCCGGAGGGCAATCCCATCGAGCTCTGGGAGCCGCGGATGCCGGGCGCCGGCCGGTGAGCGGACGGATGCCGGTCACCGCAACCGCGGCCGCATCAGCATGCACTGCGTCCGGCGCGCGCAGCAGCCGGTGTTGATAGTGCGTCAGTCGAGCTGTCCCCGGATCTCACCAGGCGGAAATTGTGAGGTGTGCACGTTCGCGTACACGTTGCCCGCCTGGCTCGCCTCCAGCAGCGCTGAGAGTGGCTGGCCGGCCAGGGGCCCGACCAGGTTCGCCGCCGTCGCTACCCCCCGGCTAAGCACGCCCTGGGATCGGCCGGGGATCAACTGCGCCGGTGGGGCCGCCGGATACAGCCACAGCACGATATCACCGGCCGTACCGACCGGCCCGAGATGGAGGTGGGCCTGGGTGACGTTCTGGATGTTGGCGACGAGGACCTTGTAGCGCAGCTCCGATCCATCCTTGCTGAGCCGGAAAATCGCCTGGCCCTGCGCCCGCGTGTCCCGCGGCGGGGTCTCCTCCGCGCCGCTCATGTGGGTCCTCAGGTTGCTGGGTCCATGCGCGAAGACCGGCACGATGACGGGCTCCGTCCCCGTCGGTTCGGCGTCGGCACAGCCGCCCGCCATGGCCGCGGCCAGCACCACGCCCAGCATGCGACGTGTCATGTAGCACCTCCTGATGAGGGGAGAGATGGAAATTGTTCTCGAGGCCCATGCCCATCTGGCCGGCAATGGCGCAGGCCGAACCTAGCCATGGTGAGGCCGCTGCGGTCGCTACGGCCGGGGAAGGACCCGGGGACCTCCAGCGAGATAGCCGTCCTCTTAGCGGGGACGCGTCACTCTTTGACTCGCTGGTTGTTGAATGGCTGGAATCAGTAAGGGTCAACGTACGGATTTGAAACCGAAGCTGTCAAGACGCTAACGCCTCCACCGGGCGGACGGAACAGGCGGTAGTCGGAAGGACGAAGGGACCATAGCTGATTCGAGCTTTGGCCCCTTCACTGCGTTCAGGGTGACACCTACCGCCGTACCGCCGTACCGCCTTACCGCCCTACCGCTAGGCCGCCCACACCGACGCCTTCTTGGCCCAACTGCTGCTCTGGTAACGCCGGCTGAACTCCCGGGCGGTTTCTCCCAGGGCCTTGGCATCGCCCTTCCCCTTGTAACGGGCGACACCTGCCCAGTACAGCGCCTCGGGCGCCGCTTCGGTGTTGGGGTACCGCTCGACCACCTCGCGGAACCGCCGCTCCGCCTCGTCCCACTGCTGCCGCGCAAAGGCCGAGTGGCCCAGGCCGAGCGTCAGTTGCGCCAGGAGATCCTCGGCCGGAAGAAAGCCCTCGATCCGGTGCCGCTCCGTCCCCTCGGGGTCGAGTACCAGCAACGTGGGGGTCCACTGCGCGTTGTACCGTTCCCCAAATCGCTTGAAGTCGGCCGCCTGATCCTTCACGTGAACCCGGGCCGGCAGGAAATTCTCCTGGATGAATCGCGCTACGCGTTCATCGGGATAGACCTCGGCATCCAGCCGAGCACATCCGCTTCACATCGGCGCGGCGTTGAAGTCGAGTAAGGTATGGCGGCCCTGAGTGCGGGCCTCGTTCAGGACAGCGTCTACGTCCGTTCGCCAGGTGATGGCCACTGCTGCCTCCTTTGTTTGGAAGTTGTAGTGTGGGCAGTCACCGAGACAGCGCCGTGATCTGGCTCACTCAGCACCTTCGTGTCCTTCGTGCCCCCTTGCTCCGCTCGGGGCATGCTTCGTGGTGAACCAGCCATCCCGTCGCGCTGAGACGGCGCTATCATTCTGCCAGCCTCAATCCCCTCTCACAGGAGAATGCCCGTTGTCCGTGGGCGCCAGCTTTCTCGACCAGGTGGACCGGGCCTTCGACCGCGGGGCCCGGCACACCCGACATGACCCCACCCTGCTCGCCAACATCAAGGCGTGCAAGAACCTCTTCTACACCAGCTTCCCCATTAAACGCGACGACGGCCGGATCGAAGTGATGCACGCCTGGCGGGCGGAGCACAGCCACCACAAGCTCCCCTGCAAGGGCGGCATTCGGTACGCCGAGGCCGTCGATGCCGACGAAGTGCAGGCCCTGGCCGCGCTCATGACCTACAAGTGCGCGCTGGTCGACGTTCCCTTCGGCGGCGCCAAGGGCGGGATCCGACTCAATCCCAAGCGCTATTCAGAAGAGGAGCTGGAGCGGATCACCCGGCGCTACGTCTTCGAGCTGGTCCGGAAGAACTTCATCGGCCCCGGGCTGGACGTGCCGGCGCCCGACGTGGGGACCAGCTCGCGGGAGATGGCCTGGATCGCCGACACCTACACCCAGCTCCGCCCCGGCGAGCTGGACGCGCTCGGCTGCGTCACTGCCAAGCCGGTGAGCGCGGGCGGCATCCGCGGGCGGGTCGAGGCCACCGGGCGCGGCGTCTTCTACGGGGTGCGCGAGGTCTGCCGCGTGGCCGAGGACATGAAGGCGCTGGGACTGGCTCCGGGAATCGAGGGCAAGCGGGTCGTGGTGCAGGGACTGGGAAACGTGGGCTACTTCGCCGCCAGGTTCTTCCAGGAGGCGGGGGCGGTGCTGGTCGGGCTGGCGGAATCCGAGGGCGCCATCGCCAATCCCAAGGGACTCGACCTCGAGAAGGTGATGGCGTACCGCCGGGAGCGCCGGACCGTCGTGGACTTTCCCGGCGCGACTACCCTGAAACGCCGGGAAGATGCGCTGGAGCTCGAGTGCGACATCCTCATCCCCGCGGCTCTCGAGCGCCAGATCACGGCAGAGAACGCCGGACGAGTCAAGGCCAGGATCGTGGCCGAGGCCGCCAACGGCCCCACCACCCCGGAGGCGGACGAGATCCTCGGCCGGCGCAACGTCATGGTCATCCCCGACGCGTATATCAATGCCGGCGGGGTCACCGTCTCCTACTTCGAGTGGGTAAAGAACCTGGGTCACGTCCGCTTCGGCAGGATGCAGAAGCGGCACGAGCAGGGCGCCCACCGGCGTCTGCTCCAGGCGGTGGAGGGTGTGACCGGCCGGAGCTTCACCGAGGAGGAGATCGCGCAGGTGACTCACGGCGCGAGCGAGGAGGACCTGGTGAACTCGGGCCTGGAGGAGACCATGATCGGCGCCTACCACCCGATCCGGGAGGTGCGGAAACGGCAGCGAGACGAGGTGGACCTCCGTATCGCCGCCATGATCGTAGCCATCGACAAGGTGGCGCTGAGCTACGAGCAGCTGGGGATCTTTCCGTGAGACGGGCGGACGCCCGCCCGTCCCGCCCCTTGACGACCCGAGGGCCGACCGGAATATTCGTGCTGTAGTTACACCTCCTCTGAGAATTCCGGTGAGACAATGCATTTGTGGGGCCCCCGGAGGAATCCCCTCCGGTTGGGGTTTGCGGCGCCCAGTCTCTGCTTGGGTCGGGCAGCTCGTGCCTACCTGCGCCCGGCTTCTCACGGCGCCGGCCCTCCTTGGTCGGCTTCTTCTGTAGTGTCGAAAGTGTCGTAGTATCGAAAGTGTCGAACGCCACCCAACCACGAAGCGGGTGAAGGACCTCTTCTTTGTGCCCATCTGAAAGGAAGCACGTAACATGAGAGGGCTACGCTACAGCATCGGCCTGCTCCTGGCGGCGGTCTGGATCGCGCCGCTTCGCGCGCAGGAACCCACCGGCTCGATCCGCGGACACGTTACCGACGCGGCGTCGCAGCTGCCGCTACAGGGGGCGGTGGTCAGGGTCGGGAGCCGCAGTACCCAGACCCGGCCGGATGGCGGCTACCTCCTCGCCGACGTTCCGGCTGGAACCGACACCCTGCGGGTTACGATGATCGGTTACGCTCCGGGGGCGCGGCTCGTTACGGTGGCGGCAGGCGAGACGATCGACATGGATGTGGCCCTGGCTGCTCAGGCGGCTCAACTGGCAGAGCTGGTGGTGGTCGGCTACGGGGAGCAACAGCTGGGCAACATCACCGGTGCCGTGACCAATGTGACCTCGAATGAGTTCAACACCGGCCGGGTGGTTACCCCCACGGAGCTGATCCAGAACAAGGTTGCCGGCGTCCAAGTAGTAGAGAACAACGAGCCGGGCGGGCGGACCTCCATCCGGATTCGCGGCGCCACCTCGACCACGGCGAGCAACGAGCCGCTCTACGTCGTAGACGGGCAGCCCCTGGGTGGCGACGGTGGTGGTGTGACCACCGGGCGCGACCCGCTCAACTTCCTGAACCCCGACGACATCGAGAGCATCACGGTGCTGCGCGACGCGGGGGCCGCGGCCATCTACGGCACCAACGCCGCCAACGGCGTGGTGCTGATCACGACCAAGCGGGGGCAACAGGGCGAGAAAGCGCGTTGGGAGTACACCGGCTCGGTGTCCGCCTCGAGTGTCACCCGGCTACCCTCGATGCTCAATGCGCAGCAATTCCGCTCGGCGGTGGAGCAGCACGCGCCCGGGAGCGTCGTCCAGCTGCAGAACGAGAACACCGACTGGTTTGGCGCCATCTCCCGAACCGGGTTCGGCCAGGAGCACAATGTCGCCGTGGCGGGCGCGGGTGCCTCCAATGACTATCGCCTCTCGCTCAACTTCCTCGACCAGAAAGGCATCATCGACCGCAACAGCGGCAGGCGAATCGGCCTGGGGGCCAATTTCACCCAGCGGCTCGCCAACGATCGCCTCAATCTGCGCTTCCACCTGAGGGGCTCGCGCTCGGACGACAACTTCACCCCGCTCGGGGTGCTCTCCAACGCAGCGCAGTATGGCCCGACTCAGCCGATCGCAGACCCCGCCACGGTCACAGGTTTCTATGACTGGCCGAACGAGAATCTGACCTCGGCCGACAACCCGGTCGCCATCCTGAATCTCGCCGAGGAGAAGGCCACGACCTGGCGCGGCATTGGCAATATGCAGGCGGAGTACAGCCTGCCGTGGGTCGACGGGCTCCGGGCCAACGCCACCCTCGGCTTCGACGTGATCAACGCCAGACGCCAGAACTTCACCCCGAGCGTCCTGCACCGGGAGATAGTGGCCGGCAGAGGCGGCCAGCAGACGCGCTACGACCCGAAGCAGGTGAACCTGGTGCTGGAGACGTTCCTGAACTACACCACGCCGAAGCCGCTGGGTCCGGGCACGCTCGACCTTACCGGCGGCTACTCCTTTGCCAGGTCCCACATGGACTCGGTGTACTATGAGGGCAATGGCCTGAGCACGGACGCCTTTGGGAACGACAGCCTTGTCCCAGCGGCTACCACCAGCCACATCGTGTTCGAGCAGCGGAGCAAGCTGATCTCCTTCTACGGCCGGGCCAACTACAACATCGACGATCGCTACATCATCGCGGCGAGCATACGTCGTGATGGCTCCTCGCGGTTCGGGCAGGCGAACGACTTCGGCACCTTTCCCTCCCTGTCTGTCGCGTGGCGACTGTCGCAGGAGCCGTTCCTCCGAGGGGTCAAGGGGCTATCCGACCTGAAACTCCGGGGCTCCTGGGCCAGGACCGGCAACCAGTCGTTCGGGAACTACCTGGCGTACTCCTCCTATCAGCTCGGCGATAACCAGACCCAGTACCAGTTCGGCGATACCGTCTTCACCACCAGCCGGCCCAGCGCCGTGGATCCCAACATCAAGTGGGAGCAGACCCGGGCCTTCAACATCGGCCTCGACTTCGGGTTCGCCAATCAGCGGTTCACCGGGGCCATTGACTACTATGACAAGCTGACCAGCGACCTGCTCTTCAACGTGCCTATTGCGGCTTTCAGCAACCTGTCGAATTTCGTCACCACGAACATCGGCAGCATGCGGAACTACGGCGTCGAGCTCAGCCTTGGTGCCCGGCTGCTGCCGGGCAACGAGGGTGGCCTGACCTGGCAGGCGGACTTCACCGCGGCCCGCAACAAGAACAACCTGCGGACCATCACCCCCTTCGGCGGGTCGGCGCTCAAGATCCTGGTGGGCGACGTCTCCGGCGGCGTGGGAACCCGCATCCAGGTCCTTTCCCCGGGAGTGCCGATCAACTCGTTCTACGTCTACGAGCACATCCGCGAAGGGGGGCAGCCGATCTACCGGGACGTGAACGGAGACCGGATTGACGGCGTCCCGAATGGCGTGATCAATGACCAGGACCTCTACGTGGATCAGAATGGGGACGGCATCATCAACCAGAGCGATCTCCGGCCGTTCCACGACCCGGCGCCAAAATGGATTCTGGGCCATTCGTCCTACCTGGCCCTGGGCAACCTCGATCTCGGCTTCACGCTCCGGGCGTACCTGGGCAATTACATGTACAACAACGTTGCGTCCACCAACGGCAACTACCGCGAGCTGACCCAGGGCTCCCCCTACAACCTGCATACCTCCGTGCTGGAGACCCAGTTCGCCACCCAGCAGCTGCAATCGGATTATTATGTGGAGGATGCGTCCTTCCTGCGGCTGGACAACCTGACGCTGGGCTACTCCTTTAACCTGCGCGGCCAACAGGCGCGGGTCTTCGGGACGGTGCAGAACCTGTTCACCATCACCGGCTACAGCGGCGTGGATCCGAGCGCGAACATCGCGCCGAGCCCGACGACCTCGTCGCTGAATGGCATCGACAACAACATTTTCCCCCGCTCCCGCACGTTCAGCGGCGGCCTGAGCCTGAGGCTGTAAGCTCATGACCACGGACGAAAAACACCCGAGAAGGGACCGAGCCATGAACCGCAATCCGCGTCGTGCGCTTATCGTCGCCACGCTCCTGACCCTGGGGGCGGCCGGCTGCACTGATACGACGGAGCTGCCGATCACCACCATCACCGACACCAATTACTTCGACGACCCCAGCTCGTACCGGGCCTTTCTCGCCAAGCTATACGCCGGGCTCGCGGTGAGCGGGCAGCGGGGACCGGCGGGGGACGGGGACATCGAGGGCATCGACGAGGGGTTCTCGCAGTACCTGCGTCTCTACTGGGAGGCGCAGGAGCTGCCCACCGACGAGGCGGTGATTGCCTGGGGCGACGTGGGTCTACCGGAGATGAATACCCAGCTCTGGGCCTCATCCAACTCCTTCGTCGTCGCGATGTACTACCGGATCGCGTTCCAGGTCAGCCTGGCGAACGAATTCCTGCGCCAGACCGCCGACGCCGTCCTGGCGGAGCGTAACGTCTCGCCCCAGCTCGCGGCGGACATTCAGGTGTTCCGGGCCGAGGCACGGTTCCTCCGGGCGCTCAGCTACTGGCACGGGATCGACCTGTTCGGCAACATCCCCCTGGTGACGGAGGCCGATCCGATCGGCGCCACCCCACCGGCGCAGAGCACCCGCCAGCAGCTCTTTGATTTTGTAGTGAGCGAGCTGAACGCCATCCGGCCCCTGCTGCCGTTGGCCAGCCCGGGCACCTACGGCCGCGCGACCGACGCCGCTGCGTCCATGCTGCTGGCCCACGTCTACCTGAATGCCGCGGTCTACACCGGCACGCCGCAGTACGGTCCGGCCCTGGCCGCGGCGCAGGCCGTGATCGCGGGACCCTTCACGCTGGATCCCAGCTATCGTCACCTGTTCCAGGCCGACAACCATACCTCGCCGGAGATCATCTTCCCGATCGTCCAGGATGGCCTGCGTACCCAGACCTTTGGTGGCACCACGTTCCTGGTCCATGCTTCGTGCGGCGGCACCATGAACGCCTCTGACTACGGCGTTGACGGATGCTGGTTCGGCCTGCGCCTCAAGCCGGAGGCATACAACCGGTTTGCCCCCGGCGATCCGCGGGCGTCGTACTTCTGGACCGATGGCCAAACGGTCCAGGTCGGAAGCATCAGCAGCTTCAGCGACGGCATCCCGGCGCCCAAGTACGTGAACAAGACCAGTCTGGGGACGGACGGCTCCAACGCGACTCATCCTGACACGGACTTCCCGATGTTTCGTCTCGGTGACGCGTATCTCATCTACGCCGAGGCCCACCTGCGGGGTGGCGGCGGCGACCGGACGCAGGCGCTGGCCTTCGTGAACGCCCTCCGGCAACGCGCGTACGGGGATACCAGTGGGGATATCGCGGACGCCGAGCTCACGCTGCCCTTCATCCTGGACGAGCGGGGACGCGAGCTGCTCTGGGAAGCTCACCGCCGGACCGACCTGATCCGCTACGGCCTGTTCACCGGCGGCGACTATGTCTGGGCGTGGAAAGGCGGCGCGCCGGCCGGCACCGCGACCGAGAC
Source organism: Gemmatimonadales bacterium (assembly GCA_050733075.1). Lineage (GTDB taxonomy): Bacteria > Gemmatimonadota > Gemmatimonadetes > Gemmatimonadales > GWC2-71-9 > CAVVWJ01. Next base: position 162,234 of record JBOHSD010000001.1, read on the forward strand.
TTTCCGGGATCTGTACCCGCTACCGGCGTCCGAGCTCACCACCAACCCGAACCTGACGCAGAACCCGGGCTACTAAGCCCGGCGCTCTACCCTGCACCACCCATCCACAGCGTCGTCGCCGTAATGGCGGCGGCGCTGGGTTGTAAAAAACAGCACACCACGGAGAGCTTTCCCCTGTCTACTGTCGACGGGTGACCGTGCTGTTGAAGAGCTGGGCTGCAATCATGAATTCGACAAATGACCCAGGGGCGAGCAGGAGATTTCCGGAGCGGAATAGTTGTCCGCCCCCGCTGGGGCGGGCCTCGAACTGGACCGATCCGCTTCCGATCAAATTCTGAGGAATCGTGAAATGACCGTCCATACCGGGATGCACCGTCCCCATCCGGTGGTTGATTCCCGATCCGGTGGCATAGACCTCCATGGGCAGCGCGTTCTGGTTGGTGACCGCAACCTCGACCGAGCCCGCAGCGGGCGCCGTATCGCCGCCGCCGGAGTGCGCGCAGGCGGAGGTTGCCAGCAGCAGCGCAGGAACGACGACCCGCAATCCGCGAAGCACATGCCCTCCAGGTCTGAGGCGCTTCCAAGATGCCGACCGGCCGACCCGGGCGCCAGTCCATAACTGCAACTGCGCGCTACGGTGTTCAATCGTCTGTTATTGTTGTTGTGTCGAACGTCACAGTTGACATTCTACCCTATCGCATTGGGAAAATAGTGAACACCTCCGTGCAACCTCCGTGTCCCCTCGCTACGCCCGGGGCAGGCTCTCCGTGTCTTCGTGGTGCGCAGTTTGTTGTTGCCTGCCTCGTCCTGGCCGCGTTTGTGGCCGCCACGCCCCTCCGGAGCCAGGTCCGCGCCGCCTCGCCCGACGGTCGTACCGAGGTCGCGGTGGAGATTCGCGAGGGCCGGCTGAGCTACAGCCTGGTGCGCGATGGGCGGGCGCTGATCCTCCCATCGTTGCTCGGCTTCGAGTTCCGAGGCACGCCGCCGCTGCGCGACGGGCTCCGCATTACCGACACGACCCGCCAGTCGCACGACGAATGGTGGACCCAGCCCTGGGGCGAGGTGGCGCGGGTGCGCGACCACCACAACGAGTTGGCCGTCACGGTGGAGGAGACCAGGGCCCGGCGCCGGCGGTTCACGCTCCGGGTGCGCGCCTTCGACGACGGCGTGGGCTTCCGCTACGAGCTCCCCGAGCAGCCCGGCCTCGGCGGGTTCGAGATCACCAACGAGCTGACCGAGTTCGCCCTCGCGGACAATGCGCGCGCCTGGTGGATCCCGTCCAACTGGCCCCGGCTGGACCGCTCCGAGATGCTGTACTCGTCCGGACCCGTCAGCGTGCTCGACAGCGTGCAGACGCCGCTCACGATGGAGCTCCAGGACGGCCGCACCTTCATGGTGATCCACGAGGCGAATCTGGTGGACTACGCCCGGATGTTTCTGCGGAAGCCACGCCTGGAGACCCGGGTCCTCAGCGCGGCGCTGGCGCCGCTGGCTGACGGCGTCAAGGTGCGCGGACGCACCCCGTTCGTGACACCCTGGCGGACCATCCAGCTCGCCGACCGCGCCACCGACCTGGCGCCCTCGCTGCTGGGCCTCAACCTCAACCCGCCGAACTCGCTCACCAGCACCGAGTGGATCCACCCCATGAAGTACGTGGGCATCTGGTGGGGGATGCACATCGGCACGATGACCTGGAGCTCCGGGCCGAAGCACGGGGCCACGACGGCCAACGCGCGCCGCTACATAGACTTTGCCGCGGCCAACGGATTCGGCGGCGTGCTGGTCGAGGGGTGGAACACCGGCTGGGACGGCGACTGGATGCAGAATCGGGACGCGTTCTCGTTCACCCGGGCCTATCCCGACTATGACCTGGAGGCCGTCGCCGCGTACGCGCGGAAGAAAGGCGTGCGGCTGATTGTGCACAACGAGACGTCGGGTGGGATCGAGAACTACGAGCGCCAGCTGGACAGCGCCTTCTCCCGGTACCATTCGCTGGGCCTCGATGCCATCAAATCAGGCTACGTAACCGACCAGACCAGCGAGGGTCACTCACACTACTCGCAGTACATGGTGCGCCACTACCGCCGCGTGATCGAGGCGGCCGCGCGGTATGGGATCATGGTGAACGTCCACGAGCCAATGCACGACACCGGCGAGCGCCGGACCTATCCCAACATGATGAGCCGCGAAGGCGCCCGGGGGCAGGAGTACAACGCCTGGAGCGGCGACGGTGGCAACCCGCCGGAGCACGAGACCATCCTCTTCTTCACCCGGCTGCTGGCCGGGCCCATGGACTTTACGCCGGGAGTCTTCGACCTGCTCATCGAGCGGGGCACCGGACGCCCCCGACGGCCGGACGAGCCGCGTATCCGTACCACTCTGGCCAAACAACTCGCGCTGTACGTCGTGATCTACTCACCGCTGCAGATGGCGGCGGATCTCCCGGAGAACTACGAAGGGCAGCCCGCGTTTCAGTTCATTCGCGACGTGGCCGTGGACTGGGACACGACCCGGGTGATCGATGCCAGGATTGGCGACTACGTGGTGGTCGCACGCCGCGAGCGCGGCGGCCAGACCTGGTTCCTGGGCGCCATCACCGACGAGGAGGGCCGCACTCTCGACGTCCCGCTCTCATTTCTTGCGCGGGGCCGGCACTACGTGGCGGAGATCTATGCCGACGGGCCGAAGGCGAACTGGCTGGAAAATCCCCTGCCGGTCACCATCACCCGACGCCCGGTGACCTCCGCGACCCGGCTGCGCATCATTCTGGCGCCCGGCGGGGGCCAGGCGATCCGCATCCGGCCCGCGAAGTAAGCTCTCATCAAGAGATTGCAGGCGATTCCTAACTGCGCACCACGGAGGCACGGAGAACACGGAGGGAGCACGGACTGCATGTAAATGATGATGATTCCTCACAAGCAACTCCTATGTTCGGGCCTTTCGGGGAGGAGCTGTGGGACTAATCGAGCATCCCACCAATCCAGTTAGCGAAAGGGTCATCGGAGCCGCGATCGAAGTACATCGGCATCTAGGGCCAGGTCTCCTGGAATCCAGCTATCACGCCTGCCTGTGCCGTGAGCTGGAGCTTCGAGAAATCTCCCACCACAGCGAGGTTGTCCTGCCTCTCGCATACAAAGGCATACAGATCGCCAAGGGGTATGTGATCGACCTCCTGATCGAGGACTCCCTCATCGTCGAAATCAAATCGGTTGACAAGCTCCTGCCGATTCACTCCTCTCAATTGATGACCTATATGCGGCTGCAGGGACTGTCCTCAGGTCTTCTGATCAACTTCAACGTTCACACTTTATTTCACGGTCTAAGGAGAATACTGCGCTAGTCCTGTCCGTGCTCCCTCCGTGTTCTCCGTGTCTCCGTGGTGCGCAGTTAACCAGTTAAGGAGTCACTCCCGGATCCACACCCTCGCCGTCCGCGGCGGCAGCTGGGCCCTTAGCGTCCCGTCGGCCACGGTGGCCGCTCCGCCCGCCGGGAAGGCGAGCCGGTACCTCCCGTCCGCGGCGAGGGAGAGCCCCAGTGGCTCATCCGAGACGTTAAAGGCGACGATAGCACGCTGGTCACCGAGGACACGGTCATACGCGAGCAGGCCGCGTTCGTCGTCGGTGAGGAGCCAGCTCAACGTTCCGTCGACGAACAGCCGCAAGTGCTGTTTCCGCAGGGCGATCAGGTCCCGATAGACCCGGAAGAGCGCGCTGTCAGGCGCCACCTTGTCGCGGCGCCGTGGCCGGCCGAAGGGATGCGCGACCTCGTCGTCGTAGCGCTGGTCGGACCACACCATCGGCTTGCGGTCGTCGGGATCATCCGCACCCCACATCCCCACCTCGTCGCCGTTCCAGATGTGCGGCGCACCGACGTAGGTAAACTGCTGCGCCAGGATCATCTGCTGGATCCGGCGGGTGCGCTCGTCGGGCCGGCCGATCCGGTAGCCGGGGTCCTCCCGGGGGTTGTTTCGGTACTTGTAGCGGCCCGGGTTATAGACCGAGGTGCTGAAGCGGGGGGTGTCGTGGCTCGCTGTCAGGTTCATCATCGCCTTGAGGTGCGCCGGGCCGATGCCGCCGGCGAGCGAGTCGAGGCTTGCGGCGTAGGCCGATGCGGTGGGAGCCGGCACCGCGGCGCCGAAGAAGCTCCGCGTGGGAGCATACCAGCGATAGTTCATCACGGCGTCGAACACATCACCCCTCAGCCAGGGCGCCGGGTCGTACATCCGGTCAGGCCATGACTCCCACCACACCTCGCCCACCAGGTAGGCATCCGGATTTATGCTCCGCACGAAGCGCCGGTAGTCACGCCAGAAGCCGAGCGGCACCATCTCGGCCACGTCCAACCGGAAGCCGTCCACGCCATCCGAGGGATCTCCGTCCCCGTCGGGGTCCAGCCAGCGCCGGGTCACGTGGAACACCAAGTCCCGGACGCCCGGTACCAGGTTCCCTTCGATCGCGCCGTGGGTCTGTCCCGGCGGCCGCCCGACCTTTTTCCACTCCGGGAGCCACGGCACGCCGACCCAGCCGCGGTACCGGAATTCGTTGGTGTCCGGGGTGGCGGTGTCGTCGAAGCGCTCGATAGCGTACCAGTCGGCGAACCGGGACGCGCGCTGGTGCGTGAGCACGTCCCGCCAGGCCCAGAAGGTGATCCCGGTGTGATTCCAGGAATAGTCCACGATGATGCGCATGCCCCGGCGATGGACCTCGCGCACCAAGGCCAGGAACTGGCTGTCGGCGGCGGTCCAGCCCCAGGTGGCCGGATCGCCGGGGTCCTCGGCAGCCATGCGGGCCTCGTCGCCGCGCGGGTCGGGTCCGAAGTTACGGTCGATGTGGCGGTAGTTCCTTGCGTCGTACTTGTGCAGCGAGGGGGCGTCGTTCACCGGGTTGAGGTACAGGACGGTGACGCCGAGATCCTGGAGATAGTCGAGCCGGTCAACGACGCCTTGCAGGTCGCCGCCATACCGGCGAAACTGCACGGTCCCGTAGAAGTCCTTCCCGGTGGCCACGGCCCAGGGCTCCTGCCGATACCAGTCCTGCGACCACGGAGTCGGCGCCCAGCCGTCGGGCGTGCGCTCATCCGTCACCCCTTCGATATCGCGCACGGCCGGGTCGTTCGACGGATCGCCGTTTCGGAAGCGCTCGACGAAGATCTGATACCAGATCGCATCCCCTGCCCAGGCAGGCACGCCCAGGGCCGCAGCGGGAGCAGCTCGGCGCGACTGCCCCGCGCAGCCGGTGGCGAGGAGCAAAAGGATCAATAGCCTCGGCATCAGCTCCTCGATGAGGAAACGGGCATCCAGATCTCGACGGGCGGTCAGATAGGGCGGTAGCACACGCGCGTCATTCCGAGCGTCTGTCTTCCTGTCCGACTTACCGTCTTACCGTTTCTCTCTTCCCCTCGAAAGCCCGCTCCAACGCCGCGATATCGAGCTTCTTCATCTCCAGCATCGCCTCCATGGCGCGGTCCGCCTTCTCCCGGTCGGGATCGTTCAGCATCTCCACCATCCCGGTCGGGACGACCTGCCAGGAGAGTCCGTACTTGTCCTTGAGCCAGCCGCACTGCTGAGCCTTCGGGTCCCCGCCCTCGCCCAGCCGGTTCCAGTAGTGGTCCACCTCCTCCTGCGTCCGGCACATGACCTGGAAGGAAACGGCCTCGTTGAACTTGAAGTGGGGGCCGCCGTTGAGGGCGGTGAACGGTTGTCCGTTGAGCTCGAACTCGACCGTCATCACCGTTCCCGCGGGTCTCCCGTGAACTTCCCGCCCGGCCTCGCCGTAGCGGGTCACGGCGACGATCCTGGAGCTCTTGAAGATGCTGGTGTAGAACCGGGCGGCTTCTTCGGCCTGGGTGTCGAACCACAGACACGGAATAATCGGCTGTGCGGCAGTCATGATTCGCCTCCTTAATTGCAGTCAATGTGGGTGAAGGCGGTAGCCTCCTCGCTACGCTCGACTCGGGCGGTAATGGCGGACGCCTCTGTATCGTCCGCCTCTTCACCGTCCGCCTCTTTATCTACCGCCGCTGTACTTCCGCCTCTTTGCCGCCCGCCCGAAACGCTGCGCCGCGCTCCGGCCTTGCCTCTGCCAGCGCCTTTCGTACTCCATCGGCGTCGAGATCCGTTCCGTACACCGGCGTTCCCGGCTGCTGCCGCCAGGACTCGTCCAGGCTTCCGGCATCCACCCCGTCGAACCCGAGCTCATCGAGCAGCCGGATGACGATCTCCTTGGAGCGCCGGTCGTCGCCCGCCACCGGCAGGGCGATGCGCCCGGGGGCGCCCCTGGGCTTGCCGCGCTCCAGCAGGTGGCGCGCGTAGATGTTGTTGAACGCCTTGACCACCGGACGGCCGAGCCGCTGGGACACCCACCGGCTCTCCGTGGTGCCGTCCTCGATCGCATCGATCCGGCCGTCGCGCTCTTGCGGGTAATAGTTGCCGGTGTCCACCACGACGACGTCGTCGGGCACTCCGCCGAACAGAGCCTGCCCTGAGCGTAGCGAAGGGCCGGCAGGCAACCGCGGAACGTTCTTCATGGGGATGGTGACGATGACCACCTCTCCGGCACGAGCAGCCTGCTCGACCGTGACCGGCCTGGCTCCGGTCTCGCTCGCCAGCCCGGCCAGCGACGCGGGCCCCCGCGAGTTGGCGATGGACACGTCATGCCCCAGCGCGGTGAGGCGGCGCGCCAGCGTTCCGCCGATCTGGCCCGCGCCGATGATCCCGATTCTCATGTCTCCTCCTTCATTCATGCTTCAGCCGCAGCCACAGGGGAGGCCCCTCTGGCCAAAGATTGTAGTCGCGCAAGCCTCCCAGATCAAACCACCTGCCGGTGACGCTTTACCACGAAGGCACGAAGAACACGAAGAGGCGGTACAAGGATCTCGGCCCGTTCCGCCGAGCTGTAGCTCGACTCGGGGTGGTGCCCGGTGCATCTTACGACAACGATCGCACAGAGGACTACCACACCGAACCGGAGCGCTCCCATGCAACGGCTCACCGACGCGCTTCAGATTCTCCGCGACCGCGTTGTCGACCTCTCCACCCGGCTGATCGCTCACCTCCCCGAGATCCTGGCCGCGCTGCTGATCACGCTGGCCGGTCTGCTGATCGGGCGGTGGCTCCGCCGTCTGACCATAGGCCTGGGCGAGCGAATCTACCGCCGCCTCGACCGGTCCGACCGCTCGCCCGAGCTCGAGATCGCGGGGCGGTCATCCATCATCCTCCGGCTGATCGGAAACCTGGTCATGTGGAGCACGGTGGTGCTCTTCGCTACGGTCGCCCTGGACGTCGCCGGACTGGACCCCGCCGTGACCTGGCTGGGCCGGGTGGTCCAGTACCTGCCCACCCTCCTGGTCGGGCTGTTCATCATCATCGCGGGATACCTGTTGAGCGGCATCGTGCGGGAGTTCGTCCAGGATGCCCTCGCGAGCGCGAGGGTACCCCAGAGCGCGGCCCTGGGGCGCGTGGCACAGCTGGTCACGGTCATCGGCGCCATCGTGATCGGCATCGACCAGATGGGCGTGAAAGTCACCCTGATCACCACTACCGTGAGCATCGTACTGGGCGGCTTTCTCGCCGGGCTGTCGCTCGCCTTCGGGCTGGGAGCCAGGAGCCTGGTGGCCAATCTGGTCGGCGCCCATCATGTGCGCCGCTATCTGCGGCCCGGCGAACGGGCGCGGATCGGCGAGATGGCCGGCGAGGTGGTCGAGTTCACCCCCACCGGCATCGTGCTCGCCGGCGAGGCCGGGCGGGTGCACGTGCCGGCGTCCCGGTTTCATGACGAGCCCCTGATCGTCAGCCCGCCGGAGGAATCGCGTGGCTGAGCCGGTCAAGCTCGCGCTCGCCTTTCTGGAGGAGCGCCCCGCATCGGCGGCCCGCTCGCTGGAGGCGCTGGCACCTGCCGACACCGCCGCCCTGCTGGAGCTGGTGCCGGTCCGGATCGCGGCTCCGGCCCTGGCGCGCATGGCGTCCTGGGCGGCCGCCCAATGCATCTCGGGCATAGCCGCCGACCGTGCGGGTGCGCTCCTTTCCCAACTGGGAAGCCGTGACGCGCTCGCAATCCTGCGCCAGATGTCTGGCCCGGCACGCGATCTGGTGCTCGCCGACCTGCCGGCGGGCACGGCCCGGCACTACCGCCGAGCCCTGACCTACTCCCGCTCCCGGGTCGGCGCGTGGGTGGACCACGACGTCCCCACCGTCAGTGAGGAGCACACAGTGGCCGAGGCGGTCGAGATGCTGGTGATGCGGCGGCGGCCCGAGGAGAGCGTGCTGTATGTGGTGGACGCCGGCCGAAGGTACCTCGGGACGGTTCCCGTCGCGGCGTTGCTGCACTCGCCCGGTGCCACGAGGCTCGCGGCACTGGCGCAGCGGCAGCGGGCGCTGGTGGACTCCGCGTCGCTCGCCACGGCGGCGGCCCAGGCGTCCTGGTCCACCAGCCTGGCGCTCCCGGTCACCGACGAGCAGGGCGAGCTCCTCGGTGGCCTGAGCCGGGCGGACCTCGACAAGGGCCTCCACCAGGCCGAGCCCGAGGAGCCGGTGTCCACCGAGATGTCGGTACTCTTCCATCTGGCGGAGGCGTACGTGACGGTCGTCGGCGAGCTGGTGCACATGGCGCCGCCGCCCGACCGTACCCAGCCGCTTACTCTACCGGACAGGAGCACCGGCGCATGACCGGCAGCCTCACCCGGGCGGTCCAGGTGGTGGACAGCCGTTTCCTTCGGGAGCATCCCTGGGAGGCCGCCCTGAAGATCGAGGAGCTGGAGCCCGGCGAGGTGGCACCGGAGCTGGCGAACCTGTCCGCGCCGATCCTCGCGCCCGTGTGGCGGCGCCTCAGCCCCCACGCCGCCGCCGCAGTCATGGTCGAGCTGCCGGACCCCCTCGTGGCTGCTCTCCTGTCAGAGCTCATGCCCACCGAGGCCCTGCCGATCCTCGCCGTCCTGGAGGAAGCCCAGGCCCGGCGCTACCTGGAGCGGCTGGCTCCGCCGATCCGGACGGAGATCGAGCAGCTCATGACGTACCCGGTGGACAGCGCCGGCCGGATCATGCACACCCGGGTCGCGGTCTTTCGCCAGACCACCACCGCGGCGGCCGCCATCGCCTCGCTGCGTGGATCCCGGGTCCAGACCGGCCGGGACGTCTTTCTCCTCGACGACCAGAACCGGCTCGCCGGCAGCGTGCCGCTACAGAATGCGGCCACGGCCGAGCCCGACGTCGCCCTTGCCACGCTGGCCAGGCCGGTGGTCGCGACCGTAACCCCCCTCACTCCGCGAGAGGAGGTGGCCGAACTGGTCGAGCGCTACCGGCTGGCGGATCTCCCCGTGATCGACGTGCACGGCCATCTGCTCGGCGTGATCCCAGGCTCGCGTCTCATGCAGGCCATGCAGGAGAACCTGTCGGCCGACATCCAGACCATGACCGGCGCCAGCGCCGATGAGCGGGCGCTGTCGAAACCCATGTTCGCCGTGCGCAAGCGACTCCCCTGGCTTCAGGTCAATCTGCTGACCGCCTTTCTGGCGGCCGCCGTCGTGGGCATGTTCGAGAGCACCATCGCCCAGTTCACCGCGCTGGCCGTGCTGCTGCCGGTGGTCGCGGGTCAGTCGGGTAATGCCGGCGCTCAGGCCCTGGCGGTCACCATGAGAGGGCTCGTGCTCCGCGAGATATCGCCCCGGCAGTGGTTTACCGTCACCTACAAGGAAGCGAGAGTGGGCTTGCTCAACGGTTTCGCGATAGCCATCACCTGCGGGCTCGGGGTATATCTTTGGAGCCGTTCGGCCGGCCTGGTCCTGGTGATCGCCCTGGCAATGCTGGTTGCGATGGTTGTGGCCGGGCTGGCCGGCGCCCTGGTGCCCATCACGCTGCGCCGCCTGGGGCTCGACCCGGCGCAGTCCTCCTCCATCGTGCTCACAACCATCACCGATATCGCCGGTTTTCTCGGCTTTCTCGGGATCGCGACCCTGCTATCGGGCATGCTCTAGGCTTCCCCTCTCGAGCTTCATTCCATGCCTCACGGTATTACCCTCATCACCACCATCGCCGCCGGCCTCGGGCTGGCGCTGATCCTGGGTTACCTGGCCACCCGGCTCAAGCTGCCCCCGCTGGTCGGCTACCTGGTGGCGGGGATCATCATCGGTCCGGGCACCCCGGGCTTCGTAGCCGACATCGAGCTCGCCGGCCAGTTGGCCGAGATCGGCGTCATGCTGATGATGTTCGGGGTGGGGTTGCACTTCTCCCTCGACGATCTGCTGGCGGTGCGCGGAATCGCCATTCCCGGGGCGGTAGTGCAGATCCTGGTGGCGACCACCCTAGGTGCGGGAACCGCGTTGTGGTGGGGATGGGACCTCGGTGCCGCCCTGGTATTCGGCCTGGCGCTATCGGTGGCGAGCACGGTGGTGCTGCTCCGGGCGCTGGAGTCGCGGGGACTGCTCAAGACGGTCAACGGCCGGATCGCGGTCGGCTGGTTGGTGGTCGAGGATCTGGTGATGGTGTTGACCCTGGTGCTGCTTCCCGCCTTGGCAGCGATCCTGGGCGAGCCCGGCACGGCAGCGCCCGGCGACCAGGCTCCAGAATCTCTATGGCGCACCCTGGCGATAACCATCGGCAAGGTTGCCGCCTTCCTGGCGCTCATGTTCTTGGTCGGGCGCCGGGTGTTGCCGCGTCTGTTGTGGGCGGTGGCCGGCACCGGCTCGCGCGAGCTCTTTACTCTCGCCGTCATCTCGGCCGCCGTCGGAGTGGCGTACCTGGCGTCCGAGCTGTTCAGCGTCTCCTTCGCGCTGGGCGCGTTTTTCGCCGGCATGATGATGCGGGAGTCGTCGCTCAGCCATCGGGCCGCGGAAGAGTCGTTGCCCCTGCGCGACGCCTTTTCCGTGCTGTTCTTCGTATCGGTGGGGATGCTGTTCGACCCGCAGGCCGTGATCCAGGACCCGCTCAAGGCCCTCACGGTCACCGCCATCATCATGATCGGAAAGACGGTGGCGGCGATAGCCCTGGTCCTGGCGTTTCGTTACCCGCTCAACACGGCGCTGACCGTCGGCGCCAGCCTGGCGCAGATCGGCGAATTCTCCTTCATCCTGGGCGGACTGGGCGTCTCGCTCGGACTGCTGCCGCCCAGCGGGCAGAGTCTGATCGTGGCCGGCGCCCTGATCTCCATCTCGCTAAACCCCTTCGTCTTTGCCGCCATCGAGCCGGCCCAACGCTGGATCCGGGCTCGCTCCCAGCTCGCGCGGGCTCTGGAGCGCAGCGACGATCCGCTGGCCGAGCTGCCGGCCTCGTTCGACCAGGAAACCCTGACCGGGCACGTGGTCCTGGTCGGCTTCGGGCGGGTGGGGCGGCGGATTGCCCAGGCGCTGGCGGCGAGGAAGATTCCTTTCGTGGTGGTGGAGCAGAATCGGGACCTGGTGGAACAGCTTCGCGCCCGCGGGATCGCGGCCGTTTCCGGCGACGCGTCGGAGCCGGCGACCTTGATCCAGGGGCACGTGGCCCGGGCCAGCCTGCTGATCGTCGCCACTCCGGACCCGGTAAAGGTGCGCCGGATAGTAGAGATCGCCCGAACGCTCAACCCCAGGATCGAGACCCTGCTACGTACCCACAGCGATGAAGAGGCGGAGTTGATGCGGCGGGAAAATCTGGGGACGGTTTTCATGGGTGAGCACGAGCTGGCTCGTGCCATGATCCGCCAGGTGCTCTTTCGGCTGGGTGCCGCGGTCGACCAGCGGGAGCCGGCGGAGGAGACCCACTAGCCGGCCGGCTTCAGGAGATGTGCCTCCGCCGCTGCCAGCGCCTCATCAACGTTGCCGAACAGGTTTGCCTCACCAATCTCGTCCAGCAGCTTCGACCGACCCAACGCAATCAGCGGCTGTGCGTGCACGTCGGAAAAGAACACGGCGGTGCCGTCCTTGCGGGTCCGCCGCACCAGGTCGCGCAGCGCGTGCATGGCCGTGGAATCTATGGCGGGCACGTGCCGCATCCGGATGATCAGCACCCTGGGCTTCCGGGAAATCTCGCTCAGGGTGTCCTTGAACTTCTCCGCGGCTCCGAAGAAGAACGGCCCATTGATCTCGTACACCTCCACACCGGCCGGGATATTCCGCCGGTAGATGGCCCCGGAATGGTCCGGGCTGGGGCCCGCGTCGTGAAGCTCCCGGGAGACCAGCGTGATGTTGGTGACTTCGGCCATCCGCTTCATGAAGAGGAACGAAGCGAGCACCATGCCTACGCCTATTCCGATGGTGAGATCTACCAGGGCCGTGAGCAGGAAGGTGGCGACCATGACGATGGCGTCGCTCTTGGGCGCGCTGAGCTCGCTCTTGAACACCCGCCACTCGGCCATCCGGTAGGCCACCCAGAGCACGATCGCCGCCAGCGTCGCCAGCGGAATGAGGCCGGCCAGACGCCCGAAGAACAGGGTGATCACCAGCAGAGTGAGGGCGTGGGTAATGCCGGCGACCGGCGTTCGCCCGCCGCTCTTGACGTTGGTGGCGGTCCTGGCGATGGCACCGGTGGCGGGCATGCCTCCGAACAGTGGTGCCGCAACGTTGGCCACGCCTTGCGCCACCAGCTCCATATTCGAACGGTGCCTGCCTCCGATCATGCCATCCGCCACCACCGCGGATAAGAGCGATTCCACGGCACCCAGCGCCGCAATGGCGAGGGCGGGAGCCACCAGCTCCCTTCCCTCCGCCAGTGAGATCGAGGGTAGCGAAAGACGGGGCAGACCGGCCCGGATCTCCCCGAACCGCCCGCCGATGGTTTCGACCGGGAGCTCCAGCAGATGAACCAGCACAGTCGTCGCCATGAGGGCGACAAACGGGGCCGGTATCCTGTGGCTGAGGCGGGGCCAGAGCCAGAGCATCAGCAGAGTCGCGGCCGATATGCCCACTGCATAAGGGTTGATGCCGCGGAGGTTGGCCGCGTATACCGTCAGCCGCTCGATGAGCTCGGGGGGCGCGCTGGCCAACTGGAGCCCGAGAGCATCGCGGAGCTGCTGCACAATCAAGATGGCGGCGATGCCCGAGGTGAACCCGGTGACCACCGGGAACGGGATGAACTTGATGGCTCCTCCCAGGCGGGCCAGGCCGAAGCCGATCAGCAGCAGCCCGGCCATCACGGTAGCAACGGTCAGCCCGTCCACCCCGTACTCCTGCACGATGCCATAGACGATCACCACGAACGCGCTGGTGGGGCCGCCGATCTGAACCCGGGATCCACCCAGCGCCGATATCACCAGCCCGGCGATTACCGCGGTGTACAGGCCGCGTTCGGGGGTGAGCCCGCTGGCGATGGCGAATGCGATGGCGAGCGGCAGCGCCACGATCCCAACGATCACTCCGGCGGTGAGGTCGGCTGCGAGCTGAGCGCGTGTATAGGACTTCAGCGTGGTGACTAGCTTAGGAACAAGCAAAGGCGCGCCTCCACCCGAGATTGAGTGTCGTTGGTTTTTGGGACTGTTAGCTGGGTAGAGCGACAACTCTCCGGTGATACTTTACCACGAAGGCACGAAGGTGTCCTTCGTGCCTTCGTGGTGAAAAAAGCAGAGATCTACGCTTGCGCTGGAATCGCAGCACTAAGCGCCCAGGATCAGAGCAGAAACCACCCCGCCAGGCCGAGCAACAGCAGGAAGCCGCATATATCGGTAAAGGCTGTGACGAAGATCGACGATGCCACCGCCGGGTCTACGCCCATCTGCTCGAGGATGATCGGAATGAAAGCCCCGGCGAACCCGGCAACCATCAGATTGCCCGCCATCGCCAGAAAGACTACCACCCCAAGGCGCAGCCCCTGCCCCAGCAGGGCGGCCACGGTACCGACGGCCACGCCCATGACGACGCCGTTGGTGATCCCGACCAGGATCTCCTTGCCCACCACCCGGGTGAAGACGTTTACCGGGATCAAGCCGAGCGCGAGCCGGCGCACGGTGACGGCAAGGGCCTGGGTTCCGGCATTCCCTCCCATGCCCGCTATGACCGGCATCCAGACCGCCAGGGCGAGCGTCTGCTCGATAGTGTGTTGATAGAAGAAGACGACACCGCCGGCCAGGAACGCCGTGATCAGGTTCAGCGATAACCAGGGTAGCCGGCTCCGTACGGCGGTTTTCCATCCCGCGGCCAGATCCTCGTCGGGCGATACACCACCGAACTTGAGCAGGTCCTCGGTGGTCTCCGCCTCGACCACGTCGATGACGTCGTCGAAGGTCACCCGCCCCAGTAAGCGCCCCTGCTCGTCTACCACCGGCACGCTCGGCAGGTTGTAGCGGGCCATCAGCCGGGCGACCTCCTCCTGGTCCAGATCCGCAGTGACTGAGATGTCGGCATCGGCCATGAAGTCCCGGACCGGCCGTTCCGGCCGGCTGATGACCAGATCCTTGAAGGGGAGCACGCCTACCAGCCTGCCGTTCGAGTCCACTACGAACACCTGATAGAAATCTTCCACCTCTTCCGCCTGGCGCCGGATCTCCTCCAGCGCCTGGCCCGCGGTGGCCGTATCGGTGACGGTCACCACGTGAGTGGTCATCCGGCCACCGGCGGTCTCCTCGTCGTAGCGGAGCAGCCGGTCCACCTCGAATCGGTCCCTTACACCGGAGAGGATCTGCTCCTGCTCGCTCTGATCCAGCTCGCCCAGGATGTCGGCCGCGTCATCGTCGTCGAGCTCTCGGACGATCTCGGCTGCCCGATGCGGGTTCAGCGCGGCCAAGGTCTCTCCCGCGTGCGCCTCTTCCGGCATCTCGGCCAGGGCCTGGCTGGAAAGTTTCGGAGGAAGTGCCTCCACCACCGCGACGCGCTCCTTCTCGTCCAGCGCGGAAAGCACGTCGGCCAGGTCCGCCGGCTCGAGCTCGGGAGCGCGGCGGAGGAAATTGGCCAGGTCTCCCTTGCGGACCAGCTCGACCATCCGCTCGATGAGCTGGTTCATGGCGTGCCGGAGGCGAGGGGGATGGCCGGCGCGGAGCCGGAGCGGATCAGCAACCGCTCGATCCGCGTCGGCGAAGCCTGGATCACGTCGAACTCGAGACCGCGGACATAGAACCGCTCGCCGGCATTGGGAATGCGACCCGCCCACTCGACCAGCAGCCCGCCCACGGTGGTCGAGCGCCCGGCCGGCAGCGACACGCCGAAGCGCTCCTGGATGGCCTCGGGCGAGACATTGCCGTCGGTCTCGAGAATGGCGGCCACGGCGGTGGGCGCCTGGCGGACCTCTTCGTCGTGCTCGTCGAAGATCTCGCCCACCAGCTCCTCGAGGAGGTCCTCCAGGGTAGCTATGCCGAGGGTGCCACCGAATTCGTCGAGCACCACCGCCAGGTGGCGCCGCTCGCGCTGCATGTCCAGCAGAAGATCGCCACAGGTCCGGCTGGCCGGAGTGACGGCTACGGGCCTGACCGGCAGCGGGTCGCCCGGCTCCAGCTTGAACAGATCGAAGGCGTGAAGCATGCCCACGATGTCGTCCAGCGTCTCGCGAAACACCGGAATCCGGCTGTAGCCGCTGCCGGCGAAGACCAGCCGGATCTCTTCCAGAGGGGCGTTTTCCTCAATGGCCACGATCTCGGTACGAGGCCTCATGACCTCGCGCACCTGGCGGGAGCTGAACGCCATCACACCGCCCACGATCATCAGCTCGCTGTCGTCTTCCACGCCCACCGCGGCTCCCTCACGCCAGATGGACCGCAGCGCGGTGGGCCGGGTGGCAGTACGGGCCGGCAGCAGGAGACCGAGAGTCCGAGACCAGGGACGCAGGATCGGGATCACCCGCTCCGCCACGGTTTCCGCCCGCGGCTGAGTGAGCCAGCGGGGAACCAAGTAGGCGGCAAAGAGGACGAGCGGCACGGCCAGGAGGGCTACTCCCACGATCAGCGGTGGCGCACCGGAGCCGGCCAACAGCCCCGGCACCGCTGCCCCGAGCAGCAGGACCCCCAGCGATGTGGTGGCGGACGCAGCAGTGAGGTAGTAGTCGATTTGTGCCAGTCCGGTCAGCAGCGAAGAGTCACCGCGGAGTCGCCGTCCTACCGCGCGGGTGAGCTCGGCCCGGCTCACCGTGATCAGCGCCGCGCCGGCGGTGGCGCCGAAGGCGGTGAGCATGACGCCGAGCAGGACCGCCACCCAGATCATCGCACCGCCCTCTCGGGAGGGGCGACCGCTGCTTCGACCCGAACCCGATGGATGGCGATCCACTTGACCCGCCGCCGCACCAGGTGCTCGACTACGAGGCGGTAGCCTTCCACGTCGATCGACTCGCCCGGACGCGGCACCCGGCCGAACTCGGCGAGTACCAGGCCCCCGACGGTGCTCACGTCGTCACGGCCAAAATCATGACCCAGCGCGGATTCGAGCTCGGAGAGCGCTACCCCGCCTTCGACCCGCCAATGGTCTTCGGTCACCAATTGGATCTGGGCCACCTCGTCGGTGTCGTACTCGTCCTGAATCTCACCGACGATCTGCTCGAGGATGTCCTCCAGCGTCACGATGCCAGCGGTGCCCCCGAATTCATCCACCACCACCGCCAGATGACTCGGCCCCAGCTGGAAATCGCGTAGCTGGCGATCCAGGGTCTTCCCTTCGGGCACGAACGCAGCCGGCCGGATGAGGACACGCCAGGGCCTCGGATCGTCGGGCCCCACGGCGAGAATATCCTTGGCATAGACGACGCCCACCACCGCGTCGGGATGGCTGTCGTAAACCAGCAGCCGCGCGTGCTCCGAGCTTCTGAGAATCTTGACCACCTGTTCCCGATCGGCGGCGGAATCCACGGCGATAATATCGATCCGCGGGGTCATCACCTCGGCCACCGTCATGTCGGCCAGGGTGAATACGCCGAGTAGCATATCGCGCTGGGCCGCGCCGGCGCGCCTGGTCAACTGCACCGGCGCCCTGGCGCGGGCCCGGGCATCCGCCCACTCGGCAAGGCGAATCAGGGGGCGAAACGGCGCCAGGGTGGCCGCCGCAGCGCGCCGGGCGGGAATGGTGAGCTCGGGGGCCACCGCGGCGAGCAGCCGCGGCAGAAGATCGCCCACGATCCAGACCAGGAGAACGGCCAGGAAGAGCCGGGCCAGGCCAACGGCCGGCGACCAGGCCCACCAGGCCACGGCGAAGCCCGCCGCGGCTCCGGCAAGAACCAGCAACGACAGGTGCGCGATGTGGAGATTCCGCGAGAGAGTGCCGGTACCAGCCGAGGAACCCAGTTGGCCGCTCAGCGCACGCGGCAGATCGGCATCGGACTCGGCAGCCAGCGCGAGCCACGCCGCCCAGAGCGTGAGCAGCGCAGCCAACAGCGGCGCGAGGAAGAAATGGAAGAACGGTATCACGCGAGGGCCTTCACGTAACGCTCCTGCCGGCGCCACATGGGCGAATGGGTGCGCTCCGGGCCCTCGGGGTGCTCGCGGCCAAGCGCATGCAGGGTTCCGTGCACCACCAGGCGGATCAGCTCCTCCCTCAGCGGGATGCCCCTGGCCTGCGCCTCACGTCGAGCTACCCAGGGGCAGATGTACACGTCACCAATCACCTCTCCAGCAGCACCACTGAGAGGAAATGCGAGCACGTCGGTAGGTCGGTCGCGACCCATGTGCTCAGAGTTGAGCCGTCGCATCGAGTCCCGGCCCAGAAACGTGACCGAGATGAGACCCTGGCGGCCCTCCGCCCCCATGACGGCTTCGACCACCCGCCTGACCAGGGCGCGCGCGAGCGGGAGCCTGCGGCCACTCACCACGATCTCACTCATGCTCGACCGACTGAAATTCCGGCGCGACGCCGCCGCTGGGGCGGGGATAGCCGATGCGTTTGTGGTAGGTGCCCGACATGACCCGGGCGAACTCGCGCTTGATGCGGTCGAGATCGCGTAAGGTGAGCGGCGCATCATCCAACTGTCCGGAACCCAGCTTTTGCTGCACCAGATGCTCGATGGCGCTTCTAACCGCGTCCGGGCCGGGGTTGGGCAGTACCCGGATAGCAGCCTCCGCGGAGTCGGCCAGCATGGCCACCGCCGTCTCCGCCGACTGGGGCCGCGGGCCCGGATATCGAAAATCGGCCGGGTCGACCCTGCCATCCGGGTTCGTGCCCCGCGCCCTGCTTAGAAAGTAGGTGATATATGTGGTCCCATGATGTTCTGGGATAAAGGCTTTCACCACATCAGGCAATCCCGCGGCATCGGCCAGGGCAAGGCCGTGTGCCACGTGACTCTGAATGATATGGGCCGAGTCCTCGGCCCGCATGAGGTCATGCGGGTTGGGTCCTCCGCCCTGGTTTTCCACGAAGTGGCCGGGACTGGCCAGCTTTCCAATATCGTGATAGTAGCAGCCGACGCGCGCAAGCAGCCCATTGGCTCCGATGATGTCGCAGGCCGACTCGCAGAGGTTGGCCATGGCCAGGCTATGGGCCCATGTGCCGGGGGCCTCGAGGGCGAGCCGTCGGAGCAACGGCCGGCCCAGGTCGGAGAGCTCGAGCAAGCTGAGGTCGGTGGTAATTCGGGTGGCCGATTCGGCGACCGGCATGATCAGCATGGCCAGCGCCGCACTGGCCACGGCCATCACCACACCCAACAGGTAGCTACTGAGGATGGTGCTGGTGGACCATCCCTGGGTCAGGCTGATGGCGGTCGTGGCGAGCATGCTGGCGGCGGCGAGCACCCCGATAGTGACGTACAGGTGGCGGCGCCGGCGCACCACCCGAATCCCGACCGACCCGGCCACACCCCCGACGAGCCCGAAGAACAACGTATAGTTTTCGCGTAAGGCCCACTGGCCGTCGAGAAGGATGGCCAGGGTCACGGCGGCGAATATTCCGATCCTTCCATTGTAAAGCATGGTTATTAGAATGGCCGCGAACGGGATCGGCACCAGCTCGGGCCGGCCGGGGAAGAGCCAGGTGAGCCCTGCCGTCAGCAACACGACCAGAGCGAACAGCGCTGCAAAGAACATCATTTCTCGCTGCTGGGCGTAGCTCTCCCGGCGGTAGAACCGGATGAGGAGCCAGAAGGCGCTGAGCACGATGGCGTTGTAGAGCAGTGCGCCGGCGGCGCTGCGCAGCGCCAGTCCGCCGCTGCCGCGGCGGCGATGTTCTTCACGGAGACCGATCAGCTTGGCCCGGGCCTCTTCGGTGACGGGCTCGCCTGCCCCCAGGATTCGCTCACCGGTACGAATGTGGTACCTGACCGGGTTCACGCTGCCGCGCAGCTGCTCCCGCCGCTCGGTGGTGATCACCGGGTCGGGTACGATGGTGGGGAAATAGAACGCACCGACCAGCCGCCGAAGTGTGCGCTGGCCTGCGGCCGTGGGCAGGTTGAGGCCGGCTGCCTCGGCCTGCTCCATGAGGTCGGCGAAGGTGAGCACCGAGTCGCGTGAAACGATACGCTCGGTATCGCCGCGGCGCAGCGAAATGTCCTTGCTGATCTCGCCTCTGATGACGCCGGCATCGGCCACGCCGCGCTGGAGCCCCTCAGCCAGGAAGTGGGTGGTTACCTCCTGGAGGCGGCGCCGGGTGGTGGAATCCACCAGGTAACGCGTCTCTTCGGGGGCCAGCCGAACTCGAGAAGCGATGGCATCCTCCACCGCCTCCGGGCCGCCCGCCTCCGCCGCGCGCTCCAGCTCGGCAAAGAAGCCGCGGGCCGCGGCGAGGGAGGAGTCGTACGAGGTGGCGCTGAAGCGGTAGACCGGCTGGGCGGTGAGCGCGCGGGACTGGCCCTCACGCGCGATCTCCTCCGGCGATTTCCGCACCTCGAAGGCGAACGGCGACACTACGGCACGCTTCGAGATCTCTCCCACAGAGGGAACCGGCGCACCGATCCCCACCGGAGGGGGGAAAGCCATGTAAGTGATGAGAGCCACGGCAAAGAGCGGAGCCCACCGGGACAGGTGGAACCGGAGCCTATCGCCGAGGGATACGCCGGCCCAGCTTTGCAAGGCTTCCGCGCTCACGCGTCGGGGCATCAGCCGTTCTGATCCTCCGCGTATGCCCGGATGATCTCACGGACCAGCCGGTGGCGAACCACGTCGGTCTCGTGCAGGTAGCAGAAGGCTATCCCCTCGATGCCCGGCAGCACACGCTCGATCTGGACCAGGCCCGACTCCTCGCGCTGAGGCAGGTCGATCTGGGTCTTGTCGCCGGTGACCACCGTCTTGCTGTTTACCCCGAGACGGGTCAGGAACATCTTCATCTGGGCGACCGTGGCGTTCTGCGCCTCGTCGAGGATGATGAATGCATCCGCCAGGGTGCGGCCACGCATATAGGCGAGGGGAGCGATCTCGATGGTGCGCGTCTCGAGTGCGCGCTGCACCCGGTCGTGCGGCATCATGTCCTCGAGCGCGTCGTAGAGCGGCCGGAGGTAGGGGTCGACCTTGGCCTGAAGGTCTCCGGGCAAAAAGCCGAGCGACTCGCCCGCTTCGACCGCGGGCCGGGCCAGTATGATCCGTTTGACCCGTTTCCGTGCCAACGCCTCGACCGCCTTGGCCACCGCGAGGTAGGTCTTACCGGTGCCGGCCGGCCCGATCCCGACGACGATGTCGTGCCCGGTGATGACCTGGAGATACTCGCGCTGGCCCTGGGTCTTGGGCACGATGGCGCGGCGTAACCCGGGAAGGACGATCTTTCCATCGGAAGGCGTCGCCGCCAGCTCACTGCTCGGCCCTTCGGCGGCGAGCCGGCTGACATCGTCGGGAGTGACCGGCTCACCCATCCGGGCCAGGTCGAGTAGCCCCTGCACCACCGGTCCCGCGCGTTCGACCTGGTCGGAGGATCCGGTCAGGGTTACCGCTTCACCCCGGAACGAGACCCGTACGCCGAGGGTGCGCTGAAGCTCCAACAGATTGCTGTCGTTGACTCCCGCGAACAGGAGCGGATCGGCGCCCTCGGCGGACATGCGGGTCTGGATGTCGTCTGCCATTGCTTGAAGGTAAGATGTGAGAGGTGAGAGGTAAGAGGGTGGCCTGAGCGTCCCTCTGACCTCTCACTTCTTACCTCTTACCTGCTCCCTCCTTCTCACTGATAGCCTCCAAATGCAGAGCCCGTAAATCGTCCGGATCAACCCGAGTGGGCGCGCCTTCGAACAGTGCCCGCTGCGCCGTGGTTTTGGGAAAGGCGATCACGTCGCGCAGCGAAGCCGCCCCCGCTAAAAGCATAACGATCCGGTCCATGCCGAAGGCAAAGCCGCCGTGCGGAGGAGCGCCGGAGCGCAGGCCCTCGAGCAGGAAACCAAAGCGCGCCTGGGCCTCCTCGTCGGGAATTCCGAGCAAGGCGAAGATCCGCCGCTGGAGCTGCGGGTCGGCGATGCGCAGGCTGCCGCCACCCAGCTCGGTCCCGTTGAGCACCATGTCATAAGCCAGTGCACGCACCTTCTCTGGTGCGGTTTCCAGCAGCGGGATGTCGTCCGGATGGGGGGCGGTGAATGGATGGTTCACCGCGCTGAGCGTGCCCGTCGCAGGATCTCTCTCGAAGAGCGGAAAATCGACGATCCAGACAAACTGGTTGCCGCCCTCCGGGACGAGCTTCAATCGTTGAGCGAGCTCCTGGCGCACCCGGTCCAGTGCCGGATTAGACACGTTATCCGGCCCGGCAACCAGAAGGCAAAGGTCTCCATCGGCCAGACCGAGGGAGGTAGCGGAACTGGGCGCGAGATATCTGGCTGGACCACCTTCCAGCTCACCCCCGGCGGCCTTCAACCGGAGGAGTCCGGCGGCTCCGGCTGACCTGGCAGCGGCCTCGATCTCATCCACCTGCCTTCGGGTGAGCTCGGCTCCACCCGGCACCCGGATGCCCCGTACCCGGCCTCCTGCCTGGATTGCGGAACGGCTGATCGAGAAGTCCGTCCCGCGAAAGACCTCGGTGGCATCGAAGATTGGAAGCCCGTACCGGAGATCCGGTTTGTCGCTGCCGTACGTCTCCAGCGCCTCGGCATAGCGCAGCCGCTGGATCGGCCGGCTCACCTGGTGGCCCGCCTCGGCCCAGAGCGCCTGTATCATCCCCTCGCCCAGGGCGAGCACATCCTCCAATCCGACAAACGAAGCCTCGATATCGATCTGGGTGAACTCCGGCTGGCGATCGGCGCGCAAGTCCTCGTCACGGAAGCACCGGGCAATCTGAAAATACCGATCGTAACCGGCTATCATGAGCAGCTGCTTGTAGATCTGAGGCGACTGGGGCAACGCGAAGAACTCTCCCGGATGCACCCGGCTGGGCACCAGATAGTCTCGGGCCCCTTCCGGAGTGGGCTTGGTCAGAATCGGCGTCTCGATTTCCAGGAAGCCATGGGCATCGAAGTAGCGGCGGGTTGCCTGCATCAGCCGGTGCCTCAGCGCGAGATTGCCTTGCAGCTCGGGCCGCCTCAGATCGAGCACCCGATGACGCAGCCGCAGCTCCTCGGCTGGGAGATCTTCCTTTTCCTTCCGTGCCACCGGAATGGCGGGGGTCTGTGCCGGCCCGACCACTTCCAGTCCCGTGACGTGCACCTCGATCTCGCGAGAGGTGAGATGCGGATCGCGGGCCGGCTCGGGCCTCAACTCGACCGTGCCGCTCACGAGCACCACCGTCTCGGCGCCGAGCCCGGCCGCGCGCTCCATCACGTCCGCCGGCGTCCAGGCCGGATTACAGGAGAGCTGCACCAGCCCTGCCCGGTCCCGCAGATCGATGAACACGAGCCCACCCAGATCCCGCCTCCGGTGTACCCAGCCGCCGAGACGTACCTCCTGTCCGCGGTGGGCGCGAGTCAGCGTACCGGCCAGGTGCGTGCGATATGCGGTGGCGCTCATGCCGCTGGAGCCATGCCATGGGGACCGATAGGGCTCAACCGCCCTCGGCGTCGAGTAGAACGGTGTAGAACTCAGCGGGCGTTTGCGCCTCGCACAGGCGCTGCCGCACGTGCTCCCGCCGCACCAGCCTGGCGATCCGGCTCAGTAGCTTCACATGCTGACCCGCCGACGCCTCGGGCCCGACGATCAAGAAAAACAATCGCACCGGCTCGCCATCGATCGAATCGAACGGCACCGGAGAAGGACTGACACCGCACACCAGGCTCAGCTCCCTTACTTCCGGTGATCGGGCGTGCGGGATGGCCACTCCGAACCCGAAACCGGTGCTGCCCCCTGCTTCGCGCTCGTGCACGGCCCTGAGAACCTCGTCGAAGTTGCCACCCGCCCGCTCCGTCAGGTGGCGGGTGAGCTCGGCTATGACGGCCTTTTTGTCGCTCGCGGCCAGGGGCATGAGGACCCTATCCGGCGTGAGCAGCTCGGTCAGGAGCACGGCTTTACGTGGCGGGACATAGCACCAAACCTATACCGCGAAACGGGGTGAGGCAATGCGTTACAACAGTTGACTTTAGCTTATTTATGCCGGCTGCCGGAAGCGCGGCGGGCAGGGCTGGACCATCGTAGTACCTTACAGGCATGATCAGTTCACCCGCCAGGACCGTACCACAAAATCTGCTCGACCTTCAGCCCGAGCGGGCGAAGGGGTTACTCCGCGACTGGGGAGCCGAGCGCGGGTTGCCATCGTACCGCGCAGGCCAGATGCTCCACCGCCTGTGGCAGAACCCGGCTGAAAGCTGGCGGCAGGCCACCGACCTTGCCACTGCCCTGCGAACTGAGCTGGACCAATCGTTTCCCCTGCCGCGTCTTACGGCCGACACCGTTCAGCAATCCGCCGACGGCACCCGCAAATATCTCTGGCGGCTCGAGGACGGCGAGGCAATCGAGTCGGTGCTGATCCCCTCCGGGAGTCGTCGAACCCTGTGCATTAGCTCGCAGGCCGGCTGTGCGCTGAGGTGCTCGTTCTGCGCCACCGGACAGATGGGTTTCCGGCGCAACCTGACGCCATTCGAGATTGCCGGCCAGGTCCGCGAGGTCGTGCTCGCCAATCCGGCCGAGAAGCCGACCAACGTCGTTTTCATGGGCATGGGGGAGCCGCTGCTCAACTGGCCGGCGGTAGACGCGGCACTCAGCATCTTGAATCAACCCGACGGCTTCGGCATCGGCGCCCGACATATAACTGTCTCGACGGTGGGGATTCTGCCGGGGATGGCCGAGTTTGCCAGGCGGCCCGAGCAGTTCCGGCTGGCCATCTCACTTCATGCTCCCACCTCGGAGCAGCGCCTCAGGATGATGCCGATCGAGAAGAAGTACGATCTCGAGTCGGTACTGGCGGCGGCCGAAGCCTTCCGCAAGCGGGTCACCTTCGAATATGTGATGATCGCCGGTGCCAACGACAGCGATGCTGATGCCGACCGGCTGGCGAAGCTGGCCCGCAGACTGGGCGCGCTGGTGAACATCTTGCCGCTGCATCCCGGCGGTGCGCCCGACCTGACGCCGACCACGGCCGCGAGGATCCGAGGCTTCGGCGACAGGCTCCGCAATCAGGGAGTGGAGGCGGTGGTGCGCCGGAGCCGGGGACTCGACATCAACGCGGCCTGCGGGCAGTTGAGGGTGGAGGTGGAGAAGAAGAAACGAAACGAGAGAGTGTCACCCTGAGCGCAGCGAAGGGGCCGCAACTCGACATTGGTCCAGCCGTTCGGCTGGCATGATCCGCGTGTACGACTGGCCCTCGCCGACATTTACCGGCTGCCGTTGGCCGGCGGCGAGATCCAGCAACTCACCACCGACCCGGCTGATGATTTTGCACCGGCGTGGTCACCCGATGGGGCCGCTCTGGCCTTCCACTCGTTCAGGAGCGGTACTCGAGACATCTTCGTGATGCAGGCGAGCGGCGGCGAGGCGCAGCAGGTCACCAGTGGGTCCGCACAAGACCGTTTTCCGATGTGGTCACCCGACGGCAACCGGATTGCATTTCAGCGGTCGACTCCGCATCAGATCTACCTCATCGAGCGTCACGGGCGAACCGGAGCCTGGGGAACACCGCGCTCTATAGGCAAGGCAGCTGGAAGTTTTGCTGCTGACTGGTCAGTGGACGGGCGCAGCATTTTCTGCGTGGTGGACGGGACCATACGGGAGGTCTTCCCCTCCTGCCACGTCTCTTCGGGATAGTGGTGCCGACGTCGGCCTATCCGATCCCTCGCTTCGCTCGGGATGACAATTACGCCGAGCCCCGCTCACCGCTTACCGTTTACCGTTCACCGTTTACCGTTTCACCGTTCACCGTTCACCGTTCACGCCTTCTATCCCGTCGCCCCAAACCCCGCCGCAATGCTGTTGATCGACAGGAGCAGCGCGGAGAGCAGCTCTTCCTGGGTCTTGTCTCCGCCCGACTCGCGAAACCGGCGCAGCAGCTCGACCTGCTGGCGGCTCACCTGATTGATGGTCGGCAGCCGGCGTGCCAGGCGGCGGCGGAAGCGGGGGTAGCGCTCGACCAGCTCCTTCCCTCCGCTGATCCGGAGAACCGCTTCAACCGTGCGGTGGTACTCCTCCTCCACCAGGCCCAGGATGTTCGAGCGTGCTCCGGGATCGGGCACCAGATCGGCGTACTCCCGAGCGATATCGAGATCTACGTAGCTCAGGGTCTTCTCGACCTCGTCCACCACCAGCCGGAACAGTCGAGATTCGGCGAACATCCGATCCAGCAGCGTGGCTCCCCGCTGCCCCCGGACATGCAGGAAGGTGAGGATGCCGCTTCCCACTCCATACCAGCCGGGCACGAAATGGCGATTCTGGGACCACGCGAACACCCAGGGGATGGCCCGAAGGTCGCCCAGGGAACGGGCACCGAACCGGCGGGCGGGACGCGAGCCCAGATTGAGTAACGAGATCTCCTCCAGCGGACTGGCGGCCTGGTAGTAGGCCAGGAGGTCGGGGTGGTCCACCAGGCTGCGGTAGGAGGCCTGGGCGGCACCGGAGAGCGCCTCCATGGCTTCGTCGAACTCGGCGGTGGGCGACAGCGCCTTTTCCCGCTCGGACTTGAGCGAGTGCTCCACCACGCTGGCCGCCAGCAGCTCGATCTGATACTGGGCGGTGCCCCGGTTAGCGTACTTGAATGACACGACCTCGCCCTGCTCGGTGATACGCATGCGACCGTTGATGGATCCTGCCGGCTGTGCCGCGATGGCCCGCCCGGTGGGTGCCCCGCCCCGGCTCACCGACCCGCCACGGCCATGGAAGAAAGCGATCGGAACTCCACATTCGCGCCCCAGCCGGGTGAGCTTGATCTGCGCCTTGCTCAGCTCCCAGTTCGAGGTGAGAAAGCCGCCGTCTTTGTTCGAGTCGGAGTAACCGATCATCACCTCCTGCACTCCACCCTGGGCCCGAATGCTGCGGCGGACCAGGGGCACGGAGAGCAGCTCCCGCATGATTGCCGGCGCCCGCTGGAGATCCTCGATGGTCTCGAACAACGGAACGATCGGCAAGGTGCAGCTCTCTACGCCTGCCGTATCGGTGAATAGTCCGGCGTTCTTGGCCAGGAGGTAGGCGCCGAGCACGTCGCTGACGTTCCGGGTCATGCTCAGCACGAACGCGCCGAACGCTTCGCGGTCCACTTCCTCCCGGAGTTGCCGGACCAGCTCAAACATGCCATGGGTCTCGGCCGACTCGGATGGCAGTGTAGGCCTCTCGGTCCCGGTGAGCGGGCGCGTAAGCTCCCTTCCCAGCCACTGGCGCCACGCTTCGGAGCCGGGCTCCGGTGGTGGGCTGCTAGAGGCAGCCTTCCACATGTCCGCCAGGGCGGCGTTGAGCCGGGTCGTGTTCTCCCGGACATCGAGCCGCACGGTGCAAAATCGAAATGCTTCGACTTCACGGCGGACGGGTCGCACCAGCGTGGTAGCTATCGAGCCGCTGCCGGCAAACTCCAGCGCGTCCTCGATGAGCCGGAGATCGGTAACGAGTGCCTCGGCGGAAGGGTAGCCGGCCGGGTCGGGACTGGTCTCGCCTCGCTCGGTCCGGACGATCATGGAATCGATCCGGCGCGCCATGCAGGCCAGATACTGGCGGAAGATCTCGCCGGGGTTCCGCGCCGCGATCGTGTCGCCCTCTCCCGTTGCCGCAAGCTCGCGCTCCAGCGCCTCGCGAAACCTCGAGGAGACCGGTATTACCCGCTCGGTGATGCTGAGAGCACGGACCAGCTCTGCCAGACGCCGCTGGTACCGCCTCAGGCCGGTGAGCCGGTTCTCCAGCAAGGTGCTCCGGGTGACCTCGTTGGTGACGAAGGGATTCCCGTCCCGGTCTCCGCCGATCCAGGAGCCGAACTGGAAAAAGGGCGGGACCGGGAACCGCTCGCCGGGATAGGCATGCGTCAGCGCGCGCTCGAGCTTCTCGAGCAGGTCCGGGACCGCCTCGAACAGCGTCTCGTTGAAGAAATGCAAACCCCAGAAGACTTCCTGTGGGACGGTGGGCTTGGCCAGGCGCAGCTCACCGGTGCTCCAGAGAAGGTCGATCTCGGTTCGGAGGCCGTCGATCAGCGCCTGGCGCTCGCGTGGGGTCCAGCGCGGCGACTCGAGCTCCACCAGACGGCGATAAACCCGGCGGTGCTTCTCCAGCACCGTGACCCGCTTGGCCTCGGTGGGATGAGCGGTGAGAACCGGTCGGATGCGGAGAATCTGGAGCAGCTGCCGGATCTCCTCGGCCGGCACGCCGGCTTCCGCCGCCCCGGACATGACCTGCGCGAAGGTACCGCGGAGCTGGTCGTATCCCCGCTCAGCCTCGATTTGACGGCGCCGGCGCATGGCGGCATTCTGCTCTGCAATGCTCAGCAGCTGGAACCAGAGCCCCTGCACCTGGATGGTGCGGGCCAGCAGCTCGGGGCTGAGATCGGCGATCCGGACTTCGCCCCGCAACACCGGTTCCACTTCGGGCTGCCGCTCCCGCACCAGGGTAAGCAGCAGGCCGGAGAGCAGCTCCACCACTTCGTTGGCGTACGCTGCCGCACTGGCAGAAGCGGGATCCGCCGATTCCGGGAGCGAGCCGGCGGTGAAAGGCTCGAGCGCCACCTGGGTCATACGACGCGATCGCGCAGGGGAGCGCCGCTGAAGAAGAGGCGCAGATTCTCCAAGGCTCTCATGCCCATGGCCACGCGGGTCTCTTCGGTGGCACTGCCAAGGTGGGGAAGGAGTACGACGTTTTCCATGCCCAGAAGGGCCGGGGTTACCCGGGGCTCCTGCTCGTACACGTCCAGCCCGGCGCCGGCGATGGTCCCCCTCCGCAGGGCCTCCACCAATGCCGCTTCGTCTACTACATCTCCCCGCGCGGTATTGATCAGGAAAGCGCCTGGCCGCATCCGGGACAGACGCTCCCGGTTCATCAGGTGGTGGGTTTCCGGCAAGGCCGGACAGTGGAGTGAAACGAAGTCCGCCTCTTCGATCACCTGCTCCAGGCCGGCGCGTGGCTCGGCTCCGAGTGCCGCGGCTTCGGCCGGCGGTGGCGGGTAGGGGTCGTGAAAGATGACCCGCATGCCGAAGCCGTGATGCGCCCGCTTTGCCACCGCCCGGGCAATCCGGCCCATGCCGACCAGGCCCAGGGTCTTTCCGCTCACCTGCCGGCCCAGCAGGTGAGTGGGTCGCCAGCCGGTCCACGCCCCGCTCCGCAGATGGCGCTCCCCTTCACCCGCGCGACGGCTCACCATGAGCAACAGCGTGATGGCGATGTCTGCCGTGGCTTCGGTTAGCACGTCGGGGGTGTTCGATACCGAAAGCCCACGGGCCTGGGCGGCGTCGAGGTCGATGTGATTGAAGCCGACCCCGAAGTTGGCAAGCAGGCGCGCTCGTAGCGGCTCGGCGCTCAGCACTTCGGCAGTCAGCCGGTCGGTGACGGTGCAGAGCAGCGCATCGGCGGCTCCAAGCGCCTTCCGGAGACCGTCCGGGCCGAGAGCGTTATCGTCCGGGTTCAGCCGCGCCTCGAAGTCACGGCGGAGCTCCGCCTCCACCGGTTCAGGCAGCCGCCGTGTCACCACCACCGTCGGACGTGCGCTCACTTCACGACGACTCTCTTCCGGGCCGGCTTCTGGGCGAGCGCCGCGGCTACGGTGGAGCCCAGCTCGGCCGGACTCGGGGCCACCGTGAGCCCCGCGGTGCGCATGATCTCGGCTTTCTCCGCGGCGGTATCGCCGAACGCCGAAATGATCGCTCCGGCATGGCCCATCCGGCGGCCCTTCGGAGCAGTCAATCCGGCGACGTAGCCGATCACCGGCTTGCTCATATGGTCCTTGACGAAGAGCGAGGCCTCGGCTTCCTGGGGCCCTCCGATCTCACCGATCATCATGACGGCCTCGGTCTCGGGGTCTTCCTCGAACAACTTCAGCATATCCACGAACGAGCTGCCGTTGATGGGATCGCCGCCGATTCCAACGCTGGTCGTCTGGCCGATGCCGAGCTGGTTCATCTGGGAAGCCGCCTCGTACCCCAGGGTGCCGGAACGGGTCACCAGACCGACCGAGCCGCGCGAGTATATGTGCCCCGGCATGATTCCCAGCATCGCCTTCCCGGCGCTGATGATCCCCGCGCAGTTGGGGCCGATGAGCGTGGTGCGCCGTTCCTTGGGAAACCGGAACAGGTAGCGCTTTACCATCATCATGTCCTGCGCCGGAATGCCGTCAGTGATGGTGCAGACGAGCCGGATGCCTGCGTTTGCCGCCTCCATGATCGAGTCGGCGCAGAACGCCGCGGGAACGAAGATGATGCTCGCCGTGGCGCCGGTGGCCCGCACCGCCTCGCGGACGGTGTTGAACACCGGACGGTCGAGGTGCCGCGCGCCTCCTTTGCCCGGTGTCACCCCGCCGACGATGTTGGTCCCGTAGGCCAGCATCTCCTTGGCGTGAAACGTCGCCTTGTCGCCGGTGAAGCCCTGCACGAGGACGCGGGTCTGCTCGTCTATGAGGATGCTCATGGCTGACCGTTGCCTTTGGCTCCGTCGCCTGGTACCTGGCTCCGGAATTGGGGTTGGGAGGTCCGGGAGGCGTTGAGCGCGGTCACTACCCGCTCCGCCGCCTCCGACAGGGTATCGGCGGTGATGATCGGAAGACCGCTCTCCTTCAGGATCCGCCGCCCCTCCTCCACGTTGGTGCCGGCCAGTCGAACCACCAGGGGAATCGTGAGCTGCGTCTCCCGGGTCGCCTGAACCACTCCCTGTGCCACCCAGTCGCAACGATTGATACCGGCGAAAATGTTCACCAGGATCGCGCCGATCTTGTCATCCGAGAGCACCAGTCGGAACGCGGCCGCGACCCGGTCGGGAGAAGCGCCACCCCCGACATCAAGGAAGTTGGCGGGGTGCCCCCCGGCGTGCTTTATCATATCCATCGTCGCCATGGCGAGGCCGGCCCCATTGATGATGCAGCCGATGTCGCCCTCCAGCGCCACGTAGTTGAGCCCGTACTCCGCCGCCTGCGCCTCACGCGGGTCCTCCTCGGCGTAGTCTCTCAGCTCGCTGACGTTGGGGCGCCGGAACATGGCGTTGTCGTCAAACGTCATCTTGCAGTCCAGCGCGAGCACCTGGCCGTCGGTGGTGACCACGAGAGGGTTGATCTCTACCATGGTAGCATCGAGATCGCGGAAAGCGCGGTAGGACCCGAGCAACGTCGTCACCGCCCGGCTCACCTGGGCTGGCGCGAGGCCCAGGCCATAGGCGATCTCCCGGGCCTGAAACGCGCTCATCCCGATGGCAGGCTCGACGACTTCCCGCAGGATCGATTCGGGCGCGGTCCGGGCGATCTCTTCGATCTCCATTCCGCCCTGAGGGTGGGCAACGATCATGATGCGTTCGGTCTTCCGGTCCAGCACCAGGCCGAGGTACAACTCCCGGTCGATGGGGACCGCGGCCTCGACATAAAGCCGGTGCACCACCCTTCCTTCCGGTCCCGTCTGGTGAGTCACCAGCCGCTTACCCAGCAGGGTCTTGGCCGCCTGACGAACCTCGTCCTCGCTGGAGCAGAGCTTGATGCCGCCCGCCTTTCCCCGCGCACCCGAGTGGATCTGGGCCTTCACCGCCCAGCTGGCTCCGCCGATCTCCGAGGCGCGATAGACTGCCTGCTCCGGGCTATAAGCCACCCCGCCGTGGGGGATAGCGACGCCGAAGCCGGCAAGGAGCTCTTTGGCTTGGTACTCGTGGATGTCCATGGTCGTTCCGTTAGTCGGGAGTCAGGAGTCAGGAGTCGGGAGTCAGGAGTCGGGAGTTGTAGTTTCCTGAATCCTAAGGGTGGACCCATGAACGCTCGAGTCTCGGTTTAGGCTCCCGACTCCCGACTCCTGACTCCTGACTTGCTACTGATCGCCTCCGCCGTATCCACTACATTCTGCGCCATACGCGCCGAGGCGGCGTCGATCATTCGTCCGTCGAGCTGGGCGGCGCCGCGGCCTTCCAGCGCCGCCTGGTCCAGGGCGGCGAGGATGCGCCGGGCACGCTCGACTTCCTGCGGCGGCGGGCTGAACACCTCGTTCGCGAGCGCGATCTGGCTGGGATGGATGGCCCACTTGCCTTCGACTCCGAGTGCCGCACCGCGCCGCGCCGCGGCGGTGTACCCTTCTGGGTCCTTGAAATCGCCGAACGGCCCGTCCACGGCCCGAAGACCATAGGCCCGGCAGGCCACGATCATGCGGGAGAGCGCCGCGTGCCACTGATCGCCCGGATAGTCGGGATTCAGCCCTCCGATGTTGACGGTGCGGGCCCGGCAGCTCGCGGCGTAGTCGGCAACGCCGAAATGCATGGCCTCGAGCCGCCGGCTGGACTGGGCAATGGCCTCCACGTTGGCCATGCCCAGCGCCGTCTCGATGAGAACATCGATGCCGATGCGGTGCGGTACGCCCCTGGCCTCCTCGATCTGGGTAAGGAGCGCGTCCACCAGGTAGACATCCGCCGGCACGCCCACCTTGGGGATCAGCACGGTATCGAGCCGGTGGCCCGCCTGCTCGACCACATCCACGATGTCGCGATACATGTAATGGGTATCGATTCCGTTGATGCGGACACAGATGGTCTTGCCCCGCCCGTGCCAGTCGTGCTGCAACAACCCGGCGATAACGTTGCGGCGGGCCTGCTCCTTGTCTCCCGGCGCTACCGCGTCTTCCAGGTCGAGGAAGACGTAGTCCGCCTCTCCGTCCAGCGCCTTGGAAAACAGCGCCGGCTGAGAGCCAGGCACCGCTAGCTCGCTACGCTGCAGCCGTCGCCGAGCCGGTTCGTAGCGGGTGTGGCTCATCGGGCGGCGCCGGCGGTGGCCTTCTCCTTGGCCGCGGCCGGGACCGGCTGAGCATCGGGCGAGCGGGGCGGCAGGTCTCGCTGGGCCAGCGGCGCCGCCGTGCTGCGCCAGTACTCCTGGGCCGCGGCCACTCCGCTGCCCGGCGTCACTTTGATGCCGGCGTCGAGCATGGCCATCTCGGCGCCGGCGAGCCCGCCGAGCAGCATGAGCTCGTTGAGATCGCCCAGATGTCCGATGCGGAAGAGCTTCCCTGCCATGCGAGCCAGCCCGGCGCCGAGCGCCAGGTTGTAACGCCTGTAGGCGATGTCGATCACCTCGGCTCCATTGGTTCCGGGCGGCACCATGATCGCGGTGACGGTGTCCGAGTGCCATCTGGGCTCGCGGGCGCAGAGCTCGAGCCCCCACGCCTGCACTGCCCGCCGGGTACCTTCGGCCAGCCGGCGGTGCCGCGCAAACACGCTGTCCAGACCCTCTTCCAGCAGCAGGTCCAGCGACTCGCGGAGTCCGTAGAGCATGGGCAGCGACGGGGTGTAGGGGAAGTAACCGCTGGGGTTGGCCTTCCGCATGTCGCCGAAGTCGAAGAAGACCCGGGGGAGCTTGGCCTGGTCGTACAGCGCGAGAGCCTTTTGGCTGACGCAGACGATACCGAGCCCGGCCGGGAGCATCAGACCTTTCTGCGAACCGGTGACGGCGAGATCCACTCCCCACTCGTCCATCCGGAAATCGATGCTGGCAATCGAGCTCACCCCGTCCACCATCAGGAGGGCCGGGTGCCTGGTATCGTCGAGCGCCCGGCGCATGGCGGCCACGTCGCTGGTCACTCCGGTTGCGGTCTCGTTATGAGTGAAGAGCACCGCCTTTATCCGGTGACTCTTGTCGGCCGCGAGCGCCTCCTGGTAGCGCTCGACCGGAGCGCCCTCACCCCACTCGGTGTCCAGCACCTCCACCTGGAGACCGAACCGCTGAGCCATGTCGATCCACAGATGGCTGAACATGCCGAACTGGGCCGCGATGACCTTGTCGCCCGGCGACAGCGTGTTCGCCAACGATGCCTCCCAGGCCCCTGTGCCGCTGGCCGGGAAAACGAAGGGCTGCCCCGAGGTGGTCTTGAAGATCTTCTTGAGATCCTCGAAGATCGGCTGGGTGAGCGACGGAAAGTCGGAGGAGCGGTGATCCTCCATGGCCCGGTGCATGGCTCGGAGGACACGGTCGGGCACATTGGTGGGCCCGGGGACGAAGAGAAAGTTGCGGCCGGCCATGGGGACCTCTGGATGGGGGGAACAGTCGGGAGTCGGGAGTCGGGAGTCTAAATCCCGCCTGGACTTCCATCACTAACTACATTGAAACCGCTCTGACCGGGAGGATGAGATGCCAGGTGTGGGCCGAGTCAGTCTTACTCCGGACACCCGACTCCTGACTCCCGACTCCCGACTCCTACTCAATAACACTTTGTGAACTTTTTCACAAGGCCACCGTTTCTGACCACCACCCCCGCACTATCTACCCCTGCCCTGCTCGCCGACCTCTACGCTACCGCCACTGCGGCCGCCGCGCCGGGCCCGGCACTCGCCAGCCGGCTCGACCGCCTGGAGATCGACCCGGGGCGCCGCATCTGGATCATAGCCCTGGGTAAGGCTGCTCTGCCCATGGCGCAGACCGGGGTGGCGGTGCTCCGCGCCCGGGGGCTCGCTCCAGCCGGGGGCCTGGTGGTCTCGCCCGCGGATGGCGAGAGCCCCCATCCGCGTCTCGCCTCGGTACGGGGCGATCATCCCGAGCCGGGTGCCGGCTCACTGGCCGCGGCGGAGGCGCTGGAAACGACCGCATCGGGGATCGGCCCTTCGGATGAGGTGTGGGTGCTCCTCTCCGGGGGAACCACCAGTCTGGTGGGCGCACCCGAGCCAGGAATCACTCCCGCCGAGCTCACCGAGATCTATGGGCTCCTGCTCGGCTCCGGCCTCGACATCACGGCAATGAACCGGATTCGAAAACGCTTCTCCCGCTGGGGCGGCGGAAGGCTGGCCCGGGCGCTCGCCCCTGCGCGAGTCAAGGTCTATATCGTTTCCGACGTCATCGGCGATGACCTGGCGTCCATCGGTTCGGGGCCCTGCGTCCCCGATCCCACCACCGCCGCCGACGTGCGCGTCCTGCTTCAAGGTGCCGGTCTCTGGACCAGGATCCCCGGACCCGCCAGAGAGGCGGTGGTGTCCGCCGAGGCGGGGAAAACAACGGAAACGCCAAAGCCTGGAGATCAAGCCTTTGCGCGGGTGACCCTCGAGTTGGTTGCTAGTAACGGATTGGCCCTCGAAGCTGCGGCCAAACGCGCGGCTGAGTTGGGCCTCGCTCCTTCAGTGGTGAAGACGCCGCTGGCCGGGGAGGCGGCGGCGGCGGGAGCGAGTGTAGCCGCCGATCTCTTGAATAATTGCGTTCGACTACCGATCACGCAACCGACTGGGGGCGGGCGGCGGCGGCCTTGCGTGATCTGGGGAGGAGAGACGACCGTCACCCTGGGGCACGGCACTGTCGGGCTCGGGGGACGCTGCCAGGAGCTGGCATTGGCGGCGGCCCGGGTGCTTCAGGGAGCGCCCGCCGGCACCGCACTGCTGGCGGCGGGCACCGACGGACGCGACGGACCGACCGATGCAGCCGGGGCCATCGTGGACGGCACTACCTGGAAAGCCATCTCGGAGCGGGGGCGGAATCCGGCTCTCGACCTGGCGGCGCACGACGCCTATCACGCGCTGGACTCCGCGGGGGCCTTGCTGAGGCCGGGGCTGAGCGGGACGAATGTGATGGACGTGGTAATCGGGGTCTGTTGATATCTACGGATGCAGCTCCAGCCGGGGCATGAAATCGTCTCCCAGGATCACGCTCACATCTACCCGGCGCATGGTATCGGTCTCGAGCACCACCTTTCCCGTCCCGAGCAACCTGGCCACGTAGCGGGCGCGGTCCATATCGCCCCGGCGCGCGATGACCCGGGTGGAGACCTCGACCGAGTCGGCATTCCCTAAGAACACCACGTCTATGCCCTGACCCCGCAGCATCCGCGTGGCTGTTCGGGCGGCTCCGTCTATCCGGGTACCGTTCAGTACCTCGACCATGACCCGTCCCCGAACGGTTGGCACCGGGAATGCGTGTGACGCCGCCTGCTCCTGGCCTCCCTGGAGCAGGAACCCGCTTGCCACGGCAAGCAGGACTACCGCCGCGCTCAGCGCGAGCCAGAAGCGGCGAGGCTGTTCCAGAATCGGACTGTTGGTTCGAGAACCGGCCATCCGGACTTGATGGTGTAGATGAGACGGGAGCGAGCGACTTCAAGGAGAACGCCGTGAAGGTCATGGGGCAGGCGCTGGGCCAGCTCGGCGCGACGTTCCCGGTCGAATGACCGTCCCGGCTCCAGGTAGTCGGCACAGTACAGGATGCGTCCGACCATATCCCACTCCGCCAGCCCCAGAGAGTGGTACCGCACCGCGTCGAGCACACCGCGGTCGGTCTCCCCCTCCGCCCTGGCATGCGCCGAGCTGGCGGGACCGTGCTGAAGCTCCGCCGGCCCGGGGGTGTCGGTTACCCACTTTAGCAGCTCCTCTGCCGGAGCATCCCTCAAGGCGTCGTGCAGCCAAACCGCGCGAAGCCAGCGGTTGCGCTCGGAATCCGGCACGCCCAACTGCTCCGCCCATTCAGCGGCCAGCTCGGCCACCCGCTGGATATGGCCGAGGCGCTCGGGAGTGACGACGGCCCACTCGGGGAGAGTGGGCCGGAGCCCTGGAGGCGTGTGGCGCGGAGGCTGCGCCGAAACAGCCTCCTTCAGCTCTCGGCCCGAAGCTGAGGCCGGACGATCCTGTTATGGCCGTCGACGAAGACGACCCGGGGGGAGTGCTGGTCGGCTTCGTCCTCGGAGTACACGCCGTAGGAGATGAGGATCACCAGATCGCCGGGGAGCCCGAGCCGCGCGGCGGCGCCGTTCAACTGGAGCACACCGGAGCCGCGGGGGCCCGGAATCACATAGGTGGAAAACCGGGCTCCGTTGTTGAGGTTGACGACCTGCACCTCCTCGTAGGTCGCCAGGTCGGCGGCATCGAGAAGCTCCTGGTCTACCGTCAGGGAGCCCTCATAGTGCAGGTCGGCCGAGGTGATCGTCGCCCGGTGGATCTTGGACTTCATCAGGTGGCGCTGCATCAGACGATTCCTTTGGCAAGGTCAATGTTGTCGATGAGACGCGTGCCGCCCACTCTTGCCGCGATCGCGACCACGGTCCGGGGGTCTACGATTGCGGCCGGTGCGAGTGCCTCTGGCTCCACGATCGAAATATACTCGACCACGACCTCCGGTTGCTTCCGGAGCTGCTCCCGCATCCGCTCCTCGATGGCTGCGGCGCGGGTCTCCCCCGACCCCCACGCCTGGTGCGCCGCCTGGAGGGCGCGGCTCAGGGCGAGGGCGCGTTCACGGTCCTCCGGACCCAGGTACGCGTTGCGGCTGCTCAACGCCAGCCCATCAGGCTCCCGCACCGTCGGGACCGCCACGATCTCGACCGGCCAGTCGAGGTCCCGAACCATTTGCCGGACCAGCACGAGCTGCTGGACATCCTTGCGGCCGAAGCAGGCGAGATCCGGCTCGACCAGATTGAAGAGCTTGGCCACCACGGTCAGCACACCGGCAAAGTGTCCCGGGCGCGCCGCCCCTTCCCACCTCTCTGCCGTCCGCCCCGGCGTGACCCGGACTTCGGACCCCTGGGGATACATGGCCGCCGCCGAAGGCATAAAGAGGGCGTCCACACCACGCCCGGAGGCGAGAACCCGGTCCCGCGAGAGGTCACGAGGATACCGGGTCAAATCCTCCCCTGGCGCGAACTGCAGCGGATTCACGAAAATGCTCAGGATTACGCTGTCGGCGCGCCGCCGCGCTTCATCCACCAGCGCCAGGTGACCCTCGTGGAGATAGCCCATCGTGGGCACCAAGCCGGTACGCCGCCCTGCCGCGCGCTGGGCTCGGGTCCAGGAACGGAGGTCTGGAATGGTGACGATTTCGACCATGCAGGGAGTCAGGGGTCGGGAGTCGGGAGTCGGGAGTCGGGAGTCAGGAACCCAAGGTTACACCGCAGGGTCTCTGGCTCCTGACTCCCAGCTCCCGACTCCCGACTACTCAAAGCTGTGCTCCTTACCGGGATACTTTCCCCCCCGAACCTCCGCGGCGTAGCCCCGCACTGCCTGGCGCACCGCCTCGCCAAGCTCGGCGTAATGCTTGAGGAACTTGGGGGCGAACTGCTCGTTGAGCCCGAGCATGTCGTGGAGCACCAGCACCTGGCCGTCACAATGCGGACCCGCGCCGATACCCACCGTAGGAATGGTCAGGGACTTGGAGATCCGAGCCGCCACGGCGGCGGGGATCAGCTCCAGGACGATGGCGCAGGCACCGGCGGCCTCCAGCGCCTTGGCATCGGCCAGGAGCCTCTCGGCGCTGGTCTCATCCCGACCTTGAACCCGATAGCCGCCCAGAGCATGCACCGATTGAGGGGTCAGCCCGAGGTGGCCGATCACGGGGATCCCCCGCTCGACCAGGGCCCCCACGGTCTCGGCCATGTGGCTGCCGCCTTCGAGCTTGACCCCGTGTGCGCCGCTCTCCTGGAGCACCCGGCCGGCATTGCGGATGGCTTCCGGGATGGAGACCTGATAGGTGAGGAACGGTAAATCCACGAACACCAGCGCCCGGTGGGAGCCCCGCCGCACCGAGCCGGCGTGGTAGATCATCTGGTCCAGGGTGGTACTGAGCGTGGTCTCGTGGCCCGCGAGCACCTGGTTCAGGGAGTCACCCACGAGTAGCACGTCCACCTCGGCCTGCTCCAGCAGCCGGGCAAAGACGGCATCGTAGCAGGTGAGCATCACGATGGGGCGGCCGG
This sequence comes from Gemmatimonadales bacterium, assembly GCA_050733075.1. Classification (GTDB taxonomy): domain Bacteria; phylum Gemmatimonadota; class Gemmatimonadetes; order Gemmatimonadales; family GWC2-71-9; genus CAVVWJ01. The sequence continues at coordinate 200,140 of JBOHSD010000001.1, forward strand.
CCGCCTTCATGGCAACCAGATCCAGCACCGTTAGAGCACGGGCCTCAGCGTTCATGGGAACTCAGCTCCGCTAACTCTCGTTGCCAGAAGTCTCGGTTGGACAGTTCCGGATGAGGAATGATAAGGTCGCTTTCCCGAACTTGCCGTTGGCCGAACCTGACTATATCGAGGTCGAGGGTGCGGGGACCCCAGCGTTCGGTGCGCTGCCGTCCCTCCAGTTGCTCGATAGCCTGGCAGGCCCCGAGTAGAGCCCTGGGGCTCAAGCCGGTCTCCAGCAGGACCATTTGATTCAGGTAGGGAGGCTGCTGCATACCGGCCAGGGGCGGGGTTTCCTCGATGGCCGAGGCGGCCACCAGCTCGGTGTGGGGCAAGGAACCGAGCGCGTCGCGGGCGGCGCTCAGGTGGGCGGCGCGATCGCCCAGATTACTGCCGAGTGCGACGTAGACCCGTTCCCGGCTGGGCGTCTTACGATCAGGCCTCGACGGCAAAGTGGCTCGCGATCCGCTGGAGGTCTGCCGCCAGCCCGCCCAGCTCCCGGATGGCTCGCTCGAGGTCGGCCTGACCGGCGGCCGCCTCGCCCGCCCGGCGGGCCAGGGTATCGGTATCGACCCGGCTTCTCGCCGAGCTGGCAGCCACCTGCTCGATCTGTCCGGTGAGAGAGTCTACTGCATCTCGCTGCTGGGCGGCGGTGGCCGCGATGGCCTTGGCGTGCCCCCCTGCCTCGCCGGTGGTGCCGACGATGGCATCGAGCGCGCGGGCTGCGTCGGCGCTGAGCTCCTCCACACCCGCCACGGCGTCACGGCCGCGTTCCATCTGACCCGCCACCGCCGAGATCTGGGTAGCGATCTCACCCAGAAGGTTTCCGGCCTCACGTGCGGCATGAAGGCTCTGTGCCGCCAGGTCGCGCACTTCGGATGCGACCACCGCGAATCCGCGTCCTTCTCTGCCGGCCCGCGCCGCCTCGATGGCCGCATTCAGGGCGATGAGGTTGGTGAGGTCGGCAATTTCCCGAATGGTCCCGATGAATCCGGTGATCCTGTGGGTGAGCGCGCCGAGCGCCGCTACCCGGTCGGCGCCGACGGCGACGAACCCCTTGAGCTCCACCAACCGGGTGATGGCATCACCGATGACGTCCCGGTTGCGCGCCGCCACTTCGGCCGCAGTTCCGCTGGCGACCGCCGCCTGCGCTCCCTGGCTCATCATCTGCTGTGAGGCGCTCGCAAGCGACCCGGTGGCGCGGAGCCCGCCGCTGGCGAACTTCTCCAACTCGACGGCACCCTGCCGCATGCCGAGCGACACGTCCGCCAGTGCCGTCGCCGAAGCCCGGAGCGAGTCGGCTACCCGGGCCAGAGAGGTGACCTGCTCCCCGATCTGCCCGACGGTCAGCACCAGCGGCCGCCGCAGCTCGGCGATGTGAATCGCCGTGGCGATCTGGCCCGCGAGAGTGCTCATGGCCACCAGATCCTTGGACCCGTACGCATGCCGCTTGTGGTGCTCCAGCTCCAGGGTGCCGAGGACCTCATCACCGAACCGGATCGGATGAATCACCAGGCTCAATACATCCGGAAGCGAGTCGGGCAGGCGCTCCTCGCGCCTTACATCCTTGACCACCACCGGCTCCCTGCTCTCGACCGCTTCTCTTCGCAACGGCACGATCGATGGAGCCGGCTCACTGCGGCCGGGCCGCCCGATCGAGGCCCGATAGACCAGCGAGGTCTCCGAACCGGACACCCGGTAGACCCGGAAGTCCCCCCAGTCGAGCAGCCGGTAGGCCAGGCGCTCGATCTGCTTGAAAGAGCCCAGCAGGGTGGCGTTGCTCGCGATGGCGGCCTCCATCAGGTGAACCTTGTTCAGGTCCTCGGCGCCGATGGCCTCGTCCAGGATCTGCCGGGTGAGCAGGCCCAGCACGCCCAGCGCCAGGGCTACCGCGAGCCAGCCGACCGGAGCCAGGGTGGCCAGGGCGACAACCACCAGGGTCGCAGCGATAAGGGTGAGAAGATACGAGCTGATCTCCCATCTCAGGATGAGAATCTTCTCCGCGTTCTCCAGCTTGTCCCGGACCAGAAGGCTGAAGTAGAACAGCGCCCGGCTCAGGAAGAAGTAAAGCGATACCAGGATCACCGCCGCGGGAAGAAAATCGAGGGTGAGCTCCGAGGCGTCGCCGAGCGCCAGGATGGCGGCGTAGGGACCGAACGCCGCGACGAACCCGATGACCTCGCGGCCGGCGTTGATGAAACCGGCGCGGGGCTGTTTGCGGAGTCCCAGGATGTCGGCGCCGAGGACGCCAAGCCAGAGAGCGGCCACGGTCGCCGAGGGACCGATGCAGACAGCACCAACCAGAGTCGGTATGCCGGATTGGGTGAGATAGGAATACTTGCTCAGCCGTACTGGAACGGTGCGGAGCCCGAACACGCTGAGCAGGAGCAGGGTGGTGGAGATCGGCTGCGCCATCCACCGCTGATCCACCAGCAGGACCGCCCCGGTGAGCGCCACGCCGCCGAAGGCCAATGCCTGACCGTAGCGCTGGAGCAGCCGGGGCATGTGGACCGTCACCCTGCATCTCCGGTATCGAGTGCCTGGCGGAGTGAGCCCAGAAAGCTCCGCGCGGCCCCTATGCCTTCGCGGCCCAGGATCTCCACCAGTGCGCTGCCAACCACCACGCCATCCGCCATCCGCCCGGCGGCGCGCGCCTGCTCCGGTGTGGAGATCCCGAATCCCACCGCCACGGGGAGGGGGGTGGCCCGGCGTACCCGCTCCACCGATTCGGCCAGGTCCGCGGCCAGCGACTCCCTGGCGCCGGTCACGCCGAGACGAGCCACGAGATAGACGAACCCCTGAGCACCCTGGAGCGCGGCGGTCAGACGCCCGCTCACCGTGGTGGGCGCGATCAGGCGGATGAGATCGACCTGGCTCCGGCTCACCACCGCCTCCACGGCCGGATCGCTCCCGGCAGGAAGATCGGTCAGCAGCAGGCCGGCAATGCCGAGCTCCTCCGCCGCATGCAGGAACGGTTCGACGCCGTACCGGAGGATCGGGTTGAGGTAGCTGAACACCACAACCGGACAGGCGAGCTCGGAGCGGGCTATCAGGTCCAGCGTTCGCGCCAGGGACATCCCCTGCCGCAGGGCCTCATAGCTGGCGCGCTGAATGGTCGGTCCATCCGCGAGCGGATCGCTGAACGGGATGCCGACCTCGAGGATGTCCGCCACTTCAGCCGCCGATTTCAGGGCGTCAGCACTGGCGGCGGGCGTAGGGTAGCCGGCGGTGAGATAGGGAATCAGAGCCTTGCGGCCGGAGGTCTTCAGGGCTGACCACACCGGCCGGAGCCGGGACTCAGACAAAGTAATCGCCAACCGTGAGCCCGAACCGGCTGGGATTGGTGACCTTCACGATGGAGCGGCGGTAGGCGCCGCTGTCGTCCTTATCGGCCAGATTGACCTGGATGCCGGGCACCGGGACGGTGGCTCCGTCGGCATCGACCGCGATTCGCACCAGTGGCCGGTTGAGATGCTGAGGGTCGGGGTTGGGCCCCGCCACTACGGCCACCTCGAATGAATCGAGGATCACGCAGGTGCCGACCGGATAGATGCCGATCAGGCTTATGAGCGCTTTGACGACCAGCTGGTCATGCCCCCGCTTGGGATTTTCCCACATCTCGCGAAGCACCTGGTCCGGCTCGATCGGCACGGTCTGGTACACCCGGCGGGTCGTGGCGGCATCGAAAGCATCGGCCACGGAGACGATGCGGGAGAAGATGCCCAGGGTGCGCGGCCGGACGCACTTGGGGTAGCCGGTGAGATCGATCTTCATGTGATGCTCATGCGCCACCAGGATGGATTGATATGGAATCTCCTCGTACGCGCGCATGCCGAACAGGGTGAGCGCCCCGTGCCACGGGTGCTGCTGGATGATCTTCCATTCCCGCTCGTCCAGCCCACCGGTCTTGTTCAGAATCTCGGGCGGCACCCGCGCCTTACCCACGTCATGGAGCAGCGCCGTCATCCCCAGGTCGTAAAGCTGGACCTTGGAGAAGCCCAGCTTTTTCCCCAGCGCCACCGAGAAAATGCAGACATTGACCGAGTGGGTGAACGTGTATTCGTCGTAGTCCCGTACGGTGGTCATACCCACCATGGACATTTCATTGTTCAGGACCTGATCCACCACCAGCTGAACCGCCCGCTTGACCCGCTTGAGCCGGGTGGCCCGCCCCAGACGGACACCGGCAATCACGTCTCTGGTGACGGCAACGCCCTCGGAGTACACTCGCTTGGCCGCGTGCCGGGCCTCCTGGGAGGTCTCGCCTTCCTCGTGGGCGCGCTCGACTTCGAGGTGCGACACCTGGGCGGAATCGAGTCGCTCCTGAAGCTCTTCCAGACGCTCTTCCGACTGGCCCTGTTCCGAGATGCTGAGCAGCAGGCTGAGAAAGATTTGCCACTCCCGCCGCTCCATTCCCGAGCGGACGTGGAGGACACCGATCTCGAACGCTCGGAAAAGGGCGAGGATGTGGCTGAAGGAGGCATAGTTGTCGAGCTCGACCCGGAGCCGGGTGGCGTTCACGAAGAGGAAATCGCCCGAGACCCGGATCTCCACGTCCACCTCCACCTCGAGCAACGCTCTGGCGGCGGTGTCCAGGTCGTCGAGCGCCTTCTGTACCGTGGCGTTCTCGACCGGGTAGAGCTTCAGACTGCGCAGCGCAGCATAGATGGCGAGCAGGAGCGAGCGCCCGCCCTGGCGGATCTGACCTTCGGGAGCGGAGCGTCCACCTTCGGTCTCGAAGGGCGCGCTCATGCCGTGGCCTCCCGCAGCGCCCGGCTCACCGCGCTGCGAACCACCAGCTCCTTGTCATCGGCAGCCCGCTGAAGCACGTCGCGCGCCTCGGCGGTCCTGATCCGCCCCAGAGCAATCGCAGCACAGGCCCGAATTTCCGGCGGCTCTTTCATCCGGAGCAGGCCGCGCTGGAGCAGAATCGAGGTAAGCGGCTTGAGGGCGTTGGCTCCCGCAATCGAGCCGTAGGCCTCGAAGAAGGCCATCTTTTCGGTCAGATCTATGTCCTTCAGAGCCTTGCCGAGCACCACCGCCTCGACCCGCCGAAGTGCACCCTTATATCCCCGCTGCCCCACCACCCGTACGGCGGCGAGGCGCACCGCCTTGTCGGGGTCATCGATGGCACGATCGAGCAAGGTCATGGCTCCCGGCGTCCCCAACTGGGCGAGCGTCTGCACCGCCGCCAGCCGTACCGCCGGATCGGGGTGACCTATGACCTCGGTGAGTCCGGTCACGGTTTGGTGCAGCTGAAGTCGCCCGCAAAGGGCAACGATGCCGGGCAGCGCGGGGGATTCGGGCAGGCGCAACAGCCGCTGCACCTCCGCGATATTGCTGCTCGCCAGCTTGTCCACCACCTGCTCGAGCATCTTGCGGAGCGGGTCCGAGCCGAGATTCGGAAGCCAGCTCACCAGCGCCTCGAGTGCCGATTCCCAGAGCTCGGCCAGCACCGCCGCGGCATCGGTGTCTACTCCCAGGCCGCTGGCATCATCGAGGGATTGGAGCAGCTGGCCCACGATGGCCGGCTGGCTCAGCCGGAGCACGAAACCGTCTAGCCGATGACCCTGCTCCAGCCTGAGATTGGCAGCCCGTTCCTTCAGGAGCTTGGATTCGCGGAGTATCGCCGCCGCGCTCCGGAAGTCGCGGCTGGTGAGCAGATTGGGAAAGAGCTGCTCGAGCACTCCCAGCACCTCGTCGCGAGTGCCGCCCTCGGGCTGGGTTTCCATCAGGTCGAAGAGCACGTTGAGCGCGCTCCCCCGTATGTCTCTCTGGTATTCCTGCTCCAGCTCACCGGCGATGTACCTGATCTCGTCTTCATCAAGGAAGTAGAGGGTGGAATCGAAGTCCTCCACATCCACCACGCCTTTAGGTCGCTCGGGAGCCTCTTCGGCCACGGCGGCCTTGCGGTCCGCCGCGGTGGTTCCCTCGCCTTCCGCCCCAGAGGGGCCGAGAAGCTCGCCACCGCCTTCACCGAAGAAGTCGACGAACCGGTACTTGATGAACTGAAACTCGTGGGCCCAGAGAAGAGTGTTCAGGTCGTCGCCGGCGTCCGCCGCCAGGAAGCGGGCCTGGTTGATCGTCACCAGCAGGTGGGGCAACTCCTCCTCTTCCGCCCCGCGCTGAATCGTGAGCTCTCGCATGCCATCTTTGAACAGGCTCCATGCCAGGCTGTCGCCCTTGTTCAGCTGGCGGTACACCACCTGCTCCTCCCACATCAACTCGGTTTCGGCCACGCTGAACACCAGCTCGTCGGTGGCCGCCCAGATGGGGACGAACGCCGCCCGCACGTTCTGGATAGCCCGCTGGTAGATCGGATTGTTGGGCATGTACATCTGGAAAGCGCGGAGCGCCTTGCCGATCCCCTGGATCAGCTCGCTGATGTGGGAGGCCGGGAGCAGCTGCGTGGCCGCTGGCTCAGCCGTCACACGCCCCCCAGCAGATTTGCCACGTGGGCAACGTCCTTGTCGCCTCGCCCGCTGAGGCACACCAGAACCGGCGCATTCCGCGCCCATTGGCCGGCAGCGCGTGTCACCCAGGCCAGCGCATGGGCGGTCTCCAGCGCTGGAATGATCCCCTCCAGACGGCAGAGGATTTGAAAGGCATCGAGCGCTTCGGAATCGGTAGCCGTTTCATAGGACACCCGGCCGATGTCCCGCAGATAGCTGTGCTCCGGACCTACGCCGGGATAGTCGAGGCCGGCCGAGATCGAGTGGGCTGGGGCCACCTGGCCGTCGGAGTCCTGGAGCAGGTAGCTCATGCTGCCGTGAAGCACGCCGGGTGTGCCGGCGGTGAGCGTCGCGCTGTGGTGCCCCGTGGCAATCCCCTCCCCGGCCGCCTCGACGCCGACCAGCCGCACCTCGGGATCGTTCAAGAAGGCATTGAAGATACCAATGGCATTCGAGCCCCCGCCCACGCAGGCCACGACGGTGTGCGGGAGACCCCCGCAGCGCTCGAGCACCTGGGCCCGGGCTTCGCGTCCGATGACCGCCTGGAAGTCGCGCACCATACGAGGAAACGGATCGGGGCCGACCACCGAGCCGATGATGTAGTGGGTAGTCGGGACATTGGTCACCCAGTCGCGCAGCGCCTCATTGGTGGCGTCCTTGAGGGTGCGGGTTCCGTCCTCGACCGGCACAACGGTAGCGCCCAACAGCTCCATGCGGTACACGTTGAGCCGCTGGCGCCGCACGTCCTCAGCGCCCATGTACACGACACACTCGAGCCCGAACCGGGCGCATACGGTGGCCGTCGCCACGCCGTGCTGGCCGGCGCCGGTCTCGGCGATGATTCTCCCCTTCCCCATGCGCAACGCCAGAAGCGCCTGGCCGATGGTGTTGTTGATTTTATGGGCACCGGTGTGATTCAGGTCTTCCCGCTTGAGCAGCACGCGGGCGCCGACCGATTCGCTGAATCGGGGGGCCTCCGACAGAGGCGATGGCCGGCCCACGAACTCCCGCAGCAGGTGATCGAGCTCCGACCAGAAGGCCGGGTCCTGGCGGGCAGCATCGTACAGGGCGGTCAGGTCGTCGAGCGCCGCGACCAGAGTCTCGGGCACATAGCGGCCTCCGTAGGGGCCGAATCGGCCGGCCGTGGCCGGCTCAGGCGACTGGACTATGGGCAAACACCGCCTCCAGAAAGCGTGCCATCTTCTGAGAGTCCTTTACACCGGGCAGGCGCTCCACCCCAGAACTGACGTCTACGATGTCAGGTCGGACGACGTCGAGAGCTTGTCCCACGCTGTCTGCCGTCAGGCCTCCTGCAAGAGCCATCGGGTGTCCGCTGAGCCGGCGCCGAGCCTCGCGGGCAATGGCCAGATCCAGCGGAACGCCGGCACCGCCCCGGGCGTGCCCCACCATGGGCTCGACCAGCACCGCATCGGACTCGGGCGCTGCATCGCGGAGTGAATCCAGGTCTGGTGGCGCCGCGATTCGCACGACACGCCATACTCGAAGTCCTGCGGCACGCAGCCGTGCAGCCGCGGCCCGAGAATAGGCTCCGTGCAGCTGTGCTCCGCCAAGCCCTGCCCGCTCAGCTATTTGGAGGATCTGTTCGGGCGGCTGCCTGCCAAAAACACCCATCACGGGAATGTCGGCCGCGGCTCGTACGACTTCTCTGGCGCACTCGGGAGTGACGGCTCTCGGTCCTCCAGCAAGAACAACGCCGAGATACGTCGCGCCGGCCCGGGCCGCGGCCGCCGCATCCTCGGGCCGCATAATGCCGCAGAACTTGACCTTAGCGGGCACGCCGGATCACTCGCGATAGATCTTCCAGGAGTATCTCGGGGGCCGCTGCCGCGGAAAGCGCGGTTCCGATCAAGACTGCGTCGGCTCCCGCGGCGGCCGCCCGTTCCACATCCTCGTACCGGGTCATGCCACTTTCGGCCACGGCAATGCAATCGGGTGGGACCCGCGCCACGATTTCCCGGGCCGCGGCAACGTCGACGGCAAAGGTGTCCAGATTGCGGCTGTTCACGCCAACTATCGTGGCGCCGGCCTCGAGCGCGGCGGCAAGCTCGTCCGAAGTGTGGACCTCCACCAGTGCGTCGAGCCTCAAATCGGAGGTGTGGCGGAGCAGGGTGCGGAGCCTGGATCCAAGGGCGCGCACTATAAGGAGCACGGCCGCAGCCCCCGCGGCCCGGGCCTCCAGAATCTGAACCTCGTCCAGGATGAAATCCTTGCGCAGCACCGGGATCCCGGCCCGGCGAGCGGCGGCTCGGAGATCGTCCATCGAGCCGCCGAAGTAAGGGCCATCGGTCAATACGGAGATGGCCGCCGCCCCATGCCTGGCATATAGCGCCGCCCGGTCGGCCGGATTCAGCTCCTCGAGGATGGCTCCTGCGGAGGGCGACCGGCGCTTTAGCTCCGCTATAACGGCCACGGTGCCTTTCCGCAGGGCCCCCCTGAAGGAGAGTGGTGGCCCGCTCAACCCGGCCTCCCGCTCCAGGCTGGCTCGCCGGGCGCGCACACCGTCCAGGCCCCGCCGGGTCGACCCGAGGATCTCATCCAATGAAACAGGCATCTTGTCCTTCGGCCGGTATTCGGGTACTGTTATTCGGGCTCTATTCGGTTGCACCCGCCACGTGAGGAGATCCATGCCCCTGACCAAGCGACAGAGTGAGATACTCCGATATCTGCAAAGTCACATTGACGGGCAAGGCTATGCGCCAAGCTTCGAGGAGATCGCCGAACAGTTCGGCTTCCAGTCGCTGGCTACGGTGCACGAGCACCTCACCAACCTCGAGCGCAAGGGTTATATCCGCCGTTCCTACAACGAGAGCCGCTCGATCCAGGTGTTGCCACCTCGGGGCACTTCTGCGGCCAGCGAGATCCCGCTTTTGGGCAAGGTGGCCGCCGGCACTCCCATCGAATCACTCATGCATCAGGAAACCATCGCGGTTCCTGACGAGATGCTGCCAAGGCGGGGTCCCAACTATGCCCTCAGGGTGCAGGGCACTTCCATGATCGACGAGCACATCCTGGACGGCGACATCGTCGTCGTCCACGGCAAGCAGGGCGCCGAGAACGGTGAAATGGTCATCGCCCTGGTCAACGGCAGTGAGGCCACCGTGAAGAAGTTTTACCGCGAGCCCGGTGGCTGGATCCGGCTTCAGCCTGCCAACTCCACCATGCAGCCCATGCGCTTCCAGGAACGTGACGTTCTGATCCAGGGCGTGGTGGTCGGGGTTATTCGTAAGTATTAACAGCAGTGAACGGTGAACGGTGAACAACAGTGAACGGTGAACGGTGAATGGTCAACGGGCCTCCCCCGTTCGCTCCCGTTCACTGTTTACCATTCACCGTTTACCGTTGTTCACCGTTCACCGTTCACTGTTGTTCACCGTTCACCGTTTACCGTTGTATCGCCGCCACCTTCCGCAGTCTCGCCAGCACCCCTGCCGCCAACCCGTTGTCCAGGGCTTCACGGCCCCGGTCCACCGCTTCCTCGAGCGACCAGTCTTTTCCCGAGACATAGAGTGCCGCCGCGGCGTTCAGGAGGACGGCGCAGCGGACCACAGTGGCTCCATCCCCGGAAAGCAGCCGTTCGATCCGGAACGCGTTTTCGCCGGGCTCCCCCCCGGCCAGGCCACTCAGGTCCTCGCAATCCAGTCCGTATCTGGCCGGATCCACTTCCCACCGGTCCAGGCGTCCGTCCCTGATCTCCCATACCGCGGTGCGACCCGCGGGGCTGATCTCGTCCATCCCCACCTCGGCATGGACGACCAGCGCGTGCCTCGCATCCAGCTTGGCCAATGCCTCTGCGACCAGCTCGGCCCGCACTCGGTCCGAGACCCCGACAACCTGCCGCACCACGCCGGCCGGATTCACCAGAGGGCCGATCAGGTTCATGATCGTGGCGACCCCAAGCTCCTGGCGCACCGGCCCGACGTGCCGCATGGCAGGGTGATACGCTGGGGCGAACAGAAATGTGAAACCGGTGGAGCGGAGTGTATCCCGCGCAGCACCGGGAGAAAGACCGATGTCGATTCCGAGCGCTTCAAGGACATCGGCCGATCCGGAACGCGACGTGTAGCTGCGATTACCGTGCTTGGCCACGGGCACGCCGGCGCCAGCCACGATGAACGCGGCCGCGGTCGAGATGTTCAGGGTTCCCACCCGTCCACCGCCGGTACCGCAGGTGTCCACCAGAGTCGCGGGGTCGTCGGTCTCCAAGCGCACCATGGCACAGCGGAGGGCAATGGCGGCACCTGCCACCTCCTCAGCCGTTTCACCCTTGGCACGCAAGCCCATGAGCAGGGCTGCCGTCTGCACCGCGGTGGATTCGCCACGCATGACCGCGCCGAAGGCCGCCGCCGCGCTCTCCCGATCGAGCGACCTGCCCTGGGCTAGCTGCTGGATGGCTGAACGCAGCGGAGCGTCGTTGGTCACGGGTCCCAAAGCTGGGGCAGCGGAAGCGGGATCAGGGGATCGGCCAGGCCCAAAAAATTGTACCCGGCCAGAACCGCTTTTGTCAATCGTGACAAGCATTTGCGTAGCTTGCTCGGGCTGTTGGGAGAGGCTAGATTCCGGGCCGATGAGCCGGACCTTCCTCGCCAAACTTCAGTACAACGGCACCGGCTTTGTCGGGTGGCAACGCCAGCCGGTGGGACGCTCGGTACAGGTGGAATTCGAGCGGGTTCTGGAGCGTCTTTTCGGCCGCCGCACGGTGGCGCACGCGGCTGGGCGAACCGACGCCGGGGTGCACGCGGTTGGGCAGGGGGTCGGCTTCAGCGCCCCCGCCAGTTGGACGTCGGCCGCCCTCCGACGCGCTCTGAATGGATTGCTCCCCCGGGATTGCTGGGTCGAGGCCGTTCACCCGATGCAGCCCGGCTTCCACGCGCGCAAGTCGGCACTTTCGCGCCGCTATCGCTACGACGTTGGTTGCGACGAGGCCTCCGCCTCGCCTTTCCGGCGGCCGTTCGAGTGGGCGCTGGGCAAACCCCTCGATTTCGAGCTGCTCAGGTCGGCGGCCGGGGTGGTACGCGGGGAGCACGACTTCCGCGCGTTCGCGGCCAAGGCCGACAAGCCACATTACCGCTGCCATCTGGTCGTTTCCGACTGGGAGCCCCAGCCGGCGGGACCGGGTGTGAGCTACCATGTCGAAGCCGACCGCTTTCTACAAAGAATGGTACGAATGCTCGTCGGCACCATGGTCGACATTGGCCTGGGTCGCCGGCCGCTGGGAGACATGGCAGCCCTCCTCGGACGGAGCGACAACCAGACCACCAGCCCCCCGGCACCACCGCAGGGTCTCTACTTCGTGGCCGTCGCCTATCCGCCCGAGCTCTTCGTCGAGATGTCCGGAGCGCCGCATGCCGCGGTACATCTGGCGTAGCCTGTCACGACTCGGGATGGCAGCCGCCATCGCCGCGTGCGCCGATCGGGAAGCCTCCCCGGTCAGGGTAGCGTCGGCCGGAGCCCAGGCCCCGGCCACCGTCCAAGAGGCACAGCGCTCCGTCGATGCCTCCCGCCGGACCGCGCTGGTCGCGGCAGCGGACCGGGCGTCGCCCGCAGTGGTCTCCATCAACGTGACCTCCCGGCAGCAGGCGCGCCGCACGCCCTGGGACTTCTTCTTCGTCCCGGAGGGCGCCCGGGTGGTCCAGGGCCACGGAACCGGATTCGTGATCCGGCCGAACGGCATCATCGTCACCAACCAGCACGTCGTGTCGAATGCCGAGCGAGTGGTGGTAACCTTGCCCGACGGCAGTGACTTGCCGGCAACGGTGCTGGGAGAGGACCCGCTGACGGACGTCGCGGTGCTTCGGGTCAAGCGCGAGAATCTGCCGACCGTCACCCTGGGGCAGAGCACCGATCTGATGATCGGTGAGTGGGTCGTCGCACTGGGCAATCCCTACGCCTACCTCCTGGGTAACGCGGAGCCCACGGTAACCGTGGGCGTGGTGAGCGCGACCGGCCGGAACATCCTTCCCGGAGGTGACCAGACCGGTCTTTATCTCGACATGATCCAGACCGACGCCGCCATTAACCCGGGGAACTCCGGCGGCCCACTTACCAACGCGCTCGGCGAGGTAGTCGGCGTCAACTCGTCCATCTTCACAAGCACCGGGGGCTCGGTGGGCCTGGGCTTCGCGATTCCGATCGAGCGGGCGGTCCGGGTTGCCGATGAGATCATCCAGAGCGGCACCGTGCGGCGTGCCTGGGTCGGTCTCGAGGTCGAGGGGGCCAGGGCCATGCGCGAATGGAAAAGCCAGGGCGGAGTAGTGGTGGCCGGCGTGACGCCGGATGGTCCGGCGGCTCGGGCCGGCGTGCGCAGGAACGATGTGCTCCTGGAGGCCAACAGTCGTCGACTGCGAAACTATCTCGACTGGGAGGCGGTCAAGCTCGATCTCCACGTGGGCGACGTCGTGATGGTCGAGGTGCGCCGGGGCAGCGCCAGCGCGAGCCGCCGCATCGTCACCGGCGATCTCCCCACGGTCACCGCGGAGAAGATCACCGTCCTCAAGGATCTGCAGCTCATCAACGTAACTCCGGCAATCCAGGCGGAACGTTCCCTCCGGTCGAGCCAGGGCGCCCTGATCTTCCGGCTCTCGCCCCAGGTGAGCCGGGCGACCGGACTCCAACCAGGGGACGTCATCCTGGCCATCAACCGGACTCCGGTCCGGAACGCTGCGGACGTGGAGAGCCTCTTGAACGTGCGTGCCGGACAGGTCATCCGGATCTACGTCGAGCGGGACGGCCAGGTGACGTTCACCGATCTGGTTTTCCGATGACCGGGGATCGCTGGAACTCCCCGCTCGGTTCGCGCTACGCCTCGCCGGCCATGCAGACCCTCTGGGGGGAGCGGCACCGCATCGGGCTGTGGCGCCGGCTCTGGCTCGCACTGGCCGAAACCGAGCGCGAGCTCGGACTGGATATCCCGGAGCAGGCCATAATCCAGATGAGGGCTCACCTGGACGATGCCGACTTCGATGCCGCGGCGCGCTACGAGCGGCGTTTCCGGCACGACGTCATGGCGCACATTCACGCCTGGGGCGATCAGGTTCCGGCCGCGCGGCCTTACCTCCACCTGGGCGCCACCAGCGCATTCGTCACCGACAACGCCGATCTGGTGATCATGCGCGACGGCCTGAAGCTCCTCCTTGGCAGGCTCATCGCCGTGCTGGGCGCGCTGGAGCGATTCGCCATCCGTTACGCGGATCTGCCCTGCCTCGCATACACCCATTTCCAGCCGGCGCAGCTCACTACCGTGGGCAAGCGAGCCACTCTCTGGATGCTCGACTTTGCCATGGACGTAGAGGAGCTCTCCCGGCTGATCGAGACGATGCGACTGCGCGGCTGCAAGGGCACCACCGGCACCCAGGCCTCGTTTCTCCAGCTCTTCGGCGGGAGCCACGAAAATGTTCGGGAGCTGGACCGCCGCCTGGCCGCCAAGCTCGGGTTTTCCGGCTCCTTCCCCGTCACCGGGCAGACCTACCCTCGCAAGGCGGACAGCGCCCTGCTCGATGCGCTGAGCGGCATCGCACAATCTGCGGGCAAGCTTGCCGGTGACCTCCGGCTGCTCCAGCACGAGGGAGAATTGCTGGAGCCGTTCGAGTCCGAGCAGATCGGCTCCAGTGCCATGGCCTACAAGCGGAACCCCATGCGCGCCGAGCGGATCAGTGGTCTCGCCCGGTTTGTCATCTCGCTCCAGGCCAACGCGGCTCATACTGCTGCCAGCCAGTGGCTCGAGCGTTCTTTGGACGACAGTGCCAACCGGAGGCTCACGCTTCCGGAAAGCTTCCTCGCCGCCGATGCCGTTCTGGTCCTCGCAACCAACATCGCGGCAGGCATCGAGGTCCGGGAAGACGTGATTCGCCGCAACGTCGACGAACAGATGCCGTTCATGGCCACCGAGCGGTGGCTGATGCTGGGCACCGCCGCCGGCGGCGATCGGCAGTCGTTGCACGAGGTTATCAGGAAACACAGCCTGGCAGTGGCCGAAGCGGTGAGCCGGGGAGAACCGAACCTCCTGCTCGATCGGCTGGCCTCCGATCCTGCCTTCCGTGGAGTTCCGGCGGCAGCGCTGAAGGCGGAGCTTCAGCCGGCCAAATACACCGGCCGTGCCTCGCATCAGGTAGCCGAGTTCGTCGAGGAGTATTTGCAGCCGCTCCTCGCGCGGGCCCGCCCCCTGGCCGCCGAGGCCGAGGCCGCAGAGGTCGGGGTATGAAGGCCGGCGCCGCGCAAGATCACGCCACGCTGACCGAAAGCCGGTTACCGCTTCCGCTGTACCGCCGGGGCAAAGTCCGCGAGGTCTACGAGGTAGACCCCGAACAGCTGCTGATAGTCGCCAGCGACCGGGTCAGCGCCTTCGACGTGGTGCTTCGCGAGCCGGTACCCCGCAAAGGCGAGGTTCTGACGCAGATCAGCGCCTTCTGGTTCGAGCGTCTGGCAGGGATCTTTCCTTCCCACTACCTGACGGCGCGAACTTCTGAGATCCTGGAGCGGGTTCCGCAACTTCGCGGTCGGGAGGAACAAATCGCCGGCCGGGCCATGCTGGTGCGCCGGGCGGAGCCCGCACCATTCGAGTGTGTCGTTCGGGGCTATCTTTCCGGCTCGGCCTGGGCCGAATACCGGGAGACGGGCACCCTGGCGGGCGAGGTCATGGCTCCGGGCCTGGTCGAGAGCGCGCGTCTCGACCCCCCGCTCTTCTCCCCCGCCACGAAGGCCGAGGCGGGTCACGATGTGAATGTGCCGTTTGGGGCCATGGCCGGGGCGCTCGGGGTTGAGCTCGCCCTCCGTCTCAGGGACGCGAGCTTTGCCCTCTATCAGGCGGGCCGCGAACATGCCGCCGGGCGCGGGATCATCATCGCCGATACCAAGTTCGAGTTCGGCACCGACCCCAACGGCACGCTGCGCCTCATCGACGAGCTCCTCACGCCCGACTCTTCGCGCTTCTGGCCTGCCGAGCGATATGCCCCGGGAGGCACCCAACCCAGCTTCGACAAGCAGCCGCTCCGGGACTACCTGGCAAGCCTGAAGGTATCCGGGGGCTGGAACGGCGAGACCCCACCGCCGCCGCTGCCGGACGACATAGTGGAGGCTACCAGCGTTCGCTACCTCGAGGCTTATCGTCTGCTCACCGGGCGCAGGCTGGAGCGTGACCTGTGATACGCACCGCCCCCGAAGGCCGCTGGTTCATAGTCGCCGCCTGGCTGATCGCCCTGGCTCTCCTGGTGGCAGCCCTGCGCTTCGGCACACCGGGCTGGTGGGCCGCCTGCGTGGCCGGAGTGGCGCTGGCCATCTGGGTGGTCGCCTTCTTTCGCGACCCCGAGCGTTCCGGCCAGCGGGGCGACCGCCTGATCCTGGCACCGGCCGATGGCAAGGTCGTCGGCATCGTCGAGACCGATGAACCGGCTTTCGTGGGTGGCCGGTCCGTCAGGATCTCGATCTTCATGAACGTCTTCGACTGCCACGTGAACCGATATCCGGCGGAGGGAACCGTAGCCTACCGGCACTACAACGCCGGGAAGTTCGGCCATGCTGGTGCGGAGAAGTCCAGCCTGAGCAACGAGCAGGCTTCGGTCGGGGTGGCGACGGCGCGGGGCAACGTGCTCATCCGGCAGATAGCCGGCCTGGTCGCGAGACGAATCGTGACCGATCACGCGGTGGGCACCCCGGTACGGCAGGGAGACCGGATGGGCATGATCCGCTTCGGGTCCCGGGTGGACATGTTCTTGCCCGCCGCGGCGGTGCGGGCCCTGGTAAAGCCGGGAGACACGACGGTGGCAGGGGTAACGGTGGTGGCCGAATGGATCTGAGAAGACGCAGAGAGGGGCTGCGGCGACCTTCGATGCGGCAGGTGGTCGTAGTCATGCCCAGCGCCTTCACGCTCGGCAACCTCTTTTTCGGGTTCTGGGCCATCGTGTCGGCATTCAACGGAAACTTCCGTTGGGCCGGCTGGTTCATCGTCTTTGCCGGCATTCTCGATATGCTGGACGGCCGGGTTGCCCGGTTGTCCGGCACCGGCACCCGGTTCGGCGCGGAGCTGGACTCGCTGGTGGACGTGATCTCGTTCGGTGTAGCACCGGCGTTGCTCATGTACTTTCTCGACTTCTCCAATGCCGGCCGGTTCTCCTGGATTCTATGCTACATCTATGTAGTGGCCGTGGCGCTGCGACTGGCGCGGTTCAACGTGCTGTCCGCCGGAAAGCCGTCGTCGGGCTGGTTCACCGGTCTGCCGTCGCCGGCGGCGGGCATGACGCTCGCCGTCTACTATCCCTTCAGCCAGACCGACTGGTATCGGGTATCGCTCGCCTATCTGGATCTCCAGCACGAGGGGCTGGTCGTCCTCATGCTCCTTCTGGCGGTGCTTATGGTGAGCAACGTCAAGTACCCGAAGTTTCCCCCCATCGGGCTTCGCAGCACCCGCGGCATCTTTGGCCTGGCGGTTCACCTGCTGATTCTCCTCGGCGGGGTCCTGGCACCCGAGTACTTCCTCTTTCCCTTAGGTTTGTTCTATATGACCTTCGGCATCGCGCGGGCCACGATCCTGGGGCTCATGGAGCGGCCCGAGCCGGTGCCCGTGATTGACGAGCGGCTGGCCGAAGACAACGATCCGACCTTGCCTCCACCCCTCTCCCACGAGCGGCGCGGCAGGTGGAGCGACCGCCGCCAGGAGCCGGACCAATGACCTTCCGAGTGCACGTGCGGGTTATGCCGCGGGCCGGCCTGCTCGACCCCCAGGGACAGGCGGTGGAGCATGCCCTGACCGCGTTGGGCTTCGAGGAGGCGGGTGCGGTTCGGGTGGGCCGGGCCATCGAGCTGGACGTGGCGGCTGACTCACGGGAGGCGGCAGCGGCGCGGGCCCGGCAGATGTGCGACAAGCTCCTGGCTAATCCGGTAACCGAGGATTACCTGCTCGAGGTGGAGGACCACCGATGAGAGTAGCTGTGGTTCGCTTTCCCGGCAGTAACTGCGACTTCGACGCCCTGCGCGCCGCAGCGGCGACCGGGACCGACGCGTACTTCATCTGGCATCGCGAGGCCGAGTTGCGGGGCGCCGATATAGTGGTGATCCCCGGCGGGTTCAGCTACGGCGACTATCTTCGCTCCGGGGCCATCGCGCGCTTCAGCCCGGTCATGCAGGCGGTCCAGAGTCATGCGGCGGCGGGCGGGCCGGTACTGGGCATCTGCAACGGCTTCCAGATCCTTTGCGAGGCCCACCTCCTGCCAGGAGCGCTCCTCAGGAACGCGGGCCTCACCTTCGTCTCCAAGCCGGTGGACGTGACGGTAGAACGCACCGAGACTCCGTTCACCCGCGACTACGAGCCGGGAGCCCGGCTCCGCCTGCCGGTGGCACATGGAGAGGGCCGCTTCGTGGCCCCGGCGGACACCCTCCGTATGCTGGAGGCCGAAGGCCGGGTGGTGCTGCGCTACGTGGCCGTCACGGAAGGCTCACCCTTTCAACCCAACCCGAACGGGTCAGCCAATCACATAGCAGGTATATGCAACGCGGCCGGCAACGTGGTCGGTATCATGCCGCACCCGGAGCGAGCCGCCGACCGGCTGCTGGGGCTCACCGGCGGCAGCGGATTTTTCACCTCTATGGTCAGCTCGCATCAGGACCGCTCCAACTCGAGGGTATCGAGCCAATGAAGCCAGAAAAGCCAA
Source organism: Gemmatimonadales bacterium (assembly GCA_050733075.1). Taxonomy (GTDB): domain Bacteria; phylum Gemmatimonadota; class Gemmatimonadetes; order Gemmatimonadales; family GWC2-71-9; genus CAVVWJ01. Next base: position 218,288 of record JBOHSD010000001.1, read on the forward strand.
GCCGCAACGAAGACGAATACTTTGCCCGGGAAGACGCCGAGCTGCTCCGAAAGCAGCGGCAACTGGCCGAGAGCGCGGCCGTGGAGGCCGAGCGGAAGTCGCATTACATGAAGTGCCCGAAGGACGGGTACGATCTCGCCACCAGCGAGTATCACGGAGTTCAGATCGAGACCTGCCCCCACTGTGGTGGCATGTGGCTCGACGCGGGCGAGCTGGAGGCGGTGGCGCACGACGAGCACTCCAACGTGCTCACTCGCGTGCTATCCGACGCGCTCTCGACCTTCCGCCGGTCGCCGCGCGCCCGCGCAGACCAGCACTCGCGGACCGGCGGCAGTTGAGTAGGACGGCATTGACCGGTTCCAGCGTAGCAGGTGCAGTCACTGAGGCCGCTGCCTTCCCCGGCGAGCCGCCGGTCACGCCGGCGCTGGTGCGGGAGCACAATCTCAACCAGCTCGAGTACAGCAGAATCGTGGAGATGCTCGGCCGCACCCCCACTTTTACCGAGCTGGGCGTGTTCTCGGCACTCTGGTCGGAACACTGCTCCTACAAGCATTCCAGGCCGGTGCTCAAGACCTTCCCCACCACCGGTCCCCACGTCTTGCAGGGGCCCGGCGAAAACGCCGGCGTGTTGCGGCTGCCGGGAGGCTGGGCCGTCGCGTTCAAGATCGAGTCGCACAATCACCCCTCCGCCGTGGAGCCGTATCAGGGCGCCGCCACCGGGGTGGGCGGCATTCTCCGCGACGTGTTCACCATGGGCGCCCGTCCGGTGGCGCTGCTCAACAGCCTCCGCTTCGGACCACTGGACCATCCCCGCAACCGCTATCTGTTCGCCGGCGTAGTCCGCGGGGTGGGCGACTACGGAAACTGCGTCGGAGTCCCGACTCTGGGTGGCGAAGTGAACTTCGCGCCCGGTTATACCGGCAACCCTCTGGTAAACGCCATGTGCGTGGGGCTGTTGCGGGAACGCGATCTCATCCGCGCCGCCGCGCAGGGTGTGGGGAACGTGCTGTTATGCGTGGGATCCCGAACCGGCCGAGACGGCATTCACGGCGCCAGCTTCGCCTCGGAGGAGCTCTCCGAAAAGAGCGAGGCTCGCAGGCCCCAGGTGCAGGTGGGCGATCCCTTCACCGAGAAGCTCCTGATGGAAGCCAGCCTGGAGCTCATCACCTCGGGTCTCATCGTCGCCATTCAGGACATGGGAGCAGCGGGGCTCACCAGCTCGTCGGCCGAGATGGCCGCCCGCGGCGGCGTGGGGGTGGAGATCGACACCGGATTGGTGCCCACCCGCGAAGCGGGGATGACGCCCTACGAGATCCTGCTGTCGGAGTCACAGGAGCGCATGCTGGTGGTCGCCCGCCCCGAACGCGTGTCCCAGGTCCAGGCGGTGTGCGCCAGGTGGGAGCTGGAGGCAACGCCGGTCGGCCGGGTAACCGAGGACGGGATCTTCCGGGTGCGGCATCACGGGCAGACGGTAGCCGCCATACCCGGCCGGCGTCTGGTTGAGGATTGTCCTATTTATTATCCCGAGGCTCGCGAGAGCGCCGAGGCCCGCGCCAGCCGTATGGCGCACGAGCCCGGTCCTCCGGTCGTGGACCTGGAAGGCGCGCTGGAGCTGCTGCTCGACCATCCCAGCATCGCAAGCAAGCGCTGGGTCTACGAGCAGTACGATTCCACGGTTCAGGCTTCCACCGTCATTCCGCCGGGCTCCGACGCCGGCGTGGTCCGGGTTCCGGACACGGGGTTCGGGCTGGCCATGACGGTCGACTGCAACTCCCGTTTGGTGGCGCTGGATCCATACGAGGGAGGCAAGGCAGCCGTTGCCGAGGCGGCTCGCAACCTGGCCTGCTCCGGCGCCGAGCCGCTGGGCGTTACCGACTGCCTGAATTTCGGCAACCCGGAGAAGCCGGAGGTGTTCTTCCAGTTCCGGGAAGCATGCCGGGGAATCGCGGATGCGTGTCGAGCCTTCAACACTCCGGTTACCGGCGGGAACGTTTCCTTCTACAACGAGAACCCCTACGGCGCCATCGATCCCACCCCCACGATCGGGATGGTCGGCCTGATCTCGCGGGTCGAGGAACGAGTGGGGAGCTACTTCGACTCGCCCCAGGACGAGGTGTTCATCGTCGGTGAGACCAGCGGTATCCTGGGAGGCTCGGCTTACTGGGCGGAGGTGTGCGACTTCGTGGGTGGGGACCAACCCTCTGTGGACCTGGAGGCCGAGCTTCAGCTACAGCGTTTCCTGCTGGCGGCGGCGGAGCGGCGGCTGCTCCGCTCGGCACACGACTGCTCGGAGGGTGGGTTGGCGGTTGCCCTGGCCGAGGCGGCGATGGGTGGACCCTACGTGCCTGGAAGCCTGGGAGCGAGTCTCGACTTGACCGGCTACGCCCCCGACGTGCCGACCGAGGGACTGCTGTACGGCGAAGACGGCGCCCGGGCCGTTCTGACCTGCTCCCCCCCATCGGCGCGCCACCTGATCGCCCTGGCCAATGAATATGAAGTTCCGGTGTTCCACGCCGGGCGGGTGGAGAGCGCTGGAACCCTGGAACTCAAGGTGGGGACTGAATTGTTCAGTTGGAGTACCGAAGCATTGCGCAGGATCTACTCGGAAGCGATCCCCCGTCGGATGCAGCACACCGATATCGATCGCGCGGCAGGAGAGTAACGCATGTGTGGCATCATCGGAGTTTCCGGCATCTCTGACGCGGCCCGGCTGGCCTATCTGGGCCTTTACGCCCTTCAGCATCGGGGGCAGGAGAGCGCCGGGATCGTGACCATAGACCGTGACGGTACGGCCAGGTCACACCGCGGTATGGGGCTGGTCTCCGAGAACTTCGATGACCAGATCCTGGCGGCGCTGCCGGGCGACGTGGCGGTGGGCCACACCCGCTATTCCACCACGGGCAGCACGGTGCTGGCCAATGCCCAGCCCTGCAACGTGAATACCCGGTGCGGGCCGCTGGCCATCGCTCACAACGGCAATCTCATCAATGCGGGCGTCATCAAGCGTGAGCTGGTGGCGCGGGGAGCCATCTTCACCGGCTCCAGTGATACCGAAGTACTGGTTCACCTGATCGCCCGATCCGAGGCGAAGACGGTGGAAGACCAGATCCGGGATGCACTGGAGCAGGTGGACGGGGCCTACAGCCTGGTGATCACGGTGGGCCGCACCATGTACGCCGTCATCGACAGCCGGGGCTTCCGGCCTCTCGTTCTCGGGCGGATGGGCAGCGGGATAGTGGTGGCCTCGGAGACTTGCGCCCTCGACCTGATCGGCGCGTCGCCGGCCTGCGAGCTGAGTCCCGGCGACTTTGTTCGGATCGAGAACGGGCGGGTCACCGATCTGCCCCGGCTGGCCCCGCGGCCGGTGAGCCGGTGTGTGTTCGAGCTGGTGTACTTCGCCCGGCCGGACAGCATGGTTTTCGGCAAGTCGGTCGACCGGGTAAGGCGCGAGCTCGGGCGGGCGCTGGCCCGGGAGCAGCCGGCAGCCGGCGGCGAGGTGGTTTTCAGCGTTCCGGACAGCTCCAATGCCATGGCGCTGGGGTTTGCGGAGGAGAGCGGCATCAAGCTGGAGTACGGCCTCATCCGCAACCACTACGTGGGCCGGACCTTCATCAACCCGACACAGGCGCTCCGGGTGGCCAAGGTCAAGATCAAGTTCAATCCGGTGCGCGAGGTCATTCAGGGCAAGTCGGTGGTCGTCGTGGACGACAGCCTGGTTCGAGGCAACACCAGCAAGGAGCTGGTACAGATGATCCGCAGCGCGGGGGCCCGGGAGGTGCATTTGCGGCTGGGCTCGCCGCCGATCACCGGCCCGTGTCACTACGGCATCGATACTCCAACGCGCGAGGAGTTGATCGGGGCCACCCATTCGATCGAGGAGATCCGGCAGTTCCTCGGGGTGGACTCCCTGGGCTATCTCTCGCTCGACGGGATGCTGACGGCGGCCGGCAAGGATACCGGCTTCTGTCACGCCTGCTTCTCGGGCAGATACCCCACCCAGACACCCGACGACCTGGTCCAGCTGCGGCACGCCACATCGCTCATCGCGACACCCGCATGAGCGGGCCGTACACCCAGCCGCTCGTCTACTCCTTTGGCCAGGGCCGGGCCGACGGTACGGCCGCCATGAAGGACGTGCTTGGCGGGAAGGGTGCCGGACTCGCCGAGATGACCACCATCGGGATCCCGGTCCCTCCCGGCTTCACCATCGCCAGCAATCTCTGCCTCCATTATCTGGAGAGCCACCAGTTTCCCAAACGGCTGCAGGCCCAGGTGGAGAACGCCCTCCAGCGGCTGGAGACGGTCACCGGCAAACATCTGGGAGACGGCGACAACCCGCTGCTGGTGTCGGTACGCTCGGGTGCGGCGGTATCGATGCCGGGAATGATGGAGACCATACTCAACCTCGGCCTCAACGACGTGACGGTCGAAGGCCTCACCCGGCAGAGTGGAAACTCCCGCTTCGCCTGGGACTCCTACCGCCGGTTCGTACAGATGTACGGCAGCGTTGTCTTCGATCTTTCCAAGAGGCCTTTCGAGCAGATCCTGGAGGAGCACAGGAAGTGTCGCGGGGTCGAGCGCGACATCGATCTACCGGTCGAGGACATGCAGGCAATCGTGCGCCGGTTCAAGGAGCACATCGGCACCGAGACCGGGCGGGATTTCCCCGGAGAGCCGCTCGACCAGCTTTGGGGAGCGATCGCCGCCGTGTTCGAGAGCTGGAATACCCGGCGGGCCATAGATTACCGCAAGCTGCACGACATCCCGGAGTCGATGGGCACCGCGGTGAACATCGTGGCAATGGTGTTCGGCAACCTCGGGGAGGACTCGGGAACCGGAGTCGCCTTCAGCCGTGATCCCTCGACTGGAGACCAGAAACTCTATGGGGAATATCTCCTCAACGCACAAGGCGAGGACGTCGTCTCGGGGAGCCGGAACCCGCTGCCCATCGGCCAGCTGAAAGATCAGCTTCCCCATGCCTATCAGGAGCTCGAGCGGGTGGCACGGACGCTGGAGCGACATTTCCGCGACGTGCAGGACATGGAGTTCACCATCGAGCGGGGCAATCTGTACATGCTCCAGACCCGGCGAGCCCAGCGCTCCGGGCCCGCCGCCGTCCGCATCGCCTGCGACATGGTGGACGAGGGCCTGATCTCGGAGCAGGAGGCGGTGGCCCGCATCCCGCCGAACGACCTCAATCAGCTTCTCCATCCCACCATTGACCCGCACAGCCGGCTCGATCTGCTCACCACCGGCTTGCCGGCCTCGCCCGGGGCGGCCTGCGGCACCGCGGTGTTCGACGCCGATGCTGCCGAGCGGCTGGGAAGGGCGGGCCAGTCGGTCATTCTGGTGCGCACCGAGACCTTGCCCGAAGACTTCCACGGGATGGTGACGGCCAAGGCGATTCTCACCGCGCGCGGAGGAATGACCTCCCATGCCGCTGTCGTGGCACGTGGGATGGGCAAGCCCTGCGTTGCTGCCGCCCAGGGATTGATCGTGGACGAGCAGGGCCATCGTTTCTCGGCAAACGGGCGCAGCGTCGCCGAAGGCGATTGGATCACGGTGGACGGAAGCACCGGCCAGGTCTTTGCCGGCCAGGCCGCGCTGGTTCCCCCGGAGCCGGGCGGCAACTTCAACCGGGTCATGAAGTGGGCCGACCGGATCATGCAGCTCAGGGTTCGGGTAAACGCCGACACTCCGGCAGACGCTCACCGGGGTCGGGACTTCGGTGCCGAGGGGATCGGCCTCTGCCGGACCGAGCACATGTTCTTCACCGGAGACCGGCTTACCGCCATGCGGGAGATGATCGTCGCCCAGGACACCGTTGGGCGGGAGCGCGCGCTGGCCAAGCTGCTCCCCATGCAACGGGGAGACTTCGAGGCCATCTTCCGCGCCATGGAGGGATATCCCGTCACCATCCGGCTGCTCGACCCGCCGCTGCACGAGTTCCTGCCCCGGGAGCCGGCCGAGATCGAGGCGCTCGCCCGAGAGCTGGAGCTGGAGACGGGGGTGCTCCAGGCCATCGTCGGGCGGCTGCACGAAGTGAACCCCATGCTCGGGTTCAGGGGCTGCCGGCTCGGCATCATCTATCCCGAGATCACGATCATGCAGGTGCGGGCCATCTTCGAGGCCGCGTGTACCGTAGCGGCCCGTGAGGGGCGGGTGATGCCCGAGGTGATGATCCCGCTGACCGCCAGCGTGGTCGAGTTTCGGAAACAGGCGCTCATCGTGCGGCAGGTGGCCGAGCAGGTCTTTCAGGAACGCCAGATCACCGTCCCCTATCTCCTCGGCACCATGATCGAGCTGCCCCGGGCCGCGCTCACCGCCGACGAGATTGCCCGCGAGGCGCAGTTCTTCTCGTTCGGCACCAACGATCTGACCCAGACGACCTGGGGTCTCTCCCGGGACGACGCCGGCCGCTTTCTCCCGTACTACCTGGAGCATGGCGTCATAGAGGACGATCCGTTCCAAGTGCTCGACCAGGCCGGTGTCGGCAAGCTCATAGCGATGGCTTGCGACCTTGGCAGGCGCACCCGGCCCGACCTGAAGCTGGGCCTCTGCGGCGAGCATGGGGGCGATCCGGGCGCCGTCGCGTTTTGCGATCGTCTGGGGATGAACTACGTCTCCTGCTCACCGTTCCGGGTTCCCATCGCGCGGCTGGCTGCGGCCCAGGCCGCGCTGGCGGCTCGCGGCACCATGGACCGCACCCGCGCGACGGTCTAGCTCACCGGCTCCCACCCGAGGATACCATGATAGAACCCCTGGTGGGGATCGTGATGGGCAGCGACTCCGACTGGGAAGTGATGCAGCACGCGGCCCGGCGGCTGGCCGAGTTCGGGGTGCCTCATGAAACCCGGGTGGTCTCGGCGCACCGCACACCCGATCTCCTGTACCGCTACGCCGAAGATGCCGCCGGCCGCGGGCTGCGCTGCATCATCGCGGGAGCCGGCGGCGCGGCCCATCTGCCGGGCATGCTCGCGGCCAAGACGACTCTTCCAGTGCTCGGAGTCCCGGTGCCCACCAGGCATCTACAAGGCCTCGACTCACTGCTCTCAATAGTTCAGATGCCGGCGGGAATACCGGTCGCCACGTTCGCGATCGGCAACGCCGGTGCTGGCAATGCCGGGCTATATGCCGTGGCCATTCTGGCGCTCAGCAATCCCGAGCTGGGCGAGCGGCTCGAGCAGTTCCGCCGGGCTCAGGAGCGCCGGGCGCTCGATCTAAGATTGCCGGAGCCCTCGTGATCCTGCCCGGCGCCACAGTCGGCGTCGTCGGAGGCGGCCAGCTCGGCAGGATGTTCACGCTGCAGGCCCGAACCATGGGCTACCGGGTGCTGGTGCTCGACCCCGACCCCCAAAGCCCGGCCGGTGCCGTGGCCGACCGCCAGATTATCGCAGCCTACGATGACGAGCGCGCCCTGGCCGAGCTCGCCACCGGTTCCGCCGCCATCACCACGGAGTTCGAGAACGTCCCCGCCGCGACACTGGAGCGACTCGGCCGGTCCTGCCTGGTTCGTCCGCCGGTAGAGGCGGTTGCCATCACCCAGGACCGGATCGCGGAGAAGAGCTTCCTGCAACGTCACGGCTTTGCCACGGCTCCCTTCCGGCCGGTGCGGGACAAGCGCGAGCTGGTTGCTGCTCTGGCTGAGATGCCCCGCCCTGCTCTCCTCAAGACCAGCCGGCTGGGCTACGACGGCAAGGGGCAAGCAGCGGTGAACCCGGGCGACGACGCCCTTCGCGCCTTCGAGCGGCTGGGTGGGGTCTCCTGCATTCTGGAGGCACGGCTCGACCTGGAGTCCGAGCTGTCGGTGATCGTCGCCCGAGGCGCCGATGGCGAGACCGCCCCCTTTCCGGTGGCCGAGAACCAGCACCGGGATGGAATACTCGAGACCTCGGTGGTGCCTGCCAGGATTCCCGAGGCGCTGGCTCGGGAGGCCCGCGACCTCGCTACCCGGCTCGCCCATTCGATGGCTTACGTCGGCGTGCTCGGCGTCGAGCTGTTCGTGGTCGGCGGCAGCCTGATGGTGAACGAGATGGCGCCCCGGCCTCACAACAGCGGGCACTACACCCTCGACGCCTGCTCAGCGGATCAGTTCGAGCAGCAGCTTCGGACCCTGTGCGGGCTGCCCCTGGCGCGGCCCTGGTTGACGTCGCCGGTTGCCATGATCAATCTGCTGGGTGATCTGTGGAGCGGAGGCGAGCCACGATGGGAGGAGGCGCTCAAACGCCCCGGCGTCAAGCTGCATCTCTATGGCAAGAGTGAGGCAAGGCCGGGACGCAAGATGGGACACCTGAACTGCCTGGCGCCGGATCCGGATGGGGCGCTGGCGCTGGCGGTCGAGACCAGGGACGCGCTTCAGGCCCGGTCCAAATGACCTCAACGAGGATACCTGCCATGCAGCTCAGCTCCTTTCTCGGGCTCGCCCTGGTGTTCGGCTCACCGTCGGCTCCGACGACTGCTGCCAATCCCAACCCGACCTGCCCGTCCAGGAACGTTCCGCTGGAGGGGCGGAAGAGCCCTCTCGACTCACTGAGTTTCACGATCAATGAAAAACCGGTGAAGGTGTGTTACGGACGGCCTTCGGCCCGGGGACGGGCAATGCTCGGCGGACAGATCCCTTACGGGAAGCTCTGGCGCACTGGTGCCAACGAGCCGACCATCATTTTCGTCCCGATCCAGCTGCATGTGGCGGGTATCAAGGTGGCGGAGGGAGTCTACTCGCTATACACCGTGCCCGGGCCTCGCGAGTGGGAGATCATCCTGAATCGGTCTATCTCACAGTGGGGCCATGAAAACGACTACACCGAAAAGGTGAAGGCCCAGGAGCTCGGCCGCGCGAGGGTGAGGAGCGAGGCGCTCGAGACTCCGGTGGAGACCTTCACCATCAGGGCGGAGCCTGCCGGCGATGAGGCATCGCTGCTGCTGGAGTGGGAGAAGACCCGCGTGCGGATTCCGGTGGAGGTGAGGAGGTAGAACTGACCGACCGTACGCCGTCCACCAGCCGATCCACCTCCTCCTCGGTCGTGTAGCAGGCGCAGCCGGCCCGGACCAGCCCGTCCGGCAACCCCAGCCGCTCCACCACGGTGGTCGCGTAGAAGTCCCCACAGGAGACGAAGATGCCCCGATCCGCCAGTTGGCGGGCCACGGCTCCGGTAGATCTGCCGGCTAGCGTGAATGCCACGGTCGGTGTCCGGGGCAACCCCGGATCGGGGCCGTAGAGAGTAACTCCATCGGTCGCGGCCAACCCAGTCCACAAACGTTGCAGCAGAACCTGGGCTCGCTGGTGCAACTCGGCGAATCCGCCCGCCAGGCGTTCCCGCCTGGTGTCGCCTTTCCCCAGCGACGCGAGAAAATCGACGGCGGCAGCCGCTCCCACGATGCCCTCATGGTTCTGGGTTCCGGTCTCCAGCCGCTCCGGTGCAGCCTCGGGGGCCGGCGCGAGCTTCGGCGCATCGAGCTTCCTCACCAACTCCTCACGTCCGAAGAGCACCCCCAGATGGGGGCCGTAGAACTTGTATGCAGAGCACGCCAGGAAATCGCAGCCGATCTCCGCCACATCTACCAGGTCGTGCGGCGCTGAGTGGACTGCATCCACGAAGGTGAGGGCCCCGGCCGCCCGAGCCAGCGCCGCTGCCCGGCCGATGTCCGTCACGGTGCCCAGAGCATTAGAGGCAGCCCCGATGGCGAGCAGGCGGGGCCCTCGAGAGACCAGCGCCTCCAGCCGTGACCAATCGAGCTGCCCGGTCGCGGCGATGAGCGGCACCGTGTCGACGCCTATTCCTCGCTCCCGTTCCAGCGCGCGCCACGGGGCCACATTCGCGTGGTGATCCAGCTCCGTAACGACGACCCGGTCGCCCGGTCCCCAACTTCGTCCCAGCGCGCGGGCCAGGTGGAAGGTCAAAGTGGTCATGTTGGCGCCGAAGACGATCTCGGTCGGGGACGCCCCCAGGAAGTCGGCCAGCGCCGCGCGCGCCCCTGCGATCAGGGCATCGGTCTCCTCACTGCTGGGGTAGGGCCAGTGAGTGTTGGCGTTGTGGTGATAGAGGTAGTCCTCCATGGCGTTGACGACCGCGCGGGGTACCTGGGTGCCTCCCGGGGCGTCGAAGTAAGCGACCGGTTGACCTCCGTGGCATCGGTCGAGTGCCGGGAAGTTGCCCCTGAGCTCCGAGACAGGCACTTCCAAGCTACCAGCGACACGCTTGGCTACAGTGGGCATGGTGGTTCTCATTCCGGTAGGTTGATGACTGCTCCCCGCACAGGTCCGCTGGCGTAGCGATGAGCCCTGCTATAGCTTTTTCAGGCCCACGCAAGTCAGGGACTCACGTGTGCCGTTCTCGCCAAGTCTAGTGGTCCCACCATGAACCACAACCTATCCGTGCGGCACGTCGCCCAGCTCGTTCTGCTCGGAATAGTCGCGGGCTGCGCCGGCGTCGAGCCGCCGGCACCTGCTGAGATCGTGCTTAGCCCCGGCTCGATCGAGTTCATGGCGCTGGGCCAGACCCGACAGCTCTTGCCGACGGTTCGAGACGAGAATGGTGCGACTATGCAAGATGTCGCTGTCTCCTGGAACAGCTCGAGCCCGGAAGTAGCAACCGTGAGCCCGGAAGGGCTGGTAACCGCCGTGGGAGCCGGCTCGGCCGAGATCACTGCGACCGCGGGCGCGGCCAGGGCGGCAGTGCCGGTGAGGGTGACCCAGACACCGACTCAGATGCAAAAAATATCGGGGGACGCTCAGACCGGCACGGTGGGGCAGCCCCTTCCCCAGCCATTGGTTGTGGAGTTGAGGGATGCGTTGGGAAATACGATTGCGGGTGCCTCGGTAAGCTTCACGGTAACCCTGGGGGGTGGAACACTCACGTCGGCTGGCGAGATCACTGGCGCGGACGGTCGCGCGGCCACCATTTACGTTCTTGGCAGCACGGCCGGGATCAATCACCAGGTGTCCGCCACCAGCCAGACCGCCGCAATCTCTGCGGTGTTTCTCGCTACAGCGACCGCTGGACCGGTGGCAGCGGTGCAGATTCAGGCAGGTAATGGCCAGATTGCCGCACCAGGGACTCCTGTCTTGACTCAGCCGGCGGTGCGGGCGACCGACGCCTTCGGCAATCCGGTGAGCGGGGTGGCCGTGGCCTTCGAGGTAGGGGCCGGCGGGGGCAGCGTGACAGGGGCGGACGCGACCACCGATGTCAGCGGCATAGCTCGGGTAGGCAGCTGGACCCTGGGCTCCGCTGGCGCCAACACCCTTATCGCCACCGTGAGCGGTGAATCGGTGACCGGTAATCCAGTCACCTTCACGGCAACGGCGGCAGTGGTCGTGGCGTACGACATAAGAGTTCGCTTCTTGAGCCCTGCCACCGCTTCGCAGCGGCAGGCGTTCGATGAAGCGGAAGCTCGTTGGGAGGGAATCGTTACCCGAGACCTTACCAACATCCCATTGAATGCTCCGGCCGGCACCTGCGGCGACCGCTCCCCGGCGATAAACGAGACTATCGATGACGTCCTCATACTGGCAGTTGTCGAGGAGATCGATGGCCCCCGGGGGACCCTGGCGCAAGCGGGACCGTGTTACATCCGAACCGCGGGGCAACTGCCGATACTCGGGTTGATGCGATTCGACGCGGCGGACTTGGCGGATATCGAATCCGTAGGCGCCCTCTCGGATGTCATTCTGCACGAGATGGGGCACGTCCTAGGATTCGGTACCGTGTGGCACCTACAGGGGTTGCTCGCGGAGCCCGCTCAGGATGGCGGCCCTGATCCCCACTTCACGGGAAACCAGGCCATCGCCGCTTTCGATGCTGTAGGTGGGACCGATTATACCGGTAACAAAGTTCCGGTCGAGGACCAGGGAGGGCCGGCTACCGCAGACTCGCATTGGCGTGAGTCGGTGATGGGAAACGAGCTGATGACGGGTTTCGTCTCGCTGAACCAACCGGCAAACAATCCCCTGAGCCTCGTGACCGTGGCATCAATGGCAGACCAGGGATATTTGGTCAACAGCTCTGCGGCAGACTCCTACTCCCTCATCGTGGGACTCCGCGCTGGACCGATCGGGCCGCGGCTCCAGTTGGGCGACGACCGCCTCCGTGTGCCATTCCGCCTGGTCGATTCCGCTGGGCGCGTGGTCCGGATAGTCCGGCCGTGAGAAATAGGGCGCTACTCGGACGACTTGCCAGGTTCACCCTTTCATGCGCGGTGTTGCTGCCGGCGGCAACCGGCTGCCGAGCCCATGCCGGCAGGTCCGAGCCTGGTGAATGCCAGCCAGTCGCTGGGCGGCTGGATCCGAAGGCCAGCGCAGACGAAATCGCGGGTGAATACCGGCTGACGCTCGTCAACACCGCTGGCGCGCGGCAGGGACCTGCAGTATCGGGGAGACTCTGGCTGGAGGACTACAAGGGCGAGCTACGGGAGCTGATTCGCCCTGATGGGTCCCAGGATACTTCCGTAGCCTACGCGGCATTTGGGGCAACTGATGTCGATCTCTCCGCCGTGGGTGCGGTCCGGGTGGGAACGACGATGTCACGAGACCCGCTGCAACCCGGAGTGGTCGTACTCGTGAGACGGCTCAGCCGAGCCGGCAACCCAGCGACCGAAGTCACGTTGCGCTTGGGATCCGAGGCAAACCGCCGTGATCTGGTTCGCTTCGATGGTGGGTACACCGCGCTATATGTGCGAGAAATATCGGGCGAGCGGCTGGCAGGAGACTGGTCGAGCGGCGCCGGCATGGAGCAGGCGCAGGGACACTTTTGCGCTACCCGGGTAAAGCAGTAGGAATGGAGGCGCAGGGAATCGAACCCTGGTCCGAGTGAGCTTCCAGAACCGCGTCTACGTGTGTAGGCTCGACTTCTTGCCGTCACTTCGGATCGGTATCGAGCCGACCTCTCCGAAGCCTATCTCCTGAAGATCTCACTGGTCCTATCGGAGCGACGTGACCAGCCAGCCCGGATTTCCGATTCGGTTCGGGGCGCCCCAGGCGGGCTCCACCGGCCGAAGGAGCATAAGCGAGCTTAGCTCAGCTTACGCAGCCAATGCCAGTTCAGTGTTGGCAGTTGAATCGTTCCAGACGGTTTTACCAGGAACCTGGACCTGGACACGCTGCAATTCCTTCATCAAACCCGTCGAAGCCAGTCGCCCCCGGGTGATGGAAGTATAACGAGAGCGGGAAGGGCGGGAAGGGCGGGAACGACGGGAGGGCGGAATGGGCTGGAGCCACGCAACGGGATGCGCCATAGAAATCAGGTGAGATGAGTGCCCTAAGTCACTATCGTTCTTGTGTTTCTCCTTCCCGTCTTTCCCGCCCTTCCCGTCCTTCCCGCCTTTCCCTTCACCGCCCCGCCCTCTCCACCCGGTTCCTCCCGGTCCGCTTGGCAACGTAGAGGGCAGAGTCGGCTTGGGCCGGCAGATTGTCCAGGCTGCGGCTGGTCTCGGGACAGGCGGCAACTCCGAAGGAGGCGCTCAGCGGCCATTGGCGGCCGCGCCAATCCCATGCCGTGGTACCGAGCTTGAGCCGGATGCGCTCCGCAATCCTGGCACCCAGCTCGAGTCCGGTATCGGGAAGCCAGACGGCGAACTCTTCGCCCCCGATGCGGCCGGGCACATCGCAGCTTCTGATCTGCTCCCGAATGATGCGAGCGAAGTGTACCAGCGCCGCGTCACCCGCAGGATGGCCCAGAGTGTCGTTGAGGCCCTTGAACTGGTCGAGATCGGCATAGACCAGCGCACCGGCCTTGGCCGTGATGAGGTTGAACGCCTCGTCGAACCCCCTGCGGTTGGGAAGCCCGGTGAGCGGGTCGATCGTCGCAGCCCGCTTGTGCTCGTCGTGCTCCAGGGCAATGGCTACCCGAGGGGCTGCGCTGTCGAGCGCCTCCATGAGCTCGGCTCGCGCGTCGCCCACCGGCTCCCTGCCGGAGCTGAGCCAGAGGGCGACCGCCCCCACCGGCTGAGCGCCTTTTCTTATCGGAAGGAGGAGTACCGACCCCGGTCGGGACCGGCGGTCTGCTACCACGCCGCCCAGCGGATCGCCCTGGGACACGTGAGACTGCAGCTTGCCCTGGGCTACAAGCGCGAGCTCGCTCTCCGGGGGCAGGAAGCTGTCCTGGAGGCGCCGGTCTCCCCGGCCCGATACGCCGATCACCCGGACCCCGCTGGTCTCGATCGCCGCGACCACTACCTGGGCATCGAGCACGCGCTCGAGCTGATATGCCAGCCTGAGGCCCACGCTTCCGACCGACTCCTGGGGCGACTTCTGGGTCTGGGCCTGGGTGAGCGCCACCATCTGGGGGCGCCGGTGGACTCCATCGAGCAGCCGCCGGAGGTCGTCCTCCACCGTCACGAGCCGCGTCGGCTCGAAGCCATCGGAGAGCAGCAGCCCTACCGCGACGCCCGACCGGGCATGAAAGACGAGCATGCCGCTCTCCATCCGCTCCACCCCGCTCTGCTCCTGGTCCCGGGCCCGCTCCAGCCGGCGATCTACCGCCACGATCTGCGACACCGACAGCCGCTCAGGCTCGATGATCCGTTCGGCGCTGGGTCCCTCTTCCCTGGGATCCAGCTCGGTAATCCAGACCCCTACGGCGCGGTGGGCCCGGCGCAGCCACTCCAGCGCTGGATCGGGCAGGAGGTGAGGGGCTACGCCCGCATTCAACCGGTTCCTTTGCTGACGCCGGCCCACTAGCCAGCCGATGAGGGCGGCTCCCGCAGCGAGGAGGACCAGGCCCAGGGGCTCGGTCATTCCCGGAGCCAGCCCCGCCGGCGGAACCAGAGATAAATGGCCGTGGTGACTGCGCCCATCATGAGCCAGACCGCCGGGTAGCCCCACCGCTCGCGCAGCTCGGGCATGAACTCGAAGTTCATCCCGTACACGCCTACAATGAAGGTGAGCGGAAGGAAGAAGACCGAGAATACGGTGAGGACTCGTACCACCTCGTTGGTCCGGTGCGACGCGAGGGCGAGCTGGATGCTAAGCAGGTTGTTGACGTCCTCGACCAGCTCCTCCGCGTAGGAGTGCATGCTCTCCGCATTTTCCCTCAGGTCCTGGTACAGGGGGGCCGTCGGCTCGGAAGCCGGCACCAGCCTCTGGACCGCGTCGAGCGTGTGCGAGAGCATGCGTCGCATCTGGGTAGCCCGCCGCTTCTCGGTGTAGATGCGCCGGAGCAGGCCGCCCAGCTCCTGGTCGCCGAAAACCGTGGCCTCGAACTTGTCGATGGCGATCTCGGCTTCCTCGAGGGGTTTGCCGTAAGTGTCTATGGCGCCATTGATCAGCTCGATGAGCAGCCGGGGAAGAAAGCTCTTTCGTCTCTCGGCCCCGGGCGGGGCCGTAGCGGTACGGTACTTCTCGATCAATCGGGTCAGGAACGGCTGTTCAGTGCGATGAATGGTGATCAGGAAGTCCGCTCCGTAGAAGATGGCGACCTTGCGGGTCATCTCCTGTACGGTGGAGGAATCCCGGGCCGCAGCGGCATCCATGGCCCGGACGATGGTGAAGGTGATCGCTCCGATCCGTTCGTACTTGGGCAGGTGCTCCGGATCGAGGGAGTCTTCCACCGAGGTCGAATGGAGGCCGTATTGCCGGGCGACAGCGCCCAGCTCCTCTCGAGTGGGCTGGACTACATCGAGCCAGGTGAACGGAGGATCGGTGCTGTTGAGGAGGGTGTTTACCGTCATACCCGGCAGATCCGGCTGGCGGCGGCGGCGGCGCCGAATCCGTTATCGATATTCACCACCGTGACCCCCGCCGCGCAGGAGTTGAGCATACCCAGGAGCGCCGCCAATCCGCCGAACGAGGCTCCGTATCCGATGCTGGTCGGCACCGCGATGACCGGCACGCTCACCATTCCCCCAACCACACTGGGGAGCGCCCCTTCCATGCCCGCCACCACGATTAGTACCCGGGCCCGTTGGATCTGCTCGCTTGCTGCCAGGACGCGGTGGAGGCCCGCCACCCCGACATCCACCAGCCGTTCCACCTCGTGACCGAACACCTCGGACACCACGGCTGCTTCCTCGGCGACGGGCAGATCGCTGGTGCCGGCAGACACCACCAGGATGGGACCGGTGCGCTGAGCGGGCTGGTCAGGCGGCTGAAGGTGAACCGTGCGCGCCAGAGCGTTCCAGACCGTCTGGGGGAATCGGGATCTGAGCTGAGAGGCAACCGCTTCGTTCGCCCGGGTGCCCAGGAAGAATCCCGACGTAGCCTCCAGGCGCTCGCATATGGCCAGGACCTGCTCGGGGGTCTTACCCTCACAGAAAACCACCTCCGGGTGTCCCTGGCGGAGGGCCCGGTGATGATCGACTCGGGCGAAGGGCAGATCTTCGAAGGGAAGGTGTCGCAGCCGATCCACCGCCGCACGCGGGGCAAGGCGGCCCGCCGCTACTTCGGCGAGCAGGGCCTCGAGCTGCTCGGCTGTCACGCCACCTGGGCTACAGGATCGAGATACTCGAGGAAGATCGCCTCGGCTTCGGCGATCGACTCGATTTGAAAGAGCCGCTGCCGCAGCGCGCTCGAGCCATGAAGCCCTCGGGTATACCAGCCGAGGTGCTTGCGGAACTCGAGCACGGTCCGCCGGGTGTCGCCCTGGAGCCGGATGGCAAGACGGGCGTGCTCCAGCGCCACCGAGAAACGCTCCTCCGCATCAGGCGCAGCCGGTGCTGCCCGCCCAGCCAGCAGCGCCCGGCCGTCGCGGAACAGCCACGGATTGCCGAAGGCGCCCCGGCCGATCATGGCTCCGGCACAACCGGTGTGTTCCCGCATGCGGACGATGTCGGCTGCCGTCTCCAGGTCGCCGTTGCCGATTACCGGGATATCCAGCGCCTCGACCACCCGGGCGATCTCGTCCCAGTCGGCCGACCCGGAAAACATCTGGGTCCGGGTCCGGGCGTGCAGGGTGAATGCCCTGGCGCCCGCGTCCTGCATCCGGAGCGCTATGCTCACCGGATCGCGTGTGTCGTCGCTCCAGCCGCTGCGGGTCTTTACCGAAACCGGCAGGTGGGTGGCACCAATGACCGCGCGAATGATGCGAGCCACCAGGTCCATGTCCCGGAGACACCCCGAGCCCCCGTTCCGCTGCACCACCTTCTTCACCGGGCAGCCGAAGTTGATGTCGATGAACTCGGGCTGATAGTGCCGGGTGATGAGAGCGGCAGCCTCTGCCATTGCGTTCGGATCCGCCCCATAGATCTGGATTCCGATGGGCCGCTCGACCGGCTCGAACTCCGCACCTTCCAGCGTGGTGCGGATGCGGCGCCGGATGGCCTCAGAGGACAGGAATTCCGACAGCACCAGGTCCGCCCCCATCCGCCGGCAGATCTGGCGGAACGGAGCCTCCGACACTCCCGCCATTGGAGCGAGAATGAGCGGGAATGCGGGCGTGGATGGATAGGGCAACTGCATGCCGACAAAATACTTGGCCGCCGGGTGGGTGGCAATGGAAGGGCCCGGCGGTTACTCTGACTGCATGAGCCTCAGAGACTTCTTCAGCGCCGATGCTGTCAGTCTGGCCCTGCGGAGCAGCTCCAAGGATGAGATCCTGGCCGAGATGATCGGCCTCCTTCGGGTGGATGAGCGCTCGTCGGGAACCCTGCTCAGGGTTCTTCAGCGGCGGGAGAACCTGGGCTCAACCGGGATCGGCCGCGGCATCGCCATTCCCCATGGACGATCGCTCGTGGTGAGCCGGCTGCAGCTCGCCTTCGGCTATCACCGGCAAGGCGTCGAGTACGAGGCCATTGACGGGCAGCCGGTATTCGGCTTCTTCCTCATCGTAGCGCCTCCGCTCGAGATCTCGAATCAGTACCTGCCGGTGTTGGGAAGGATCGCGCAGTTTGCCAGCCGGCCGGATGTCCCCGACCGGCTCAGCGCTCTCCAATCCCCGGACGACTTCTTCCGGCTGCTGGAGGAGAAGGGGGTGTAGTGGTGAGAGGTGAGAGGTGAGAGGTCAGAGGTGAGAGGTCAGAGGTGAGCGGTCAGAAGGGTCGCTGCAGGCCATTGAATGCCTCCGCCTACAGGCCTTACGCTCTTTGCGTCTTATCCTTTCTCACCTCTCACCTCTCCCCTCTCCCCTCTCACCTCTCCCCTCTCACCGCCCAGTATTCCGCCTCCGGATCGGCGTTCCAAGACCTGCGAGACTCACTCGCCGCCGAGTCCGATACTGGCACCCTCCGCTGCTTGATGAGAGCGGTGCGTCGGGCCGGGGAAGCTGAGGTCGGAAGTGGTCTTCATCTCCGTGCCGGCCTGATCGCATTGCGGCTGGGTGAGCTCAGGGCAGACCCCGACTTCAGCGAGGCGTTGTCGAGCTTCCGCCGTGCATCGCGAACCGACCCGGGGCAGCCGGAAGCCTGGTTCGGATTGGGGCTCGCCGAGGCTGGCCGGGCGGAAAGCGAGATGCGGGACCCATTGAGGCTGGGAAGCCGGGTCGGCCTTCGCGCCCTGGAGCGGTCGGCCGCCAACTACATCCGAGCCCTCCGATCTGATACCCGATTCCTGCCCGCCGCGCTGGCCCTGGCACAGGTCGAGCTGGCATTGATGGACACCGCCCGTCTCGCGGCTGCGCTTGGAGTCTTGCGCAAAGCAGCGGAGGATTGGCCCGCCCAGCCTCCTGAGCTCATGCTCGCATTGGGGCGGGTGGAAAGAGCCGCGGGCCGCCTCGACTCGGCCGCTTACTACTTCGAGCGGTACCTGTTCGCGGGCGGCAGCCGCGGCCCGGGAATGCTCGAGCTGGGACGAACCCGGCTGGCCCTCGGTCGCCCTGACGGCGAGGCGCCCTACTATGAGGGTGCATCCCTGGACGACCCGGTAGCGGTGGCCGGTTACCGGGCGGACCTGGAGCTGCTCGCGTCCGATTCCGTGATCCGGGAGTTCGACCGCCTCGAGGGCCAGGCCCGCGCCGGGTATCTTCACCGCTTCTGGACCGACCGAGACCACGTCGAGCTTCGTCCCGAGGGGGAGCGGCTGCGCGAGCACTTCCGGAGGGTGGAGTTCGCGCGGCGCCACTTCCCCCTCACGATCAGTCGTCGGTTCTACGGGCGGCTGGATGCTTACCGGTCCGGCAACACCGAGCTGGACGACCGGGGAGTCATCTACATTCGCCATGGGGAGCCCGCCCAGAGACTCCGACCCTTCATCTTCGGAATGATGCCGAACGAGTCCTGGCGCTATGCCCGGGCCGATGGAGACCTGCTGCTGCATTTCAGCGGAGGCTACGACCAGAACGGAGGGGGAGACCTCTACGATTACCGGCTGGTGCAGAGCGTTCTCGACCTCCGCGGCGCAGCCGACACCCCGAAAGACCAGCTCATACTATCCCGCCAGTCGTTGTCCCCGACCTACAGCCGCATGCTGAACTGGGGACGCTACGGCGCCGCGAGCGCCAGCGCGCAGGAGCGCAGTATCGGCCTGGCCAGCATCGCCGCGGGCACGACCACCGACACCTACGAGTTGCAGTTTTCCCGGAGACTCGGCGTCGTTGCGGACCTGATTGCCGTGGGACGCAGAGCCGGCAGGAGCCTGGGTCAGTTCGTCTTCGGCATTGCCGCAGAAGGCACCTCCGGCCGCAAGGCCGATGCCGGTGTGACCTACCAGGTGCGGGTCCGGCTGGTCGCCATCGATCAGCGGGAGCGCCCCGTCGGGAGGATCGATACCACCGTCGTGATAGACCTGCCGGCACGGCTCGGCAAGGGAGAGTATCTGGTGGGTCGAGCCGAGCTGGCCCTGCCAGCCGGCCTCTGGACTTACCGTGCTTCGCTCCAACAGGGAGACAGCACGGGGGTAGTGCTGCCCCGCAGGCCGGTACAGGTCGCGGCCACTGACGGGACAGCGTTCTCGTTGAGTGATCTCGCGCTTGGCTCAAGGGGGCGGGCGGTGTCCTGGGTGACCGATGCCGCGGACACCGTGCTGCTCGCGCCGTCCGAGCTCTTCCGGAAGGGGAAGGACGTCGAGCTGTATTATGAGGTGAGCGGGGCAGTTCCCGGAGAGCAGTACCGCCACGAGATCGCTGTCCTCCGCCCGGGCACACGACCATCCGATCGGCGACGCCCGCTGGTGGCGCTGTCGTTCGACGAAGTGGCAGCGGACCCGGTGCTCAGGTCGCAGCGAACCGTGAGATTGGAGCGTCTGAAGGAGGGCAGCTACGTGGTTGAGGTCAAAATCACCGGACCGTACGGAAACTCAGAGGTTCGCCGGCGCCCCCTGACACTGATTAACCGTTAAGGATCTCTAACCGAGCCGCTCATAGTAACACCCCGCTCACCGCTCAGCGCCCTACTCCCACTCGATCGTTGCCGGAGGCTTGGAGCTCACATCGTACACCACCCGGTTCACTCCATCTATCTCGTTGGCGATGCGGCTCGAGACCCGCGCGAGCACCTCGGGGGGGAATGCGAACCAGTCGGCAGTCATTCCATCGCGGCTGGTGACGGCTCTCAGCGCGATGACCTGATCATAAGTGCGCTCGTCGCCCTGGACCCCGACCGAGCGGATGGGCAGCAGCACGGCGAAGGCCTGCCAGATATCGTCGTAGAGGCCGGCCGCGCGGATCTCCTCGGTATAGATGTGATCGGCGCGCCGCAGGATCTCGAGGTTGTCTGCGGTGACGTCCCCCAGAATGCGGATTGCCAGTCCCGGGCCGGGAAACGGATGGCGGCCAACCATTTCCTCGGGAAGGCCCAGCTCGCGGCCAACCTGGCGGACCTCGTCCTTGAACAGTTCCCGGAGTGGCTCCAGAAGCTTGAACGGCAGCCGCTCGGGCAGTCCGCCCACGTTGTGGTGAGTCTTGATCGTGACGGACGGCCCTCCCCTGGGAGAGAGCGACTCGATCACATCCGGATACAGGGTGCCCTGCACCAGAAATCCGACGTCCTTCCCCACCGCCCTGGCCTCGGCCTCGAATACCTCGATGAAGGTGTGACCGATGCGGCGGCGCTTCTCCTCCGGGTCGGACACTCCGGCCAGCTTCTCGAGAAACCGGCTCCGGGCATCCACGACTCTGAGATCGATGCCGAGATGCCGGCGGAAGGTCCGTTCCACCTGGTCCCGTTCGTGCAGCCGCAGCAGGCCGTGGTCCACGAAAATGCAGGTGAGCCGATCGCCCACAGCACGATGGACTAGCACGGCCGCCACCGAGGAATCGACCCCGCCCGACAGCCCGCAGATCACCCGCGGGCCGGGGCCTACGATCTCCTGAACCCGGGCGATCTCGGTCTCGACGAAGTGGCCCGGGGTCCAGTCCGGGGTGCATTCGCAGATCTCGAAGAGGAAGTTGTTTAGCATCTCGCCGCCCCGCGGAGTGTGGGCCACCTCGGGGTGAAACTGCACTCCGAAGAGCGGGCGCCGCTCGTGCTCGAAAGCCGCTACGGGGGAGTTGACGCTGGAAGCGGTGACCCGGTATCCCGGTGGCGGCACCTCCATGTGATCCCCATGACTCATCCAGACCGGGGTCTCCTCGCCCTTTCCGAAGCCGCGGAACAAGCGGCCTCCTTCGACCCGCAAGCTGGCGCGTCCGTACTCACGCCGGCTTGCCCGGCTCACGTTGCCACCCGCGAGATGGGCCAGGAGCTGCATACCGTAGCAGAGGCCGAGAACCGGTGTGTCCAGCTCGAGGAGCTTCGGATCGGCAGTGGGAACGCTCTCGCCGTACACTGAGTTGGGCCCGCCCGACAGGATGATGCCCTTGGGCTTCCATTCCCTGATCCAGTCGACACTGCGGGTCGGTGGGTGGATCTCGCAGTACACGTGCGCTTCCCGCACCCGGCGCGCGATCAGCTGGGTGTACTGGGACCCGAAGTCGATGATGAGGATGCCGTCGTGATGCGATTGCACTACTGCTCCAGTTGTGTCATCCTGAGCGAAACGAAGGAGCCAGACCGCAGGTTCGGCCCCCTTCCCCTGGCTGCGCTCGGAGTCAGGGTGACAGCTTCTCTGTCCCAAAGAGATTCTCTACCTGCTCCCGCGGCCTGGCCACCCACCATTTTGCCCCATCCACGATGATTTCCGGCGGCCGGGGCCTGCTGTTGTAGTTCGAGGCCATTACGAAGCCGTATGCGCCGGCGCCAAGCACCGCCAGGGTGTCGCCTGCCTCCAGTCCCGGGAGTGCTCGATCCAGGGCCAGAAAATCGCCCGTCTCGCAGACCGGGCCCACCACATCGGCCAAGCCACCCGGCCGGCCCTGCTCCACCACCTCCACGATCTCGTGGTAAGCCTGATAATGGCTGGGTCGCACCAGGTCGTTCATGCCGGCATCCACGATGACGAACTCTTTTCCGCCGGAATGCTTGCGGTAGAGCACCCGGGTCAGGAGCACGCCGGCGCTGCCCACCAGAAAGCGGCCCGGCTCGAGATATACCGTCAAGCCAGTGGGTGCGAGCAGCGGCAACAACACGGCCGCGAACCCAGCCGGGTCCACCGGTTGCTCGCCGGCATAGCGGATGCCGAGCCCCCCGCCGATGTCCAGCACCTGAAGGGTGGTGACGCCGGCTTCCCGCAGTTGCTTGACCGAGCCGAGCAGCTGGGCAACGCCCTGGCGGAACGGATCGGTGTCCACCAGTTGGCTGCCGAGGTGCATCGCCAAGGTGGTCAGCTCGAGCAGCGGGTGGCGAAGTATGTACTCGGCGGCGGGAACGACCTGATCGGTGGGCAAGCCGAACTTGATGCCACTCTTCCCGGTAGAGATGTAGGGGTGGGTCTCGGTGGTTACATCCGGGTTGACCCGGATACCCACCTGGACCCGGGCCGCCTCGCCATCGGCGAGCTGCCCCACCAGCTCCAGCTCCTCCCGTGACTCGACGTTGAGGTGTCCAATACCAGCCTTGATCGCGGTCCGAAGCTCGTCCGCCGTCTTCCCGACACCGCTGAAGACTATGTGCTCGGGGGGGAAGCCGGCCGCCAGCGCCCGCGCCAGCTCGCCGGATGACACGATGTCCGCGCCGGCGCCGAGCTCTCGTAGAATCCTCAGGATGGCAAGGTTGCTGTTGGCCTTGACGGCGAAGCAGATTCGATGCGGCACCGGTGCCAGAGCCGCGTCCAGCGAGCGATACCGCTCCCGAATAGCCTCGGCGTTATACAGGAATGCCGGAGTCCCCACCGCTGCGGCCACGGCCCGCAGCGATACGCCACCCAGATGGAGCGAGGCTCCACGACGCTCGAGTCCCGCGTCATCGAACAGGAGTTCCGACGGGGAAGCTGCCCGACTGCCCCGCTGCCCCGCCGCCATGATCAGTACGCCCTCGCCCACACGGCCTCGGCCACGGCGAGGCGGTTACACCACACGCATCTGGTGGGCGCCACGGGCGACCGGAACTCCTCATCGGGAAGCACCCGTATAGTGGCTTTGGTTTGGTCCTTGATCTCGGCCTCGCAAGCGGCAGAGCCGCAGAATCCGGCGTAGACCAGGCCACCCTCGTTCTCCATTTTCGCGATGAACTGCTCTTTCGTGGCGCCACGCAGGCTGGCCGCCTCCCGGCGTGCCAATGCGGCCGCGAGGAGATCGGCCTGGAGCCGGTGCATAACGCTCATCAGGTGGGCGGCGAGACCCTCCATTGGCAGGGTTTCCTTCTTGCCTCCCGTGCGCCGGGCCAGCACCACCGAACCCGTGGCGACGTCGCGGGGACCGACTTCCAGCCGCAACGGCACCCCGCGGCCCTCCCACTCATAGTACTTGGCGCCGGGCTTCATGCCTTCCCGCGCATCCAGGTGCACCCGGATACCACCGGTCGCCAGCTCCCGCCGCAGACGGTCGGAGGCCTCGAGCACGGCGGCGCGCTCCTCCTCACTCTTGTAGATGGGCACGATCACGACCTGGTACTGGGCCAGCTTGGGGGGGCAAACCAGGCCGATGTCGTCGCTATGCGTCATGATGAGCGCTCCCACCAGACGGGTGGAAACGCCCCACGAGGTGTTCCACACGTGGTCCAGGCCTCCAGCCGCAGTCTGAAAGGTGACCTCGAAGGCGCGGGAGAAGTTCTGCCCCAGGTTGTGGCTGGTGCCGGCCTGGAGCGCCCGGTTGTCCTGCATGAGCGCTTCGGCGCTATAGGTGCGGAGGGCCCCCGCGAAGCGCTCGCTGTCGGTCTTGCGTCCCGTCAGCACCGGCATGGCCATCCATTCCTCCATAAAGGTGCGGTAGACCCCCAGCATCCGCCTTGCCTCCTCCTCGGCCTCGGCCTCGGTGGCGTGCGCGGTATGCCCCTCTTGCCAGAGGAACTCGGTGGTACGCAGGAAGAGCCGGGTGCGCATCTCCCAGCGGACCACGTTGGCCCACTGGTTGATGAGCACCGGCAAATCCCGGTAGCTCTGGATCCACTTGGCGTACATGGCGTAGATGATGGTCTCGGAAGTGGGCCGAATGATCAGAGGCTCATCCAGCTCCTTCCCTCCTCCGTGGGTCACGACGGCCACTTCGGGGGCGAACCCCTCGACGTGCTCCGCCTCACGGGAGAGATAGCTCTGGGGAATGAACAGCGGGAAGTACGCGTTCTGGTGCCCCGTGTCCTTGAACATCTGGTCGAGGGCCCGCTGCATCTGCTCCCAGATGGCGTACCCGTTCGGCCGGATGACCATGCAACCGCGCACCGGGCTGTAGTCCGCGAGCTCGGCCCGGGCGATGACCTCGTTGTACCAGGCGCTGAAGTCTACGGCCCGGGGCGTCAGTGCTTTACTCTCAGCCATTGATACGAGCCCTGATGAGGTCCACCGATGATTGCAGAGCGACCGGCTCCTGAGTTCCGGTACCGAGGTCCTTGAGCACCACTTCGCCACGCGCCCGCTCGTCAGGGCCCACGACCACCGCAAGACGGGCGTTGCGCGCATCGGCCAGCTTCAACTGCTTTCCCAGCGACTGGGCGCTCAAGGCATACTCGGCCCGGATGCCGGCGTCGCGGAGCTGGTGAGCCAGCGCGAGGACCTGCGGCAGGTCGTCGCCGGTGATCGCCGCCAGGAACACGTCGATGCTGGCGACCTCGGCGGGCTGGAGCTCACGCTCCCGCAGAAGGTCGGTCAGCACCACGTCACCCATACCGAAGCCCAGCGCGGGAAGGTCGGGGCCCCCCAGCGCCTGGAGCAGCTTGTCGTAGCGGCCCCCTCCGCAGATTGCCCGCATGGAGCGTGCGGAGTCGAACAACTCGAACACGGTTCCGGTGTAGTAGGCGAGCCCGCGCACGATGGAAAGGTCCAGGGTCACGAACTGCTTCAGACCCATGGCCTCGAGCGCATTCAGCGTACGGCGGAGCCCCTCGAGCTCGGCTCGAGCCGAGGGAAACCGGCGCTCCAGGTCTGCCGGATCGTCGAGCCGCCGGAGCGAGTCCAGCTGGGAGATCAGCACCTCGGGCACACCGGCATCCAGGAGGGTCTGCTTCCGGCCCCCGAATTCGCTTCGGCCCAGCTTGTCGAGCGCCTGATAGGCCAGCCCGACCTGCTCTCCCCGCAACCCGAGGCTCTCGAGAATGGCGTTGAGCAGCCGGCGGTCGGATAAGCGAACCCTGACGTCCGCCGCCGTGAAGCCGAACGCCCGCATGACGTCTATGGCCAGGGCGATCAGCTCCGCGTCGGCCAGGGGACCGGCTTCGCCGATCAGGTCACAGTTGAGCTGGAAGTGCTCTCGAAGTCTCCCCCGTTGCTGCCGCTCATAGCGGAACAGCTGCGGAATCGAGAACCACCGGATGGGCTTCCTCAGCTCGCCGGCCCGTGCCGCGACCATGCGCGCGAGGCTCGGGGTCATCTCGGGGCGAAGCGCGACCTCGCGATCACCCTTGTCCCTGAAGCTGTACAACTGCCCGACGATCTCGTCTCCGCTCTTGGCGGTGTAGAGATCCAGCGGCTCCAGCGGCGGCCCGTCATACTCCTCGAACCCGTAACGAGCTGCCACCGTACGCCAGGTCTGGAAGATGTGGGCACGGAGCGCGAGATCGGCGGGATAAAAATCACGAAAGCCCGGCAGGGCCTTGGTTTGCATCCGCGCAAAATAAGGGGAGAAGGCGCGGGCGGTAAGCGGTAAGCGGTAAGCGGGGTATAGGTGAAAGGCGTGAGCGGGGACGAGGACAAGCGTGAGCGGTAAGCGGGCTTGTCACCCTGAGCGCAGCGAAGGGGCCGGAACCTCGCTACCGCGACAGTCCCTCGGCAAGATCCTGCCACTCAGGGTTAGTCATCTCGATTAGGAGCAGCTTTTTCCTACGAGTCCAACCCTTAATCTGCTTTTCGCGGCGAATTGCAGCGACGACATCGTGAGTCATCTCGCAATAGACCAGACGCCCCATGCAGTGCCGTGACGTGAAAGCGCCTGGATCATGACGCCCACGGTGCTCGGCCAGTCGTCTCCACATGCTGTTGGTAACTCCAACGTAGAGCTCGCGAGATTGGCTGGCCAGGATGTACACGAAATACTGTCGAGGCATACATGATTTTCGCGCCAGCCTTGCAACAATGCATCAAATCCTGGGCTTCGGCCCCTTCGCTTCGCTCAGGGTGACAGCCCGCTTACCGCTCACGCTTGTCCTCGTCCCGCTCACGCCTTTGTTACACTGCCATCCCCAGGCTGGACATCACATCTCCGACCGTATGGAACGAACCGGTCACCAGGATCGTGCCCGCCCCCTCCTGCACCTTGGCGATCGCCTCCTTGAAATCGGGCACCAGAGTCCAGGCGGCGTGGGGCGGAGGCCGGCAGGGATCCCGTAGCCAGCGGCCCAGCCAGTCGATGTCCCAGCCGCGCGCAGCCGCGGTGGGAGCGCTGGTCAGCACCCCGCGATCGACCGCCTGATCCAGCTGCACCAGCATGCCGGGCCATTCCTTGTCCCCCAGAATCGAGACCAGCGCGTGCAACGGACGCTCCGGACGCATCGCACCCAGAGCGGCCACCAGCGAGCGCATGCCGTCCGGGTTATGGGCCACGTCGAACAGCCAGCGCCCGCGGCGATCCAGCCGGCCTGCAATCCTGGCGGATCCGAAGGCACGCGCGATCTGCTCGTCCGAGGGGCGATAGGGAGCCGGCAACGCCGTGAGGATGCCTTGCGCAACCGCGGCGTTGCGTCGCTGATGGGCCCCGGCCAGGCTCAGCGGACCGCACCACTCGTAATCCGGCGGTAGCACTCGGATGTCGGCTGGACGCCGGCTGCCAAACCGCGCGACCGCGCGCCGGGCCTCCCGCTTCAGCACCTCGACCAGCGCGGGATCGCGTTCGCCGACCACGAATGGCACCCCTGGCTTGGCGATGCCGGCCTTCTCGCAGGCGATGAGCTCGAGCGTATCGCCCAGGTACTTCATGTGGTCCCGCTCGATCTTGGTCACTCCGCTGACCAGTGGCCACACCACATTGGTGCTGTCGAGCCGGCCCCCCAGCCCCACCTCCACCACCGCGATCTCGGCACCCCGCGCCGCGAAGTCGGCAAATGCCAGGGCGGTGGTAGCCTCGAAGAACGTGGCCTTGCGCTCGAGGATCAGGGAGAGCAGCCGGCCGGTCCACATCGCCACCGCGTCCTCGGAGATCGGCACGGCGTCCACCTGGATGCGCTCCCGGAAAGAGATGAGGTGCGGAGAGGTATAGAGTCCTACCCGCCAGCCGGCCTCGCGCAGAGCCGCCGCCACCAGCATCGATACACTGCCTTTTCCGTTGGTACCGCCGATGTGGACCGATGGCATGACCTGGTGCGGATTCCCCAGAGCCTTCAGCAGAACACGAGTGCTGGTCAGCCCGAACTTGATGGTGGTGGTTCGGGGGAAGAGAAAGTCGAGTGCCTCGTCGTATGTCAGCGACATCCGGGCTCGCTCGCGCATGCTGAAGGGTCGGGCAGCGGGCAGTGGGTCCAAAAGACCGCGCCCCACCCGATCAGGCCGTGGGTGGGGCGGTAAAAGCGAGAGCTCGATCGGCCTCAACTCACTTCGGCCACCTCGGCGTGGGGACGCTGGCCCTGCATGTGCCGGAGAAGCCTGGCGGTGGTGTCCCGAAGGGAGGCGCGGGGTACCACATCGTCGATCTGCCCATGCTCCAGCAGAAATTCGGCGGTCTGAAAACCGTCCGGCAGGTCCTGGCCGATGGTCTGCTTGATCACCCGCTGCCCCGCGAAGCCGATGACGGCACCGGGCTCGGCCAGCACCACATCTCCCTGCATGGCAAAGGAGGCCGAGACCCCGCCGGTGGTTGGATCGGTCAGAATGGAGATGTAGGGAATGCATTCCTGGTGGAGCTGGGCAATGGCCGCGGACGTCTTTGCCATCTGCATGAGGGAGAGCACGCCTTCCTGCATGCGGGCGCCGCCCGAGGTAGACACGATGACCAGCGGGATCTTCTTCTCCAGCGAGCGTCGGGCCAGACGGGCGATCTTTTCGCCCACCACCGAGCCCATCGAGCCGCCCATGAAGGCAAAGTTCATCACGGCGAGGTTGAACGGCAGACCATCGAGCCGGGCCGCACCGGCATAGACCGCGTCGGCCTCACTACCCTTGTCCCGCGCCGCCTTCAGGCGCTCAGGGTAGTTCTCGAAGTTGAGCGGATCCACCGAGCGTAGCCCGGCGTACAGCTCGCGCCAGGTGCCCCTGTCCGTCAGCAGCTCGATGTAGTCTTCCGCCCCGATGCGTCGGTGGCGGCCGCATTCGGGACACACGCTCAGCGCCTTCTCGAACTTTTCGCGAATGTCGATATGGCCGCAGCTGTCGCACTTTTCCCACGCGTCGGCCGGGATCTCCAGCCGCTCACGCTGAGAAGTACGGGGTTTGCGTTCCTTCTTAAACCATGCCATCACGGCCATAGGGTGCGATTAGCATCGAGGTTAGGGAGCCGTTCCAGGCGAGCCGAAGCCGTTGAAATTTCACGAGTCCCCGGCGTATGCGCCAGACCCTTGCTGTAACTCGTTGTCAGGCATCGTGATACCCCGACGACCTCGAGTCCCACGCGACCCTCAGAGCCAGGCCGAGGCAGAGACAGCAGATGATGAAGAATGAACCACCATAGGAAAATAGCGGCAGCGGAATACCGGTGATCGGCATCAGGTTCACGGTCATGCCGACGTTCTCGAACACGTGGGTGAAGAACAGGCCGACGATGCCGAATACCGTGAGGCTGCTGAATGGATCTGTGGCCCGGCGGGCGATGCGTAACAAGGCGAGGAACAGCGCGAGGAAGAGTCCCAGGGCTACCACCACGCCGAGGAAGCCGAGCTCCTCGCCCACCACCGAGAAAACGAAGTCGGTGTGCTGCTCGGGAAGAAACGCGAGCCGTTTCTGAGGTCCTTCCGTGTAGCCGGTGCCGAACCATCCACCCGAACCGATGGCGACGCGGGATTGGATTGCGTGGTATCCCGCCGCCCGGGGGTCGACCTCGGGGTTGAGAAAGGTGAGCAGCCGGTTCTGCTGATAGGGTGCCAGCCGCTGCCACAGCGGCATCGCGATCGCTCCCATGGCAACGTTGGCCGCCAGGAACAGCGTCCAGTCCCATACGTACGGCCGCCAGGCGATCAGAATGAGGACGAAGAGGACGATCCACGCGCTCCAGGCCAGCGTGTTGAAGGCGAGCAGCAAGCTGATGCCCGGGGTAGCCAGGAGAAACAGGAGCCGGGGCCGGACACCTGACCAGAAGAGCATGGCGAAGAAGATGCCCACGAACACCAGGGCGCTCCCGAGGTCGGGCTGCCGGAGCACCATGAGAAACGGCACCCCGACGATCAGGGCGGGCCCGATCAGGTCGCGCAAGGAGCGAGGTGGCTCCTTCCGGCTCGAGAGAAAGCGGGCCAGCATGAGTACCGTTGCCACCTTGGCCAGCTCGGAAGGTTGGCCGATCTGGTGCCCTCCGATCGAGAGCCAGCTCTGACTGCTCTGGGCGGTACCGGCGCCGGTGCCTACCATCAAAACCATGCCGAGCAGGAGGACGCTGAAGGCGTAGAGGGCCGGAGCTATCCACTCGAGCACCCGCAGCGAAACGTTATAGATGATCCACGCGCACACGATACCGACGCCGAACCACATGAATTGGCGGTGCCACACGCCGGCTGCCCGGGTAGGTACGTCGGTCTGTCCGGCGGAGTACAGGGTCGCCAGACCGAACAGCATCAGGCAGAGGCTTACCGTGATCAACCGCCGGTCCATCGCGGGGCTTCTCACTGAACCGGCCTGGCACGCAGGGCCGAATCGGCAGCAGTCCTGGCGGCGGCTGAGTCGGGATCTAGCTCGATGGGCCGGGGGGCGTTGTCCCTCGGGTGGACAGATTCGTCCAGCAGCGCCCCCAGATTGACCGGTCCGACGGCGTCCGGCCCGAGTATGTAGCGGCGCAGGGTCTGGACGACGTACGGCGCCACGGTGGTTCCGTGCTCCGCGAATTCCATGAT
The DNA here is from genome assembly GCA_050733075.1 of Gemmatimonadales bacterium. Lineage (GTDB taxonomy): Bacteria > Gemmatimonadota > Gemmatimonadetes > Gemmatimonadales > GWC2-71-9 > CAVVWJ01. The sequence goes on from JBOHSD010000001.1 coordinate 248,579, forward strand.
TCCGCCGACGATCAGCACCGGCTTATCGGCTGGAGCAAATCCGATGAACCAGCCGTGGTCCTCCCCGTGCGGGTTCTGGGCGGTACCGGTCTTCCCCGCTACGACCAGATCCGCGCGGCGGTTTGCCGCCGCGGTGCCTCGCTCGACCACCGCAATCAGCGAACGGCGCAGCCCGTCGAGCTCCTGGGCCGAGAGACCCAGCGATCTTGCCCTCGTCGAAGCAGGCTTGACGATGTACGGTGTGACGGCCATGCCGGACCCGGCCAGGCCCTGGTAGAACTTCACCATGTTGATCAGCGTCTGGGTGTTCTCGCCCTGTCCGATGGAGAAGTTGAGCGTGGTCCCGGGCGGGCTCCAGTGGCGCGGCCCGTAGAGCCGGTCGAAGTAGGCTACCGAGGAGGGCCAGATGGGATTGAGCTCGTCCTCGAGGTCGAGCCCGCTCTTGTCCCGGAAGCCCATGAGGACGCCGTCCTGGATGATGGCGTCGAGTCCGAGCCGGAGACCGAGCTGATAGAAGTACACGTCGCAGCTGGCAGCCACCGCACCGATCAGATCCAGGGAGCCGTGCCCCTCCCTCTTCCAGCAGCGGAACACCCGGTTGCCGAGACGCATCCCGCCACGGCAGGGCTCCGGCATTCTGGAGGTGAGCCGGATCAGGCCCCGCTTCAGCGCCATGGCCGAGATTGCGAGCTTGAACGGAGAGGCGGGAGGGTAACGAGCCTGAATGACCCGGTTCAGCAGGGGCCGGGCCGGATCGGTGTTCAGCTTGCGCCACTGGGCCGGGGATATTCCGCCGACGAAGTGATTGGGGTCGAAGGTGGGAGCCGAGTACAGCGCTCGCACCTCTCCAGTAGGGGTAAGCGCCACCATCGCCCCGCGGATTCGGGCCGGCCAGATGCTGTCGATGAAGCGCTGAAGGTCGAGATCGATCGTGGTAGTGACAGGGTTGCCCGGCGTCGGCGGCAGCGCCGCGGAGGCCGCTCCCTCGCGCACCAGCCTGCCCCGGGCGTTCACCTCGATGTAGCGAACCCCCTCGTTGCCCCGGAGCGTGTCATCGTATTCCCGTTCCAGCCCGGCCTTGCCTACGATGGAGCCGAGCACGGCGCCCGGGTAGCGGTCGGCCGCGAGGTCGGCCTCGGTTACCTCGGAGACGTATCCCGCCAGGTGCGCCACCGACTTACCGGCGGGGTAGAGCCGTTTAGGCTCCGCCTGGATGACCAGGCCCGGAAGGGCGGCGCGATGCTCTTCGAGCTTGGCGATGATCTCGAACGAGGCGTCGCCGAAGACGAGCGCCGGATGATAGCGTGCCTGGAGATAACGCTCTACGATATCCTCGGCCCGCGTGCTGTCGAGTGGGACGAAATGCCGCACCCGGGCCAGCACCGCGCGCAGAGAATCCGCCGAGGCAGCCAACAGCTTGACCGAGTAGCCAGGTACGTTCTCGGCGATGACCTGACCGTTTCGGTCGAGAATCGAGCCCCGGGGTGGAGTGAGAGCGATGGGCCGCAGGCGGTTGGTCTCGGCCTTGAGCTGGAACTTGTCATGCTGGAGGACCTGAGTGCGAAAGAAAGCCCCGGCAAGCACCAGGAACGCTCCTACCAGGATCAGCCGGGCGATGTCGGCGCGCTCGCGCAGGCGATAGGAGTCAAAGCCGATCATGCATCCAGCCGGACTGAGAACCAGGCCTTGAACGTGACCAGCACGAGGAGGGCGAAACCGGCGGTAGTCAGGGCCTGAAGCGGACTGTACAGGGTCAGCTCGGTGACCACCTGGCGGGAATCGATCCCGCTCGCCAGCAGAACGATCAGGTCTCGCAGCCACAGCCCGGCAGCTACGAAGCCGGCGTTGACCAGCATGTTATCGGCGAAAAAGACCGCCCGGCCCCATGCCGCCAGGTAGCCCACCAGCGTATGGGCCAGTGCGCCGGCGCCGAACCGCGCGGGCGTCAGCGTATCACCGATGAGGCCAACCACGAAGCCGGCCAGGGCCGCGACACCAGGACTGCTGCGCATGGCGAACAGCATGAGCGCGATCAGCAGAAAATCCGGACTGATTCGGGCATCCCAGAGCCGGGGGCGCACGTAGAACTGTAGAACCAGGAGAATGACCATCACCAGGAGCAGTTGGACCCGGCTGACGCGATTCGGACTCATGGGGCAGAGTCTTCCGGTGCGGCCGGCGGAGCAGTAGGAGTGCCTCCCAGGATCGGCGATGAGCGGGCCAGCGAGTCGCGCCGGGCCGCGGCTCTGGCCGCTCTAGCAACTCTGGCGGCCTCCGCAATCGAGTCGGCCCGGAGCGCCCTGGCAATCGAATCGAGGCGCCGGGCTTCAAGCAGCGAATCGCTGGGAAAGGCGGCGGCAAGATCGCCGGCCCGGGAGCCGACCAGAACGAGGACGTGAGCCGCCGATCCCGGATTAGCGGCCGGCCGGAGCCGGTACACTCGCTCCCACCCCGCCTCTTCCCGCACCGTGCCGATGACGGTGCCCACCGGAATTCCCTTGGGGAAAACCCCACCCAGACCGGAGGAGAGCACCAGAGTGCCCAGGGGCACCGAATCACGGTAGGGCACCCCGCGGAACTCGAGAGCTCCTTCCCCGTAGCGGCCTTCGGTGGACGGCGCCACGACCCCCAGGGCGTTGCCACTCACGGTAAAGGCACTGACCCGGAACTCAGGGTGGGCCCAGGACATGGCGACGCTGCTGCTACCGGATACGCTGAGAACGACTCCGATAAGCCCATCCGGCGACACTACCGGGTTGAAGGGAGAGACCCCGTGGCGAGACCCGACGCTCAGCAGCAGGGTGCGGCCATCGGTGGCATGGGGTTGATGCAGCACCTCCGCCGGTACAAAAGAGGTGTTGAGCCTGCGGCTGAGCCGGAGGAGCAGGCGGAGGCGCTCGTTCTCGGCACGAATCCAGGGAAGGAACTGGGCCAGGTAGGCCGTGGAATCGCGCTCAGCCGTGACCGAACGGAACCGCATCCTGCTGGTTCGACCCTCCTCGGCCTGGGTCTGCAGCCACACCAGGGGAGCCAGCACGGTCTCCCGGAGCGTATCGGCGACCGGATAGGCGCGTTCCACCGGAGAGAAGAGCCCTACGAATGAAAGGCCGAGGCACAGGAGAAACAACACTGTGTCCCGGCGCCTGTAGCGGCGGTCTGACACGCTGGCCATTCTCAGGCTGAGAGGACGCTACGGTATTTCTCGAAGTCGTCCAGGATGCGGCCGGTGCCGCGGACCACGCAGGTCAGCGGATCTTCGTCAACGTGGATCGGCAGGCCGGTCTCCTGAGCCAGCAGCAGATCCAGCCCCCGGATCAGAGCGCCGCCGCCGGTCATCACGATGCCGCGATCCACGATATCGCTGGCCAACTCGGGAGGGGTGATCTCCAGAGCGCGCCGCACCGCATCCACGATCTGCTGGATGGGCTCCTGGACGGCTTCGCGGATCTCGGTCGAGTGCACCCTGACGGTCTTCGGAATTCCGGATACCAGGTCGCGGCCCTTGACCTCCATCTCCCGCTCATCGCCGGTGGGCGCGGCCGAGCCGATCTTGATCTTGATCGCCTCCGCGGTCGGCTCACCGACCAGGAGGTTGTAGTTCTTCCGCATGAACTGGACGATTGCCTGGTCGAGCTCATCACCGCCGGTCCGGATGGAGGTATCGGAGACGATGCCGGAGAGGGCGATGACCGCTATCTCCGTGGTCCCTCCCCCGATGTCGATGACCATGTTGCCGGTGGGAGTCTCTACCGGCAGGCCCACTCCAATGGCCGCTGCCATCGGCTCGGCGACCATGAGCACCTGCTTGGCACCCGCCGTCTCCGCCGAGTCGCGTACCGCGCGGCGCTCCACCTCGGTGATCCCCGAGGGAACGCAGACGATCACCTTGGGCTTCACCCGGAACACGTGCTTGTCTATGATCGTCTTCAGGAAAAAGCGGAGCATCTTCTCGGTGACGTCGAAGTCGGCGATCACGCCGTCCTTCAGGGGCCGCACCGCGAGAATGCCATCCGGCGTGCGCCCCAGCATCCGCTTTGCCTCGAGCCCGATCCCCTTGATCTTGCCGGTGGCCTTCTCGATGGCCACGACCGACGGCTCATTGAGCACGATCCCCTCGCCTTTCACGTAGACGAGAGTGTTGGCCGTTCCGAGATCTACCGCGATCTCATTCGCGGGTAGCCAGGACATCAGATTCAATGCGGGAACTCTCATCGAGGAGTTGCCAGGCAACATGGCTGGTGAAGGTAAATGGTCACTGTCAGCTCCCGCTACTGCCGAATCCACCTGACCCTCGTGCCGTCGGCGGCAACTCGTCAACCAGCCGGAACGCACCCCGCTCGACCCGCGCGATGATCATCTGGGCGATGCGCATGCCCCGGGTGACCTGGAACGTCTCCTTGCCGAGATTCACCAGCGCCACCATCAATTCGCCCCGGTAGTCGCTGTCGATCGTGGCCGGAGTGTTGGGCAAGGTGATGCCATGGCGGAGCGCCAGCCCGGACCGGGGCCTCAACTGGCACTCGTACCCATCGGGGACCGCGATGCTGAAGCCGGTCCGAAACAGCTTTCGCTCGAGCGGAGCCAGCTCACCGTCTTCCGCGCTGGCAAGATCGTACCCGGCGGAGCCTGAGGTCGCCGAGCTCGGCAGTGGAAGTCCTTCGGCATGGGGGAGTCGAGCAATAAGAACCTCGACCACCCGCTCTGGCTGGAGCCGCTCAGACAACGCTGGCGACGTCCACCAGCGGCAGTCGGAAGGCCTCGGCCACGCCGGGGTACACCACCTTCCCCTCGACCACGTTCAGGCCGAGCCTCAATGCGGGGTCGGACTTGCACGCCGCACGCCAGCCGAGCTTGGCGAGCTTAAGTCCGTATGGCAGCGTAGCATTGGTGAGCGCCAGGGTGGAGGTCCGGGGGACGCCGCCCGGCATATTTGCCACGGCGTAGTGCAGAATGCCGTCTACGAAGTAGGTGGGGTTCTCGTGGGTCGTCGGCTTGATGGTCTCGACGCAGCCGCCCTGGTCCACGGCCACGTCTACGATCACCGATCCGGCCTTCATCAGCTTGAGGTCGGTCCGCTTGACCAGGTGGGGCGCCTTGGCCCCCGGGAGCAGCACCGCCCCGACCACCAGATCGGCCCGACGAATGGCGTCCAGGATGTTGTGCCGGTTGGAGTAGACGGTGTCCACGTTGGCTGAGAGCACGTCGGCGAGATAACGCAGCCGGTCCAGGGAAATGTCCAGGATGGTCACGTGGGCGCCCAGGCCGGCGGCCATCTTCGCGGCGTTGATGCCCACGACCCCACCACCGATGATGACCACCTCGCCCGGCGCCACACCCGGCACTCCTCCCAGGAGGATTCCGCTCCCTCCAAATACCTTCTCCAGATACTTGGCGCCCTCCTGTACCGCCATGCGGCCCGCCACCTCGGACATCGGCGTCAGCAACGGCAACTCTCCGGTATCGAGTTGCACCGTCTCGTAGGCCACGGCGATGGCGCCCGATTCGATCACTGCGCGGGTCAGGTCTTCGGCGGCGGCAAAATGGAAGTAGGTGTAGATGACCTGACCTTGCCGCATGCGCGGCCACTCGACCGCGATCGGCTCCTTCACCTTCATGATCATCTCGGCCTCCTTCCACACCTGCTCGGCGCTCGGCAGAATCGTGGCTCCCGCGGCCCGATACGCATCGTCGGAAAAGCCGCTTCCCTGCCCGGCTCCCTGTTCCACGAACACCGTATGCCCGGCTCCGGACAGCGCCTCCGCACCGGCCGGTACCAGCGCGATGCGGTTCTCGTTGGTCTTGATCTCCTTCGGGACGCCGATCTTCATGGATAAGTCCTGGCTGGGATCACGGTTTCTCCGGCCCCAAACGCAGCACCGTCTGCCGTTCGGGATCGAAGAACTCGCCGGCCACGGCAGCGATCTCTTCGGGGCTGACGCTGTCGATCTCGGTCAGCATCTGGTCCAGCGGGCGATAGTCGTCGTCGTAGAGTGTGAAGCCGGCCAGCCGTCCCATGCGGGCGGCGGGACTTTCGAGCGAGAGCATGATCTGCCCCTTGAGCTGCTGCTTTCCGTGGATCAGCTCCGGCAGGGGCAGCCCCTCGTGGGCCAGCCGGGCGTACTCGGACCGAATCGCTTCCACCGCCAGGCCGGCGGTGGATGGTTGGGTGCCGACATAGACTCCGAGCTGACCCGAGGCCTGATAGAAGTGCTTGTACGCGAAAATTGCGTAGGCCAGTCCCAGCTCCTCCCGCACCCGCTGGAATAGCCGGCTCGACATACCCCCACCGAAGACGTTGGTCAGAATGGCCAGGGCAAAGCGGCGGGGGTCGCGGAGCGGAAATGTGTCGGTCCCGAAGACGATGTGGGTCTGGGCGGTGTCCCGTTCCTGAACCACACTGGCTCCCCGAGTTGCGGCAGCCGCAGCCACTCCATTGCGGGGCAGCTCACGGGTATTCCCCTCGAACCAGCCCTCCCGCTCGAGCACTGTGAGCAGCTGCTCGTGGTCCACATGTCCGGCTGCCGCGATCACGCAGTTGCCGCGATAGTACCCCGCGCGATGCAGGGCGCGAAGGTCCTCGGCAGACATCGCCTCCAGGGTCTCGGGAGTACCGAGTATGGAGTAGCCATAGGGGTGCTGGGGCCAGAGTGCCTGTGCGTGCAGCTCGAACACGAGGTCATCGGGCGTATCTTCGACCCCGTGAATCTCTTCCAGAATCACCTTGCGTTCCGGCTCGAGATCGCTTTGGCGGAGCAGCGGCCGGCGTACCAGGTCGGTGAGGATCTCCACCGCCAGAGGCAGGTCGGCGTCGAGCACGTGGGCCTGATAGCTGGTGTAGTCCCGGCCGGTAAAGGCATCGAGGCCGCCCCCGCGCACCTCGAGCTCCAGGGCGAGCTCCCGCGCCGTGCGGCGCTCGGTGCCCTTGAAGACCATATGCTCGAGCAGATGGGAAATGCCCCGCTGGCTGGCAGACTCGTGCGCGCTGGCGGTGCGGACGTAGATGCCTACGGCCGCAGAGCGCACCCCGGTTAACGTCTCGGTGAGGACGACCAGCCCATTGGGCGCCGTGGTCCTGACCAGCCCTTCGTCGAGGCGAGCTGTTTTCACGAAGGGCTACTCCCGGGGCAGCAGCGCCTTCCGGGAGAGCTTCATGCGGCCGCGGTCGTCCACCTCTAGCAGCTTGACCTGGACGATGTCGCCCTTCTTTACCACGTCCTCGGTCTTATCGGTGCGGCCGTGCTGGAGCTCGCTTATGTGGAGCAGCCCCTCGACTCCGGGCAGGATCTCTACGAAGGCGCCGAAGGCGGTCGTGCTCTTGACCGGTCCCTCATAGGTGCGGCCGACCTCGGGCTCCGTGGTGATGGCGGCGACCATTGCCCGCGCCTTCTCGCCCGCCTCTCCACCCACCGCCGAGATGGTGACGACACCGGAATCCTCGATGCTGATCTTGGCCCCGGTGGCATCCTGGATGCCGCGGATCGTCTTGCCTTTCGGGCCGATCACGTCGCCGATCTTGTCCGGCTTGATCTGCATGGTGAAGATGCGGGGCGCGTACCGGGACAGCTCGGTGCGGGCAACGGGCAACACCCTGGCCATCTCGTTGAGAATGTGAAGGCGGCCCTTCCGCGCCCTCTCCAGGGCCTGCTCCATGATCTTGAGCTCGAGCCCCAGGGCCTTGATATCCATCTGAATGGAAGTGATGCCCTTCTCGGTCCCGGCCACCTTGAAGTCCATGTCTCCCAGGTGATCCTCGGAGCCCAGGATGTCGGTGAGCACGGCGACCTTGTCTCCTTCCTTGATGAGACCCATGGCCACACCGGCGCAGGGGGCTTTCATGGGGACCCCGGCGTCCATCAGCGCCAGCGAGCCTCCGCACACGCTGGCCATCGAGGACGACCCGTTCGACTCCAGGATCTCGGAGACGACCCGCAAGGTGTAGGGGAAGTCTTCATAGTGCGGCAGCAGCGGCTGGAGAGCCCGCTCGGCGAGCACCCCGTGGCCGATCTCCCGGCGGCTGGTGCCCCGCATCATCTTCACCTCGCCGGTGGCGAACGGCGGAAAGTTATAGTGCAGCATGAACGACTTGGTAGTCTCGCCGGCCACGTCGATGCTGTCGATCCGCTGCTCGTCGTCGCTGGTGCCCAGGGTAACCGACACCAGGGCCTGGGTCTGGCCTCGAGTAAACAGGGCCGAGCCGTGGGTACGGGGCAGCACACCGGTCTCGATGGAGATGGGGCGGATGGTGTCCAGGTCGCGGCCGTCCACCCGCTCGCCGCGCTCCAGCACCTGCTTGCGCATCACCCGGTATTCGATCTCCTCCAGCTCCTCGGCGATCTCCCGCCCCCGATCGGCGTGCTCGGCAAGGAGGGTGGCCAGAATCTGCTCCCTGATCGCCCTGACGTTGCTGGAGCGGCCGGCCTTGTCCTTGGCATTGATGGCCTGCGCCAGGCTCCCTTCCGCCAGCTCGCGCACCCGCGCCAGCAGCACCGGATCGGGCTCGGCCCTGGTCCACTGGAGCTTCTGAACGGGCCCGACCTTGTCGAGCAGCTGCTTCTCGATGCCCAGAAGATCCCGGATGCCCTTCTGCGCCACCTTCAACGCCTCCAGCACCTCCGCCTCGGAGACTTCCAGCGAGCCACCCTCCACCATCACGATGGAGTCCGACGACCCGCTCACCACGAGATCGATACTGGAGAACTCGAGCTGCTGGAAAGTAGGATTGAGGATCCAGTTGCCCTCCACCCGGCCGACCCGCACCGCGGCGAGAGGCCCGTTCCAGGGAACCGTCGAGAGCCCTAGCGCGGTGCCTGCGGCCACGACGCCGAGCACGTCGGCATCGTTCTCCTGATCGGCCGAAAGCACGGTCACGAAGACCTGCACTTCGTTCTTGAACCCCTCGGGAAAGAGCGGCCGGATGGACCGATCGATCAGCCGGCTGGCCAGAATCTCCTTATCCGACGGACGTCCCTCACGCTTGAGAAAGCCGCCCGGGATCTTTCCGGCGGCGTAGGTCTTTTCACGGTACTCGACAGTCAGGGGGAAAAAGGGGAGAGTCGAGATGTTGGGTGAGACGGTCACTGCGGCGACAACCATCGTGTCGCCGAAGCGAAGGACGACGGAGCCGGCGGCTTGCCTTGCCATGTGTCCGGTCTCGAGGATGAGCGGACGTCCGGCGAACTGGATTTCAATCCGTTGTGCAGTCACTGCTTTTCTCTCTCTCTGGTTGGCGTCTTTGCTACTTAGTCGGGAGTCAGGAGCTAGGAGTCTGGAGCTTGTATCCGTCGGTTCCCGACTCCCGACTCCTAGCTCCTGACTCAGAAAACAGAGAGGGCGTCCCGATTGCTGATCAGGACGCCCCTGGCGCGCGCGGCAGCTAATGCCGGAGTCCGAGCTGCTCGATGAGCGCTCGGTACGTGGGCAGATCGCTTCGCTTGAGGTACGTAAGGAGCCGTCGGCGGGTCCCCACCATCTTGAGGAGCCCGCGGCGGCTGTGATGGTCCTTGGAGTGGGTGCGGAAGTGCTCGGTGAGGGAATTGATCCGCTCGGTGAGCAGCGCCACCTGAACCTTGGTGGAACCGGTGTCCTTCTCGTGGGCCTGGTGCCTGGCGGTAACCGCCTGCTTGTCAAAGCTCATGCCGCTGGGGTCCTCTGAACGAAAGTCGCGCGCCGTAATCCGTTGTAGCACTGAAGAATAAGGCCGCATGGCCGGTCCAGGCAAGGGTGCCGAGCTGACCCGGTTCATGCCCCGAACAACCGTCTGATATCGTTGGAAAACGCCAAACCCATCAGCAGCACTATGAGCACCAGGCCGATGGTGGTCAGCCGCTCCCGCAGCTTCAGCGGCAGGGGCCGGCGAATCACCGCCTCGGCCAGAAGAAAGAGGAACTGGCCTCCGTCGAGCACCGGAATCGGGAGCAGGTTCAGGATGGCCAGGTTGATGGAGATCAGCGCCATGAAGCCCAGAAAGATGTCGAGGCCCAGCCGGGCGGTCTCGCCCGCCAACTGGCCTATGAGGATCGGGCCGCCCACGGTGCTCCCGGATATTCGGCCGGTAAAGAGGCCCCGGACCGTACGGACGATCTGGGTGGTCGCCCTCAGCGTGGCTCGGCCACCTTCCACTACGGCCTCACCCAGAGTGAGCGGCTGAGAGATGGATCCGGTTCCGAGCGCCACCCCGATCCGGCCCACCGGCCGGGGCTTGCCGTCGGGACCGGGGACCGACTCCAGATACGGGATGATCTCGAAGCTGAGACGCCGGCCTCCCCGTGCCACCTCTACCTCGAGGGCCTGCCCCGGGCTGGACTGCAACAGCTCCAGCAGATCGTACCACTGCTGCACCGGGCGGCCGTTTACCGCTACGATCGTGTCCCCTTCCTGCAACCCCGCCTTGGCCGCCGGCCGGTCCGGCAGCACCTGGCCCACGACGGGCGTACGGTAGGGCTGCAGCGCCTGGGCGGCCTTGAGCCGCTCCTCCAGGGCATCGGGGTGGATCGGCAGTACGACAGTGGAGCCGTCGGCCAGCTCGATCCGAACTTCGGGCTCCGGACTGTTGACAATGGCGGAGACGACCTCGTCCCAGGATGCAACCGAATCACTGTTGACACGGACGATCCGGGCTCCGGGCCGGATCCGGGTCAGAGCCTCGCCTCCCGGTGGAACCATCTCCTCCACCACCCGCCCTACGGTCGTGACCGGATCGATCTGCCGGCCGTTCTTGTAGGCGAGGAAGGCGAATACGCCCCAGGCAAACAGGGCATTCATCGTTACGCCCGCCAGGATCACGACCATGCGCACCCAGACGGGCTTGGCCTCGAACACCCGGTCGGGCGGCACCCGCGTCGCCGCAGCTCCACCTTCCAGCGCGCTGCTCCCGATGTCCTCTTCCCTGCTGGCCATCTTGACGTAACCACCCAGCGGCAGCCAGGAGATGGAGTATTCCGTCTCGCCCCGGCGGAAGGTGAGCCACGGAATCGGGGGACCCAGGCCCAGAGAGAAGCGATGGACGTAGATCCCAGCCCACTTGGCCGCGACGAAGTGACCGGCTTCGTGAACAAAGATGAGGACGCCCAGAACCACGATCAGGGCCAGGATGGTCAGCACCACTATTGCCTCACACTCTGCCGGGCCCGTTCCCGAGCCCAGCCATCGGAAGCCCGCACGGCTTCAACCGAGCTCGCCGGGAGGGATGTATGCGAGTCGAGCACCTGCTCGATGGTTTCACTTATGCGGCCGAAGGGAATGGCTCCCTCGAGAAAGGCCGCCACCGCCACCTCGTTCGCCGCGTTGAACACCGCGGGCGCGGTGCCGCCTGCCCTGCCGGCCGCGATCCCACAACCCAACGCGCGAAAGATCTCGCTGCGGACCGGCTCGAAAGTGAGCGGGCCCGCCGCGATGGGGTCGAAGCGCCGCACCCCGGCGTCGGGAAACCGCTCCGGATGGGTCAGAGCGTAGAGGATCGGCAGCTCCATGGAGGGGAAGCCCAGCTGGGCAAGCACGCTTCCATCACAGAACTCGGTAAACGCGTGCACGATGCTCTGGGGGTGGACCACTACCTCGAGCGCGTCGTACGACAAGCCGAAGAGGTGGTGCGCCTCGATCAACTCGAGTGCCTTGTTGGCCAGGGTGGCGCAGTCGACGGTGATCTTGTTCCCCATCCGCCAGGTGGGGTGCTGAAGGGCCTGCTGGACCGTGGCCTGCCGGACCCGCTCGGCCGGCCACTCCCGAAAGGGCCCGCCCGAGGCAGTCAGGATGAGTCGGCTCAGCCGGTCGTTGCGGCCGGTGACACACTGCAGCACGGCGCTGTGCTCGGAATCGATGGGGACGATCTCGCCCCCGCCGGCAGCCGCCGCCTGGGCCACGAGATCGCCGGCCATGACCAGAGTCTCCTTGTTGGCCAGGGCAACCCGCTTGCCGGCCCGGAGCGCTGCCAGAGTGGCGTCGAGACCGGCTGCCCCGACCACGGCGTTCACCACGATATCGGCGTCGGGGTGAGTCGCGGCTTCCACCAGTACCTCGGGGCCGGTCGGCCACTGATTGTCGCCCGCGATACCCGCCATTCCGGCGTAGGCCGGATGCCACTCCGCCACCTGGGCGGCGAGCTCATCCCGGTTCCGGCCCGCCGTCAACGCCACCAGCCGGAAGTGGTCCCGCTGCCGTCGCAGGACATCCAGGGTCGCGCGGCCGATGGAGCCGGTGGAGCCGAGGATGGACACTCCCCGCCGCACGCGGGTCTCCCGCCGGGCCTGGCCCGCGGCCGACGCTCCAGCGCGAGGCTGTGCCCGGGTAGAGCTCATCAGATGACACCAAAGGCGCGATACATGGCAGCCGCCACCGGAATCACGAAGTAGAGCGAGTCGAAGCGATCCAGGACTCCGCCGTGACCGGGTATGAGACGGCTGGAGTCCTTGACTCCGGCCTCACGCTTGAAGAGCGACTCCACCAGATCACCGACCTGTCCCACCAGGGCAAGCACTCCGGCGATGATCAGGAGCTCCCACAGCGGGATCTCCAGCCCGACCCGGGGGAATACCCAGCCTTCGAAGATAGGGGCCACGGCGAGCGCGGCGGCAACGCCGGCCACACTTCCGGAGCGGGTCTTCCCCGGGCTGACGCGCGGCGCGAGCCTGGGGCCGCCGATCGCCCGTCCAGCGAACATGGCGGCCGTGTCACCCACCCAGGTGACCACGAGGGGGAAGAACACGAGCCAGGCCCCGGGCCACGAGCGCTCGGGATATGCCGCGTGACGTATACCTAGCAGGAAGGCCGGCAAGACGCTGGTATACGCGACCGCGAGAATGGTCACGGCCGCCACCGCCAGCGGCCGCTCTTCGGGCGTCCTGGCCGCGAGCACACCGGTGAGCAAGGCGATGAGCCACAGGGCCGGCGCGTAGGGCCAGGCGGCCAGGATCAACTCCCGGATCTCGGGGGCCACCAGGGCAGCGTAGGCTATGGGAGCCACAGCCGCGGCGCTGAGTAATCCGAATGGCCGCAGCGCACGGATTCCCTGGCGGGCGGCGAGGTCGAACAGCTCGCGGGTGCCGAGGGCTCCGGCCAGGGCCAGCAGAAAGGCAAGAGCCAGCCCGCCGTACCATACGGCGGCCAGCGCGACGGGGATGGCGACGACTGCGAACCCGACGCGGCGGACGAGATCGGAGTCCATCAGACCGAGACGCGCCCAAACCGACGGTCGCGCCGCTGGAACTCCAGAATCGCCTCGAACAGATGGCGCCGGGTGAAGTCGGGCCAGAGCACAGGTGTGACATAGAGCTCGGCATAGGCGAGCTGCCAGAGCAGGAAGTTGGAGATCCGCATCTCGCCTGAGGTGCGGATGAGGAGATCGGGGTCGGGCCACTCCGCGGTATACAGCATTCGGCCCACGGCTTCTTCGTCTATGTCGGCGGGATCGATCTGTCCCGCGGCTGCGGATTGGGCGAGCAGCCGCGCGGCGCGGGCGATCTCGGCCCTGGCGCTGTACGAGATGCAGAGGTTCAGCGCCAAGGCCCGCCCGCCCGCGGTGTCGGCCATGATCCGCTCCACCGCGTCGCGGGCGGCAGGACCCAGGCGGTCGAGGTGCCCCAGAATCCGGACCGACACGCCCTGGGCCCTGAGCTCGTTGGCCTCCCGGGCGATGTACTCCTCCAGGAGACCCATCAACGCTTCGATCTCGCCGGCGGGTCGCTGCCAGTTGTCCTGACTGAAGGCGAAGAGGGTGAGCACACTGACGCCGGCTTCGAGGCACCCTTCGACTACCTCGCGCACCGACCTCATGCCGGCGTGGTGACCCAGCGGCCGGGGCAGCGACCGCCCCTTGGCCCAGCGCCCGTTTCCGTCCATGATGACGGCCACATGAGCCGGCACCACCCCGTGCATCCGCAAGCGCTGTAGCAGGTCGTGGCTCATCGGCTCAGACTTCCAGTATCTCCGCCTCTTTGGCGTGAATGAGCGCCTCGATCTGCTTGATGTGCTCGTCGGTGAGCTTCTGGATCTCTTTTTCGGCGTGACGCTTGTCGTCCTCGGAGATCTTCTCGAGCTTCTTGATCTTGGAGAGCGTATCGGTGCGGGCGTGGCGGACGGCTATGCGTCCCTCTTCTCCCAGCTTGTGGACCACCTTTACCAGGTCCTTGCGCCGCTCTTCCGACAGGGCCGGCAGAGGCACCCGGATGAGATTGCCCTGGGTGGCCGGATTGAGCCCCAGGTCGGCATCGCGGATGGCCTTCTCGATGGCGTGGGCCAGAGATTTGTCGAACGGCTGCACCGTCAGGAGCCGGGGCTCGGGAGCGGCCACCATGGCCACCTGGTTGAGCGGCACGCTGCTCCCGTAGGCCTCGACCCGGACCAGGTCGAGCAGGGAGACGCTGGCCTTGCCGCTGCGGATCGAGGTGAACTCGCGCTTGGTGTTCTCGACCGCCTTGTGCATCAGTTCCCGGCCGTGCCTGGTCAGTTCGGGGATGGTGCTCATCGGACGATCGTCCCCACGCCCGGGTCGCCCTCGAGGACTCGCTTGATGGCGCCGGGCTGGTTGATGTTGAAGACCACGATAGGAAGCTGGTTGGCCTTGCAGAGTCCAAACGCATTGGCGTCCATCACCGCGTAGTTCTTGACGATGGCCTCCTGGTAGGTGAGCTGCCGGATGAGAGTGGCCCGGGGGTTCTCGCGGGGATCGCTGGTGAAGATCCCATCTACGTTGGTGGCCTTCAGGATGACCTCGGCGTCGATCTCGAGCGCCCGCAGCACGCCGGCGGTGTCGGTGGAAAAGAACGGGTTGCCGGTGCCGGCGGCGAAGATGATGAGCCGGCCCTTTTCCAGGTGGCGGATGGCGCGGCGCCGGATGTACGGCTCGGCTACCGACTCCATCCGGATGGCCGTCATGACCCGGGTATTGACCCCGATCTTCTCCAGCACATCCTGTAGGGCCAGCGCGTTGATGACCGTGCCCAGCATGCCCATGTAGTCGGCCGAGACCCGGTCGATTCCCTCCTGGCTCGCCGCGTTGCCGCGAATGATGTTGCCGCCGCCAACTACGAGGGCCAGGTGCACGCCCAGGGCGTGCACCGCCTTGACCTCTCCGGCAAACGCCGCGACCGTATGGAAGTCGAGCCCGAAGCCCTTGTCGCCCCCCAGTGCCTCACCCGAGATCTTGAGCAAGGCGCGGGTGTAGGCCAGGGCCATCAGACCTCCCCGATCTTGAACCGCGCGAACCGCCGGACCGCGATGGTCTCGCCCAGCTTGCCGGATGCCTCCTGGATGAGCTGACCCACGCTCTTCTTGTCGTCCCGCACGAAGGGCTGCTCGATCAGGGTCCGCTCGGCCACGAATTTCCTCAGCTTCCCTTCGACGATCTTGGCCCGGATGTTCTCGGGCTTGCCCTCCCCGGCCACCTGCTCCTCGGCAATGCGGCGCTCCCGCTCGAGCAGGTCGGCCGGAATGTCATCCGGCCCGACGCCGATGGGGTCGGCCGAGGCGACGTGCAGCGCTATGTCTCGCGCAAGCTGCTGGAAGTCGTCGGTGCGGGCCACGAAGTCGGTCTCACAGTTGAGCTCGACCAGCGAGCCCACCTGCCCGTTGTGGTGCAGGTAGCTGACTACCACTCCCTGGGAAGCCACCTTTCCGGCTCGCTTCTCCGCCCGGGCGATCCCCTTCTTGCGCAGGAGCTCCGCCGCCTTGTCCATGTCGCCGCCGGCCTCTTCCAGGGCCCGCTTGCAGTCCATCATGCCGGCGCCGGTGCGCGCCCGCAGCTCGCTTACGTCTTTGGGGGATATCGTCGTACTTGCCATGGTCTCCAACCGGTTCCGCTCAGGGGTGAATAGTAAAGCCGCCGCTCCAGGCCTGCACGGGCCGAGAGCGGCGGAAAACGGCAGCGCCCAGGACTACGCGCCCTGCTCGCTGGGCGCGCCCGGAGTGGCGGCTTCGGCTACCCCCTCCGCGTCGGCCTCGGTCTTCAGCCGGGCCGCGATGGCCTCGGGCTTGGGCCGCCGCTTGCGGCGGGGGCGCCGGCGCTTGCGGTCGGCGTCGGCATCGCCCTCGCTGCCGGCGTCGGTGCTGTAGGTCTCGGCCTCTAGATCCTCGGTGATCTCCCGCATCGGCATCTGGGAGCGAGCCTCCTTGATCACATCGGACAGTGCCGCGGTAATGAGGGAGACCGAGCGGATGGCGTCGTCGTTGCCGGGCACCGGCACCGTGATCACGTCAGGGTCGGCGTTGGTGTCCACGATGGCCACGACCGGGATTCCCAGCTTGTTGGCCTCGGCCACCGCGATCTTCTCCTTCTTTGCATCTACCACGAAGAGGGCGCCGGGGAGCCGGCCCATGCCCTTGATGCCTTCGAGGTTCCGGCTGAGCTTCACCCGCTCGCGCTCGAACAGGAGCTTTTCCTTTTTGGTGTAGTTCTCGAAGTCGCCTTCGGCCGCACCCTGCTCCAGCTCGCGCAGCCGGCGAATCTGCTTCTTCAGGGTCTGGAAGTTGGTGAGCATGCCGCCCAGCCACCGCTCGGTGACATAGAAAGCACCACAGGTCTCGGCTTCGGCCTGCACGATGGCCTTGAGCTGCTTCTTGGTGCAGACGAACAGGACGCCCTCACCCTTGAGCACCACGTTCCTGAGGAGCTCCTGAGCCTGGTTGATCTGGCGGAGGGTCTTCTGGAGGTCGATGATGTAGATACCGGAACGTTCGGCAAAGATGAAACGCCGCATCTTGGGATTCCACCGGCGGGTCTGGTGGCCAAAATGAACTCCCGCTTCGAGCAGGTCTTGTAGCTGGGGCTGTGCCATGCGTTGAGTGATGTCCCGTCCGATTTTAGGGTTGTGCGTCCACCGCGTTCGTCTCCGGCTGCGATCCTTCCCCTCGCGCTGCTCGGGTCAGGACACCCACAGCCGGATCCCGCGATGTGAGTTGCCAGCCGGTAAGGCGGTACGCCCTACCGCCGGTTTACCTCTTACTAAACTGGAACCGCTTCCGGGCGCCGGGGCGTCCGGGTTTCTTCCGTTCGACCGCCCGGGGGTCGCGGGTCAGGAGGCCTGCCGCCCGGAGCTTGGTCCGGTGCTGGCCGTCGGCCTCCACCAGCGCCCTGGCTATGGCGTGCCGGAGCGCACCTGCCTGCCCGGCCTGCCCGCCCCCGTCCACATGCGCCTTCACGTCGAACGCACCCAGCGTGTCCGTGGCGGTGAAAGACTGCTGGATGTGCTGTACCAACGAGGGTCTCGGGAAGTAATCGCCGAGGGTGCGCCCGTTGATGTCCCACTTACCGGTGCCGGGGGTCAGGTACACGCGTGCGACGCTGGTCTTGCGGCGCCCCACCGCCTGCCACCGGAACTGAGGTACTGCTGCTGTCATGCGCTGGCCTCGGACGGAGTCACCTTGGAAGGAGTGACCGAGAAGGGTTTGGGCTGTTGCGCCGCGTGCGGGTGCTCCGGTCCGGGGTACACCTTGAGCTTGCCCCGAAGCTTCTGCCTGGCCAGCGAGGTCTTGGGCAGCATGCCGAACACAGCCTTCTCTATAACCCGGTCCGGATGCTTGGCGAGCATGTCACGTGCGGGAGTGAATCGCTCGTGCCCCATGTAGCCGGTATGCCCGAAATACACCTTGTTCGTCAGCTTACGGCCGGTCAGCCGGACCTTGGAGGCGTTGACGACGATCACGAAGTCGCCACCGTCCATGTGAGGCGTGTAGGTCGGCTTGTGCTTGCCCCGAATGAGCTGCGCCACCACGCTGGCCAGACGGCCCAGCGGGACGCCGGAGGCATCGACAACATGCCAGTCGTGACTGATGTCCGCCGGTGTGGCGGTGAAGGTCTTCATGCAGTATGCTGCCCTGGGCTGTTGGTCCGGCTCAAACTCAGACAGACTCACAAGATAGCTGGCTCGGGGGGTTTGGGTCAAGGCAAGCATGCTCACCTGCCTTCAAACTCCACCAGCACCTGTCCCTTCTCCACCGCCTGGCCGGGCTGCACCCGCACCGCGCGGATGACGGCGGGTGCAGCCGTCTTCAGCTCGTTTTCCATTTTCATGGCCTCGAGCACCACCAGTCCCGCACCTGCCGGTACCGTCTGGCCGGGCACCGCCTGGACCCGGAGCACCAGTCCCGGCATGGGCGCCTTGAGCACGGCGGTGGCGGGCGGCTGGTCTCCGGCATTGGTGAGGCTCCTGATGTGCCGAGTGCGCTCGTCCAGCACCTCCACCTCCCACCGCTCGCCTCGAGGAGACAGGGCCCAGCGGCCCCGGCCCAGCGGCTCTACCGACAGTGTGGCAGGACGGCCATCGAGCAGCAGCTGCCACAGAGGAGTGCCGGGGATCGCGCTGAAGGTCGCGGTGTGTGTCTCACCGGCAACTATGACCCGATCGCCTTCCACCTCCACTTCGATGACCTGCCCATCCACCAGAACGGCGTACTTCATGCCGGCTCCAGCAGTACGACAGTCTCGACGTGGCTGGTTTGCGGAAAGAGGTCAAACGCCTGCACCAGGCAGATGCTGAAGCGGTCGAGCCGCTGGAGGTCACGGGCCAGAGTGGCGGGATCGCAGGAGATGTAGACCAGTCGCCTGGGCGCCACGCGATTCAGCTCGGCACTCACCCGGGCATCCATGCCGGTGCGGGGAGGGTTGACGATGGCGAGATCGGGCCGGCGCAGCGTGCCGAGCAGCTCTTCGACCGCGCCGACGTGGCGGCGCGCCACCGGCCCCCGGGCCTCCGCCTCACCCACCGCTCGCCGATCGATCTCCACGCTCTCGACCGACGCGCCCCGTTCGACCAGTTGGGCGGTAGTCTCTCCTATGCCGGCATACAGGTCCCACACCCGCTGACCCGCTACCTCGCCGAGCTGCTCCAGGGCGAAGGCCCGCACCCGGTCGCCCATCTCGGGATGAACCTGCTCGAAGATGGTTGCGGGGAACCCGGCGCCGCCCCGGGGCTGGTACCAGATGGTGGCGGACGCGTTGAGTCGCTCGAGCTCGCGCTCGAGACCCCCGAGACCGGACCAGGCCTCTCCCTCCTCGACTCGAAATACGACGTGGCGGTTCCCTCTTCGGTCCAGCCGTAGAACGACCTGCTCCAGGCGCGGGGGGAACAGCGGCCGGAGCCTCCGCAGAGTCTGCCACAGCGACATCAGCTCGCCCACGGTGATGTGGCACCAGTCGAGATCGAACACCGCATCGGGCCGGTCATAGCGGTGAAGCCCGATGCTGTCGCCTCCGGGGCTCACGTGCAGCGTCAGCCTGGTCCGGTAATCATAGGTCCGGCTCGCGGGCACGATCGGTGGATCGGGAACGTCGCGCTTCCCCAGACGGCGGAGCGCGTCCCCCACGAACGAGCGGCGGGCGCCGAGCTGGGACTGATAGTCGAGGTGCTGAAGCTGGCAGCCGCCGCACTCATCTTCGAGGTAGTGGGGACAGCGCGGCTCTACCCGCTGGGGCGATGGCTCCAGCAGCCGGCCAGGCCGGGCCCGGGCAAACCGCTTGTGCTCGCGGAGGCCGGCCAGCTCGACCAGGTCGCCGGGTGCCGTGCGGGGCACGAAGACGGTTTTTCCGTCGGGAAGCTTGCCTATCCCGTCCCCGCCAGCCGCCAGCCGGAGAATGCGGACCGCGGTCACCTGAGCCCATCGCGGCGCGCCTGCTGAGCCCAGGCTCCGGTTGATTGCTGATCCAGCACCGCCGCCGGACGGCGGGCCTGCCGCAGGTGGTCCTCCGAGAGCGCGGCCGCGATGGCGATGTCCACCATCCGCGCCGGAGAAGGAGCCGGACTCAGCAGGTCGGTCCGCCGCTCGAGGAACTGGATGTCGATCTCGCCCTTCCGAAATTCGGGATCGGCCATCAGGCGGCGGTGAAAACCCTGGTTGGTGGCAACCCCGGCGATCACGAGCTCGTCGAGCGCCTGGGTCATCCGCACGATGGCTTGGGTCCGGTCGGGCGCCCACACGATGAGCTTTGCCAGGAGAGAGTCGTAATGGAGGGTGATCTCGTCGCCGACCTCCACCGCACTGTCCCATCTGACCCCGAGGCCGCCGGGTACCCTGAGATACTCGATGCGGCCGGTCGAGGGGAAAAATCCGTTGGCCGGGTCTTCGCTGGTAATCCGGCATTCGAGCGCCCAGCCACGGGGAGTGAGCCAGCCCGAATGCACCCGCATGGGAAGGCCCGCGGCGATCCGGAGCTGCTCCCGCACCAGGTCCACCCCGTAGACCAGCTCCGTGACCGGGTGCTCCACCTGAATGCGGGTATTCATTTCGAGGAAGTAGAAGGTTCCGTCTTCGGTGAGCAGAAACTCGCAGGTACCCGCGCCGCGATAGCCGACCGCCTGGGCGGCGGAAACGGCGGCGGCTCCCATCCATTCCCGGAGATCCACCGACAGGGCAAGGGAAGGCGCTTCCTCCACGAGCTTCTGGTGGCGCCGCTGAATCGAGCATTCCCGCTCACCCAGGTGAACCGTGCGCTCGTCGTCGGCCAGCACCTGGATCTCGATATGCCGGGGGTGCTCGATGAACTTCTCGAGGTACACGCTGGGGTCGCCGAACGCCTTGAGCGCTTCGGACCCCGCGCTCTCCAGCGCCGGGCCGAGCTGGTCGGGCTCCTGCACTACCCGCATCCCCTTGCCGCCACCTCCGGCGGCCGCCTTAACCAGCACCGGATAGCCGATCTCATCCGCGGCGACACGAGCCGCCTCCAGGTCTTCCAGCGGTGCCACGCCGCCGGGGACGACCCTGACGCCGGCCTCCTGCATCCGCCGGCGTGCCTCCGTCTTGTCACCCATGGCGCGGATCGCCGGGGCCGGCGGTCCGATCCAGATGAGCTCGGCGGCCTCGACCGCCTCGGCGAATGCGGCGCGTTCCGCCAGGAAGCCGTACCCCGGGTGAACCGCGTCGCAGCCGGATTCCCGGGCTGCCGCCATGAGCCGATCTATGGAGAGATAGCTCTGGGAAGGAGAGGGGGGGCCGATGTCTACCGCCCGGTCGGCGGCCCGCACCGGCGCACTCCGGCGATCGGCGGCGGAGTACACGGCGACCGCCTCGAGGCCCTCTTCGTGACACGCGCGGATGATACGGAGAGCGATCTCACCGCGGTTCGCGATCAGGACGCGTTTCATAGGGCGGAACGACGGGCGGAAGAAAAAGAGGCGAATGAGGCGGACACCTGCACCAGCTCTAGTTGAGCATCTACCGCCTTTTCCGCCACTACCGCCCTTTCAACCTCACGGCCTACACGCCGCCGGAGGTGCGTCTCCGAAGACCAGATGGAAGCTGCTGCAAAGGAGGGGATTGTGACGGGCGGCACCGGCATAGACGCCGCGCACATCACGCACCCAGACCGAGCCGCCCTGGCGCATGACCCCGAGCAGCTCGGTGACGGAGAGCGCTTCGGGTCCGGGCTCCACCGAACGGCTCACCCGGGCCAACCGGGAAGGAGTCCACGGAAGAGCGGGAGCTGCCGCGCTGTCGGCCGTGGGTGACAAGCAGATGGGCCGCCGGGCGGCCACGAGCGAGAGGGCGTTGCGAATCGGCAGTGCCGGATCGACTCCCATGGCCTCGGCCATCCGCTGCCGATACCGGGAATCGGTGGCGTAAAGCTCGGGACGGAGCGGCAGGATGCGGCGGGAGCGAAGAGTGACGTTGTCGTACCAGACGGAGAGGGCCTCGAGGTCACTTCCAACCAGCAGCACCCCGCCGCCCGGGCACGAGCTCAGCAGATTGGCACCCATCTCGAGGATGAATGCGGGCATGGCGGGCGCACCGCTGGACGGCAGCCCGTGGCCACCCCCGCTCCATCCCGAGTCCTCCACCGTCACCACAAACCGCTCCATCTCGGCGAAGCCCCGGAAGATCTCGCCCGAGTCCACCGCCAGCCGGATGGCCTGGTCGAGCGCTGTCGCCGCGAAGTCGAGATAAAGAAGGCCATCGGGATCGCCCCGGTGGCCCTGCAGATGCCAATCGCGCGCGTCGAGGAGGTAGAAGCGCCCGAGCTGGAACCAGGCGCGACCGTCGTCAGGAGCGGTGGCGAGGTACCGGCCCAGGAGGCCGATGGCCATCCGGCGCTCGCCGGCCCGCTCGAGGGCGGCGGCTCGAGGCGCAACGTTAGGGTCGACCGCTGCCTGAGCCCGCAAGTCACCGGCCCAGACCACCGAAGCGATGGCCATGGTAGCCGCCCCCCGACACCGGGAAAGGAGCGCGGGGCCAGCCGGTTTTGTACGCGGAAGAACGGCTTGAAACATGTGTGACAAAAATGGCTGAGGGCCCACTACTTGGCTAGGGGGACGTCTCGGGCGACGGGGCCTGCACGGGTAGGCCGGAGGCTATTGGCTATTGGCTATTGGCTATTGGCTATTGGCTATTGGCTATTGGCTATTGGCTATTGGCTATTGGCTATTGGCTATTGGCTATTGGCTACTCCGAATTCAATTGCTGCTCCTATCGATAGGGCATGGTCCGGTCGCAGCCGATAGCCAATAGCCAATAGCCCCTCACAACGGAATATTCCCGTGCTTCTTGGCCGGGTTCCTGTCGCGTTTACCGCGCAGCGTCCGCAGGGCTTCGATCAGCCTGGGCCGGGTGTCGCGGGGATCGATCACGTCATCGATGTAGCCCCGGGCGGCCGCGGCGTAAGGGTGAGCGAACTTCGCGGTGTACTCCTCGATCAGCCGTCCGGTAGCCGCGGCCGGATCGTCGGCCCGGGCGAGGTCCTCCTTGAAGAGGATCTCGACCGCGCCCTTGGGTCCCATGACCGCGATCTCGGCCGATGGCCAGGCCAGGTTTACATCGCCCCGAATATGCTTCGAGCTCATCACGTCGTACGCCCCGCCGTAAGCCTTCCTGGTAATGACTGTGAGCTTGGGCACCGTCGCCTCGCAATAGGCATAAAGCAGCTTGGCGCCGTGCTTGATGATGCCGCCGTGCTCCTGGGCGACGCCGGGCAGGAATCCCGGCACGTCTACAAAGGTCACCACCGGGAGGTTGAAGCAGTCGCAGAAGCGGATGAAACGGGCGCCCTTGATCGAGGCGTTGATATCGAGCACTCCGGCGAGCACGGCCGGTTGGTTGGCCACGATGCCAACAGGGGTTCCCCCCAGCCGGGCGAACCCCACCACGATATTGTCGGCGTGGCCCCTCTGCACCTCCAGGAAGGTCCCGTCGTCCACCACCCGGCCAATGACCTCATGCATGTCGTAGGGCCTGGTGGCACTATCGGGGATCAGATCCAGCAACGCCTCATCCCGCCGCTCGGCCGGGTCGGCAGACGGACGCTGGGGCGGCTCGTCGAGGTTGTTGAGTGGTAGGAAGCCGATCAGCTCGCGGATGGCTTCAATGCAATGGGGCTCTGAATCGTGGACGAAGTGCGCGACTCCGGAAGTTCCGCCGTGGATGTCGGCGCCGCCAAGCTCGTCGAAGCTCACCTCTTCTTGGGTAACGGTCTTCACCACGTTGGGACCGGTGACGAACATGTAGCTGACTCCCCGCACCATGAATATGAAGTCGGTGATAGCGGGGCTGTAGACCGCTCCGCCGGCGCAGGGGCCGAGGACCGCCGAGATCTGGGGGACAACCCCCGAGGCGAGGGTGTTGCGGAGGAATATGTCGGCATAGCCGCCCAGCGAGGCCACCCCCTCCTGGATGCGGGCCCCGCCCGAGTCGTTGAGACCGATGACCGGCGCGCCGTTCCGGAGAGCTAGGTCCATGATCTTGCAGATCTTCTCGGCGTGCGCCTCGGAGAGCGAGCCGCCGAAAACCGTGAAATCCTGCGAGAAGACGTAAACCAGCCGGCCATCGATGCGGCCGGAGCCGGTGACCACGCCGTCCCCGGGAAACACCTGCTGGTCTATGCCGAAATCGGAAGAGCGGTGGGTGACGAAGCGGTCGAGCTCGACGAAGCTGCCCTCGTCGAGCAGGATATCGAGCCGCTCGCGGGCGGTGAGCTTTCCCTTCTTGTGCTGCTGGGCGACCCGATCAGCGCCCCCGCCCTGCTCGGCGAGAGCCTGTCGGTGGTGGAGCTCGTCGAGCAGCTTGCGGGGGTCGGGCATCGCGGGGGAAGATAGTAGGCTCGCCTATTCCGTCGCCGTACTCTCCTCGAAGGCCGGCTTGACCGGCGGGATGATCGGCTCGTCGGGATAGCCGATGACCGCGAGCACGATCCGGTGGTGGATCGGGTCTACCTCGAGCACCTTGAGGTCGAGCGGCTGTCCTTCCTTGACCGCATCGCCGGGGTTCTCGAGGTTGGGCACCCCCAACTGGGACATGGGAACGAACCCCTCTATGTCCTTACCGAGATCCACCACCACACCCTTATCCATCAGCCGCACCGCGCGGCCACGAAGCTCCAGCCCGATCGGGTAGGTCTCACCGATCTTGAGCCAGGGGTCTTCCTCGGCCTGCTTGAGGCCCAGCGAGATCCGCTTGTTCTCGGCGTCGATGTTGAGGATGACCACGTCCACCGCGTCACCCTTCTTGACCACCTCCGAGGGGTGCTGCACCCGCTTGGTCCAGGACATGTCCGATATGTGAATCAGCCCGTCGATACCCGGCTCTATCTCCACGAAGGCACCGAAGCTGGTGAGGTTCCGTACCTTCCCGTTGATGCGGGTGCCGATGGGATACTTGAGCGGAAGCACCATCCAGGGGTCCTGCTCCGTCTGCTTCATGCCCAGCGAGATCTTCTCCTCTGCCTCGTCCACCTTCAACACCACGGCCTCGATGGTCTCGCCGATGCTCACGATCTTGGACGGGTGGCGGACGTTGCGGGTCCAGCTCATCTCGGAGATGTGGACCAGGCCCTCGATGCCGGGCTCGATCTCGACGAAGGCGCCGTAATTGGTTATCGAGACCACCTTGCCCTGGACCCTGGTGCCGACCGGGTACTTGGCGGCCACGTTCTGCCAGGGATAGGACTGGAGCTGCTTCATGCCCAGGCTGATCCGCTCCCGCTGCCAGTCGATGTCCAGGATCTTGACCTCGACTTCCTTGCCGATCGTGACCATTTCGGTGGGGTGAGAGACCCGGCCGTAGGACATGTCGGTGATGTGGAGCAACCCGTCCACCCCGCCCAGATCGATGAAGGCGCCGAAGTCGGTGATATTCTTGACGACCCCTTTTCTGACCTGGCCGACCGCCAGCTCCTTCATCAGGTGCTCGCGCTTGTGGGCCCGCTCATTCTCGAGAATGACCCGGCGGCTCACCACGATGTTGCGGCGGCGCTTGTTCAGCTTGATGATCTTGAACTCGTAGGTCTGTCCCAGCAGCTCGTCGATGTTGGGCACCCGGCGGAGCGCTATCTGGCTGCCGGGCAAAAAGGCATCTACCCCCATCAGGTTTACCACCACCCCACCCTTGATCTTCTTGACCAGGGTGCCCTCGACCGGCTCATCGCTCTCGTGGGCCACACGGATCTTTTCCCAGACCCGCATGAAGTCGGCCTTCTTCTTGGACAGGACGACGGCGCCTTCCTGGTCTTCCAGGTGCTCGAGGAAGACCTCGACCTCATCGCCTTCCTTCAGGGAGTGCGGGTCCTTGAACTCATCCAGGGGAACCGACCCCTCGGACTTGAACCCCACGTCGAGGATCACCGCATTGTCGGTGACCCGAAGGACCTTCGATTTAACGATCTCGCCTTCGACGATCTGCGACATGGTGCCCTCGTACATCGAGAGCATCTGCTCGTAGTCGGCGTCGGAGTAGTTTTCGTCGTAGAGATCCTGGCGGACACGCAGGCCGGTAGTGGAGGCGAACTGGTCGGTGGAAGGGTTGAGTTGATCGAGCATGCGGGGATTTGCCGTCCTCTTAATGCCGCGCGCCAGGCGCCGCGGGTGTGAGTGAGCCGAGCTTCAGGCGGAAGTGCCAGAGGCAATAGCCTGGGAGGATAGCGCCGGGAGAGTCACAACGCAAGGTCCACCAAGCGGTTGGGCGTTATGAGAATAGGTAAAGGCTCAGCGTCGGTCGATGGCGGTGCGCTCGTCGTGCCAAACTGACTCGCGAAGCGTACTTTTGAGACTCTTCTCACGCGAGCAGGCACCCACCTGGTGCCCCTAAATACCTAGGGTTTGGACCGTCAGCGACGAGGTGGTGGAGGAAGAGTATGAGAATTTTGGGTATCTGTCACGACGTCGTCATCTGCTCCGCGTGTCTTGTCGACGAGGGCAGGGTCGTCGCAGCCGTGCCGGAGGAACGACTGGATCGCGTCAAGCTGAGTCGTGTGTTCCCATCCCGCGCCATTGACGAGTGTCTGGCGCTCGGCGGTGTAGGCTGGGCAGACATCGACGAGGTCGCGGTCGCCTGGAACCCGGCGATCGAAGCGGCGAGCTGCATGCCTGCGGGCTACCTGACCGGTCGCCGATGGCGGACCGAGCACTTGCTGCAGGTTCCGACACGTCTGATGGGGCAAGCGAAGGGTCGCCCTGACGGGACGACGACGCAGAGTAACATGTGGCGAGAGGGGCCACCAATCACGTACGTGGACCACTACCTCGCGCACGTCGGCAACGCTGCATTCCTCTCACCGTATGACAAGTGCGCGGTCCTGGTGATGGACGGCCGCGGCGAGCGGCTGACTGGTCTCCTCGGGTCGGTGGACGGGACCGAGATTCGAGTCCTGGAGGAGGTGAACTTTCCCCACAGCCTCGGTCTGTTCTATGGCGCCGTCACCGAGTTCCTCGGCTTCCGCCCCGACTCGGACGAATGGAAGGTGATGGCGCTCGCGTCGTACGCCGACGGGAAGAACCGTTACCTCGAATCAATGCGCAAGATGATCTCGGTCGACGATCGTGGCCGGGTCCAGGTCGCTCTCGAACACTTCGAGTACTACAACTTCTGGGATCAACGGCTCTACTCGGACAAGTTCGTCGAGGTCTTCGGGGAGCCCCGGCGCCGCGATGAGAAGCTGACGCCGCGCCACGAGCAGATCGCCGCTGCGACGCAGCTCGTGTTCGAGGAGACCATGGCCCGGATCCTCACGCACCTGCACGAGCGAACCAAGCTCGATCGAGTCGTCGTGAGTGGGGGATGCTTCATGAACTCAGTCTTCAACGGAAAGCTCACCCAGCTGAGCCCGTTCTCCGAGTGCTACATCACGAGCTGCCCGGACGACTCCGGCACATCTATCGGGGCCGCTCTTTATCTCAACGCCGTTCGCACGAAAGAGCGCCCTGTCGAAGCGTGCCCGCACAACTACTGGGGGCGTGCATTCAGCGACGAGCAGTGCCTCGAGGTGGTGCGCCGGTACAAGACGCCGGGCGTCGAGATCGTGCCGGACCCCGCGCGACGCGCTGCCGAGGACCTGGCGGCGAGCAAGTTGATCGGCTGGTTCCAGGGCCCGATGGAGTTCGGCCAGCGCGCGCTGGGCAACCGCTCGATCCTTGTCGACCCGCGGCGGGAAGACGCGAAGGACGTCGTGAACGCGGCCGTCAAATATCGCGAGAGCTTCCGCCCGTTTGCCCCGGCGATTCTTGCGGAGCACGTTGCCGAGTATTTCGAGTGCGATCCAGCAACGCGTGTCCCTTTCATGGAGCGGGTGCTGATGTTCCGTCCGGCTGTCCGCAAGAAAGTCCCTGCCGTGGTGCACGTCGATGGGTCGGGGCGTCTGCAAACCGTCGATGAGAACAGCTCTCCGCGCTTCCATCGGCTTATCCGATGCTTTGCCGAGCTGACAGGAGTCCCCATCGTGCTCAATACGAGCTTCAACCTGAACGGAGAGCCCATTGTCGGTTCGCCGGAGGACGCGCTGCGGACGTTCTTCTGCTGCGGTCTCGACGTGCTTTATCTCGGCAACCTGAGAATCGCGAAGGTTTGACCCCACGCAGTTCCAGCAACGGAAGCCTTGGCTGGAGGGATGCCCTCGACGCAGCGCTAAATGCCGGTTGATATCACGTCGAAGTGGCCGCAAGGGCATCGTCGTGAGTCGCCGCCAGCGGCACCCCATTGGTAGCTTCTCCGGATATCCCGGCGCCCACGGGTGGACAGATGGCCTGATCGGCCACCAGGGCCGCCATCATGCGGCGCAATTCGTCGTCCGGCAACTCCACACGGGCGGCATCCAGCAGTCGTTCGATCCGCAGCTGTCCGTCGGCGGGGCGGGTCGCGCTACGGGCGCTGAGCACTTTCGGGTGCCGGGTCGGCGTCCCATGCTCCGAGCCGAAGAAGAGCTCCTCAGTGAGCCTCTCACCGGGACGTGGCTCAGTGAAGCGAATCTCGATGTCGACTCCGGGCTCGAGGCCCGAAAGACGCACCAGGTCCTGGGCAAGATCCACGATCCGCACCGGCTCGCCCATGTCCAGGACGTATACCTCGCCGCCGTGGCCCAGCACCGCGGCCTGGAGCACGAGCTGGACCGCCTCGGGAATGGTCATGAAATAGCGGCACATCTCCGGGTGCGTGATCGTGATCGGCCCGCCTTCGCGGATCTGCTTCAAAAAGATCGGGACCACGCTGCCGCGGCTGCCCAACACATTACCGAAGCGCACGGAGACGAAGTTCCGGTCGGTCTGCTCGGCCACCTCCTGGACCACCTGCTCGGCTATTCGTTTGGTGGCTCCCATGATGTTGCCGGGGCGTACGGCTTTGTCACTGGAGATGAACACGAAGTGCTCGGTGAGTATCTCGGCCGCGCATTCAACGGCGTTGCGGGTGCCGAGTACGTTGTTGGTCACCGCCTCGGCAACATTCGATTCCATGAGCGGAACGTGCTTGTGGGCGGCCGCGTGGAAGACTGCCGACGGGCGGTAGCGGTGAAAGACCCGGGCGAGACGAGCGCGATCACGGACGTCGCAGATGACTGGCACCAGGTCCACATCGGCGAAGCGGCCGAGCAGCTCGTTGGTGATCTGGAAGATCGAGTTCTCACCGTGACCTAGCAGGATCAGCCGCTGGGGCCCCGCCTCGGCCAGCTGACGGCAGAGCTCGCTGCCGATCGACCCGCCGGCGCCCGTGACGAGGATGGTTTGCTCATCGACGAGTTGGTTGAGTGCCGCGAGGTCAGTCTGCACCGGGGCTCGGCGGAGGAGGTCGGCAATCTCGACCTCACGCAACGCGGTCACCTGCTTGCGGCCGGCGAGAAGCTCGAAGAGGCCGGGGACCGTCCGGGTGCGGACACCCGTGGCGCGAGCCACGTCGACCACTCGCCGCAGGACTACCCCCGGCGTCCGCGGCATGGCGATGACGACCTCCCGCACCCGGTGCAGTGCCACGATGGCCGATAGGTCGGCGATCGCGCCGAGCACCGGGACATCCGCTAGCGTGAGGTGCTGCTTCATCGGGTCGTCGTCGATAAAGCCGATCGGATCCAGCCCGAGCTGCGGATTCCGCCGTAGTTCTCGCAGGACCATTTCGCCGGCGCGGCCCGCGCCGACGATCAGCGTCCGATGGCCACCTGGCTGGGAGGGCCGGCGCCTGAGCCCCGGCTGCCGGCGGCCCGAGTCGCCCTCACGCAGGAGCCATCGGGGGGCAGCGATCACCGCGATGCCCAGAATCCAGTCTGATGCGAGCACGGAGAGCGGTACTCGTACTGCCACGAGTCCGAGGACTTTGAGCAGCACGGCACCGATCACGAAGCAGATGAATCCGGCGACAAACCCCGCAAAGACGATGCGCTCGAGCTCGCGGGAGCCGGCATAGGTCCAGAGACGCCGGTACAGACCGAACAGGTGGAACACCACCAACTGGACCGGGACCGCAACGACTCCGAACACGAGCGCCGTGTGCCCGAATGACCCCGTCAGGTGGAATGCCTCGAGCCGCAAGACGAAGCTGACGTACAGCGCCGCCGTCAGGAGGACGGCGTCGCTCAGCAGGAGGTATCGGTTTCGGATCACCATGAGATCAACTACCTGATTTTCGAAAGGCTCGTGCCTTCAGGCCGTGTCGGCCCACCAGCAACGACTTACTAGCGGGCCCGGTCCCCTAGCCGGCCGAGTAGTACCCGTAGTAGTAGTTTCCTACTGCTTTGGATTCCGGATCGTTCAGGACCGCTCCGATGACACGAGCTCGTACCGCAACCAACTGGTGAACCGCGAGCTGAGCCGCGCTCCGATCGGTATACCCCGCCCGCACGACGAAGACGACCCCGTCGCATTTGGTGCCGAGAACTGCGGCATCCGACGTGGACAGTAACGGGGGCGTATCCAGAATCAGCATATCATACCGGGCCGAGAGGTCCGCCAGGAGGCGCCCCATTTCGGGACTGCCGAGCAGCTCGGACGGGTTCGCCGGCGACCGGCCCGAAGGGAGCAGGTCAAGGCCCGTCACCCGTGGAACGCAGACCGGGCGCAGCGCCTGATCGAGATCGCTACGGCCCAGGAGCACATCGGTGAGTCCAGGGTGCCCCGCCGTCTTGAAGGCGTTGGCCAGGCGGGGCCGCCGGAAATCGCAGTCAATGAGGGCGACGTGCCGGCCTTGCTGTGCAAACGTGATCGCGAGGTTGGCGGCGGTGGTGGTCTTTCCCTCCCCTTCGGTGGCGCTGGTAACCACCAGCGTGTTGAGGGTGTCCACCGCCTGCGAGAAGACCAGATTCGTTCGGAGGGCGCGGTAGGCCTCGGCGCCGGGTGACCGCGGCCGTCTGGCGGCCTCCTGCTCAGCTTCGCGGCGCTTTCCAAGCCGGCTCCATACCGAAGCGGCCAGCCAGTGCCGCTTGGGGGAACTGATCCGGGGGATCACGGCCAAGCTGGGAACTCGGAGCACCGGCTCGATCTCCTCGCGCCGCCGGATGGAGGTGTCGAGGTGCTCGCGCAGGAGCGCTCCCCCGCTGCCGACCAGCAACCCCGCCACCAGCCCGAGCATGAGCTTCAGGTGCGGACCAGTACCGACCGGGATAGCGCGGGATGCGAAGTTCACGATCTCGACCTGCCCCGACGCGACGGCCTCGGTGATTCGAGCCTTCTGGTATTCCGTGCGGAGCTGGTCACCAATGTTCTTTATGGTGGTCACCTGCTGCTGGAGGCGTGCCTCCCTAGCCTCGATGGCAGGCATACGTTGGATGGCGGCGATGTTGCTCGCCTTCAACTCGTCGAGCGCGGCGATGCGGGCGTCGAGCCCCGCAAGATGACTCTCCGCCGCCCGAACCAGCCGCTCGCGGGTCGTTACGATGAGCGTATCTAGCCTCTCTACGACTGGGGCGGTCGGTGCCCGCCCCCACGCGGTTGAGGTCAGTGAATCGCGCACGGCACGGTGCCTGGAGAGCTGCTCCTGGAGCTGGCGTATGATTGGGCTCGCTGCGCCCGCCGCGGCGGAAGAGAACGCGTCCACGTCATCGTTACTGGATGCGCCGCTATTGCCTAACTCCACCAGCAACGACTGGTAGGCACTGCGCTCGGCCCCGAGCTCCTCCCGCCGCATGTCGACCTGGACCAGGCTGTTTTGAGCGCCCGAAGACTTATCCTCGGCCTCATAGACCCGTTGCCGGATAACAAACCGGCTGAGCGCGTTCTGAGCGACCGTGAGCAGCGAGTCCTTCTCGTGCAACTGGCTTTCCAGAAAGAGACGGCGTCGCGTTGCCTGCTGCCGGGCGGTACGCGCGTTCACCGCCTGAAAGGTCTCGACCACTGCGTTCACCAGCCGCTGGGAGAGGACCGAGTCGCGGGTCGTGACCTTGACGTCAATTGCGTCAGTCTCCGGGCGGGGCGATGCGACGAGACTGGCCAACAGCAGGTCGATGGCACTCTCTCGAGGCAGGACGATCAGAGACGCACTCGGGACGGTCGGGGGTTTCGGCACTACGAAGTGTACCCCGCCCACGTCGACGGGGGCGCCGTATTGGGCCTCCGCTGCCGCATTTCTGGTCCGCGCCGAATACCTGTCGGGCCCGAATTGGAGCGCGATCGACTGGCTGGAGCTGGGCGGAGTAGTTACTTGCACACTTGCCAGGTAGTCTGGCCACGCGAGCTCAACGGCGTCCAGGAGTCGCAGCTGCTCCCGGTCCACCACCTCGCCCAGCACGCCCCGGCCCTGGAGGACCATCAGCTGCGATTTTATGGGATCGGTTTTGAGGACTACGGTGTGCGGTGCAACCTCACCCGCGGTCCCCGCAATCGCGCGTTGATCGGTGAGACGGATCAAGGCGCTCGCGTCATAGAGCCGCACCTCGCGCGACAGCAGGTGCACCGTGAGGCCCACTGACACGATGGTGACGGCGGCAATCATCCAGACGTGGCGCCGCAAGACGGCCAGGAGCTCGCGGAGGCTGAGCCCTCCCTCCTTGCCCTCTTGCGCGTAGTCGGCAACCGGATCAGGACGGAAGGTGACTACGGAAGGAAACGTTGAAACCCGAGGAGTACTCGGAAGGCTATCGGGCATAGGTCCAGCACACGCTCAGGGGACGGGAAACACCGCTAACGGGTAATTCGAATGATGCCGAATACGGCGCCGGATACCGATGCGATCGGCACCACGATGTCGCGTATGAAACTCAAGCGGCGGCGCCGCTGCACCAGGATCTGGTCGCCTGAATGGATTGGGGTCTGCGCCGCTCCGGGTTGGAGCTCAGTGAGATCAGCGACCATCAACTTGCTCTCGCGAATCAGATGCACCCGGTCCAGCCGGCCTGACTCCGTGGCGCCACCAGCCTGGGCTACTGCCTGCGCGATCGTGGTGCCGGGCGAGAAATAGTACAGTCCCGGGCCACCGATCTCTCCTCCGAGTGCCACTCTAAATCGTGGCAGCACCACAAACCGCGGACGGGCTTCGAAGCGGCTCAGGAAGGTGCGCACCCGATCCTCGACCACTGGGATGGGCACCCCAGCAACGATTATTTCCTGGTACAACGGGTCGGCCGGCGCGCCATTCGGCGCCACCTCGAAGGCCTGGGTCAGCTCCGTGGACTGGTACACGGCGATTCTCACCGAATCGCCCGGACGCAACACCGGAGGGTCGGGATCGGGACGGGCACTCTGCGCAGCCAGTGGTGCACCAGACAGCACCGACACGACAGCAAGCAACACCAAGCTGGACAGCAGCGCACGCATGCCGGACTCTCCCGAGCGGTCGCGCTTTACCCGACCACAGGAGACCCCTGGAGTGGCCGATGAACTCCGCGACTATATTGCAGTGAGGTACATCACCCCGCAAGAGGCTGATTCGGTGATGGCTCTAGTCGCGACACTCGATTGCGGTCCGGCATGTTGAACTCTCGAAAACGCCGGAAAAAACTCAGCGCATCCGCATCGGTTCACGTGGCAGAGGGAGCGACGGCTGCTGCCGCCCGGCGAACCACAGTCACCACCCGCTCGCGGTCGGAAGCAGTCAGGCTCGACCCTGACGGAAGGCACAAGCCGCGGTCGAAGAGCTGCGCGGAAACCGCGCCGCCGACGGATGGGTACTCGGCGAAGACCGGCTGCAGATGCATCGGCTTCCAGACTGGACGCGCCTCGATGTTGGCTTCATCCAACGTGAGCTGCACCTTCTCTCGATCGGTGCCGGCAACCTCTGGATCAATCGTCAGGCAGGTGAGCCAGCGGCTGTGGCATCCCCAGGGAGCCTCGGGCATGAACTCGATCCCGGGCACGTCCCCCAGAGCCTCATGATAGAATCGGTAGTTCCGGCGGCGTGCCGCCACTCGTTTGCGCAAAACCTGGAGCTGGCCCCGTCCGATTGCCGCCAGCACGTTGCTCATACGGTAGTTGTAGCCGATCTCCGAGTGCTCGTAGTGAGGCGCGGGATCGCGCGCCTGGGTGGCGAGTCGCCTGGCCTGCGCGATCAGTGCTTGGTCGTCCGAGACCAGCATGCCTCCGCCCGACGTGGTGATGATCTTATTGCCGTTGAATGAGAAGATTCCCGCCTTCCCGAAGATCCCCGGCGCCCGACCCTTGTAGGTAGCGCCGAGCGCCTCCGCCGCATCCTCCACCAAGGTCACACCGTACCAATCACACGCCCCCAGGATCAGGTCCAGGTCGGCACTTTGGCCGTACAGGTGGACGATCACCACCGCCTTGGGCAGCCGGCCGCGATGCGCTCGCCTCTCCAGCTCATCCGCCAGGAGGGCGGGGTCCATGTTCCAGGATGTCCGGTCGCTGTCGATGAAGACCGGTGTGGCACCCAGGTAGAGGATGGGAAAGACGCTGGCGCAGAAGGTGAGGGTCGAGACCAGCACCTCATCGCCGGGGCCGACGCCCACGAGCTGCAGCGCCAGGTGCAGCGCCGCCGTGCCGGACGACAGCGCCGCGGCGTGCTTCGCCCCGACGACCTGACAAAATTCGCGCTCGAACGCATCGACCTGAGGGCCGAGCGGTGCGATCCAGTTGGTGGCAAAGGCCTCGGCCACGAACTTCTCCTCGAGCCCGCCCATGTGCGGGGGGGAGAGATGGATGCGGGGCTGCACGCCTAGACCACCTGCCGCATGCGAATGATGCGGCCCGGGTTGCCCACTATCGTCACGCCGTCGGGGACGTCATGGATGATCAACGCCCCCGCGCCGACCATCACATCGTGGCCGACGTTCACGCCCTGAACCACAGTGGCGCCGGCGCCGATCCAGCTGCGTGACCCGACCTGCACCGCTCCGCCGAGCGTTGCGCCAGGAGAGAGATGACAGCCGGCGCTGAGCTTGCAGTCGTGCTCGACGATCGCACCGGAGTTGACAATGACGGCATCGCCGAGGCAGGCCTCAGCGTTGATCACCGCGCCGGCAAATACCACCGTGCCACGCCCTGCGGAAACCGAGGAGCTACAGGCGGCGGCCGGGTGCACCAGAGAAGGCAAAACCAGGTTTGCTAGCCGCTGCACGCATTGTTCGCGAGTGCTGTTGTCCCCGATTGCCAGGGCGACTGCATCGGCCCCGCCGGGGCAGGTGCCGTGTCGTTGGACGAACGCCAGGAAGTCCTTTTCGCTTTGCGTGACTCGTCCTCCCCCCGGCTCGACCACCCGGCCGAGCTTGTCGGGATCACGATCCACGAAACCGACGACCGTACCGCCCACCGCGCGCACCAGGTCCGCAACCACCTTGCCGTGGCCACCGGCACCCCAGATCAGGAACCGGCTAGGCGGCGGAACCACGGAACCGCTCCATGGTCGCCTGCCCCGTCTGACTGATTCCAGTCCGCGCGAAAACATGACGGATGGTGCGCATCAGAATTCTGCAGTCCAGCCGGAGTGATCGGTGCTCGACGTACCAGAGGTCGAGCCGGAATCTCTCCTCCCACGAGACCGCATTCCGGCCGTTCACCTGGGCCCACCCGGTGATCCCCGGAAGCACGTCGTGCCGCCGCGCCTGCTCGGCGGTGTAGAGCGGGAGATATTCCATCAAAAGTGGCCGCGGTCCCACCAAGCTCATCTCTCCTCGCAGCACGTTCCAGAGCTCCGGCAGCTCATCCAGGCTGGTGCGGCGAAGGGCTCGGCCGAACCAACCCAACCGTTCGGCATCCGGCAGCGGCTGACCCGCCGGCGTAAATGCGTCCCGCATGGTGCGGAACTTGTAGATGGTGAACGGCCGGCCATGCAGGCCGGGACGGAGTTGGCGAAACAGGATCGGCGGACCGAGGAAGCAGCGGATCGTTGCCGCCACCGCGAGAAGGAGTGGCGAGAGCAGAACCAACCCGAGACCCGCACCGGCGGCATCGAGGACGCGCTTCATCAGCCGCTGTGCCAGAATCTGCAGCCGCGACATCGGCACCGCCAGGGCCCGGCCACCCTCCGGCGACGCATATCCTGCCGGTGCGGGCAGTCCTCTGGCCTGCAGCAACCGCCCATACTCGGCGTACAGCGCCTCCCAGATCGCCTCCGGCCGAAAGTCGCGCAACACCCGCGCCCGTCCCGCCGCTCCGTGGCGCCGGCGGAGGTCCGGGTCGCGGAGATAGCTCCGCAGGGCTTGCGCGAGCCTCACGGCGTCCATTGGGGGCACCAGCGTGCCGGTGGCGCCGTCAACGATGGCGTCAACGCAGCCTGGAATGCGGGTAGCGACGACCGGCAGCGCCATCGCAGCGGCCTCGAGCGGCACGTTGGGAAACCCCTCCCGGTAGGTGGGAAGGACGAGCAGGTCCATCGCAGCGTAGAGCGGCGGCGTGTTCCAATCCACCCCGGAGAGATGAATGCGCGGATCCTCTCGCAGCGCTCGTTCGGCTGTCCACGGCACGGCATCCTCGGCTTCGAAGGGCCCAACCACCAGAAGGTGGGCTACGGGATACTCGACGCTGAGAGCTTGCCAGGCGTCTACCAGCTCGACGATGCCTTTGTCGCGCACGATGCGACCGACGAAGCCGATCACCAACGCGTCCTGCGGAATGCCGTAACGCTCGCGGGTCGCCGCTCGTGCCGCGGCACCAACTGCATCCGGATTAAACCGGCCGGCCGCGTCGACGCCATTGCCACTACCGCCGAGAAGCACGCAGATCTTTTCCGGGGAGCAGAGCCGTTCGGTTATAGCCGCGCGCCGCAACGATTCGCCGTTGCAGAGCACCCGATGCGCCAGACGGCAGGCAACGACCTCGCTCCAGCGGAGAAGCCGGCGCCGGAAGCCGGTCGCGGTCATTAGCGGTAGTCCACGCATGTGATAGATGCGGACGGGCACACCCCCCGTGGCGGCCGCAACCATCCCGAGGAGGCCACCCTTTGGTGTATGGGCGTGCACTATCGCCGGCCGGACGGCTTGCATCACGCGGCGGAGCCGCCGGACGGCCCGGACATCCTGAACGGGTGTGATGCGTCGCGGCATCTCAACCGCATGCACCGGCACCCCCTCCCTGGTCTTGAAGTCCTCCAGTTCCTCACCGGGCGAGGAGACTGCCTCCACGTCAAAGCCCCGGGCGTGCATATAGCCCACCTGCCCCCGGAGAAAGGCGAGCGACATCGGGACGGTGGTCACATGCAGTAGCTTCATGCCAACGCCTGTGTGGCAGCGGCGCACTCGGCGCCGGAGCGTCGGCTGCTGCCCGCGAGCCGGTCGACCTCACACATTGTCAGCGAGCGCATCCCGTGGCGCGTGCGGCAGTCCTGGAACTCTTCGAGCACTCTGCGGAGAAACGCCAGGTTTTCTTCCCGATGCACGCCGAAATTATGGGGGTGCCACCACAGGTGGAAGATTTCACCTTGCCGCGCTGCGGCACGGATGCTCCGGCGTATGCGGCCCAAGCGTAAGCGTTCGAGGGGGGCAAGCCGGGGGTTATAGGGCCGCAGGAAGCAGCTCGCCCGCACATTGGCGAGCCCGCTAGGCTGCGGCACCTCCCACCACGGGACTGTGTGGTGGCCCGTCAGGCCCACGTACGCGTCGATCAGGCGGATAGCGCGCTTGCCCGGTGTAGCACTCGCCTCCGCATTTTCGAACCGCCACATCCAGCTTCGGGGCACGCCCCGATAGGCGGTGATCCCGGCCGCCAGAAGGCAATTGTCGTATCCAGGGTGGTGCTGATTGCGGGGGAACACGATAGAGGACAGCCGGAGTTTCCGGCTCTCCGCGATAGCACGAGCTGCCTCGAGGTCCGCGCGGAACGTGTCGGCGGTCTGCCCGGGCTCGCCGCAGTAGTAGTGGGAGAAGGTATGGGTCGCGATTTCCATCCGCGGGGTGCGGCGGATAGCCTCAATCAGGCTGGGTGCGAAATGCAGCGGGTCGTCGGCCTCTCCCGACCCGAGGGAATCGCTGAAGGGTGACAAGGACGGGTTTGCATATGCCGGACGCACCCGTGGGCTGAACCGCTCCAGTTCGTCGCGCGATGCCGCGAACAAAAAGCCGACCGCGGCCCACGTGGCCGCAACCTCGAATTCCCGGAAGAGCGCGAGCAGCCGCGGGATCACCTCCCGCTCGCCGAGCAGATTCCGCACGTACCCTTGTCCGCGTTGACGCACCCCCCATGCGAGCTCGAGGTCAAGCGAGATCACCAGCGCTCCGGGCGGCCGGTCGTGCCGCGCGCTCACCGTATCTCCCCGGCTCCGGCCAGGGGTGCCTCTTGACCGAGCGGTGTCCAAGGCTCCCGGGTGCGCCGGACTTGACGCCGGGGCTTCGGCGCCGCCTCGAGCAGCAAGAACAGGAATGGGAAAAGGAAGATACGCTGGCGGGCGATGATGCCAAGATTGGTCAGCATCATCCCCAAGGCGACGCTGTAGATCAGCACGAAGGTGAGCGCGAGCCGCAGGAAGCGGTCCGACCGCCAGTAGCGGAGGGAGGCGATGAGCCGCCGCCGGCGCACCCACGCGATCACCCAGAACGCACAGATCTCGAGGCTGGCAACGATCATCGGCCCGTTGGTCGCCTCGAACGGAAAGGGGCGAAGCAGGGTGTTTACCATGGCCAGGGCGACTCCATTCCAGTCGATGGTCACTGCCTCGATGCCGCTGCCTCCCCCCAGCCTGCGCGCTGGATCATCGGCGATGTAGCTCTGCACCCCCTCGACGTCGTAGCCCCCGACCCCAATCGTTCGCATCGAATACCAGATCCCGGCGAGACCCAGGCCAAGGATCAACACCCCCTGCACTACCCTCCCGACGGTCCACGGCGTGCGAAACGAGAGCCACTGCGCCACGATCATTGACAGTAGCACAACAGCGGCCACTTGCGGGCGGATGGCGAAGACGAGGAGCAGCCCGACGCTGAGGAGTCCCCAGTTCATACGACTGCCCCGGCCAATGAAGCCCGCCACGGCGAGGCCGAGCCCCATCATCGTGATGGATTCCTTGCCCACGCTCGAGGGCCAGTACCAGAGCGACGGGAATAGCCAGATCCAGCGCACGTAACGGGAGACCGGCACCGACGGGTAACTCCTCCGGAACGCGACTGCGAAGCCCACGAGGCCGAGGAAGGCGAACAGCGAGAAGACCACGAACGCGCCCAGCATCGTGGGGCCGATCAGGCTGAGCACGATGCCCGACGGGAAGTACATGAACTGGGTCCCCCACCAGACTTTCGCGTGCCACAGGGTGGGGTCGAAGAACGGGGAAAAGTCCAGCTTGGAGAAGTACTCGGCGTAGACCAGCCCCTCGCGGTAGTAGGCCTTCGCGTCACCGACTCCCCCGTAGAACCGGAGCAGGACCTCGTAACGCAGGACCGCACCCACCCCCCGCAGCAGGAGTCCGGCATACACCAAGAGCTTGAGTGCTGGCGGGAGACGGCTGACCGAGACCACGCCCGCCACGAAGCAGACGAGCGCGAGGACCGCAGCCAAGCCGAGAAGGTCGGAATCCATTGTGTCTCTCGATCAATCGACTAGAAGAGCTCCAGTGTCCCGATGGAGAGCCGCCAACTCGCGGCTTGGAGCGGATCGATCTCTACGCCATCCCGGCAGAGCGGCCGCGCTGTCAGTAACGGAGCGGTTCGGGGAATGGGAAGAAACCCGGCGAGCACCAGCACTCGTTGCTCCGGCGCTCCGCGCGCGCCCATCGCCGAGGCATAATCGGCCTCCGCCCGGCGCACGATGTCCCGCACCAGCCGCGCCCCGAGTCGGATGGATTCCGCGCTTGGCGCAGCCATCACCTCGCACAAGCGTAACTCGCGAAGCGAGCCTTGCCGCTTGAAGCGAAATACCACCGCCGCGCCCTCGCCGCCCCGAAATGTCCAAGCCGCATGGTACTCGAAGGCGGGCACATCGACATAACGCCATTGCAGGTACGCCGGCGTCAGGGCGGTTACCAGTCTCCGGTCGACGCCGACCGAGCGCGCCAGTAAATCGGCTGCACCGGCCTGGTCGAGCAGGGCACCCGGAGAGGCGAAATCCGCCGCCGCTCCCCGGCCTGGATGATCGGACTTGGCCGCCCGTTCGGGCCGCAACCAGGCGCCTACCAAGCGCAGCGGGCGCATAGGCCGAACCCACATGGCCATCCGCCCGACGGCGGACCACCCCATCTTGAGGTACCCCGGGCCGCTCTTCTGGTTAGGGGTGTTGAAGACGAGGGCCACACCCTCCTGGGTCATCTGCTCGACCAAGGCCAGGGTCAGTCGGGAGAAGATGCCCCGGCCTTGCCACTCCGGGTGGGTGGCAGTGTCCACCGCCCGGACCGCGTCGACCTGCCGGCCTCCGGCGGCCCAGCGCCATCGCAGGAACACACGGAGCCCCACCAGTCGGCCGTCGGCCTCGGCGACGAGAATCGCCGAGGGCCCGAAGGGGTTGCGCTCGTGCTTCCAAGACCAGTAGACCGGGTCTCGAGGGATCTGGCCTTCTCC
Source organism: Gemmatimonadales bacterium (assembly GCA_050733075.1). Lineage (GTDB taxonomy): Bacteria > Gemmatimonadota > Gemmatimonadetes > Gemmatimonadales > GWC2-71-9 > CAVVWJ01. Next base: position 288,606 of record JBOHSD010000001.1, read on the forward strand.
CAGACTGCGCTTGACCAGCCCCAGGATGGCCGGGCCATCTGAGGGACCGGCCGCCCGGATGACCAGGTCACCCATGCTGCCGGCGTCGCTCGACGATTTCAACGTACTTCGCCTCGAGCTCCGCCACCATCCGCTCCACGCTGAATCGAGCACGCACGGTAGCGCGGCCGGCCGCACCGTAGCGCCGGAGCTCTGCCGGGGCGGACAGGAGCTCCGAGACCACCGCGGCGAGCAAGTCGGGGCGCTTGGGTTCGACCAGCACGCCGTTCTGCCCACTTCGGATTACCTCTGGGATACCGCCTACAGCGGTTGAAACAACGGCACATTCCATCGACATGGCCTCCAATAGCGCCACCGGCAGCCCTTCGAAAACGGAGGACATTAGATACACGTCAATCGCAGCGAGGTAAGGCCGGACGTCCTCCTGCAGGCCAGGAAAGCGTATTGTATCACTGAGACCGAGGGAGTTGGCCAGGGCCATGATCTCGCTCCGGAGTGGGCCGTCCCCGACGACGAGAAAGTGCAGCTCCGGATGGCGTTGGTGCAAGCGACAGGCAGCCGCCAGCCAATCTTCGAGGCGCTTTTGGACTCGAAACACGGCCACCGTGCCCACGACCGGAGCACCGGGGGGGATCCCTAGCGCGCGCCGTGCGCTCGCGCCCTTGGCCTGATCTCGGACGAAGTGCGCGGTGTCGACGCCGTTCAGGACGACATCGACGCGAACGCTTGACCGGGTGTGACTACGGATCGACTCGGCGACATCGCTGGAGACGGCAATCACCCAGTCCTGCCAATCCCAGCTAGCCAGATTGAGGCGGCGAGTCAGCGGGTGATAGCGCTCGAGCTTGTTGTGCTCCGTGTACACGACCGGCACCCCAGCCAGGCGGCCGGCGATCCGGCCGACCGAGCCTGCGATAGGAAGGTGACAGTGCAGGACATCGACCCGCCGCTGCCGGAGATGTGCCGCCAGGCGCCTTGCGGACAATAGAATCCCGACATTGCTGCGCGCGCCGAAGCAGGTCACGCCGGCACCCTGGGCCATGAGCCCCGGCACCATCGCGTCCTTCCAGGGCAGGAAGTAACCGAATTCGTACTCGAAGCGCTTGCGGTCGGCAAACCGCAAGCCCTCCTGCAAGAGCATTTCGGCCCCGCCGCGGCCGAGGCTTTTGATGACGTGCAACACCCTGATCGGCCCCGGCATGTGGCTCAGCGCCGGCGGCCAGCGCCGTCGGAGGCACCGAGTCTCACATAGAACGACTCATACTGCTCACCTACCCGATCGATGGAGAAGTGGTCTCGAATCCAGACGTGGGCCTGCTGACCGAGACACTGCCGCAGCTCGCTGCTCCTCGCAAGCTCGGTCATTCTCGACAAGAAGCCGCACTCGTCTCCCGGCGCGACCAGGAACCCGGTGGCGCCGTCCCTGACGCATTCGTGCATTCCACCGACTCGGAACGCAACCGTGGGCTTCCTCAGAAAGCCGGTCTCGAGCACAGCAGCCGGGATGCCCTCGGTATCACTGGTCGAGGCGTGCACGTCGGCGGCGTTGATGAAGTCAGCGACATGCTCCTGGTATCCCAGGAACCGGACCCGATCCGCCAGGCCAAAGTGCTTGACCTGCCGCTCGAGCTCCGGGCGATCCGGTCCATCGCCGAGCAGCCAGGCGTGAAGACCCCCGACCTCGAGCGATGCCTGGCTGAACAGCCTGATGAATCGATCGGGTTGCTTGTACTGGGAAAGACTGCCGACGAAGAGGAAAACAACCGCATCGTTGGGCGTCGAGAGCTCGCGCCGCACCTCCGCCGGGCTTCTCGCCCGCGCCAGCGGGGCGAAGTCCACACCGTTGGGAATGAAGACCTGTGGCACAGAGAGTTTGTAGAAGTCGCTCGCCTCGGCCAGGGTCTGTCGGCTAACCCCTATCACCCCATCGATTCTTGGCATGATCACGCGGCGATAAAAGGCCCGCTTGACGCGGCCACGCACCCAGAAAACGGGGCTCGCGATGTTGCGGTAAACCAGCTTCCACGACGAGCCGTGGTCGATGGCCCGCATTGCGGCACCGTATTTAACTGACCGAGCCCCGTTCAGTTGAATGACGTCCGGCGCGAAGGCTCGGACGACGTCGTGCAAGCGGCGGACGAGATGGGGCTGGACTCCGGGTACCCACTCGTAGCCGTGCCGCTCCACGGCGTCGAGGAACACGTCTCCTTCCCCTTTCGGCAGCGTCGCATTTCCATCATACGCGTAGAGAAAAACTGCGCGGGCCTCATGCCCACGCGCACGCAGCCACTGATTCAGCTGGCAGGCGAACACCTCGGCCCCCCGGCGCTGTGGCTTCTGGACGAGCTGTAAGACCCTCATGGCAAGCCACTCTGCGGCGGGCACGTCCGAGCCACTGCACCGGCTGGCTGCCCAAGGCTTCGCGGGTCTGGCGCGACCTCCCGGTACAAGCGAACCATTCGCGCGGCGCTCCGCTCCAGTGTAAAGCGCTCCGCGAAGATCTCGATCCCGCGACGACCAAATGCGGCTGCACGAAGCGGGGCGCTCAATAAGTGGTCGACGGCCGCTGCCAGCGCGTCAGGAGCCGCAGGGCGCACGAGCACCGCGCTCTGCCCGTCCTCCACCACCTCCCGCAGTGCAGGGATGTCACTCGCAACCACAGGCAGCCCCAGGGCCATGGCTTCGAGGACGGAGCACCCCAGCCCCTCGTATAGCGAGGGAAAGACGAACAGGTCCGCCGCGGCGAGCAGCTCCGGAACGTCATCGCGGTGACCCAGGAAGCGGACACGGTCCCCCAGCCGCAGGCGCTCATGGATCCGGTGCAGCTCCAGAGAGGCATGCCCGGTCCGCCCGGCGAGCAGGAGGACCAAGCGCGGCCGCGTCCGGGCCAATGCGGCGATCGCCTCGAGTAGATACGCCTGACCCTTCTGAATCTCCTGACGTCCCACGGTCACCAGCACCTCATCGTCCGGCCGGAGCCCCAGGGCCTCCCGCGCCCGGCGGCGCCGCGCGGGGCCTGGCTGGCCCAGGCGCCGGGGGTCACGTCCGCGTTCGATGACGGTGATGCGCTCAGGCGCGATCCCGAGCGCTCGGACTGCAGCGTCCTTGACGGCGTGTGTGATCGCGTGGAAATGGGTGGTCAGATAGCGCCCCGTCCAAGCGTCGATGACGCGCACGGCCCAGAGCCGCAACCGCGGCACGTTGGGGTCCGCCAGACGCATTGGAGTGTACGATGTGTTCACCAGACTGCTGAGTACGGGGACATCCGTCGCCGCTGCGGCCAGGCGGCCGAGCACATCGGATTCGAAGATTGTCGTGTGTACCAGGTCCGCCCGTTCAGAGCGGATCAACGCTCGGAATTCGAGGATCCGAGCTGGAAACCGCCGGCTGGTGAGCACGCGCAGGTCAAAGCCGGCACTCCGGAGCTGCTGCTCCACCCCCTCGCTGCGGAGATGCTGGCACACGACGACGGATTCGATCCCGGCCGCTGTATAGAATGGCAGCAACTCCGCCAGGGAGCGTTCGGCGCCACCCGTGCCCAGACCGTTGATCAAGTAGACCAGCTTCACGGCGGCGACCTTCAGGTCTGCGGGATCCGCTGTTGAACGAGCGGGATGGCGGAGCGGGAGTCGTAGCCCAGCAATGCAGCGGTGTGACAGTGCTCGGCGATCATTGCTGTCTCGGCTAACGAGAGCACGGCCTCGCGCCGCGGCCGTTCGATCCTCGCCGGTCGCGAGCCGAGTACCGTGCCTAGAAACGCGCCTATCTCCTGCAGCAGCGCTTCCGGCTCCGTGAGCCACCGCTCGTAGCGCACCAGGTACACGTTAGGCCGCCGCAGGTGCGGAATGATCCGCCCGTTGATGTAGTCGTACAGCAGGATCCGGCGCAGCGCAAGATGGCGCGTGGCCAGCCGAAGCTGCTGGTTGAGCCGCCGGTTGAAGGCCAGATCGTACTCCAGGCCAAGGCCGAGGCGTCCTCCCATCCGCTTGAAGGAGGCGACCACCTCATGCGGGTGCCGCACGCACACCAGGAATTTTGTGTCCGGCAAGAGCTCCAAGTACTGCCAAAAGGCCGGCCACTTGACCCCGAGCAGGTAATCGTGCTCGACCTCCACCCGCGGCATGCTGGTCCCTTCCGGGACGCGCTTCACCGTACCGCTCCGCATCAGCGCGTCGAGGTCCAGCCGGCCCGAGCGGAGCTGTTCGGTCTGCGCGATCTCGTCTCGCAGAGAGGCGAACAACGGTGCGGGCGGCAGTTGCATGCCCGCCCACGGCTCCATCACCGTCACGACTCGAGGCGGCTGAAAGAGCATTGCGCTGACGAGCGTCGTGCCGGTGCGCGGGGCGCCACAGATGATGAAGTCTCGGGGACCCGGAGGCGGAGCGGGCCGCGGTAGCGCATCGGGCGCAAGGGTGAAGCTCCGCAGGAACTTCAGCCACCTCCGCCCCTCCGGATGCAGGGCAGTGAGCGCGCCGCGCAGGGACATGACCGCATCGTTCAGGGGCATCGGCATCGATCCGGGAATTGCCGCGGGCTTAGCCTCAGGAGCGCCCGATTGCGTGGTGAAAGCCGGGGTGCAGACCGCTGATCATCAGCCGGAAACGGCCGAGCGATGTGGTCGAGTTGACCCGCACCCGGGAGATCCGGAACCGATCCGCCGGCGGAAACGAGGCCACCCGGTGGTCAAACAGGAACGCCGCCTCGTACCCGAGAGCCTCCAACACGCGGGCAGTACGGGGATCGTGATTGCCGTTGGGGTATGCGAACACCCGGGGTGCAGCGCCGAGCGCAGCTGTCAGCACCTCGTGCGCCTGCGTCACCTCGGCGGCGACCTGCGCGTCTGTACAGAGATCGAGGCAGGGGTGAGTCAGCGAATGATTCCCTATCCGGACCCCTGCCGTTTCGAGCAGAGGGAGATCGGAACGCCGCAACTGAGGCACCACTACACTTGGGCTCGCCGCATTGCGGCGCAGCTCTTGAATCGCATGCAGGCGTAGCTCATTGGGCAGGCGCTTCAGCGCACGCACAGCGGTTGCCGGAGTGCAGCCTTCGAGCCCGGGTGCGGTCCCCCCTCGACGAACCAGTTCCTCGAGCTCCACCCACCAGAGTGGCTGCTCCGTATCCAGCAACCCGGCGATCACGAAAGCGATCCCCGGTACCCCACGCTCCCGCAGGATCGGGAGGGCATGCTCGACAACGGAGGGGTCCCCGTCGTCGAACGTGACCAAGACCGCCCGTGGCGGTAGCTTCTGGTGACCGGCCACGGCACCGAGCACGTCATCGAGAGCCACTGGACGCATCTTCTGCATCAAATAATCCATGTGACGTGCGAGGCCCGCCGGGTCTCGCACGTCGTGGTACGCCAGCGCCACGAGCCGCCCCGATTCTCCACGTCCAAAAAGTGATCGCATGGTCAGGAGAGGTAACCGAGTATTTCCAATCGTAACGAGCGCATGTTCCGCGACCTCCCGCCGAAATCAGCAGATCCTGCACCATCTTGTACATCCAGCACGGTCGGCCGCAGATCAGCCCACCTTCGGACGTCGGAAACCCGCCGACGCAGAATCTTACCTGATGCTGATGACACCCAGAGCGCCAGCCGCAGCAGCTATCGCCGGCGGCGGGGTTGCTGGCGAGTGTCGTCACCTGCCTCGCCAGCTTGTCTCGAGACTGCACCATCGGGTCAAGGAGCGATATACTCACCGTCGGCGGCCGTGATGCCGGTGTTGCGAGCGGCGGACGGTCCTAACCGCGTCCGGACCGGCCGGCGGGCGCGGACGGCAGTCCGCAACGCGTGCATCAAGCTGGCGCCCGGGACCAAGCCGTGAGGTCCCGACCGATCAAGCGGCCCAGGCGCTCCACCTCTGGCGCGAATTCGGCCTGCAGGCGCCGCCGTAGCGCCGGGTCCATTGGGCGCCGCGGCCGCTGCACAATGTTCCGTCGCCACAGCTGCGCGACGAGACGCTGACGCAAGCCACGGGGGAGTAGGCCACGCGCTGTGCGAAGAACAACCGCTGGCGGCTCGCGCAGCATATCGCGGACCCACTTACTGCGCACGTGCTTGCTGGCATTAACTACCGGCAACTCAGGCCTGAAGCCGTCATCGACCTCCAAGAAGCGGAGCACATCACGATACACCGCAGGGGTGTCGGCTTTCATGTCGTCGTAGACGATCACCATCAGGTCCTCGGCAGGATATATTGCCATGAAGCGCTCGATCTGGTAAGACAGGGTCGCAACCTCCCGGTACCAGAGCGCCTTCGCCATAAAGCACTTGGGGGGAATCCTCCCGCCCTGCTTGCGCTCGCGCTCGGCATCGAGCGCCTCCCCGAAATCTTCGATGTCCTCGTTCCCATCGTTGAACCGCTGCCAGTGGTACGCGTACATCAATTCTACCGGATCGCGCACGAGAGCGATGATCTTGGCCTTGTCGCAGAAGTCCTTGATATTCTGGGCCGCCATCGCGGAGTACAGGTATTGCGGGCTGGCCTCCCCGATGCGCAGCGCCATTCCCGCAGAAGCGAACAACTGCAGGTAAGCGTCGCGGTCGCGCACGAAGTAGCGCCCCTCCCTTTGGGAACCACAATCTAGATCCGTGGCGAAGAACCTCGGTTCCTTGCGCTCTGGCATGAACACCGCCGAGTGTTGCCGAAGGTACGAGTACAGCGCCGTAGTTCCGCATTTCGGCGCGCCGACGATGAAAAAGTCAGGGATACGCATGCGCTTCCGCCTGGCGCTCAGTTGACACGGGGGTGAGCCGGCACTGACGCTCCGACACCGTAAGGGTCAATCCGCCTGGTCGCTCGGCAGCGACTCGTCGCTGGGGCTTCTGAACGAACTGGAGAACTCTCACAGAAGATCAACTGCGTCGAATGAGTATCGCATCACTGCCGGATCGGCGTTTGAGGCGCACAGGTTCCCGGGCTAGCGCCAACGCGCGGTCGGCTGGACTGCGGGCCTGGCAATGCAACCGGGCCAGCACGCTGGAGCGTTGAATGCGTGAAGCCGAACGGGAGCAGCCGATCGAGTGTACCGGGAACATAGCCTGCCGGATGGGGACTCAGCTTTACGGGTTGGCTATGGAGCTCAGGAACACCGTAACCGCCGACCGGAGAGGAACTTCAATCGCCCTCCGGGGAACATGGGGCGTGTAGCGGCGGCCGTCAAGGAAACCGGGGAGCCCACTCTGCCGCGGCGAGGGCCTCGACTGGGGCCCCGGGCAGAGGACGCTGGCTTGGTCCCGCCGCAGGAGGAAATTCAACTAGTGCTGACGTCTACCCCCAACACTGCCATGTACTCTCTTGCTACCGATCGGTAATCGAAAGTTTGAGCGTACCGACTGAGCTCAGACCGACTGTGTGCGGGGCTCTCGATGTTCTGGCGAATCGCCTCGGCCATCGCCTCGGAGTCGCCAACGGGAACGAGCGCTCCCCAGCGGCCATCTTGCAGAATCTCAGAACCCCCCCCTCGACAGCGAGTGGACACGACCGGGGTCCCGACGGCGAGAGCCTCTACCAGAACATTGGGACACGGGTCTCCCTTCGAGCACAACACGAAGACATCGCTACGCACCACGTACTTGAACGGATTGTCCACGAATCCCGGCATCCAGACATCAGACGTGAGGCCGAGACGGTCGGCTTGCGCCTGCAGCTGGTCACGCGCTTCTCCCTCACCCAGGATCACCAACTTGCAGGGATGCGTGACACGCACCTTCGCGAATGCTTCCAGTAGCACGTCGAACCCCTTTGCTGGGGCTAACCTGCCGACTCCAATGACGACAGGTGCCTCCCTAATCGAGAACCAGGGATGCCCGACAGGCTCCGCAGCGCGAGTAATGATCTCCGGCCTGAACGCCGGGTTGCGGATCGTGGTCACTTTCTGGGGCGGCAGACCGACAATCCCTATCAGGTCATCGGCCATGCTCCCGGACTGGGCGATGAATGCATCCGCGTGGCGGTATACCCGCCGAACCCACCACCGTCGCTGACGAGGCCCAAAGGGACCCGCCGGGCGAAGCACGATGCGCGATCCGATTCCGGACAGCTTGCAGGCAACCACAGCAAGCATGTTCGTACTGGTCATCGTGGCCATCACAGCTTCGGGGCGTTCACGGCGCAGGTACCTGATCAATGGCCACAGAGCATGACGAAGGTGGCTGCAATCAAGACTCACCAGCCGGATACGGCTCGGAACATCCCTCAGATACGGCCCTTCCTTCCGAACGACCACCAGATCGACGCGACAGCCCGCTTGTTCGACCGCGCTCGCGAGATTGATCGTCATGCGTTGAGCCCCTCCACCGCCGAACGATGGAAGGAAAAACGCTACGTGTCTGCGCGGCTTAGACGATAGCGACTCTCTCTGCAAAGATGCGCCCGTCTCGACCGTGTTCTGTCCAGTCATATGGTTGGCAAAATGAGCGTGCGGGAACGATCCTCGTGCGGGAACGATCCTCTAGACTGCAGATTGTTTCGAGTCAGGTCAAGACCCAGAGCCTCGGTTCAAAGGGAACCAACCACGGCCCCGGTCGAGCCGTGGTTGGTCAGGTTAGGACCCTGGCCGGCACTCGTGACCGCCGGCCTAGCGGGACTTACGCACCAATTCCGCACATTGGAACCATTCCAGGTTCGCCCCGTCGAATTCGGTGACGGGAGTGGAGCCTTCGCCTCCCTCTGGCGGGTCATACCCGACCGTGACCTCGTGGTCGTACTGCGCGTTGCCCCAGGTGTTGCCGCTGTATGTGATGCCGCATGATTCGTTGAACCACGCCCCGGCGAGAATTCGTTTCTCCCCGTCGGCCGCGATAAAGTCCACGACATTCCCGGCGATCTCAACACCGTCTATCGCGTGGAAGGACATGAGTACTGAGCTAGTGGCCGCCAGCGGAGGAATGCTGTGGGCGCGGTTGTTGATGACGCGGACATTGGAGCGCCGATTCCGCACTGGGAGAGGGGACGTGGTGCGCCAACCGATAATTTGGAACTTGAGAACACGACCAATCACCTCGTTATTCTCGAAGGTGAGGTTGTCCACCGTGGCCTCACTCGCGCCGTGACCAGCCACCCAGTGGTTATCGAAGTAGCCGAAGATGTTATTCCGCACCACGAGATTCTGGATCGTCCCGTGCTCACTATTGGGCTCGATGTCGAAGGCCGACCGCTTGATGTCCTGGAAGTCGCCATCCTCGATCAGCACATTGATGCCACCCGCCACTCCGATGCCCTGACGGCTACTCTTCCGGCCCGTAACCCGCCGAATCGTGATGTCCCGATTGAAGTAGCGGACACCGTCAATGCCCGGGTTGTTCAGGTAGATCAGGTCGCCCGCCACCTCGGTGACGAATACATCTTCGACCAGCATCCTATCCACCCCGGCGATCACTAGTCCGTGCTGGGCCTCGTAATCGGGGTTAAAGTCCCCCGTTGCCCCACTATTCGGCTGCGCCCCGTGCAGCCGCCAATGGCGGAGCGTATGCCCACCGCCGCGCCGAAACGAGAGCACTTCGCGGTTGCGGTTCTCCGAATCGCCGGGACCATAGGGCTCCAGCAACATCTGTAAGAGCGTGGGTGGATTCGCGGGATCAGCCGCGTCGAACTCAATCGCGCGTCTGTTTTCCACTGTTAGACCGAACTCCACCCGATAGCGCGCTCCTGCCGGGCCGAGGATGCGAGCGCTATCGGGCAAGCTGTCTAGCCACGCTTGGAGCGGCGCCGATACATCTTGAGTGCCGGTCCGGTCGATGCTCGCAGGCACGACATGGGTAGTCGCAGGTTGGTTCGGAGGTTCCTGCGGTGCCGTCGCCGGGCTAGTGCAGGCCGAGAAAGCGAGAGCGTATAGGAGAAGCGACACGCGGCGAATGCCGTCCAAGGGTGATCGGAACACGGCGACCTCCTCTTCTTCGGCGGCTCGACTGGCATGGTGGGTTGCCCCCACTTTAGCCTCGTAGCTTTGCGTCCCCGTCTTTCGACGAGTTTGCCGTTATCGAAAGAGAACCCGGCCATTCCGGGCCCCACTACACTTCAAAGTATGTCGAATGTAAGCCCTACCAGCGGGTCCATCCTTTTCCCCCTAAACGCGCTGGTTAGCCGGGCCGAGTGGCCACGAAGGTGGATTCGCAACCCAGCGCTCTTACAGCATCGCTTGAAGAGGCTGGTTTGGTTTCGAGATAACGCCCGGGGCTAAGCCTGCACCGCCACTGGATGAGATCGCGAGGTCTCAATTCTGTGCCTGCTGCCGGCGATCCCGCGGGAGAGCGTTGTGGGGCAATGACTTCACCCCCATACACGCCGCGAACACGAGCAAGAGATCGGCAGCATAGTCCCCTGCTACCCTTGGGCATTCCTACGTTACGGCTTCTGCGGTCAAAGTTCAATGCGTAAGTCTTTGCAAAAGAAGGAGTGGCTGATCCGGGGTAGCTTGATAAACTCTATGTATGGCACCGTGATATTGCCTAAACCCTGATTTCTTTGTAACGAAAACAAGCGTCGCATTTGATTACACCGTCGGCTCCAGGTACACCCAACGAACCAAGCTGAGCAATGAACTGCACAAGTCTAAGAGAATGGGTCGATCCAGCTGTCTGTAGAGCCTGCTCGGCGATTTACTGCCGGGGCCAGGTAACGGGATGAACATCTGGATCCTGGAAGCCCGGAAGATCTCCTACGCCCGACTGGGAAACCCATTAGAGGGAGCACCCAGGGGGGGTTCTGCCCCACCGGTCAGTTGTCGGTCTGCTGGTCGAAAATCAGCCGCGCATGCTCCGTCTGATCGGCGCTCGGCTTTCGGCTCTCGCTTCTAGTCCGAGCAGCTCCGCGAACGAGCGGAAGTATTCGGAGGGGCCCGATCGCGGCCGTCCGCCAAAGTAGGAACGCGCCGATCCCGTAGATAGCACCCGCTGCGCCGACGGCCGCCGCGAGTCCCACCTTCGAGGCTGGCGGAATAATCAGCTGCATCAGCCCGATGCTGCCGAGAACACCAACACTCAGTATCAGCCCTGGGGTAAGCGAGCGAGCCAGTTCGTGGAATCGTAACTTCAGGAGGGACCGGATATAGAGCACTGCACTAACGGCCGATCCCATCAGACCGAGCATTACGGCTATGGCCACACCATTCAAGCCGAGCATGGTTCCAAAGGGGTACATGAGCGAAAAGATCAGCACCACGCTGATGACATCCTGCCTGAAGGCCCACGAGGGCCGTCCCAGGGCCCTGAAAATCGTCGATGCGTTGTTGATCAGGACGCGGACTCCGCCTGCGACCGCCAGGAACGGCAGCAAGCTTGCCACCTGCGACCAGCGTGGCCCGAGCAGGAACAGCGTAATTGGCTCGGCCAAAATCGACACCACCACCGCAATCGGCGCTACCACCGCCCATAGGAGCTCCAGCACGGTGCAGAACGCGCGGCGGATGCGACGGAGATCTCCTTGCAACCGCGAGTACGCGGGGAACGCCACGAGGGTCAATGTTCGGCCGATCTCGATCGTGATCACCTCGCTGATCATATACGCCATCATGTAGATGCCGAGAGCAGGCGCACCGATCAGCTTCCCCACCAGAAGGTTGTCACCTTTATAAATCAGAAACCCCAATACGTTGCTGAGAAACAGCCACCGTCCGTAGTGACTGAGCTCGCGCAGCTGATCGAAGCGAAGGCGCAGCGTCGGGCGGAAGGGATGCAAGATGAACGACACGACCACGCGGGTCAGGAGGCCCGCGATGAGGCCGATCATCAGCGCCCACGCGTTGCGCAGCACCAGAGCCGCAACGATCGACACCGCCAGATCAACGATCGCTCCGCCGAAGCGCAGCATGAATTGCCGATTGACCTCCAGCTCCCTTCGGAAGTAGAGAACGCCGGGGTTGAGGAAGCCACGGAGAAAGATGGAGAGGCCGAGGACCTGAATCAGCGGAGCGGCTCGAGGCTCGCCGAAGAACCCCGCCAGTAACGGTCCTCCCAAAGCGAGCGCGACAGCCGCGACGGTGCCGCGAAGCGCCTGTACTGTCCACGCTGTGTCGAGATATTCGGCGATATCCCGGTCCCTCTGAATTAACGCCGAGTGCAGCCCAGAATCGGAGAAGCGATCGATGAGAGACAGCACGACCAGGGCAATGCCGAATAGACCGAAGTCCTCCGGCGCGAGGAGGCGCGCGAGGACCACGTTGCGAACGACGCCGGTTCCCCGCAGCGCCACCCGCATCAGCATGCTCCAGAAGCTCGCGTGCACCGCGCGCCGGGCGTAATACTTCCAGCGCGCGCTTGCCGCAATCGACGCGGCCTCCACCGGGGTGACGACGTCGGTGTTCGACGCTGCCGCGTTGCTCACGCTGCCACCGCCGGAGGAAGTCGCCACCCGCGCAAATCACGGTTCAACAATGCCTCCAACACTTGAACCCGGGGCGTGAATTCTCGCCGCAGCTGGTCGCGAAGGTCCGGATCCAAAGAGGGGCGCTTCTCGCGAACGACGGTATGGGCAATCAGCCACCGCCCGAGCTTCCTCCTCTGCTCCTCGGACAGGAAACGATGGGCGACCAGGCGGACCAACGCCGGCGGCTTCCTGATCAGCCGGTTCGCGATGATGCTTCGGGCTCGTTTGCTAGGGTTGTAAACCGCGAAGTCCTCGCGTAGGGCACTGTCGAGCTCCAGGAAGGTCATCAGGTCCCGATATACCCTCGCGGGATCCGACTTGAAATCGTCGTAGATGACCACGTGCACCTGTTCTCGGCCAAACACGTCGAAGAATCGCTGGACCTGCTCGGCATAGGCCACGACCCGGCGGTAGAACAGCCCCTGCACTACGTGACACCCACGCGGGATCCGGTCGCCTCGGACGCGATCGGCCTCGGCATCGAGCGCGGCACTGAAGTCTGTGATGTTCTCGTTCCCGCTATAAACCCGTTGCGCATGAAGGGAATGCAACATCTCCACCGGCTCGCGGAGCATGATGACAATCCTCGCGGAGGGGCTGTACTCCTTGATCTCCATGGCCGCCCGCTCGGAAAGCAGATACCAGACCGAAGCCTCACCCACCCACCTCGCATCACCAGCTGCAACGAACAGCTTCGCATACCGATCGGGATCCTGGATCCCGTACCGATTGATGAGATCGCTGCCGAAAAAGTGCGGCTCCTTTACCGGAGACATGAAGATGTCGCGATGATCCGCGAGGTAGCGATACATCGCAGTAGTGCCACACTTCGGCGCCCCGACCAGAAACAGATTCGGCCGTCGGCATGCCGTGTCAGGGACGATGCTCATGGGTGATAGGCAGGGTCGCTGCGCATTTCTCGCCTACGCTGTCAGCCAGCGCGGGTCTCGACGCTCAACAATGACGAGAAGAAGGCGAGGTAATCTTCCCCGACCCGGACCGAAGGCAGGACAAACACGATTCGGCCGGGTGCTCGGACCGCTCACGTCCAATCGAACTCCTCGCCCAGCCAGCGGTACAGCTCGCGATTATATGGCTCGAAATAGTCCACCAGCCTCGATCGCAGGCCGGGCGGTATACCGCGCTCGTAATTCCCCTGGTAGAACGCCTTGTATCCTTTCAGCAGGTGCGGCCGAAGGCCGAGGAATTGGTGCACTGCCGCGGTGACCACCGCTGGCTCGCGGAACATTCGCTCGCTCTGCACTATCATCAGCCGCTCGCGGGGGAAGTGCTCCACCCAGCGACGCAGTTGGTCCACATAGCGTCCCCGAAGCGTGTATGAGTAGCAATGGTGGTTAAAGCTGTAGTAACCCGGCTCGGAGCGCAGGCGTTCCTCCTCCCCGGCCAATCGCTCGGCTTCCCGGTCGATGGCGTCTGCGAAGGAAAGCGCCTCCCGGCCCTTCCGGACCTCGTGCTGGTAATGGGAGAACGCCCGCTCGACCGGATTCCGCAGGACGGCCAGGAGCTTGACTCCGGGCAGAAGCTGGGCGGCGCGCTCCGGGGCGAGCGGGTGCAACAGATAATACGGCGAGGCGTCAAGCGTCATGGTCCCAGAGCGCAACCGGTAGTCGAACGGGAACCGTCCGCGATACCACCGCACTCCCCGACCATAGTGAAGGTCAAAGTAATGACTTTCCTTGCCGAGCGGCCGCAGGACGGTGGGATGCTGCTCCAGATACTTGAACAGCGAGGTGGTGCCGCTGCGCTGTGCGCCGATGATGAGGGCGGAGGGCAGTCCCCGCAGCGGACCGGTCAGCTCCCGCAGCGGACCGGTCAGCTCGCGGTAGCTTGCGCGCAACTCGCGCACCGGCATCTTCAGTACTTTCAAGGCTTGCGAGATTCCGGCGGTCATTGCGTCGAACCTTCCATAGATTGGAATTCGATCGCCCTTCGGGGAACATGGGGCGTGTAGCGGCGGCCGTCAAGGAAACCGGGGAACCCTCTCTGCCGCGGCGATTTGGGCATGCGCGCCATCAGCGGCACAACGCGACAGCACTCCCCTACCGCTCCACACCTGACGGCTCGGACCTGACGAGTGCTTACCGCGCCTCGGCGCCGAGCTCGCCATCAGCGTGTCCCATGCAAGAGGTAGTAACTCGTGCCAGACTTCGGCGATCGAGCTTCCCGGTAGAAGTCCTGGGCAGCTCCGACACCGGGTTGAACGACTCGGGAACCATATAGCGGGGGAGGCGCTCCCCACAGAAATGGGCAAGCTCCGCCACAGTGGTTCCTTCCCGAATGGTTAGATAGGCGACGAGGCGATTGGTGATCAGCTCATCGGGGATCGCCAGCACGGCGCATTCGATCACCCCGGGATGGGCCTGGAGGGCGGCTTCGACATCGCCCAGTTCGATGCGGTAACCGCGGCTCTTGATCTGGGAGTCGCGTCGTCCGACGTAGCGGAAGGAGCCCCCGGGGAGCACCTCTACCAGGTCACCGGTCCGGTAGACGGGATCATGAAGAGCCTGGCCTCGGGGGTCTGGAATCAGGCCCCGGGCGGTACGTTCGGGATCACCCCAGTAGCCCCGCATCACCGTCGCCCCCCGCACATGGAGCTCCCCCGCCTCGCCCAAAGCAGCGATGCCGCCGTCTTCCTTGACCGCGAAGACCTCGTCATTTTCGACGGCGGCCCCGATGGGGATCGGGGCGTTATCGTCGTCGGCCAAGGACGGCACCTCGTACCAGGTACAGACGTTGGTCTCGGTGGGGCCGTACAGGTTGGCAAAGCGGGCGGCCGGCACCAGCCGCATCAGCTCCCGCAGGTATTTGGTAGGGAACACCTCCCCCGCGAAAAGCAATACCCGCAGGCTGGGGAGATCTCCGGGCCGGAGACCACCCCGCAGAGTCATCATGCTGAGGATGGAAGGCACCGAGTACCAGACGGTGATCTCGTTCTCCTGAATGAACCGCACCACCTGGTTGGGGAAGAGGGACAATTTGGGGGGCACCAGCACCACCGACGCTGCACCGCAGGCCGCGGCGTAGAGATCGAATACCGATAGGTCGAAGTGGAGGGGGGCGTGGCTGGAAAGCCGGTCTCTGGGCCCGACCGCGAACTCCTCGGCCGCCCATTCGATGAAGGCGAGCGCATTGCGGTGGGTGAGCATTACCCCCTTCGGGTCGCCGGTCGAGCCCGAGGTATAGAGGATGTAGGCCAGGTCCATGTCGATGAGCCCGGCATCGATCTGGTCGGCAGCGGCTCCATCCACCGCCTTTCGGTCGATCACGACCACACCCGCCGGCCCGGAAACTCGGCTGTCGTTAAGGACCACCAGGCTCTCGAGCGGCGCTCCCGCCTCTACCAGTGGTCCCCAGCTGTCCTGTTTCTCGGCTCCGGTGAGCAAGACCCGGGTCCCACAATCGGCCGCGATGTAACCGAGGCGGGACACCGGAGCGTCAGGGTCAAGGGGTACGTAAGCCCCCCCGGCTTTCATGATCCCGTAGACCGCCACCACCGACTCGAGCGATTTGTCCAGGTAAAGCCCGACCCGATCGCCCTTTCTCACCCCAAGTTGCCGCAGCGTGGAAGCCAGCCGGTTGCTCAGGGCGTCGAGCTGCCCGTAGGTCAGGCGGCGTTCACGATCGATAACGGCCACCGAAGCTGGTTCCTGCCGGGCCGCATTCTCGAGGAGGTGATGAACCAGGTACCGCATCAGGCTCCGGCCTTCGCGGCCACCAGCTTGGCGATCGCCCTGAGGGTCTGGAAGTTGTCGGGAATGAGGTCCTGATCCCCGATCTGGACGCCGTAGTGACTCTCGAGAAAGAAGAGCATCTCGAAGATCCCCACGGAATCAAGGACGCCCTTTTCGATCAGGCGGTAGTCGGAGGTTAAGGTCTCGGGGGAACCGTAGAACTTGCGGCTGTCGACGAGGTATTGGCGGACGCGCTGCTCGACCTGCATGTCACTCATCTCGTGTCTTTCATAGCCCTAGATGGCGGGCTGCCAGGTTACGTTGAATCTCCGATGTCCCGGAATAGAGGCGGGCGGCGAGGGCGTCACGCACCTCTCCTTCCAGACCGAATTCAGTCATATAGCCGTAACCGCCGTAGATCTGGAGGGCCTCCAGGCTGGTGGCCACATACGCCTCACTGAGATGGAGCTTGACCAGGGCCGAGTCGAGGGCGGTAGGGCGACCGTGGTCGATCAGCCAGGCCAGGCGATACAGGAGTAGTCGGGCTGTCTCCAGACGCAGCTTCATGTTGACCAGCGGGTGTGACACAGCCTGAAACTTGCCGATGGGCTGTTCGAACTGGCGCCGTTCCCGCGCGTAGGCCAGAGTGCGCTCCAGGGTCCGTTCCATGGTCCCGATGGTGCTGGCCAGGATCATGCTCCGTTCCAGCTCCATGGCGGCCGTGAAAACGGGCATGCCGAAGCCCGGGCGGCCCAGCAGATTGGCGGCAGGCACTTCGCAATCATCGAAGAACACCTCCGCCATTCGGGAGCTGTGGAGTCCCATCTTTTTGAGCGGTGGACCCACTCGTAATCCCGGCATGTCCTTCTCGAGAATGAAGCTGCTGAGTCCCGAGAATCCGGCGGTGCCGGGCGTACGGGCAAAGACGATGAATACGTCCGCCAGAGGTGCGTTGGACACAAAGGTCTTGGAGCCCTGCAGCCGGTAGCGGTTCCCCGTCATTGTGGCGGTGGTGCGGAGGGCCAAGGCGTCGGAACCGGCTCCGGGCTCGGACATCGCATGGGCCCCGATCAGCGATCCGTCGGCCAAACCAGGCAAGTAACGAGCTTTCTGCTCTTGATTCCCGAAGCAGGCGATGGGGTGCTGACAGGCCCACATGTGGGCGTTGAGGGAGAAGATGAAGCCGTTATCGAGACAGGCATAGCCGAGCGCCTCGAGGGCTGCGACCACGGTCAAGTGGCTGGCCCCGCCTCCCCCGAAGTCGGGAGACAGCGGAAGCCCCTGGATGCCGAACTCGGCGCACTTCTTCCAGGCTGCTCGGAACCATTCGACGCTGTCCTCGCCGTCGGTTAGCTCGGCCATGGCGAAGCGGATGACCGCTTTTCGGAAGTCATGCTGTTCCTGGCTCCAGTCGAAATCCATGGGCTCAGTCCCGACGCCTGGCCGTCAGCGGTAGTTGATCGAGCCAGGGGACGACAGTCTCGATGAGCAGATTCTGGGCGTTGAGGCTGGCGAATCCCTCCAGCCGCTCGAGAACAATGACAAGACGGGTTGATGGGCCGGCCTCCTCGAGGCGGACTCGTAGACCCCGCTCGAGTTCCATTTCGAGATCGGACCGGAAGTCGTCGGTGCCGTAGATGAGCAGCAGCGGAATGTGAACATCGATTAGATACCCGACGGCGTCGCTGAATTTTGTAGCGCTCGCTCGGGGTGAGCCGACTAGTGAGGTGGCCTTGGCAGCTAGCAGTTTTCGATATCTGGTCCGGCGGTCCGCCTGCATGAGGGCGCTCCACTTCAGCTTCCTGAGCTTGCTCATCCACCAGCGAAGGTCGCCATCGCCGGCATGTACCTGTTGGTGATCGCGCCTGACTGGCGAGTTCATCACCACTACTCCTTCAAGGCCATCGATCTCGGCTGCCGCCATGAGCGTTGACCACCCTCCGAAGCAATTGGCAATGACCACCTGCCGCTCGAGACCTTGCGACCTCAGGAAGGCGGAAGCGGCGAGTATCTCCTCGGTGTTCGGCCTTGCCAGATTTGGTTTCCGGTACTGACCCTCGCTTTCGCCGACCCCGATATTATCGAACCGGAAGGCGTGGAAGCCGCGTTCCGCCAGAGTCCGGGCGAGTCGGGCTCTCACCCGGTTGCGGGCCGAAGATGGGAAGCTCCCTCCTCCCCAGGGTATGACCACCGTCAGGCCGTTGGGATGTACCGGAGTGGCGAGAATTCCGGCCAAGCTGATGCCTGCGCACGGGAAGAAGACAAGCTCCTCGGCGAAAGAAGAGCCGGTCATGCCATCTCCTCGATGGCAGCGGCCAACCAATCGCTCGTTGCCGAGATCAGGTCGCCACTCTCGGAGACGAACTCGTTGTGGAACCACCACGACTCAGAGACTCCGAAGACAGCAGTTTCCACCGGAAACCCACGTTGGCGCAGCGCCACGGTGAGCGGGTCGGCGGCACCGATGCCTCGGAAGCGCCCCACGAACACGGACCGCGGCGAACCGATAACATTGAGAAGGTCGACGCCGGCCAAGCTTTGGATCATCGGCGGGTACACGTCGTAACCCAGGAGATCGAGTCTCCCGTTGTTCGCTAGTTCCTGGCGCCAGTCTCCGGCGTTCCCATGCTTCTCCTGGGCTACCTGGCTGATGCGCTTGGCTCTTTGTGCCTCGGTAATAAAACGAAGCGGATCGGTGGCGGGCTCCCACAGTGCCAGCGGAGCCGCAGGCATCGAGGCGGCGGCGACGAGACACCCTAGCCTGGTTCCCAACGCGGCCAAACGGGTGAAGCCAAGGCCCCGGGAATGCTCAGCAACGGCAGCGGCGTCATCACAAAGGGTGGCGAAGGTCATGTCGCACCGCTCGCCTTGACTGTTGCCTTCCCCGGCGTAATGGAATCGAACCACGCCGATCCCCCTGGCTGCCAAAGCTCTCCCCACGGTGCGTTCGCGGTGATAGTTGGCGGTGAAATCGCCAAACACGGAGCTGCAAATGAGCACACACGATGAGGTCTCCGGGGGACGTGCCGTCCAGCTATAGAGCAGTCCCCGGGAGGTGGCGATGTGCTCCAGCCGTTCCTCGATGCCGGTTACCGCATCCTTCCGCACGGCTACTGACACGACTCCCCCACCGCTTGGATCACTTTCAGCGTCTCGACGTCCGGGCCCAGCATGAAATGCTCGAGGATTATCTCAGGGACACCCGTGCGGATGCACTTCCGAGTCCTGGGTCGCGCCGGGAAAGTCATTTGCAGTAACAATCACGCGGCACGATTCACTTGCGCGTACGCCGATCATCTGCGGCGCGAAGGGGAGGCGGTTGGTGTTGCCCCGCACTTCGAGCCCGTCGATCCGCTCGAAGGTCATCAACGCCGGCGGGCTCCCCATGTAGAAGAACAGTCCCGGCGGGCCACCCTGACGGTCCTCGCTGACGTTATTAACGATCCGAAAGCGCGCCCGGCGATGCCCGCTTGGAGGCACTACGTAGATGTTTAGTGCCCGGCTAAGTCGGTTACCTTCGATCGTCACGTCCTCAATATTGCTTCCGCGTCCCTTCGATGCCAAAAAGAACAGGCGGCCCGGGCCGAAGGTATTGTTGCGCACCACGATTCGACGCGCGCCGCCCTGTTCATTGTGGGGCTCGAGATCGAGCATGGCGCGCCGCGACTGGCCGAGGTGGTTGCGCTCGATTAGCACATCCTCCGCCCAGGTGACGGCGATCCCCTGCCATCCGTTTCGTTCGAAGCGGCTGTCGTGGATGTGCACCTTGCGGGTCCAGCTGCCGGCGTAGCCCCCGAGATAGACGAAGTCGCCGTAGACATCGGTGACCGTGACGCGGTCGAGCTCGACCCCTTGCACCCCCCGGAACTCGAAGCCGTGCTGCGCCTCGAGTGCCTTGACGTATGCCGCCTCACCCACCCCGCCCGCCGGGTGAGCGCCCTTGATCACCAGGTTGCGAACGGCGATGTTCTCGCCCCCGACGAACAGTAAGTGCCGCCGGGTCCGCGGCCAGCGCTTACGCGAGCCGCCCAGGCCCTGAGGCCACGGTACGGCCCGCCCGTCAGTCGTAGCCAGGATCGTGGCGCCATGGCCCTCCAGGGTGAGGCCACGGCGGTTCACAAACGCGAGCCCGCCTTCGGCGCGGTAACGGGCCGAGTCAGGAAATTCGATGGTGGCACCGTCGGGCACGGAGTCGAGAAACGCCTGCAGCGCGGCCGTTACGTCGCGCAACCCCGCGGCGTCGATTGTCGGCGGTACCCGAACAACAGTGCGCTGGGAGCCGGCGGCCTGAGCGGCGCCCTCCGACATGCCAGCTATGCTAAAGGCTGTGACGAGCCCGCAGGCGAACAGCCTCCCTAGAATCCCCCGGCGGAACTCCATGAGAACCTCTAGCTGCGGAGCCCCTGGCGGCGCCGGCGGAAGTACAACCAGCCGGCCTGGGCGAGCTTCGCTGCGACCCGGAGCGGGCGTATGATGGCGTGCATGGCGATCGTTCGGCCGCCGGCGGACACCGGTCTCCAGCTCTCCGGCCGGCTGGGTGTAGTCAGCCGGTAGAACAGGTACTGCAGTTGGTCTCGCCGCCGCTCCCGCAGACGAAGGTGGAAGAGGTCGTGCCGAATGCTTCCGAACTCTTCCGCGCTCTCGAGATGGGGCCGGCTCTCGCACAGGAGCCGCCACACCTCATCCGCAAGCTGATCGATGCGGCGGTCGGCCCGCGCCTGATGCAGCACCGCCGCTGGCACCGGCGCGGCCAGCAATTCCTGAGCGCTGCTGATGCCGAGCAGCAGCATCCGCCTGCTGCCTGATTCTTCCGCGGCCGCCCTCACCTCTGCCCAGTTCAGCTGGGGAGCACTGCGGATGAGCTCCGCAACGCCGCAGACCCACTCCAGTCGATCCCACCGGTGCTTGGCTCCATGTACGCACAGGATCAGCAACAGGTCTTCGTCGCTCAGCACAGGAATCGAGGCGCTGCCCAGGCGCCCCCGCCGGAGTCTCGGCGCAAGATCCGCCAACGTAAGTGGAAACGCGACATCTCCGTTG
The DNA here is from genome assembly GCA_050733075.1 of Gemmatimonadales bacterium. Classification (GTDB taxonomy): domain Bacteria; phylum Gemmatimonadota; class Gemmatimonadetes; order Gemmatimonadales; family GWC2-71-9; genus CAVVWJ01. The sequence goes on from JBOHSD010000001.1 coordinate 309,706, forward strand.
GTAAATGCCCAGTGCAGCTCCACTGGCAACCGGCCTTCCCGGTCGAACATTTCGGCATATCGGGTCCGCATCCTGAACGCCTGACCCACTTCCGTCAGCTCGTGCCGGGGCCGGTAACCCTGAGCACGCAGCAGAGCCCGAGCAATTCCCACGTGCTCCCGGTGCACCAGGAGGTCGAGATCGACGCTCTGGCGCAGCGCCACATTGCCGTAAAGCTGGGCCGCAAGCGCCGGACCCTTGTACGGGACCGCCGGGACGCCGTGATCCTCGAAGTAGTGCAACAGCTCCAACATTTGTGCGCTCAGCCGGAGGCCGGCCTCCGCACTGTTGAGAAAGTGGCCGCGCAAGAACGCCTGCGCACTTTCCGGTACCCCCTCGATGCCGTCGAGATGCTTGTGCAGCAACGGAAGCAGGCCGTGCCAGCTCGCCATCCGGATGACACGACGCCAGTCCGGGATGGCCGTCGAGAGCTGCCGGAGTCGCTCCCGATCTCCCTCGGGGATGCGCCGCCGGGCGCAGCAGAGGAGCAGTGCCATCTCCGGCGTCACCGGCACGCCGGCACTCGCGGCGCGCGCCTCCAACGTCATACTTTTCCCGGCGCCGGTCGGCCGCCAACCTCGATCAGCTGCCATGGCTCTTGAATCAGCTCCCAGATCTTACTTTTTCCCGTACCTCGACCAGACCCCACGCGGTCAGCTGCTCGAGGAATACCATGAGCTCGCGGGTACACCGTGCCTCATCCACATCGAACTCCTTCAGCAAATCGTCCCGGAGTTCCGACACGGTTCGCGGACTCTGGACCAAAGTCCAGACCCGGGCAGCGACAGGGTCCATTCCGTAGTACACCCCATCGCGAATATTCAGCACCACGGCCTCGTCCGCTAGATCGCAGGAGACCTGCTCCTCGACAGCTACGACTGTCGCGTCCAGAGTGATCGCGGAATGCGCTGTCATGATGGTGCTCTCCCTAGGCGGAAGTGAAGCTCAGTATTGCGCCAGTGTCCCCGCCATTCGTGCGTGCCGCAGCGCGACCTGCCAGACGGCAACAGCGGTCACCCAGAGAACGAGAATGAACGCCGCCAGGATGGCGAGGTCGTCGGCCACCGCGGAGAGCGGTACCCCCTCCAGCAGGGTTCGCCGGAGCGCGCGGAGTCCGTACGTCAGTGGCGTGACAGTCGAAACCGCGCTAAGCCACGACGGAACGACCTTGGTCGGGAAGTACACACCGCCGAGCAGGGTGGACACGGCGAGCACGCCCCTTAGCACCGGGCCCGTCGTCCGGTATACCACGATGAGGGCCCCGCCAAGGATGCCGAATGGCGCGTAGGCGAGGACAATGAGCGATATGATCAAGGCGGTCGGGAGCAGCTGCCCGCCGGCAAAACGCACGCCGAGCGCCCAGCCGACGGCAAGGAGGACCACCGACTTAGCGCCGGCCCAGAGTACATTGTACGCCATCATTCCCTGCAGCAAGGTCGTCATGCGAACCGGAGTCACGAACAGCGCCTCGAGCGTTCCGGTGCGGATACCGTTCGCCAATGTGGTAGGTAGCGCGAATATAGCCGCCATCATGAATTGGAAGGCGACCATGCCCACCAGCACGAATGCGAAGAAGTCATCTCCCTCGCCACGAATCGGGCCGGCCATCATCGGCTGCAGTGCGCGCGCAATGAAATAGAGGGGAACGGCGGTCGCGAGCAGGCCGGCGAGTGAGAGGAGCATCTGCAGCCGGTAACTCGCCGCGGTCAGGATGTCCATGCGCAGAAAGGCTGCCGTCTTCAACACCCGAGCCCCCCCTCACGAGAGCTGTTCTGCCCCCGTCGGACGGCCTGTTCGATTACATCGGCCAGCGTCACAGGTAGCGGCTCAAACCCCGCTAGCGGTGTTCCCTGCCTCACCAGTGCGGCGAGCACATCGGCCGCTCTCTCGTCTCCGCCTGGAACGATGAAATCGACGATCTCCCACCCGTCGAGCTGCTCCCGCCGTTGGACCTCGCCGATGAGACCCGCACCCTGCAAGATCTCGATGACGCTAGGCTCGAACCGTCTGGCCCGCGCCCGGTATCGCTGGCCCCCCAACTCCCGCGAGAGCTTCCCGGCAGCTCCGACCTCCAACACCCGTCCGCGATCGAGGATCGCCACCCGGTCGCAGAGCTCGAGCGCCTCCTCGGTGTTGTGGGTTGCGAGCAAGACGGTACACCCCTGCTCCGCAACGAGGTGCTCGCGGAGGAAGCTCCGAAAGCGCCGGGCCGCTACCGGGTCGAGACTGCGGGTCGGCTCGTCGAGCAGCAGCACCTTGGGAGCCGGTAGCAGGGCTCGGGCGATCAGCAGGCGTTGTTTCATCCCTGAGGAGAAGGTGCCAACCATCCTTCCCCCCGCCTCGGCGAGCTCCACTGTTTCCAGCACCTGGCCGACGCGCTCGCGCATGCTGCGGCCCTGGAGTCCATACAGGGCGGCGTAGAATCGTAAGTTCTCATGGGCGGAGACCCGCCAATTGAGGCTCCGCTCGTCTGCGATGGATGGAGCCAGGACGGTGCGAACCCGGGCCGGGTCCCGCACCAGGTCATGTCCTGCGATGATCGCAGTGCCGCCATCGGGAACAATCAGCGTGGATAACAGCTTGAATAGTGTGGTCTTGCCAGCCCCGTTGGGGCCTAGCACGCCGAAGAGCTCTCGCCGCCGGATCTCCAGGCTCACCCGGTCCAGCGCCTGCACATATTCGGCGCTAATGCCACGCCGGACGAACATGGAGCGCCAGCCTCGCTGTACCGGGAAGCGTTTGGTCAATCCCTCTACCGCAACGATGATGTCCGGAGCTGATTCCGCGCGGGCGACCAAGGGGGTGGGGTACAACTGCGTTGCGGTCACGGATGCGCCACTACGGTGGTGCGGCGACGGCGGCTAGGCGCTCGGTGCCAAGCAAGGATCTGGGCGGCGACCTCTGGCAAGCGGTTAAAGTCTCCCGCGAGCTCCAGGCGGAATACCGGAACCTGGAGAGCAACGGCCGCGGCCCGCTGCAGGTCCACACCCGCCGTCCGATAGCCGACCAGCGGATCCGGCAGTTTCGTGCGGTAGGCGAGCGCAAGAGCAGCTTCGCGAGGCGGCAGGCGTTCGCGGCGAACGGCGGGGGTACCCGGCGGGACCGTCACTGGCTGTAGCAGGTATGCAGCGGCAAAGGAAACGGACCCGCGGACCAGCATGGAGCGCGGGAAGTCGGTGACTGTTCCTTTTCCGCCCTCGACGATTCTCGTTCCGATGCAGAGCGCGCCGACCCGCTGCAGAGCGTCTTTCAGCAGCCGGACACTCTGCACGCCTGGCCGGAGCCTCGGTTGAGCGCCGGTTTCGATTGCAACCAGATCATCCGTGATGAGCCGGGCTCCTGCCGCGGTCAGCGCCAGAGCCAGGGTCGACTTACCGTGAAACTTGGGGGCGAGGAAGGCGATTCCGCGCCCCGCGATTGCGACCCCGCTGCCGTGCAGGCACAGCAGCCCATCGCCATGGAGTGCCAGCGCGAACACCTGGCCCAATATGAGCATGCGAGCGATCTCGGGCCGCGCTGCCGGTACGGGGTACCAGGTAATCTCCGCGCCGTCTCGCGACAGCTCGAAGGTCCCGACCGGCGCGAAATCAAGGCGGAGGCCGGTCGCCGTGTCAGCCAGTCGGACGACCAGGCCGGGTGCGAGCTCCAGCTCACCCCGGGGCGCTGTCGGTTTTCCCGGTGAGCCGGCTTCTGATACCCGGAGGGTCCACAGCGGTTTCCCGCCCGAGAAGGCTGGACGCAAGTCGGGCAGTTCCAGCTCGGAAACCAAGCGGCCGCCGAAAACTGAGTACTGGTACATTTCTCCCTCTGCCTGCTCCCCCGACTCTGCCAGAGCGCCGTTTGCCATGTGGACGTGCCAGCGGCACGCCATCTGCCTAGCATGAGCGCGGCAGCCTTACCGCGCGCTCTTCTAGCGCGAGATCTTCTCGAGATCGGGAAGTTGCGAGTACCGGTCCAGTTCCTGCCCACCAACGACAACCAGGCCACCGCTTTCCACCCAAGCGTGCGCCTGAAACTCGCCTTGCTTTCCGCGTGCCACGCCCAGGTGGAGCCGGGACGGATAGCCGTAATGGTCCAACAAGAGCTGAGCGGCCAACGCTTGCGTGAGGCAAGTGGCATGCGGCACCCGGCGGCTCGCGACGCGCACTGCCCAGGCGATCCGATCCGGGGGCAGGGGAGCGATCGAAGGCTTCGGACCTGCCGCGCCGAGGTGCCGATTGACTTGGCGTAACAGAACCCGAGAAGGGAGCAAGGATAGGCCGAGGCGCACGCCCACAACGAGGCACACCGCCCTGAGGATGAGCCGCCGCTCGGCGCCGGACAGTTCGAAGAACCGGCGTAACAGCCGGAGCATCGCTATCGGTCCTCGTTTACTCCGGATCTTCCCGCTGGTCGTCACCACCCAACGCCAGCCGCCGTCGCACCTGAACGAGCCATCTCATCTATTTGGGATTTCGAGATTGTTCGAGCGGCCCCCGCTCTTGAGTGCGGGCACCGTAGAGGCGGGCTTAAGGTGGCTAGCATGGCTCCGCCGCGGCGAGCATCGACTCGCCAGCGAGAACTGCCCACGACCTACCTACGGCAGACCGGTCCTAATAATCACCAGGCGGACGTAATCGCGAAGTCCGCCTGGCAGATCGACCGCCCTTAGCACGAGCCCAGTGCTTGGCCCCCTAAGATCTCCCCGTCATTTCCTCCGATGCCCTTAGTGTCACCAGGCAGGGCGCAAATTATTTGCCGGGTTGCCTCAGCGAACGTGCCGGCTCGGCTGACTTCGGGCGTGCTCCAAACCTTTTTCATGTGGGGCTCCATGGGGTAGGTGTTAGCTAAGCTACGTTCCGGCCCGCTTCTGTCAAGACACCGTCGTAAGGACCCGCCTCCCATCGGTGGCTTCGGCCGGACGCAGTCTAAGGTGGTTTATTCAGCCCGGACGCGCGAAGCCAATGTGCCAAGGTCGCCACCTGGTACAAGGTTAGGCCTTCGTCGCTTTGATCGCCCCGACCAGCTCCATCCACGAACTGATCGTAAGCCGCATGCAGGCGCGGCAGGTCGACATAACTTGCGAGCACCTGAGGCTGCCCAAACAGCTCCGCCCGCAACGTGTCGCGGTCCCTTCCATGGAAGCGCCGCACATAATTCACCCCGAGTTTCTGCTTGCCGGCCCGCCACTGGACCGCTGGTGGCAGCGTTCCCTGCATGGCGCGGCGCAGAATCACTCGGGTCCATCCGTCACTCAGCTTCTGCTCCATCGGCACTGCCAGGCAGAACTCCATCAGTCGCCGATCGAAGAAGGGATACCGCGGTTCCAATGCAAAGGCGGCGGCGGTACGATCCGCCACCTCTAACACATACTGGAACACCGGTGAGCCAAGCCCCTGCGGGGGGACCCCGGCAGCCGCCGGCGCAGCCCGACCTTCGTCTACTGCTCGTCTACCGTGCGGCAGACCAACGCGGCGGGAGAAGTCGGCCCGGATCAAGGATAGGTCCACGCCGCCGCTGCCTCGGAGCGCTCTCCAGCCGCGTACCACGGAGGCGGGAGCCAGTGACCCGACTCCGTAACGCAAGAACAGACGGGCCCGAGATCTTGGGAACTCGCGGGACAGTCGAGTGGCGGCACGGAACCAGGTTCGCCACCGCCCGCTGCGGGCCAACTCTTCCAGGTATGCATACCCGTAGCGCCGGAGACAGTAACCGACGCCGCAGCCATGCCGCTCCGCCATGGCTCTTAGCTCCGAGGCAAAGGTGTCCCACGCCTCCGTGCGCGCCAAGTAGTCGAACCGGTCCAAGCCGTGGCCGACCGTGGAGTCTCCATCGATCCCGTCCAGGAAGATGCGGGCGCCGTGCTGCTGCGCCGCCCCATACAGCCCACAATGCATGTAGGAATTGACTGCGAAGGTTGGCTCATCCAGGTGCCACCACACCCGGTCGAGGTCGGTGAAGGGACCAAGCCGGTCCGCCCGCACATAGTGAGGACAGAACCCGCCGAGCGCTGTGACCGCGTCCATATAGCTCCGCTCGTCGATGAACCGGAGGTCCGCTTCAGGCAAGTCCGGGAAGATGGCGGAAATGGTGTGCAATGGTCGGCCATCTTGTTCTTCCAGGAGCCGCTGGGCCGTGCACGCGATCGAGGATGAGTCCAGCCCTCCGCTGAGAGCGGAGCTGACGGGGTAGGCACTGCGGACCCGGCACCGGACCGCTTCCGTGAAGACCTCCTTAAAGGCGTCGGCATAATCCTGGTCTGTCCGGCAGCCGAGATCGGACGCGGCGACCGGCTCCCAATACCGCACCACCCGGTTGTCCCTCCTGGACACCGTCATGGAATGGGCAGCAGGCAGCCGGAGAATACCTTCGTAGAACGTAATTGTCTGGTCGTCCACATTTCTGTTAATGTGGTATGCCACCTGAACCTCGTTTAGGCGCCGCGGCACTTCCGGCACGCAGAACAATCCTTTGATCTCGGAGGCGAAGATAAACAGACGATCTGACCGGTGGTAATAGAACGGCTTCACCCCCATTGGGTCGCGCGCGCAAAAGAGCTCGCGCGTGCGTCCATCCCAGATGGCAAACGCGAAATCGCCCAGCAATCGGTCCACACAACGCGCTCCCCATTTCTCGTATGCTGCAAGGATGAGCCCGCTGTCGCTGACCACCCGATCAGGAGTGCTCCGCATGCCAAGCGCTGTAAGTAGCTCCGGACGGTTGTCGATCCGGGCATCTGCCGTGATGGCCAGCGAGCCACCGCCCAGAACCACGGGCTGCGTTTCCGTAAGTGACTCGGGCGTGGTGTGCAGCATCCGGTGTCCCAGTCCCACTGCCGCTCCGCACCAGGTGCCCGATCCATCCGACCCCCGATGGGCGAGACGCTCGGCCATGCAGCCGAGCACTGATGGGTCAGCCGGCCGATCGTCGAAATGGAGAAAGCCAAAAATCCCGCTCATTTATTTCTGCCGTTGCCGATAGACTCTGGTTGTGTGCATGGTCGGATGTAGTTCAGCTGGCCCGAGCTACGGCGTGTCCGTATTCGTCCTTACCGAAGTGGACAAGCTCGAAGTCCCCTGCCCGCAGCTCGCCAGCCAGCTCTTCTCGAGTGAAGTAGTGCACAAAATTTGGCGCCAGGAAATCACCCACTTCCACCCGCTCGCCTCGCCGGACCAATGCGAGGGCAGTGCCGATCGCCGCGGCCACTTGGTAGCGGTGACTGTCCCTAGCACGGTAGAAGAATGACAACAGGAGCGGCGCATCCAGTTCCGCATGCTTTCGGAGTTGCCGCAGGAATTCGATACGGCGCCTGCGCCCGCGGATGAGCATGTACGCGCCCCAGCCGACGATGAGGCCATCGTAGGTCCGCCCGAAACCTGGGCAGGTGTCTCGTAACGCCAGCCTGATGTCGGGTGCATACCCGTCCTTGCTCAGCAGCTGGTTTGCGAATTCAGTCAGGCCCGGGTGGCACTCGAAGCCCTGCACCTCAAGCCCGCGAGTCCGCAGCGCCAATACCTCTCTCCCTCCTCCGGCTGCGCCAACCAGCAGACTCCTGCAGCCGGCGAAGTGAGTCTCAATAACACGTTGCTCCCAGGGCCAGAGTCCGCGTCGGTTATAGTCTTCCGTGCGGTAGTAGCGCTGCCGATCGTAGTAGATGGCATCGATGCTGTACAGCACCCGCCGGGGCAGCACGCCCAACCAGACACCGCTGAAACACGCTGAGAGTCCAACCACCAGTTTCTCGAGCGCCCGATGCGTCGCGAAGTACAACCTGGCCAGGAGGGATGTCGTCGTCGGCGCAGTCGGATCCTGACCTGCGCCAAGAAGGGGACGGCTGCGAAAAAGCATTGCCCGACCCCTACCGACCGCTGCCGCAGTGGTGCCTGCCTGGCCCGGCGCTCTGCCGAGAATTTTGCTCATGCACCAGCCTGCATCGCCGCGATCGGCGGCCGCGGGGTGGTCGCGTACCAGCCGATTGCCTCGTGCAGCCCATCTCGCAGCCCATGGGTGGGGTGGTATCTCAGGCGTTCCTGAATCTTCGAGATATTCGCCAGCGAGTGGCGGATGTCACCGGCTCGGAACGGCGCGTACTCAGGTTCCATCTTGGCAACCTCGCGGAAGCGGACCAGGAGCTCGTCTCGAATGGCGCGGAAGAGCTCGTTGAGCGTGGTTCGTTCTCCGACGGCAACGTTGTACACCTCGCCGGTGGCCGAAACATCGGCCGCCGCGGCGAGGAGGTTGGCCTGGAGCACGTTGTCTATATAACAAAAATCGCGGCTCGTCTCGCCGTCTCCATAAATTCGACAGGGTCGACCCCCGATCAGCTGGTCGACCCACTTGGGGATCACGGCCGCGTAGGCACCAGCCGGGTCCTGTCGCCGCCCGAACACATTGAAGTAACGAAGCCCGATGCTCTCGAGCCCGTAACACCGATGGAACACGCCGGCATAGAGCTCGCCGACGTATTTGGTAACGGCGTAGGGAGAGAGCGGACGGCCAATGCGGTCCTCCACCTTCGGTAGCGCCGGCTCATCACCGTAGGTTGAGCTGGACGCAGCGTACACAAAGCGGTGCACCCCACTATCTCGGGCCGCGACAAGCATGTGCAGCGTGCCGTCAATATTGGCCTGGTTGGTGCTCACGGGGTCCTCGAGTGAGCGCGGTACCGATCCCAGCGCCGCCTGGTGGAGCACCACGTCGATCCCGCGGCAGGCTTCGAGGCAGGTGTCGGCTTCCCGGATGTCGCCTTCGATAAATCGGAACCGCGCCCAGCGCCTCTCGTCTATACAGCGGCGGACATCCTCCAGGTTGGAGCTTCGACCGGTCGCGAAGTTGTCGAGACCGACGACCGACTGATCAAGACCGAGCAGGAGCTCTACCAGATTCGAGCCAATGAATCCGGCCGCCCCCGTGACCAGCCATTTGCGCGGGTGTAGCCGCAGTTCATCCTGAACTTCACTGTAGCGCGCCGGCAATGCACCACTGCTCATCGGCACCCCTCATTCACTGGCCCACCGTTAACCGCGGGATTTGCCGGTGGTGGCCTTCGATTGCCGTGCATGCAGGACTTTCGATTGGCATGGCATTTAAACGGCAACATCGAGGTGGGTTTGGATCCAATATCGCTCGGATTCGTGAGAACGCAACGCCGCTGCAAAGCGCGAGACCCTTATGACCCGATCTTCGTGGATGATCTCAGAGGGACTGGCGCGGCCAAGCACGGCCGGAGCAACTAGCGCGAGCTCGCGGTCTGCAATGGGTAGCCGTACCGCAAGAGTAGCGGTGCGGCCAGCAAGCTACCAAGGAGGCGATCCCTTCCTCCGAGCGCAGCCTGCCAATCCACATCGTGCCGAATTTCCACTTCCCCGGTCTGGAAACGATTGCGATTCGCCCGCACCGTATGGTTGGTCTTCAGCCGGGCCGTGTGGCCTGCTAAGGGCACGGAGTCGACAGGCATTCCGACCAGCTCACCAATCGCGTTGATGGTTTCGCGCGGCTTAGTCACGAATCGCTCGTAGGAGACGAAGAGTCGCCGTCCAATGCCGAAACGACGCACAATCGCTTCCGAGTACAGGTTGTCCCGCGCACACTGAAATGCATCGAGAGCAAGCAGTGGGGGGTTGAAATTGCCACGCCCACTTTGTTCCATCCGGCGTCGTTGTCGAGAGAAGAACACACCGCGGGGGTCCCGAACCATATGGACGAAATAAGGCTCGATTCCGGGAATTTCGGTCAGAAGGACAGCGGGAGCGGGTAGCTTGGACGAGTCGACGATGACCTTGGCGCCGGTCTGAGCCTCGATTGTTCGATAGAGCGCCCCTTGGACCCGGCAGAAGCCTTCTACCGCCTCTGATTGCCGAATCCTCGGCACGACTCCCTTCAGCGGATGCCAGTACCTCACGGAGCGATCGGCCTGTTTTTGGAGCTCGACCATCTTTGACAGGGCGGGATGGCAAACACCGCTTGGCCCCACCGTTCTGTGGCACGCTTTCAGAGAGTCCGAAGCATCGCTCGAAGCCAATGTGTCCAGAACCGCAGACCAGAGGGGACACTCCGGGAGCACAGCCCAGCAGCCACATCGCGCCATAGAACGGGGAGGGAAGCAACGATCCCAGAAGTACCATAGCTCCCCGGCGTGAAAGAACCCGTCGATCTCACCGAGCAGGCTCGCCAGGATTGTGGTTCCGCTGCGAGCGTAAGCCAGGATGTACAGGACCTTTGTCAACAAGTGCTCATGATGGCAGGACTAGGCCCGAGATATGGCGGTGTCGGCTGAGCAGGAGAACTAACCACAGACGTCAGTGCGGCAGGGTCGTTTCCAATATGTGCTGGAATCCCGAGAGCGCAACGCCGCCGCGTATACCGCGGACGCGGTTGGCTGGCTCAGCCGTGCTCGAAGATCGGCCGGGCGAGCCCCACGATGAACCGAACCTGCTCGGCAAAATCCATGGCCGTGGTGTCCAGGTGGACCGCATCGTACGCCGGGCGGAGAGGAGCCACCTCGCGGGTCGAGTCGGCGTGGTCACGGGCGGCCAGGGCCGCCGTCTCGGCATCGATGTGCTCGGGCTCGACGGCGACACCGCGCTGGCTTATCCGGCGGCCTGCTCGAGCCTGGGGCGAGGCGGTCAGGAAGATCTTGAGATCGGCACTGGGGAACACCACGGTTCCGATGTCACGCCCATCTACCACCACGTTCTGGCCGGCCCGAACCATCGCCCGAAGCCGCGAGTTGACCCACTCCCGCACCACGGGAATCGCGGCAATGGCGGAGACCCGAGCGGTCACCTCAGCGCTCCTCAGTGCCTCCTCGACCGGCTCGCCTTCCAAATAGGCTGCAAACCCGACCCCGTCCGATTGCAGCATGAGCCCCCGGTCCTCTGCTGCCCGGAGGATCGTCTCCGGCGAAAGCTCCTCGTCCTGGCCCCGCGCCCGCTGCCTGGCGGCCTCTCGCAGCGCCACCAGGGTTACGCCCCGGTAGAACGACCCCGAGTCCAGGTGGGCGAACCCGAGCGCCTCCGCCACGGCCCGGGCGGTGCTGGACTTACCCGAAGCGGAGGGGCCATCGATGGCGATGACGCCGCCGGTCAACTGAGGCTGAATGGGCCGACGAGGTTGGTCCATGCGATCGGTTCCGTGGCGGAGGCGACCACATGGCCGCGGCGGCATTCTACCGGAGCTGGGCACGATCTTCAACTATGGAAGGGCAGATTGCGAGTTTGCAAACTCAACTGAGTCCACTATATAATGCGGCGCGGAAGGGCTTTTTAATCTGTTGGGAAGGAGATGCTCTGGTCAGACGTATAGGTACCCAATGGCGCCACAAGATCTTCGTCAGCTACGTCCTGGTAATGGTACTGGTGTTTTTAGTGCCGGTGCCCCGCACGCCCCTGCTGGACTCAGATCAGTTCGACAAGGCGGTCCACTTCGGGATCTTTCTGGGGTTTGCCCTGCTTTTCTACCTCGACCGCCCATCGAGGATAGGATGGATGCTCCTGACCTCGTTCGCATTCGCGGGCGGAATCGAGCTCCTGCAATGGGTTCTCCCCTATCGGGAGGGTGATTGGGGGGATTTCGTCGCCGGCGCTCTGGGGGCCGGGCTGGGAGGTCTTCTGGTGCTGACGTTCGAGCCGAGGACCACATCCGGCGGTAAAGGACCTAGCGCCTGATCAGCTTCAGCGTCTCCGCAAAATTGGGAAAGCTCACCGCCGCACACTCCAGGTCATCTATCCGGATCCGCGCCCCGGGCAGCGTGCCGAGCACCGCGAACGCCATGGCCAGCCGGTGATCTCCCTCGGTCCGCACCTTTCCCCGCGGCGCCCGGTCGGTGCCTTCCACCACGAGATCGTCGCCCACGACCTCCGCCTGAGCCCCGACCGACCGGAGATTCTCGGCCATCAGCCCGAGACGATCGCTCTCCTTGACCCGAAGCTCTCCCACCTGCCGGAACGTGGTGGTGCCTGCGGCTCGGGAGGCAAGCACGGCCAGGAGCGGGATCTCGTCGATCAGCCCGGGAATCTCCCCGGCCGAGATCTCTGTGGAACGAAGCCGGGCAGGCCGCACCAGCAGGTCGCCCACCGGTTCGCCAAAGCGCGTCGAGGTGTTCTCCACCTGGGCCCTGGCACCCATTCGGGCCAGCATGTCCAGAAAGCCGGTACGGGTGGGATTCACTCCCACCTCCGCGATGCGCAGCTCACCGGTTTCGGCCAGCACCCCTGCGCCCACGAGGAAGGCAGCCGAGGAGGGATCGCCAGGAACCTCCAGGTCGAAGGGCTCTATCCTTCCGCTGGGGGCGAAGTAGATCCGGCCTTCCTTCTCTATGACCCCGAAGCCGAACGCGCGCAGGAGCCGTTCGGTGTGATCACGTGAGCGCCCGTGCGGCTCGCTCAGGGCCACCTCCACCTGTCCTGCCATTCCTGCCAGGAGCACGGCGCTCTTGATCTGAGCGCTGGAGACCGGCATGTCGTAGCTGATGGGGCGGAGCCGGTCGCCCCGCACGGTAAGTGGCAGGCCATCGCCGTTTCGCTCGATGAAGCGGGCACCCATCGCCGCCAGCGGGGTGGTGACCCGGCGCATCGGACGTCGCCGGAGCGACCGGTCGCCGGTGAGGGTGGCGGAGAACCGGTGAGCCGACAGGAGACCCAGCAGGAGTCGGGTGGTGGTGCCCGAGTTCCCGCAGAAGAGAGGACCGGCCGGCCGGCGGAAACGCACCCGGCCCTGAACCATCGTCGCGGTGCCGGAACGCAACGGCGAAAGATCGGCTCCGAGCTGGCGCAGGACCCGAGCGGTAGAACGGGCATCGAGCGAGGTGAGCGCACCTCTGACACGGCTCTTCCCGGGTGCCAGGGCGGCCAGCAGAAGTACCCGGTGGGTTATGCTCTTGTCTCCTGGAACCCGAACGCTGCCCCCCACTCTCATCGTTCGATTCCGTTGCGAAAGGCCTGCGCTTCCTGGAGAAAGCGGCGAAGCACCGCGACGTCACCACTCGCCAGCAGCCGGCGGAGCTCCGCCAGCTGGCCTTGGGTTCGCTCCAGGGCCTGGTCAACCGCGGACCGATTATAGAGGAAGATGTCAGCCCACATATCGGGGTTGCTGGACGCCAGCCTGGTAGTGTCCCTGGCACCCCTGCCGAACGACACTCCTCCGAGCCCCTGCTCGGCCAGGCTCCTGGCGAGAGCATAAGCGACCGCCTGGGGCAGATGGCTGGTCCAGCCCAGCTGCCGGTCGTGATCCTCCGCCCCAATCCGGATGGGTGCCGTCTGCAACGTGTGCTCCCAGAAGCTGGTGACGCTCTGCGCCGCCCCGTACCCGCCGGGGGTGCCGCTTTCACAGATGTACACTACACACCCGCGCAGGCGGTCCGGCCGCGCCGACGTGAAGCCGGACTCGTGGGTGCCGGCGAGTGGATGACCACCCGCAAACCGGTCGCCCAGCCCGGCAGCCACCGCTTGCCTGACCACCGGAGCCTTGACGCTGCACACGTCGGTGAGTAGCGCAGCGGGCTCGAGAAGCGGCGCCAGCTGGTTGACCAGATCGAGAGTCGCACGCGGCGGGACCGCCAGTACCACCAGGTCGGCACCGCGGACGGCCCGGCCGGGGCTCTCCGCCAGCTCGGTGATGGCTGAGGCCTTGAGCGCCTGGATCCCCTCGCCAGGCTCAGGTGAATAGCCGACCACCCGCGGGACTCCCGCGAGCCGCGACTGCCAGGCCAGCGATCCTCCTATCGCTCCCAGGCCGATCACCGCGAGTGAAGTGGGGCGCACGCCCTAGACCGGTGACGGCTGGGGTCGTTGCCGGAGTTCAGGCAGGAGTGTACTGATATTGCACCCGATTCGAACGGGAGTCCGCATGGCGAAAATCCTGATCGTGGAAGACAGTCCGGACAACATGAAGCTGTTCAGTACCATCCTCGGGCTCAAGGGCCACGAGGTGACCGGCCTCTCGGGAGGCGAGGGTCTGCTCGACCATATCCGGCAGACGGCTCCAGACCTGGTGCTGATGGACATCCAGCTCCCCGGCAAGGACGGCTTTGCCTTGCTTCAGGAGATCCGGAAGTCATCCTCTACCAGCGTGCGGGTCATAGCGTTGACCGCCCACGCCATGACCGGCGATCGGGAGCGAGCCCTGGAGGCCGGCTTCAACGGCTACATAACCAAGCCGATTGACATCCGCAGCTTCCCCGACCAGGTGCAGCGGGCACTCAGTGGCCGGGCGCTCGACGGCTAGTAGGCCTCTATCGCTGACCCAGCAGCAACGCCACCGGCAACCGCCGGAACGCCTCGTCCATCCGAACCATCCGGTTGGCGCTGCGTAGGGTCTCGCCGCTCAAAGCGCAGCGCCATTCCACCGGCCAGCCCTCCGGTACTGTCACCCCGGTCCCCTCCCAGATCTCAGCCGCAGTAGGGAGGCGAGGGTTGGCAAGGACCTGCCGGGCGAGCATTCGCGGGGCCAGCACGATAGCGTGCTTCGCGCAATGCCGTCGAGCAAAGCCAATTACGTGATCGCTTGCCGGGCCCTCCAGCAAGAGCGGCTGGCTTCCCCCGGAGAGAAAGAGCTGGGGATGCTCCCGGCGGGCATGAAGCACCGCCCGCACCAGGTGGAGCTTCAGCCGGCCGTCCTCGACGTGCGAGAGCAGGTCGCAGAGGAGCTCGCGCCGGGAGTCGCCCCCGGCCGCCCACCTCTCCTCGATCTCGTCGAGTAGACGGGACCGCAGCTCGAAGTCCACCGGCCGGCGATTGTCCGGATCCACCAGGGCCAGGTTCCAGAGCTCATCACCTTGATACAGGTCCGGTATTCCCGGCGACGCGAGCTCCAGCAGAGTCCGCGAAAGGCCGTTCCACATTCCCACCCTCGCGATGCGCTGAACGAACGATGCGAGACTCCCGAGGAACTCCGGCGACCGCTCCGCATCGAGCACTGCCTCGACGTACTCCTGCAACGCGGCCTCGAATCGGGTATCCGGCTCGGTCCAACTGGTCTTCAGCTTGGCTTCACGCGCCGCCTTGAGCGAATACTCGACCAGGCGCTCCCGCAGGGACGCGAGGCAGGGAGGCTCGAGCACCGGAATCTCAGCCGGGTCGAGGGTTGGCGCCGGCCACACTCCGACGAATGCCTGCAACAGGTGGTAGACGGTGTTGGGGTCCGGGGCCCTATGGCCATCCAGATCGCGCTTGTGGCCTCGATTCCAGTCCCGCCACCGTTCAACGGCCGCGAGCCACTCGTCAGGGATCTCGGAGAGCACGTCGAGCCGGGAGCGCACATCCGCCGAGCGCTTGGTGTCGTGCGTGGTGACCGCCAGCATCGAGCGCGGCCATCGTTGCGCTCGATGACCGTTGGCGCTATGCCACTCTGCCACCGCATCCTGCAGCGGCAGCGCCGGGTCACCGCCCACCTCGTTTCGCGACAGAAGCGGCGCATAAGAGTAGAAGGCTGTGTCCTCGACTCCTTTGGCCGTAGCGGGTCCGCTGAGCTGCTGGAAGTGTTGTACGAATCGGACCCGGAGTCCCTCGGTTTCGGGCTCCCGCATGGGTCCGTCGCTGGCCAGCAACGCGGCACCGAGCAGGTCCAGCGCCTCGGCCGATGCCCGACCCCGCGCTCTCGCATCGGCCAGGGCCGCCTCGAGCAGGCGCCGGTCCTGCTCCCCCGGCTCGGGTGTGCTCGGGTCCACGTAGGTGCGGTACACCGGCAGCGACGCGATGGTCTCGACGATAGCGACCGCCAGCGCATGCGGCTTGACCGGGCGCAGCGTCCGGCGTCCAGAAAGTTTCAGCAGCCGGTCGGCGAGGCGCCGGACCCCCGCCGAGAGGCCCGACTCCAGCACCTGGCGCTTGGCCAGCCGGGCGATCGAGGGAAACTCCAGCGGCTGCCGGATGATTCGGCGGTATTCCTG
The DNA here is from genome assembly GCA_050733075.1 of Gemmatimonadales bacterium. Taxonomy (GTDB): domain Bacteria; phylum Gemmatimonadota; class Gemmatimonadetes; order Gemmatimonadales; family GWC2-71-9; genus CAVVWJ01. The sequence goes on from JBOHSD010000001.1 coordinate 325,610, forward strand.
CTCGATCAGCCGGTAACCTGCTGGATCGATGAACAGGCTCTCGGTCTGGTTCAGAAAATCGTAGCCGGTGGTGCCCGCCACAGGCCACTCCGAACGCAGCCGTTCGCCGGGAGAGAGGATCTTCTCCACGTAGATCGGTGGCGGTCGGCCGGCCTCCGACGTGGCTGCCGCGACCAGCCGCTGGAAATACCCCAAAGGGTCGAGCAGCCCGTCGGGGTGATCGATCCTGAACCCCTGAAGCCAACCCTGCCGGCCCCACTCCAGCACCAGCGCGTGAGTCTCGGCGAAAACTTCCGGGTCTTCCATATGAAGCGCGACCAGATCGTCGATGTCGAAGAAGCGCCGGTAGTTGATCTCCCGGGCGGCCCGGCGCCAGTACACCAGGCGGTACACCTGGGCATCGAGAAGCCGGCGGAGTCGGGAAAGCCCCACCGAGCCGCGGCTGAAAGCGGTGGCCGCCCGCCCGACAGCTACGGCTACCTCGGGGGAGTCGAGGCAGAGCTGCCGGAGGCGCTCCAGTTCCGCCGATGCTATCTCGCGTCGCCGGGCGATGGCCGCCGGGCTGCGGTGGGTGCGTCGGGGAAGCTGCCGGAGCCGCGTGATCACCTCCTGCAGGTTACCACACGCGGGGTGATCGGTGCCGAGAAGCTGGTTGCACCGGGGGGCCGCGTCCTGGAGAACGACCGGGAGGCTGGCGGGGTCGAGCGGAAAGCTATGATCGTGATACCGGACCCGCAGCCGGCCCTCTTCCAGCGCCAGCCCGATCTCACCACGTTGCAGCACCCGTACCCGATGGTCGCCCAGCACGGGAAGAAGCACCCGGGACCGGAGTTCCCGCTCGGTGGCACGCCAATCCACATCGAACCATCGGGCGTACCGCGAAGCCGGACCGTGGGCCAGGACGTCCTCCCACGCCGGGTTCTCGCTGGACACAGCCATGTGATTGGGGACCACATCGAGGACGATCCCCATCTCCTTTTGCCGCAGCGCCGCTGCCAGTTCAGCCAACTCCGCCTCGGTACCGAGCGCCGGGTTGAGCCGACCGGGGTCCACCACATCGTAGCCGTGGGTGCTGCCGCGCCGGGCATGCAGCAGGGGGGAGCAGTGCAGGTGGGTGATGCCGAGACGATGAAGGTAGGGAACTACCTCACGAACGCGGGAGAGAGGAAAGCCGGCGTGCAACTGGAGCCGGTAGCTCGCCAGAAGCTCAGCCATGGAGTCAACTTGGCGTCTCGAAACGGAGCAACATCAGCGAGTGTGCCACCAGGTTGACGACTCCAGATGGCACCGCACGCGGCGTGGGGTGGGCCGTGTTGAGGATCTCGGTCCACGTGCCCTGCCCTTCCACCACCGGCAGGGTGAAGGCGCGGGAGCGGGCCCCGCCATTTACCAGAAGGAGAATCGCTTCGCCGAGCAGCCGCCTGCCCTGCTCGTCGATCTCATCGGTGGCCTCGCCCCGGATCAGCATACCCAGAACGTGATTCGACTCGTCGTTCCAATTCTCCTCCGTCATCTCGGTGCCGTCCGGAGACAGCCAGGTCAGGTCTTTGCCGCTGCCCGGAGCCCGAGCCTCGTGGCGGAAGAAGTTGCGGCGCCGGAGCACCGGGTTGGCACCCCGGAGGGCGAATACGGCACGGGTAAAGGCGAGCAGCTGCTCCTGCATCGGGCCGAGGCGCCAGTCCATCCAGGTGAGCGGTCCGTCCTGGCAGTAGGCGTTGTTGTTGCCCAGCTGGGTCCGCCCCATCTCGTCGCCGTGGGCCAGCATCGGCACTCCCTGGGAGAAGGCGAGAGCGGCGATGAAGTTCCGCTTCATCCGCTCCCGGATCCGGACGACGTGGGCCGCTTCGGTGGGGCCCTCTACCCCCCAGTTACGGCTGAGATTGTTGTCGTTACCGTCCCGGCCGTCCTCGCCGTTGGCCTCGTTGTGCTTCGACTCGTAGCTCACGAGGTCGTTCAGGGTGAAGCCGTCGTGGCAGGTGATGAAGTTCACGCTCGACAGCGGGCTTCGCTGGCTGTGCTGATAGAGGTCGCTGCTGCCGGCAAGGCGAGACGCGAGGTCGCCGACCTGGCCGGGATCTCCTCTCCAGAAGCGGCGGAGGGTATCGCGGTACTGCGCGTTCCACTCGCCCCAGCCGATGGGGAACTGCCCCACCTGGTATCCTCCGGGCCCCAGGTCCCAAGGCTCAGCGATGAGCTTGGCCCGCGAGACGACGGGGTCCTGTCGCACCACGTGGAAGAACTCGGCAAACGGATTCACCGCCGACTCGCCCCGGGCCAGCACCGGCGCCAGATCGAAGCGGAAGCCGTCCACGTGCATCTCGGTGACCCAGTAGCGGAGACTATCCATCACCAGCTGCATGGTGCGGGAATGGCGGATGTCGAGCGTGTTGCCGCAGCCGGTGTAGTCGGTGTAGAAGCGGGGGTTGTCCGGATCCAGACGGTAGTAGGCGGCGTTATCGATTCCCCGGAACGAGAGGGTAGGCCCCAGGTGGTTGCCCTCAGCGGTGTGGTTGTACACCACGTCGAGGATGACCTCGAGGCCCGCCCGGTGGAACCGCTTCACCATTGACTTGAACTCGGCTACCTGCTGGCCCAGCCCCTGCGTGGCATAGCGTACATCAGGCGCGAAGTAACCGATGGGACTGTAGCCCCAGTAGTTGGTCAGCCCCTTCTCCACCAGCCTCCGCTCGGTGACGAAGTGGTGCACCGGCAAGAGCTCGACGGCGGTTACCCCGAGACCGGTCAGGTGATCGATGATCGGATCGGTCGCCAGCCCGAGATAGGTACCCCGCAACGCTTCCGGCACCTGGGGGTGGAGCATGGTCATTCCCCTGACGTGACACTCGTAGATGACCGTGCGGTTCCAGGCGGTTCGGGGGTGTTGGTCGTCTCCCCAGCTGAAGGCGGACTCCACCACCACGCATTTCGGCATGCCGGCCGCGCTGTCCTGCGAGTCGGCGATCAGGTCGCGGTCCGGATCGGCGCTGCGCACCGGATATCCCGAGAGCGCGTCGCTCCACTTGATGGTTCCGCTGATCGCCTTGGCGTAGGGATCGATGAGCAGCTTGGCCGGATTGAAGCGGTGCCCATCCTCCGGCGCTTGAGGGCCGTGGACCCGATAACCGTAACATTGACCCGGTCGCACATCCGGCAGATACGCGTGCCAGATCTGGTCGGTTCGCTCACGCAGCTCGACCCGGGAGGCTTCGACCGCATCATCCGGGCTGGCGAAGAAACAGAGCTCCACCCGGGTTGCGTGCTCGGAAAAGATCGCGAAGTTGGTGCCTTCGCCGTCCCACGTGGCGCCCAGCGGGGCGGGAACTCCCGGCCAGACCCGAATCACGCGGGTTCCCCGCGCACCAGCGCCGCGGTCAGAGGAGGGAGCAGCGCCTCCTGCCCGCGGACCGCCACGCGGTCCATCCCGCCATAACGCCGGTGATCGGTGGAAAGCACCAGACCGGCACCGGGAGAGGGCATTGGAACCGGCTGTGGAACATTCGCGAAATTGAACAGTCCCATCAACACCGAGCCTTGCGCGGCAAGGCGGAGCGACACCCAGCCGGCTCCGGCGTCGTGCGACACGCTGGCGTCAGCGCGTCCGGGTCGCAGGGCGGGCTCCGACCACCTGACCCGGAGCAGATCGGTGTACAGGGAATGCAGGGCAGCGTTCGGAGGCTGGCGGCGCCGGGACCAGTCGAGCCGCGATCGCCGGAAGGTCTCCTCGGATTGCGGGTCGCATACCTTGCCGGACCAGGCGAACGCCTCGAACTCGCGTCGCCGGCCCTGGCGCACCGCCTCGACCAGGGCGGGGTCGCCGTGACTCACAAAGTAGAGAAACGGATTGATCTCCCCATACTCCTCTCCCATGAACAGCAGCGGGACGTAAGGCGAAAGCAGAAGTATAGCGGCGCCTAATCGGAGCGCCTCGGGAGAAACCAGGACCGAGAGTCGCTCCCCAGCGGCACGATTGCCGACTTGATCGTGATTCTGAATGCAGACCACGAAGCGGTCGCCCGGCAGGTCCGCGGCCGGCCGGCCGTAGCGCCGCCGCCGGTAGGGTGAGTATCTGCCGTCGTTCACGAAGCGTTCGGCAAGGACCTTGGCCACCGGTTCCACCCCCCCGAAGTCAGCGAAGTACCCCTGACGCTCTCCCGTGAGCGCCGCGTGCACGGCGTGGTGAAAGTCATCGGCCCACTGCGCGTCGAAGCCATATCCGCCCAGCTCCGGGGGACGGATGAAGCGGGGGTCGTTGGCATCGCTCTCCGCGATCATGAAGATCCGGCGGCCCAGCGCCTCGCCCTGCCGCCCCACCGCGGCGACCACCTCCTCCAGGAAGTGGAGCGCACCGAGATCGACGATCTTGTCGGCCGCATCGAGCCGGAGCCCGTCCAGGTGAAATTCGGTGACCCAATACAGCGCGTTGTCGACCAGATAGCGCCGCACCTGGTCGCTATCGGGGCCATCCAGGTTCCATCCCTGGCCCCACAGCGTCCGGTGGCGGTCGGAGAAGTAGGGGCCGAAGTCCCCCAGGTAATTGCCTTCGGGGCCCAGGTGGTTGTACACCACGTCCAGCAGGACGGCGAGGCCTTGGCCATGGGCGGCATCAACCAGGCGCTTGAGCCCAGCGGGGCCACCGTAACTGCTCTGCGGCGCATAGAGCGAGACGCCGTCGTAGCCCCAGTTCCGCCCGCCCGGGAACTCCGCGACCGGCATAATCTCGAGGGCCGTGATCCCCAGCTCCTTGAGATAGGGGAGCCGCTCGACCACCGCATCGAAGGTACCTTCGGCAGTGAAGGTTCCGACGTGCAGCTCGTAGATGGCCAGATCCGCCGGGCTGCGACCCCGCCATTCCTGGTCCGACCAGCGGTGCTCATCCGGGCTGACGATTCTGGTAGGCCCGTGGACCCCGCCGGGCCGGAAGCGGCTGACCGGATCGGGACGCTCTATCTGACCGTCGAGCACATAGTAGTAATCGCTGCCCGGCTCGACGTCTTTCACCACCCCGGCGTGAACGGCATCGGAGTCCGGCTCGAGCGTGAAGCTCTCGACTCCTCGGCCCCGCTGTAGCCGCACGCCCACCTGGCGTGCGTGGGGTGCCCAGACCGAGAACCGCACGGACCCGTCCGGCCGCACCGTGGCGCCACGCTCGAGAACCGAGATCACAGCCGGAAACGAAGGCTCAACTGGATGAGGGGGCGAGCACCAGTGCCCCGAGAGGAGGAAGGGTGACGATCAGGGAGCTCGGTTGTCCCTGCCAGGGAATCGATTCGGCCGCGAGGCGGGCTCCGGCGCCATGGCCGCTCCCGCCGTACCGGGGATCGTCGCTGGAGAGGATTACCTCATAGACGCCCTGCGCCGGGGCACCGGCCCGGTAGCCCTCGCGTGGTACCGGCGTGAGGTTGAGGAGCACCAGCGCGTGGCGGTCGCCGGCGTGGCGCAGGTAGCCAAAGATCGAGTGTTGCCGGTCGTCCGCGTCGAGCCAGGTGAAGCCCGCAGGATCGCTGTCATCCCGCCAGAACTCCGGCCGCTTCAGGTACATGGCGCCAAGATCCTCGACGAACCGAAGCAGGCCGGCGTTGAGCGGCTGGTGCGCCAGGTGCCAGTCGAGGCTGAGGTCGTGGTTCCATTCCCGCCGCGAGCCGAGCTCGCTTCCCATGAACAGCAGCGGCTTGCCCGGCCGGGTGTACTGGTACGCCAACAAGGCGCGCAGGTTGGCAAACTTCTGCCACTCGTCGCCCGGCATCCGGGACAGGAGCGTCCCCTTACCGTGGACCACCTCGTCGTGCGAGAGCGGCAGGACGAAGCGCTCGCTATACTCGTACATCATTCCGAAGGTGAGCGACTCGTGGTGCGAGGCGCGGTAGATCGGGTCCTGAGCGAAGTAGCTCAGCGTATCGTGCATCCAGCCCATGTTCCACTTGAAGGAGAACCCGAGTCCACCCTCGGAAACAGGGCCGGTTACCCTGGGCCAGGCGGTGGATTCCTCGGCGATGGTGAAGCAGCCGGGGTGCTCTTCGGCGATAACCCGGTTCAACATCTGGAGGAACTCGACCGCCTCCAGGTCTTCCCTGCCGCCGAGGCGGTTGGGAATCCACTCCCCGGCCTTCCGGCTGTAATCCAGATAGAGCATGGAGGCAACCGCATCCACCCGGAGCCCGTCTATGTGGAACTCCTCCAGCCAGTAAAGGGCGTTGGCGACCAGAAAATTCCGCACCTCCCGCCGGCCGTAATTGAAGATGAGGGTGCCCCACTCCGGATGCTCTCCCCGGCGGGGATCATCGTGCTCGTAGAGGGCGGTGCCATCGAAGCGGCGGAGGGCAAAGTCGTCCTTGGGGAAGTGGGCGGGAACCCAGTCCATGATGACTCCCAGGCCGGAACGGTGGCAGCAGTCTATCAGATACCGGAGATCGTCCGGTGTGCCGTACCGCGCCGTGGGAGCGAAATAGCCGCTGACCTGATATCCCCATGACCCGGTAAAGGGGTGCTCGGCCAGCGGCAGAAACTCCAGGTGGGTGAATCCCAGGCGCTTGGCGTGTTCCACCAGCCGGGGCGCGATCTCGCGGTAGGTCAGCGGCCGGTTGCCCTCCTCCATTACCCGGGCCCAGGAGCCGAGGTGCACCTCGTATACCGCCATCGGTTGAGCCTGCAGGGCAGTGCCGGCACGACGCGCCATCCATTCTCCATCGCCCCACTGGTAGGAGGAGGTGACGAAGCGGGAGGCCGTCCCGGGAGGGGTCTCCATGGCCTGGGCGAAGGGATCGGCTTTCTTCCGGACCTCACCCCCCGGAGCGGTGATGCGATACTGATACAGCGCGCCCGATGAGACACCGGGGACGAACAGCTCGAACACGCCCGAGGAGCCAAGCCGGCGCATGGGCAGCCGCCGTTCATCCCAGCGGCAGAAATCGCCCACCACGCTCACCCCGAGTGCGCTGGGCGCCCAGACCGCGAAGGCGACGCCATCGACGTGGTCGATCCGGCGGCGATGGGCGCCGAACTGTCGCCAGAGCGCACGGTGGGTTCCTTCGGAGATCAAGTAGACGTCGATGTCGCCGAGAGAGGGGAGAAAACGGTAGGGATCGTCCTCCTCCCAACGGGCGCCGCCGGGAAAGTGGTAGCGATAGCGGTAGCGAAGCGGCAGTGAGGCGCCCGGGAGGTGTGCCGCGAAGAAGCCCGGGGCCAGCGACACCATGGGCACCACGCTCCCACCGGCCAGGAGGCAATCCACCGCGGTGGCGTCGGGATGGAGCGTGCGCACTACGACGCCGCCGGCCAGGGGATGGGCACCCAGAATGCTGTGCGGGTCCACGTGACGTCCCGCGGCCAGGCGCTCCAGCTCGGCCGGGTCGGTCCGCACCGCCGGCGGCACCGAGGCGCTCCTCATCGGGTGGCCCCGGATGGACGCGCGGCAGGCTCGGCCTCGAACCGCTCGAGGATGCCGGCGAGTGGGATCCCGACCCAGTCGGGACGATTGTTCAGCTCGTAGCGGAGCTCGTACACCGCCTTGTCCAGAAGATAGAAATCGAGCATGGCATGGAACTCGTCTTGCGAGCGGGGCAGGAAGGGCGCTTCGCCGGCGGTCTGGAGATAGCCCTGCAGAAACGTGGCGGAGGCCCACCGCTGCCACATGCGCGCCCACGGCTGAAGCGCCGCGGTATCCTCGGTACGGGTGGGGCCTTGCCGGAGCGCATAGGTGGCGGCGTAATCGAAGGAGCGCACCATCCCCGCTATGTCGCGTAGAGCCGAGCGCTTGAACCGGCGCTCACTCAGGCTGCGACTCGGCTCTCCCTCGAAGTCGAGAATCACGAAATCGCGGCCGGTGAAGAGCACCTGGCCCAGGTGATAGTCTCCGTGGATGCGGATGCGAAGGCCCGAGATCTTGCGCTCCATCGCCGACCGCACCTGCCGCAGCAGCCGGTCTTCCAGCTCGAGCACCTGCCGGGCGTCGGGGCGGACGCTCTCCGGCAGGCGGTCGAGCTGCCGGCGCAACAGGTCGTAGGTCGAGCGGGTGAGCGACCGAAGCGATTGATAGAGTGACCGGCGATACAGCGCGGTGAACGGCTCGGGAACGAACGCGGGGTCATCCTTGGACCGTACCAGCGCCAGATGCATTTCCGCGGTGCGTTGTCCCAGGAGCCGGGCGCTGTCCATGAACCCGCCACTGCGCTCTTCGACGAGCGCCGGCACCTGGAGGCGGGCCCGTTCCAACAGAGCCGCCGGTCCCATGGGGAGATCGGTGGGCTGCGGGCGCAGCACCAGCGCCTGCTCGAAGTAGCGGCCCAGCGCATCGAGCGCCACCCGCCACGCGTCGCCCTCACTCGGCACGAACTGGTGCAGCACGGCCACCGTGATCGGCTCCTGTCTCGGGCGGCGATACTCGATTCCCCCGGCCAGCAGCGGTACCCAGCGGAAGCGGGCCCGGTCGGTCAGATGGCGGCCGATCTCGAGGTCGGGGTTGGTCCCGGGCTCCAGCTTGCGGAAGAGCTTGAGGAGGAGCCGGTCGCCCAGATTGACCGAGGTGTTGCTCTGCTCGGCCCGCAGGAGGCTGGCCTTGAGGGGATCCTCGCCATTTCGGAGCCCGGCAAACGCCCGGGTCCGGGAAGCCACGAACTCTCCCTGCTCGCTCCGCCAGCGACGGCGCCGGGCAACCCCGTCAGTCAACGCGTTCACGAAGCCCTCGTCGCCCATCGCGTCGTAGAGAACCCCGCCCCGCGGCAGCCCGAGCACTATTGCCTGAGGCACCGTGGCGGCGATCTCCCGGGCCCGTTCCGGTTCGGCGAAGCTGAACGGGATCACGTAGGTCTCGGCATCACCATCCAGGTAGCTCACCTCGATGAGCGTGACCAGCACGTCGTCCGCCCCGACCGGCACCGGAATGGCCTGGCCCACCGCCACCGAGGCGATCTCGCGCGCCTTGCCCCGGAACCACCGGCGGCCGCGAAGGTAGGCCGGGAGTATCTCCTCGAGCTGCTCGTGCGCGTCGCCGAGCACCAGGTCCTGCCAGGGGCCGTCGAACTCCACCGTCGCGGGTTTGCCCTCCGTCACCGCGCCGGCCACCGCGGGCACCTCGGGGCGCAGCAGGAACCAGTAAAAGGCGTGAGCCCCGAGGGTGATGAAATAGGGCAGCTGCCCAACCTTGGGAAATCCGGTTCGGCCGAACATCTCGACCGGAGTGGCGCCCTGAAGCTCGGAAAGGTCGAGCTCCAGCGCCTGGGCAAAGCGTGAGAGGTTGGCGACCACCAGAATGCGCTCGTCCTCCCACTGTCGGATGAAGGCCAGCACCCGGGGGTTCTCCGGCGTCAGAAACCGCAACGTTCCCCGGCCGAACGCCCGGTACTCCTTCCGCAGCGCAATCAGGTGTTTCATCCACCAGAGCAGCGAGTGGGGGTTGTTCTGCTGTGCCTCTACGTTCAGCGCCTCGTAGTGGTACTCGGGATCGATGATGATCGGCGCGTAGAGCTTCTGCGGGTTGGCCCGGGAGAACCCGGCATTCCGGTCGGGACTCCATTGCATCGGCGTACGCACCCCGTTGCGGTCGCCCAGGTAGATGTTGTCTCCCATTCCGATCTCGTCACCGTAGTACACGATGGGTGTGCCGGGCAACGAGAACAGCAGCGCGTTCATGAGCTCGATGCGGCGCCGGTTGTTGCCCATGAGCGGCGCCAGCCGGCGGCGGATACCGAGGTTGATCCGCGCCTGGGGATCGCTGGCGTACACCCGGTACATGTAGTCCCGGTCTTCGTCGGTGACCATCTCCAGCGTCAGCTCGTCGTGGTTTCGCAGAAACACCGCCCACTGGCAGCTATCGCCGATGGACGGGGTCTGCTGCAGGATGTCGATGATGGGGAAGCGATCCTCCATCTGGAGCGCCATGAAGAGCCGGGGCATCAGCGGGAAGTGAAATGCCATGTGGCATTCGTCGCCCTTGCCGAAATAGGCCACGGCGTCTTCCGGCCACTGGTTCGCCTCCGCCAGCAGCATCCGGTTGCGGAACTTTGAATCGACGTGCCGGCGCAACTGCTTCAGGTAGGCGTGAGTCTCCGGCAGGTTCTCGCAGTTGGTCCCTTCCCGCTCGTAGAGGTAGGGCACCGCGTCTAGCCGCAGGCCGTCCACCCCCATGCGGAGCCAGAAATCGAGCACCCCGAAGGTGGCCTTGTGAACATCGGGATGGTCGAAGTTGAGGTCGGGCTGGTGAGAATAGAACCGGTGCCAGAAGTGGGCGTTCGCCTCGCTGTCCCAGGTCCAGTTGGAGCGCTCGAAGTCCTTGAAAATGACTCTGGCCTCCGAGTACAGGTCGGCGGTGTCGCCCCAGACATAGAATTTCCGGGCCCGGCTTCCCGGCCGGGCCCGCCGGGCGCGCTGGAACCAGGGGTGCTGATCCGAGGTGTGGTTGAGCACCAGCTCGGTGATGACCTTGAGGTCACGCTTGTGGGCTTCCCGCAGGAAGGTCCGAAAATCCTGGAGGGTTCCATAGGAGGAGTGGACGTCGGTGTAGTCCGCTATGTCGTAACCATCGTCCCGCAGCGGCGAGGGATAGAAGGGGAGGAGCCACACCGCGGTGACACCCAGATCCTGGAGAAAGTCCAGCTTCTCGGTCAGTCCGGCAAAGTCGCCGATGCCGTCCCCGTCGCTATCGTGGAAAGCCCGGACGTGAACCTGATAGATGATGGCGTCACGATACCAATAGGGGTCGTCCGTCACTCGCTGCCTCCTTCGTCCGGCCGGACGATACGCCAGATGTAGCCGATGTCCCCCTGGGGGTCGAACGCGACGGTCTGCCGGGCCCCGCACCAGCGCCGCCGCTCACCGGTGAGAAGGTTTTCCACCTCGAAGGGCTCGTCCTCGGTGAGACCTAACTGCTCCAGCGGGACCAGCAGCTCGGCCTCCTGAGCTTGCCCCGGATCGAGTGTCACCGCACACAACAGGTCGTTCTTCCAGGCCCCTTTCACATAGAAGAGCACGTCCGGGCTTCCCGCCTCATGGAAGCTGAGATTGGTGAATCGCTGGAGCGCGGCATGGCTACGGCGCAGCCGGTTGAGGAGAGCGATCTCGCGGTCGAGGCTCTGGGGCGCAGACCAGTTCCGTACCCGGACCTGGTATTTCTCGGAGTCCAGATATTCTTCGCTCCGTTTACGGAGCGGGACGTTCTCACCCAGCTCGAAGCCGCTGTAAATACCGTAGACCGGGGAGAGGGTCGCCGCCAGAAACAGGCGGATCCGGAAAGCCGGCCTCCCACCTTCCTGGAGATACTCATGGAGTATGTCCGGGGTATTGGCAAAAAAGTTGGCCCGGAAGTACTCGGCCATTTCAGTCGTGGTGAGCTCGGTCAAGTATTCCTGGAGCTCCTCGGCGGTGTTGCGCCAGGTGAAATAGGTATACGACTGGGTGAATCCCAGCTTGGCCAGGGCCTGCATCCGCTTAGGCCGGGTGAAGGCCTCCGAGAGGAACACCACCTCCGGATGGAGGCGGTGCACCTCGGAGATGACCCACTCCCAGAACGCGAACGGCTTGGTGTGAGGATTGTCCACCCGAAAAGTTCGCACCCCCTGCTCGATCCAGAACAGCAGAATGTCCCGGCACGCGTCCCAGAGGGCCTCACGCTCGTCGCTCCAGAAGTTTATGGGGTAGATATCCTCGTATTTCTTGGGAGGATTTTCGGCATATTTGATGGTGCCGTCGGGCCGGATGAAAAACCATTCCGGATGCTCCCGGACCCAGGGATGATCGGGCGAGCACTGTAGCGCATAGTCGAGCGCCACCTCCAGACCCAGCCGTTCGGCCGCGGCCACGAACCGGCGGAAGTCTGCCAGAGTGCCCAGCTCGGGAGCTACGGCCGTATGCCCGCCCTGCTCGTTTCCAATAGCCCAGGGGCTGCCCGGATCGCTCGGCCTCGCCACCAGCGAGTTGTTGGGGCCCTTCCGGTGAGTGCGCCCGATGGGATGGATCGGCGGGAGATAGACCACATCGAAGCCGAGGGCTGCGATGCGCGGCAGCTGACCCTCGGCATCGCGGAAGGTCCCCGGACGGGCCGGATCGCTGGTGGCCGACCGGGGAAACATCTCGTACCAGGCGGCAAAGCCGGCGCCCCGCGGATCCACCCGCACCCGGTACTCCTGTGGGGCACGAGTGGCGCCCACCTTGACTTCGTGGGCGCTCATGAGCCTCTCGAGCTCGGGCGAGAGAGCCGCCTCCACCTGGGCTTTGCGCTCCGCCCCGGCGCCGGCGAAGAGCTCCGCGAAATGGGCGAGCCGCCCGTGGTCTTCACCTCTGGCGTGCCGCTCCGCCTCCCGCACGATTTCGGCACCTTCCTGCAGCTCCGATGTTACTTCCTGCCCCGCCTCCACCTTCTTGGTCAGGCCAGAGCGCCAGGTGCCGAACAGATCGATCCAGGCCTCGACCGTGAAGCGCCATTCGCCGACCCGGTCCAGGGGCACGGTGCCATGCCAGCGGTCTTCGTCGAACGAGTAGGTGAGCGGCACACTGTGCCAGCGCCGCTCGCCCGGCCCGGAGAATAGCACCCGTCCGGCGAGCAGATCATGGCCATCCTTGAAGATGTCGGCGCCGACGCGAAGCTCGTCCCCTACTAGACGTTTCACGGCATAGCGGCCGCTGTCGATGGACGGGGAGATGCCGGTAACGACCAGCTGAGGCAAGACTTCATCCACCGCGCGGGGGGACGCGCGAACCGGGTTCATGTTTTGTAACGTAGCGCGCTGCGGCGTTCATTACCATCTGCCCTGCGGAACCCTCACTCGATAGTCTTGGAAAACCGGGCGACGCTGGTTGCGACCAGCACGACGGCAAAACCGGCCAGAATCAGCCCTTCGGCCCACAAGTGCTCGAGCCCGACGCCCTTCAGCAGGATCCCGCGAAGAACGGTGAGGAAATAGGTGAGCGGCAGCGCGGCTCCGAGCCACTGAGCCAGGTCGGGCATCGCCTGCCGGGGGAACATGAAGCCGGACAGCAGGATGTTAGGAAGCAGGAAGAGAAACCCGAGCTGCATCGCCTGCACCTGGCTTCGGACCAGCGTGGAGAGGAGCAGACCGAGTCCGAGGTTGGCGACGATGAAGGCGAAGGTCATGACATAGAGCAGCGCCAGACTCCCCCGGACCGGGACATCGAAGAGGAGCCAGCCCAGGATCAGAATCACCGTCATCTGCACGAAGCCGATGAGCAGGAACGGAACGATCTTGCCAAGCATGAGGCTGGTCTTGTCGATCGGGGTCACGATCAGCTGCTCGAGCGTGCCTCGCTCCCGCTCCCGCACTATGGCCATGCTGGTGATGAGCACCATGGTGAGCGAGAGCAGCACGCCGATGATGCCGGGCACGATGTAGACCGCATCACGCAGCCCGGGGTTGTACCACGGCCGGACCCGGATCTCCAAGGCGGCCGGCCGGTTGCCCTCCGCTCGAGCCAGCACGGCAGCGCGCGCCGCACCGGCCCGGGCGGCCCCGGACATGGCGGCCGACGAAGCCATGGGGTCGGCCGCATCCACGATCATCTGCGCGGAAGCGGTGCGGCCGCGCCTCACATCGCGCATGAAATCGCGCGGGATCACCAGCCCGGCGCTGGCCTGTCCACTCTCGATCCGGTGGGCCAGCTCGGCTCGGCTCTCCACCCGGCCGACGACGGCGAAGTTACCGGTATTGCGGAGCACGTCGACCAGCGCCCGGCTTTCCGGGGTAGCGGACTGGTCGAGCACCACGGTGCTCAAATGGCGTACCTCGGTTCGTATGGCGTAGCCGAAGAGCACGAGCTGAATGGCCGGGATGCCGAGCATCATCGCCAGGGTAAAGCGATCCCGCCGAAGCTGCACCAGCTCCTTCCAGAGCATGGGCCCCAGTCTCATACTACCGCACCTTCATCCCGGCGCTGCAGCTCGATGAAAACATCCTCGATGGTGGGCTGTCCGAAGTGGGTGAGGACCTCCTGGCCGGTGCCGACCGCAATCAGCCGGCCCTGAGACAGGAAACCGAGCCGCTCGCACCGCTCGGCTTCATCCATGTAGTGGGTGGTGACCAGGATCGTGGTCCCCTGCCTCGCCAGGGCGTAAATCCATTGCCAGAAGAGCCGGCGCGAGGCTGGATCCACTCCCGCAGTGGGCTCGTCCAGGAAGAGCATCGCCGGCCGGTGAGCTGTGGCGCAGGCCAGCGCAAGCCGTTGCTTCCACCCGCCGCTGAGCGTACCCGCCAGCTGGCCGGCTCGCTCCTGAAGACCCAGCTCGGTCAGCAGGTCCCCGATACGGTCACGGCGCGCATCGCCGCCGAGTCCGTAGATCGCGGCGTAGAAGCTCATGTTCTCGACCACCGTGAGATCGTCATAGAGCCCGAAGCGCTGGGACATGTACCCAATCCTCCGGCGCACCTGTTCCGGCTCTACGGTCACGTCGAACCCCACCACCGCGGCCGTCCCGGCGGTAGGCATCATCAGGCCGCAAAGCATGCGAATGGTGGTTGTCTTGCCCGACCCGTTGGGGCCGAGCAACCCGAAGACCTCGCCTTTGCCGATGCTCAGATCCAGACGGTCTACGGCCACCCGTGCGCCGAAGACTTTGGTCAATCCACGCACGGTGACCGCGGCGTTCCCGTCTGCTCCGTGGTTCATTGCGGCCTCGCCGGGTGAATCTCCACCGTGGCGGGGAGCCCGGCCTTGAGCATCCCGGTCGAGTCCTCGAGCGCCACCTTAACCCCGAAAACCAGGTCGGCCCGCTCTTTCTCGGTCAGAGCGATTCGGGGGGTGAATTCGGCCGTGGGGCTGACGGCCACCACCTTGCCATGGAAAGGATGGTCGGGGAAACCATCCAGACGGGCGGTGGCGGCCTGGCCCGCCTGCACCAGAGGAAGCTTGCGGGTGGGCACGTATACCCGGGTGTAGATCGCCCCGGTCTGGCCCAGCGTCAGGACTGATTCCCCGGCGGAGAGCATCTCGCCGGGCTCTGCGTTCCGGGATAGCACGGTGCCGCTCACCGGGGCAAGAAGAACCAGGTCCTCCGCAACCGCCTTTGCGGCGGCCAGGCCGGCTCGCGCATTGGCCAACTCCGCCCGACTCTGCTCGATTCGCTCGGGCCGGGTGCCGTCTCGGAGCAGCTGGAGGGCCTCACGAGCAGCATCGCGCCGGGCCGCCGCTGCCGCGGCTGCCGCGGTGGCGGCGTCCAGGCGCTGGGAGCTCTCGGCGCCGGCGGTCACCAGCGGCCGGATGCGTTCCAGGTCCCTGGTGGCGCGCACCGCCTCGGCCTCGCTCATCCTGAGCTCCGCCTCCGCCCGCTCGATCTCCGGCGGACGGGGGCCGGCGCGAGCCTCGCGAAAACCGGCTTCGGCGGCGCGCACCCGCGCCTCGTGTCCCGCGACGTCGGCCCTGGTGGTCGACTGCATCAAGGTTGCCAGAGTATCCCCGGCACGGACGGTGTGGCCCTCATCGACCCTTACGGCCACTACCCGGGCCGGAATCTCGGGGGCGATGTCTACCTCGATCATCTCGATGGTGCCGGTAGCGATTATGCGGTCAGGCGCATCTCCGCCGCAGGCCCCGAGCGCGGTCAGCAGCAGCCAACTCCGGAGTCTCACGAACTCCTCCGTCTCTGCGGCTGAGGCATCGTGGCCGGGCTGGACTGGAGGGCGGCCAGGGCGAAGTCGGCGGCGTGTCCCGCAAAGAGCTGAACTGTCCTGGGCGAGAGATCCTTCTTGCCGGACCCGAGCAGGATGCGTACGGCTGGCCGGGCGAGAAAGAAGTAGGCCACCTGCCCCACGGTAGAGATGGCCGCGAATTGGGGATCTATGTCGGACCGGAAGATGCCCAGCTCCTGCCCCTCGCGGATCGTGTCGCAGAGCCCCTTGAAGCTGGTGGCCGCCAGGCGTTGGATATGCTCGACCGCGTGGGACGCTTCGTGGTCCAGCATCTCTCGCATGAAGAGCCTGGGCAGCCGGGGATTGGCGATGATGGTTTCCACCTGGGCCTCGATGAAGCCACGGACCCTGGCCGGTGGCGACGTATCCACTCCGAGACCCCCCAGGGTCCGGCTCACCAGACCACCCACCAGGCGCTCGAGCACGCTGCGGTACAACAGCTCCTTGTCGCCGAAGTAGTAGTAGAGGAGGGCGCTGTTCACTCCCGCGGCCCGGCCGATCTGCTTGACCGTCGTTCGGGCAAAGCCCTGCTCGGCGAAGAGCCGTTCGGCGGCATCGAGGATCTGGTCCCGGCTGGGTGACTCGGGCATGTGTTAATTAAACGATTAGTTAAGACAGGCGCAAGCACCCAGCCCCCCGGTGCAGCCTACGCCGAGCCCGGCGAGCGGGCCGTGCTCAGCTCCGCGGCGCGAACCGGGCTCACGCTGGTGGCGCTGCCGGTCACGATCCGGCGGTGGTAATCGATCTGTCCCAGGTGGTAAGCAAGATGGGTGGTCAGATGAAGCAGGTACTGTCCGGTGGCCAGTCTCACGCCCCCCACCGGCTCGGGAAACTCTGCGGCAAGCTGCCGGTCGCCGATACCCGACAGGCCTTTCCTGACCGCTGAACGGGCGGCCTCGATCTGGCCGAGCAGCTCCGAACGGGGCACGTCCCGCCGGGCGAACTCCGCCGCCCGATCGCGGACGTATCCGGTGGCGCCCAGCAGAGCCCCTACGTAATGCTGGAGGTTTCCGGTGAGATGCAGTACCAGAGTACCGGCCGGGTTCGAGATGCCGGGCACGGCCTTCCAGATCGCCCCGTCATCGGGATAGGCCTCGACCTCCCGGCGGAGGGTACGCAGCTCGCGATCGAGCAGGGCTGCAACCGCGGCGATGAGCACGGCGGGTCAGTGCCCTGCCCCGGTCTCGGCGGCCATCACTCTGGTTCCGGTCAATCCTCGAGCTCGATCTTCTCCAGATCTCCTTCCACCGCCACCTGGCGAAGGCGTCGGAAAATAGATTCCAGGAGCTCGACGCCCAGGAGCAGCGCAACGGTGACCAGGGTGAGGATGATCGCGGCGAGCAGGTGCCCGAACCCGATCATGCAGCCAAGCGCGGCGAGCACCCATATGACCGCGGCCGAGGTCACTCCGATGAGCGAGCCCTCTCGGGCCAGAATGACCCCACCACCGAGAAACCCGATGCCGGTAACCACCTGGGCCAGCACCCGGGTCGGGTCCACCCGCTCCCCGGCGAAGGAGGTGCCCAGGCTGACGAACAGCTCGGTCCCCAGGCAGATGAGAATGCTGGTTCGGATCCCCGCGGCCTTTCCTCGCAGTTGCCGCTCCAGCCCGATGATCCCGCCGCAGAGAATGGCGGCACCGAGCCGGAGCCAGAATGCAGGAGAGTCCGGGTCGAGCGGATCGAGCACCATCGGCATAAGGCTCCCGGATCAGCGGAACGACGAGCTACTTCACTCTCGCAAACACCTGCTCGTCTACCCAGCGAAGCAGGGCACAGTCGAGCTCCACCAGCTCCTGTCCCGGTACGTGCGGCAACACCGGCCGCCGCTTGCCCTCGTTCATCAGATACCACATGGGCGGGACCGCGGGCACACCACGTCGTTCGTTGGCCAGCTGGGCCTCGTAGGAGACGAAGTGAAACTCGCGGCCGCGGTGGCTGAGGCGGCGCTGCTCGACTTTATGGCTGCTCACGGAAAACTCACTTGGAATGGACTGAGTGCCCGGTTTCCGGTGGCGCGTGGGGGTGAACCGGCCAGCGGGCGCAGTTGTGTAACGGCGCTCGGGGAATCTAATCGGGGTCAGCCTCCACCGAGCACGATCTGATCCCGGTCCAGCATGTCGGGATGCTCCTTCAGCCACCGGAGCACCCGGGCCCGCACCGAATCCTCGGTGTCCATCGGCGTGGCCGGGAACTTGGTCAGGGCCGTTCCCCCTATGGTCACATACCACATATCGCGACCCTCACCTGGCAGCACTTCACCGGAAGCCGTCTGGCCTCTGCTCAGCGCGGCACTGATCTGCTTTCCCCGATGCTCGACCTGTACGGTATCCACGTGTCCCCCGATCGGGTCAGCGGCTGGAACCGCCGTTTGGCCGGTGCCCGCGTCCCGGGCGTCTGGCGCGCCCGGTGGAAGGCCGGCGTTCCGACTCGTTGGCCGCCTGAGAGGCGCGCCGGTCCAGCCTGGTCTGTGAACGCGCGCGCTCTTCGGCTTTCCGGGCGCGGATGGCCGCGATCCGCTCGGCGAGGGGCACCTCGAACCGCCCCTCCGGCCGGGCACCGTAATCGAAGTCGGGGACGGTCACCCGGGGGAGACGCCTTCCGACCACCCGCTCGATGCTCCTGAGCTCGCCTTCTTCCTCCGGCGCCACCAGAGTGAAGGCATCGCCGGTTGCTTCCGCCCGCGCGGTTCGCCCGACCCGGTGAATGTAATCCTCGGGCGCGGTCGGCACGTCGAAGTTGACGACGTGACCTAGCGCCTCGACATCGATCCCCCGCGCCGCGATATCGGTGGCGACGAGGACCCGGTATTTTCCGCTCTTGAAGCCGGCCAGCGCCTCGGTGCGCTGGGGCTGCGAACGATTCCCATGAATCCTCTCGGCCTTGATGCCATGGCGCGCCAGATGGACGGCGAGCCGGTTGGCCCGGTGCTTGGTACGGGTAAAGACGAGCGCCTCTCCCATCTCCCCCCTTTCCAGCAGCGTAACCAGCAGCGCCGACTTGAGCTCCTGGGGCACGGGGTAGACCGCCTGAGTTATGCCGACGGCGGGAGCGGGCCTGCGATCGAGCTGGATCGCCTCGGGATTCCGGAGCAGCTCCCGGGAAAGGGCCACGATCGGGGCGGGCATGGTGGCGCTGAAGAAGAACGTCTGCCTGCGCGGCGGCAGATGGCGCAGCACCTGCCGGATGTCGGGGAGGAACCCCATATCCAGCATGCGATCGGCTTCGTCGAGAACCAGGTACTCCACGCCCGCCAGCCGGGCATAAGGCATCCTGAAGTGATCGAGCAGCCGGCCCGGGGTGGCGACGAGAACGTCCACTCCGCTTCGAAAGGCGTGCTCCTGGGGACCCACACCGACGCCGCCAAAGATGGCGGCAGCCGTAATCGGCGTGTGCACCGCAAGGTCGTTGACATCCCCCAGGATCTGTGCTGCCAGCTCGCGAGTCGGCGTCAGCACCAATGCTCGGGTGACCCCGCGGGGCTGCTCTATCAGCCGGTTGAGGATGGGCAGGAGGAATGCCGCCGTCTTCCCGCTGCCGGTCATGGCGCAGGCAAGGACATCGCGCCCTGCCAGGCCGGGCGGTATGGCAGCTGCCTGTATCGGCGTCGGCCGGGCAAACCCGAGCTCCTTGACACCCCTGAGGAGGCTGGGATGCAGCTTGAGGCTACTGAAAGGCACGAGTTTTTCTCACCATCTGAGGAAGCGAGTCAGTAAGTTTCCCGGAGGGCAGGAGTCTCTCCCCGCCCGGCAAAAGTCACATCCACGGTGTATCCGTCTGCCTTGATCAACGCCTTCAGCAGGCGCCGCGCGCTCTCCTCGGCGTGGGCCGACACGCCCAGCTCGCCGGCGGCGCTCACCAACTGCCCCCGGGCCAGATGGTAAATTGTATCACGGTCCGCGGGCCGGAAGGGATTCCAGAGACCGCTGCTCTCGTCATAAGTCCGGAGTTGCGTCACCTCCACTCCCAGCACCTTGGCCGGTGACAGCACCACCCGCACCCGGCGTTCCCGGTGATCGACATCCACCTCGGTGCCGGCATCGAGATCGATGCCCGCCATGACCTTTCCCGTGACCACCACAAGAGAACGTTTGGTGGAGCCCAGCCGCCGATTCTGATAGACGACGACGTCGCGCACGGTCGTCTCGCTGGTGACCAGCTGCGCCACGGTTCGTACCTGCTCCACCACCACTCCGTGCGACACGCTGGTCTCACCCCGGCCCGGCAGCAATCCCCGGGACAGGGGAGCAAAATGTCGAACTGCTAAGCCGATGAGGAAAAGGGCCCCACCGAGGAGAATGAGGGAGATGACAATCGGCGCAGCCGGCCGCCGGGGCCGCGGGTGGGCCATACCAGGCTCAGAACTCCCGGCGTTTCATGTCCTTGAACAGGCGCTCGGTCTCGGCTTCCTCCTCGGTGGGCTTTTGGCGCAGCGTGGGATCGAACTGAGCCGCGCGTTCGCGTCTGGGTGGCACCACTTTCTCTGCGTTCTTCCTGGCCAGCGCCGCAATCCGCTGATCCTCGCGCTTCGACATCGCACCTCCATAAAAGAAGTCAGGCCCCGATCAGAAGGCGTGCCGCTGGGCCTGTTCGATGCTCTGGGCCAGCTCGGTCGCCGCCTCTCGCAGCCCTGCCAGCTCCCGGTGGCGGCCGCTGATCGCCCCGGCCCGGAGGTCTCCGCTCAAACCTCGGTTCATCTCGGTTGCCCGGCGGATGCGAAACCGCTCCTGAAACCCCTTGTAGTCGTCGCCACCCGCGGCGCTCAGCAAGCCCCACAGCCTGAGGCGTACATCGTCCAACGCGCTCTTGAAGTTTTCCAGCCCTTCCACCGGCGCCTGCCCTCGCGCCAGGCGTTCCTCGATTGCGTTGAGCGTTGCGTTTAGGGTGCCCACCTGATCCACAAAGCTAGGCTCGGCCATCGCTCCTCCCCTGCCTGAGACTGGGTGTGGCGTAAAGAGAATCCACTTGCCTGCACGCGGGCAAGGGTCGCTGACAAGGTGAGGTTGGGCGATGAGTTGACGAGCTTGGAGGGTTGGTTCATCGCTGGTGCGAGATAGCATCGTCCCGCGATCGTCGCCACAGCATGATCAGCATGGCAGCGAGATTCGCGAAGGCGCAGCCGGCACCCACCAGAATCAAACCCCGGGCCACGTGGCGGAGCACGGCCATGCTGCGGACGTCCACTGCCACCAGCAGCAGCTTGGTACTGAGCAGTGCCGCGGCCGTCGAGAAGAGCAACAGCTGCAACAGGAGCAGCGGCCGGTATCCCATCCCGGCGTACAGCCAGTAGAACGCCAGAGCCACCAGCAGCCAGGCCAGGAGGCCGGTGCGGGTGCTCTTGCCGAGGGGAAGCTCCACGATGATCGGCACAACCAGCAGCCCCAGGGCGGCGAGCATGAGGAGAAGCTTCCAGCTGGCCCGCCACAACTCATGAGGGCTGGCATCTTCCGCAGTGTGCAGTGCAGGTTGTCGGTTCACTGATGGTCGCTCCTGGAGTTCCCGGTCCGGCCCTGAACCTTAAGGGCTCGCTTCATTCTACGCCCGTTCCGCCACTTGGGGAACGGCCCCGCCCCATCCCGTCTGCCAAAACTACCCTTGGCCTTGCGGCTACCCTTGCGCCGAGCCAGCCTCCTGGATTGTGTACGGGCGACCCCCGACCTTCCGCGTTTCCTTGGTGATGACTTCAGCTCATACTGACGCCGGCAGCGGCCTCGAGCGGATCCGCACGGTCATCGTGGACGACCACGACCAGATCGGCTGCCTGGTGGCGCGCCGCATCGCCCAGGTGATCCAGGCGAAGCGCGCCGCAGGGCAACGTCCCGTTCTCGGCCTCGCTACCGGCTCGACCCCCATCGGGGTCTACCGCGAGCTCATTCGCATGCATCGTGACGAGGGGCTCAGCTTCTCGGATGTCGTCACCTTCAATCTCGACGAGTACTACCCGATGGACCCGGCGAGCATTCACTCCTACCATCGATACATGTGGGAGAATCTCTTCTCCCAGCTCGATATCGCCCCAGCCAACGTGCACATCCTCCGGGGCGACGTGGCCCGGGAGGAGGTCGACCCCGAATGCCGCCGCTACGAGGAGGCGATCCGGTCGTCGGGTGGGGTGGACCTGCAACTGCTCGGCATCGGACGCACCGGACATATCGGGTTCAACGAGCCGGGCTCCGGGGCGGAAAGCCGCACCCGGGTAGTCACCCTCGACCTGGTGACCAGGAAGGATGCCGCCGCGGATTTCTTCGGGGACGACAACGTTCCTCGCGAAGCCATCACGATGGGAGTAGAGACCATCTTCGAGGCCCGCGAGATTCTCATGCTCGCCACCGGCGAGCACAAGGCGGACATCGTCCTCCGGGCGGTGGAGGGTGAAGTAGATCACGAGATTGCCGCCACATTCCTCCAGCGCCATCCCCACACCACCCTCTACCTGGACCGGCCCGCGGCCGCCGGCCTGACCCGGGTCGCGACGCCCTGGCTCCTGGGGCCGGTGCGCTGGACCAGGGACCTCGTGGTCCGAGCGGTGGTGTGGCTGTCGCACCAGACCGGCAAAGCCATTCTCAAGCTGACCCAGCGGGACTACGCGGAGCACCGGCTCTCGGCACTGGTTGCCCAATACGGGTCCCCCGGCGCCCTCAACGGTGAGGTGTTCAACGCGTTGGGCGCCAAGATCCGGGGGCGCTCCAAGCTGCCCCGAGACCAGCGCATCGTCTGCTTTTCGCCTCACCCCGACGATGATGTCATCTCCATGGGTGGCATTCTTCACAAGCTGGCGGTGAACGGCAACCATATCACCGTCGCCTACATGACGAGCGGAA
Source organism: Gemmatimonadales bacterium (assembly GCA_050733075.1). GTDB lineage: Bacteria > Gemmatimonadota > Gemmatimonadetes > Gemmatimonadales > GWC2-71-9 > CAVVWJ01. The sequence goes on from JBOHSD010000001.1 coordinate 348,056, forward strand.
ACCTGGCGGTGTTCGATCACGATGTGCGCCGGCACCTTGACTTCATCCGCCGGCTGGCGGGCGAACAGCACCTGCCGGAGCACGCCGCCATGGGGCTGGCCCGGCGCATCGAAGAGTTCCTGGCCCGGAAGAACGCAGGAGACGTGGACATCCCCGAGGTACAGAATACCAAGCGAATTATACGCGAGTCCGAGGCGGTCGCCGGCATCCGAACCCTGGGCATCGACGGGCGGGCCGCCCGGTTCCTCGATCTTCCATTTTATCGTACCGGTAAGGTGAGAAAGGACCCTGTAGGCGAGGCGGACGTAGCGGTGGTCCGGGCGCTGCTGGAGGAGATCCAGCCTGACCTGGTGTTCGTCGCCGGCGACCTCTCCGACCCCCACGGGACCCACCGTCTGTGTAAGCAGGCGGTCGACCGCGCCCTGGAGGAAACCGCCGCCTCCGGTCTCACCCGGCCGGAGGTCTGGCTCTATCGTGGAGCATGGCAGGAGTGGCCGGTGACGGAAGCGACCTGGCTGGTGCCCCTCTCGCAGGAAGAGCTGCGGCTCAAGGTTCAGGCGATCTTCAAGCACCAGTCCCAGAAAGACACCGCGCCGTTTCCGGGGCCGGACGAGCGGGAGTTCTGGCAACGGGTAGAAGCCCGGAACAAGGGGACCGCGGCGGAGCTGGACCGGCTGGGCCTGGCCGAGTACTTCGCGATGGAGGCTTACGTGGTACAGGAGCCAGGCTAGACGCTCTCTGGCTCATTCCACCGGTATGCGTTTTTTGTTCTGGGCGAGCCACCCGTCGAACGTCTGCATCGCAGGATTGAGCGCCCTCCCGGCCGGGAGAGCGCGCGCATTCAAGCAGACCTGCCGAAGCCACGGTAAGCGTCGGGTGAGACGGCGTTATAGCGCACCTCTTCCCCCAGCGCCTTGCTGAGCGAGGCCGCCATCCGGGCTCCGGTCATATGCTCGCCGGCTATACCAACGGTCTTTCCGATCAGCTCGCGGCCTTTCTTGAAGATGGCATACGCTGTCTTGCCGATATCTTCGGCGGCGATGCTGGCCAGCTTCTTGTCCCCCATCGGCAGGGTGAAGGCGAGCTTGCCGTCGGGTCCCCGCTTGGGGCCTATCCCGAAGTAGATGAGGTTCTCCCAGTAGAAGGAGGTCACCAGAAATGTGGTAGGGACTTTCAATTCAGTGAACACCTGGTCGGCCTCACCCTTGGCGTCGAAGTGAGGGACCTTGTACTTCCCCATCAGCGTGGGCATGCGATCGTCGCTGAGCGGAATGTGCTTCCGGGTATCCTCGAGGGTAGACCAGATCACATGTTGAAGACCCGCTTGTTTGGCCGCCTTGGCCATCGAACGAGCCTGTGCCAGCTCTTTCTCGGGAGAGAAGTGCTCCCAGAAGAAGGTGACGCAAAACGCGCCGTACGCGCCGGTGAATGCCCGACTCAGACTTTCGGGGTCGTCCACGTTCGCCACCACGACATCGGCGCCCGCTTTAGCTAGCGCCCTCGCCTTATCGGAGGCGGTATCGCGGGTAAGGGCCCGGGCCCTGAACGGGCCATTCTTATCGGCCTGAATGGCGCGCACCAGTCCGCTGCCCTGCGCTCCGGTGGCTCCCACTACGGCAATGATCTTCTGATCGGCCATTCAAATCGCTCGAAGTTGGGTCGATCGGAGAGTGTACCCCGTCGCGGCAAAGGGCGCAATCCGGCTAGGAGCTCGTCCGACACCCGGTAGACGACCCAGTGTTGCGAACCGGGTGGCTGCACTCAAGGCAATCCGGAAGGGACCAGTACCTCTCCGTTATGCCACCCCTCTACACTCGCCACATACGCCTGAGCTACAGCGGCAGCCGGCAGGCCCTGCGCGGTGTCCATCCCCAGCGCTCGCAATGTCTCCACCACCCAGGGTGGACTCACGGCATTCACCCGGATGCGCCGGGGGGCCTCGAGCGCCGCGGCCGCAACAAAGCCCTCGAGCCCGGCATTGACGAGACTGATAGCCGCGCTTCCCGGAGTGGGCTTTCTGGCCAGCACTCCCGAGGTCACGGTGATGGAGCCTCCGTCGGCGACTGCCGCGAACCCGCGCCTCACGACGTTCACCTGCCCCATCAGCTTGCTGCGAATGCTGAGGGCAAAGTCCTCATCGGTCAGCTGGGCTAGAGGCCCGAACCTGGCCTCGCCCGCGGCACAGACCACTCCGTTCACGTCACCGAGCGCCTCATACATTCGGGCGATCGAGTCCGGATCCTCCAGGTCCACCCGAAGCGTGCCCTCCCGATGGCCTACCCGGATAACCTCATGCCGGGAAGTAAGCGCCGCCACGATGGCACTGCCTAGGGTTCCGCTTGCCCCCACTACCGCGATTCGCATCTACCAGTCCTGGTAAGCTGTTAGCTCGCATGAGTCGAGGTGGCCCCCGGAGGGAAAGTCACTATTGACAGATGTAGCCCCGGGGGGTATGTTGTCGCCGCGATATACTCCCCGATCTCGGTCGGTTTGAGATCAGAACCGACGTCGCCTCACGGCCCTCAGGGGCCGGCCCGCTGCCGTTCCGGCCCACCGTGCCACCGTAGCGCGCTCACGTTGCGATGAAGGTAAGTCGATACTCCCCAATGGAGGGGAAGCTACGCCCATGACCGGTGTTTCTAGATTGCTGTTCCCAAGAGCCAGCCTGCGAGTCGTCGCTGGCGGTCTCCTGCTCATCATAGCGACCGCCTGCAGTGGCGACGGGGTTGGCCCCTCGGTGGAGGCCGCTCTGCCGGCCGACTCGACGGCCGTTCCGGGTGATACGACGGCCACCCCGGGCGACACGACTGTCGCCACTCCAGGCGACTCCACGATTGCCCCGGGCGACTCCACGACTACTCCTGGCCAGCCGCCCGTCGATTCAACCGGCATGAGTCCAACCGCCGTACCGGTCCTGGACACTCGCTCCGGGCTCCCCGGGATCGTGTTTGCGCCGGACAACATGGAAACCGAATTCCTGAGCAGCGCGCTTACCGGCACGAAGCGCGGCGGTGGCCTGACCCCGACAAACATACTCCCCCTGCTTGCGGACGTCCGTGCCAGGGGCGGCCGGATTGTGCTGAAGCTCTGCCTGGGACGGGATAGTTACGTCAAGAACCCCGACGGGACTTTCAGCCTCACCAAGTGGAAGTCTCTGGTGAGTCGCTTCAAGAGCGTCAATCTGGATCCTTACATCGCAGACGGCACCATCGTGGGTCATTTCCTGATCGATGAGCCCCACAGGACCGCCAAATGGGGTGGTAAGATCATTTCTCACGCGACGCTCGAAACCATGGCACAGTACAGCAAGGAGCTATGGCCTACCCTGCATACCTTTACCCATACGCAGATGGGCTGGCTCGCCAGTACGCCCATCACCTTCAAGCATCTTGACGCGGGCTGGACTCAGTACACGAGTGGCAAGGGCGACGTAGCCAAGTGGGCGGCGACTGAGATTTCCTACGCCAGGAGCAAGCGACTGGGGCTCGTTCTCGGCATGAATATCACCAGCGGTGGCAACGGCTCAAGCGGGATTCGGGGCAGCTCGAGCCGATATTATTCAATGAGCGCCACCGAGCTGAGAAGCTACGGAACCGTGTTGCTCGACCAAAGCTATGCGTGCGCATTCTTCATGTGGCAGCACAACACCACGTACTTTGGTCGCTCCGACATCAAGAGTGCCATGACCGAGCTTTCGCTCAAAGCCAGAGGCCACGCCAAGACTTCCTGTAATCAGTAGTTGTCCGCCGTTCCCCTGCCCCGGCCCGCACGGCCGGAGGCAGGAGCACCGGGGTTACGCGGCGCCGTGAGCGACGGTGCGTCCGGCCGGCGACGATCTCTTCCTGCGGGTGTCGCGCTCCCGAACCAGCCAGTATCCAACACCGAGACACAGAACCAGGGCCGCCAGCGCAGCGACCGATGCCGGGCCGGTCTCGTAGGGGTCCACCACGATGACCTTTCGCACCACGGCCAGCAGCGCGATCAGGATGACGGCTCTGACTTGAATGATGCCTCGCCCGGGGCTGATCACATACTGTACGGTGTGATTGAACTCCAAGGCGATAAGCAGCGTCATGATCTCGCCGAACACGAACTGAAACACGCCCGGCTCCAGCGGGTTGAGCGCTCGCAGCAGCAGGGTATCGATGACGCTGAATATCAGGCGGTAGAGGGCGATCAGGATCACGACACCGATGACCGCGGTGAGCGCCGAAGCTACCACCGCCTCGAACCGCTGGTAGGTCGTGAGCTCCGACCAGTGCCGGCGAATATCGAACCAATTCCCCGGTAAGCGCTTTGCCATGGCAGCTTCCGTCGAGAGAGTTAGGGATCAACTCTACAGCCTGGCCGCTCTCCGGCAAGCACCATCGTACGTGCCGGGGCACACCCCTCTGTCGGACTGAGGATGTGCTCCCAGCCGTACGATCCGAATGGTCATGGTTTCGGACCGATTGAGATCAGGCGGACTGCCCTACCCGAATGACTCTGCGCCGGCCGGCCGCGGTCTTGGCCACGCGGATCTTCAGCATCCCGTTTTCCAGGGTCGCCCGCACGTTGTCGGTGTCGATCTCCGTCGGGAACTCGAAGATCCGGGACATCGGGCCGGTCATCTGTTCACGCTGGAGATAGGTCCTGCCACTTTCGGATTCAGCCTGGCGCGGCTCGGTCCGGACGGTCAAGCTGTCCACGTCTACCTCGATGACGATCTCTTCTGGAGTGAGTCCCGGCACTGGGATCTCGATGACGTAGGTCTCTCCGCCCGCCGTCTCGTACACGTTGGCGGTGAGCCGTGAGGTGGCCTCCGGCGCCATGGTCGTGCGCAATCCGTCAGTCATTGTCTTGCCTTCTCTTTGTTTGGCGCCTGTACCCTTCATCACAACCCCACTACGTGGGTCCTGTGGTTAGCCGCGGTGTCAGGCAGAGGAGAAGTGCTGCGGGGCGTTTTCCCGGCAGATCGCTCGCCCACCGGTCCTGGACCTGAGGTTCATCGCGCCGCGGCTCGTCGCGCCTGGGCCAGGTATGCCGGTTCCAGCTGCATCAGGCTGGCCATCTTCCGCACCAGGTGGGTCTCGTGGTCGCTGAGGCGCCCATCCGCCAGAATGACGCCCCACATGACCTCGGCGAGGACCATCTTCTGTCCCAGGTCGTATTCGGCCGCGATCAACCGGGTGAACTGATAGTGATCCAGCGACTGGGCCCGCTCGGCTTCGGCCAAGCGGAGCAGCTCGGCTCCGGTATCTTCGTCGAGACCGAAGTGGCGCTTCAACGTGCTTTCGATATGCTCCTGCTCGGCAGGGCTGAACTCGTCATCGGCATGGGCCAGCTCCAGCAGGAGCGCGCAGGCGGCGAGCTGGACCCGGTTGGGGGAAACGGTGACAGACTCCTGGACGGCAGACCTCTCGCTCCCTACGAGATGGTCCCGGACGAAACGACGAATGGCTTCGAGCATTTGATTTCCCGGTTGATCATTCAAGAGGAAGCGGCATAGCCGCCTCCGGTCCTACCACTGTGGTCCAGGGCCGCACCCGCCATCGGGTGACCAGACCGTGGAGCACATAGGGGTCCGCAGCGGCAAATGCTCTCGCCGCATCGGGGGTTTCACCCTTGAAAAGCAACACGGCCCCGTCCACCGGCTCGGCCAGAGCTCCGGCCAGCACCAGCTCGCCACGCTTCACGAACGGCCGTGCGTGCCCCAGGTGGGCGGCGCGAAGTGCCTGGCGCCGGGTGATATAGTCGTCCACCAGATCATAGAAGAGCAGGTAATGCATCGGCATGAGCTCTCGTGTGCTCTGACCACCCGGGCTGCGGGTTGGCCGGTTCAGGTTGCGGTTCCCGCCAGAACCCTGCGAATGACCTCTCGTACCCTCCGGTCATTCATCATGAAAGTATGCCGTACCGGGATCTCGACGGGAGCGTCCATGTCGCTGACCAGCGTTTCGCTCACCGCTATGACTCCGTCGTTGGCCTCTACTCCGAAGGAGCCAAGCCGTCCGTGTCTTCCTCCTGTACCCGCGATGATCGTGTAGGGGACTGGGGGCGGAGGCAGCTGGTCGAAGAAGCTGGGCCGGCCCAGCACCTGGCCGCACTCGCCATTGAACCAGCGATATAGCCAGGTCCGCCCGTAACGGCGTGCCAGACGAGGGGAGCGGTTGGGCGTCCCCAGCATGATGAGGTGGACGGGGAGAGGCTGGACCGGCTCGAGCGCCAGTGCCGACCGGACCAGCAGACCTCCCAGAGAGTGACCTAGCACCGCATACGGCTGCCGGCGCTGCGCCAGGCCTGCCAACCGGGAATGGATCCGCGCGACGATCTGCTGGAAAGGCTCGAGAGCCGCGACATACCCCAAGACCTGGGCTCGATGCCCCGCGCGGCGCAAGTCTCGGGCAAGCCGCCCCAGGGAGAGCGCAGTCCGGCCCATTCCATGGACCAGCAGAAGCTCCATAAGCGGGCCTGCCGGTCAGGACCGTGGACGGCTCGAGGGCGGCACCAGGCTGTTCATTCGCAAGTACGTCACGATGTTGCCGTAGTGCTCCGCGTCATGAGTCGCGTTCAATCCCAAGGCAAAGAGCCGGGTGCGCTCCTGACCGAACAGCTTGGTCCTCTGTCGGGCTGCCTTATCCGACTGAGCATACGCCCGGGCACAGTACTCCGTCGAGGCTTTGAGCGCCGATCCGGGCCGTGATCACGGCGCCTTGTTCCTGTGCCTGGACCGGCATGCCACCGCCCAGCACCACCACCAGCAAGGCCGCGAAGAGAGTTTTCATAGATACTCCGAAATAGATGGGCAGATCAGCGTAGGCGCGAAAGCGGGGAGCGTCCATAATGAAGTAAAGGGAGGTTTGGCTGCCACCACCCGGATCGGCGTGTCGGGAATCACTGCCCCGTAGCCCCCCGGACCAGGATCTTATCGGTCCCTCATTCTGGGAGGACCTATGCCTACTATTTCCCGACTCAGCGTCCTGGCCATCCTCCTTCTGGCCACCGGCTGCGGCAGCGGACGCACTGTGGGAGCAGCCAAGGCAGAGCCCGAGCTCGGCGACCAGCCCCGGGCTAGAATCGAGAACCGTGCGTCGCTCGACATGGACATCTACGTCATCCGGGGCGACGGACAGGCGCTCAGGCTTGGTTTCGCTCGCGGCGGCGAGTCTGCCGTATTCGCGCTGCCGCCCACGATGACCGCAGGTGCGAGCTCCGTCCGCTTCGAGGCTCGTCCAGTGCGGGGCTCGGGCCGATCGGTGGTGAGCGAGCCGTTCGGGGTACGACAGGGCGATGAGATCACCTGGTCGATACCGCCACAATAGGCCGTCGTCCGAATTGCCTCAAAGCGGATACTCCGGATGAGGCGGGGACGTTCCACCACAACGACTGGGATGCCAGCGGTGGGAAAATATGGCGCTCGGAGCGATATGATCGCCGGAACACGGGTGGGGCGCTCGGCTTCACTTCCATCGTAGTCGACGCGGTGAAGCCGCCTTCCTACGAGCGTCAACTCGAGACTCGCAGCTGAACTGCCACCCCCCTCGGCGGCTGTCTGGGCCGGTAAAATTGAGTGCTCCGGGTGGGATTCGAACCCACAAGGGATTTCTCCCAGCGGATTTTAAGTCCGCAGCGTTTGCCATTTCGCCACCGGAGCCCTGACGCAAGAGGAATATACTTTGCTACCGCGGAATCGCCTCTCGGCGAACCCCGCCCGCGGCGCGCGTGCTCCAGGCCGTGGGAATCCGCCCGAACCGCTTCCGGAACTCGCCTCCGATCTCCGCGACGATCCTGGCCTGCCGATCTTCCGGTGCCAGCACCACCACCGCCCCGCCCCAGCCCGCACCGGTAAGCCTGGCCCCGTAAGCCCCTTGCTCTACCGCTGAGCCCACGATGAAATCCGCTTCCGGAATGGTGGATTCGTAGTCTACGCGAAGCGACTCGTGACCCTCGACCAGGAGCCGGCCCAGCCGAGGCAGATCTCCCGCCTCGAGCGCGTCGGCTGCCGCGCGGGTACGGGCCGTCTCGGTGATGACGTGACGCACCCGGCGGTGAAGCGGGGGAGGGAGGCGACGGGCGATCTCCGGCAGATCTTCGATTGACAGCTGCGCGAGATGATCGAGTCCCGGGCGCCAGTCCCGGCAGAACGCGAGCGCCTCCTCGCACTCATGGCGCCGCTGATTGAGCGCGCCACCGGAGAGCCGGTGCGACAAGCCGGTCTCCACGATCCAGAGCCGCTCCCGAAAGGGAACCTGCCGAAGGGCGCCGCTCGCCGTATCGAACAGGAGGGCCGAGCCCAGCCGCCCATGAGCCGCGATGGTCTGATCCATTCGGCCGCAGCGCACGCCGACCTGGTAGTACTCCGCCCGGAAGGCAACCTCGACCAGTGCCGCGGGAGTCAGCCGCTTGCCCGCCAGCAGGCTCAGTGCCTTGGCAGTCGCCACCGTCAGCGCGGCCGAGGACGAGAGGCCTGCCCCGATCGGAAGCGTGGTAGCCACAGCCACCTCGGCGCCGGGCGGAGCCGCCCGGATGGCGCGCAGCTCCCGGACCACTCCGGCCAGGTAATCGGTCCAGACGCGCCGCGCCGGCGCGTGGATCTCGAGCTCGTGCACTCCGCCTTCCATGCTCGAGACGAAGGCCCACCGGTCGGCCAGCCGCGCGGCTACCGCGGTTCGCCGCTCCAGCGCCACCGGCAGCACCGGGCCACCGTTATAATCGGTGTGCTCTCCGATCAGGTTGACGCGCCCCGGTGCCGATGCCACCACAGCAGGCCGGGAACCGGCTCCCGGTCGGGTAGCAAAGGTGGATGCAAACAGCGAAGTTGCCAGCCTTGCGGACGACCGGCGAGCTGCGGCGGATGGCTTCTCTCGGGAGGGACTTTGGGGCATTGCGTGAGGCGCCTCTGGATTATCGCCTGCCTGGTTACGCCCTGGCGGGCCTGGGCGCAGCTCCCTCCGGTCGGCGTACCGGGCGGTACCGTCCGGCTCGATCTCGATGGGTCACTCGAGACATTCGACCGCCGCTTCCTTCACGGGAGCCGCGAGGGCTCCGCCGCCGATCTCTCGAGTCCGGCGCTCGGCAGCGACCGGATTCCCCTGCTGGCCGACGCCGACGCGCGGATCGGTCGGATCATCGGCAACACCGGGTACCGGCTCAATCTAGGCGGGTTGACGGTTGACGCGCTGGCCGAGGTCGGTCGGGGGAGCCTGGGCCTGAGCCTCGGCCTCACCGACCAGATAACCATCTTCGGCCGAATCCCCCTGGTGCGCACGCGGGTGCAATCCACCAGCAGTTTGAGCTCGGCCAACGCCGACGCCGGGCTCAACCCGGGCGTGGTAAATCAGACTGCTTTCTTTGGGCATTTCGATGCAGCGCTTGCTACGCTCAGCAGCAAGCTCGCCGCCGGTGACTACGACTCGGACCCCGCCACTCTTGCTCTGGCCCAGGCCACTCTGGCCGACGGTACCGCCTTGCGAGCCGACCTCTTCGGACTGCTGGGCGATCCCGCGACGGCTTCACCGGTGGTGCCCACCTCTGCCAGTGGGACAGGTGCGGCCGTTCTCGCCCGGGTATCCGGCCTTCAGACCACCCTGGCAACCAGCCTGGACGTGCCGGGCTTCACGCTGGCTCCCGCCCTGCCGCAGTTCCCTCTCGACGTGGATGGGCTCAGGCAACTCATCAGCAGCGAGCTGGCTCTCGGAACCGGCGAGTCGAGCGTAACCTACAGGGGCGACGCGGAAGTTGGCGCTGCCCTCACGCTGCTCGATCGTTGGGATCGCGGCGACCGGCGGGGCGGTTTTCGGACCGCCATATCCGCGCTGGTGCGGCTTCCTACTGGTCGCCTCGATCTGAACGACCGGCCGCTCGATATCGGCACTGGTGACGAGCAGACCGATGTCCAGGTAGATCTCGTCGCCGACCTCGGAGCAGGGCGCCTTGGCGCACGGCTCGGCGGAACCTACGTGCGGCAGCTCGCCTCGAACGTGGCAGTCCGGGTGACCCGCCCGAGCCAGCCACTCGTCGGTCCCGACCGGCTCGCCAACGTGCGGCGTGATCCAGGGGACATCCTCGCCATTCAGGTACTGCCGTTCTACCGCCTGGCTCGTACCCTCGCGCTGCAAGCCGGGGTGCAACACTGGTCCCGGCGGTCCGACCAGGTCGCCTACGCTTCACCGGCAGACGCGTTGCCTGGAGTGGACGCGAGCCTGCTGGCCGAAGACACCGAGGCCAACGCGACCCTGCTTTCCGTGGGACTCACTTATGCCAATCCGGGCGGGCTGAGACCGGGCGGGACAGGGTTGCCGGTAGACGCGAGCTGGAGCTACGAACGGTTGTTGCGTGCGGGGGGCGGCCGGATGCCGGACACCCATCGGGTGAGGGGGCAGCTCAGGTTGTATTTTGGTCTGTGGTAGGGATCGGAAGAGGCTATCGTCGAGCCAGCCGCTCCTTTCGCAGCAACGCCTGCGCATGTCTCCTGGCGGCATCACCTTCTGCGTCGCCCAGCATTCGCGCAATCTCATTCACCCGGTCTTCGCCATGAAGCACCTGCACGTCGCTGGTGGCAATCCCGCTCCTGGCCTCTTTCGAGACGACCAGGTGCCCGTCCGCCCGGGCGGCGATCTGCGGCAAGTGAGTGATGACCAGCACCTGGTGGTGCTCGGCCACTTCGGCCAGCGCCGCGCCGACCTGCGCGCCGGTCTCGCCGCCGATTCCCTGGTCCACCTCGTCGAATACCAGGGTAGGGATGGCATCGTGCTTCACCAGCACCACCTTGAGCGCGAGCATCAGGCGGGACAGTTCTCCTCCCGAGACCACCTTGGCCAGCGGCTTGGACTCCAGACCCACATTGAGCTGCACGTCCAGCTGAACACTCTCCTGGCCATGCGCGCCGGGCTCGGCGAGAGGCGTGAGAAACACCGACAGCTTCCCGCCCGGCAAGTCGAGCCGGGGAAGCAGCCGGTTCACACCCCGGGCCAGGCGCTCCGCGGCTTCTCGCCGCCGAGCGCTGAGCGCGTCGGCCGCCACCCTGAGCCCGATCTCTGCCGCCGAGCGCCGCACCGCAAGCGCGCGGAGATCGGTGTCGGCCGTATCCAGCAGATCGAGCTCGGCTGCCGCCTCATTGCGGGTTGCCAGCACCGCTTCGAGTGTCGCACCGTACTTGCCGGTGAGGCGAAACAGCGCGTCCCGCCGCCGCTCGACCGTTGCCAGCCGCTCGGGATCTTCCTCCACCGAGCCGGCGTACTCCGCCGCCAGTCGAGCCAGCTCGGTAAGGTTGGCGAATCCCGCATCGAGCAGCTCGCGCCAGGCACCGGCGGAAGGATCCGCCTTTTCCAGGCTGGTTAGAGCCCTGTCCGCGAGGACGAGCGCACCCAATGCGTTCCCCCGGTCTCCTTCCAGCGCCTCTACGATCCCCTGGGCCTGCTCAACCAGCGCTCCCGCCTGGCTCAGGCGCCGAGCCTCCAACTGCAAGGCCTCGTCCTCTCCCGGCCGGATCCTGGCGCTGTCGATCTCGCTGACCACATGTCGGAGATAGTCGGCGCGGCGGCGTACCTCGTCGCGCCGGCCCGCCAGCGTTACCTCCTCCTCGCGAAGCGCGGCAACCGTCGAGTGAGCCTCCGCCACCGCCGCCCCCTCCGCTCCTGCGTGGGCGAACGCATCGAGGATGTCGCGCTGGGTCTCGGCCCGAAGCAACGACTGGGTCTCGTGCTGTCCGTGGAGGTCGATCAGGAGGGCACCGAGCTGGGCGAGCACCGAAGCGGTAGTGGGGCTGCCGTTGACCCAGGCGCGGGAGCGGCCTTCCACCGCCACTTCCCGACGGATGACCAGCCGCCCGTCCTCGGCATCGAGTCCCAGCTCCTCGATCTGGCGACGGGTTGCGGCACCGATTTCCTCGAAGGCGCCGTCGACCACCAGCCTGGCGGCTCCCGGACGCACGCTCCCACCGGCCGCGCGCTCTCCCAGCAGCAGCGCCAGGGCGTCCACCAGCATGGACTTCCCGGCGCCGGTCTCCCCGGTCAGCACGTTGAGGCCGTCGCCCAGGTGGAGAGTGACGTCGGCGATGGTGGCGAGATCCCGGACCCGGAGCTCGGTAAGCATTACATCACCAGATAGAGCGTTGAGACTCTCACAGATCCGTCTGCCGGCCCGACAGATCGCCCCAGTGCAGCTTCTGCCGCATCCGCCCGAAGAACCCGTCGCCGCCCATTCGTATGAGGCACACCCGGTGCTCGGCGCGGCGCACGTCCACCGACTCACCGGGGGCCAGGGTGGTGCCGGTCTGGCCGTCGAAGGAGACGAGGAGGTCTTCCGACCAGCCGGCGATGGGCTCGATGACGATGCGGTAGGTGGCGGGGACCACCAGGGGGCGTACCGCGAGCGTGTGGGCGGCGATGGGGGTGACCAGTATCGCTTCAACTCCGGGTACCACGATCGGCCCGCCCGCACTCAGGCTGTACGCCGTTGACCCGGTGGGGGTAGCGACGATGATGCCATCGGCGCTGTACGGCCCCACGTTCTCAGCCTGGATGAACACGTTCACCCGGATCACGCGGGCCACACCGCCCTTATGTACTGCCACGTCGTTCACCGCCGTCTGAGTCGAGCGCGCTTCCCCTTCGGCGTCCCGGATGGTAGCGCTCAGCGCCTGCCGCCGTTCGGTGAGATACTTCCCGCCGACCAGAGCATCGAGCGCGGCATCGAGCGTCTCCCGGGTAGCGGTAGTCAGGAAGCCGACCCGTCCGAGGTTCACCCCCAGAATGGGCGTCTCCTTACCGGCCAGGAGCCGGGCGCCACGGAGCAACGTCCCGTCGCCTCCGAAGGTGATCAGGGCGTCGAGGTCCACCGAGTCGAACGGAGGGACATCACGGTTCCAGAAGGAAACCAGCCGCGGCTCGCTGTACAGCGTTATGCCCCGTTGCGGCGCCGTTGCGGCGACCTGCTCCAGGACCAGCTTGAGATCCGCGTAGCGAGGATTGCCGACCACACCGACCTTCATCGGGCCTCGAGGCTCTCCTCGTGCTGGAGCGCGGTGATCCTCCGGGCAATACCGGAAGCGGTCAACCCGAAGCTGTCCAGCTGCTCGGCTCGGGGAGCCTGCTCGATCAGGCGGTCCGGGACCCCGAGTGCCACCACCCGGACCTCCGGATGGGTGGTCTGAAGCGTCTCGGCCAGATACGCGCCGAACCCGTTCACGATGGTGCCTTCTTCAACGGTCACGATGACTCGGTGCTGCTGCGCCAGGGACTCGAGCATGGCGGCATCCATGGGCTTGAGGAACCGGCAGTTCACCACGGCGCAGTCGATCCCGTCCTGAGCCAGAATCTCGGCCGCATCTACCGCCGGCAGAACCATGGTGCCGGCCGCCAGGATGGCGACGTCCTTGCCCCGCCGCAGTTGCTCCCAGGTGCCGTAGGGGACCGGGGGGATCTCGGAGACCGGGCGAGGGGCGCTGGGGGCTTTGTCTCGAGGGTACCGGGTGCTGAAAGGACCAGCGTGAGCCAGAGCGGTGCGCAGGAGGCCGATGAGCTCGTCGCTGTCCTTGGGGGCGGTCACCGTCATGCCGGGGACTGCCAGCAGGTAGGCGATGTCGTACAGTCCCATGTGGGTCTGACCGTCCTCGCCCACCAGCCCCGCACGATCCATCGAGAAGATCACCGGCAGGTGCTGCACGGCAATATCGTGGATGACGCTATCGTAGGCTCTCTGGAGGAAAGTGCTATAGATGGCGCAGACCGGGCGAATGCCTTGGGTGGCCAGGCCGCCTGCGAAGGTCACCGCGTGCCCCTCGGCGATCCCCACGTCGAAGAAGCGCTCGGGGTACTGCTTCTGGAAGATGCCGGTGCCGGTGCCCGACGGCATGGCGGCAGTGATCGCCACCAGCTCGGGGTGCTCGGCCGCGAGGGCGGTGAGCCCTTCGCCGAACACCTGGGTCCAGGTCGGGGGCCCGCTTGCCTTCTTGCGCGCCTCGCCGGTAACCGGATCGTAGGCCGCCAGGCCATGCCACTTCTCCTGGTTCGATTCCGCGAACGAGAAGCCCTTGCCCTTCTGGGTCATGACATGAACCACGCGCGGGCCGGTCAGGCTCCGCACGAACCGGAGCGTGTCGCCGAGCTTCTGGAGATCGTGCCCGTCGATCGGCCCGAAATAGCGGAAGCCCAGCTCCTCGAAGAGCATGCCGGGTGAAAAGAGGTTCTTGACGCTCTCCTCCACATTCTTGGCAAACTCCACCACACCCTCGCCGAATACGCCCCTGAGCGCCAGCGTCATGCTCTTGATCCGCTCCCGCAGCCGGTTGGTTCGGGGATCGGCCACGATCCGGCCCAGCATCTTGCTGATGGCACCGACGTTGGGGGAGATGGACATCCCGTTGTCGTTCACGATCAGGATGATGTCGCGGTCGGAATGGCCGGCGTTGTTCATCCCTTCATACGACAGGCCGCAGGTTAGGGCGCCGTCGCCGACCACGGCCACGACCTTGTGCTGCTCGCCCTTGAGGTCCCGCGCCGTGGCCATGCCGAAGGCAGCCGACATGGCCGTCCCGGCATGCCCGGCCCCGAACTGGTCGTGCTCGCTCTCACTCCGCTTGAGGAAGCCCGAGATGCCGTCCCGCTGGCGGAGAGACGGAAATGGCTCGTTGCGACCGGTGAGAAGCTTCCAGGCATAGGCCTGGTGGCCGACGTCCCAGACGATCTTGTCGGCCGGCGAGTCGAATTCGTAAAGTAGGGCGATACTCAGCTCGACGACCCCCAGGCTGGCGCCTATGTGTCCGCCGGTAATTGAGCAGCACTCGATCAGGCGGTCGCGAATTTCCTGGGCCAGTTGAGGAAGCTGATCCCGGCGGAGGCGCTTGAGGTCTTCCGGTGACTTGATCGTTGCGAGCAGGGACATGACGAAGGGTCTCGGGCTAAATAAGATGTCACCCTGAGCACAGCGAAGGGGCCGGAATGCGGTTTCGGCCCCTTCCGTCGCTGCGCTCCCTCAGGATGACACCTCGGCGACGCTCACGAACTCCTCGTAACAATATACCCGGCCAGCCCACCCAGTGCCCCCGAGGGAACGCCAGCGGCGCTCAGATGGGCAACCGCATTCCGGGCCAGCCGTTGCGCCTCGGCACGGGCGCCGTCAATACCGAGAAGGACGACATAGGTGGACTTTGCCAGCTGGGCATCACGCCCGGCCGGCTTGCCGAGCTCCTCGCTGGTGCCGGTGGCGTCGAGCACGTCGTCGGCAATTTGGAAAGCGAGCCCAATATCCTCTCCGTAAGCGGTCAGCGCCGCAAGCTGGGACGGGCCGGCTTTGGCCGCCATGCCTCCGAGCGTGCAGGCGGCGCGAATCAGCGCACCGGTCTTCCCCCGGTGCACCTCGATGAGGTCCGACAGCGCCAGGGTGCAACCCTCGGCTATGAGATCCAGCCACTGGCCGCCCACCATGCCTTCGATCCCGCCGGCCTGGAACAGCTCGCCGGCCATGCCGCCAAGGCTCCGCGGAGAGAGACCGAGCTCACCCGTGGCCACCGCGAGAAGCCGCGCCGCGACCGGAACCAGCAGGTAGCCGACCTGGGTAGCGGTGGCCACGTCGAAAGTGCGATGCGTGGTCGGACGTCCCCGGCGGAGGTCGTCATCGTCCATGCATGGCAGATCGTCGTGCACCAGCGAGTAGGTGTGCACCGTTTCGACCGCCGCGGCGACACCGGCTATGGCCGGTGAGCGGCCACTCATGGCGCGGTAGGCGGCCATGACCAGCGCGGCCCGCACCCGTTTGCCGGGCGTCCGCAGCGCGTAGGCCAGCGCCTGGCCCTGGCGTCCCCCGAACTCCTGCTCGAGCCGCCTGGCCCAGTCGGCCAGCAGCGTGTCGGTCCGCTCTCTCGCCTCCGCCAGCAGGTCCGTCGCCGCCGCCGAGGCGGCTTCAGGCATCGAGATCGGCCAACCTGATGTCACCCTCCGCTTCCTCCAGCACGGCCTGGACCTTCAGCTCGGCGGCGGCCAGGCGCTCGCGGGCGGCACGAAGACGGGCAATGCCTTCCTCGAACAGCGACAGCGCGGCGTCGAGCTCCACATCGTCCGCCTCCAGCTTACGGACGATCTCCTCGAGCCGGGCGAGCTCTTCCGCCAACCGAGGAGTTGAAGGGAGGGAATCGGGCTGGGGCATAAAATCACTCCACCCGGGCCCGGACGTCGCCGTCCGCCACCCGCAGTCGGAAGGTGTCGTTCTTGACGAAGTCGTCCCGGCGCTTGAGCACCCGGCCTTCCTCGCTCATCGGCAGGGCGTAGCCTCGGCCGAGCACGCGGAGCGGGCTGAGCGCCTCGAGCTGGGCGGCGAGGCGGTCGGCGATATTGCGGCGTGAGGCGATCGCCCCCTCCACCCCGGAGTGCAGACGATCCAGGGTGCGCGCCAGTCGCGCTTGGGCTAACCGGGTGCGTCCGGCGAGGCCCGAGGCGAGGCGGACCGAGAGGTCGTCTACCAGCCGCAGCACATCGCGCCGGTCCGCGACCGCCATCTCTGCCGCCGCGGACGGCGTGGGGGCCCGCAGGTCGGCGACGAGATCGGTGAGTGAGATATCAGTCTCGTGGCCCACGGCCGAGATGGTCGGCACCCGCACATCGGCGAGGGCGCGGCACACCGGCTCGCTGTTGAAGGCGGCGAGGTCTTCCCGATCGCCACCGCCGCGTCCGACGATGCAGAGATCCACCGGGAGAATCCGGTTGACCAGGCGCAGCGCGCGCACCAGCTCATCCACCGCGCTCTCGCCCTGGACCCGGGCGCCGATCACGAGAATACTGGCGCAGGGCCATCGCTTCCGGGTCACCGTTACGATGTCCCTGAGGGCGGCACCATCCGGGCTGGTTACTAGGGCGATGGTGCAGGCAAATGCCGGCACCGGCCGCTTGCGAGCCGGATCGAAGAGACCGTCACGCAGGAGAATCTCCTTCACCCGTTCCAGCTCCTGCTGCTGCTGGCCGACCGCAGTGGTCGGGATCATCCGGGTGACGACCAGCTGGAAGTCGCCCTTCTCTTCGTACAGCGCCGGCTTGGCGAGCACGAACACCTCGGTGCCGTCGGCTGGCGGCTTCCCCACCCGGCCGGCGTACATCTTCCACATACAGCAGCGCACCTGGCTGTGGGCGTCCCGCAGGGTGAAATACCAGTGGCCACTGGACCAGGCCTTACACTGCACCACCTCGCCCCGCACCCAGAGCGGCATGAACTCCCCCTCCAGCAGCCGTTTGACCGCGTGGCTGAGCTGCCCCACGGACCAGACCCGATCCGTAGCAGAGGGGACGTTGAAGCTCAATGAAAGGGTCATGAATCAGCCGAAGTCTTAATTCTCAGTCCAGAGCTGTCTGCTGCATGGCCTGAAGCGTATTCCGGAGCAGCATGGCGATGGTCATGGGACCGACTCCGCCGGGCACGGGAGTTATAGCGGATGCGATCTGAGCGACCGGCTGGTACGCCACATCGCCCACCAGGCGATAACCCCTGGGCCTGGCGGCGTCGTCCACCCGGTTGATGCCCACGTCGATGACGACGGCGCCGGGCCGCACCATGTCGGCAGTCACGAACTCGGGCTTGCCTATCGCCGCTATCAGAATGTCGGCACTCCGGGTGACCGCCGGCAGGTCCCGGGTGCGCGAGTGGCAGACGGTCACCGTCGCATCGCCGCCGGGACCTTGCTGGATCAGCAGGTTGGCCATCGGCCGGCCCACGATGTTGGATCTTCCCACGATCACCGCATGGGCTCCCCTGGTCTCTATACCGGAGCGGATCAGCATCTGCTGCACCCCGTACGGGGTGGCCGGACGAAAGGCGGTTTTGTCTCCAGTCACCAGCTTACCGACGTTCATGGGATGGAAGCCATCCACGTCCTTGCCCGGATCGATCCGCCGCAGCACCCTCTCGCTATTGATGTGCTTAGGCAACGGAAGCTGGACCAGAATGCCGTGGATCTCGGGATCCGCGTTCAGCCGGTCCACGGCGGCGAGCAGCTCGCTCTCGGGCGTGTCAGCCGGCAACCGGATGGTGACCGAGTGCATCCCGGCCTCCTCGCAGGCCTTCCCCTTGGACCTGACGTACACCGCGCTGGCCGGTTCCTCCCCCACCAGCACGGCGGCCAGGCCGGGCCTGCGGCCGGTGCCCTTCAGCCGTTCAACCTCGCTTGCCACCTCGTCGCGGATTGCCTTCCCGATGGCGACGCCGTCCAGGATTTTCGCGCTCAACGGGCAAAGTCCACGGCCCGGGTCTCCCGGATCACCACCACCTTGATCTGGCCGGGGTATTGCAGCTCGTTCTCGATCCTTCGGGCGATGGACTCGGAGAGCTGCGCCGCGGCGACGTCATCGATCCGGTCCGGCGTGACGACCACCCGGATCTCACGGCCGGCCTGAATCACGTTGCTCTTCTCCACCCCGGCAAATCCATTGGCGATCTCCTCCAGCCGGGTGAGTCGCTTGACATAGCTCTCGAAGGCCTCCCGCCGCGCTCCGGGGCGCGATCCGCTGATGGCATCGGCTGCCTGAACCAGCACCGACTCGGCGGACTCGTGCGGCACGTCGTCGTGATGCGCCTGAATACAGTTGATAACGGCGGCCGACTCGCCGTACTTCCGGGCTACCTCGACTCCCAGCTCCACGTGGGTTCCCTCGCTATCGTGGGTGAGCACCTTGCCCACATCGTGGAGCAGCCCGCCCCGCTTGGCCAGCGCCTGATCCAGGTGCAGCTCGGCGGCCATCATGCCGGCCAGCCAGGCCACCTCCTTCGAATGGTCCAGGATATTCTGCCCGTACGAGGTCCGATAGCGCATCCGCCCGACCAGCTTGATCAACTCCGGGTGCAGCCCGTGAACTCCGGTATCGTAGGCGGCCTGCTCTCCCAGCTCGACGAGCTGGGCATCGAGCTCCGTCTGAGCCTTGAGAACGATCTCCTCTATGCGGCCCGGGTGAATCCGGCCGTCGGCGATCAGCGCCTCCAGCGAGCGGCGGGCCACCTCGCGCCGGATGGGATCGAAGCAGGAGATAATTACCGTATCGGGAGTATCGTCGATGATGACGTCTACCCCGGTGGCGGTCTCGAAGGCGCGGATGTTCCGGCCTTCGCGTCCTATGATCCGGCCTTTCATTTCATCGTTGGGGAGGGCTACCGCCGCGACGGTGCTTTCGGCTGTGTGCTCGGCGCCCAGGCGCTGAATGGCCATGGAGATGATCCGCTTGGCATCACGGTCGGCCGTGCGGCGGGCCTGCTCCTTGATGTCGCGCACCAGCGCCGCCGCCTGGCTCCGAGCCTCGTCCTCTACCCGCTGCAGGATCTCACGCCGGGCGTCTTCAGCCGTGAGCCCGGCGATGCGCTCGAGCTTGAGCCGCTGCTCCTGGGCCAACCGGTCGGCCTCCCCCTCCCGGGTGCGTAGACTCAGCTCCCGCTGGGTGAGCGCCTCCTCCCGGTGAGCCGCACCTCGCTCGTGGGCCTCCATCTCCTCGAGCTTGCGCTCCTGGGTCCGGGCCCGCTCGTCTGCCCGGCGCTCCAGGCGGTCCCATTCCTCGCGCCGCCGCTGGATCTCCCGATCGAGATCCTCCCGCAGCTTGAGGGTCTCCACCTTTGCCGCCAGCAGCAGCTCCGCCTTTGCCGCCTCGGCTTCCCGCTGTCCAGCGGTCCTGATCCGCTCGGCCTCGCCCCGCGCCACCGAAAGTATGCTGGTGGCGCTGCGCCGTTGGCTCCGGGTATACAGCAGGATGAAGAGCAGCGAAACCGCCAGCGCGGCCGCCACCCCCGAGAGGATCGGTAGGAGGAGAGACTGGAGCATCGGCAGCTCTCCTCTCAGGAAGCTGCGCGAGTACCGCGCTTGGCCGGAGGGAGGAGGCGGGCCAGATCGTCCGCCATCGCGCTCAGACGGTCGGCGACTTCGCGGTCGCCTCTACGGGCCTGGAAGAGCTCGTCGGTGATGGAGAGCGCCGCCAGGATTGCGGCCTTGTGACTCTCTACCATGGGGAGGGAGTCGCGCACCCGTTTCAAGGCGGCATCCAGATACGCGGCAACCTCCCGGGTGTACTCGGGGGGGAGCTCGGAGCGGACGGTGTATTCCTCACCGCCGATGATGACGCGAACCGCGTTCTTGGTGGCGCTCACGCGGCGTTGCCTCCCCCTTGCTGCTCCAGAAAGCTGAGCCGGCCGGCCAGGGCGCGCAGCCGCTCCTTGGCACCGTCGATCCGCTGGCGCAAAGCCTGGTTCTCCATCTCCAGCTCGATTACTCGTTGGCGGGACTGGTTCAGCTCGGGCCCGGCCAGCACACCGCCGCTGGCCCGCACCTCCTGCAGCTCGGCTTCCGCCTTCAGGGTTCGCCTCCGCCAGCCAGCCAATTCTTCGGCCAGGTGGCGCAGCAGCCGGTCGAGGTCGGCCAGAGCCTGCTGGTCGGGACGTTCGTAGTGGTATGTCAAGGTCGTCCTCCGGCACCTGGGGAGCCTGCGTCGCGGCGCTGAATGCCGAGCTCGCCGGCCAGAGCGGCGAGGATCCGGGTCTCGACCTCGTCCACCTCGGTATCGCGCAAGGTGCGATCCGGGGCCCGGAAACGCAGCCGGAACGCCACACTGCGGATTCCCGCCGGTAACTCGGCCCCGCGGTAGTCGCTCTCGATAACCACCCTCTCGAGCAGCTCACCGCCTACCCGGCGCAGCACCTCCTCGACCTGGCGCACGTGGGTGCCCTCCGTCAGCAGGAGAGCGAGCACCCGTTCGGACGACGGAGTCGATGGGAGTGCCGCGAATCGAGTTGGCTGCCGCGGCGCAGGGTCGAGCACCAGCTCATAGCCGAAGAGCGGCGCGGCCCAGGGAGGCGCATCTGCCACCAAGGGACCCGCCCGCCCGACGACGCGGCCCTCCGGGTTCCGGGCGACCCATTCGGGTCCTTCAACCTGCACCACGCCTCCGGGAACCGCCAGAGCGACGGCCACTTCGAACTGACCCTTCAGATCCCAGATATCGAGGCTGTCACCGCCCGACCCGGTCCAGTGGGGCGGCTCCCGCCGCCCGGTCAGCACGGCCGCCACGTGGCGTTCCTCCCGGGGGCGCTCGCCGGCCGTGGCGGCGGCGAACACGGTTCCGATCTCGAACAGCCGCACGTCGGCTACCTGGTTGGACCAGTTTCCTTCTACCAGGCGCACCAGCCCCGGCAGGAGGTGCCGCCGCAGGTGGCCTTCGGTGCTCGACAATGGATTCAGCAGGCGTACGCTCTCGGGCCCCTCTGCCGGGCCGGTTGGCAGCGGCGATACCTCGAACAGACCCTGGCTGGCTAGGCCGCGCCGCACCTCGGCGGTGGTCTGCTCGATCGGCGCATCGGGCAGCGACCCAGGGCGGAACGGTTGAAGATCGGCCGGGAACTTCTCATAGCCGTGCAGCCGTGCGACTTCCTCCACCAGGTCGATCTCCCCGACCAGGTCGGGCCGCCAGCTGGGCGCCTCGACCGCTATCCGCCCGTCCTCGGGCTTGGATACGACCGTAGCCCCGATGGCCACCAGATAGCTCTCCAGCGCCTGCCAGGGGAGCTCGACGCCGAGCACCTGGGCCGCTCGAGCCGGCCGGAGGAAGATCCGGGGCGGGTTGGCCGGGCCGGGTCCGAGATCCAGCGGCTGGCCGGACAGCTCCCCTCCGGCGGTAGCACCGATGATTTCTATGCAGCGCCGCAGAGCCTCGACGCCGCCCCATCGGTCGATTCCCCGCTCGAACCGGTAGCTGGCCTCGGTCGAGAGACCGAGCGCCTTGCGGGTGCGGCGAATGCCGGCAGCGGTGAAGTAGGCGCACTCGAGAAACACGTTTACGGTATCGGGGGTGACTTCGGTGGCAGCGCTACCCATCACGCCAGCGATCCCGATGGGACCACCATCGTCCGCAATCACCATCATTCCGGGCTCGAGCTCGCGGTGTACTCCGTCGAGCGTGGTGACCGTCTCGCCCGCTGCAGCCAGTCTCGCCACCACGCTGGGGCCTTTGAGCCGGGCGATGTCGTACGCGTGCATCGGCTGGTTGAGCTCGAGCATGACGTAGTTGGTGGCGTCCACCACGTTGTTGATCGACCGCACGCCGACTGCCTCGAGCCTGCGACTCAGCCACTCGGGCGAGGGGCCGACCCTTACACCCTGGATGACGGCCCCCAGGAGCCGGGGACAGCCCTCGAGGTCCTCGGTACCGGCACGGACCCCTCCGACCTCTCCGCTGCTGCCCACCCGCCTGAGCGGCGGCACGTCGATGGTGAGAGCCGCAGGTATGATCGGCAGGCGGAACGGAACCCCGTACGAGGCCGACAGCTCCCGGGCTATTCCCTTGTGTCCCAGCAGGTCGGGCCGGTTGGGACCGACATCCAGCACCAGTCTGTAGTCGGCTATCGGGACGGCGTCGAGCAGGCGGGTGCCCGGAGCGGCGGCGGTCTCGAGCTCCCAGAGCCCGTCCTGGTCCTGCCCCAGGGCCAGCTCCCGGGCGGAGCAGAGCATCCCCTCCGAGGTCTCGCCCCGGATCTTTCTCTGCTCGATCCGCAGGCCGCCAGGCAGGGTCGCCCCAACGGGCGCGAAGGGATACTTTCGCCCCGCCTCCACATTGCCGGCCCCGCAAACCACGTTGCGCCGCTCCCCCGCTCCAGCGTTTACCACACATACCCGGAGCCGATCGGCATTGGGATGGGGAAGCACCTCCTCCACCTGAGCGATCAGGATGTCGCCGAGATCCGCATGGATCGGCTCGACGGCGTCAACCGGCGCCCCCAGCGTAGCCAGGCGCTCGGCCACCTCGCGCACATCGAGGGGACGGCGGAGGAACGATTCCAGCCAGCGGAGAGAGACGTTCATACGGATTCATACCCCGTGCCCCGCTGCCCCCCCGGCACGAACTGCTCGAGAAATCTCATGTCCCCCTCATACAACAGCCGGATATCGGGAATGCCGTAGCGCAGCATGGTGATCCGGTGGGGTCCCATGCCGAAGGCCCAGCCGGTGTATCGCTCGGCATCCAGCCTGCAGTGCTCGAAAACCGCCGGGTGCACCATGCCGCAACCCAGGATCTCCATCCAGCCGGTACCCTTGCACGCGGGACAACCGCTGCCATGACAGAGCTGGCATTCCACATCCATCTCCGCGGACGGCTCGGTGAAGGGAAAGAACGACGGCCGGAAGCGCACCCTGGTACTGGGCGAAAAGAGCTGGTGCGCGAAATGGACCAGCGTAGCCTTCAGGTCGACGAAGGAAATTCCCTCATCCACCGCCAGGCCCTCGATCTGGGAGAAGGCAGGGGCATGGGACGCGTCGAAGGGATCGTTGCGGTACACCAGTCCGGGGATCACCACGCGTACCGGCGGCGGCGATTCCAGCATGGCGCGGATCTGCACCGGTGACGTGTGGGTCCGGAGCAGGAGCCGGCCACCCTGGGCGCCGGGGACCGGCGGCGCGTCCACATACAGGGTGTCGTGCATGTCCATGGCCGGGTGGTCGGCGGGAAAGTTCAGCGCGGTGAAGTTGTACCAGTCGGTCTCGATTTCGGGGCCGACCGCGACCGTGAACCCGAGGCCGCGAAAGATCCCGACGATCTCGTTCACCACGCGGGTGACCGGGTGCTCGGCGCCGGTCCAGCGGCGGCGGGCCGGCATGGTGAGGTCGACCGCGGCCGACTCGCTACGCAGACGCTCGGCGTGGAGCGCTTCGCCCCTCCTGGCGAACGCCTCCTCAAAGCGACTCTTGAGCAGGTTGACCGCGGCACCGTAGGCTTTTCGCTGATCGAGGGGAAGAGACGCAACCGACTTGAGCGCCGCCGTCAGGACGCCGTTCTTGCGGCCCAGAATGGCGATCAGCTCGGCCTCGAGCTCATCCAGCCGGAGCCGGGGCACGGCCTCCAGCCGGGGAAGGAGGGCGTCTAGATCAGGATAGCCGGTCGGGTCGGACATGGAGCTCGCGGGCATGGTGGTGTGCGATGCATGATGGGGCCGCCCGCCCAGTGCGAACGGCCCCATCGGGCGGGGGCGCACGCCGTGCGCACTGGGCGACTATGGCCGATCGGCGCTCTTGGCCATTTCGGCGATGCGCGCGAAGGCGTCGACGTCGTGCACGGCAAGGTCGGCGAGGACCTTGCGATTGATATCTACGCCGGCCTTCTTGAGCCCTGCCATCAGGCGGCTGTAGCTCATTCCCTGGGCTCTGGCCGCCGCGTTGATGCGCGTTATCCAGAGCGCCCGGAACTCGCCCTTCTTCTTTCGCCGGTCACGGTAGGCATAGCGCATGGCACGCTCGGCGGTCTCCTTGGCCGCCTTGTACAGCTTGCTCCGGCCGCCCCGAGCGCCCTTGGCGGCCTGCATGATCTTCTTCTTCCGGGCGTGGTGGGCTACTCCGCTCTTGACGCGGGCCATGGTATGTCCTTACGCCTGAAGTAGACGGCTGACGCGAGGAAAGTCGGCTGAGCTGACGAGATCGCCCTTCTTCAGCCGGTTCTTCCGCTTGCGAGTCTTCTTGGTCAGGATGTGGCTATGATTGGCGTGCCAGCGCTTGAGCTTCCCGGTTCCGGTTTTCTTGAAGCGCTTCATGGCGGCCCGCTTGGTTTTCTGCTTTGGCATCTGTGTTCCTCGTCGCTGTGCGACTCGGGGCGGTATCCTCGCCTCGCTACGCTCGTCTCGGGCGGTAGGGCGGTAAGCTACCGCCGCTTCACCTACCGCCGCTTCATCTACCGCCGCTTCATCTACCGCCCTACTTCGGCGCGATCACCATCGTCATGTTCCGGCCTTCCAGCTTGGCCTCTGACTCGATCTTGCCCACATCGGCCAGGCTGGCCGCCACCCGGTCCAGCACCGCCTTGCCCAGCTCGAGGTGCGCCATCTGACGCCCGCGGAACATCATGGTCACCTTGACCTTGTTTCCGTCGCCCAGAAACTCACGGGCGTGCCGGGTCTTGAAATCAAAATCGTGGTCATCGATGCCGGGACGATACTTCACTTCCTTGAGCTGGATGATGTGCTGCTTTTTCTTGGCTGCCCGAGCGGCCTTGGCTTCCTCGAACTTGAACTTCCCATAGTCCATGATCTTGACGACGGGGGGCCTAGCGGTGGGCGCTACCTCCACGAGATCCAACCCGCGGTCTACGGCTGCTGCCAGCGCCTCCTCGATCGGCAGGACCCCAAGCTGCTCTCCGGCGGCGGTGATGACGCGCACCGGGCTGATCCGGATCATGCGGTTAACGCGGATGCGCTTTTCACGATCGTTCGTCGACAGTTCGTGCCTCCGACCAGAGAAAGAAAAAGAGCACCCGGTGTGAGGACCGGATGCCCACGACGGCGAAGTCCACGGGGCCAGGGCCGCCGCTGCTTCGAAGCCAGGACCCGGTTGCGCTGCTGCATGGCGCCGGCAGGCTCAGGGTGGGGGAGCTCGATTCCCCGCTTTCACAAGCGGCGGAAACTAGCCGACGGGCAGTCGAGTGTCAACCAGAAACGGTGGATGCGGGCTCGGGAGCCGTAGTGACGTCACGCAGCACCACCGCTTTCCCTTCCTGCACCGGAGTGCCCAGCGCCACCCTGGGATCGTGCTCGAAGATGAGGCGCCATCCGCCGGCGAGAGCCTCCGACAGGAGCGCGCGCTTGCTCTCGAGGGTGCGGAGCGGCTCGAGGTCGTAGCCCATGATCCAGGGAAGCGGCAGGTGGGCAACCGTGGGGAAGAGATCGCCCAGGAAGACCGCGGTCTCGCCTCGATCTCTCAGCACCACGGATTGATGGAAGGGGACATGGCCCGGGGTGAGCCGCACCGAGATGCCCGGCAGGACCTCGCCGTCTCCTTCGAGCAGGCGCCACCGGTTGGCCGCCGCTACCGGCTCGAAGTTGTGCGGCAGGTAGCTGGCCCGGGTGCGCTCGTTGGTGCGCCGGGCGAATTCCAGCTCCCCCCGCTGGACGACGTAGGTGGCGTTGGGAAAGGTGGGACGGACGTGACGGCGGGGGTCGTTCTCCAGATCGGGGTCCATGCTGGTATTGCCGCCGGCGTGATCGAAATGGAGGTGGGTATTGATTACCCATCTCACATCCCGGGGCAGAAACCCGGCCGACGCGAGCGCGTCCTCCAGCTGGGTGGCACCCTCCAATCCCTGGTTCTCTACGCCGTAGATGTCCAGGAACTTCGGGTCTTCCTTGTTGCCCAGCGCGCTATCGATCAGCACGAGGCCGTCGTCGTGCTCCACTACCACACAGCGCATGGCCAGGGGAATGCGGTTTCGCTCGTCGGGCTCAATCCGGGTCTTCCAGAGCGTGCGCGGGACCACGCCGAACATGGCGCCGCCGTCCAGGCGCTGGAGTCCGCCCTCCAGCGTGTGGCAGCGGAGCCCGCCCACTCGAAACGATCGGAGCAACGTCACACCAGCTCCTCCTGACACGAGTCCGCCCGGGGACCGGTGGGCATGGCCCGGCGTCTCCGGCGGGCGGCGCGCAACCGTCGAGTCTCTATCAGCGCGAGATCCTGGAGCGTACGGGCGCCTTCCTCCCGCGCCAGTGCCAGGAGCCGGCACAACAGCTCGGCGGTCACCAGCGCGTCCCCCGCGGCCCGGTGCCGCGCGCCGTTGTGGAAGCCGAAGAAGCGACAGAGGTTGTCGAGTCCGCAGGAGCGGACCCCCTTTACCAGCCGGCGGGCCAGCCGCACGGTGCAGAGCCGGCTCCCGTCCAGCGTCAGGGCCTGCGAGCGTTGCAGCTCGGCGCTCACGAAGTTCCAGTCGAACCTGGCGTTGTGGGCCACGAACACGCGCCCGCCCAGGGCCGCGAGCAGCCCTTCTGCGAGCTCGGTAAAACGTGGGGCGTCCCGCACCATCTGGTCAGTGATGTTGGTGATGGCGCAGATTGCACGGGGGATTGGGCGCTCGGGGTTCACCAGCGACTCGAACACGATCTCGCGGCGCTCGCCGTGGACCACGGCTACGGCGATCTCGGTGATGCGATCACCCATCACCGCACGCATCCCGGTGGTCTCCACGTCAACCACGGCAAAGGCGCAATCGTCCAGCAGGGGAGACCCCTGCGCCTCGGGTACCAGCGCCCAGCGCCCATCCGCCAGCTGCCGCACCCGGGGATCCGCGCCCAGCAGGGCTATCGCAACCCGGTCGCAGATGGCCGGAGGAGCTCCCATCAAGCCAAGCACGTCGTGACAGAGCATCACCGGCGTCCGGGGACCCAGCCGCAGCTGGGCCAGTACCCGCTCGAGCAAGGTGCTGTCGGGATATGCCGACGTTCCGATCACAGGGCCGCTCGCCGCAGCGGCAGCGACATGCAGCGGGGGCCACCCCCGCCCCGCGCCAGCTCGCTTCCTTCTACGGTGATCACGGTCCGGTGCTTGGCATCGGTCCAATCGTCGAAGGCCAGGAAGTTGACCGCGGGCACGATACGAAACCCGACGTTGCTCATCTCGCAGAGGGTGGCGTCGTTCCGGCGATAGCTCACCACCGTTCC
The DNA here is from genome assembly GCA_050733075.1 of Gemmatimonadales bacterium. GTDB lineage: Bacteria > Gemmatimonadota > Gemmatimonadetes > Gemmatimonadales > GWC2-71-9 > CAVVWJ01. Next base: position 375,458 of record JBOHSD010000001.1, read on the forward strand.
CGGCCGCACCGCGAGGAAGTTGCAGGCCGAGCTCCATTGCTCCCGCTCCTGGCTGATGCGCCGCTCGCCACCGGCAAAGATCGGCTCCAGCGGCAGCCTCACCGCGCGTAACGCCGCAAAGAAGTCCGTCATCTCCCGTACACCATCGTTGCCCTTGTGCCGGTGCAGCACCGCCAGCCGCTCCGGCCCCACGAAGAACGGAGGATAGACCACGCACAGCTCGTGATCCACCTGGGAGAAAATCATGTCCAGGTGAATGGCCGTGGGCGCCTTGGGCATCACGATCACCAGGACGTCGGTGACGAGGCCGCGCTCGAATACCGTCTCGCAGAGCTGGTCCAGCGCCGCGGGCGAGGTGCGCCCGCTGAAGCCGACCACCAGCAGGTCGGGCCGGAGGTAGTGGACGTCTCCACCCTCCAGCGTGTAGTTGCTGCGACGCTCCTCCGAGCCATCGTACAGCAGCCCGGCGTTGGCCAGCTCGGGATGAAACCGGAAGAGCGCGTTGATCAGCAGCTCCTCGGTCCACCGGACCCCGTGACGCATCGAGCCGACCACGACATGGTTGCCGACCACCATCCCGATATCGCGGGGGAAGAACAGGTTGGGCAGGGGAGGAAAGGCAAACCCCACCTCGTTCAAGGCCCGCGAAATAGGACCGCTCTCCTCCTCGGTCCCTTCGATGAGCATGTCCACGATCTCCGCGGGCGGCAGCGCATTCAGGCGCTGAGCCAGCGCATCCGAGGGGACCACGTCCATAGTCTTGGTGATGAGGTAGTCCCGGGCTTCGGGCTGCTGCAGGATATCGGTGAGCAGATCGCGCACCTGCAGTACCCGGGCGAATCGCTTGAGCACGGAAACGAACTGGCGGTGCTCCCGTTGCGCGATCTCCAGATCGATGATGTCGTCGTAGAGATAGTCGGCCCGGGTGCCCGGCGTCACTGCCTCCAGCTCGCGGCCCGGGGTATGGACCAGCACGGATTGGAGCGACCCGATCTCAGAGGTGACCTGAACGGACATACAACAAACTATTAAGGGTCATAGAGTAAGGGCCAGTGCCGCGTCCCGTAGTCATTCCCAGCGAAGCGAATGGTCGAAATGTGCTCTTCTCATCGATTGGCCAGAGCGTAGCTCAGGGTCTCGAGCTCGAGCGCGAGATTCACCGTCTTTACCACCACGTCGTCGGGAACCGAGAGCTGCACCGGGGCGAAATTCAGGATGGCTTTGACGCGGAGGGCAACCAGCCGATCGGTGACCGCCTGGGCCACGTCGGCGGGAGTCACCAGCACTGCCATGTCGACCGGCTGGCGGGCGAGCTCCTGCTCCAGACCCGCGACATCCTGCACCGTCAGCCCGTTCCACTGCCGGCCGATCTTGGACGGATCGCTGTCGAAGATGGCCACGATGTCGAACCCACGCTGCCTGAAGCCACGGTACTGCACCAGGGCACTGCCGATCTTTCCCGCCCCGATCATACCGACGCGGTAGCGCCGCTTGAGTCCGAGAATCTCCCGCAGCCGGTTGGCCAGATCGGGCACCGGATAGCCCAGGCCCCGCTTGCCGAAGGAGCCGAAGAAGGAAAGGTCCTTTCGCACTTGCGCCGAGGTGGTACCCCCTCGCGACGCGAGAGCTCCAGAGCTCACGGTCTCGCTGCCCTGCTCTTCAAACTCCTCCAGAAATCTGAGATAGAGTGAGAGGCGGCGGACGGTAGACTCGGCGACTTTACGCATGCTGCCTATTTATGTGAAATGTTTCACAAAGCTACCGTATGCTCCACCCCCCGTCAACGAGGACCCGATGCAATTGCACGAACTCGGCGGGACTCAGCACCTCGGGACGCAGCGTCTCGGCGATGCCCGCGGTACGCAATGCAGCTCTCACCCGCTCCGCCTCCCATCGGGTGAGCTCCCGCGTGCCCCGCAGCATCTGCTTGCGCCGAAACCCAAAGAGCCCGACCACCAGGGTCCGGAAGCTCCGCCGCTCCCCGTCGGAGACCTCCGGCCGCCGCAGGGGAGTCAAGCGCAGTACCGCGGAATCCACCTTCGGCCGCGGGTGAAACGCCCCGGCCGGCACCGTGAAGAGACGCTCGGCCTTTGCGACGGTCTGAACTCCGACACTCAAGGCCCCGTAGTCCTGCGTGCCTGGCCGGGCCGTCACCCGGTCGGCCACCTCTTTCTGGACCAGGAACACGATTCGCCGGGGCGCAGGTGGCGCGAGCGCTTTATCGATGAGCGGAGAGGTGATGTTGTAGGGGATGTTTCCGGCCACCAGAAGTCCGGGCCCACCAGCCGAGCCGAGGGTGTGCCAGTCGATCTCGAGCGCATCCCCCTCCCGAACGTCAGCCGCGGGAAAGCGCTGCCGCAGTACCGGCACCAGCTCGGCATCCTTCTCGATGGCTATCAACTTTCCGGCGCGTTCCAGCAAAGGCGCGGTGAGCCCGCCGAGGCCCGGGCCGATCTCCAGGACCGTGTCCTCGGGGCCGGCCTCGAGCGCGTCCGCGATCCGCGCCAGGAGCCTGGGATCGGCGAGAAAATGCTGTCCCAGTCGCCGCTTGGCGCGAGTCATGGCTAGATCCGGAGCACCAGAAGCGTGCGGTCGTCGCTGGGGCGGGCACTGAACCGGTCTGCCTCCTGCAATACCGCGCCGACTATTGCTTCGGGAGTATCGCTCCTGTGGGCGGTGACCTGCTCGAGCAGCCGCTGCTCTCCGAACGGCTGCCCCGCTTCGTTCCGGGCGTCCACCAGTCCGTCGGTCCAGAGCACCAGGAGATCGTGGCCCACTTCCCAGGGCACCTGCCGGCTCTGGATGCTGTCCACGGTTGCCAACCCCAGCGGGGGCGCCGTGGACTCGAGCCGCTGGGGTGGACCGGACCGGGGCACCCGGAACGCATGGGGATGGCCGGCGCTGGCGTAAGACAGGCGACCGGGCTCCGGATCGAGGACGCCGTAGAACACGCTGAAGTGCATCTCGGTGCTGGTCAGCTCGGCCGAGAGGCTTTCCAGCAGCGCCGCGAGCGCCGCGTCCGGCGTGGCCGCGGAGGCGGCGTGGATGCCCGCGGCCGACATCACCATCGCCATGACCAGTGCGGCGGAGAATCCGTGCGAGGCCACGTCACCCAGCATGACCCCCACCCTGCCTTGTCCCAGCCGGCTGAAGCTGTAGAAGTCACCACCCACCGAGTCGGCCGGCAGGCATCGCGCCGCCACATCCGCATCGCCCTGGAGCACTGCGGGTGACGGGAGCAGCTTCAACTGGAGATCGTGGGCCAGCTCCAGCTCCCTTTGAAGCCGCTGCTGCTGGAGATCGCGCTCGACCAGGCGGGAGTTTTCCACCGCGGCGCCGATCTGGTTTGCCACCGCGCTCACCAGCTTTCGGTCGTCCAGCGTGAACCGGTCGCCGCCGATCCGGTCGGTGAGATTGATGACACCGACACACCGCACCGGCATTCCAGGACCTGCATAGCAGATGGGCACGCTTAGGAAGGAATGCCCCCGGTAACCCCGGTCGCCGCCCCGGCCGGCAGGAACCGGGACCGGATCGGCCGGGTCGAAGGTCACCGTCCGCCGCTCGCGATAGACCTTGGCAGAGACCGAGCGCTCATCGTTGACGTCTACCGGGATCAAGCCCTCGGGCGTGAACCCGCGTGCGGCCACGGTCCGCAGCGTATTGCTCGATTCATCGTACACCATGATGGACCCGCGCCGGGCTCCCACGACCGCACTCACTTCCCGCACGATGATCTGCGCTGCTTCATCCAGGCGTACCGTGCGGCCGAGGATCTCGCTTATGGCGTAGAGCAGCTCGATCTCCTCGTAGCGCCCAGCCAGCTCCTCCGCGGCGTAGGCCCGCTGGCGCTCCGACTCGAGCAGCAACGCTATCAGGGGAACCACCCGGCGGGCCGTCGAGTCGGTCTCCCCTCCGACCTCGATCCAGACACCCTGCGATCCGGGCACCGGCTCGAGCCAGGCGGTCCCTCCGGGTGTGGGAGTCGGACCCGCGGCCGCGGGGGCAGTCAGCGACCAGCCCGGGTCGGGCCCCGCGGCAAGGCGGAGGCTACGGCCATCCGAGTGCCACAGGCGTACCCGTCCGCCGGCGAGCGCACTGAGACACTCGAGCACATGGTCGAGCCGTCCTACGGGCGGCGCAATATCATGCAGATGGAGTTTCCTTGCTCGTTGAACTGCACCCGGTCTACGAGCTTGCGGATGAGGTAGAGGCCGCGGCCGCCGGACTCATCCAGTTGCTCGGGACGGATGGGCTCGGGCACGGCGTCGGGGTCGAAACCCGGCCCCTCATCGGTGACCGAGACCCGGATGGCGTCAGGGACGAGCTCGGCCTCGATATAGACCCACTTCGTCTGATCTTCGTTGTTTCCGCGGACGATTGCATTGCTCAATGCCTCGGAGAGCACCACCCGAAGCCGGAAGCGGGTGCTGTTAGTGGCACTATGCCCGGCCAGGCAGTGGCGGGTGACCAGCTCTACCGCTTCTTCGATGCAGCCTACGTCGCTGGGAAGCCGAAGGGTAACCAGCGTTGCCGCACCCCGGGCCTCCGATGCCGAAGTCCGGCGGACGCAGAGACGGAGGGGCGAGGTCATCTCGGTGCAGGCTAGAAGCTCGTCAGGCCCTGCTCGGAGGTTTCGGTGATGGCAAAAAGGGTGTCGAGCTTGGTCAGCTCGAAGAGCGAGCGGAGATCATCGTTCAATCCCGAGAGCCGCAGCTCCCCTCCCGCCTCGCGAATCCGCTTGGAGATGGACACCAGGGCGCCGAGTCCGGAGGAATCGATGTAGCCGGTCCGGGAGAAATCGACCAGCAGCCGCCGCTCACCCCGGTCCAGCGAGGCCTGGACCAGGTCCTTGAGCTCGTGCCGGTTGCCCACCACCAGCTGTCCGTCTACCTGAACCACCGTCACGCCTTTGGGAGTCCTGGTCTGGCTGAGGCCCATCGGGTTCTCCGTCAACTGGTTATGCCGTCGGATTGCAGCGCCACCATCGCTGCCACTTCGACAATATCGTCGGGGCTGGCACCGCGCGACAGGTCGGCCATGGGGCGGGCGAGCCCCTGGAGGATGGGACCGATCGCGACCGCGCCGCCGAGTCGCTGCACCAGCTTGTATCCGATGTTGCCGGAATCGAGATCGGGAAACACCAGTACGTTTGCCTTACCGCCTATGGCAGAGCCCGGCGCCTTTCGGCTGCCGACGTCCGGCCGGAGGGCCGCATCGGCCTGGAGCTCTCCATCGGACGGAATGTTGGGAGCGAGCTGCTGGAAGTGCCCCGCCGCTTCCTGCACTCGGGCCACCTTGGGCCCCCGGGCGCTGCCCTTGGTACTGTAGGACAGAAAGGCCACCCGCGGGCTATCGCCTACCAGTCGGGCGCGATCGCGGGCGGCAGCGAGCGCAATCTCCGCCAGTTGGCCCGGGGTAGGCTCGGGAACCACCGCGCAGTCGGTGAAGGTGAGCACGGTATCGTCCGGCAGAACCATATAGAAAGATGAGCTGACCAGGCTCACGCCGGGCGCTGTGCCGATGGCCCAGAGAGCCGCACGCACGACCTCGCCGGTAGGGCACAGGGCACCTGCCACGCAGCCATCGGCCTCTCCCAGCCCCACCAGCGCGGCCCCGAAGTTGAGCGGCTCGGCGGCGATGTCCAGCGCGTGCACGCCGTCGCGCACTCGATCCGGACGGCGTTCCCGAAGAAAGCTTGCGATGCGGTTCAGCCGCGGATCGCGGGCCGGGTCGAGACCGGCGCCACCCAGAACGATCGGCTCCACGACCCGCTTCGAGCGGAGCCGCTCTGCCGCTTGCTGGACCCGGGAGTCCAGCCCATCGCAGAGCACGACCCGGGCGCCCTGGCGGGCGGCTCGCTCCAGCAACTGGGCCCGGAAGCTCATCGCTGGAAGCGTCGAGCCAGCGCGCTGGCCACCATGGGGTGCACCAGCGGCCGAACGTCCCCTCCGAACCTCGCGACCTCGCGCACCAGGCTGGAGCTGAGATAGGTCAGGTCCACGGCGGGAACCAAAAAGACGGTCTCCAACGACGGGTGCAGCTGCCGATTCATCAAGGCCATCTGAAACTCGTACTCGAAGTCGCTCACGGCGCGAAGCCCGCGCACGACGATGGAGGCGCCCACCCGCTTGGCGAGCTCCGCCAGCAATCCGTCGAACGCCTGGAACGAGACCCGCGAGTCGTCACCCACGGCGGCGCGGAGCATCTCGAGGCGCTCATCTACTGAAAACAGCGGTTGCTTGACGACGTTGACGGCCACGGCGACAACCAGACGATCCGCCAGGGCCAGGCTCCGGCGGACCAGGTCCTCGTGACCCCTGGTGGGCGGATCGAAGGAGCCGGGATACACCGCAATACGAGTCATGACACCTGGCAGAAGGTGATGGCGGTATCGCCGTAGCGGCGGGTACTGTCGCCGTCGAGCTCGATGTCGGCCGGATGCTCGACCGAAAGAATGCGCCCGAATGGATGGCGGCGGAAGAGCGAGACCAGTTTCGCGGCATAATCCACAGTATAGGGCGGATCGGCCAGGACTATGTCGAAGGCGCCCTCGGGCAGTCGCTCCGCGTGGCGCATGGCGTCTCCCCGGTGAACCGTGACCACCGACTCTACGCCCAGGTCCGAGATGTTGGCGTGCAGTGCCCGGAGCGAGGGCGGATTCAGCTCCACGAAGCTGACCGAGGCGGCGCCCCGGGACAGCGCCTCCAGGCCCAGTGCTCCGCTCCCGGCAAAGAGGTCGAGCACCCGCGCTCCGGCCAGTTCGTCACCGAGGATGCTCATCCATGCCTCTCGCACACGGTCCGCAGTGGGGCGCACCCGGGCATCCTTGGGCGTAACCAGTCGCCGCCCACCAAACTGTCCACCAACTATCCGCATTTAAAGAGTTTATCACAGAGGCACAAAGGACACAGAGAGATCATGTACCCCTGAACTCACGACATCGCGGAGACGAAGATCGTCTTTCGACTTCTCATACCACTGATCAGTGCCATTTGTCTTAACAGCAAAAAAGGTGCTGAGATCTGGGATCACGGTGAACAAGAATCAGGGAGCTGAATGCGGCGACAAGGCGCAGAGTCGCGCCTGGAGCGAGGTAATACCGTTCCAGTCATTGCACTCGATCCGAAAGGCGGCGTCCACCAGATCATCGCCCAGCCAGGGAACCCGGTCGGCCCACTGGAATCCGATGACCGGCAGTCTCATGGTACCATCGTCGAGCACGCCCTTCAGATGACCGTTTCCCACGCAGCTCCGATGGGAGAAGCGGACGCCTCTCACTCCGAAAACTGGACCGGGATTTCCCTGTCCGCAGGGCTCGAGGTGACGGCAGAGGCGCTCGAGATCGATCGTGACCTCACGCAGCCCGATCTCCAGGTCTACCCGCTGCTCGGGACCGAGATCGTCGGGGCCGAGCTTTGCTCGCGCCAGATCGCCGAACCGCTCCCGGAACGCATCCAGTCGGCTCCGGTGAATGGTGAGCCCTGCCGCCATGTAGTGCCCCCCGAAGCGTTCGAGGAGGTCGCCGCAGGACAGCAGGGCGGCGTGGAGATCGAACCGGGAGGTGCTCCGGCCCGATCCCTTGCCGATCTCTCCATCGAAGGCGATCAGAAACGTGGGCCGCCCGTACCGCTCGACTACCCGCGAGGCCACGATACCCACGACTCCGGGGTGCCATCCATCGCCGGTGAGAACCAGCCCCGCGTCACGCTCGGGATCGGCAGCGGTCTCCACCTGTTCCAGCGCCTCGTCGAGAATGCGCTGATCCAGCGCCTGCCGCTCGAGGTTGAGCCCCTCGAGCCGTCGCGCCAGCGCTGCGGCCTCTGCCGGATCGTCGCTGAGCAGCAGTTTGAGCCCATCGGTTGCATCGCCCACCCTGCCGGCGGCGTTTAGCCGGGGTCCGAGCACGAACCCCAGGTGTCGCGCGCTGACCTCGCGGCCGGCCAGCCCGGTGGCGTCGAGCAAGGCCCGCACCCCTTCCCAGCGGCTGGCGGCCAGCAGCTTGAGCCCGTGCTTGACCAGGATCCGGTTTTCTCCCTGGAGCGGAACCACGTCGGCCACCGTAGCCAGGGCCACCAGATCGAGCAGATGAAAAGGGAGGTTTGCCGGAAGCCCGAGAGCGGGGACCAGGGCCTGGACCAGCTTCAGGGCGATGCCGGTGCCGCAGAGACTCTTCGCCCCGGAGGTATCGTCCTCACGCTGCGGATCGATCACCGCCAGCGCTGGGGGCAGCTCCCGGCCCGGCAGGTGGTGGTCGGTAACCACGACGCCGATGCCCGCTTCCCGCGCGGCCTGCACGGTATCCAGGGCCGTGATTCCGCAGTCGCAGGTGATGACGAGCGAGGCCCCCGCCGCGCTGGCGGCTTCGAGCCCGGCTGGGCCGAAGTCGTACCCGTCGCGCAGGCGGTGCGGCAGGAACGGCAGCACGTCCGCGCCGGCGACCCGAAGCGCGCGGGTGAGGAGCGCGGAGGAACATTGGCCGTCTACATCGTAATCGCCGTGAACCAGGATGCGACCACCAGTCTGCACCGTGTGCGCGATGGCCTCGACCGCCTGGCTCATGCCGGCCAGGGCGTGGGGATCGGACAAGCCACTAAGCGCCGGCCGAAGGTAAGAGCGAGCCGCCTCCTCGGTTGCGTGGCCCCGCTGGACCAGCAGCGCGGCCAGCGCGGTGGGCAGCCGGAGGGCATCGGCCAAAGCCTTCACGGCGGAAGACTCGGGCCTGGGAGCCATTACCCAGCGCAGCATCGGTGCGGGAAAGACGCTCACCACTGGAGAGTACCGGGGAGGAGGAGCATCAGGCTGATCCGTCCGGCGCCGGAGGGTACAGAATCGCCCCGCAGGCCTCGCAGGCATCCAGAACCAGGCCCGCGCGGATCTGGCTTCTCCGGTTGAGCGGGACCGAGGTGTGGCAGCCTCCGCACGCGCCTCCGATGAGGGGAACGACGACATCGCCGGGGCGGGTGCGCCGAAGCCGGTCGTAGCGCGTGCGGAGCTGCTTGTCGATCAGGCCGGCGCTGGCCTCCCGCACCCGGACCGCCTCATCCCGCTCCGCCTCCAACCGGGCTTGACGCTGCGCCACCTCGGCGCGCTTCGAGGCCTGAGCCTCCTCGACCGCGGCGAGATTTCGCTCTTCAGTCTTCACCTTGAGCTCGAGTTGGGTCACCATTTCCGCGCTGCGCACCCACTCGTTCTCCTCCTTGGCCATGACCGACCGCGCCAGGTCGAGCTCCGCCATGAGGGTCGAGGCCTCCTTCGGGTTTCGCACCAGCTCGAGCCGCTGGCTCCGGCGCTCTTGCAGGCTCCGGTAGCTCTCGATCCTGCTCTCCAGCTCGTCTCGCCGCCGCGCTCCCTCCGCGGCAGCTCGACGGGCAGCCTCCAGAGCGTCACGGGCGCGCTGGAGCGCTTCGTCCAACGAGGCGGTCTCGCCGCTCAGCGCGTCCAGCCTCTGCTCGGCCGCCACGACGGCGCCATCCTTCGCCTGCAAATCGAGCAGCTTTACCAGATCAGCGTGCATTCACGCTCCTCGTGATCTTTTCCCCGCCCGAACTCCTCGCTGAACGGAGTACCAGCGGTCCGCCTCGGGGTACAGCAGTCGCAACTCGTCCCGCATTCGACGCTTTTCACCGGGATCGCTGATCGCTGCGATCTTCTCGTACTCGGGGCGCGCACGAAGAATCTGCGCTGCTTGATCGTAGGTCTTCCCCACGTCTCCGCCGCCGGACTGGTGCAGGTCCTCCTTTAACCGGACCCAGAGGGCTCGAGCGTCCTCCGAGAGCCCCTCCGGCATCTGTCCTGATGAACTCTCGGTCTGGAGCAGGATCTCGAAGAGCTCGCGCAGAGACGACGAGTTGAAAAGTGCAGGAGTCACATCTTGCCTCGCACGCTGTACCCACTCGGGCGACGTGAGCATGGCTCTCAGAAGCTGTGACTCCGGATTGATCTTCATCTGGCCGGTACGTATGAGCTCGGAGCGATGGCTCGGCTGAAGCTGCCGGTACCCAGGCGGTTGTGGGGCTCCCCAGCGGGAGGCTTGTGCCAGCTCCTTTTCCAGTACCTCCTTGCTGACCCTGGCACGCTCGGCGGTCAGTGAAAGGTACAGCTCCCGGGTGATGGGATCGGCCGTGGCCCGGATGGTTGGCAGCAGCCGGTCGAGCGCGTCCCGGCGATGCTCCACACCCTCGAACCAGCCCTTTTGCTCGAGCAGCTGGATCTTGCGCTCCAGGAGGTCTATTGCGTCCCGCAGCACGAGGTCGAGTGCCCCGATGCCCCCGGTCCTGACCAGCGTATCGGGGTCCTCACCCGGCGGGAGAGTGGCCACCAGGACGCGCAAGCCATGGCGGAGCAGCTCATCGCCGGCGCGGAACGTGGCCCGAAGGCCCGCCTGATCGCTGTCGTACAGAATGGTGGCCGCCGGTGCAAAGCGCTTGAGCAATCCAGCTTGCTCGGGCGTGAGTGCCGTTCCCATTGGGGCCACGACATGCTCGAGCCCGGCGAGAGAAGTCCGGATCACATCGAAGTATCCCTCCACCAGGATGACCGATTCCTCCTTGCGAATCGCTCCCTTGGCCTGGTGCAGGTTGTAGAGCTGCTTCCCTTTGTGAAAGATGTTGGTCTCGGGGGAGTTCAGATATTTCGGCTCCCCGGGGCCCAGCAGCCGCCCGCCGAATCCTACCACCCGGCCGCGCAGATCGTGGATGGGGAAAAGCAGCCGGCCCTTGAAACGGGGGATCACCGACCCGTCGTCCCGCTGGGCGGCAACCCCCGATTCCAAGAGGACCGGCTCTTCGATGCCGAGCTCGGCCATCGCCTTGAGGAAAGACTTTCCCTGCGGCGCAAAGCCCAGCCCCAGCAGGGCCGCGGTATCCAGAGGAAGGTCGCGTCCCACCAGGTAGTCGCGCGCGACCTTCGCTTCCGGCGACTCCAGGAGCTGGCGGGTGAACCAGTCGTGGGCCACGGCAACTGCGCCGTAGAGTGGCTCGTTCGGATCGGGGCCCGCACGTTCGGACCGCTCCGGAATGAGTATACCGGTACGCCGGGCGGCTTCGCGGACCGCATCCGGGTAGCTCAGGCCCAGCCGCTTCATGAACCAGGAGAAGACGTCGCCCGATTCGTGACAAACGAAGCAGTAGTAGCGACCCTTCTTGGGAATGACTGCGAAATTCTTGTGAGTGCCACCATGGAAGGGACACGCACCCCGGTAGTCGGATCCGGTGCGCTTGAGGGGCACCGATTCCCCGATGAGCCCCACGATGTCGGCGCTGTCGCGGACCTGCTCGATCGTCTCGTCGGGGATCATGCTCACGCTGAGAACTCTACGATGGTGACACCGGTGCCGCCCTGGCTGCGAGGCGCGAAGGCATAACGCGAGATCCGCCGATCCCGGGAGACGACCCGCTGGACCCGGTCACGGACGACGCCGGTTCCCATGCCGTGAATGATGCGCAGGTACGGCTGCTCTGCCAGCACCGCCGCGTCAACCGCCGCCACCGTCGCCTGCTCGGCTTCATCCCCAGTCATCCCGCGAAGGTCGACTTCGAGAGAGGACGGAGAGGACGAAGAAGACGGAGAAGACGGAGAGGACGGAGAGGTACGGCGGTAGGGCGGTACGGCGGTAGGTGAGACAGCGCTCAAATCAGATGGCTCGATTACCATCCGAACCGCGCCGACTGCAACGACCACCTTTCCATCGGACCGGATCTCCAAGATCCGACCAGGGCTACCTTGAGAAAGCCGGACGTGATCTCCCGGCTGAAGACTTACCGCCGTACCGCCGTACCGCCGTATCGCCCCCTCGTCCTCCGTCCTCTCCAACGCCTCCGCCTCCTCCCTTATCGCATCCTCCACCACCCGCCGCGCCTCGCGGGCCGCGGCTTCGTCGGCTGCCCCACGAGCCGCGCCCAGAGCCTCCTCGACCCGCTGCCTGGCCTCGAGCAGGTAGGCTCGCGCTTCCTGGCGAGCCCGGCGCTCGGCATCCTTTTCCCGGCGCTTCAGCTCCGATTCCCGGACGGTTTGGGTCTCGTCCTGTAGCGCGAGCCGCGCCGAGCGGGAGTCGAGCTCGACCGTGCGCTCGTCCAGCGCGCGCTGCGACAGCCGCAACTCACGCTCTCGTTCCTCCACCGCCGCCAGGAGAGTGTCCAGGCTTCGCTCCGCGGCGGGCACCCGAGCCTCCGCATCCGCCAGTATGGGGGCCGCGATCCCCAGCCGGCTGGCGATGGCAAGGCCGTATGAGCGTCCGGGCACCCCTTTGAGTAAACGGTAAGTCGGGGTGAGGGTTACAGCGTCGAATTGAAGCGATGCATTAACGATCCCAGGGGTGTGACTGGCAAGATCCTTGAGCGAGCCCAGGTGAGTGGTGGCGAGTGCCACCGAGCCCCGCCGGGTGAGCGACACCAGCGTAGCTCCGGCCAGCGCTGCCCCCTCTGCCGGGTCGGTGCCGCTGCCGATCTCGTCCAGCAGCACCAGGGTTGTGTCATCGGCTTCTTCCAGTATTCGGCGGAGCATCCGCACGTGCGCGCTGAACGTCGAGAGGCTGGCAGCGATGGACTGCCGGTCGCCGATATCGGCGAAGAAGCGCCGGAACACCGGCAGCCGGCTTGCGGCGCCCACCGGCGGAACGATTCCGCTGGCGGCCAGGACCGAGGCGAGTCCGACGGCCTTTAGCAGGACCGTCTTTCCTCCGGTATTGGGCCCGCTGATGAGCAGGGTCCGCTCCTCCGGGGACAGCTCCAGATCGAACGGCACAACCGGATCGGCCGCGGCGAGCAATAACGGGTGCCGCCCGTTGACGATCCTGAGCTCGCAAGGGGCCGGAGCCACTTCCGGTACCTCGCCCTCCACGGCTACCGCATAGCGCGCGCGGGCCACCAGATCGTCCACCGCCACACACATATCCACCGCACCGCGCAGGGCGGCGAGCTCGGGCCGCAGCAGATCGGTGAGCTCGCGGAGAACACGCAGGATCTCGCGCTCCTCTTCGACCTGCGCTTCGCGCAGCGCATTGCCCAGCTCGATGGCTTCGGAAGGCTCGATGAACAGAGTGCCGGCGCTTCCCGACTCGTCGTGAATGATACCCGGCGGACGGCTCCGCGAGTCCCTCCGGACCGGGATCACGTAACGGCCGCCTCGCATGGTGACGGAGGCGTCGGCCGGCGTCGAGCCCGCGCCGAGCGTGCGGAGCAGCCCGTCCAGGCGGCGAAGCAACCGCTGCCTGGCTGCCTGCACCTCCCGCCTGGCCGCGGCCAGTCGGGGGCTCGCCGAATCGAGCAGGTTGCCGTCCTGGTCGAGGGATTGCTCCAGCCGGCGCTCGATGGCTCTCTCGGGCAACGGGCAGGAAAGCCTGCTCGCCAGCGGCGCTGCTTCGGCGAGCCGGTGCAGGTCGGCATGGACCAGCCGGGACGCGGTGAGCACTCGTTGTAAGCCGGCGAGCTCCCATCCTTCCAGAACGCTGCCCTCGATCCTGAGCCGGGCCAGCGAACGAGTCACATCGGGGATCGGCTCGACCAGCAGCCCGTCGCCGCGCCGGAAGAGCGCGGCTATCTCGCCCACCCGGGCCAGCTCCAGGCGAATCCAATCCAGATCGCTGGCCGGCCGGCGCTGGAGGACGCTGGCCACTCCGAGGGGACCAACTGCGTAGCCGGCCACCCGCTCCAGCACCGCCGCCAGCTCGATGATCTCGAAGGCATCCGCGCTTTCATCAGCCGGCAACAGTGACGGGGTGCCGCCCTGGACCTGGGCCGGCACCCCGTTGGAAGAGAGAGATTCCGCCTGCGGCATCAGCCGGCCTGAAGCTCCTCGCGCACGATCTGGTTGATCAGCTTGCCGTCGGCGCGGCCTTTGTACTGGGGCATCACTCGAGCCATGACTTTACCGAGGTCGCCGGCGCCGGCACTTATGGCCTGCCGCACCGCGGCGCGGATCTCTTCGGGGTCCACCGCCGCCGGAAGAAACTCCTCCAGTATCTTGATCTGGGCCGACTCCGCCCCGGCGAGATCCTGCCGGCCGGCTGCGGTATACTGTTCGACCGCCTCCCGCCTGATCTTGATCCCTTTACGCAGCACCTCGACCACTTCGTCGCCGGTGGCGGGGCGCCGAAGCTCGATCTCCCGGTTTTTGAGGTTGGCGAGAATGGTTCCGAGAACGAGGATGCGATCTTTATCCTGCGCCTTGCGCGCCGTGTTGAGGGCGGTGCGCAAGGCGGCCGCCAGACTAGGCTCGGGGGACACGGGGACCACGACGGCTCTTGCGAACGGCGGCATTGGCCTTGCGCTTCCGCTTTTCGCTGGGCTTCTCGAAGTGGCGGTGCTTGCGAAGATCCGACAGTATGCCGGCTTTTTCGCACTTTTTCTTGAATCGTTTGAGCGCCCGCTCGAAGCTCTCGTCATCGTGAATGATGACTTCTGGCATTCGGTGACTCACCCCTCTCGAGCCCGGTAAGGGCAGGAATCCGAATAAGTTCCGAAATTTATGGGGGCCGATGAGTGTCGGCAAGGAGCTGCATAGCGGACTAAGACAGCGGTGCGCACGAGAACGGTCGGGCGTTTGTGCATGCCGGCGTCATCATGTCATCCCGAGCGTAGCGAGGGATCGGGTGGGCGTACGTCATCGCGAGATGTTCGTGTACATCCTGGCAAGCAGGACGGAGCGATCCCTCGCTACGCTCAGGACGACCTCTGAGTCGACTATCACAGCTACCCTGAGCTACCCTGGCGGCCACGCTAGCTTTCGCCCTCCGAGCAGGTGGAAGTGCAAGTGGTCTACACTCTGCCCCGCGTTCCTTCCGGTATTCGTTACCACTCGATAGCCGCCGGCATCCAGCCCTTCCTCGCTCGCGACCGCAGCAGCGAACGCGAGCAAGCTGCCGAGCAGCCGCTCGTCATCGGGGTCTTTGACCTCGCGAACCGCGGCGATGTGGCGGGTCGGAATGACCAGAACGTGTACTGGCGCCTTGGCGTCTATATCCCGGAAAGCGAGCGCGTCGGCCGAGCGCTTCACGATGTTCGCCGGGACCTCGCCCGTCACGATCTTGCAGAAGAGACAGTCAGCCATGGTTTCTCCGCATTCTCGCCGTGGTGGCCGCAGCCGCCGCCGCCAGGGCGGCGGTCTCGAAGCGCAGGGTGTGGGGGCCCAGCACCACTGGTTGGTATCCGGCCGCGAGCAGCGCCGCCCGCTCGTGGCCGGTAAATCCGCCTTCCGGTCCGATCGCTACGGTGAGCGGTGCCTGGTCGAGCGTGGCGGGGGGAGCGGCCCCTCCGCTGTCAGCCAGCCACCCGACACCTGCAACGGGGCGCTCGACGAAGTCGCCCAACGATACCGGCGACTCGACCGCAGGGGCCCACGCGGCCCCGCACTGCTTGGTGGCCTCGAGTGCCAGGCGCCGGAGCTTGCTGCCGTGGGCGCTGCGGAGCCGGGTTGCCACTCCCGCGGTCCGCTCGGTCATCAGCGGAACGATGGCGGTAACGCCGAGCTCGACTGCCTTCTCTACCATCCAGGAGAACCGCTCCCTGTCCCCCGCGGCGACTGCGAGGATCAGCTCGGCACGGCGTACCTGCTGCTCAGCGGTCTCGATCTCCACCACCCAGTCCGGCCCCGCCCGAATCAGACGTCCCCTGCCCACCAGCCCGGCGCCGTCGAGGATCTCCACCGCCTCCTCTTCCCGCGCTCGACGAACCCGCAGGTGGTGAGCCTCGCCCTCATCCAGACTTGCTCTCTGCCCCGCCACCATGCTCCCCGGCGGGACGAGCACTCTCATGGACCGCGCTCCGCTGCGACCGCCCACCAGCCCTCGTCTGCCGTCTCACCAACCATCCGGAATCGTGCATCCCGGAGCGCCTCGAGGAACTCGGCGGCTTCCGACTGCTCCATGCCGGAGAAAATTGCGAGCCCTCCAGACCGGAGGGCGGTGAAGGCCCGAGGCAGCAGCACGGTATTCACGGTGCGCAGGATGTTGGACAGAAGGAGGTCGGCCGGCCCGGCCAGGGGAGCCAGGACTTCTGCGTTCCCCTCGAGGAACTCCATTCTTGCGGCCACACCGTTGCGTTCGGCGTTGCGGACGGCAACAGCATTGGCTTCGGCGTCGCTCTCGATCCCTATGGCGCGCGATGCCCCGAGCTTGACAGCCGCGATGGCAAGGATGCCACTCCCGCTGCCAAGATCGAGGACCCGATCGCCCGGTCTGAGCAGCTGCTCCAGCAGCGTCAGGGCGGCGCGAGTCGAGCCGTGTTCCCCGCTGCCGAACGCGGTCTCGGGATCCAGGACTACGGTACAGGGATCGGTGGCTACTGCCTCGGCCAGCCAGGATGGGACGATGGTGAGTCGTCCGATGCGCCTGGCACCCAGGCCATCGCGCCAGCGTTGGGACCAGTCTATCGGTGAGACCAGGCGTCGCCTGGATCTGGCGGCGGAGTCGACTTCCCGCTCCAGTTGAGCCATCAGCGCCTCGGCTGCGGCCTCGTCGGGGGCAAACGTGACCAGTGTGCCGTCGTCCTGTTCTTCTACCGCCTGTCCGGTTCGCGCGACCAGCCAGGCACTCATCAGATCCCGTCTCTCCGCGGCCGTACGGACGTCGATTGCCCACCAGCTCATGCGCCCAGGGCTTCCTTGAGCTTGGACCAGAAGCCGGGCGAGCGCTTGGGCGGCTCTCCCTCGAGCTTGGCCAGCTCGTGGAAGAGACGCTCCTGTTCTTCGGTCAGGCGCTCAGGGGTCCAGACATGGACCCGCACCAGTAGGTCGCCCTTGCCGTCGTGACCCAGAACCGGTAAACCCTTCCCCTTCAGTCGGAGGATCGTTTCGGGCTGGGTACCAGCCGGCACCCGGAGTCGGTCTTCGCCGTAGGGAGTCGGGATGGCGTGCTCGCCCCCGAGGGCCGCCTGAGAGAAGGACAGTGCGAGATCGTAGATCAGGTCGTCGCCCTGGCGCTCGAACCGCTCGTCGTCCTTGATGTCCAGCATGACGAGCAGATCGCCGCTGGGGCCTCTACGCGGTCCTGCCGCCCCCTGTCCCCGAAGAGTCAGGTAATTATTGGTCGATACGCCGGCAGGTATGTCTACCGTCACCGTGCGCTCGCCCCGAACCCGGCCCTCCCCGCGGCACACCTCGCATGGCTCGAGCACGATGATCCCTTCGCCGTTGCACGCCGGGCAGGCTGCCACCGAGATGAACTGGCCGAACATGCTGCGGGTAGCGCGGCGCACCTCGCCACTACCGTCGCAGCTGGCACAGGTGGTGGGGCGGGTACCGGCCTTGGCTCCGCTTCCTTCACACGCCGTGCAGCGCTCCAGGCTCCTGATCTTCACCGTTTTCTTGGCACCCAGGGCGACCTCGCCCAGGGTCAGCCGAACCGTCACCCGAATATCCTGCCCCCGGCGCTCGTCCGGTCGAGACCGGCCGCCGCCGAAAATGGATTCGAAGCCGCCCATCCCGCCGAAGTCGCGCATAAAGATATTGAGCGCTTCGCTGAGATCGACATGGTGGAAGCCGAAGCCACCGCTGGAGCCGACACCGGCCTTGCCGTACCGGTCGTAGGCCGACCGCTTCTCCGGATCCCGAAGCACCTCATAAGCCTCGGTAATCTCCTTGAACCGCGCCTCCGCTCCGTCTGACGAATTCCGGTCGGGATGGTACTCCATGGCCAGCTTGCGGTAGGCCTTCTTGATCTCCATCTCGGAGGCGGTTCGGGACACTCCAAGGAGGGTATAAAAGTCGCTCACTCCAGCAATCCTTCCACCAGGCGGCTGGTGTGCTCGACCAAGCCGATGATTTTGTCGTATGGCATGCGGGTGGGACCCATGACCCCGATGACTCCCTTGAGCCCGCCTGCCTCGTATGAAGACGTGACCAGGGTAAAATCGCTCAGCCGGGTATCCGGGTTCTCCCCCCCGATCGTTATGGAGAGTCCCCGCTGGCGGCGAGACTCGAGAGCCTGCTTCAGGAGATCCCGCCCTTCGGTGAGCCGCAGCAGGTCACGCATCCGCGAATTGGATGCGAACTCAGGCTGGTCGGCCAGCATCTGCGCGCTACCCAGCACGACCGTACTATCCTCATTCGAGAGATCGAAGAGACCGTCGGCCTCGGCAATGAAGATGTTCAGCAGTTCGCGCCCCTCGGAGCCACTCGCGTCGCGGAGGCGCTCCGGCAGCGTACTGCGAATCTCCTGCAAGGTCAGTCCCGAGAGTCGCTCGTTGAGAGTTTGGGCAACCTGTTGAACCGAGTCCATGGGCACCCGACCGGGAACCTCGACGAAGATGGTGCGGACCACGCCACTGCGGAGGTTAAACACCAGCAGCAGGCGTTCAGTGGTGACCTGCACCAGCTCGAGCCGTTCCAGAACCATCTGGTCCAGCGCGGGCGCCACGGCGACACCGAGCTCCTGGGTGAGCACACCGAGCACCTGCGCCGCCCGCCGGAGCACCTCGTCCACCGCGGTTCGGGTGCCTACCAGCTCCGCCCTCAGGGCGTGCTGCTCCTCGTGGCTGGGCGGTGAGAGGCGCATGATGACATCGACGTAGACCCGGTAAGCCCGATCCGTCGGGATCCGGCCAGCCGAGGTGTGGGGGTGGAACAGATACCCCTTGTCCTCCAGCTCGCTCATGGTACTGCGGATGGTAGCCGGTGACACACCGAGCCCGAACCGGCGGGCAATCGTTTGACTGCCCGCCGGCTCAGCGGTTTCGATGTAGGTCTGGACCACAGCTTCCAGAACGCGCAACTCGCGCTCACTCAGCTGGTCGGGAGGCATATAAGGGAATCTAGAGGCAGGCGGTAGCAGGGCAAAGTGAATGGAGTCGGGAGTCGGGGGTCAGGAGTCGGGAGTCAGGAGTCGGGAGTCGGGTCAGGACCAATCAAGACACGTTCCTCGTGCCGATTCCTGACTCCCGACTCCCGACTCCTGACTCCTGACTCCCGACTCCCGACTCCTGACTCCTGACTCCCGACTCCCGACTCCTGACCCTACCAATGGCACGAGGGCATCCAGCCGGAGCCACCCCTCAGGGGTAAGACGGAGCCGTTCAGATTCCAGGGTAGCCCATCCGGCCGACTCCCACTGCCGGGCCAGGTTTGCAGGAACCCGCCGGCACGGCAATCCATCGCTGGTTCGAAGGCCGAGATAGAGCTCCTCCAGCCGAACTGCCGAGGCGTCCAGGACCTCCCGGCCGGCCAAGGGAGACTTCCCAGCCAGGATGAGCCTCTGGTACGAAGACCAATCTCGTACATTCCACCGCCGCTCCGTGCCGAAGGCGCTATGCGCCGCCGGACCCAGCCCCAGAAACGGGGCCCGGCGCCAGTAAGCCGAGTTGTGGCGGGCCCGGTGTCCCGGCCGCGCTGCGTTTGAGATCTCGTAATGCTGGTAACCTCGGCCGCTCAACGTATGGTGGCCGAGGAGAAACTCCGCCGCATAGCTGTCGTCGGGCACCGGAATGACTTCGCCCCGTGCCGTCCAGCGGCCCAGCGGGGTGTGAGCTTCCACCGTCAAGCCGTAGAGCGAGAGATGCTCCGGCTCCAACGCCAACGCCTTTTCGAGATCGTCCGCCCAGCTCCGTCCCAGGTCAGCCGGCAGCCCGAAGATGAGATCCAGCGAGAGATCGGCGATGCCGGCCCTGCGAAGCGCCTCGGTGGCCCGGGGAACCTGGTCGGCCCCATGAGTGCGATGCATCCATTGGAGAACGGTGGGATCGAACGACTGCACGCCCAGGGAGACTCTATTTACCCCTGCCGACCGCCAGGCCACGGCCGCATCGAGGGTCACATCATCCGGATTGGCTTCCAGGGTGACCTCGGCGTCGGGAGCTACGCTTCGATCGGCCGCGATCCGGCCAATCAGCCTCGCTATGGCCGACGGTGCTATCCTCGAGGGAGTGCCGCCACCGAAGTAGATCGTCTCCACCCAGGGTGACTGGTCCCACACCGGATCGGCCTGCCAAAGAGCCCACTCACGGTGTACAGCCTCTACATAACCATCGGAGGGCACGTCCCTCCGTACCGCGATGGCAAAATCGCAGTAGCTGCAGCGCCGGGTGCAGAAGGGGACGTGAACGTAGACGTGCACGCTGCAATCTAGACGCATGGCATCGGTCATGTCCCTGTAGCCACGTCCCTTTTTCTGCTCAATGCACGCCTGGGACGGTTAAGCCTCAGGCTAGAGCCGCCTGAACAGCCGTCCCGGTGCTTGCTCGACCACGCCGGCGAGCTCGAGCCCGCAGAGCAAGCCAAGGACCTCGCCCACAGGGCGCTTGAACCTGGTGGCAAGCTCGTCCGGGTGAACGGCTTCGGCACTAAACAGCCGGGCAAGGTCCCGCTCGTCTATCGAAAGTGCTTCCGGCAACGGACGCGTTGCGAGACACGGAACGCATTTGGGCCGCCCCGACGGCACCAGCTCCGGAAAGTGATGGAGCACATCGGCCGCCTCAAGAACGGGAGCGGCCCCGTCGCGGATCAGCTGGTTGGTTCCCTCAGATACCGGGCTCGTGATGTTGCCAGGGACGGCCATGACCTCTCTACCCTGATCGAGGGCGGTGCCTGCTGTAATGAGGGCACCCGATCCAATAGCGGCCTCCACCACCAGCGTCACCCGGGACAGTCCGCTGATCAGCCGGTTGCGCCGAGGGAAGCTGCCGGCGTGAGGCCGCTCTCCCGGGGGAAACTCGCTCAGCAGGAGCCCGTCCTTTGCTACTCTATCATAGAGCACCCGATTAGCCGCGGGGTATACGACTCCAAGACCATTGCCCAGCACGCCGATGGTAGTGCCGCCGGCATCCAGGGCAGCGGTGTGGGCGACGGCATCGAGCCCCCGTGCCATGCCGCTCACGACAACCACACCCGCCTCGGCCACAGCAGCGGCCAAGGTGCGACATACTCCCAGACCGTACTGGGAGTGATCGCGACTGCCCACGATGGCGGCGGCAGGGCGGAGCAGGACGGACTGCTCTCCCAGCGAGAAGAGCACCGGGGGCGGATCGGCGATGGTGCGGAGGAGACCGGGGTACTCCGGGTCGGCGGGAACGATTATCCGCGCTCCGAGACCGGCAGCATGCTCCAGTGTCTTTCGGCCGGTATTCAGGGGCGTGGCCTTGATGGCCGATGCCAACTGGCTGGAAAATCCGGGCAGGGCACGTAAAAAAGCGATCGGCGCCGAATGGGCGCCGGTAGCAGTCTGGCAGGCGGTGAGCAGGGTCTGGAGCCGCGCGGCGCCCATGCCCGGCACCTGGGTGAGCGTCAGATAGGCGATTCGTTCGTGGTCCACCTAGACCTCTTTCCCGGCCCAGGAGTCACCCGATTCTGCCGCATCAGCCGCCTTGGCCTCTGATACCAGCTTCCAGAGATACTCCTTCAGCTCATCGATGCCGAACCCGCTGGCGCTGGAAACGGTGCGCACCCCGGCGGCCTCCGGTGCACGCAGCTGGGGGAGTGGCTCGTCGGGCCCCAGGAGATCGCGCTTGGTCAGGATGACCACGTGTTCCTTGGCGGCCAGTGACTCGCTGTACTCCCGGACCTCATGGCGGAGCCGGTCGTAGGTGGCCTGCGGATCCTGGCCGTCCAGCGGGATGAGAAAGGCCAGCACCCGGGTGCGCTCGACATGCTGGAGGAAGCGCAAGCCGAGACCCTTGCCCTGGTGGGCACCTTCAATGATCCCGGGGATGTCGGCCGCGATGAAGGAGCGGTGTCCCGGAAGGCCCACGACCCCGAGGTTCGGCTCGAGCGTGGTGAACGGGTAGTCGGCGATTTTGGGACGAGCGGCAGAGATGACGGAGAGGAGCGTGCTCTTGCCGGCATTGGGCTCGCCGACCAGGCCTACGTCGGCGATGAGCTTGAGCACCAGCTCGATCCGGCGATCCTCGCCTTCTTCGCCGGGCTCCCACTCGCGGGGCGCCTGGTGGGTGGAGGTAGCGAACCGCGCATTGCCGCGGCCGCCGCGGCCGCCCCGAGCGACCCGCAGTGTATCGCCGGCCTGAAGCACCTCTCCAACGAGCTCGCCGGTTGCGGCATCTCGTACCACGGTGCCCGGTGGAATGGGGAGATAGACGTCCGGCGCCGATGCCCCGGTCTGAGTCTTGCCTCGCCCGTGCTCGCCGCGTTCCGCCTGCCACGCCGTGCGGTAACGGTAGTCGAGCAGCGTGGAAAGGTTCGGGTCTGCCCGCACATAGATGCTGCCCCCCAGCCCACCATCGCCTCCGTCGGGCCCGCCCTTAGGCTTGTATTTGAAGCGGGCGAAAGAGCTGGCACCGGAGCCTCCGGCGCCGGCAACCACACGTATGACCGCGCGATCGATGAGCATCAGTGCCCCGGTGCCCACCCCTTGCGGACCGTGCGCCAGAGCTCCTTGACCTTCTTCCACTGGTCGAAGGAGAGCAGCGGGTTGACGATGGACAGCACGCCCTCGACCTGGCCGAACGTGGCACCCGCGTTCAGCGCGCCTCGGAGGTGGGAGTGGAGCTGGCGAGGGGTCTCGAGCACCGCCGTTTGCACCACGGTGCAGAGCTCCCGGACTTTGAGATCTAAACCCGGACGCGCGAGGGTGCGGCCGTAACCCTCGGTAATCATCCATGCGTCAAGGGCGGGATGCAGCACCCGGACGCTGTCCCGGAGCTTGCCATAATTTTCTCCGTACACGACCGCGCACAGCTTCTCACCCCGATGGGTCCAGTCGGCAGACCGGCTGTAGTCCTGATCCGGATCGCTCCCGGGCGCCGCCACCCCGCTGAACGTGCGCCAAACGGTGAACCCGACGAGGGCGCGGGGATATCCCACCATGAGCGCGCTCTGAAGGAGCAGCTCCTCCACCCACGGGACAGGCACCCGAGAAGATTGCAACGGACCCACCCGCTCCCGCAGCTCGGGCTCGTAACCCTGGGCGATGGCCGCGGCGAACCCCACGAGAGCACGGGTCTGGGGCTCGAGGCTGTCCTGTTTCACCATCATCATATCCCCGTCGGGGTCTGCTCCCGGATCGAATCGGCGCCAACAGGCGCACAAAACCGCCGAGGAGCTGGAGCGAGAGCAAGATATAGCGGGAGGCTCGAGCGTGCGCCCCTGCAATATTCCCGGTGCGACCTTAGGTTTCGGGCCGATGCCGGCACCCATTCGCGTTCTCCTCCTCGCGACGGCCCTGGCCGGCGTGCTTGCCTTCGAGCAAGCCGATGCCCAAGCCTCCCCATACATCTCGCTGGACGACCCTCGGCTGCCGCTCCTGGAGCATCTGATTACCCGCGGAGCAATCGAAGATCCCTCGCCGATGGTGCGCCCCTTCCGCCGGGCCGACGCGGCCAGAGTCCTTGCGGCGGCAGAAATCTCAGCCGAGGACCGGCCCGGGACCCTCACGCTCATCGAGCACCTGCGCCAGGAGTTCGAGGACCCCGCGGGCAACCGCTGGGAGCTTCACGGCCGGGTAGGCGCGCAGGCCTACACTCACCCTCGCCGCGAGGTGCTGCACCCTGCCGGAGGGTCCGGCGCTCGGCCCTACGCCGACCTTAGCGGGACGGCCACTTTCGGCGGCGTGGTGCTGGCCTCCCGACCTGCGGTCGAGCCGCGCCTGGTAGACGATCCCGACTGGACCGGACGGCGGGAGCTCACGGTGGCCGGCCGCATCGTGGATGCATACATCAGCGGCCAGTTCAAGTACGGAAGCCTCTTCTACGGCCAGATGGACCGGAACTGGGGTCCGGTGGGACTGCCGGGAATCCCCCTGAGCAACTACGGCTACGAGCGCCAGGGACTCGCGTTCGACGTCGGTAATCGTGATATCCGCCTCTCGGCCCTGGCCAGTGATCTTCAGGCCGAAGTGGACAGCCTGGGCCGGACGGTGCACCGCTACTATTTCGTCCACCGGCTCGATGCCCGGCTCAGCCGGCGGTTCTCCCTGGCACTCTGGGAGGGTGTTGTTCTGGGTGGCGCCGATCGCGGCTTCGAGACCCGGTTCCGCAATCCGCTCTCCTTCAGCTATCTCGCCAACACCATCGGATTGGGCGACCGGGGAAACGTGATCCTGGGTGCCGACATACGGTGGCAGGCACTGGGGCGAACCACCCTGGAGGCCCAGCTCGCTATCGACGATATCCAGTACCGCAACCGAAGCGGACCGACCCGGTACCCCCAGCGGTGGGCGCTCACGCTGGGCGCTCAGGGACCGGTGGGTAGGGAGCTCGGGTGGCGCGCACTCTACACCCAGGCTTCGAGCCTGGCATTTCGCACCTTTAACCGCTTTGAGAATTTCACCGACGGGGGTGTGGGCCTGGGGCGGAACTTCGCCGACATGGATCAGCTCTCTCTCTCGGTTTCGCTCCCGGTGGCGCAGAGTTGGCTGGTAACCCCCGGCCTCACCCTGCTGCGCCAGGGCGAGGGGAGGATCGAGGATCCCTTCCCTGCTACCCCGCTGGAGGCAGGACAAACCCCCCAGCTCTTCATCGGAGTGGTCGAGCGGACCTATCGGGCCGCGGTGGGTGTCAGCGGCCGCTCCGGGCCGCTGGACCTCGTCGCCGACCTGGGCTTCCACCACGTCGTGAATAGCGCCCATCAGGATGGCCGGGTCACCAACCGGTTCGAGGGACGACTCCAGATGACGCTCGGGCTCAGCCGGAGAGGAGCGCTTCGATGAGACATTCGCCGCCGCCGCTCACCCGCGACCGGATAATCCAGCTCATTCAACGAATGAAGGGCAGCCGGGTGGTCGTGGTGGGAGACATCATGCTCGATCGCTACCTGATCGGCGAGACCGAGCGCCTGTCACCCGAGGCGCCGGTGCCGGTCGTAACGGTGCGTGAGCGGCATTCGGCGCTGGGGGGGGCGGCAAACGTCGCCGCGAACGTAGTGGCACTGGGAGCGCGCTGCCTGCTGGTGGGCGCCATCGGGGACGATGTGGACGGGGCAGCGATCCGGTCGGAGCTGGCAGTGGCCCGCCTGGAAGACCGGCACGTGCTCACCGTTGCCGGGCGCCCCACCACATCCAAGACCCGGATCATCGCCCGGGGACAGCAGATCGTGCGCATCGACGACGAGGTGGATTCGCTGCTCGAGAGCCCAGACCTCAACCGGCTGATAACCACGGCCCGTGAGGCCCTGGCCGATGCGGATGCCCTTCTGCTCGAGGACTACAACAAGGGAGCGCTGTCACGCGACCTGATCCTGGCGCTCATGGAAGTGGCCAAGCGCCGGGGCATTCCCGTCATCGTGGATCCGAAATACCGGCAGTTCTTCGAGTACGCCGGCGCAACGGTTTTCAAGCCCAACCGACGAGAGCTGGAATCGGCACTGGGTGCGGCGGTGGATCTTCAGGATGGAGACGCGCTGCCCCAGGTGCTCACCCGGCTCAAGGTAGACAACCTGCTGGTGACACTCGGTGCCGAGGGTATGGTACTGGTCACCAAAGACGGCGGGCTGATCCAGATTCCCAGCATCGCCCGGCGGATCTACGACGTGTCCGGTGCGGGCGATACGGTAACTGCCTGGCTGGGAACCGCGCTGGCTGCCGGCGCGTCGGTGCCGGAGGCCGCGCAGTTGGCGAACTACGCCGCGGGTGTGGAAGTGAGCAAACCGGGGGTTGCGACGGTGTCGCCGGAGGAGCTACTGGCGGCCCACGAGGACCGCTACGATCAGATTGGCAGGCTGCGGAGAGGCGGGCTGATCTGAACGAGTGGGTTTTCCTGACGTGTGACTGGAGGGATATCCCACGGAGCAGGTGTGGAGCCTGGCCTCAAGGCCCGGGAACTTACAATGGCGTGGGACCACCCCGGAGGTCCGCCCCACCGACCGCAGCGGCCGGGCTCTCGCCGCCGCACAAAAGAACGCAGTGCTTGGCGAGACCACCGGCTCGCTGCTGCCGCCCCGCCCCTTCAGGCTAAGGAAACGTCTCTTTTGGGGTGGGTCGCTGCGGGCAGCATGTCCCACCGAAACACTGCGTTCTTTTGTGTGGAGGTGGGACTGGTGCTCGCAGCGCGGGGGGAGCCTGGCCTGTCTGAGGTCAGAGGCTGATACCTTCGATTAGAAACTCCAGACTCTGGACTCTCGACTCTCCTACACCTGCACCCCGGTTCCGAACCCCAGCCACACCCGCCAGGCCTCCTTCACATCTTCGATGTAGCGGCACAGGCGCCGCGCGGCGTCGGCGTGCGCTGCCGGCAGCTCCACGGCGCCCGACTCCGCCATGCGCTCGCGTACCCCGGCCTCGCATTCGGCCAGCGCCAGCTCGGCAAGGCGCTCCTTGCTCCACGATTTGGGCGCCCGGACGCCGGCCTGCTCCAGGAAGCCGAGCACGTCGCGTCGAGTCCAGCTCTCGAGCCATACCGCCGCGTCGGAGGCGGGGATGACCAGGCCGGCCTGAAGAATGAGGCGGGTTGACTCTTCGACCTCCAGGCCGCGCCGGCGAGTCTCATGGCGGCTCAGACTTGCCAACGACCGCGGCAGTCCGGCATCGGTCCCCAGGTGCCTCAGTGCGTCTACCGCGTGGGCGCGGGAGCCGAGCGGCAGCGTGACGAGAATGTCGAGCAGGGTCTGAAACGCCGGATCCGAGGGTGGGATCGGGGAGCGAACGGCATCCTGAGGCAGCGGGGCCCAGCACGCCCAGTAGTCCATTCCTCGGGCCATATCCTGAACGAAGTCGTTGCGCCGGTCGATCAGGATGTCGGCCCGGGCGAGTCGAAAGGCGTGGGGTGCCATCACCGCCGCGGCAAAGTCGGCCGCCTCGCCGGCCATGATGAAGCCGGAGAAGGTTTCGTGTGCCGCCAGGACGATCAGGGTCGCACGGAGGTCCAGATAGGCTTCCGCGCTACCGCCCTGTAGAAAGCGGCCCAACGGCGCCGCCATTACGGCTCGGGCAAGCTCGCCATAGCGCTGACGTACCTGCTCACCGGTACCTCCCAGTCCGGGGTTTGCCCGGCGCACCCGCCAGAGATACTCACCCAGCCCCTCTACATCGTGCCGCAGCACCCGCTCTCGCAGCCAAGGCGAGAAGTCGAGGCAAGGGACGCAGGCAGCCGGGTTATGGGTCCGAGAGAGGCAGCGAAACTCGTGATGGCCTCTACCGGCGGTGAAGGTCAACAGGTCCGTGGAAGTCGGACTGTCGGCAGTCAGAACCCCCGAGGGCCACAAGGAGTCAAAGGTCACGTTTGGTTCCAGGTTGAAAGCTCTAGAATGTTCTCCCGAAAGCTCGCCTCGGCAAGGGGGACAATTGCACGGTGATAGATTTTGAGACAGTTGGGACGCCCGGGCGATGCTCCCCTAGCCGAACTGGAGCGCCGGCGGCACCTCGGAGTTCATCAATGACGATCCGCCATCGGCAACGATGAGCTGGCCGGTAATCCAACCCGCCTCTTCCCGGCAGAGAAGGGACACCACGTTTCCAATGTCCTCCGGGGTACCCAAGCGGCCCATGGGGGTCCATCCCTGCACGTGCCAGTCGCGGATCGCGGTCTGCGCTGCGGGTGGCAGCGAGTTGAGGACACTATCCTCGGTCCAGCCGGGGCTTACCGAGTTTACCGTGATCCCGCGCCGAGCCAAAGTGACCGCGAAATAGCGCACCAGCGTCTCCAGCGCCGCCTTGGCGGCGCCCATCGCCACCCATGGCTGCAACCCACCGGTTCGGCAGCCAGGCTCGTACGTGATCGCCACGATGCGCCCGCCGTCGCTCATCAGCCTGGCCACTCCGCGAGCGGCAACCAGGAAGGCGGTTGCCTGGGAGTGAAGGGCGGTGTTCCACTGCTCCAGCGTGATCTTGAGCGGGGCCTCGAAGAAGGTCGGCGCCTCCGGTCGAGCGTTACTGACGAAGATATCCAGCGAACCGAACTCGGACTCCATTCGATCGACCAATCGTTTCACCTCATCCATTTGCGTCACGTCTGCCTGGGCCAGAATCCCGTCTGCGCCGGCCTGCCGGATGGCCTTCAGAGTGTCCTTCGCAGCCTTTTCATTCCGGTAGTAGTGCACCGCTACCTTTACCCCCTCGGCGGCCAACTTGAGTGCGATGCCCCGGCCGATGCCACGCGATCCTCCCGTCACCAGCGCAAACCTGCCCTCGAGTGGCATATGCCCTCCGTGGGTGAGACTCTCCGGTGGAGCCTGGGGCCAGCCTGAGCTACCAACATGCAGCCGGAGTGCAGATACCAGAAGCCCCGCCCGGAGGTTGTCTCCAGGGCGGGGCTTGGACTCGGAAGCATGGGCGATGAGGGGCTCGAACCCCCGACCTCGCGCATGTGAGGCGCGCGCTCTAACCAGCTGAGCTAATCGCCCGGAGGTCTGGGAGCGGGATTCTAAGCTGGCCTGGCGGTCGTGGGCAAGTCTTGGGATAGGTGGCTCCAAAAAAGAAGCCCCGCGACTTCGCGCGGGGCTTCTCACCTCCAGGCAGTGACTGCATACCTCAGCGACTATCTGAAGACCACCCTTACCGAGTTGGAGCAGTTAGAGCTTCCCTTCTCACAGACCTTGAAGACGTAAGTTGCCTTACCCCGAAACGCGCGGCCGTTGATGTTGTGCCCATCGTTGGGCGTCCGCATGATACGTACTCCGTTGCGATAAAGGTCAACGCTTGACCCGCTCGCTCCCGACCAGGTGACCCTCATGTGTTGGCGTCTGGCCGACGACCACCCGATTGCCTTCAAGCTGATAGACGACTTACGACGTTCCGCCCGGGGGTTCGGCGGCGGAGGGCTTGCCGGCGGACTGTTCGGGGGCGGCGCCGACAGTTTGGCTCCCGAACCGCAGGCCTTGGTGGGCCGGGAACGGGCCTTCCCTGCCAGGTGGGCCATGGCCGACTTGATGTCTGACCGCGACAGGTATCTGGCCTCGTACTTCCAGCTGATGAAAGCGCAAGGATACGAGCTGCTCAGTAGCGCCGAGCCCCACGTCTTGATCTGGCTGGCGCTCATCTGCGACTTGGTGGGACTGCCCTTGCTGATGTTGAGCCCGACCACGAGTCCCAGTCCCTGCCTTTGGGCGTCGGAGACGTTGCGGCGGAGGAAGGCGTTCACCTCACCTTTCCGGGCCACGTACTGGGCCCAGGCGGCATTGAGGTACCGATACTTGCCGCTCCACTTGGCGAGATAGCTCGGCTCAGTACGGACGATGGTCGCCATGCCGGCCCAGAGCTGCTTGCTGTACTTCGCCATCTCCTCCACGGTCGCCGGCGGAATAGGTTGGCCGTGCCAATTCTTCGGATCGTTCGGCTCGTCGATCAGGTAGTGCCCGACGATGGTGCCGTCCTTGATGTAAGAGTCGAAGTTGACGCTCTTGAAGCGGTTGACCCGGGCCTTCCACTTCCCCAGGTCGAAGTGGCCGCGGCCGTTTTTGTAGTGCCGCTCATTACCGGCGAACATGAGCACGACCTTGCCACCCCGCGCCTTGATGGCAGCCAGCTCTTTCACGAGGGCATTGGGCCAGATGTTCCGCAGCGCACCGTTGAAGGTGCCTCCGAACGCACTCGTCGGCTGGGCAGTGACACCGATGGGAATGCCGCCGCGGAAGCCGCTCGCGAACGACGGCGTCTCGGGAAGGGACAACTCCTCGGGGGCGGTCACAGGGTCGGTGCTGGCAGTGGGATCGGTGAGATCGGCGGTATCGCACCCGCCGAAGAAGAGGGCCAGAGATGTGGCGAAGAAGGGAGCTCGAAATCGCGCCGCTCGCCGGGCGAGCTTAAAGGTGTGCGTCATCCGGATTTCCTCTCTCGCGAAGTTTGAGGTGACCACAGGTTGTCGCGGCAGGGCGAGGAGCCGGCGCCGGCAGGGCCAGGACGGCGGCTCGTCAGCAAATGGGCCTGACGCTAGGGCAAGGCAGAAGCCTGGGCCCTTGGTGATACGAGATACCGCTGGATTGGGGGAGTTTGATTTGTACCGAGCGCG
This sequence comes from Gemmatimonadales bacterium, assembly GCA_050733075.1. Lineage (GTDB taxonomy): Bacteria > Gemmatimonadota > Gemmatimonadetes > Gemmatimonadales > GWC2-71-9 > CAVVWJ01. The sequence continues at coordinate 405,274 of JBOHSD010000001.1, forward strand.
ATGGAATGACTGCCGAGGTGGCATCATCTCGTTGTCGAGAGCTCGCGCCGCTACAGGATTGGGACGGAGGTCGGGTTTGTCAAGACCCCAATTGCGTGCGGTGTCACGAAACCGGGGCAAAAAGCACAAGGCCCCGAGGGAAGCACCCCGGGGGCCTTGGCCGGTTATCCGATGCTACTTGAACTTGAACGTGGCGCTGTTCGAGCAGTTGGAGGTTCCTGCCTCGCACACCTTGAAGGCATAGGTCGCGCTACCCCGGAACTTCCGGCCGCTGATGTTGTGCCCATCATTCGGCGTGCGTCTGATACGTACCCCATCGCGATACACGTCGACCCGGGAGCCTTTCGCTCCGGACCAGGTAAGCCTCACGTGATGCCCGTTCGCCGACGCCCAGCCGGTCGCAGCCAACTGGATTACTGACGGAGCCGTAACCGGTGCCGGCGGCTCTCGTGGGGCGGGCGGCTCCGGCGGCTCCGCCGGCTCCGGCGGGTCGGTGGGCTCCGGTGGGGAAGGCGGGTCTCGCGGCTCCGGGGCGGTTCCCGATGTCTGCCCATTGGTGCCGCGGCAGGTTTTGGTGGCGCGCTTTCGAGCCGCGTCCGCCAGCGCTGCCATTGCTTGCTGGATATCTGACCGCTGCAGGTACTTTGCGTCGTATTTCCAGCTGATGAAGGCGCAAGGATACGAGCTGCTCAGCAGCACCGAGCCCCACGTCTTGATCTGGGTTGCGCTCAATTGCGACTTGGTGAGACTGCCCTTGCTGATGTTGAGCCCGACCACGAGTCCCAACCCCTTTTTCTGGGCATCGGACACGTTTCGGTTGATGAAGGAGCCGACATCGCCCTTTCGGGCAACGTACTGGGCCCACGCGGCATCGAGGTGCTGATACTTGCCGCTCCACTGGTTGAGATAGGCCGGCTCGGTCCGGACGATGGTTACCATGTTGGGCCAGAGCTGCTTGCTGTACTTGGCCATCTCCTCCACCGTTGCCGGGGCAATCGGCTTGCCGTGCCAGTTGTTGGCGTCGTTCGGCTCGTCGATCAGGTAGTGCCCGACGATGGTACCATCGTTGATGTAAGAGGAGAAGTTGACACCCTTGAACCGATCGATCCGGGCCTTCCACATACCCAGATCGAAGTGCCCGTCTCTGCCCTTGTAGTGCCGTTCATTGCCGGCGAACATGAGCACGACCTTGCCACCCTTGGCCTTGATCGCGGCCAGCTCCCCGAGGAGAAGCTTGGGCCAGATGTTGCGCAGCGCCCCGTTCAACCGATCGCCGAACGCGCTGGTCGGCTGGCCGGTGGCTCCGATGGGTATGCCGCCGCGGAAGCTGCTCGCGAAGGATGGGCCCGGGGGAGCGGTCACAACGTCGGTAGTCGAGAGAGGTTCGGTGGGGTCGGCGCCATCACAAGCGCCAAGGGCGAGGACGAGAGCCAGCAAGGGCAAAGCCCCGCGAGCCAGCGCAACGATGTAGGTCATAACGCGAGATTCCTTCAAGGTCCGGGGTGACTACGGGTATCGCGGCAGGCGAGGGGCCGGCGCCGGCAGGGCCGGAACGGCGGCTCGTCGTAAGTCCTGACACGAGGGGCTTTAGGCCCCGATGTGTTGGCGAATTACTGCTGAGACCAGGGGGGAATCTTGCGGACGCGATGGAATGAGCGCCGGGCTGGCGTCATCTCGTTTTCCTAAGGCTCGCGACGATACAGGATTGTGACCCCTGTCACATTTGTCAAGTATCGGCCCGCTGATTCGGGACTTTAGGGAACTCGATGGGAAGCGCGGCGCGGCCCGGCTGCGTGGTGGATGGATCGTGGGTTCTAGCCTTCGACCTCGACTTCCTGAGTTAAGTCGTCCGTCTCCCCTCCATCGTCGGTGACGGTGAGGGTGACGTCGTAATCGTCCTCGTCCTCGTAGGTGTGGGAGGTTTCCTGGGCGGTGGAGGTGTGTCCGTCTCCGAACTCCCAAAACCAACTGACCAGGATGCCATCGGGATCGCTGCTCTCATCCCTGAAGCTGCAGTTGAGGTCATCGTCACAACTCCAGGAGAAGTCGGCGGTTGGAGGCTGATTCGCAGGTAAGACGGTATGGTCTACAGTGGCCGAGCTGGGTCCGAAGCTGGAGTTGCCAGGGTACGATGCGGTAATCGTTCGCGTACCCTCGCCCTCAGGTATGAATGAGCAACTGCCCGCCGCTACGCTCGCACTACAACTCCCACCAATCTCATCTGTAACCAACACGTCCCCGGTCGGAGTTCCTGATGGCGAGGTGACACTGAAGCTCACGGTGATCTCGGTCCCCGGTTCCGATGGATCGGGACTGTGGCCAGTGATCTCTGTCGTGGTGCTCGCGGGGGCGGGCGCGACAACCGTATGTTCCTCTTCGTCCTGGCTCCCGCCGGAGAGGTCGTCCCCGGAGTATGTCGCGGTGAGAGTGCGGTTTCCCGTGATGTTGAGGGTGAGCTGACAGCTTCCCATCCCGCCGGACAGGCCGGCCGAACAGGTCGGGCTCCCACCGCTCACCGTCACCGTCACACTGCCGGTGGGGGTACGCCCTTCCGAGGTGACCCGAAAGGCCACGGTGAAGGTTGATCCGGCTTCCGAAGGGTCCGGATCGTCCGACGTGATCTCAATGTCCGAGTCCACCTTCTCCACGTTGACGGTATTGGAGGTGACGGAGGCGAACCCGTCCGCGCTGAACCTCAGCGTGTGCGGCCCGGTGGCACCCTCGATGCTCAGGTTGGTGAACTCCGCCCGGCCGTCTTCATCCGTGGTGGCTGTAGCAGTGCCCCCCAGCGTCCCAGCCCCACTCGCGATGCTCGCAGTGATGACGACTCCGGCGCGTTCGACGTCATCGTCACCGGCGCGAAGCTCTACCTCCGGTTGACGCTCGAATGGCACTCCCACGATCGCCGAACCGCTGGGCTGCTCGCGTAGCGCGAGCACTTGTGGTGGCGGGGCTTTCGGATCCACGTCGTCGTCCGATACATCCGTTAAGCCGCCATTGTCGGTAACAGTAAGCGTAACCGTATAGATGCCCGGCGCTGCGTACGTATGCGATGGATTCAGCTCGCTGGAGGGCGGTGTCCCATCCCCGAAGTTCCAGCTCCTGCTCACGATGCTGCCATCGTCATCCTCGCTCGCATCGGTGAAGTGACAGGTCAGATCCTCGCAGTGCCAGTTGAAGTCGGCCTCGGGCGGCTCGTTCGAGGGTGCCTGCGGATTTACCACGTGAGGCTCCGTATCCGAGCTCCCCAGGAATCCCGGCCCCCCGGAGTAAGTCGCGGTGAGCGTCCTGTCGCCCACGAGGTTGAGCGTGAGGGGGCAGCTGCCGCTGCCGTTGGACAGCGTCGCGGTACAGCGCGGCGTACCCCCGCTCACCGTCACGGTCACCGACCCGGTCGGAGTGGGGCCCTGTGAGGTCACCTCGAAGGCCACCGTAAAAGTCGAGCCCGAGACCGACGGATCGGGTGAGTCGCCGGTGATGGTCGTCGCGGTCGGAATCGGAGTGAGATCGATCCCGCTCGAGGTCACCCCCGCATAGCCGGATGCGGAGAAGACGAGGGTGCGGCTCCCTGGGCCGCCGATGATGGCCAGGTCATTGAAGGTCGCACGGCCTCTCGCGTCCGTGCTTCTCGTTCTCGTGCCGGTCAGCTCGCCACCTCCCGAGCCGATGGCGACGGTCACCTGCACGCCGGCGACCGCAACGTCGTTCCCCCTGGCGTCCCTGACCTGGATCACCGGCTGCCGGTCGAAGCGCAAGCCGTTCCGCGCAGTCGAAGGCGGCTGGGTGGCGATGAAAAGCGAAGCCGGGGCTCCGGCAGTGGCCGTGGCACTGAAGCTGACAAACCCTACCCCCGACACCACTGCATCGAGCCGCTGGCCCCCCAGGCCATCCCCCAGGGTCCACCGCGAGGAAGCCGATCCATCGGTGTCGGTGGCGCTGTTCTCGGGAGCGGCGCTTCCACCGCCGGTCGCCACCACCCAGGAAACGGCCGTCTGGGGAATTCCATTCCCTTCGGCATCTACCAGCCGTACCACCAGCTCGTCCGGAAGCGTCGAGCCCCCGGCAGCGGTCTGATCGTTGCCCGATACGATGATCAAGCGGAAGGCGTCACCCGGAAGAGCGGTGTGCACGAACGTTACCGGCGAACCGGCCAGTCCTTCGGAGCTCGCCAGCGTGGTCTGCTGCCCCACCGTCGGACCCAGGATCCGGTCCACCCGGGCTCGCCCGTCGGCACCGGTCTCGATTGCGGCCTCGCTCACGCTTCCGCCGCCCTCTGCCGTCCATTGAATCGGCACGCCCGCAACAGGGTTGCCGAAGGCATCGGTCACCTCCACCACCAGCCGCTCATCCAACGGCATGCCGACGTGACCGGTCTGGTCCTGGCCGGACACCGCCACCATGGTGTTCGCGCCCTCGGATAGAGCCGTGGCGCTGAACGAGGCCACGATCGGACGGGCGGCTTCCTCGGTGACTACCCGTGCTTGTCCTGTCTGCGCTCCGAAGCTCGTGCCCAGCACCACCTGGGCATCAGCCAGTCCGTCGGAGTTGGTCGTGGTGTTTCGGGGAACGATCTCGGCCCCCGATCCGCCGCTGAACTCGAAAGCCACCGAGGCGCCTTCCACCGGCCGGCTCCTCGAGTCGGTGACCTGAACCACCAGGGGATCGGTCAGCGGCTCGCCTACGCGCCCACTCTGGCCGTCGCCCCCGACGATGGCGATGGCCGCCGGCTCGCCGTCACCCGGCAGGATCAGTGCTTCCCCGCCGTTGCACGCCGACAGGGCCAGCAGAAGAACGAGGGGGCGGGACGGGGTAAAGAGGAGGGCGCGCACCGGTTCCATTCTCGACGATGACGCCGAAGGAGGCGTGGTTATCAGTTAGCTGCTATGAAAACGGCCCCGGCGAGCGGGATAGCCCGGCGGACCTGACAAATTTACGGTTTGGGATATCAAGTAGAGGTGACGCCTGACACCAAGCGGTTGCCACACCCGGACTTCCCGCGCAGGCCCCCGACTTCTCCTCCTACGAACGTTCGACCGCCTTCCGATCCCAACCTCCCAGATCGGCCCCAGTCTCGTAGGTGTTCTCCAGGAAATCGAGCAGCATGGCGTCAGGGTCGGGAGCTCTTCGGACCGCCTCGTAGGGCAGGACGAACTCGCGCAGCTCCGGGCTGTAGTACGCCTCTGCCAACCGCAGTCGGGTCTGGGCGAAACCCGGGGGCTCGGGATAGCTGTATGAATAAAAGGCCGCGTCCGCCACCGGCCCACCACCGGGCCACCATCCCGCGCTGATACACTCGTGGGAATATGCCTCGCGCACGACCCGGTCCGGCAGGTGGGGAAAGCCACCAGGATGCAACGGGGCACGGCGGCCGGAGAAGCGGGTGCAGGCGAGATCGAAGGCTCCCCAGAAGAAATGAACCGGGCTGCACTTTCCGAGAAAACCAGAGCGGAACCTCTGCAGGACGCGGCCGGCTTGAGACAGGATTCCCCAGCAGCGCGCCACCGCTTCCGGGTCATAGGAACGGTGCTGCTGGTCCTGGGCAAAGGGAAGCTGGTCCTCCATCTCGCTCGGGACCGGCCAGATGGAGACCCTGAGTCCGAGAGAGTTCAGGAGGGCGGTGTACTCGCGGTAGAAGTCGGCGACCGTGCGGGGTAGGAGCGGTAGCGTCCCGATGGCTCTATCGCCGGTGCTCACCAGCAGATTGTGATCGATAAAGTCGAGCTCGACCTCGAAGGTCCGGTCGCCGTACCACATCGGCGAGGTACCGAGCCCTCGGGAAGTGAGGTAGAGGGCGACGTGCCACCAGTGATTTACCGGTGGGGCCAGGGCCAGGCGAGTCTTTCCCACTACCTGCACCCAGCGGTGAAGGGTGGCCAGGGTGTCCTTCCACTCGGCCAGCGGCAGGGTGGGCCAAGCCGCCTGCCGTACTTTCGCAACCTCGACAGGTACCGACATCGTGCCCTCGTCCCGGCTGCTGAATGGTTCCGAACCTAGCACTGCGGGCCCACTCGGCGCGCTTCCGGTTCTTGCGCCAACGGCCGTTCGGTGAAGTCGAGACAACTTCCACCGGATAAGTTGCGGTCCTGTAGGGGTGTTGCGCTAGAGGCCCAATAGGGATCAAAAAGAAAAAGCCCCGGGGAGCACCCCGGGGCTCTTGAAACGGCTTACCGACTACTGAGCGTTACGGTTGCCCCGTTGGAGCACCTCGAGGTCCCTAGCTCGCACACCTTGAACACGGCAGGCTTCCGGCTCTTCGGATTGATCGAAACGCGAGCTCTACCGGTGTTCGTCGGATTCCATTTTCTCAGCACGCCGTCCCGATAGAGATCAACCCTGGAGCCGGCTGCCCCTGACCAGTTGAGCACCAGGTAGTGCCGGTCGTTCTTCTCCAATGGGCCGGTCGCGGTCAGCTGAATCGCTGAAGCCGGCGGCGCGGGAGGAGCGGGCGGCTCCTCGGGTGGTGGAGGAGGCGGCTCCTCGGGCGGTGGAGGTGGCTCCTCGGGCGCCGGAGGCGGCTCCTCGGGCGGAGGCGGCTCCGGTTCGGGAGTCTGGGTATTAGCCCCACGGCAGGACTTGGTCGGCCGATTCTGAGCCTTTTCCGCCAATGACGCCATAGCCTCCCTGATCTCCGCCCGTTCTACGTAGTCCGCATCGTACTTCCAGCTGATGAATGCGCAGGGATAGGTGCTGCTCAGCATCGCCGAACCCCAGGCTTCGATCTGTTCGGCGCTCAGCTCGGTCTTGCGGACATTTCCCTTGCTGATGTTGAGGCCGACGACGAGTCCCAGCCCCTTCTTCTGGGCATCGGCGACGTTCCGTTGGATATAGTCCTCGGCAGTGCCCTTCCGCGTGACGTACTGCGCCCAACCTGCATCGAGGTACCGGAAGTCGCCCTTCAGAAGGTTCAGATAGGCAGGCTGAGCCCGCGCGATAGTCACCAAGTTGGGCCAGAGCTGCTTGCTGTACTGCGCCATCTCCTCCACCACGGCCGGCAAGACCAGCTTGCCGTTCCAGTTGGAGCGATCGTTCGGCTCGTCGATCAGCAAGTGCCCGACGATGGTCCCGTCGCCGATGTAGGAGGAGAAGTTGACGCCCTTGAACCGGTCTACTCGGGCCTTCCACTTGCCTAGGTCGAAGTGGCCATCGCCATCCAGATAGTACTTGTAAGCCCCGGTGAACGTGAGCACGACCTTGCCACCCCGGGCCTTGATTGCGGCTAGCTCACTCAGGAGAGCCTTGGGCCAAATGTTCCGGAGGGCGCCGTTGAGCAGGTCGCCGAATGCGCTCGTCGGCTGGGCGCCCATGCCAATGGGAATGCCGCCCCGGAAGCCGCTCGAGAAGGAGGGTGCCGGAAGAGCCGCGGGAGCCGTCTCGGCATCGGCAGCTGCAACTGGTTCCGTTGTATCGGTGGCATCACACGCGAGGGCAAGAGCCAGCGCCGGCAGCAACACAGTCCTGCGGGCCAGCTTGACAATGTATGTCATACGAGCGGATGTCCTTCTCGTCTGGCGTTAACCAATACATGATCGCGGCAGGCGAGGGGCCGGCGCCGGCAGGCCCGGAACGACGGCTCATCGGAGTTCCTGACACGAAGGGCCTAGGCCCCGATGGCTCTACGAGTTACTGCTGAGACGAGGGATGATTGTGCAGGACGCGATGGAATGAGCGCCGATTAGCGTCATCTCGTTGTCAAGGCTCGCGTCAGGTAAGAAGATGTGACCCCTGTCATAATTGTCAAGGTAAGGAGTTTCCAGGCTTCAGTGGGGTGAGATACGGCTGTAAGAGATTCGGTCTGCAGGGTGTTTCAGGGAACGGGAGCGGTCGCCGTTACCTGGGCGGTCTCGGTTTCGCTTTCCCCTCCATTGTCTATGACGCTAAGCGTTATCCAGGGAGAGACATCAGGCCGCGCTGTGAAGGCGAGGCCCGATGTTTTGAGAGCACCTAAACTGTTGTCAGATATTGTGTGGGCCCTCTGGGATTCGAACCCAGGACCTACGGATTATGAGATTTAGGCCGGGGAGTGACAAGTAGCGTCAGGGGTTGCCATCTCGTGCCATAGACTTTGGGCGCAGTGACACCAGGAGTCAAGCAGTGACGCACGAGAGACATCAGAGAGACATTAGCTCAACTCGTTCCCATCTCGTGCTCGAATTGCCAAAGGTTAAAATGCTGTAAAATTGACGGGAAGTGCAGCCGTGGACCCACTCGACCACCCGCCTGGGGCGTCACGAGATGCACAAACGAGAGGTTGCCGGAGCGGATTGATCGCCAATGCGCCACAGCGTTACCACGACCCCACGGGCTCCTGCGGCGAGGAAGGCGTGCGTCTCGCCGTTCCCGCCATCACCGTTGAATCGGCGTTACGATTGGGCAGCAGGGGTCCGCTCCGTGAATTCTCACCCTTCCGGTGCCGAAGTCCGCCCAGACCTTCTGGCCCCGCGTGAGCGTGCCGAGCAGCGCGCGATCGGTCACGTTGAACTGGAACACTCGCCCGGTAGCGGTCTCGGTGGCGGTGACCACTCCGGTGGTCGAGTTGACCGCGCTGATTCCGCAGCAGGGGTCTGCCGGGTTCACCTGGTCTCCCACCTGAGCCGCTGGAGTGATACTGGGCGTCGCGCTCAGCTTGGCTGTGATCGGCACGTCCTCGAAGGGCTCGGACGCCCCGGGCATTACCAGCGTGGCCGTGGTCCCCTCGGGCGCTGTGAACTTCATCCAGGTCCTGGCCGTCTTATTCGGCTGGAGATGGAGACCCGAGCCGTGGTCGGACACCAGTGCGTCGCCGCCGCCGGGCCGCTCCACCTGGTACTCGACCTGGTTTTCGGTGTCGAGCAGCTTGGCATAGCCTTGTGAACGAGCACGGATGTCACCGGAGAGATCCGCCGGGTCGGACCCGCCGTTGCAGTACAGACAGGTCGCGGTCACCAGGTCGCCCTTGGAGCGCTCCAGGCTCATCAGCAGGATCTCCACACCCTCATACTTACTGTGGGGTTGGACGCCGAGCACCCGGCCGGCGGTGCCGGGGGCACTCGTTATGGTACAGCAGGGCGTGGCCGGAGTGACCCGGGCCCCGGCTGCGACTCGGGAAAGATTCCCGGCGCCGAACTTGGCGGCGAAGCTCTTCCCATCCGTGAGCCCGGCCAGCTCGGCCTCGAACAATTGGCAGGGCTTGATCGCCGAGGCGTTCTTGGCGGTGAACTTGAAGATGTTGCCGCTCTCCCGCTCGAACGCGGTGACCGCTCCGGTCCTGGCGTTCACCGATATCACGGAGCAGCAGGGGTCGGCTCCTGCCAGCGCTGCTCCCAGCAACAGGCTGACGCCGCCTCCCAATGCGGCAACCCTCGTGACTAGCCGGCGCACCGGGCTCGGGGCTCCAGTTCCTGCCTCGCTATGCTGGCTCATCGTGGCCTCCTTCGGCTCGGACAGACTCGCTGAGTTCATGGGTGAGTCGAATCTGCGCCCGGAATCCGGGGTCCGCAATGTGGCGCGGGGGCCGTGGGGACGGTGGAGGGATGTATGGCTACCGACGGACGAGCAGATGCGTTAGGTACTTTTAGGTACTAAGGGGTGGGCAGAATCGCGAAACTTCAATGGGCCCTCTGGGATTCGAACCCAGGACCTACGGATTATGAGTCCGCTGCTCTAACCGTCTGAGCTAAGGGCCCGGCTCGCCCGAAAAATCGGCGGCCTTGCCACCAGGCACAACCCCGACGGCAGGCCCGACTACCTGCTTTGCTCCTGGGGCAAGAGCTGCCTGACCGCTTTCGAGAGGTCGTCTATGCTGAAAGGCTTCTGAAGGAACCGCTTGGCCACGTCACCCTTGGGCCGTTCGTAAGCGGAGATGTAGAGAACCGGTGGAGGAGAGCTCAGTTGACCTACCTCGACGGCAAAGGCGTGGCCGCCCATGCCGGGCATGACCAGGTCGGTGATCACCAGCGAGACCTTACGTCGGCTCGAACGCAGGATCTCGAGCGCTTCCTCGCCGTCACGCGCGAGCAGCACGTCATAGCCCTCCTGAACCAGCGCCCTCTCCAGGAAGCGGCGAGCGAGATCTTCATCGTCCACCACGAGAATGGTCTGTCCCATGTCCACCCTTGCACATCGGCCATAAGGTCGTCAGCCAGTCCTGATTCTTTCATAAACCTCGATGTGCCGCTTGGCCATGGCGGCCTGGGTGAACCGCTCGGCCACCCACCTCCGCCCGGCCTCTCCCATGGTTCGTCGGCGGGTGCTGTCACGGCTCAGCGTCTCGAGGGCCCGGGCCAGTGCCGGGACATCGCGCAGCGGCACCTCGAGCCCCGTGACCCCCGGCACATTTACTTCGCGGACCGCGCTGGGAAGGGCCGTGGTGATGACCGGCCGGCCCGCTGCCATGGCCTCGAGCACCACCAGGCCGAACATCTCCTCCACCGTCACCGACGGCAGCACCAGGAAATCGGCATCGGCCATGCGCCGGGGGAGGTCATCGTCTGGATATTCGCCATACCAGCGAATTCTGTCTGTGATGGCCAGCGCACGCGCCATGGTCTTGAGCCGGGGGCCTTCCGGTCCTGAGCCCACGATGTCGAGCCTGAGCTCCGGCACCTGCTCGAGCGCCCGCAGCAGAATGTCGAGACCCTTGTAGGCCACCAGGCGCCCAATGAAGATCGCACGGGGTGGCGCGCCCGGCGGTGGAGGTGGCACGGTCTGCCACCGGCTCTCGTCGATCCCGAACGGGATCACCTCGACCTTGCTCTCGTAACCGGTCAGCTCGCTCGATAGCGCCAGGTGAGCCTGGCTGGGCACAACCACGGCGCGTGCCCGCCGGATGACCAGACGGGTGAGGGGACGGTACGCCGACCGGCGCGAGTCGGCGTGCTGGGTCACGACGACCGGGGTGTTCCCTGCCCGGAGCAGGCAAGCCAGGTCGGCCAGCGGATGGGGATGATGAACATGGATGATGTCGGCCCGCTTCCAGGCAGCCGCGATGTATCCCGGCGCAATCTCCTGCGATCCCAGCGCCGCGAAGGAGAACGCGCGGGTAACCAGCGACCGGTGCCGGCCGGCGTCACCTGAGCGCCCCAGGCTCTCGACCGCAACCACCTCGACCTGGTGGCCGAGGTTGGAGGCACCTTCGACGAGGGTCTGGACCACGCGTTCCATGCCACCGGAGCGGGGCCAATAATACTTTGCGAGGTGCAGAATGCGCATGACTCGGGTCACCTCGGCTGCTCGAATCGCCCCCCCGGCTATATTCACCTGCGGTGCCGGCAACTTCACCACAAATCCCAAGTGCTGTCAACCTGAGAACTCGCTTGCGACCCGCCATCGCTTTCCACGGATGTTGCCAGGTAAGCAGTTGGCCCGGATGGGCGCCCTAACGTGCGCGCGGTCATCGTTTCTCATTCATACGCTGACCCCGCCAATCGCGCAAAGCTTCGCGCGCTGGCAGGCCTGGGCCCTGCCCTCGCCGTGGCAGTGCCGGAGCGTTGGGCTTCGGCCGATGGCGAGCCCCGCACCACCTCGGGGGAGGACGGCGCCGGTGTAAGGGTGGCGCCAATACCGGTTCGGGGCCGCCTCGGTGAACCCGGACAGGCGCGCTGGAACGCCAAAGCCTTGGGCCGATTGCTCACCGAATTTCGCCCGGACCTGGTACATATAGAGGAAGAGCCATGGACTCAGCCGGCTGCACTCGGGGTTCGCCTGGCGCGCCGGCTCGGCGTTCCCAGTGTGATCTCGACCGCGCAGAGTCTGCGCCGGAGCTATACCCTGGGCGAGCGGTTGCGCCGGGAGCGCAGTCTCCGTCACGTCACCGGCGTGATCGGCACGAACGGCCTGGCTCTGGCTCTCGCGAGCAAACGCCGGCCCACCGCACCCCATCTCATACTCCCCCAGCTGGGAGTGACCCCTCCTTCCCCGGTGGCGCGCGTGCCGCACCCGGGACTGGCCCTAGGGTTCATCGGACGGTTGGTGCCGGAGCGTGGGCTCGACCTGCTCTTCCGAGCCTGTGTTGGACTGGGAGGCAAGTGGACCCTGACTGTTATCGGCACCGGTCCCTCCCAGGAGGAGCTGGAAGGCCTGGCCCAGCGGCTGGGTATCGCCGCCCGTATCTCCTGGCTGGGCGCTCTGCCTCGCCCAGCCATGGACGAAGTGTGGCCCCGCCTGGACTGCGTCGTCTTACCTTCCCGCACTACCGAGAGGTGGGTCATGACCCTGGGCCGAGCGGCGCTGCATGCCATGGCCCACGGCGTCACGGTCGTCGCAACCGATTCCGGTGCCCTGCGCGAGCTGGTGGGCGACACCGGCAGGATCGTTCCCGAGGAAGATGTACCCGCGCTCTCGGCCGCGTTACAGGAGCTCTATGCCGACATGGCGGCGTGCGAACGACTGGGGGCCGCGGGAAGGCGGCGGGTATTGGAGGAGTTTTCCGACGCTGCCATCGCCCGGAAACTGCTCCGGTTCTGGAGTACATTGACGCCTGCAACCGCTTGACTTCGGATAACTTACGAGCGATCTTCGCGTCTCCATGCATGATCTGAACCGGTTTTTGCGCCGACTGGCTCCGCTTCTGCTTCTGGCAAGCGCGCTCGCACCGGCGGCCCTTGCCCAGGTGCCGCAGTTGCCGGGGCAGCAGCTTCCCACGCCGGACCAGGCCCGCGCTACCCTACAGAACCCCGAGCTGGTGAGACAGCTGCGGGAGAAGCTCCTCCAGTCGGGACTCACCCCCGACCAGGTGCGGTCCCGGCTTCGCGCTGCGGGCTACCCTGAGAGTCTGCTCGACGAATACCTCATCGGAGCAGATACCACCAGGATCGTGCGACCCGGAGAGCGGACCCTCGACGCGGTTCGCGCCCTGGGGTTTCTCAGCGCGGCAGAGGCGGATTCGCTCCAGGTGCAGGACTCTCTCCTAACCATCTCGGACTCGCTGGCACATCTGCTCGACTCGCTGCGCTTTGCGCGAGCCGATTCGGCTCGCGCCGATTCCCTGGCCGACTCGCTGCGCATCCTCCAGGGTCAGGGCCTCAAGCTGTTCGGCCTGGAGACGTTCCGGCGCAGCTCCTCGCGGTTTCAGGCGGCCCAGAGCGGTCCGGTGGACGAGAATTACCGGCTGGGTCCCGGTGATCTTCTCGTGCTCATACTGACCGGCGACGTGGAGCAGGCTTACTCGCTGGACGTGAACCGCGAGGGCTTCGTCGTGATTCCCCAGGTGGGCCAGGTGCACATGGCCAACCTCACGCTGAGCCAGCTGCGGGAGGTGTTGTATGCCCGGCTGGGCCGGGTGTACTCCGGCATCCGCCGGGGCGCGCGGGCAACCACCCGCTTTCAGATCTCCATCGGCCGGCTGCGGAACATTCAGGTGTACGTGATCGGCGACGTAGTGCGCCCCGGCGCCTACCAGATCTCCGCCGCGAGCACGGTGCTGACCGCGCTCTATTCGGCGGGCGGCCCGACGTCCAACGGGAGCTTCCGGCGAGTCGACGTGCGCCGGGGTCAGAAGCTGATCGATTCACTCGACCTCTATGATTATCTGCTCCATGGAATCAACCGCAGCGACCTGCGGCTCGAGAGCGGTGACGTGGTATTCGTGCCGGTACAGAACGGGTTTGTCGAGGTGGCGGGAGAGGTGGCCCGACCCGCCATTTACGAGCTGCGCTCAGGTGAGACCCTTCGCGACCTGATCCAATTCGCGGGCGGCTTCAATCCGGCCGCTTACCAGGCCCGGGTGCGGATCCACCGCATCCTGCCGCCGGAAACGCGTGGACCCGGCGGTAGGGCGCGGGTGGTGGTGGACGTCGGCTCCGACCAGTTCGCCGGAGGGCTCGTGCCCGGAGTACCGATGGAGCCGGGAGATTCCGTGACGGTTCTGGCGGTTCCGGAGCGGCTGCGGGGGTACGTCACGGTAACCGGTAACGTCTGGGTGGAGGGCCAGGTGGGGTTCACGCCGGGGATGAAGTTGAGCGACGCGCTGCGCTCCGCCGGCGGCCCCAGGCCCGATGTGTATCTCGACCGGATTCTGATATCGCGAACCCATGAGGACTCCACCCGGGTGCAGCTCCGCTCGGCGTTCGCCGATTCCACCGGCCGGGTCACCCAGGACGTTCCGCTGCAAGAGGAAGACGAGATCCGGGTGTTCTCCCGTGCCACCTTCCTGCCGGCGCCGTTCGTGACCATCGTGGGAGCCGTCAGGAACCCCGGCAGGATACCTTACCGCGAAGGCATGACCATGCGGGACGTGGTGCTCCTGGCCGACGGCGTCACGGAGGATGCCGATCTGAGTGAGGCCGAGATCGCTAGGCGGGATGCCAGTGGGAATCCCGGCGACCTGGCCAGGAGCATTTCGGTGCCGCTCGATTCGGCTCGAGCCTCCCGTCCCCCAGGCGCCAACGGAGAAGTCGGCGCGGCACCCACCGGCGGAGGGATCCCGGATCTCCCGCTGGAGCCCTACGACAACGTGCTGATCCGGCGCCAGGCCGGGTGGGAGCTGCAACGGTTGGTGCACGTCACCGGCCAGGTAAAGCACCCGGGCCGGTACGCATTGCGCAGCAAGACCGAACGGCTGAGCGATCTGATCGAGCGAGCCGGCGGGCTCACCGAGCAAGCCTATGCCGGTGGGGTTCAGTTCTACCGCTCTTACTCACCCGGCCGGCGCCCCGCCAACAATCGCCCGCCTCCGATTCTCGAGGGGGGCTACCGAAACCGGGATACCCTGCCCCGCGGATACGCCGAGCGAGTCGGGATCGATCTCCCCCGGGTGCTGAAGAATCCCAGGTTCGCGGACAACGTCATCCTGGCCGGTGGCGACTCGATCAACATCCCGGAATACAACCCCATAGTGATGGTCGAGGGTGCGGTGAACTCGCCCGGCGCGGTGGCCTATTCTGCGGGGAAGTCGCTCGACTGGTACGTGAACGCGGCGGGCGGCTATACCGGGGTGGGTGACAGCAAGCGCGCCTACGTGACTCAGCCGAACGGCAAGCGCGAGGGAGTGAAACGGAGGGTGGTCCTTGCAGACGACGTGCCGAAGCCGGAGTCGGGGGCCGTGGTCTTCGTTCCCGCCAGGACAACCCAGGAGCAGCCGAGCAATATCGCCGGCGTTCTCGCAACCGCGGCGCAAGTGATCAGCGCGCTGGTCACCATCATCGTGGTGACTCGGTGACGGCAGGCTCCGGGCGAGGGCCCACCGCGATTCGGGATACGCGGGAGCGCGACATCTCCTTGTTCGAGCTGCTCACCCCCCTGGTGCGACGCTGGAAGCTGATTATCGGCACCGCGCTGGGGACGGCTGTGGTTGCTGCCGTGGTGCTCCTATTGCAGCCTCCCACCTACAAGGCTAAGACGACCTTTACTCCCGAGAGTCCCACTGGCACCGGTCCGGCAGGGAGTTTGGCCGCACTGGCTGGAGTTGCCAGTCAGCTCGGCTTGGCCTCCGCGACAACCGGTTCGGTCTCATCCGATTTCTTCGTCAAGCTGGCCACCAGTGGCGAAGTGCTTCGTTCAACACTGCGTACCGAGTTCAATGACCCAGCGGTGCCGGGTCAGAAACGTCCGCTAATTCAAATACTCGAGGTACCGGGCGACTCGCTCGAGGAACAGCTCCAGCGTGGGGTGGTCGCGCTTGGCAGCCGGATCAAGGTGACCGCAGACAGGCCGACCAGCATTGTCACGCTCGAGGTCAGGATGAGGGAATCGCAGCTTGCCGCCGCTGTTGCCAACCGCCTGGTGGAGCTGCTCAACCAGTTCAATCTGGAGCGCCGGCAAAGCCAATCAGGTGAACAGCGGCGGTTCACAGGAGAGCGTCTGGCCGAGGCTGAGCGCGACCTGCGCGAGGCTGAGCGGGCCGAGCTCGCCTTCTTCCAGAGGAACCGCGACTATTCCAGCTCGCCGGTTCTGACGTTCGAGGCCGGGCGATTGGCTCGGAATGTTCAGGTCAAACAGGAGCTATTTCTGACACTCTCCAAGGCCCACACGGAGGCCCGGATCGCGGAGGTCAGGGATACACCGGTCCTTACGGTTGTAGACTCTGCGGTTGCGCCGGTCCAGCGCAGCAGCCCGCGCCGCACCCTCGGCGTCCTTATCGCAGGCCTGGCAGGAGGGATCGCGGGAATCGGACTTGCGTACTTGGCCACTGCTAGAGACCGCGCCAGAGTGGATCCCGGTGCGGACTACCTCGAGTTTCGCGCGGCCTGGGATGCTGCCCGGCGTGGCGCACGATCAGGATGAGGCCTGAGCGTGGCGGGCCATCAGCCAGTAACTCAGGTCTTTCTGAATGGCCGATATCTCAGCCAACCCGTTACCGGAGTGCAACGCTGTGCGACGGAGACTATTCGAGCGCTCGACAGCCTCATTGATGCAGGCGAATATCCGTCTTCGCGGTGGCGCTTCAGCCTGTTGGCTCCACCCGGGTCGTGGCAGACGTGCCCGCTGAGTGGCATCGCCCTACGGGCAGTGGGACGGACCCGCGGCCAGCTGTGGGAACAGTTCGAGCTACCGGTTCACGCGCGCACGGGCTTCTTGCTCAATTTCGCGAACACCGCACCACTCGCAATGCGTCGCCAGTGCGTCACCATCCATGATGCATCCGTCTTTGCGGTTCCCGCGGCTTACAGCCCGGCCTTCCGCGCCTGGTATCAGGTCCTGCTTCCCATACTCGGCCGCCGCGTCGCCCGCGTGCTTACGGTATCCGCATTCTCACGGAACGAGCTCTCCAGGTGGGCGCGCATCCCGAGCGAACGGATCTCCGTGGTACATGGCGCCGGAGAGCACATCCTCTCCATCCCGCCCGATTCGAGGGTATTCGAGCAGCACCGGATTGGAGGCCGTCCTTATCTGCTGGCGGTGGGGAGCAGCAGTCCCCATAAAAACCTGCGGGGGATAGTGCAATCGCTTAAATTCGTCGCCCGCGATGACTTCGACGTGGTGGTGGCTGGGGGCCGGAACCTGCGAGTCTTCGGCTCAGACGAAACATCATCTGACGGACGCATCCGGGCTATCGGCTATGTCACCGACGGCCAGCTGCGCGCCCTCTACGAGCGAGCGGCCTGCCTCGTCTTTCCTTCACTATACGAAGGGTTCGGGCTCCCGCCGCTCGAGGCGATGGCGTGTGGCTGTGCGGTAATCACATCGGACACCACGTCGCTGCCCGAGGTATGCGGTGATGCGGCGCTTTATTGCGATCCCAGCGATCCCCGCGACATCGCGGCTCAAATATCCGCGGTGCTGACCCGCCCCGATCTGGCTGCCGAGTTACGGGTTCGTGCGGTCGCCCGAAGCCGGCTCTTTCGGTGGAAGGCAACCGCACGGGCGGTGATGAAGGTGGTGGAGGATATCGTCCGCGGGCCCGCGACTTGAAGACTGCGATCGTCCACGACTGGCTGGTCGTCTACGCCGGGGCCGAGCGAGTTCTCGAGCAGATGATCAAGGTGCTCCCGGAGTCGGACCTCTTCAGCCTCATCGACTTCCTGCCTGATTCGGCGCGCGGCTTTCTCGGAGGCCGGCGAGCCCGCACCTCGTTCCTCCAGCGCCTTCCGGGTGCCCGCTCCCACTATCGACGTTACCTCCCCCTCATGCCCCTGGCGATCGAGCAGTTCGATCTGTCCGGGTACGACCTCGTCGTCTCCAGCTCCTATGCCGTCGCCAAGGGGGTGCTCACCGGGCCGGACCAGCTTCACCTATGCATGTGTTACTCTCCCATGCGATACGCGTGGGATCTCCAGCACCAGTATCTGCGTGAGTCGGGACTCGATCGAGGCTTCCGCGGCGCGCTCGCGCGGCAGGTACTGCACCGTGCCCGCAACTGGGACATACGCACGGGAAACGGCGTGGATGGCTTCATTGCCATCTCACACTTCGTTGCCCGGCGGATTCGGAAGGTGTACCGCCGGGATTCGGCTGTCATTTATCCCCCGGTGGACGTCGAAACGTTCACCCCCGGCCCTGCTCCCCGCGAGCCCTTCTACCTTACGGCGTCGCGCCTCGTCCCGTACAAGCGCGTTGATCTGGTAGTAGATGCGTTTGCGGCACTCCCTGAACGACGGCTCGTCGTTATTGGTAATGGTCCCGAGGGGACACGAATCCGGCGACGTGCAGGAGACAACGTGTGCTTTCTGGGCCATCAGCCGCAGCAGATATTGCGGGAGCATATGCAACGTGCCCGCGCCTTCATTTTTGCCGCGGAAGAGGATTTCGGAATCGTTCCGCTGGAAGCCCAAGCCTGCGGCACGCCGGTCATTGCCTACGGGCGGGGGGGCGCCCTCGAGACCATCCGTGGACTGGACCAGAACTCACCAACGGGGGTCTTCTTCGACGAGCAGGCACCCGAGTCGGTACGGCAGGCTATCAGCTTATTTGAGCTTCAAGAGACCAGGCTGAGCGCGGCAGCGTGCCGTAACAATGCATGCCGCTTTGCGCCCGAGCGGTTCCGGAGAGAGTTCGAGCAGTATGTCAGCGAGCAAGTCGAATATTTCCGGCAAGAGTTGCGGAAGGGACGTGGCTGAGGGCTTGAAGTCGTCATGATTGCCGCCATTGCCTCGAGTCTGGCGCTGCTCTACTGCTTCGTGTGGCTTCGAATTCCCGATGCGCTGGGGCTGGCCCTGCCCTTCCAGCGGTTGCTCGCCTGGATGGGCTTTCTGTTGCTCTGTGGGGCTCTGGCCCTGGGACGCCCGGTAAGGGCTGGGATCGCCACCAGAGTATTCCTGCGTTTCGTCGTCGTCTTCGGGGCCATGCTGGTCATGAACCTGCTCGCGCAGGTTTGGTCCGGCCGGCGACTGTATCTGTTGTACTTCCTGATGGACTTGTCAAAGTACGTGGCTATCTTCAGCGCGGCTTTTCTGACCTATTACGCACTGCGGCACCAGTTGGTCGATGAGAGCCGGTACGTGCGATATATCATGTGGTCCGGCGTCGCCTCCCTCACCGTAGTGTGCCTGCTCCTCGGACTCTACTACCTTGGGTTTCGGTCCGATATCGAGATTCTCGCCCACTCCTTCGGTGGAGCTCTGGGCGTGTGGCCTACCGGTGGAGTGATACCGCGCCTGGCCGGGACGACGGCGGAGCCGCAGCAGCTCTCGGTGGTGTATCTGACTCCATTGATGCTGATGCTGTGCCCTGAGCACATACGTCGCTATCGGTGGGTCGCCGGGCTCGGTACCGCGGTGCTGCTTCTGTCTCAATCCAAGTTCTCAGTGGTATCCCTGCTCCTCCTGTACACCTTCGTCCTCATGGCCTACCCCCATCGCCGCAAGCTGCTGGTCCTGGCAGGTCTTGCGCTCCTCCCCCTGGGGGTGGCTGTTCTCATACGGCTCCCGACCTTTGCTTCGCTGCTGACTGAGGGGATGAGCGCGCAGGCTGTGGTGGAGCGGGTGGGAAACATTCTCTTGCTGCTATCCATTATCGGCGAGCATCCGCTGTTCGGCATAGGTGCGGGCCAGTACGGGGTATATCGGGGGGAGGCGCTCTACAGTGACCCGCTCTTCGACATCGGGTACACCCCCAACATGGATTTTCTCAAAGTCCTGGCCGAGGTAGGGTCGGTTGGTTTCCTGGTGATCCTTGCCATGCTGGTTACCCTTCTTCGGGTGTTCTTTGGAACCGGCTCGCAGCTACATCCTTCCCGGCGTGCGCGGTTTCTGGCCTTTCAGCTCGGGGCGCTCGGGATCCTGCTCAATATGTTCGTCGGCTACGAGCTCCTGCATGTGTTCTTTTGGCTGAATATTGGATTCCTGCTCTACCTGTCCGAGGTAGACCGGGAGATCGGCGGACAGTCAGAGGTCCGCAGCAGCTATAGGGGCGGCGGGCTGCCCGATCCGGCGGGCGAGCCCGAACCGGCCGTTCAATGAAGAGAGTGGCCAGCCGGATCATCTCCGCCATACGGCGCAGAGTCCAGCGCCACTGCGGAACGAGCCGTCCCCTGGGTGGCTACGCCGAGCACCGCCATGGGATTGCGTTCGTGGATCCGCTCAGCGACGAAGATCTCGCGGAGCTGAACAAGCTGCTGCCCTGGAAAGCGTTTACCGTGGACAGGCACGGCAGGCGATTCGGAGGGGTTGCCTGGACGGGCAAACGTGACCGGCCTCAGGAGGTGCCTGATCGGCGGGTGCTGCTTCTGGACGCGCGCTTTAGGCTCGCGAACAAGCATGTCCTCGAAATCGGCTGTTTCGAGGGGATACACACGGTGGCACTCTCAAAGCTGGCACACCAAGTAACAGCAGTGGATGGACGCATCGAGAATGTCGTAAAAACATTGGTCCGTGCCGGTCTGTATGGGTATCAACCTAGGGTCTTTCAGCACGATGTCGAGCAGCGTGAAGCGAACTACGATCTCCTCGGAGCCGATGTCCTCCACCACGTAGGCGTGCTGTATCATCTGAAAGATCCGGTGCGGCACCTGCTGGAGATCGGGCGGTACATCGGGCTGGGGGTGATGCTGGATACCCATTACGCGCTACCCGAGGAGGCGAGCCTGACCTATGTGGTAGACGGGCGGGAGTTCCCTTACAAGCTCTTCCACGAGCGCGGCCGCCGGGACGTCTTCAGCGGCCTTCACCCCCACTCGAAATGGCTCCCGCTCGACGTCATCGAGAGTCTGCTGCGGGAGAGCGGCTTCGGGGAAGTGGAGGTGGTGGAGACCCGGCGCGAGCGCAACGGTCCGAGGGTTCTATTATTCGGCCGGCGCACTCCGGAGGAATCAGTGCGCCCCGCGCATCTTTAGCACCACGGGCACGGTACGGAGTAGAATTCCCAGATCCTTCCAGATGGTCCAGCCGCGGATATAGTCGGTCTCCAGCCGGATGACCTCCTCAAAATCCGTTATGCTGTTGCGGCCGCTCACCTGCCACGGACCGGTGATCCCCGGCTTCACATCGAACCGGGTGTAATGATGGTCCTCGTAGAGGTCCACCTCGCTGGGGAGTGGGGGCCGGGGACCGACGAGCGACATGTTGCCTCGGAAGACGTTCCACAGCTGCGGCAGCTCGTCCAAACTGGTGCGGCGGAGGAAGCCCCCCAGGCGGGTCATCCGGGGATCGTCCTTGACCTTGAAGAGCCGCGGGTCGGGATACAGACTCTTGGGCGCGAGATCCTCCCGAAGCGCCTCGGCGTCGTGCACCATGCTCCGGAACTTGGTGATCTTGAAAGCCTTTCCGCCCAGGCCCACCCTGGTTTGGAGGAAAAAGGTCGGGCCGGAAGAAGACAGCCGCACCGCCGCCGCGATCGCCACGAACACTGGGCTGAGAAGCACGAGCCCCAGGGTGGAAACCACGACATCCAGCGCCCGCTTGAGGAGGAGCTGGCGGCCACGCAGCGCCGGCCGGTTGAGCGACACCAGCGGAGCGCCCCGGCGCCATACCGTCTGGAACTCGAGCCCGCCCAGACCGAACGAGCGGCTCAGGGCGTAGAGCTGGCACCCCGCGGCTCCTGCCGCATCCATGACCACGGCAAAGGCTTCGTCGTCGAGCGGGCCCGTGAGCACCACCGTGTCCGCCCGATACTGCTTGATGGTCTGGCAGAGCCGGGTGAACCCCTCCTTCCCCCGGTCGAGGCGCGGCTCCGAGGAGGGGTCGATCGACCCCCCGAGCGAGAACTCGCGGGAATCGGTAAGCGCCGGATGCTCCAGTGCCCGGAGCGTATCCTCCGGACGGCCAATCAGCACCGCCCGGGCAGCGCCCGGCCCGACCGGCCACAGCCTTCGGACCGCGTTATCGATGAGATGCCGCTCCGTGATCAGCGACAGGCTGATGACCGTGGCGAGGACCACAAAGCCTGGCACCGCGAGGGGTGAGAAGTGGGACCAGAGATAGCCCCAGAATGGTAGCCCCAGCCCCAGTGTGGCACCCGCCATGATCCGGCCGGCATCCCGCCTGCGGTCGCTGGCACCGTAGCTATCGAGGACGATGAGACCGAGCAGCACCGCCGGAATCAGTTGCACCAGCGGGAGCGCCCCTTGAGGGACGAGCCGGTTCACGATACCGGCGGCCGCCGAGCCAAGCCACAGGTTATCGCGCACCCCGTGAAGCAGCATGCGCAGCAGCAGCAGCGCCGCCGCATCGCCTACCATGAGCACGGCGATCCGGACCGCCGAGCGCACCAGATGCGTCCGCATGATCTGCGGTGCGCGGCGGGTGAGCGCGAGCCGCTCGAGTGCGGCCCATACATCCGGTGCTGGGGAGCTTGCGGCGGGAGGAGTGGCGGCCTCATCCACGGCTCGCCCACCGGGCCGGGGCCGAGGGGTGACGGAGGGCTGGCTTACCGGCGACATGGACTGAGGTTTCACTCGCTCCGAAGGTCCGAGTAAGAAATGGCCCACCAGGCCGATCCGGGCAGCGTGTGCAAGAGGTACGCCAACAGCTGCTACAACTTGCAGCAGTGGTACTTTGCACCGGCGAACATAGCCAAATCCAAGTCTGATGCAAGCGTAGCCCGATACTCAGGGCCGGGCAGCGCGACCTCCTATGTACACTTCGGCGAGGGCCGTACTGTGTTGTGCGTCACAGAGACACATCCAGCAGCCATCGTCGGCTGAAGCTCACGTCGCCCGAGTACCGGCGGCTATCGTCGGTCGTAGGTGCGACCTATAGCGCGGCGGAGGTACGCGTCACACAGGGCGAGGCCCATGACCTTGGCGTCCGCCATGCGCCTCCCGGCCAACGCCTGCATCATTCGCACGAGTCTGGATGCAATGGTAAAGCTGTGCGCCGCCAGCCGGCGGACTGGATCAGGGGCGTTCTTGGCGATGAACTGCCAGCGGTTGCGGGTGGAGTAATACAGCGCGAGCCGGGATGGTCGCTCGGGGCCGCCGCCGCTGCTCCCATAGACATCGTGAAGGGCGCCGGCGCCTGGCTCGTACACGATCCGGCCCCCTGCCCTGCCAAGACGTGCGGCAAAGTCCGAATCTTCGAAATACATGAAATATCCCTCGTCCAGCAGCCCCAGCCGGCGGAAGGCTTCACTGCGAATGAGCAGGCAGCACGCGTTGGCGAAGCCGATCTCGCCGCCCACATCGTATTGGCCTTGGTCCGGCTCGTTGAATCCCCGGTCCACCGACACTCCGCGCCACCAGTCGAACCGGCCTCCGGCGGCCCAGATCACTGACGGATTGCTCCGGTAGACGATCTTGGGAGCCGCTGCCCACGTCTGGGGGCCGCACCGCTCGAGGGCGGCCCGCAGGCGCTCTAGGGCATTCGGAAGGAGCTGCGCGTCGTTGTTGAGCAGCAGTACGCAATCGGCCCCGGCCTCGAGAGCGGCCCGGATCCCGAGATTGTTTCCCCCGGAAAACCCCAGGTTGGTGCCGGCTTCCATCACCCGGACCTCGGGCCAGGCCGCGCTAAGGTAGGGCACCGAGCCGTCGGCCGAGCCGTTGTCGACCACGATGACGAGCTCCGGTGCCGGCTTCTGATCGAAGACGGATGTCAGACAGCTCGACAGGAGAGAACACCCATTCCAATTGACGATGACGACAGCGATCATACCCGCGGCGGCTGACCGGCCCGGGAGGTCATACCGCCCCGGCTCGCATCAGATCGTGCAGATGGACGATGCCCACAACCCGCCGCTCTTCATCGAGCACCGGCAACGCCATTACGCCGTGCCGCTCCATGATGCCTACCGCCCGCGCCGCGAGCTGGTCGGCCTGAGCGGTGCGCGGGCTGGTGGTCATGATGGCGGAGACCGGGAGGGACAGGAAGTTTTCTTCCCTTTCCATCAGGCGGGTGAGATCGCCCGCGGTCACGACGCCCAGAAGGGCCTGACGCTCGTCCACAATGGCGACCGTGCCCCGCTTCTCGGCCAGGAGCACGACACATTGTCGCATGCTGGCGCCGGGCGAGGCCAGCGGAATACCCTCGGTGACCATGACGTCACCCACGCGGAGCAGCCGCCGCCCGAGGGCCCCACCCGGATGCAGGCGGGCGAAGTCCTCCTGCTGGAAACCGCGCTGGAGCAGTAGCGTCACCGCCAGAGCATCACCCAGGGCCAGTGCCGCCGTCGTGGAGCACGTGGGAGTGAGGTCGTGAGGACAGGCTTCCTCATCGACCTTGCAGTCGAGGACGATCTGTGCCTGGCGCCCCAGGGTGGAGTCGGACTGGCCGGTCAGAGCAATCACGGTGACCCCGAACCGGCCGAGACACTCGAGCAGCTCTCTCAGCTCTTCCGATTCGCCACTCTTCGAGAGCAGGAGCGCGACGTCACCCGAACCGACGATTCCGAGATCACCGTGAAGGGCGTCGACCGGATGCAAAAAGACCGCGGGACTTCCAGTGGACGTGAGGGTCGCCGCAATCTTACGCCCGATGATGCCCGATTTTCCGACCCCTGAGACGATGACACGCCCGTTGGCGTTGAGGATGGCTTCCGCCGCCCGCACGAAGGAGTCGCCCAGTCTGCCTTCCAGAGCCGCAACCGCCGCTGCCTCCATGCGAATCACTCGCCGGGCAGACTCCAGCATCGGGACAGCCGAATGCTTAGGCGGCAGCGGCTACTCCTTGGACGGCGGCCGAAGAGATGCCGGTTTTCTCCCGGGCAGAACGCCGGCGCCGGGGCGCGCCCCGTTTGCCAGTCTCCGCACCAGAGCGCGCATGCGGGCCAGCAGACCGCCCTCACCGTTCACGCTCATCTTCCGGAAGGGGGGTACGAAGGAGTCATCCAGCGCGAGGGCCTGCTGGGGAAGCTGCTCGGAGCGATCGATACCGTGATCGAGTTGATAAAGGAGTGTTGGCCGCACGAAACCCTGGCGTACGTGTTGGGCTACGTACTCACGGGAGATGAACCCCGACGCCACGGCACGGAGGAGGTCACGGACCCAGAGAAAACCGTACCGGTTTTCCAGCGACACCCACGGCTGGGTGGGCATGTCGGTGTAATGCAGCAGACGGGTCTCGCCCTCGACGTACCGTTCCAGCGAGTTCCAGGCCGGATCGATAGCCGCATGAACCTTACGGGCCACGGCCATGTCGTACATCAGCGTTTCATAGGTGAGCTCCCCCCGGTCCAGAGCCGTCACGATCTCCGGCAGGCGCCACTGAAGCTCGCTGCAGTTGAGCAGCATGACGCTGAACTGCGGCTTGCGGCCGCTGTCGCCCGGCTCCCGGGCGGCCAGGAGATCGGCGCCATCAAACGGGAGGTTCCAGAGATCCAGGATATCGTGGAACACCTGCATGTCGGAATCGAGGTAGATGGCACGGCCCTGGTAGCCCCGGAGCGCGGGAATGTAGAACCGTTGGAACGAGAACGGCGTCCGGGGCCGGTTACGTGAGTGTCTGGGAGTGGGAAATTCGACCTGGGCCTCGTGCAAGGGGAACACTTCCACCTCTGCCCCGGTGTTCTGCCGGATCGAAAATTCCAGGACCTTTACCGGCAGCAACTGTGCGTCCTGACTGCCGACGTAGATCCGTACCGGGGATTCCATATTACGTACTGCTGCCGTTAGGCCTGTGGTCATCGTGGCTCGTTCATGTTGAAGCCGGAGCGCGCCGCTTCTTGGTCCGATCCACCTGCTCGGGGCGATACGCAGCAGATGCCGGGCCCGGGGGCCGCGTCCAAAGCGCAACCCGGACGTAGAACGCAACCGGGTACGGCAAGAAGCTATGTGGGCGAAACCCATGCCGGTAGACCGCACGGAGCCGGTCCATTGCGCTTCGACCACCAAAGGCCGTGCTGAACTCCCTCAGCGCCGGTAGCGAGCGGCTCACCGCCGGGTTGGCCGGAGCCGCACACTCGAGCCGCTCAGTCAGCTCGCGAGCCTGCTCCACGGTGCGTTGGAACAGCTCGCCCGATTGCTGCCACCACGAGCGGGGGCGCCGCAGGGCTTTAATTACAGCGCTGCGCCAGCCCCGCGATCCCTGAGCATTCTGTCCGTGCTGCCGGTATCGCACGGTGGGCTCCGGCAAGTAAACCACTCGTCCGGAAGCCACTGCGCAGAGGGCGAGCCACCAATCGTGCATGATGACTGGCGGTACCGGGACGGCCACCCGGAGCAAGGCGCGGTTGAAAAGAGTAGTGCAGCCGGTAACGACATTTTGAATCAGGAGCCTGCCCAGCGGCCAGTCGGCCGGGCGTCGAAGGCCTTGAAATGCGAAGAACGAGGGGTGCACCAGGCTGAGGTCTTCACGAACGACGGCCAGGTCGGAATGGACCAGCAGGGGCGTGGTCTCTCCCACCTCGCGCTCTTCACGCTCCAGCAGGTCGACCTGGCGGGCCAGCTTGTTCAGCTCCCAGATGTCGTCCTGGTCTGCCAGCGCTACGTACCCCGCGCCCGACTCGAGCACGTGTTCCAGAAGCACGCCGAAGCTGCCGGTCGGTCCCAGATTGCCGCGCCGGTCTTTGAGCAGCGCCACCCGCCGGTCGGCGGCTGCCATCGACTCTACCACCCAGACCGTCTCGTCCGACGAGCCGTCATCCCGCACCAGCAGGTTCCAGTTGGTGAAGCTCTGCCGGCGAATGCTCTCGATCTGCTCGGCCAGAAAGCGGGACCCGTTGTAGGTGCTCAGCAGGATGGTGACGGACGCCGGGGTCACGGACGGATCATCATCTTGGGATTCGCGGCTCCGGAGCGTGAGCGGATGTCGGCGCGCCGGCGGAGGGTCCTGAGATGACGCTGAATCCGACGGGAGAGCGCTCGTAAGACCGCGACCCAGTTGCGCAGAGAGCTTTGACCGCTGGGGGCGCCAGCCGCGGGGTGGAAGTCGCGATCCAGCAGACGAGCGCGCCGCGGCAGCAGCAGCGGCTCCTCGACGCCGTGCTCGACCTGGTACAATAGAGAAGGGCGCACGTGCCCCCGCTGCACCTCCTCCGCCACCAGCTGGGTAGACACGTAGCCCCGCGCTACCGCATCCAGCAGGTCCCGCGCCCACACATGGCCCAGTGGATGAGCCCGCGAGAGCCAGGGCTCTGAGCCGCCGGGTGGGTAGTCCAGCACGAGAGCTTCCTGGTCGGGTCTGCCACGCCAGGCCGGGTTCCAGTCTGCCGGTAACGCCGTCCGGACTTTTCCACCGGCTGCTTCGGCTAATGCTGCGAGTGGAGCTCGTTCTCGGATCAACGAGGCCAGCAGTGGAATGGCAGAGCCCAGGCCCTCGCCGGCCAAGGCGAGCCCGGATCCGCTCACCGGCTTGTCGGGCACCAGCAATTCCTGCTTGCCCACCGCAGTCCTCCAGAGCTGGCGCAGGTCCGCTAACACCTGGGCCCTGGGCGTGAGAAGGACGGCTTGGCCCTCGGGCACCGCGTCTCCAGTGCCTTCGATGAGTGGCACCAGCTCCACCGTCATGCTGGCGCGGCGCCGGATGGAGTGGTGGAGCACCGCCAGGGGCAGCCTCTCCGCCGGAGCGTGCGCCACATACACCCGAACCGGTGTGGAAAGATCCAGCGGTGCGAAATCCACTCCCGTCCGCAGGATAGTACGGGCAAAACCCGCGAACTGCAGATCGAAACTGGTGCGGCCGTTGGCGAGGAGAGTGCTGTCACGAAGATCGTCGAACGCCACGCTGTAGGACGAGCCGCCATCGATTCCGAGGGTTCGCACAGTCCGGACACCAGCGGTAGCCAAAAGGTTCAGAGCGGCCTCGGCGCTGAAGTAGGTGGCCTCCACCACGGGGGCGGAACCGTAGCGCACCGGTGAGGTGCTGAGATCGTACCAGAGCAGGCGCCCCGCCGCATCCAGCCGGCCCAGCGCCGGCATCCGACCCGTATATTCCGCCAGGGTCCGTGTGCCAACCTCGTTGCCCACATGGGGATACCATGGCATCACCAGCACGCCTGCGTTGGCCTCCAGCGCATCACCGCAGGCCTGGATCACGTCGACGTCTATTACGTGGGCCACCAGGACGGGCTGCTCCCGCACGGCGTGATTGAGGCTCAGGGTACGGTAGCGGTCCAGATCGAGCTCCTTCCGGAGGGCGAAACTGGGTCCCTTGCCCAGCAGTAGCCAGGGCTCATCGGGTCGGACGTTGTCCTGAAACCAGTCGAAGAAGGATTGCAACAGGGCCTCGTTGAAAAAGGCAGGTTTTCGAAATCCCGACGCAGACGATCGATGCACGGCCTCGGCGGTGATCGTCGTGCCCGGCCTCTATCCACGCGCCAGCGGGAATGCTGTAAAACTATCACAGTGTGACCAGCTAGCCTGGCTCGCACACTGGGGCTAAACTTAACCACCAGTCGTGAATCCCGTCGTTGCACCTTCCACCAGTTGAGTGCTTTACTTGCACCCCTCCCCTTCTTTCTTGAAGCGGCTTTACAGCCGTTTGCCACTTGTTCGAGAACTGAAGGCCATCCTGGCCACCGCGGTGTCTAACAG
Source organism: Gemmatimonadales bacterium (assembly GCA_050733075.1). GTDB lineage: Bacteria > Gemmatimonadota > Gemmatimonadetes > Gemmatimonadales > GWC2-71-9 > CAVVWJ01. The sequence continues at coordinate 433,526 of JBOHSD010000001.1, forward strand.
GGTGGATCAGGAAGCTTTCGTCCATCGGTTGCTAGAAGACCCTCGCTACTTGAGACCAGGCCGCCTCAACCGTTTCGAGCACCAGGTCTTCTCCCAGAACGGCGAGGATGGGGTGATACGGGAAATCTTTCGGCGGCTTGGAATCGCGGGGCGGAGCTTTCTCGAGATCGGAGTAGGTGACGGACAGCGCAACAACACCACGTTCCTCCTCACCCAGGGGTGGCAAGGCTACTGGATCGAAGGCAACCCCGTCTCCGTAGCCGAGATCCGGCGGAGCTTTCGCAAACCTATCGCCGAAAAGCAGCTCAGGATACGGGAAGCGGTCGTCACCAGGGAGAATGTCAGGGAAGAGGTCGCCGGTCTGGACGTCCCTGCCGGGCTGGACCTCCTCTCGCTGGATGTCGACCGGAATACCTACTGGATCCTGGACGCATTGCTCACGACGGTCAGTCCGCGAGTCCTGGTGGTGGAGTACAATGCGTTGTATCCGGCGGACGTGGAGTGGATGGTGGAGTACGAGCCGACCCGGTGGTGGAACCGGACGTCCTACTACGGTGCCAGTCTCAAAGCCTACGAGCGGCTCTGCAACCGCCACGAACTCGCACTGGTGGGCTGTGAGCTTCATGGAGTGAACGCCTTTTTCGTGCGGCGCGAGCTGTGCGGGGACCGGTTCGAGCCACCCTTCACCGCCGAGAATCATTACGAGCCGCCCCGTTACTTCCTGGTACGTACTCAGGGGTACCCCCCCTGCTTCAGCGATCTGCCCGCGTGATGCCCCGGCCGGCTAAGACCCCGTGCAGCCGCCGCGCGCTCGCTTGAGGGGTGAACTCTCTCCGTACGAACTCACGCCCCGCGTTACCCATGGCGGTGCGCAGCTTGGTATCTTCGGCCAGCTTCAACAGCGCGGCAGCTACGCGGCTCAGGTCGTCCGGCTCGACGCTGAGCCCGGTCTCCCCTTCGAGGAGAGTTTCCCGCATACCGCCCTGATCGCTGACCAGCACCGGCTTGCCCCGGCACGACGCCTCGAGTACCGAGATGCCGAATCCCTCGACGCTGGTACCGACCGTCCTGCTGAGCATCACAAATACGTCGCAGGCATCAAGGTACGCTATCTTTTCCCGGTCCGAGGCGTTGGACACAAAGGTCACCGCGCGCTCCAGCCCGTGAGCTCGAATGTACGCCTCCATCTGTTCCAGATAACGAGCATGACTCGGGGCGTCCACGTTTCCCACCACCACATAATGGAACCGTGCCGGGCTGTTCTGGTGCAGGTGAGCCATTGCCTTCAGCACCCCCAGCTGATTCTTTCGCGCGCTGATCCGGCCGACCGTCAGCAGGATCGTCGGTGAAGACCCGCCATCTGAAACCCGGCAGCGCAGGTCTCGCGAGAAATGGGGCTCCGCAGGCTCTCGAAGTACCAGGTCACTCACCATGGGATAGACGATGCAGTCGGCTGGCAAACCCGGCATGACGCGGGACAGAAGGCCGGCCGTGTGCCGGCTGATGCAGATCCTCCCTCCGCTGCCCCGGAGATACCGGCGCATCAACGCGCGCCTGAACAATGGCCCCACAGACCAGGGAGGCTGAAGCAGCAGGCGCTCCAGATCGAGGAGCTCGGAGCCGTAGAAGATCGGCCAGCAGCGGAAGCGGAAGCGGGAGCCGAGGAGAGCGCAGACTCGGTGCGCGGCCGGGTCCCCAACCAGGACGACATCGGGCTGCTCGGCAGCCAGGGTATCGCCAACCCACTGCCGGCGTCGCAGGACGAAACGCAAAGACGTCGGCTCTGCCCCCGCGGCGATGACCCGAAATGGCTCGTCCCGGCCATCCTCCGCCGGACCGATCGACTCATTCGTGATGATCGCCACTGCCTGGCCGAGCGAAGCCAGTCCCTCAGCCAAGTCATGGCAGTACCGACCGATGCCGGTTTGCCGGGCTGAGGCGGTGTCGCGTGCGGGGAACGTCTCGGTATAGAAGAGGTATTTCAGAAGGTCACCCGGCGGTTAGTGTCAGGTGCGGACCGAACCCGGAGTATGCGATCCGGTCGCGACCTTGAGGTGGTATCGTCGCTCGAGCGTGAGCTGCTGCGCGGCCGCGCTCGCGAGGTAGGAGAGACTGGTTCCAATCGCCACGCCCCAGATTCCGAAGAAGTAGAAGCCCACCAGCTTGAGACCAATGCCCACGGTGAACCAGAACGCGCCTATCCGGGTCAGCAACCGGGTTTCCCCTTGGGCGTAGAAGGAAGTCGCCACGATCTGGCCCGCCGCTCCCCCGATCCAGAGCCCTCCCAGTGCCACCAGCAACCACCAGAGCTGGCGGACCTGCTCGGGAGTGAAACGCCCACCCTCGAACAGCAGGTTCAGCACCGGCCGCCCAAACGCCAGCAGGCCGGCATACGTCGCCGCGGCAATCAGGAGCAGAACCGTCAGACGGCTGCGATTGAGCCACCTGAAACGATTCCAATCCTTTTGCTCGGCATAGCGCGCCAGACGCGGGACCGCCGGAGCCGCGATGGCCTTGGAGAGCACCAGATAGGCCGACGACCAGAGTTGATGGCCGAGATAGTACAGCGAGAGCAGTCCGGAGGGAACCAGCGAGGCCAGCATCCGGTCGACCACGATGTCGCTCTTGTAGTATAGCGATCCGAGCAGCAGCGGCTGGAGCCGATGCCAGAGCCGGTTCAGGGCGGACAACCGCCAGACCGGCGGGCGGATGGGCCCCAGGCTGCGCAAGAGTAAGGCGACTTGCAGCGCCGACCGGAGCACCATCGCCCATGCCGCAGCGGCCACTCCCAATGACGGGAGAGTGACGGCGAGGAATCCAAAACCGGACAGCACCGTCAATGTCGCACTCGCCTCAACCCACACGAAGCGGCCCCGCGCGTTGGAAGCGGCGCGCTGCACGGTGGAGACCAGGCTGAGCACGACTGCGGGGAGCTGAATCCTGAACAGCTCGGTCGTGAGCCGGACAGCGTCCGCTCCGAACCCCGGAACCGTGAGGGGGACCCAGAGAGGGGCCGTGAGCCCGAGGGCCAGCGAGAGCGCGACCCCGATGAGTACAACGCTGTAAAGCGTCGTCCATACCAGGCGGCCACGGCCGTCCGGATCCTCCGTGGACAGCATGGGAACCAGGACACTCGCAAGCGAGCCGCCCAGCACTGCCAGGACTAGTTGGGGTATCATGAGACCGGCGAAGAAGGCGTCGGTCTCACGGCCGGGGCCAAGCGTGGTGAGGAGATACCAGTGGTAGAGAAACCCCAGCGCGGCATTGGAGCCGGCGAGGCCGGTAAGCCAGAGAGTGAGCCTCAAGCTGCGCCGCTCAGCGGCCGGCCTGGTCGTACTGCCGGCGTACCCATTCCCGGTAGCTTCCGTCCATCACCGCCCGCCACCAGGACTCGTTCGTGAGATACCAGGCGATCGTCTTTTGGATCCCGGTCTCGAAGCTCTCCCGGGGGCAGAATCCCAGCTCCCGCTCGATCTTGGTCGAGTCTATGGCGTAGCGACGGTCGTGCCCCGGCCGGTCCTTGACGAAGGCGATGAGCTCCTCCGCCGACCCATTGGCCGCCGGGCTACGAGGAAATCGCCCCGCCAGCGAGCCATCCACGGCGAACGCTTCGTTGACCAGGCGGCACAGCATCCGGACGATATCGATGTTCGTCCATTCGTTCCGCCCGCCGACGTTATAGGTCTCCCCTTCCCGCCCGCTCACGATCACCGTCTCCAGAGCCCGACAGTGATCCTCGACGTAGAGCCAGTCGCGCACATTGAGCCCATCGCCGTACACCGGAAGCGGCTTACCGTCCAGCAGGTTGACCAGCATCAGCGGGATGAGCTTTTCCGGGAATTGATAGGGACCGTAGTTGTTCGAGCAGTTGCTGCTAGTGACCGGCAGCCCGTAGGTGTGGTGGTACGCCCGGACCAGGTGATCGGCCGCCGCCTTGCTCGCCGCGTAGGGTGAGTTGGGAGCATAGCGGGTGCTTTCGGTAAAGGGCGAAGCGCCGGGAGCGAGCGAGCCATACACCTCATCGGTCGAGACGTGGTGGAACCGGACGCCGGCCGCGCCAATACCCTGATCGAGCCACACCTCTCGCGCCGCCTTCAACAGCTCGTGCGTCCCATTCACGTTGGTGTCTACGAAAAGGTCCGGTCCGTGGATCGATCGGTCTACGTGCGACTCGGCGGCCAGGTGCACGATGGTGGTGATTCGGTGCTCGCGCAGCAGGCTCGCTGCAAGCCCAGGGGTGCGGATGTCACCCTGTATCAGGGTAAACTCGGGGCGCGCCGTGGCCCCATTCAGGCTGGCCGGGTTGCCCGCGTAGGTCAGGGCATCGAGCACCACGATCCGATCGCCGGGATGCGCGCCGAGCCAGTAGTGCACGAAATTGGCACCGATGAAGCCCGCTCCACCGGTGACCAGGAGGTTACCCACCGGCCAGACCTTTCAACATGAGCCTGAGATTCTCACGCCAATGCCGGGCCGGGCCACCCATGGCTGCCCAGCCGGTGGTCTTGTCCAGCACGCTGTACAATGGGCGCCGGGCTACGGCCGGGAACTCCTCGCTCCGGAGCGGCCGGACCGGTACGGCGCGGGGGAGGAGCCCGAGCCCCAGGGCCTCCTCCTGGATCGCCACGGCAAAGTCGTACCAGCTCGCCACCCCGGCGTCGGTCCAATGGAGAATCCCCCGCAACTCCGGGCACTCGGCCGCACGCCAGAGCGCCGCACCCAGCGGGCGTCCCCAGGTTGGAGTACCTACCTGGTCGCACACCACCCCCACCGACTCCCGCCGGCTCATGAGCTCCAGCATGGTATGGACGAAGTTATGGCCGTACTGGGAGTAGACCCATGCGGTGCGCACTACGAGGGCCGCACCGCCCGTGATCCTGGTGACCTCGCGCTCTCCGGCCACCTTGGTGCGGCCGTAGACGCCGAGCGGGCTCGGCTCGTCGTCCGGTGAATACGGGTAGCCCTGCCGGCCGTCGAAGACGAAATCGGTCGAGATGTGAATCAAGCGGGCGCCGATCCGGCTGGTCCCATCGGCGACGTTAGCCGCACCGGCCGCATTCACCGCTTCCGCTTTGTCGGCCTGACCTTCGGCTCCATCCACGTCGGTGTAGGCAGCGGCGTGTATAACGAGAGCCGGCCGCTCCCGCTCGAGAAATTGGCGAACCGCCGGGGGCTGGGTCACGTCCAGCTCCCGCGATCCGCAAGCTACCAGGTGCCACTTCGATGGAGCGGTGGCCTGCAACTCCCGGCCGACCTGGCCCTGGGCACCGGTGATCACGACCTTGTACGGGTTGAGAGTGCTCACGGGTAAGTAGGGGCGTCGCGAAGCCGCGGGGCTGCCGCATCCTTGGTCGAGAGTATAGGAGGGCATCCGCCGACCAGGGGCCAGTCGATGTCGAGGTCGGGATCGTCCCACCTGAGAGCCCGGTCGTTAGCCGGAGAGTAGTAGGTAGTGCACTTATACAGAAGATCGGCCGATGGGCTGAGAACATAAAAGCCGTGGGCGAAGCCCGGGGGGATCCAGAGCTGGCGGTGGTTCTCCGACGACAGCCCGGCAGACACCGTCCGCCCAAAGGTCGGCGACGAGCGCCGCAGGTCCACTGCCACGTCGAATACCTCCCCCGAAACGACCCGGACCAACTTGCCTTGCGGGCTCCCCATCTGGTAGTGGAGGCCGCGGAGGGTGCCCTGGACCGAGCGACTCTGATTGTCCTGGACAAAGCGGGCGGCAATACCCAGCGAGGCCACCCACTCCTCACGCCAGCTCTCCAGAAAAAATCCCCGCGCATCCTCGTGGACCGCCGGCTGTAGCACGAGGACCTCGGGGATCTCGGCCGCAGGCGTGACCTTCACCGGCGAGGCTGCTCCTGAAGCAGTTGATGGAGGTAACGGCCGTATCCCGTCTTGCCCAGCGGCTGGGCCAACCGCTCCACCTGGGCCGCATCGATGTATCCCATGCGAAAGGCGATCTCCTCGGGGCAGGCGATCTTGAGCCCCTGCCGCTGTTCGATGGTCTCGATGAAGAGGCTGGCTTGCAGAAGAGACTCGTGCGTGCCGGTGTCGAGCCAGGCAGTGCCCCGGCCCAGTCGTTCTACCTGGAGCTCGCCCAGCTTCAGATAGGCCGCGTTCACGTCGGTGATCTCCAGCTCCCCCCGCGCCGACGGCCGGATCTCCCGCGCGATATCCACCACCCGGTTGTCATAGAAGTAAAGCCCCGTGACGGCGTAGCTCGAGCGTGGGTGGGAAGGCTTCTCCTCGATGGCGACCGGCGTCCCCGAGGCGTCGAACTCGATCACCCCGTATGCGCTCGGGTTGTGAACGTGGTATCCGAAGATCGTGGCCCCCCGGGGCCGCCGCGAAGCGCGCTGGAGAATGTGGCTCAGTTCGTGGCCGTAGAAGATGTTGTCGCCGAGAACCAGGCAGCTGCCCTGAGATCCTACGAAGTCCCGGCCGATGATGAAGGCCTGGGCCAACCCGTCGGGCGACGGCTGCTCCGCGTAGGAGATGGAGAGCCCCCACTGCTCCCCACCACCCAACAGGCGTTGGAAAGCAGGCAGGTCTTGGGGCGTGGAGATGATGAGGACGTCCCGGATCTCTCCCAGCATCAGGGTGGAGAGCGGGTAGTAAATCATGGGCTTGTCGTAAATGGGAAGGAGCTGCTTGCTGACCGCACGGGTCACCGGGTGGAGACGCGTGCCGGTCCCTCCGGCCAGAATGATGCCCTTCCGTCTCGCGCTGGTGGTCACGAGCGGGGGCTCACGTCAGTACTCCAACGGCAACGCCACCCGCCGCCCGTCCCGGGCGGACTGGTAGGTGGCGATGAGAATCTCCAGCGAGTGCAGCCCCTCCCGGCCGTCGGTGTCGGGCACCGCCGCGCCGCGCAGCGACTGGATCACGTTGTCGTAATAGGCCGCGTGACCGTACCCGTACACGGAGGTCGTCTCATAGCTCGCTTGCTCGACCTTTTGATCGTCAGGGTCGGAGTCGGCAAATTCCCAGTGATCTATCCGGTTCACCGCCACGCCACCGATTCGAACGGTGCCTTTCTCGCCGATGATGGTGATAGATCCCTCGAGGTTCTTCGGAAAGGTCAGCATGGTGACGTTCATCGAGCCCAGCGCTCCGGTGCGCCACCGGATACTGACCACGCCGGTATCTTCCACCTGGATGTTCCGCTCCAGCGTCGCGGTGTACGCCTGGACGCTCTCGACCGGGCCGATGAGCCAGTCGAGGAGATCGACGTAGTGGCTCGCCTGATTCATGAAAGCCCCCCCGTCGAATTCCCAGGTTCCGCGCCAGGGCGCGCTGTCGTAGTAGGACTGGGGCCGGCTCCAGAATACGTTGATGTTGACCATGTAGATCCTGCCGAACCGGCCTTTCTCCACCGCGCGCTTGAGCAGCTGGAGGGTGGCGTTCCTCCGGTTCTGCTTGACCACGAAGAGATGCACCCCGGCCTGATCGCAGGCGTGGACCATACGCTTGCCATCCTGCCAGCGAGTGGCCATCGGCTTCTCGGTCATGACGTGCCTGCCGGCGCCGGCCACCAGCACCGCCTGATCCGCATGGATTCCGCTGGGAGTCGCCAGGATGACGACGTCCGCGTCCGTCCCCGCGAGCATGGTCTCGAGGGAGCGGAATCCCCGAGCTCCAGTGCGCGCCTCCGCTCTTGCCCGGGCAGCGGGGTCCACGTCGGCCACCCCCACGAGCTCTGCCCGGGCGGCGTGCTTCTCGATGGCGTCGAAGTGATTGGCCGAGATCCGGCCGCACCCGGCAAGCGCGAACCGGATGCGCCGGTCGGTGATGAAGGGCTTGGTGATGAACATCGGTCCAGGGGTATCCACGATGGCCGGGAAGATAGTAGAGTCGGGAGTCGGGAGTCAGGAGTCGGGAGGCCGGGGTCGGTAGGCGGGAGTCACGAGTCGGGAAGTCACGAGTCACGAATCACGAGCTTAACACGCTTCGCGACTTCAGGATGAGAAAGTGGGCGCCGAACCTTAATGGACACTTTAATGGACGCTTTCGGGCTCCAGTCCCTAACTCCCGACTCGTGACTCCCGACTCGTGACTCCCTACCTGGCGCGATTCGGACTGGCACGTTATCATGTGAATAGTTTCACAAAGTGACCGCAGCACATCAAGGAGACCACCCGATGGCGACCGCGACCCCACCCGTGTCCGCCCATGCGGCCTATCCCGCTGACGCCGTGGCAAGGCTCTTCGCGCCTCCGGAATCCGAGGAGCCGGCCGACAAGCTGCGCCGGCTGCTGCACCAAGCCCGGGCCCGCAAGTCCTTCCTCCATACCGCCGGGGCCTACGACGCCTTTTCCTCGGCCATCATGACCCGGCTGGGGTTCAAGGCGTTGTACGGCAGCGGCTGGCAGCTCGCCGCCACCAAGAGCATGTTCCCCGACATCGGGATCTACGCTTCGCACGACATGGTGAAGCTGGTCCACGAGATGTGGATGGGGATCGAGGGCGCGCGCAACACTCATTATTACGACAGCGACGGGAAGGAAGTGCTCGAGGTGCCACCTGCCTTCGTGGACATGGAGGCGGGGTTCGGCGGGCCGACCCAGACCTTCACCCTGGCAGTGGAGCTCATCCGGGCCCGTGCGGCAGGCGTGCACCTGGAGAACCAGGACCCGGCCAATCGTACCTGCGGCCACATCGTGAACGTGGGCAAGCAGAAGCGCAACAAGATCCTGGTTCCCCGTAAGGAGTGGCTGGCCAAGCTCAAGGCCATCAAGGCTGCCTCGCAAGCAACCGGGGTGAACGTGGTGGTGATTGCGCGGACCGACTCGATAGATGGGGCGCTGCCCGATCGCGAGTCGGGCGGAGTCAAGATGGCGGTCGAGGATGCGTGGGAGGCGGCGGAGCTCGGCGTGGACGTGATCTGGCCCGAGTTCAACAATACCGAGATCGACCAGCCGCAGGAGTTCGCCGAAGGAGTTCGAAAGTACTACCCCGAGCAGATGCTGGGGTTCAACCTGTCGCCGTCGCTGTATTTCGGGAGGGCTAAACAGGCCGGTACCTTGATTACCAATCAGCAGCTCGGCGAGCTGGGATACACCCTCCAGTTCTCCACCCTGTTCAACTTCCGAACCGCCGGCATGGCCATGGAGAATGGCCTGCGGAAGTTCCTGAAGAGCGGAATCGATGCGCTCGCCGATCTCCAGATCGAAGAGGACGAGGCTGCCATTCCGCCTGCTACCAAGATGCACCAGAAGTTTGCTGGTATGAATCGCTGGCTGATTCTGGAGCAGGTGTTGAGTGGGGGGCGGTAGGCGCCCTACTGGCCTACTGCCCTGCGGCCCGCCTGCCCCGCTGCCCCGCCCACTCTTCCACCGAAGCCACATCCACCCCTTCCTCGCGCAGCCGGTTCACCTGCCACCCTTCCAGCCGCACTACCAGCTCCAGCTCGGTCTCCGATTGGCTACGGGACAGCACCTCGCCATCCCGATAAAGGGCTGCGACCCGCCCACCGTCGGCCAGAGGTACCCGCACTCTTACGGTAGGGCGCCCCACGCGTTCGAGATCGCGAAGCGCCACCTTGAGGCCGGCCAGTCCCTTGGTCCGCATGGTAGTGGCTAGAATCCCGGTAGGGTGCAGCGCTCGTACTCTGGCCGTAAAGGAATCCGGCTCGGATACGGAGTCCATTTTGTTGAACACCGGAATGAGGGGCCGGTCGGCGAGATCGAGCTCCGCGAGCACCCGCTCCACTACCCGCATCTGCCCCTCCCAATCGGGGTGGCTGGCATCCACGATGTGGAGGAGGACATCGGCGCCGCGAACCTCCTCCAGGGTGGCGCGAAAGCTCGCGACGAGGTGATGGGGCAGCTTCCGAATGAACCCGACGGTGTCGGTCACGCGGGCCCGCTGACCCTCTCCTAGATCTACCTCCCGCGTCAGCGTGTCGAGCGTGGCGAACAGCCGGTCCTCGACCACGATCTCGTGCTGGCCCGACAGGGCACGCAGGATGCTCGACTTCCCCGCGTTGGTGTAACCGACCAGCGCCACACTCAGCATGGGATCGCGGGCAGCGCGGAGGTTTTCCCGGTGCCGCTCGACCCCCTTGAGCTTGCCCTTAAGCCCCTGGATCCGTCGGCGAATGATGCGGCGGTCGGTCTCGAGCTGAGTCTCGCCCGGGCCCCGCAGGCCGATGCCGCCCCGGATGCGGGAGAGGTGGGTCCACATGCGGGTCAGCCTCGGAAGCAGATACTCCAGCTGCGCCAGCTCCACCTGGAGCTTGGCCTCGTGGCTGCGCGCGCGGGTGGAGAAGATATCGAGGATGACTTCGGCCCGGTCCATCACCCGAACCTTGAGCTCGCGCTCCAGGTTGGCACCCTGGACCGGCGATAGCTCTTCGTCGAAGATGACCAGAGATGCGTCGGACGCGGCAACCTCGCTCGCCACCTCGTCCACCTTGCCCTCTCCGATGAGGGTGGCCGGGTTGGGCGCGGCGATGTGCTGCGAGATGCGCCCCACCACTTCTGCCCCGGCCGTGTCTACCAGCCGGGTCAGCTCTTCCAGATGTTCGGCGATGTGCCGCGCGTCCGGCGAGCCCTTGCGCGGAGCTGCCACCAGAACGGCACGCTCGACCGGATCGCGGACCGGGATTAATGCTCTGATAGGCTGACCGTCCCTGTGATAATGGTCAGAGGCCCGGAATGGCCACGTTGCCGCCCTGGCGCGTCAACGGAACGCGGCCCTCGCGAGTGAAGGGAACCTCTGCGCGCCCCCACGGCGTCCTGAGCTCGGCTTGTCCCTTCATCTCGTACGGCAGGTCGCCATAGCCGAGCGCCGCTCGGACCGCGCTCCCCACGCCGGACCAGGCAAACCTGAGAGGGAGAGTGATAGTCGTGGTACCGTTCTCGGAGACGGAAAACTCGTCGTCGTACGTGATGTCGCCCAAGTGGGAGCCCTCCACGTCGAACCCCACCTCGAGGCGGGTGCCTTCCAGCCGGAAATTGTTGGGGTTTTCCACCCTGAGTACGAGATCGAGGTTTCCACCGGTTACACCGACACCGCGAAGTATGGCCCGGTCCAGCTGAATGTCGGGCTCCTTGAAGTTGTTGCCGATTCCGCTACAGGCGGCGGTGAGGATACCCAGCCCCACCAGATACCACCTCGCACAGAGTGTCATGGGAGCTCTCCCCCCCGGTTGGTCTCATGATCGGAATATAGCCCAACTGCCAGATCCGACGATGGGGCCGGTGAAAGGGTTGGGCCGTGTGCGAGGTCACAAGTTTGTCGCTTCGGCCCCTTCGCTTCGCTCAGGGTGACACCTCTCCCTCCCCGTTCACGCTTTTCTCGTCCCACTCACGCTTTTGTTGCCCGCTTTTCAGCTTGGCCCACCACTCCAGCCGCTCCGCGATCTTCTTCTCGTACCCGAATGTGCCAGGGGTGTACAGGACGGTTCCCCGAAGCGCCTCGGGCAGGTACTCCTGGGGAAGGTAGGCCTCCGGCGAATCGTGCGCGTAGCGATATCCCCGGCTGTATCCCATCTCCTTCATCAGTGGGGTCGGCGCGTTGCGGATGTGGAGCGGCACCGGAGCCGCGGGTGTCTCTCCCGCGGCCTCGAGAGCGGCGCCGAGCGCCGCCTTGGCGCTGTTCGATTTGGGGGCCGTTGCCAGGTAGATGGTCATCTCGGCGAGGGGCAGGTAGCCTTCGGGAGGACCGAGCATGTGGAACGCGTCCCGGGCGGCCACGGCCATGATGAGGGCGTTAGGGTCTGCCAGTCCGATGTCTTCCGCCGCCATGGCGATGGCCCGGCGGAACAGCGTCATCGGGTCCTCCCCTCCGTCGAGCATCCGGGCCATCCAGTAGAGCGCCCCTTGTGGGTCGCTTCCCCGCAACGACTTATGGTAGGCGGACAGAAGGTTGAAGTGCTCCTCTCCCGCCTTGTCGTAACGGGCGAATCGCCGCTGCATTGCCTCCCTTGCAACCTCGGTTGTGATCCGGCCTCCCGGCCCCACGTGCAGCGCCGCAGCCTCCAGTACGGTGTAGGCACGGCGGGCATCTCCATCTGCTTCGAGGGCCATCAGGGTGACGGCGTCGGCATCGACCTCCAGCCGCAGGCTTCCCAGCCCACGCTCAGCATCCTCGAGCGCACGCCGGACCAGGCGCTCGATGTGCTCCGGGCTGAGCGGCTGGAGCACGAAGACCCGAGTCCGGGATAGCAGCGCACCGATCACCTCGAAGCTGGGGTTCTCGGTAGTCGCGCCGATCAGCGTGATGGTGCCGTCTTCCGACGGCGGAAGCAGGCTGTCCTGCTGGGCCTTGTTCAGCCGGTGAATCTCGTCCACGAAGAGTATGGTCTGCTCGCCCCCTGACTCCAGGCGGGCGCGAGCCTCGGTGACGATCTCCCGTATCCGCGGCACACCTTCCGCCACCGCGCTGAAGGGCACGAAGATGCGAGCCGTGGATGTGGCCATGAGGTGGGCCAGCGTGGTCTTCCCACTCCCCGGTGGCCCCCAGAAGATCATGGAGCCGGGCGCGCCCCGCTCGATGGCATCCCGAAGCGGTTTGCCCGGCCCGAGCAGATGCTCCTGCCCCACGAACTCCTCGAGCGTGACCGGCCGCATCCGCGCCGCTAAAGGTCGGGTCTCACGCCCCGCGGTGAACAGGGAGCTCTGCCGGCTGGAGGCGCGCTTGCGGGCCACCACCTAGCTCCACAACCTGTCGAGCAGCCACTCGGTCACGAAGAATCCCGCGGCCCCTCCGAAGAAGGCGGCGGCCGTCATCCAGCCCCGCTTGGCCTGAAATTCGGGAACCAGGTTGGAGGCCGCTACATACAGCGTCACCCCCGCCGATAACGCCAGCCCGTGCCGGGCCAGCGGGGCCACCTGCTCTGTGAGCAGAACGCCGAGGACGGTAGCTCCGCCCAGTACGGCGGCCGCCCCTACTGCCCGAGCCCGACTCTGGCCTCCAGCTACCATGACGCTGGCGATGGTCACCCCCTCCGGCAGCTTGTGGAGCAAGACCGCCAGGAAAAGAAGAATGCCGAGACGGCCGGACACGAGGAAGCCGCTGGCGATAGCGACCCCGTCGAAGAACGTGTGCAGCGTCAGTCCTAGAAGCGCCGAGTGACCTGCCGAGGCACTCAAGCGGTGGGTCTCCTCGCCAAAATGGAAATGGGGTGTGAGCACGTGTTGCGCCAGGTGAACGGCGAAGTAACCCAGCAGCACGTACAGGGCGGCGCCGGCCGATTCCTTGAACACCTCCGGCAGCACGCCGAGCACCGTTACCGCGAGCATGAACCCCGCGCCGAATGCAAGGCAGGCCTCGATGAGCCGAAGGCCGCGACGTAGATGCCGGACCACAGCCAGCGCGCCCACTACGTTGCCGAGCGCGGCCGCGACCGCGAACGCGAACGGGGTCACGCCATCTTCCTTGCCAGCGCGAGCAGAGACTCGCGGGTGTTGAGCTCCGGCTCATCGAGCACCAGCCGGAGCAACTCGCTCAGCATCCGACCTACCAGGGGGCCTCGGGCGCCGAGCGCCTGGAGATCGGCCCCCGTGATGGCGAGCTCGGAGCGGGTGAGCGGGTCCTTCCGGTGCCGGATCTCTTGCACCGCTTCAGACCAGGGAGGCTCCACCCCTTGGCGCAACGCCCATAGCCGGGAGAGATCGTCGGCCGCCCCACCGGTCGCCGCGAGCCAGTGACGCACCGACTTCTGGTCTTTGGCGGCGGGCTGACCCGGACCCCGCTCGATTGCGGCCACTCGCTCGATTTCAGCCCTGGAAGCTTTGAGCCGGCGGAGAACGTCGGCCGGATTGCGGCACAGGAGCGCGGTCAGCAGCACGGGATCGCGCGCCTCGAGTGGAGGGTCGGTGACGGTAAAGCCACCTGCGCCAGGCTCCAGCTCCGGAATCCAGACCGGGGCCGCACCGACACTCACCCACAGGGCCACGAGCTGTTTCAGCGACCGCGCCGTGCGAAGACTCTTGAACCACTCGTCTCGCACCCGCTCGGCCGAAAGCTGGGCCAGCCCGGAAGAGGCCGCGCATGCGGCGTCCCAGGTGGGGGGATCGATAGTGAACTCGAACCGGGCCGCAAATCGGATCGCCCGCAGAATTCGGAGGTAGTCCTCCTGAAACCTCTGCGCAGGGGTGCCAACCGCCCGCACCAGCCGCTTTCTGAGGTCTTCGGCACCTCCGAACGGATCTCGCCATTCCGCGCGAAGCGGATGGTAAGCCATGGCGTTGATGGTGAAGTCGCGCCGGGCCAGGTCGTCCTCCAGCGCAACGCCGTACGCCACCACGGCGTGCCGACCGTCAGTGGTGACATCCCGCCGGAAGGTGGTCACCTCGTGCAGGACCCGCTGCCGGTCGAGCACGCCGACGGTGCCGTACTTGACCCCCACACCCACGGTGCGGGGAAACAGTCGCCGCACTTGCTCCGGGGTGGCCGAGGTGGCGATGTCGTAATCCGAGTGCGGGTGCCCCAGCAACTGGTCCCGAAGCGTGCCCCCGACACACCAGGCCTCGAACCCGGCCTCTTCGAGCTTGCGCGCGATCTCCAGAATGGCGTCGGGTATTTCGAGAGCTTCCGGGAAGGTCACCTCAGCTCCCGTACGGCGCGCCGGCCGACAGAGCGATCATCAACTCCATCCAGGCTTGCGATGCCGCTCGAGGACCGGCCGGAATGGCCCCCATTGCCACGGTCCGGGCCCCCCCACCCTCGAAGGCGTATGTCGGTGTCACCACCCCCCGGTGGCACCTGGTTGCGAGCACGACCGGCTTCCCATCCTCGATCCACCGGCCGATCGCAGCCACCGCTCCAGGCGGAAGGTTCCCGCTGCCGAAGGCCTCGATCACGACGCCATCGTGCTCCGGGCGTGCCAGGTCCAGCATTCGGCCATCGTCGCCGACGACCACCGATATGAGCGCCACCCGCGCATACAGTGAATGTGGCTGAAGCTGGGACCGCCCCGCTGCCCCGCTTACCCGCTTACCCGCGTCATAAATGACCCGCCCCTTCTCTACCCGCCCGAGTGGCGCCGAGTGGGGTGCGGAGAACGCATCGGGATCCGTTGCATGGGTCTTCACGGCGGTATGTCCGGCGAACACCTTGCCGTGGAATACCACCATTACTCCTCGCCCACGACTCTCGGCGCATGCGGCCACAGCGGCGGCGTCGAGCAGATTACGGGGACCATCCCACCCCTCATCACTCGAAGTCCGCATCGCGCCCGTGATCGCCACAGGCACCTCCCGGCCCAGCGTGCGGTCGAGCAGGTAGGCGGTCTCCTCGAGAGTGTCGGTGCCATGAGCTACCACAATCCCCTCCACCTCTCCCGAATCGGCCAGCCGCAGGATGTGCTCCCGCAAGGCCCAGAGCCGGTCGGGCTCGAGGTGACAGGCTGGCAACAGTGCCCAGTTCTCTACCCGGTAGGAGCTGATCCGATCGAGCCCCCTGGTGAACCCGACCAGTGCCTCGCCCCCGTGCGCCGGAACGTTTCCACCCGCAGCCTGGTCCCGGTGCATGGAAATGGTGCCGCCGGTGAAGAGGAGGTGGATCATGTTGAAGAAAAAGCGTGAACAGTAAACAGTGAACTGTGAACGGGCCCAACCCGTTTCCTCCCGTTCACCGTTAGCTGTTCACCGTTCATGCGCCGAAAAGCTCGGCCTCGACCGACTCCACGATGAGATGCTGAAGAGCCATGTGAATCAACTGCACCAGGCTGATCTGGCTGGAGGGTACCACCACCGCCTCGTCAACCAGGCCGGCGAGCGCGCCGCCACCCTTACCCAGGAACGCGACCGTAGGGACCCGCGCTTGCCGCGCTGCCTGCGCCGCGGCGATGAGGTTGGGGCTCTGGCCGCTGGTGCTGTGCAGGATCAGAAGATCCTCCGGCTCGCAGAGCGCCTCGACCTGGCGGGCAAAGATCTGGTCGAAGCCGAGATCGTTGCCCGCGGCGGTCAGCAGAGATGTGTCCGTGGTCAGGGCGACTGCGGCCAGAGGCCGGCGACCGGATACATATCGCACCACGTACTCAGCGGCGAGGTGCTGAGCGTCGGCCGCGCTCCCGCCATTGCCGCAAAAGTACAGCGTGCCGCCGCCTCGGAGCACCTGCGCATAGCGTGTGGCCACAGCCGCCACACCGGCGCTGAGGGCTTTGGAGGCGCGCGCGGTCTCGGCGAGCGCGTCGAGACCTTGGTCTATGCGGGCCCGGGTCATTTGCCGCCCTCGAGAAACTGTTTGATCCGCCGCATCCAGCTCTCACGAATGCGAAGCGGCGGCACCGGAATCATCTCTCCATCCGAGAGAATGGCCGAAGGGTTGCGCACTACCAGCAGCTCCACCTGCTCCGTTCCATCCTGAGCCTCCAGGAACCCGGCTCCCGTGGCGACCGTGCGGTGGTCGCCGTGATTATCGCCGGCCAGGATATCGGCCAGGCCTTCGGAGACCAGCTGGCGCGCCCGCTGCCCTCGCGCCTGGGCGGCGAGCAGAGTGGTGGCATCGACTTGCATCTTGGCGCCCAGCGCACGCCACCGCCGCACCCCTTCAGGAGAGCAGCAGCTGTACCGCTCGGGGTGGGCGAGGACCGGCACCAGGCCGATGTCGAGTACGTGGGTAAGCGCGCTGGTCGCGATATCGTACCCGACCAGCCGGGGGAACTCTACCAGGATATACCTGCTGCTTCCGAGAGTGATGTTCCGGGCTACGGCGACGCTGCGGGTGAGAGGCCGGTCGAGCATTACTTCAGCACCCCGGTGCAGGCGAGGCTGGGAGGGCGCCCGCGCGCCCAGTGCCTCGAAGGACCGGTCGTGAGCCGCGGGGGGGCCGGCCTCGGCCCATCGGGCCTGAAGATGCGGGGTCAGACAGACATCGGTTACACCCTGGCCCGCCATGTCATGAAGCACGGCGATCGACTGCTCCACCGATCGCGAGCCGTCATCCACAGCCGGAAGAAGATGAGAATGGAGGTCGATCACGCGTCCGGCCGCGCAGTGCGAAGCACGGACCTGGCGAACTCCTCCAGCCGCTCGGGGGCGGTCTGGGCCTGCGCCAGCAGCGCAAGGGTGATCAGGGCGTCGGCCGCGAGCAGATCGAGAGCTGCCGACCGGTCACCCGGATGCGACAGCACGCGTTCGAGCGCCGACTGCCCTGCCGCCCCCAGGACGCCCGCCAGCGTGGCCCCTGAAGCCGCGAGGGCGTACTCTCGGACGCGGGCCCGAAGCGCCGGTGGTGCCCGGCGGGTGTGACTTTCCAGCCACTCTTCCAGCACTCTCAGGCTCCCGTGGCTTCGGCAACCCGCCGGTTGGCGAGCCAGGCCGCAACCAGCTCGGGCGTGGCGGCACGGGTGGATGCCATTCGTTCCGGCTCGCCTAGCCCGGCCGAGGCGAAGTGCGGCCGGCCGCCTCCCTTCCCTCCACTCAGGGCTGCGATCCGGTTTACCAGGTCACCGGCCTTGCGGCCGGAGCTGACCAGATCATCGGTTAGCGCCACGTGAATCGCGCCCCGGCCGGCCGAGCTGAACAGTACCAGGACGGCATTCCGCTTTCCTTCCCGGAACGAATCTGCGATCTGCCCCAGCTCGCCACGGTCTTCCGACAAAGTCTCCGCGATAGTGAGCTCCACACCGCCTGCGGTGGAGACCTCACCGCGCAGGGCCGGAGCGGAGCCACTCCGGATGGCCTCTGCCAGCCGGGCCTCCAGCCGCCCCCGTTCCTCCAGCAACTGCTCCACCCGGCGCACCAGGTGCTCCGGCTGCGCCTTCAGCGCCTCGGCCACCGCGGCAAGCCGTTGCTCCAGCTCGCCGATGGCCCTGAGAGCCCCGGTTCCGGTCACCGCCTCGATGCGCCGCACACCGGCGGCCACCCCGGACTGTGCCGAGAAGCGGAAGGTGCCGATCTGCCCGGTGGTCCGCACATGGGTGCCGCCGCAGAGCTCGATCGACGGCCCCATCTGCACCACCCGCACCACGTCGCCGTACTTCTCGGAGAAGAACGCCATGGCCCCCAGCGCCAGTGCATCGGCGTAGGGCAGCTCCCGGGTGCTGACCGGGTCGTTGGCCAGAATCAGCTCGTTCACCTCCGACTCGATGGCGCGGAAGGTCTCCGAGTCTATGGGGCCGTGATGGGAAAAATCGAAGCGGAGCCGGTCCGGCCCCACCAGCGATCCTTGTTGCCGTACGTGGGTACCCAGCCGCTTGCGCAGGACGTGGTGTACCAGGTGGGTTGCGCTGTGGTTTCGCTCGATCTCACGGCGGCGGGCAGCATCCACGGCGGCGTGTAGCGCCTCCGGCTCGAACTGCTGCTCGAAGGTGCCGCCCACCACCGTTCCCTTGGGTTCCTTGCGGACGCTGTCGACCGCCAGCGACCAGCCAGCCCCGCTCAACCCGCCAACGTCGCTCACCTGCCCGCCAGACTCGGCGTAGAACGGGTTCTCCTTGAGCACCACCTCGACCCGGGGTCCCTCCTGCCTGAACGCAAGGACGTCGGTATCGGCTTCGGTGGTCTGGTAGCCGACGAACTTCTGCTTGCCCCGTTTGACCGAGCGCCATTTGCCGGGCTTGGAAGTGCGCACCGCCGGAGCTCCCGGCTTCGGTGAGCCGCTGCCCCCCTCGTCCGGAGCCGGCATGGCGAGCCTCGGGCCGGAGATTCGAGCGGTTCGGGAGCGGCTTCGCTGCTCCTCCAATGCCCGCTCGAAGCCCGCGAGATCCACCGCCACCCCGCGCTCGCCGGCGATGATCTGAGTGAGATCGATGGGGAACCCGAAGGTGTCGTAGAGCTTGAAGGCTTCGTCGCCGGGAATCGAGCTCACACCCGAAGCGAAGATCTCTTCCAGCCGGCGGAGGCCGCCTTCGATCGTTTCCAGGAACCGGCGCTCCTCGTTCTCGGTGACCTCGTGGATATACTGCGCCTTGTCGGTCAGCTCCGGATAGACCCCACCCATCTGCCGCACCACGATGGTCGTCAGTGGAGCCAGGGTAGGCTCCCTCCGGCCGAGCAGCCAGGCATGCCGCACCGCGCGGCGCAGAATGCGGCGCAGCACGTATCCCCGCCCTTCGTTGCTGGGGTAGACTCCGTCGGCCAGGAGGAAGCTGACCGCGCGCGCATGGTCGGCCAGGACGCGGTAGGAGGCGCCCTCGTCCACGCTGCGATCGTAGGAGCGGCCCACCAGCTCGCCGACCCGCTCGATCAACGGCAGGAAGAGATCGGTGTGGAAGTTGTCGTCCTCGCCCTGCATGACCGCGGCGATCCGCTCGAGACCGGCCCCGGTGTCAACCGACGGCTTGGGCAGAGGAGTGAGGGTTCCATCGGCAGAGCGATCGTACTGCATGAAGACCAGGTTCCAGATCTCCAAGAACCGGCCCTCTTCGGTGAGCCGCTCGAAGTCTTCTCTCGCAATGACGTCGTCGCTACGGCGGTAGTGCGGTACGGCGGCAGGCATGCCAGGTGAAGTTACCGCCGTTCCCCCGTTCCGCCCCCTCGGTCCCCTCGGGGCGGGCTGTTCCGCCGATTCCAAATCCACGTAGATCTCCGTACACGGCCCGCACGGCCCGGTGTCACCCATCTGCCAGAAGTTGTCCTGGTCACCCAGACCGTATATCCGATCATCCGGCAGGCCGGAGATTTCCCGCCAGAGCGCCCGAGCCTCAGCGTCGGTGTGGTGGACCGTGACGCGGATGCGCTCCGGAGCAATGCCGAGATACGACGGGCTGGTGACGAACTCCCAGGCGTAAGCGATGGCTTCCCGCTTGAAGTAATCGCCGAAAGAGAAGTTCCCCAGCATCTCGAAGAACGTGTGGTGCCGCTTGGTGTGCCCGACCTGCTCGAGGTCGTTGTGCTTGCCGCCGGCGCGGACGCACTTCTGGCAGGTGGTGGCCCGGACGTACTCCCGCTGCTCCTGTCCCAGGAAGGTGCGCTTGAACTGCACCATGCCGGCGTTGGTGAAGAGGAGGGTGGGGTCGTCGGCGGGCATCAATGACGAAGAAGGCACCTCACGGTGCCCCTTGGCGACAAAGAAGTCGAGAAACAGACGGCGGATTGTGCCGGATTGCATGCCGGGAAATATAGGGGGGCTACAACACCTCTTCCACCATCTCCGTGACTTCTCTGCCCGAGAACCCCCTCCGCGCCAGGTAGGCGAGCAGGCGGCGCCGCTTGGTGGAGCGAGGGAGGGGCCCAAGCTGGCCGGCACGCTTGGTGGCGAGCGCGAGTGGCATGGAGGACCGGTCGCTACCTTCCGGCCACTGGGCTGCCAGCGCCCGGTCGATGAGCGACCGCTCGACCCCCATGACGAGCAGGTCTCGAACCAGGCGTGAAGGGCCCCGGCCCCGCGCGGCGCGGCTCTCCACATAGGCGCGCGCAAAGGCGGCATCGTCGAGGAGGCCCAGGCCGGCCGCGCGCTCCAGCGCCGCTTCCACCGCAGCGCGCGAGTGACCCTTCCGGATGAGCCGCCGCCCCAGGTCGGCCCGCGCGTAAGAGCGAAGCTCCAGGGACCGCAGCGCGGTGCGAAAGGCAGCCTCGACATCTGCCGCTGCGTCCAGCCGTTCCTGGAGCCGGTCATCGAGCACTCGACCGACGACCAGTCCTTCAGCGCTCACCAGCTCGCGAGGCACCGCGCCAAAGCGGCCGCCGTCGATTTCCACGCGAACCGCGTCCGGCCGCCGGGGATCGGGATCCAGCGCGGTTATTCGGGAAGGTCGGTCCACCGGCTATTCGTCCGACTCGTCCCCTGCCCCCACTCCGACAGGCACCCGCATGCCGAGGAGCTCCTTGACCTTCCCCTCGACTTCGGCCATGAGCACGGGATTGTCTCGCAGGAACAGCTTGGCATTTTCCCTGCCCTGGCCGATGCGCTGGTCGCCGTAGGAGTACCAGGCTCCCGACTTCTGGATGATGTTGGACTCGGCGGCGAGATCCACGAGGAGCGAGGTGTGGCTGATGCCTTCGTCGAACATGATATCAAATTCGGCCTGGCGAAACGGGGGAGCCACCTTGTTCTTGACCACCTTTACCCGGACGTGGTTGCCGATGACGGTTTCCCGCTCCTTGACCGGGCCGATGCGGCGGATGTCCAGCCGGAGCGAGGCGTAGAACTTGAGCGCCTTGCCACCGGTGGTGGTTTCGGGATTGCCGAACATGACCCCGATCTTCTCGCGGAGCTGGTTGATGAACACCACCGCGCAGTTGGACCGGTTGATGGCGCCGGCCAGCTTGCGGAGCGCCTGACTCATGAGCCGGGCCTGAAGGCCCATATGGCTGTCACCCATCTCGCCTTCAATCTCCTGCTTGGGCACCAGCGCGGCGACCGAGTCGATGACCACGAGATCCACTGCCCCCGACCGCACCAGGATCTCCACGATCTCCAACGCCTGCTCGCCCGTGTCCGGCTGGGAGACGAGGAGGTTCTCGATGTCTACGCCCAGCTTCTTGGCATACTCGATATCCAGGGCGTGCTCCGCGTCCACATAGGCCGCGACCCCACCCGTCTTCTGCACGTTGGCCGCGACGTGCAGGGTAAGGGTGGTCTTGCCGGACGACTCGGGGCCGTAGATCTCGGTGATGCGGCCACGGGGAATGCCGCCGACCCCGGTGGCGGCGTCGAGATTGATGGCCCCGGTGGGGATGGCCGCCACCTTGACCCGGGGCGAGTCGGCGCCCATTCGCATGATGGCCCCCTTGCCGAGCTGCTTCTCGATCTGGGAGATGGCAAGCCCGAGAGCCTTCCGGCGGTCGGCTTCGAGCCGGGTTGCTTCAGCAGCCATGTTAGCCTCTGATATGGGAAGTGACTGATTTTGCTACACTTCTTTACTGCGACCAACCTAATACCGAAAAGCTACCGAAGCAATAGTATTGGCGTGACTCTAAATCAGTCACTCAATAGCTCCAGTGGCCATCAGGGCGCCAGGCGTCGGCCACGTGTTCGACCGCGGGCGCACTCCCACCGGCCTCCTGCACCGCCACCAGATCGAAGCGGTATTCATCGCCGGGCCTGCCATGCCGGAGCACCCAGACCGACGCGACCCGGGCGATATCGTGCTGTTTCCGCCGGCCCACCGCCTCGATGGCCGTTCCACATACAGCCGAGCGCCGGGTCTTCACCTCCACGAAGGCCACCGTGCTTCCCCTCCGGATTACCAGGTCTACGTCGTGGCGGCCCAGCTTGAAGCGATGCGCCTCCACCGACCAGCCGCACGAGGTGAGAAAGCCGATGGCGATTCGCTCGCCCTGCAAGCCGAGGAGCTGGCGCTCATCCTCCCACTCGGCGACGGGGATGAAGCTGCGGGTGCGGGACATGCAGCACGATAGGGTTCGGACTGGGGAGAGGGAAACCGGCCCGCTGCAAAGCGGGGCCGGATATCGCGAATCAGAGAGTTACAAACAAATCACAATCACGAAAGCACGAAAACACGAAAGCCAATGCACAGTTTGGCGGCTTGCAGGTAAGACCGGAGTTGCACGAAATGAACGTCACGTAAGGTCTCCACAGCTTTCGGCTTTTCGTGCTTTCGTGTTTTCGTGATTCAAAGATCCTCATACTGGCACGGAGCACCGCATCATTCCCGTGCTGGGTGGCTTAAAAAACAACGCGGGCTCGCGGCTCGCGCGAGCCCACATTGTGAGCCGGCTTATCCCATCACTCCACAGCTAATAGCCCAGCTGCTCCCCCAGCTCGGCAGCCGCCTCAGCGCACTCCAGCATTGAGGTATCCCCCGATGGTGGCAGGGCCTCGTCCTGGCCACCAGGTGGCGGCGGTGGCGGTGGGCCTTGGGTAGTCTCTTCCCCGTCTTCCGCGAACATTGTCTTGACGCACTTGAAGACCTTGACCATCAGGACCTTGTTGTCCTTGATCCAGTCCAGCGCAGCCGCGAATTTGACCTTTGGTTCGTGCGAATGGTAGATCACCACCGCCTTGACCTTGTTGATCGATTCGATCGGCGCGGTTTCGCTCCAGGTCTCGGTCCGATCGCTCTTTCCCCCCATTGCCGTGCCATTCACTCCGTAGGTACGCAGCTTGGTCTGATGAACCGGGATATTCTGCCCGTCGACCAGGAAGACTTCCACCCCACCGGTGAAACCGCGGGCCGCCTCGGAGCTCTTGGTTCTCGTCCGGCCAAAGATGCGGCCGTCGTTGGAGACGGTCACGTCGGTCCACATCTTCCAACTGCTCCTCTTGATCTTGCTCTCCTTTGAGTCCTTGACGGGAAATGGGGTGACAGCCATCGCCGTGCCATCAATGTTCATTTCGACCAGTTGACCAGGGCGAAATCTCTTCGACTGTGCTGGCCGAGCCCTCTTTGATGGTTGCCCGGGAAGACTCCTCACCGCCACGGTTCTGAGTCCAGTCAGGCCGGGAAGCTTGACCCGGTGCAGCGCACCAGTGGCGGTGTTTCGTACGACCAGCGTCCCTGAGGTCTGGTCCACCTCATGCACGACGCAGCATGGCAACAGCGGCTTCACGATCTGAGTATTGGCGGCGGCGTCCAGAGGCCCTGTCGTCTGGCCGGTTGTCTGACGCCCAACCGTCGGCGCCACGACGCCGCCGGGGCGCCGCTTTTCCCGCTGTGCTTCTCCGATTGCGGTGGCTCCCAGGAGCAACGCGAGTGTGACTCCGGTGAACCGGGACATCTCCATGCTCGACATATGGTCCTCCTCCGTGACTGTGACCGGCAGTAGGCGATCAGGTTGGGTTGGAGCCCTGGTTCGCATCCCCGCCCCGCTGGCGCGAGGTAAGCGGCATCGGCTGGCGGTCGCTGATGAAGCGGCTGAATGGAGTCTTTGCGCGCGGCCAACCCGTGAACGGGAATCGATCTGCGGCCTTCCGGTCCCGTTCTGGCCAGCCGCGAGGCCGGCACGGGGGAGGATCGTTACCGCGACCGATACTGAGAGTCGCCTTAAGACCGGAAGTGTTACGGAACCGGGGAGGCGGGTTGGCTACTGGAGCAGATCCTGGCTCTCGCCGTCGAAGAGGTGTACCCGCTCGGGTGGTGCCAGCAGCTCCAGGGCGCCGCCGATTGGGGGGATGGGTGCCGGCAGCCGGGCCGTGAGGTCGATCCCACCGCTGCTGACGTGCACGAGGGCTTCTCCGCCGAGCAGCTCGACCAGCTCCACCCGGGCGGAAATGACGCCGGCGGAATGGCCCTGGCCCGGTGCCAGGGCTTGCAGGTCCTCGGGCCGGATCCCCAGGATCACGGCACGTGCGACGCCCCGGAGCGCCCCGGCCCACCGGGCGTCCAGCTCCAGCTCGAAGTCGCCGCCGCTAGCCCGGAACCGCGGTTGCCCTCCTCCGATCATCTCACCTTCGATCAGGTTCATGGGAGGCGTGCCGATGAAGCTCGCCACGAAGGCGTTCCGCGGACGATTGTAGAGAGCCGCGGGGGTGTCTACCTGCTGCATCGCTCCGTGGTGCAGCACCACGATCCTGTCGCCCAGCGTCATGGCCTCGACCTGGTCATGGGTGACATAGATCATCGTGGTGCCGAGCTGCTGATGCAGCCGGGCGATCTCCCGGCGCATGTGCACTCGCAGCTTGGCATCGAGGTTGGAGAGCGGCTCATCGAACAGGAAGACTTCGGGCTTCCGCACCAGCGCGCGCCCCAGTGCCACCCGCTGGCGCTCACCGCCCGACATCTGGCGGGGCCGCTTGACCAGGAGCGGCTCGATGCCGAGCACCTGAGCAGACTCCCGGACCCGCCGATTGATCTCGGGCCGGGGCAGCTTTCGGAGGCTGAGGGCAAACGCCATGTTTTCGTAAGCGGTCATATGAGGATAGAGAGCGTAATTCTGGAACACCATCGCAATGTCGCGTTGCTTGGCAGGAACGTTGTTGACCACTCGTCCCCCGATGCGGAGCTCTCCCCCGGAGATGGATTCCAACCCGGCGATCATCCGCAGGATCGTACTCTTGCCGCATCCGGAAGGCCCGACCAGGACGACGAACTCTCCCTCGGCCACCTCGAGGTCGAGGTCGTGCACTGCTACGTGCCGGTGCAGGCCATCGTCGTATATTTTGCGGATCCCGACCAACGTCACACTGGCCATGAGGATGCGCCGCTCCTATGAGTGATTCGATTCGTTTTCCCGACGACTTCCTGTGGGGGGCCGCGACGTCGGCATACCAGATCGAGGGCTCGCCGCTGGCCGACGGCGCCGGGCCCAGCATCTGGGATCGCTTCGTGCACTCCCCGGGTTTGACCGTGAGCGGTGACACCGGGGACATGGCTTGCGACCACTATCGGCGCTTCGAGACCGACGTGAAGTTGATGGCGGATCTCGGGCTCAACGCCTACCGGTTCAGCCTGGCCTGGGGCCGGGTTCTTCCCGAGGGGCGAGGCCGGCCGAATCCCGAGGGACTGGGTTTCTACGAGCGCCTGGTGGACGCCCTCCTCGAGCACGGCATTCAGCCTTTGGTGACGCTTTATCATTGGGATCTCCCCGCCGCGCTGGATGATCTGGGAGGGTGGCTCAATCCCGAGATCGCGTCCTGGTTCGCCGACTACGCCGGCTTGATGTTTCGGACTCTGGACGACCGGGTGAGGATGTGGGCGACACTTAACGAGCCGTGGGTCGTCAGCGATGGCGGCTACCTGCACGGCAAGCTCGCGCCGGGCCACCGGAGCCTCTATGAGGCACCGATTGCCTCCCACAACCTCCTTCGCGCCCACGGGGCAGCGGTGCAAGCCTACCGCGCCGGGGGCAAACACAAGATCGGGCTGGTGGTGAACCTCGAGCCCAAGTACCCGGCGAGCGAATCCCCGGCAGATCTGGCAGCCACTCGCCGGGCCGATGCCTATATGAACCGGCAGTACCTCGATCCCGTGTTCCACGGACGCTATCCCGGCGAGCTGCGCGAGATCTTCGGCCGCGCCTGGCCTCACCATCGCGAGGCCGACTTCGCCCTCATCCGCCAGCCGATCGACTTCCTCGGCGTCAACTACTATACCCGGAACGTCACCCGCCACGACGATGCGGCGCTTCCCCTGCGCGCCAGCGGCGTCCGCCAACTGCAGCAGACCTACACCGAGACCGGCTGGGAAGTGTTCCCCGACGCGCTGACGGCCGTGCTCCTGTGGGTGGGTGAACGGTACGGCAGTCGTTCGGGACCGGCTCTGCCGTTGTACATCACCGAGAACGGCGCCGCCTTCTACGACCCGCCGAAGCCGCTCAACGGCGTGGTGAGCGACCCGCTCCGGGTCCACTACCACCGTGAGCACCTGCGTGCCGCCCACCAGGCCATCCAGCAAGGCGTGGACCTCCGTGGCTACTTCGCCTGGTCGCTGCTCGATAACTTCGAGTGGAGCGATGGCTACTCGAAGCGGTTTGGCCTGGTTCACGTGGACTACGAGACCCAGCGGCGTACCCCCAAGGCGAGCGCGCATTTCTATACCGAAGTCATCCGCAGTCGCGGGGAGGTGCTCGCGCTGCCTGGTCCGGCGGTGGGTGTCAGCGCCGAAACCTAAGGCCTCATGCCGCAGCAGGCGAAAGCAAAAGCAATCACGAAAGCACGGAAGACCAAGAAAACACGGAGGCTAATCAACGATCATACGCCTAATCGCTAGTGTTGGTGCATTGAAATTAAGCAACAACCCCACATGGAGATGCGCCGCGCGAAGGTATGAATCGGAGGAAACTGCGACTCGAAAGGTATGGTTCGATGCGCGAGTGAGACTCGCATGGCGGAGTGATACACCGACTCCAGAAATCCGGGGCCCAGCTCCCGATGCACGGCAAGGGCGGCACCGATCACCTTGCTCGACAGCTCTTCAAACCGAAGCATAGAGGCACCAACACCCGTTCCCTTTTCCGTGTTTCCGCGTCCTTCCGTGCTTCCGTGATTTAAGATCTGCGCCATTCTCCGACCCTAGCGGACCATTCCTCCGCTCCGAGGTTCCAAAGACACGGCCACGTCCGGTTACCCCTTTACGCTTCCCGCCATCACGCCCTGGATGAAGTACCGCTGCAGCAGGAGGAAAGCGAGCATCACCGGCAGCACGGTAACTACCGCACCTGCCATCATGAGCTCGGTATCCTGCACGTGCTCGCCCGAAAGATTCGCAAGAGCCACCGGAAGGGTGTACTTCGCCTCGTCGCTCAGAACGATCAGGGGCCACATGAAATCGTTCCAGGTGGTGAGAAAAGTCCAGATCGCGATGGTGGCAAGTATCGGCCGGATCACCGGGAGCGCCACCGACCAGTAGATCCTGAGCTCGCTCGCACCGTCGATGCGGGCGGCATCGAGCAGGTCGTCCGGCAGGGCCAGGGTGTACTGCCGGATGAGAAAGATGCCGAAGATGCTGGCCAGTGAAGGGATGATGACCCCCCAGTAGGTATTCACCAGGCCCAGCTCCTTGAACATCAGGAAGAGCGGCAGCATCGAGACCTGCACCGGCAGCAACAGGCCGACCGAGAGGGTGCGGAACAGCCGCTCGCGCAGCCGAAACCGAAGCTTGGCCAGGGCGTATCCGGCCATCGAGTTGATCAGCAACGACAGGGCCGTGACCGTGAGGGCGACGATACCGCTGTTGAGCAGGCTTCGGCCCAGGTCCAACCGGGTAAACAGGGTCCGGTAGTGATCCACCGTGGGCCTGCTGGGCAGGAGCCTGGGCGGATAGGAGCTTGCCTCCCCTGCAGGCATGAAGGAGGCAGCGAGCATCCACAGCATCGGCCCCAGCGCGAGGAATGCCCCCGCGACGAGCGCCAGGTAGAGGCCCGCGGCGCCCAGACGCGCTTTCACGCGGTTTCCTCCCGACGGATGCGCTGCTGAAGCAGCATGGCAGCCAGGATCACGAGGAAGAGCACGAAGGCGATCGCAGCGGCGTACCCCATGCGCCACCAGCGGAATCCCTCCTCGTACATCAGCAGGACCATGCTCGTCGTGCTCCGCAAGGGGCCGCCCTGGGTCATGACGTAGGGCTCGGCGAACAGCTGGAAGAAGCCGATCATGGTGATGAGCCCTACGAAGAGCAGCGTGGGACCGAGCATCGGCAGGGTGACGTGGCGGAACCGTCGCCAGGCACCGGCACCGTCCAGGTAGGCGGCCTCGTAGAGCTCCTCGG
Organism: Gemmatimonadales bacterium; assembly: GCA_050733075.1. Lineage (GTDB taxonomy): Bacteria > Gemmatimonadota > Gemmatimonadetes > Gemmatimonadales > GWC2-71-9 > CAVVWJ01. Next base: position 461,538 of record JBOHSD010000001.1, read on the forward strand.
GGACGGCCTGCAGGCCGGCGATGAAGATGAGCATGTTGTATCCGAAGTTCTTCCAGACTGCGAGGAGGATGATCGCCGGCATGGCCCACCGGGGGTCACCCAGCCAGTCCACCGGCGCGACCCCGATCGCATCCAGGGCATAGTTGATGAGGCCGTACTGGGAGTGATAGAGGTAGCGCCAGACGATGGCCACCGCCACGAGGGTGGTGACGAAGGGTGCGAAATACAGGGCACGGAACAACCCCTTGAACCGCACCAGGCGCGCATTCACCAGGAGGGCGGCTGCCAGGGAGACTGCCACGGTCAACGGGCCGCCCACCAGCACGAAATAGAAGGTGTTGCCCAGCGCGGTCCAGAAGATGGGGCTCTCGATCAGCCGGGCATAGTTCCTGAGCCCGACCAGCCGAACGTTTGCCGGATCGGCGATGGCGTAGATATCGAAGTCGGTAAAGCTGAGGACGAGCGACGCCGCCACTGGGAGGAGAAAGAACAGGCCGATCAGGGTGAGCGCGGGTGTAAGGAAGACCCAGGCTGCCCCCCCTTGCTCTGCGCTGGTGAGAGTCTTCACCGGGCCGGTGCCTTGGCGACCGACGAGTCCGCCAGCCGATCCAGCATCCAGCGCCGCTTTTCCAGAATCCTGGCCACGGCGCGGTCCAGCTCCTTCAGGGCGGCGTCCACCGGCCGGCCGCCGCGGATGACCAGCTCAGCCGTCTCCAGGACTCTGGTGGCGATCAGCTCCACCTCGGGCACTTTTGGAACGGACCGTACCCGGTGGAGCTGAATCCAAAACGCGTGCGACTTGGGGTCGTCCGCCAGACCGGTGCCGCGCCACGCCTCGGTGCGGGCGGGGAGATCGCCGGTAAGGCGGTAGAACCGCTCCTGCTGCTCGCTGCTGGAGAGGTACTCTACCAACCGCCACGCCGCCTCTTTGTGGCGGGACGCCCGGAACATCGCCAGGCTGGACCCAGCCGCAAGCGAGACACCCGACGAGTCGCCGGAGGGCCCAGGAAGCGGGGCCGTGCTCCAGTCGTCTTGCAGCTCGGCTGGCAACCGGCGCCGCATCTCTCCCAGATTCCACGGCCCGGTGATCCACATGGCGAAACGCCCGCGGGCAAACTCCTGGTACACGTTGGCGATCTCGACGTTGCCAAGCGGCGGGGCCAATCCGGCCCGGAAGAGGCCAACGTAGAACTCGAAGCCGCGCCGGAAAGCCGAGTCCGAAAAGACGCCGTACCGGCCGCGCTCATCCAGCAGCGGCGAGCCCGCCTGCATGCCGAGGACGTAGGGCTGGGCCCATTCGTTGGTGGGCAGGAAGATGGCATGGCCACCGGGGCCCAGCTCCCGCTTCACCGCCTCCATCGACGCCTGCCATTCCGCCCAGGTGCCGGGTACGTCGCGGTATCCTGCGCGGGCCAGAATGTCCTTCCGGTAGAAGATGACCCGGGTATCAACGTACCAGGGAATGCCGAAGACGGTCTCGCCTATGACGTTGGTGCTCCAGATCCCGCCGAAGTACGCCGCGGAGTCGACCACCGGGGAAGCGGCAATCCACCGGTCCAACGGCTCCAGCGCGCCGAGCGCGGCAAATTCCGGAATCCAGGTGTTCCCGATCTGAGCCAGGTCGGGTGTGGCATCGCCCACGTAGGCGGTGAGCAGCTTCTCATGGGCGGCGGTCCAGGGGATCTGTTGCACCCTGACGCGGATACCAGGGTTCCGGCGCTCGAACTCGGGCATCAGTTGCTGCACTACCTCGCCCTCGCGGCCGAAGGCCCAGAAGCGCAGCGTCACCACGCCACCGTCGGCCTGCGAGCCTCCACAGGCGGTAAGTATGCCGACCACGAGACCAAGTGTCACCCCGAGCGGAGCGAGGGGGCCAGAGCGTAGTTTCGGCCCCCTCGCTACGCTCGGGGCGACAGGAGCAGCCCTCACTGCGCTCGGGGCGCCTGGTCCAGCCACCCGCCGGTAAAGCCGGCCCGCCGGAGCCCGCGGATGATAGCGGGGTGCTTTCGCAGATACCGCCAGACCAGACCAGTCTGATAGTTCTCGGCCATGATCAGAATGGGCCCCTGATCGATGCCGAGGTAGTCGGTGTCGTACCAGCCGCGGCCCGGAATCGTTCGTCCCTTGTTGGGCTCACGGTTGTCGGGAAAGGTCTCGTTGAAGGCGTCGAGAAATCCGTACTGCCCGAAGAGCGCCTCGCCGTGTTCCTCCCGCATGGCGACGAGCGCCGGTAGCGTGATCTCGGGAGCGAACGGCAGCGAGCCACCAACCGCAGTGGGCGCGATGGTACCGTCGTCCGGGATCTCGGTGTGCGAAGCTCCCCGCGCGAAGTACTCGTGGAACCGGCGGGTGTGGCCGGCGATTTCGAGCGTCACGCTGGCCGGTCCATCCGACGCCGTGAGTCCCCAGCTGGCCGAGTCGTAGCCTTCCCACTTCCCCGGATTGGCCACGGCGTAACTCCTCTGGGCGTGAGTCGCCCGGCGCGAGTTCTCGAAGTAATCGATTCCCCGCCGGCGCATGTAGGCGTCCTGGATGCCGCGGAAATCGATGAACGCATGCGAGTACTGGTGCCCGAAGAGCGGCGCGAAGCCGGCGTGCTCCTGGCCGTAGAACCGGCCCCATTGGTAGGTCGAGGTCCACGCGGTCCAGGCCGTGGTATCAATCGGATGAGTGGGCGAGCCGAGTGCCAGCACGAGGAGCAGCATCGCCTCGTTGTACCCGCGCCAGTCGTGGGTGAGAAATCCAGCGCCCGGATGCCAGCCCATGCTCACGAATGGGGCCCGCGCCTGGGCCCAGCGCCAGTCCACCCGATGGTAGATCGAGTCGGCATAAGCCCGGATGGCAGACTCGGTGGGATCTTTGCCATCGAAGTACAGCTGACAAAACAGAACTCCGCCGAGCAGCAGCGTAGTGTCGATGGTGGAGAGCTCGACCGACTCGAACCGGCGGCCGGTTTCCAGGTCGAGGAAATGGTAGAAAAACCCCCGGTGCCCGGTCATTCCCGCCGGCGAGTCGCCTTGCGGTGCCTGCCAGAAGAACTTGAGCGTGGTGAGCACCCGTTCCCGCGCCTGGCCGCGGCTGATGTATCTCCGCTCGACTCCGATCGGGTAGGCGGTGAGGGCGAAGCCCACCGCGGCGATGCTGGAGAACGACTGGGTGGGCCACCGGTCTGGGGTCAGTCCGTTCCGTGGGTTGGTGCGCTCCCAGAAGAAGTCGAACGTCCGCCGTTGGAGGGTGTCGAGGAAGGCGGTCTGGCGCGGGGTCGGAGTCCAGGTACTCGGGTCGCTTGGCGCCAGGTACGACGTAGCGCACCCCGCCACCAGCGTGGCGGCGAGGAGCACCCGGTAGAGAGGCCGGGCCCGGGCGCGCGTAGTGCCGTTCAGCAACCGGTCATGCATGAGAGAAAGCGCACAGCGGCCGGACCGGAGCCCGGCCGCCAGCGCTGATGGTTAGAAGCCGTACTCCACGCCGAACTGGAACCGGCGCGCATCGGTAACGACGCAGCCGGCCTTGCCGAAGTTCGGATCGGTTGGGTTCCCGGAGTTGAAGCAGCCGAGGTTGTCCCGGTTGAACGCGTTGAACACGTCCACAGTCACTCCGAGGGTGGTCCGCCCGAGGTTGGGGAAGTCCTTGCGCAGCCGGAGATCGACGTTCCGGTAGGGGAAGAGGCCGCCAGGCACCGTAAAGCCCCCGCGGACGTAGGTGCCGGGCGGGCTGAACCGCAGGTTGCCGATGTCCTGGCGGATCTTCCCCCCCAGCGTCACCAGGCCGCTGAACTGGATGCCGTAGAGATAGGGCACATCCATGATCCAGTTGGCCACCACCCGGTGCTTTTCGTCGTTGGTCGGGTGCCTCGGAATGTTCCTCGTGTTCGGGAAGGCGAACCCGTCGCCCAGGTTGTCCACCCCCTCGAGGAGCCGCACGGTGTAGGTGTACGTCAGCCCTGCGCCCCAGCCGAACGTCTCGCCGGAGCGGTAGTCCCGGTTCACCTGGAGCTGCAGTGCGTCGTACCAGCTCTTCACCTCGTTCGTGGTGAAGAGGAAGTTACGGAAGCCGTGGGCCCCGAGGTCGAAGCTGGTGCAGCAGGAGCCGTCCGGGTTGAGGCCGAAGTTGGTCCAGTTGTACACCAGCCCGTCTACGCCGCGGACGGCGGCATAAGTGGCCGTGACCGCGAAATCCCCCAGGACTTGACGGATACCCAAGTTCCACTGCCTGGACTTGGGCGGCTTGGCCTCGTTGTCGATCAGAAAGGCTTCCGGCACCCCCTGGCGGGTCACGAGGGCGTCCAGGGTCGCCTTGCTGGCGGTCAGGTACGAGTCACTCCAGGCCACCTGCCCCGGGCCCGGCACCGAGTCGGGGTGGGCGAAATCGACGAAGAAGGTCGGATGGCTCAGCTTGAGGGTCTCCTCGATGGCAAACAGGTCGAACAGCGAGCGGTCGTAGTAGATGCCGAAGCCGCCGAAGATCGTGGTCCTGTCATTCCGATCGAGCGCGTAAGAAAACCCGAGCCGTGGCTGGAAGGCGCCGTAGAACGGCTTCCGGTTGCTGCCGTTGCTGATGTACCGGCTCAGGTCGATCGGTGTCGGCATCGAGTCGTTGTAGCGGGTGAGGGTGTCGACCACGTTCTGCGGCGTCACGTAATCGTAGTTCAGCATGTGGGACTCGTAGTCCCAGCGGATCCCCAGGTTGAGGGTGAGCCGGTCCACGGGGCTCCAGTCATCCTGTAGATAGACGCCGATCTGGTTGTTGTTGGTGTTGAGCACCGGATCGCCGGTGCCGTAGACCAGTTGGTAGGGGGTCCGGAAGGCGAACATCTGCCCATCTGCCGGGCAACCGCAATTCCTCACGCTGTCGGCGAAGATGAACTTTGGAGTCCCGTCGTTGTCCTTGACCACGTCATACTGCGCAAAGTCGAGGCTGGCGCCCAGCTTGAAGACGTGCTGCCCGGCCGCCTGGAATCCGGAGTAGGTGAGGTCGTTGCGGAAGCCGAGCCGCTTCTGGATGAAGTCCTGAGTGCTCTCGTAGCTGCCGATCCGATTGTCGGTGTTGTTGAACTGATACATCCGGTGCGCCAGGCCCGGAGTGTTCGGGACGAAGCCCCGGCGGAAGCGGGAATAGTCCACCTTTGCTTCGTTGAGCCACGGGCCGGAGAAGTAGTTGTATTTTAGCTGCCCGATGAGCACCTTGTTGCCGAAGTCCTGGGCAAACTGGAGGGCTCGGCGTTCGTCGAAGTCCCGGAGTTCGCTCTCGCGGCGATTGCTGAGGCTCAGCTCCGCGGAGGAATTGGGGGTGACGGCGTAGCTCAGCTTGCCGAAGAGCAGCGTCTCGCGGAATGGCGCCAGGAAGTTGCCGTTGTACTGGGTCAGGTTGACCGTATCGAGGGCCGGATATGTCCCGATCGGCGGAGGTGTGAAGTTCACCCGGTTCGCACGGTTCTGGTAGTTCCCCTCGTAGGACCCGAAGATGTGCAACCTGTCCTTGATGATCGGGCCCCCGACGCTCACACCGCCGAGGTAGCGGGCGTACTCGGGTTCCGTGAACGTAGCGGGGTTGGTCGCCTGGTCGGCGCGTTGGAAGCTGTCCAGCGCCACCAGCCCCCGGTCCTGATAACCGAAGAACACGTTGCCGGACCAGACGTTGCTGCCCGACTTGGTGGTCGCCGTAATGATGGCGCTGGAAGACTTCTGATACTCGGCCTTGAAATTCTGGCTGATGACCCGGTACTCCTGGATGGCGTTCCGGGGGAAAGGACTGCCCCGGCTGTTGTCCTGGCCGGCGACCCCGCCGCCTGTAAGGTCGTTCTTGAGGCTGGTGCCGTCGATGAAGAGGTTGACCGCGTTCGCGCTCTGGCCACCGGCCTGGAAAGTCCTGGTGTTCCCGTTGATGCGGTCCTCGGTGACGGTGACGCCGGGCGACAGCGCCGCCAGATCGAGGAAGTTCCGGCTGGGCGTGGGCAGCCGCTCGATCTGCTCTTCGCTTACGTTGGTCGCCACCTCCGAGGTCCGGGTTTCGACCACGGGCGCGGCCACGACCACCACCTCTTCGAGTTGCACGGTTGCCGGCGCCAGCCGGAAGTCGATGGTGAGAACTTGCCCCACCTGAACCTGCACCGGCCGCTCGACCGGCGTGCTGCCGATCTGCCGGACGGTGAGTTGGTAGTTGGCCGGCGTGAGTCCGGCCAGCGAGTAGAAGCCCCGGCTGTTCGTCGCGGCGTTGCGCTGCACTCCGGTCGCGGTATTGAGGGCGACGACATCCGCTCCTCCCAGCGGCGCTCCGGCCGAGTCGGTCACCATACCACGTATGCTGCCGGTACTGGTCTGAGCAGCGGCCGGTCCGGACGGCATCGCCGTCGCGACCAGGACCAGCGCCCAGCAGCCGTGGAGGACAAAGCTCATCTTCATATGGGCCTCACAGGGGGGAGGGTGAGAGTGAGTGGCCCCGTGGGCGGCGCGGCGGGTCGCAACGCGGGAACGGCCGCGCCAGAGGAACGCCGGAGGACCAGGGTGGTGGGCAACGTTTCCGCGCGACGCTCGTGCCGGTCCTTGTCGCGCACGGCCGCGAGGAGGCGCAGGGTGGCGCGCTCGCCCAGCGCGCTGATGTCCACGTGGACTGTCGAGAGCGCCGGGTCCAGGTACCGGGCCATCGGAATGTCATCGAAGCCGGCCAGGGCCAGATCCTCCGGCACCCGGAGACCGGCTTCCCGCAGCGCACTGAGCGCTCCGACTGCCATGGCGTCGTTGGCCGCGAAGATCGCGGTCGGCGGAACCTCGCGCCGCAGCAGCTCGCCGGTGGCGCGGAAGCCCGATTCTTCGTCGAAGTCGCCCGCGATCTCGATGGCGGCGGAAGCAAGGCCGGCGGAGCGGAGCGCCGCCCGGTAGCCGCGCAGCCGTTCGGCGGCGTCCGCATTCCCCTCGACACCTTTGATGATCGCGATTCGCCGGTGGCCCAGGTCCAGCAGATGACACACCATCGCGTAGGCTCCCTCGTAGTTGGCCACAGTGATGACGTCGAAGCCGTCGGGCCCGATCGGCGAGCTGAGGAGCACGACGGGGAATCGGGCTGGAAGGCTGGGCACAGCGGTCTCGTCCATTTCCGGCCACATCACGATGAGCCCGTCCACCCGGCCCCGCATCGACCGAAAGGCGGCCTCGAGCGCGGACCGGTCGTCGTGCGAGCTGGAGACGAGCAAGTGATGCCCGTGCCGTTGCGCCGTCTGATCGATTCCCCGGATGACTTCAGAGAAGAACTCCCCGTACAAGTCGGGGAGGAGGACGCCGAGGGTGTTGGTGCGGCGGGTGATGAGGCTGCGGGCTGCCCCGTGGGGGCTGTAGCCCAGGCGCACGACCACCTCGCCCACCCGCCGGCGGGTGATTTCCTTGACGAGGGCACTGCCATTTTGAACGCGGGACACCGTGGCGACCGAGACGCCGGCCGCGCGGGCCACGTCCTTGATGGTGATCATCGAACAGCCAGCGTTGGCTGCGGCTACCCCGGGCCCAACCGGGGCGATGGCCGGCGCCCGGAGCACATCGGGTGAGCGCCAGCGGGGAGCGACGAGGCTCGTGTAATCGTTTACATTTGGCGCGGAAAATGTCAAGATGTAGGATGGTTGCTCCGCGGCCCGCGATGACGCGCCAAGGCCAGCCGTGTGGGGGCACCCGGATGGAAGCCGAAAGGTCGGTCGGATGAATCGGAGAGGGCTGGAGCACCTTCCCTGGACCGTCGGGCTGAGACCCCAGCTGGCGCTGCTGGCCGCCGCCGGGATCGTCGGCGCTGGATGTGGCACGAGCACGCCGGTCGTGGCCGGGGTGGACCCCGCCGCACGCGAGGCCGCCACGGCCGCGCCCGGATCAGCAGTCGATCGGTTCCTCGATTCCCTGCTGAGCCGCATGACGCTGGAGGAGAAGCTGGGCCAGCTCAACCAGCCGGCCGGCCCGGGGAGCGATACTGGACCTGCCGCGCGGGCCGGGACCGCCGCCGAGATCCGGGCCGGCCGCATCGGTTCGTTCCTCGGCGTACACGGCGCGGCGCACACCCGCGATCTGCAGCGGGTAGCGGTGGAGGAGAGCCGGCTTCGGATCCCCCTCCTGTTCGCCCATGATGTCATCCACGGCTTCCGCACGATCTTCCCGGTGCCCCTGGCCGAGGCGGCCAGTTGGGACCCCGAGGCCGTAGAGCGCTCCGCCCGCATCGCGGCTGTCGAGGCCACGGCGCATGGGGTGCACTGGACCTACGCCCCGATGGTGGACATCGCGCGCGACCCCCGGTGGGGACGGGTGGTGGAGGGCTCGGGGGAAGACCCCTACCTCGGCGGCGTGATGGCCGCGGCGCGGGTCCGCGGGTTTCAGGGGGTGGGCCCCTCGCGCGGCTGGGAGCAGGTTGCCGCCGCCCCTAATACCCTCCTCGCCACTGCCAAGCATTTCGCCGCCTACGGTGCGGCGGAGGGTGGGCGCGACTACAACACGGCCGACCTGTCCCCCCGTACCCTGCACGAGATCTACCTGCCACCATTTCGCAGCGCGGTGGATGCCGGCGCGCAGTCGGTCATGGCCGCCTTCAACGAGATAGCCGGCGTGCCGATGCACGCCCACCGGCATCTCCTGCGCGATGTGCTCCGCGACGACTGGGGCTTCGATGGCGTGCTGGTCAGCGACTACACCGGAATTATGGAGCTGATCCGCCACGGCGTGGCCGGCGACAGCGCGGCAGCGGGGGCGCTCGCGCTCCGCGCCGGGGTGGACGTGGACATGGTGAGCACCATTTACCTGAACCAGCTCCCTCGACTGGTGCGCGAGGGCCTCGTCGCCGAGTCGCTGGTAAACCAGGCCGCCCGCCGGGTGCTCCGGGCGAAGTACTCTCTCGGACTCTTCGCCGATCCGTACCGCTACAGCGACCCCGCCCGGGAGCGGGCCCGCACTCTCACGCCCGAGCACCTGGCCCACGCGCGTGAGATGGCCCGGAAATCCATCGTGCTTCTCAAGAACTCGACTCGGACACTCCCTTTCGCGAGACGGCTCCGCACCGTCGCCGTCATCGGTCCGTTGGCGGACGACGCTCGGTCGGCGCTCGGCTCCTGGGCTGCCGCGGGCCGTCCCGAGGACGCGGTCACCGTGCTGGCCGGGATTCGGAGCGCGGTCTCTCAGGGAACGCGGGTGCTGTACGCCCAGGGCGCGGAGGTCGAGGGTACCGATACCACTGGCTTCGCCGAGGCGGCGCGGATCGCCCGAGCTGCCGATGCCGTGGTCCTGGTCCTGGGGGAGCACCAGGATATGAGCGCCGAGGCCCGCAACCGGAGCTCGCTGGATCTCCCCGGAGTGCAGCAGGCCCTCGCCGAGCGGGTGCACGCGACGGGCAGGCCGGTGGCCGTGGTGCTCATGAATGGCCGCCCGCTCTCCACCCCGTGGCTAGAAGCCAATGTTCCCGCCATCGTCGAAGCCTGGTACCTGGGCGTGCAGATGGGACCAGCCGTGGCCGACGTGCTCTTCGGCGACTACAACCCCGGCGGCAAGCTGCCCATAAGCGTGCCCCGCACCGTCGGTCAGGTGCCGATCTACTACAACCACAAGAACACCGGCCGCCCGCCCGAGGAGAAGGAGAAGTACACCTCGAAGTACTCCGACGTGCCCTGGACCCCGCTCTACCCTTTTGGCCACGGGCTGAGCTACACCAGATTCGAGTACGGCACCCTGCGCCTGAGCGCGGCGAAGATCCGCGCCTCCGACTCGATCACCGTCAGCGTCGAAGTGACCAACACCGGTGATCGGGCGGGCGACGAAGTGGTTCAGCTCTATCTGCGCGACGACGTGGCCAGCTTCACCCGGCCGGTGAAGGAGCTGCGCGGCTTCCGCCGTGTCACTCTCGAGCCCGGCCAAACCCAGGCCGTAACGTTCACCCTGGCCCGCGACGACCTGGCCGTCTACGGGCCGGACCTGAGCCGCACGGTCGAGCCGGGCACGTTCACCGTGTATGTGGGGACCAGCTCGGCCGACGTGAGCGAGGCACGATTTGAAGTGGTCGCCTGAGCGCGCGCCGCTGCTGTTCGCCGTGGCCTGGTGCGCGGCGGCCACCGGCGTGCCCGTGCAGTCGCAGCAACGGCCTGCCCCGCGCAACGTCGTCTTCATCCTGAGCGACGATCACCGCCACGATTTCATGGGTTTCATGCCGGGCGCACCCGAGTGGCTCGAGACCCCTAACTTCGATCGGATGGCCCTGCGCGGGGCGCATCTGCGGAACGCATTCGTCACCACCTCGCTCTGCTCCCCGAGCCGCGCCTCGATCCTGACCGGCAAGTACGCCCACAAGCATGGCGTGGTGGACAACACCACTCCGGTGCCATCGAACACGACCTTCTTCCCCCAGCTCCTGCAGAAGGCGGGTTATCGGACGGCGTACATCGGCAAGTGGCACATGGGCGAAGCGACGGCAAGTGACGACCCGCGCCCTGGATTCGACCACTGGATCAGCTTCCAGGGACAGGGCGTCTATGTCGACCCGGTGCTCAACGTCAATGGCAAGCGCGCCCGAGTGAAGGGATACACGACCGACCTCCTCACCGACTCAGCACTCGGTTGGCTGGAGCATCGGTCCCGCGACCAGCCGTTTTTTCTTTACCTCTCACATAAGGGCGTGCACGCGGAGTTCATCCCCGCCGAGCGTCACCGGGGGCGCTACGCGGCGGAGAGCATCCCCTACCCACCCACCATGGCCAACACCGAGCGCAATTATCGCGACAAGCCTCGCTGGGTGCGGGAGCAGCGCTCCGGATGGCATGGGGTAGACTACGCCTACCACGGCGCGATGGACTTCGACAGCTTCTACCGCCGCTACGCCGAGACCCTGCTCGCGGTCGATGAGAGCGTGGGCCGGGTGCTGGACTACCTCGAGCGATCGAAGCTCGCCCAGTCCACCCTCCTCATTTACATGGGCGACAACGGATTCTCCCTCGGTGAGCACGGGCTGATAGACAAGCGGCACGCTTACGAGGAGTCGATCCGGGTCCCGATGCTCGCCTGGGCCCCCGGGCTCATCGCGCCCGGGACCAAGTTGGCCGACCTGGTGCGCAACATCGATGTGGCACCGACCATCCTCGACCTGGCCGGCGTGGCCCGGCCGGGCGACATGGACGGACGCTCCGTGCTGACTGCCCTGCGGGGCCGGCCGGGGCTCGAGCCGGTGGAGCTGCTGTACGAGTACTACTGGGAATACGCCTTCCCCCACACGCCGACGGTCTTCGCACTCCGCGACGAACGCTACAAGTACATCTACTATCACGGCATCTGGGATCTGAACGAGTTCTACGACCTGAAGACCGATTCGCTCGAGCAGCACAACCTCATCGAGGTCCCCGCCTACCAGGAGCGGATTCGGGCGATGCGCAGCCGGCTGTTCGACCGGTTGCAGGCGACCGACGGGATGCAGATCCCGCTTCGTCGCGGGGACTGGCAGGCGGCCGAGCGGAAAGACCGAGAGTAGGACAGCGACACCACCCCCACCCGGAGAGACCGTGACACAGCTCGCCGTCATCGACTGGGTTATCATCGCGCTCTACTTCGTGCTGGTTTTCGGCGTCGCCATCTGGGCCACCCGTCGCCAGCGCGCCATTCAGTCGACCTCCACCGGCTACTTCCTCGCCGGGCGCCATGCCGGGTGGTTCATCGTAGGCGCCTCGCTCTTCGCCTCCAACATCGGCGCCGAGCACCTGGTGGGCCTGGCGGGCACCGGGGCAGCGAGCGGCGTGGCGGTGGGCCAGTTCGAGGTCCTGGCCTCACTCATCCTCCTTCTGCTCGGGTGGGTTTTCGTTCCGTTCTACCTGCGGAGCGGCGTCTTCACCATGCCGGAGTTCCTCGAGCGGCGCTATTCCCAGGGGGCGCGCCGCTACCTGGCGATCGTCTCGATCATCGGCTATGTCCTGACCAAGATATCGGTCACCATCGCCGCCGCGGGGATCGTCTTCGAAACCCTCATGGGAGTGGATTTTTGGACCGGGGCGTTCGTGGTGGTCATCGCCACGGGGCTCTACACCGTGTTCGGCGGGCTGACGGCAGTGCTCTACACCGACCTTCTGCAGCTCTTCGTCCTCATCGGTGGCGCAGTTACCGTGACGGTCGCGGGTCTCGCCGCGCTGGGTGGGTGGGACGTGTTGATGCAGTCCGTAGGGCCGGAGTTTCTCTCCCTGTGGAAGCCGGCGACGGATCCGAACTTCCCCTGGACCGGGATCATCTTCGGCGCCCCCATTCTCGGCGTCTGGTACTGGTGCACCGATCAGTTCATCGTGCAGCGGGTGCTCTCGGCCCGGAACCAGGACCAGGCACGGCGCGGGGCGATTTACGGAGGCTACCTCAAGCTCCTCCCGCTCTTCATCTTCGTCATTCCAGGGGTGGTGGCGCACGCGCTGGCTCAGCAGGGTCGCATCACCCTGGCCACCCCGGATCAGGCCTTGCCTACGCTGGTAGGTGCACTGCTCCCAGCCGGGCTCCGAGGGGTGGTGGTGGCGGGGTTGCTCGCCGCCCTGATGAGCTCGCTCTCGGGCGTGTTCAACTCCTGCGCGACGCTGATTACCTGGGACGTGTACCGGGAGGCTCGCCCGCAGGCATCTGAGCGCCAGCTCGTGCTGGTGGGACAGGCCTCGACCGCGGTGCTCGTGGGCTTCGGGCTGCTGTGGATACCACTCATGCAGCTGATCTCAGGGACACTCTATCAGTACATCCAGAGCGTGCAGGCCTACATCTCGCCGCCGATCGCCGCGGTATTCCTCCTGGGGGTCTTCTGGCGCCGGGTCAACGCGCAGGGCGCGATGACGGCGCTCATCCTCGGCTTCATCCTTGGCATGGGCCGGCTCTCCGCCGAGCTGGTCAAGGGATCTCTCAGCGGATGGATGCTGCTGTACGCCGACATCAACTTCCTGCACTTCGCCGTTCTGCTGTTCCTGGTCTGCACCGCGGCGCTTGTGCTGGTGAGCCTTGCGACGCCGCCACCACCCCACGATAAGGTGGCCGGCCTCACCTACGCGCTCGCCGATGCCGCACAGTCGGCCGAGGCGGCCCACGTGCCTCCTGCCATGCGGGCCACCGAGCCACGGTGGCGGCGGGTAGATCTGATCCTCAGTCTGATTCTGGTACTCTGCGTCGGTTTGATCTGGTGGTACTTCCGGTAGGGAAGCGGGTATGCGGGTAAGCGGGTAGGCGGGTAGGCCTGGTAGAGAAAAACATCCCCATCCTGAATGCGGCGAAGGACCTAGTCCCTGTCTCCGGAGCGCGGCGAACTTCCAGACCGGTAAAGTAGGTCCATCACGTTGCTCGGGATGAGGACACGAACCTCTGTCCCGCCTACCTGCCTACCCGCTTACCCTCCTACCCGCAGTATTCATCCAGCTGATCGAAGCCGATCAGCACGTCACGGGGCTTGCTTCCATCGGGCGGACCGAGGATTCCAGCGTAATGCAGTTGGTCGATGATGCGGGCCGCCCGGCCGTAACCGATCCGCAGGCGGCGCTGGAGGAGTGACGTAGACCCGCCCTGGTTCTGGATGCACGCCTCGGCCGCCTCGCGAAATAGCGCATCGCGGTCTCCCTCCTGGTTTTCGGCGGCGCCTTCCGATTCGACCTCCTGGGCGCGTACCAGCTCGAGGATGTCTGCCTCCTGCGCCTCCAGCGCCTCCTGAGCCTGCCGGCGAGCCGCTCGCCGGGCAACGTACCACTCCATCACCCGCTCGGACTCGTCGGTTCCGATGTAGGCCCCCTGGAGCCGCATCGGCTCGCTCTTTCCCGGCGGCAGGAACAGCATGTCGCCGTTACCCAGCAGAGCCTCGGCACCATTCTGGTCGAGAATCGTGCGACTGTCCACCTTCGACGCCACCCGGAAGGCGATCCGGCTGGGAAAGTTTGCCTTGATCAGGCCAGTAATGACGTTCACCGATGGCCGCTGGGTGGCCAGAATCAGGTGGATGCCAATGGCCCGCGCCTTCTGGGCCAAAATGGCCAGCGGGGTCTCGACCTCCCCCTGCACCGTCATCATGAGGTCGGCCAGCTCGTCGATGATCATGACGATGAATGGCAGCACTCCCTCCTTGTACTCCTCCTCGACCGGTGGCTCCGGAGGGGTGTCAGCGGGCTCGGCGCTGACCGTAGTAATGGTGGGCTTCGGCCGCGGCGGGTGCCTGAGCGGCTTGCCTTCCTCCACCTTGCGGTTGAAGTCGGCGATGTTGCGGGCCCCGTTCGCCTGGAGCAGCTCGTAGCGGCGCTGCATCTCGAACACCGCCCACTTGAGCACTGTCGCCGCATCGTGATTGTTGGTCACCACCTTGTGCCGGAGATGGGGCAGCGCGTTGTACATCGAGAGCTCCACCATCTTCGGATCGATCATCAAGAACCGCAGCCGCTTGGGCGGATAGCGGTAGATCAGGCTGCTGATGATGGTGTTGATCGTCACCGATTTCCCGGTCCCGGTGGCCCCGGCAATCAGGAGGTGAGGCATCTTGGTGAGGTCGGCTATGACCGGCTTCCCCTCCAGGTCATGCCCGAGCGCTATAGGCAGGACGGCCCGCCGCCCCTCCCACTCGGTGGAGTCGAAGAGCTCACGGAGGGTAACGATCCGGGCGGTAGGGTTGGGAATCTCCACACCCACTGCGCCCTTGCCGGGAATGGGCGCGACTCGCACCGAGGGGACCCGCATTGCGATAGCCAGGTCGTCTGCCAGAGCACCGATCCTGCCGGCTTTCACTCCTGGTGCAGGCACCACCTCGAACTGCGTCACCACCGGCCCGGTGGTCCGCTGGCCCGGCCGGCCTTCCACCTTGAACGTCCGCAAGGTCTCGATGAGCGACTGGCCCAGGCGGTCCAGCTGTGCCTCACCGGCATCTACGTCCTGATTAGAGGGGGGAGTGAGGAGCTCCACGGGCGGCACATCGGATTCCTCATCAGCTGCTGCCAAACCTCGCCCAACCCCGTTGTTCCTGAGCTTCTTTTCTCGGCGTGGGCGAGCCGCCGGGTCGCCGACGGGGCGGGCCGGCGGCAGGGGGACAGGGGAAGAGGGCTCGAACATTCCACCCTCATTGTCCAGCTCCTTCGCCGACCCTTTCCGTTCCTCTCCACGTCCCCGCTTTCCCGCTTCCCCGCCTCTCTCCAGCCGCTGTAGTGGATGCCAGGCAAAGGTCGCCAGCGTCAGCGCCGAGAGGGCCAGGAAGCCGAGCAGCACCGCGCCGGCAACCCCGACCATGCCCGAGGTTGTCTCGGAGAGGAAGCCGGGAAGCAGTCCGACCACCCGCGCGGCGAGCCCTCGCTCGCCGACGTCGAAGTCCAGATCGGCCCGGCCAACCTGGGTGAGTACTCCGACCAGGTAGGGGAGAAGCACACTGAGGCCGACGATGAGGATCGCGGACCGCTTCATGTCGAGGCGTCCCAGCCGGTCGAACCCGGCCAGAGCCAGGCCGATGCCGAGCAGGGGGATTCCCAGCGCACCGGCCCCGAGTACGTGCCAGAGGCCGTGGCCGATCGACCGGCCGACCGGGCCGGTCACGGGGATCGGGAGGAGGGTGAGGCCGAAGAAGAGGCCCAGTACCAGCGCGGTGATCGCGCCCAGGCGCCTGCTCTGAGCACCGCCGAAGAGCCTGCCCTGAGCATCGCGCAGGGGCCGGCGGGAATCGGCGCTCACGCGTGAACCGGCATGAGGGTGAGCCGGCGCTCGTGAAACTGAGGCAGGACAGGATAAGCGTCGACTCGCGCCGCATCGTCCACATCGGACCGGAAGCCCAGCCGGATCAGCTCCCGGCCGGCGCGGCTCCGTGCCAGCGGCCGCTGCCAGCCGTCGCCGTACCGCTTGACCAGATCGAGACTGGCTATGGCGGCATCACCCAGCCCGGGGCGTGGCCTGCGGTCGCTGAGGGTGGCGGCAACGAGCCGGCCGGCACAATAGGCGTCCTCGATGGCAAACTCCCCGCCCCGGCCGGCACAGACGATGAGCACCCGGCTGCCGCTGTCCACGGCCTCCCGTGCCCTTTCCGCCGCCAGGGAGAGATTGGCAGCGGCAGCCGGGTAGACCGAGTCGGCCCCCTGGCAGGCCAGGAGCGCCCTGGTGCCGTTGCTGGTGGTCACGATGATCGTCTTGCCACGAACCGCGCTTTCGGTCATTTCGAGGGGACTGTTTCCCAGGTGGAACCCCGGAATTCTCAGGCAGTTCTTCTCTCCCGCGAGCAGCACCCCGGACCTCCCGATGGTTTGGGCCAGCCGCAGCGCTTCTTCGGTAGAATCCACGGGAATCATCGCCTTGGCTCCGTGGCACATGGCGGCACACATGGCCGTGGTGGCGCGGAGGATGTCCACCACGAACACCGTCCGGCCGTGGACCTCGGCCGGCCTCAGCCCCTCGGGAGTAAAGGCGACGTCTACTCTCATTACTCCGGCCGCAGCAGGTGGGACTGCCGTTCCAGAAACCTGGTGTCGACCTTCCCGGATACGAAGTCGGGATGCCGGATCACCCGGGCCAGAAAGGGAATGGTGGTGGTCACACCCTCGAGAATGAAGCTGTCGAGGGCCTGGCCCATGCGGCTCAGTGCCTCGGCCCGGTTGTTACCATGCACGATGACCTTGGCCAGCAGGGAATCGTAGTATGGTGGCACGCTGTAGCCCGCATAGACGTGAGTGTCGAGCCGGACGCCGGGCCCTCCCGGCGGATGATAGGCGGTGATCAAGCCGGGACTGGGCTGAAAGTTTCGGTAGGGATCTTCCGCGTTGATGCGGCACTCGATGGCATGTCCCCGAAGCCGGCGTCCGTCGCCCTGGAAACTCACCGGCTCGCCGGATGCTACCCGGATCTGCTCCTTCACGATATCGAAGCTGGTGACCATCTCGGTAACGGGGTGCTCGACCTGAATGCGGGTGTTCATTTCCATGAAGTAGAAGTCACCCTGGGGATCGACCAGGAACTCCAGGGTTCCGGCCCCGGCGTAGCCGATGTTGGAGGCCAGGGCAACCGCGGCCTCCCCCATCCGTGACCGCAGCGCATCGTTCAGGGCGGGGCTGGGGCTCTCCTCGATGAGCTTCTGGTGGCGCCGCTGGACCGAACAGTCCCGTTCGCCCATGTGCACGACTTTGCCGTGGCTGTCACCCATCACCTGGATCTCGACGTGGCGCGGGCGCTCGAGATACTTCTCCACGTACACCGCCTCGTTGCCGAACGCCGCCAGCGCTTCGTTCTGAGCCAGCCCGAACAGCTGGGGGAACTGCTCGGCGTTATGAGCGATCCGCATGCCCTTTCCACCCCCGCCCGCCGTTGCCTTGATGATCACGGGAAACCCGATCTGCTCGGCGAATTCCAACGCCTCGTCCACCTGCTCGATGGTGCCCGGCGAGCCCGGAATCGTCGGCACGCCGGCCTCCTGCGCCAGAAGCCGGGCGGTCGCCTTGTCACCCATCTTGCGGATCTGGTCACCCGTCGGACCGATGAAGGTGATGTTGGATGCCCGGCAGATATCGGCGAACTCCGCGTTCTCCGCCAGGAACCCGTAGCCCGGGTGGATGGCGTCGGCGCCGGTGATCTCGGCGGCCGCGATGAGGTTGGGGATTTTCAGGTAGGAGCTGCGCCCCGGCGGTGGCCCGATGCAGACGTCGTCGTCCGCAAAGCGTACGTGGAGCGACTCGCGGTCGGCCTCGCTGTACACGGCGACCGTCTGGACCCCCAGCTCGCGGCACGCGCGAATGACCCGCAGGGCGATCTCCCCGCGGTTGGCGATCAGCACCTTCTTAAACATGCAAGGATCCGGGCGGCGCCGACCTCGCCACCGGGTACCCGCGACCACCGCGCCAGCGGCAGGCTCGGTTGGCGATCAGCACCTTCTTGAACATCTAGGGCGTCAGATCCAGTGACTGGGTGGGCTTCGAGTCGCCGGGGATCTCGGTGAACTTGCGATCGGACGCCGAATCCACCCCCGAGGCCCGAAGCGCGAACTCGTTCGGGTTGGTGGAGTAGAACATGGCGCTCTCGTAGGAGATCATTCCGTCCTTGAACCACTTCATCAGCGACTGGTCGAACGACTGCATGCCATAGGAGACGGTGCCTTGCGCGATCAGGTCAGGGATGTGGAGCGCCTTCTCCAGGTCGCGGATGTTCTCGGCCACGGCGGCAGTGTTGATGAGCACTTCTGCCGCCGGCACCCGTCCCCGCCCATCGGCCCTCGGGACCAGCCGGAGAGACACGACCGCCTGCAAGGCCGTCGAGAGCAGCATGCGTACTTCGGCGTGCTCGTGCGGTGGGTAAAAGGAGAGGATCCGGTTGATCGTCTGGCTGGCGTCCGTCGTGTGCAGGGTGGAGAAGACCAGGTGCCCGGTATCGGCCGCCTTGAGCGCAGTGTCGAGCGTCTCGACGTCTCGGATCTCGCCGACCAGGATAACGTCGGGGTCCTGCCGCAGCACGTGGCGCAGCGCGGAGGCGAACGACAGGGTGTCGTTGCCGACTTCACGCTGCGAAATATTCGACATGACGTCGCGATGGAGGAACTCGATGGGATCCTCTATCGTGATGACGTTGACCCGGCGGTGCTGGTTGACGTGGTTGATCATTGAGGCCAGCGCGGTCGACTTGCCTGAGCCGGTGATCCCGGTGATCAGAACCAGACCCCGGGGGCGCAGGGCGATCTCCTCCAGCACCGCCGGAAGCTGAAGCTCGCGCACCGTCTTGACTTCGTAGGGGATGGCACGGAAGGCGAACGCGAGCGTGCCGCGCTGCTGATAGATGTTGGTGCGGAAACGGCCGACGCCGGGCACACCGATGGCAAAATCCGCTTCTTTCTTCTCCGAGAACTCCTTCACCTGCCGCGGCGTCATGATCTGCTCGGCGAGCAGCTTCAGGTCCTCGGGCTTGACCGGCGGCATTTCCAGTCCGTGGAGCTCGCCGTTGAGCCGGATGGTGGGCGGGCGTCCGACCTTGAGCAGGAGGTCGGACGCGTTCCGCTGAACCATCTGGGCGATGGTGTTCTTGAAGTTGAAGGTCGAGGGGGCTGCGGCTGGCCTGGCCTCAGCCATTGGGATCCACCCGGAAGAGAACCTGGCCGAACTCTACTGGCTGGGCATCGTCCACTGAGATCTCCCGGACCACGCCCGCGACCTCCGCCTCGATTTCGTTCATGATCTTCATGGCTTCTATGATGCAAACCGTCTGACCGGGGGTGACGCGGTTGCCCACCTTGATGTACGGCTCCGCTCCAGGCTCCGGGGCCATGTAGAAGGTGCCGACCATGGGGGATCTGATCTCCTTCAGGTGGGCCGCCGGGGCCGCCAGGCGGGATCCGGACTCGGCGCGGGGCGGCTCGTTCGGGTGCCCGCTCGGCGGCAACGACGCCGGCATCGGAACGGGCACCGGTGTCGCCATCGGGTACGAGGTACGGGTGATCACGACCCCGGTGCCGAACCAGCCTTTCACCTCTATCGAGCCGATCTCGGGCGAGTCCCGGAGCAGCTGGGCGAGCCGTTTCACGTCCCGAAGGTCGATCGACCGGATGCCGGGAACGTTCTGGAGCAGCTCGGCGAGCTGCTGCATCTCCTGGGGGCTCATACCCGGGTCAGGTACTTGTCTTCGCGGCGGTCGACCCGAATCACCTGACCCTCCTCGATGAAGAGCGGAACCTGCACCGTTGCCCCGGTTTCCAGGGTTGCGGGCTTGGTCCCACCGGTGGCGGTATCGCCTCGTACCCCAGGCGTGGTCTGAGTTACGGTCAGCTCGACGAACGATGGCAGCTCGACAGTGATGACCCGGTCGTCGTGCACCAGGCCCTCGCACTCCATGCCCTCCTTCAGATACTTGAGCTGATCGGGACCGATCAGCTCGTCCGTCAGCATTATGTCATCGTAAGTCTGCTGGTCCATAAAATGATAGAAGTGACCATCGCCGTACGAGAACTGCATGGGCCGCCGTTCCAGGCGGACTTCATTGACCCGTTCCCCGGCATTGTACGTCCGGTCGATGACCGCACCGGTCCGGATGTTCTTCAGCTTGGTGCGGACGAACGCACCGCCCTTGCCCGGCTTCACGTGCTGAAAGTAGACCAGCTGGTAGAGCTGGCCGTCTATATCCAACACGAGACCGTTCCTGAAATCAGCCGTGGTAGCCATTTGGTGATAGTCGAGAGTCGATTAGTCGAGAGTCTATAGGATACCCAGCCTTGTCTCCGGTCTAGACTCCAGACCCTAGACCTTCGACTTCTACACCAGTTCTACACCAGCTCCAGCAGCTCCGTCCGCCCATCCGATAGCCGCTCGGTTCCGGTGGGCGCCAGATAGACATCGTCTTCCAGCCGTACGCCGCCCCAGCCCGCAAAATAGACGCCCGGCTCCACCGTGACCACGGCGTGCGGCGGCAGAGGGGTTTCCGACGTGGGTGCCAGCCGGGGTGCTTCGTGCACCTCGAGCCCAAGCCCGTGTCCCAGCGAGTGGCCGAAGGCTTCTCCGAACCCTCGATTGGTGATGACCTCGCGCGCCAGCGCATCTCCCTCACGAGCCGTCATGCCGGGACGCAGGTGTTCGATTGCGCGACGCTGGGCCGTCTGAACCAGCTCGTGGATGGCACGCTGCCGGTCGTCGGCTCGCGCGCCCACCACCATGGTACGGGTGAGGTCGGCACAGTATCCGTCCACCTGCGCACCGAAGTCAAGCAGTAGCAACTCGCCGGCTCCTATCGGACGCTGGCTGGTCCGGGCATGCGGCAACGCCGAGCGGGGGCCGGATGCCACGATCGTAGGGAAGGGGTGCCACTCGCTTCCCCGGCGGCGGAGCGCAGCTTCCAGCCCCGCTCCCACCTCGACCTCGGTCTGCCCCGGCCGGATGCCGGGCAGCACCTGCGCGAGCGCCTCCTGGGCCAGCTCGGCCGCAGTCCGGATGGCGGCGACCTCCTCGGGCGACTTCACCGCCCGGAGCCGCTCGACCAGATCGGCCGTGGGGGTGACCCGGCCGGGAGCCGAACCGGAAAGACGCCCGGCATCGCGAACCGTCAAGGCATGCGACTCGATACCTAGATTCTCGATCGGCCCGGCTGACAGCACCCGGCCGAGCCGGTCCCAGACGCTTCGCTGATCGATTTCCACTGCTGCGGCATCGCCGACTTCGGCCGCCGCCTGGGCGGCGTAGCGGAAGTCGGAGATCAGGGTCGTAGCGCCATTGCGGATCAGCAGCAGGGCGGCGGAGCCGGTGAAGCCGGTCAGATACCGGATGTTGGGAAGGTGGGTAACCAGCAGCCCGTCCAGCCCCTCCCCCGCCAGGGCGATCCGCAGCGCGGCCTGTCGCTCCGCTCGCCGGTCAGGCGGCACGCAGCCGGCCCATCAGCGCCTGGAGGGCCAGAAGGTAGCTCTGCGCGCCGAAGCCGGTAACCATGCCTATCGCCAGGTCGGCGATGACGGATTGTCTCCGCTCGGGCTCGCGAGCAAAGATGTTAGACAGATGGAGCTCGACGAACGGAATCCGCACGGCGAGCAACGCGTCGCGGAGTGCCAGGCTGGAGTGGGTAAACGCCGCGGCATTGATCAGCGCCCCGTCGGCCCGCCCCTGGAGGCCCTGCACCGCCTCGACCATGGCGCCTTCGTGGTTGGTTTGAAACCAGTCGATCTGGGCCCCCAGCTCACCCGCCGCCTGCCGCACCATCGCCTCGATCTCCGCCAGGCTGGTCCGCCCGTACACCTCCGGCTCCCGCTGCCCCAGCAGGTTCAGATTGGGGCCATTGAGCACGGCAATGCGCATTCAGCGCTTCAGGTTTTGCAGCCAGGAATGGAACTGGTCCAGATCGTCTTTCCCCGAATCGGTATCCTCGGCGCCGGAGCTCGATCCCTCGGTTTTCGGGTTGAAGAAGTCATCGAACGACACTCCGGCCTCGGTCTTCTGCTCGGGTCCGGATACGGCAGGTGGCACCGGCGAGCTCTCTTCGCCGAATACCGAGCTGAGCGAGAGCCCGTCCTGGGCGGGACGCGTCGGTGCGCCCCCCTCGGGGCTAGAAGCCGCCCGAGCGGCGCCGGGAGAGCCCGGCTCCGACGGCGGTCGCGCCGCCAACATCGCGCGAAAGAAGTCGGCCACGGATTGTGCCTGCGCCACACTCTGGGTCTCGGGCTCGGGGCCGCTCGGGGGGGGCTCCGGCAACTCCTCCATGGGAGCCTCAGGACCAGCAGGCAGCTTCGCAGCCAGGGACCTGAAGTCTTCCGAGGCATCGGGTACCCGGAACTCCGACGAGCCCGAGCCCTCCAGCACTACCTCTGCACTCGTTTCGACGTCGATCCCCAGTGTCTCCCTCGGGGTCGCGGCGATTTCCTTAGGGGTTTCGAACTCCGAACTGATCAACCCTGCCATGGGCTCGACCGGCTCGCGCGAGACCTCGTCTGGCTCGCTCGTGCGCGACAGCTCGGGAACCGTTTCCTCGTGTGGGACCGCGGCACGCTCCACTGCGAGCGGTGGCGGGGCGGGCTCGGGCTCGGCTGGCGGGACTGCCGCCTGGGATTCGGTTGAACCGGCTGCTTCGGGCAGGTCAGGCGCCGCGATATCGACCGGCTCGAGATCCAGGTCGCCTAGCTCGGACGAAGACCGGCCCGCCTCCAGCTCGCCGTTTTTGGCGGCCTCCACCCGCAGCAACTGCTCCCGGGCCTCTTCGTTACTCCGATCGACTGCCACCAGCCGGCGCAGCCAGCCTTCGGCGTCGCCGTATCGCTCCAGGCGCTCGTTGATGTCGGCGAGGCACTTCAAGGCTATGACGTTCTCGTCATCCAGACGGAGCACATGGGCAAATGCAGCCTCGGCCGCAGGCAGGTCACCCAGGTCCTGGTGACAGCGGCCGAGCACGATGCTGGCTGGGATGTAGTTGGGATGTAGCTCCAGACCCGCGGTGAGGAGCTCGAGCGCGCGACCCAGGTCTCCGTTCTTCCGGTGTACCTCCGCCAGGGGGGCAAAGGTGAGCCCCTGGGGGTTCTCGGCGTACCGGCGCTCCAATTTTTCGATTTCGCTAGTGGCCATCGGTTCCGGAATTCGAGGTCAAACTCGCGGTGGGTGAAGACCGTTCAATTCGCCGCGGGGAGCATGGTGAGAGTAGCGGGCGACGCTTGGTGTGTCAACTGCTAAGCGGAATGGCGCCTTGAGGTTCTGCGTTGGCCGGCTTAGACTTCCAAGTTCTGTCCCAGACCTCCGGAGCCGGTTTTCGTCCTATGATGCAAGCATTCCGCCGCAGCGCCAAAGTCATTGCCGTGGTATTCGCCCTCCTCATGCTGGTGTTCGTCGCTACCAGCGTTGATTGGGGCACTCTTGCCTCCACCCAGACGGTCGGCAAGGTAAACGGTCGGAGTATCGACGCCCGCACTTACCAGACCATCGTGCAGCAGTCCATCGACGCCCGCCAGCGAGAGGCCCCCAGCGCCCTTGGCCTGGAGGATTACCAGCAGGTGCGAGATCAGGTCTGGGACGAATTCGTACAGAACACCGTGCTGGAAGCAGAATATCGCCGCCGTGGCATTACCGTGACGGACGATGAGGTCGTCCAGGCCCTCCGCAATTCGCCACTGGCCGAGTTCCAGAACGTTCCGGAGTTCCAGACCGACAGCCAGTTCGATCTCGGCAAGTACCAGCGCTGGCTTACCTCGAGCGTGGCCCAGCAGTACCTGCCGAGCCTGGAGGCGCAGTACCGGCAGGAGCTCCAACGCGCCAAGCTCCTGCGGGTAGTTACAGCCGATGTTTATCTCTCCGATGCGGCTCTCTGGGAGCGCTACCGGGACGAGAACGAGACCGTCAAGATCGCTCTGACTGCAATCGTTCCCCGCAACGCCGTGGCCGACTCTGCCGTAAAAGTGACCAACGCGGAGATCGCAGCCTACTACCAGGCACATCGGAAGGAGTTCGAGCGGCCGCGCACGGCTTTCCTGAGCTACGTGGCTCTCCCCCGGCTAACCACCGCCGCAGATACGGCGGCTACCCGGGCTCGGGCCGATTCGGCCCGCCAGGAGGTCGTGGGTGGCGCCTTGTTCGCCGATGTGGCTCGGCGCGAGTCGGCCGACAGCGTCAGCGCCGCCAATGGAGGCGAGCTGGACGAGTGGACCAGAGGATCGATGGACCCCGCCTTCGATTCGGCGGCGTTCGCTCTTCCGCTGCGTACGGTCTCGCGGCCGGTCCTCTCCCAGTTCGGGTTCCACCTGATCGAGATCACCAGTCGGAAGGGAAACAAGGCAAAGGGTCGCCACATCCTGTTTCCTATCGAGGTCACCGGCGCGCATCGCGATCAGCTCGATGCCCAGGCCGACAGCCTGGAACAGCTGGGTGCGGAGCGCACCGACCCGGCAGCCCTCGATACCGTGGCCCGGGCCCTCAAGCTCCCGATCGCCAAGTCGGTTCCGGTCCAGGAAGGAAGCAGGGTTCAGTTGGGCCGGTTCGTTGTTCCCGATGCCGGCATCTGGGCCTTCCAGTCCAAGCCAGGGACCACCAGTCCGGTCATCGAGGCCAGCTTGGCCTATTACGTCTTTCGATTGGACAGCCTGCACCCGGCTGGCGTGCCCACGCTGGCGGAAATCCGACCTGCGGTCGAGCACGCCGCCCGAGAACACAAGAAGTGGGAGGCGGCCAGAACGATCGCCATGGACTACGTGAAACGGCTCGAGGAGGGTAGTACCATGGCCCAGGCGGCTGCCGCCATGAAGCTACCCCACCGTGAGTTCGGCCCTTTCAGCCGGATAGACCCACCGCTGACAAGCCCCCTGGTAGTCGGCACGGCCTTCGGGCTCGAAGTGGGAAAGCGAAGTGGTATCCTGGATACAAAAGACGGGATCTACGTGGTGCAGGCTCTGGAGCATACCAGGCCGGACTCAGCCAAGTTCGTGAAAGAGCTCAATGAGTACCGGGCGCGCGCGATCACTGCCGCCCGGCAGGCGCGGGTTCGCGGCTACCTGGGCGCACTGAGAAATGCCGCCAAGATCGTAGATAACCGGGATAAGCTGCTCGCGAGCCAGGCGCCCCAGCCAGGGGTGTAGCGGGAAGCCGACCTCCCCACCCCTATTCCGTCCCTCCCGCTATTGCGACAACCGCTTGGGCTCGCCGGCAGGAGGGTTCGGCTGTTGCGCAGCGTCGGGCTGCCGGGGCGGCAGATTGGAGCGCTGGTCGTCTGGATTCATGATGGCCTCCTGGGTGTCCGAGATACTCCGCTTGAACTCCCGGATTCCCTTGCCAATGGACGAGCCGACCTCCGGCAGCCGCTTGGCACCGAAGAGGAGCAGCACGACCAGCAGGATGACCATGATTTCGGTAAAGCCGAGATTGCCCACAGGACCCCCTAGAAAAGCGAACGCGCGATCAAGTATGCCACGAGGACGCCGACCAGGCTCAGGAGGGACACGTGGAGCCCGATCGGCCCCAGCGTGAAGGATACCACCAGAAGATCGGCCGAGATAGGCCCGAAGCTGGCGGTCCAGGTGCTGGTGAAGAAGGTCCGGGCGGCGCTGTCGGGGAGGGTCTGTCGGACGAGGGCGTTGAGCGCTCCGCCGGCGATAAATCCGGCAATGAGGACCCCGAGGTAGAACCCGGGACGGCGTGGGCCGCTGGGCATCAGCGCCTGCGATCGACGACGTACGTGATACTGGCCCGCAGGGCGTCACGCGCCGGGGATGGGGTCAGGACATCGAGCTCGCCCTCGGCAAGCTGAGCCAGCCGCAGCGCCCGTTCTCTGGCGTAGTCCAGCCCTCCCGCCTGGCTCACAGCCAAGATCACCTCGGCAATCTGAGAGTCGCTCGGCTCCGCGGTGTGAAGCAGCTGGGTGACGCCCCGGCGGCCCGCTTCGCCCATTCTGGGCAACGCGGCGATCAGCGGAAGCGTGACCTTGTGCTCCCTCAGGTCAGAGCCAAACGGTTTTCCGGTTACCGAAGCGTCCTCGGTGTAGTCGAGCAGGTCATCCACGATCTGGAAAGCCATTCCCAGCGCTTCCCCGAAGCGCCGGAGCGCGGCGCGCTCTTCGGGGCCGGCGCCGAGCGCCCCGATCTCGCATGCTCCGGACACTAGCGACGCCGTCTTCGATCGGATCAGGAGATCGTACTGTTCCTCGGAGAACCCCAGCGGGTCGTGCGCCAGGAGCTGCCGCATCTCGCCGATAGTCATGTCGTTGGTTACCCGGCTCAGGATCCGCAGCGGCTCCAGATCATCCAGGCGCACCAGCTCGATCACGGCGCGGGAATACAGGTAATCGCCCATGATGACCGAAACCTGGTGGCTGAACAGCGAATTGATGGTCGGCATTCCCCGGCGCAGTACCGAGTGATCGACCGAGTCGTCGTGCACCAGGGTGGCCAGATGAATCAATTCGGTCACCGCCGCCAGGGTGATGGCGCGCTGATCGCCGTTTCCGCTGGCCTCCTCAGCCAGCAGCAGGAGCGTGGGGCGGAACATCTTGCCCCGCATCTGGAAGAGGTGCGCGTTGACCTCGGCGATGAGGCCGAAATCGGCCTCCACGATCCGGCGAAGCTCCTGCTGCACCCCATCCAGCCGGGGCTCGAGGCTCCGCTGAAGATCGGCCAGCGTAACCGGCGCGGTCTGGGGGGGAGTCATTTGCGGCGTCCCGCTGTCAGGCGCTGAACCCGCTGGCTCAGATCCATGAAGCGGATATCGACCATCATCGCGCGTTCATAGCTCACAACGGCTTCGGAATCCTTGCCCAGTGCTTCCGATGCCCGCCCCATCCAGTAAAGCAGCCCGATCTTCGCTTCGTCATTCCCCTCCAGACCCTCCAACGCCCGCTTCAATACCGATTCGCAGACCGCGAACTGGCCCTTCTCGAAGAACGCCATTCCCAGAGCCTCGGAGGTGCGGAGCCGTCCTTCCTTGGCCCGCAGCGCCTTCTGGAACTCACCGATGGCCTCATCGAGCAGGCCCATCTCCTTGAATGCTACGCCCAGATCGTAGTGGGCCTGGTAATCCTCGGAGTCCAGATTCTGGTCGATTCCGCGTTTGAACTGCTCCAGAATTTCCTGGAACTCGCGCTGTTCGTCGGCATGGGTCGGCTCCCGACGATTCACCCGCATGCGGGTGTCTCTGCGACCCTCGTCCTCGAGGATCATGGATCCCAGATCGATGAAGTCACCGGCAGCCGCAGGAGCTGGCGGGGCAGGCCTGGGTGGCGCCGCCGGGGGAGTCTCCCGGGGGGGCGCAGCCGGTTCACTGGGTCGGGGACGTGCCGGCGGTATGGCTGACTCGGGACGGGACCGGGGTGAAGGCGGCGGCTCGGGCGGCGGCGTTGGAGCAGCCTCAGGCTCGGCAGCCCCCAATTGGACCAGGGCCGCCCGGGCCCGGCTATTCTTGGCATCGTGTTCGATCACCCGCCCGTAGACCGCGATGGCCTTGTCGAGCGCACCCGACTTGGCCAACGCATCTCCCAGCCCCAGGTACGCCTCCAGCAACGGTGCTCGGTCGCCGGCCCTATACGCGAGCTCCACCCGTTTCTGGTGGTGGCCAACGCTGTCCGGCACCAGCTCGACCAGGCGATTGGCCATCTCAGCGGCCCGGATCCAGTCTTCTCGATCTTCGTAGCCCGCGAGGGCCAGCTCCAGCTCCTCGGCCACTCGGCCGGTCTCACCTGCCGCAATCAGCCCTTCCGCGAGATCCAGGTGGATATCCGGGTTCTCGGGATCGTCGATAACCCGGTCTTCCAGCTCAGCCAGGGTCGGCGCCGAGGATTCCTCATCCGGCACCAGCGGGAGCCCATCCATGCCGGACGAGGTGTCTCCGTCCAGGCCGCCGGCCCCCAGATCTGCCTCGAGCCCTCCACCCTGTTCTTGAAGGATGTCCAGCTCCGAGTCGCTATCGGGCAACGACACCAGATACTCGCCCGGAAGATCGAGTGGGGAGGGTTGGTCGTCGGAAGAAAACCCGTCCAGTGAGGTGCCTTCCACCCCTTCGAGCGGCACGGAGTCGAATGTCAGATCGGGCGGTTCCTGCCGCTGGATCTCGAGTGGAGAATCCAGATCCAGCGCACTGCCGTAGAGGGGGTCTTCCGGGCGTTCTATACCCAGGACCGATTCGGGCTCCCTCCCAGTGTCCTCAGGCATGAGGGGATCGATGATGAGGTCATCCATCGGCTGGGAGTCAGCAGGGGAAGTCTCTTCCCCGAGGGCTTCCGGAGGAGCCTCGTTTGCCGCACGAGGCGGCTCTCTGCCCGGGGGCACAACCGGTGTAGAAGGAGGTGGGGGGCTTAGGTCCACCCCGGTGTCCAGGAAGATCAGATCGCCCCGTCGAGGAGTGCTGGAGGCCGGAGGGTGTAGATGCTCGCTGTCCACCGAGCTGAGCCGCTCCCGGGTCTTTCGCGCGGCGGCCTTGTCGCCCATGGCTTCCAGGTCCTCGGCCATTTTCTCGAGCTGTTCCCGCGCCTCATCCTCCCGGGAGGTGGCCCGCAGCAGCTCCACGAGCATACTCCGTATCTCCTGGCTCCCCGAGAACTGGTCCGCAAAAAGCTTGACCGCCTGAAATGCCTGGTCCAGCTGGCCCAGCGCGTTCATTCGCTCCAGGAACTCGATCAGGTTCCGCTTGGCCTCGATGACGACATTCTTGCGGGCATGGAGCTGCGAAAGCTTCAGGTAGGTCTGGGTGCGGCCCGGGTTGACCCGCAGGATCTTGCCGCAGAGAGCTATGGCGTTGTTGAAGAACCCCTGGTCGGCATACAGGTCCACGGCCCGCTCGTAGGAGCGCACCGCCTCGGCGGTATCGTTGATCTTTAGGTAGAGGTCACCGACCCGGTTGTAGAGGGCAAGGTCCGGGGCGGTGTCGTGCCCCGACTCGACCTGTTGAATGGCTTTGAGGTAAAGCTCGATGGCTTTTCGCCAGTCCTCCTTCTGCTCCAGCTTGCGCGCCGTGTCTTTCAGCTTTTCCAGATTCATGCGGCTCGGGCTGAGACGGGGTGAATGGGGGTAAGAGATGGAATGGCCGAAAGATACCGGGCTGCGGAGACCCCAGCAAGCCGGCCAGGCTCGATCGGCACTTCGGCCCCTTCGCTACGCTCAGGGTGACAGTTTCTGGTTTCGGCCCACTCAGTGCCCCACCCCTCTGCCCTACTGCCCCGCTGCCTCGCTGCCCCGCTGCCCGCCGCCCTCCTGCTCCCCTGGGTCCAGCTCACCGGCGGCCACCGCTCGGGCCACCCGCTCCAAGTCCGGGGCCGGAGAGCGGTCGGCCGTAAGGGGGGGCACCGGCGGGCTCAAGGACCTCAACCGGGTGTAGAGCTCCGCCACACCCCGTCCGGGGGCC
Organism: Gemmatimonadales bacterium; assembly: GCA_050733075.1. GTDB lineage: Bacteria > Gemmatimonadota > Gemmatimonadetes > Gemmatimonadales > GWC2-71-9 > CAVVWJ01. The sequence goes on from JBOHSD010000001.1 coordinate 490,756, forward strand.
AGCGGCTTCAGGAACTCGAGACCCTGCGCCGCGCAGAACAGCTCCGCGGCGACCACCCGCTGGGCGTTGGTCAGTATGCGGGCGGCCTTGAACCCTGCCGCCATGCCCATGGGCACGAAGTCTTCCTGGTTCGCATCGGTCGGGATCGATCCGATGCTGGCTGGCATGGCCAGCGCGCGGGACTCGGCTACCAGCGATGCGGCCGTGATCTGAACCATCATGAGACCCGAGCTGAGCCCCGGATCGCGCGTCAGAAAAGCGGGCAGGCCCTGCGACAGGTCGGGGTTCACCAGCCGCTCCACCCGGCGCTCGGCGATCGCCTGCAAGGTCGTCAATGTCAGCGCCAGGATATCGAGCGCTTGGGCCACGGGCTGGCCATGGAAGTTTCCTCCCGAGATCACATCCCCATTGGCGAAGACCAGGGGGTTGTCGGTGGAGGCGTTGAGCTCGACGGCAACGGTCTCCTCGGCAAAGCGGATGGCATCGGCCACGGCCCCGAGCACCTGGGGAGCGCACCGCAAGCTGTAGGCATCCTGGACCCGGGGATCGTTTTCCCGGTGCGACTCGCGGATCTCGCTGTGCTCGAGCAACGCTCTCATGAGCGCTGCCGTCCGGATCTGCCCCCGGTGGGGACGGGCATCATGAATTCTCGGGTCCAGCGGCGATGGAGTTCCCCGCAGGGCCTCGAGACTCATTGCCGCCGCAGCCACGGCGGTACGCCAGAGGACGTTTGCGTCGTGTACCATCAACGCCAGCAGCGCGGTTTGTGCCTGAGTGCCGTTGATGAACGCAATGCCCTCCTTCGGTGCAAAGCGATAGGGCCTGAGTCCCGCAGCAGAGAGCGCCTCCGCCGCAGCGGCCGGCTCTCCGCCCGGGAAGAGCACCGGGCCCTCACCCATCAGCGCAAGAGCGATGTGGCTCAGTGGGGCCAGATCCCCGCTCGCCCCCACACTCCCCTGCTCCGGCACTACCGGCAGGACACCGGCATTCAGCATGGCTACGAGCGCCTCCACCAGCTCCGGGCGCACCCCGCTGGTAGGTCTGAGGAGAACGTTGGCCCGGAGCAGCATGATGGCACGGACCACTGGCGCAGGCAGCGGACTGCCCACCCCGGCCGCGTGGCTGCGAATCAGATTGGCCTGGAGCTGGTCGAGCTGCTCGGGAGGGATACGGACGTTGGCGAGTTTCCCGAAGCCGGTATTGATCCCGTAAATCGTCTGCCCCGAGTTGATGGCCCGATCCACCAGCCCGCGACTCTCGAGCAGAGCCTGCCGGGCCTCGGGCTCGAGCGCGACGCGAACGGCAGGATTGCGGGCGATCCGGACCACGTCCTCGACTGAGAGAGATCGGCCGTCCAGAACACACGCTGAGTCGGGCATCGTCCCGAAGTTGACCGGGTCCCCGCGCCGATTCAACCCCCGGCGCCGAGGTCGGCGGGCGCGCTCAGGCGCCGGCGGTCCTTCGTACCACCAGCAGTTCGGGGTTGCCGGGATCGGTCTGGAAGGCCCAATCCATAATGAGGAAAGTCTGTCCCACGTGGGTCACCCGCACGGCTCCGTAGCGGAGGAAGCCGTCGCCTCCATCCATCTCGAAGACGTACCCAAAACCGGGCGAAGCCTCGATCGGCGAGGTCCGATAGGTCCCGCTCGCGGCGAAGTCGATACTGGTGAGGTCGTCCACCGGCACGTCCGAGTAGAGCTCCACCCCGGTACCCGCCCGGACCGGCGCGAGGAAGAGCGAACCGGTCACATCCTGCTCGACCGAGAAGTCTATGGTGGAAGCCGATCCCTGGCGGATGAGTCCGAGCTCGTCGTCTTGCGCCGTGCCGTCGCCATCCAGATCGTCCCAGAACCTGAAGCCGCTTCCGGAGTTCTGAACCTGACGGGCGTAGATGAGCACATTGCGGCTGTCGGGCCTGGGGGTATCGGACCGTGCTACGGACCGGGCGCTCTCCGCCCCGTCCACTGAAACCGCGCTCACCGCGAAGCAGCGGGGTACGCCGTTGACGAGCACCCCCACTATGAACTCGGGTGCCACGGTGGTCCCCTCCACGCCCCAGGTGGAGCCGCAGAGATCGGCATCGAGATCATACGACGTGCTATACACCCGGTAGTTCGAGAACGCGTCGGGATCGGAGGTGAATGAGTTATCGGTCCAGAAAAGAGCTATGGCGCCGTCCAGGCTGGTGCTGGAGAGCGTTGCCGGAACGTCGGGAGGAATGCCGGGACCGGTCCGGTCGGAAGAGCAGGCCGCAACCAGCACCAGGACGACCGGTGTCCACCAGTCCCGCATAAAGGCTCTCCAAAAGTGGGATGGAAGGTGGAGTCTGCAGGTCGCGTGCCAGACAACCGTCACTCCTCGAAAGTCGCCTGGTTATAGTCGAACTTGAGGTCCGGCAGATCGGTCAGGTGGATCGAGAAGTAAAATGCGAAGTTGCCGTTCGCATTCCGCACGAAGTTGAACCCGGCGCGCCACTCGTGGAGCTGCCGTTCCAGGCGCACCACCTGGGACTCGAACTGGCCGTCGGTGATGTTGAATTGCGAGCTCCACGAGAGTGACCAGAACGGAGTCGGGGAGAAGCTGGTACTGAACCCAAGGTTCTGCTGGTCCGGCCGGGCAACCACGCCGGGGATGGGCCGAGTGCGAGAGAGAGTATAGTCGAAGTTGGCCGAGAAGCTGCGGCCTGCGGCGAAGGGTATCTGGCCGGAATTGTAGAACGAGGTCGGCCGGCGTCTCGGGTCGGCAGGGACTTCGTCCCGGTCCCGGCGATCGGCTCTGCCGCCGAGCCCGAAGATCGAACCGATGGACCGGAGCGTGTTGCCGGATATGGCGAAGCTGGCGCTGACGCTGCTTAGAAACGGATCGAAGTGGGTGGTATCGACCCCCACTTCGCCCCGCCAGAGATCGTGGCTGATGCTGAGGCTGAACTGCGGCAGCAGATCGCTGAGGAACGAGTTGGTGACGCTCCGGGTGACCCAGCCGGTTCGGCCGGGCTTCTTGGCCTGTTCCAGGTCGTAGCTGATCGGACTGGTGTTGATACTCAGCACCCGGAACTTCGGGGCGTCGGCCGCCAGGGTGTCTCCCGCTGGCGTCTTCGCCTTTGCCTCGAACGTCTGGGACAGGCCCATGCTCAACGTTTGAGTGGCATCACTCCGCAGCACCAGCTCCTGCCCGGGACCGGCCAGCGCCCGGGCATAGGCCTCGGGAATGCTGGCGGCCGGCGAGTAGTTCCAGCTTATCGTCGGGGAGAGGCTGTGCCGAATGCGGCTGGCCAGCCCCAAGCCGGGGAAGAAGGCAAACAGAGTTGGAGAGGCGGACGCCGCAAAGCGGAACCGTTTGCCCTGCCGCACGAAGTCTCCCCCCGTGTTGCGATTGCGGAGCGCGAACGGACCGGCGGTCGTGTTGGCGATTCCGACCACCGGCTGCAGCTTCCACGAGCCCCGAAAGAGGATCGGAAGGTTGATGCCGGTATTCCAGTCTATGCCGGTGGAGAAGTTGCCCGAGAAGGTCCGCGTCACCGTCAGGGAGTCGCCGGGATCGGGCGTGCTGGGATCATCTACCCGAAAGGTCTCCGTCTCCCGGCCGGTGCGCCTCTCATCGTCGACCCGCACCGAGTTCTGCCAGTTGAACGCCCCAAAACGGAAGGGCGTATCCAGGTTGAAGGCGGTGACCCGATTGCTGCCGGTCTGCTCGACCGTATCCAGCACTCCGCCGGGAAGCACCTGTACCAGGGGGTCCAGCGGAGTCCGGGAGCTGGTGTTGTTGGTGAAGCTGAGGCCCGGCGACCAGGTGATGTTGGAGCCCAGATCGATGGAGGCCGGAGAGATGGTCAGAGCCGGCAGCAGCTGCTGCACGCTTCCGTCCGACAAGCTCTGACGGCGATTGCCACCCAGGTTCAGGGTTCCCCAGCCGTAGCGCTTGGAAAAGTTCACCGAGCTGGTGATCTGTTGGGTATTGAGCAGAGGATCGATCGCATTGCGTTCCAGGATGGTGGTGTTGCTGGCATAGTTGATGTCGAAGTTCAAATTGGTCGACAGATCGAACGTCTGCTGATGATCCCAACGCAGGGCGGTGGACGATCCGCCTCCGCTCTGCTGTTGCCGGCTGAAAGCGACCGACCCTCCCAGGAAGCGGTCGAGCCAGCGGTACTGCCCGCCGATCCCGAACTGCACGTATCGATTGGAGTACCAGTCCAACCGCCCGGTCAGATCCAGGTAGTCGTTGGGAGCCCAGTAGTAGCCCAGGTTGGTGACCTGCCGGTTATACGACCGGCTGGGACGCACGAGGTCGTTGAAGCCGAACTGCGGTATCAGGATGCCCGAATGTCGCCCCGGTCGCATATCCTGAAAGATGAAGGGCAGCCACAGAATGGGCACATCCCGTACGTAGAGCACCACCGGCCGCGCCACCAGAACGTTCCTCGACAACCACTTCACCTCCCGGGCGGCAAAGCTGTAGTGAGGGATCGGCAGATCGCAGCTGGTAATCTCGCTCGAGGCCGCGTAGATCCGGCTGCTGCTGGAGTCCTGTGCGACGTTGCCCCGAAGAAACCACACCGTGGAGCCCTCGGTGAAGTTGGTCAAGGCATCGCTGATGATCCCCCGGCGGATACAGGTATCGTAGCGGATCCCCTTTCCCACCAGCACCTGCCCCCGGTCGAACAGGCGGGGGTCGCCCGACGCGTCCAGGAGACAGCTAGCGCGACGGTAGGTGATGGTATCGGCCTCCAGTATCGACCCTCGTCGCTCGGTGAGCGCCTCCCCCCGGAGAAACACCCGCTCGTCCTCCACGAACACGGTGGCAGAGTCGGCGCGGTACCTGGTAGTCTGATATCCGGGGCGCTGCATGAGCTCGGTGGTAATGGAATCGGGTGGTGCAAAGCTGCGCGACGGTGCCGTGGGCAGACCCATCCGGCGGGCGGTCGCCGTGTCGAGCGGTTGGCCCGGGCCGGCCTCCGCCGTGTCTCGGGCGAGCCGGATGGAGTCTCTGAGTGAATCGGCTCTCGAGGGTGGCCTGCCCTGGCCGCCCGGCACCTGCGCCTCCGCAGTGGTCCCGGCCAGGCACAGCAGCAGGATCAGCCCTGCCGTTCCGCCCGCGATGGTCTCTCGGGCGGCGCGCCGGCGGCGGCGCTCGATGAACACCGCGCCCGCCAGCCCCACTTCGTACAAGAGCAGCAGCGGAATCGTCATCATCAGCATGGAGAGCAGGTCGGCGCCCGGCGAAAGTATCGCTCCTGCGACGAACGCCAGCGCGACCGAGTAGCGCCGGAAACGGTGGAGGTCCGCCGGCCGGATCACGCCGAGCCAGGAGAGAATGATGATGATGAGAGGCAGCTCGAAGGAGATCCCCAGGGCCAGCGTCACCTGAAGCACGAACGCGAAGTACGCATCGTAGGTGATGAACGGCGCAATGGCTTCGGTCTGAAAGCTGAACAATACCCGGAGCGCCTGCGGCATCACGAAGAGGTAGGCGACCACCACGCCGGCAAGGAAGAGCGCCAGCCCGACAAAGAGCGAAGGCACCAGCGCCCGTTTCTCGCGCGCGTATAGTGCCGGCGCCAGGAACGCCCAGGTTTGCCACAGGATGATCGGCGAGGCCAGCACCAGTCCCACGAGGAAACCGAGCTTGAGAACGATCAGCACCGGCTCGGTAGGGCTGAGTACCACCAGCTTGCCGTCGGTGAGATAGGGTGCGATAGGCTGTTTGAGGAGATTGACGAGCTGGAACTGCTGCACCAACCACAGGCCCAGGGCCGTGCCCACCACCACGGCACCCAGGGACCGGAGGATGCGGGAGCGCAGTTCCTCGAGGTGATCGAGGAAGGGCATTTCCCCAGAAGTACCGGTCATGAAGCAGAGACGCCCGGACTTACCGCCCGAGCGCCCTTAGTCGATCGCGAGCCAGTGCCGCTTCATCGGATTGGGGGTATTTCTGCACCACACGCTGGTAAATCTCCCTGGCCCGTCTGGTTTCCTTCCGGCGCTCGGCCAGCAGGCCGAGATTGTACAACGCCGATCCGGCCCGGCTGGAAGTGGGGTGTTTCTGCACTACCTGGTTGTAATAGGCCTCGGCCGAATCGGGGCTTTCGGCCGCGAAGCTCTGTCCGATGAAATACAGCGCATCGCCCGCCCGTTCGCTGGTGGGATAAGCGCGGAGCATCTCACGCAGGCCCTGCCTGGCGGTCGACGTGCTTCCCCGCCGGAGCTGCGCCAGGCTGGCCTCGTACATCTGGTCGGCCGATGCGGTGGAAGGAGCGCCGGCCTGGGTAGTATCACCGGGCACTGTCGTGGCGATCTGCTCGCCCCTTGCCTCCAACCGGGTGCGCAGCTCGGTCAAGCGCTGTTGGCTCTGGCCGGTCAGCTCCTGTAACTGCACCAGCTGCTGCTGGATGTTATAGAGATCACTCGCGAGGTCACCCCGGAGCTGGCTCACGGCCTTGCGGCTCGAGGTGAGTGAATCCAGCACCCGTTGCTGGGCCTGAATTACCTGGGACAGCTGGGCCGCGCGGGCGGAATCGCGGCGGGCCGATTCCGCCTTGAACAAGGCTACATCATCCTGGACGCGCTGGAGGTCGCCCTTGGTGACGCAGGCGCCCAGGCTTGCAACCAGCCCCACCCCGATCCACAGAGAGGAGAGAAAGCAGCGGGGGAGCGGGAAGAGCGGTGTCACTGCGGAGCGGTGAGGTTGTCGCCGCCAGCGGTCAGCTCGAACTCGGCCCGGCGGTTCTGGGCGTACGCGATCTCATCGCTGCCCGGGTTGAGCGGGCGCTCCTCGCCATAGGAGATCACTTCGATGCGGGACCCGTCCACACCCTTGTTCTCCAGATAGCGCTTGGCCGCAGCAGCGCGCCGGTTGCCGAGGGCCAGGTTGTATTCGTCCGACCCGCGCTCGTCGGCGTGGCCGCTGATCCGGAGCCTGACGTCGGAGTTGGCATTCAGAATGGCGGCCTTGCGGTCGAGCGTGGGTTGATCGGCCTCACGGACCGCCGCCTGGTCATAGTCGAAGTTGATCATGGCGGCCAGGTCAGCGGCCACGGCACGTGCGCGCTCGGCGGCCTCTCTGGCCATGCGCTCCCGCTCCATACGTTCCCGCTCGGCGCTGTCGTCTACCGGCGCTGGCTCGGGGAGCGGCTCGGCCACTGGAGTTGGTTCGGGCGCCGGCTCCTCCGGCGGCGGACTGCCTCCGCAGCCAGCGGTAAACGCGGCGGCGGCCAAGAGCATCAGCAGTGAGGGTGCACGCATCATCACTCCTAAATCATGGGTGGGGTGCAAGAGTGGCGCGCCCCAGTCGACGCGACCACGACGGAAGTCGAGCGGCCCCTGGCGTCGCCAGCTGCCGGACTCGGCCGGTTTCGATATCCACGATCCAGATCTGACGACGGCCGCTTCGGTCGGAGACGAAGGCGACATGCCGGCCGTCGGGGGCCCAGGTTGGGTCTTCGTTCCGGCCGGACGACGTGAGCTGCCGCACTCGGCGGCCGGCTACATCGACCAGGAAGATCTGGGGGCTCCCGGAAACCTCGCGATGGAATACTACCCGCGCACCGTCAGGGGACCACTCGGGAGCGTTGGAACTTCCGGTGGCGCCGAAGTCGAAAGGCGCCAGCAGCTCCTGGTCGGTTCCGTCCGCTGCCATCACGTACAGCTGGGGCGGCCCGGCCCGCGTCGAGATGAACGCGATGCGCCGCCCATCTGGCGAAAACGTCGGGCTTAAGTTGTCTGCAAAGCGTCCTACGGTCAAGCGTTGCGCGCAGCAGCGCTCCACCACATTGGCGGTATAGATGTCGGTGCCCCGCTCATCGGAGTGGGCGAAGGCCAGCGTGCGGCCATCGGGCGAGAACGCCGGCGTGATGTTGAGCGCCGTCTGCGACCCTGGAACGACGAAGGTGGCGCCGGTGGAAAGCGTCTGGACGATCACACCGCCCCGTCCTTCTCCCAGGTTGGTGAAGGCGACTCGTTGCCCGTCGGGTGACCAGGCCGGCGAGAGCGCAGTCTGTCCCGCCGGCGTGATCGGCACCATGTCATGCCCATCGGTATCCGCCCGGTATACCCGTCCGTTCGAGACAAAGAGCAACCGGCTCGCCGCCGCTCCCGAAGTCCCGCTGGCCCACCGGGCTATCTCATCGGACAACCGATGGACCTCGAGGCGGAAGTCCGGACCACTCCCGAGCGACACGGTCTGCTGGTTGCGCAGAGCGCCGGCGTTGAGATCGTGCAGCCGGGCGGTGAGCCCGCCCGGGACTTCCCTGAGCTCCACCGCGAACTCCGCCCCCAGCGCCTGGTACAAACCGTAATTGACTCCCCCGCCCTCCTCGGAGGTACCGGGTCCGCTGGTGGCGATGTCCGGGGCATCGGCGACGGTAAGGATCTCGAAGCGGTCCATGTAGTCGAGGTCGCGCCCCACGATTGCGCGAACCGAATCGAGCCCCGGCCCGGGCAGCACCACGAGACCCGGCCTGACCCCCGGGCGGTAGTCCACCCCGACCCGCACCCCCTCCTCCACCTCAGTCGTATCCTGGGCCGCGAGCGGAGCGGCTGCGAGGGCCGGGAGCAGCAGTACGAAATATTTCGTCATCGCGTGGGTTGGAAGTAGAAGCTGACCGGCAGAACATCCGCCTCCCACCCGTCGGGCAGCTGACCGAAGGCCCGGGTGTTGCCCGCAGCCTCGATGGCGCCTTGAGCATCCAGGTCGAAAGCAAAGCTCCCGGATCGGGTCACGAACCGAATGTCACGGACCGAGCCGTCTCTCAGAATTAGGAAGCTGATCTCCGCGAAATTGCGCTGCTTGGCCGAGGCACGATCCCACCTCTGGTACACCTGGGTGACGATGTTGCGCAGATACTCCGGATAGGGAAACGCGAGACCGGGCGTCTTGATGGTGGCGACATCGGTTCCGGTGCTGGGGGCCTCGCCTGGAACGGGGGTGACCGGGGCGGCGGTCTTCGGGGCCGGCTCACGCTCGCTCTCCGCCGGAGGCGGCTTGGGCGTGGGGGCTGGCGTTGTCTGGGCCGGTTTGGGAGGCTTGGGGGTGACCGGTGCGGGTTTCTCCCGCGCCGGCGCCGGCTTGGGGGGAGCGGGAGCTGGTTTCTCCTCCGGCGGCGGCGTCGGCAGGGCCTCGCGGGCCAGCCGCTGCTTCGGCGTAGGAGCCGGTGCGGCAACCAGGTTTACCGCGTAGGACGGAGGCGACGCCTTGGAGGGCTTGACGGTGGCAAAGAGAAAGCCGCCCGCCGCCGCATGCACGACGATCGTTCCGACCAGTCCCACCGCACGGCCCGGCGGCTCGCGGACCGGCGTGTGAATCTTCACGGTGATTCTTCCTCGGCGGCAACGAGTCCCACGTTCTGCACCCCGGCGGTCCGAATGATGGCCAGCACCCGCACCACATCGCCGTAAGGTACCCGGGTGTCCGCCTGGAGATAAATGCCTTCGGGCTTACGCGAGGCCACCAGCGAGCGGAACGTGGCCCGGAAGTCACTGAATGACACCGGGGTCTGATCCACGAAGATGCGGCCGTTGCGATTGACCGTCACTACCATTCCTTCCTTGGGCGAGAGCGGACGAGCCTCGGCTCGGGGAAGCTCGACGTCCACCCCGCCCTGCATCATCGGTGCCGTGATCATGAAAGTAATCAGGAGCACCAGCATAACGTCTACCAGTGCCGTTACATTCACGTCCGCCATGAGGGACAGCTCACCCCGCTGACTCCCCAGCCCGCCACCCAGCCCCGCGGCCACCTAGACCAGCCCTTCCCGAGCCATCGTGCCGATCAGCTCGTTGGCAAAGCCCTCGAGCTCGCCGGCGAACAAGCGTACCCGATTCACGTAGATGTTGTAGGCGATGACGGCGGGGATGGCCGCAAGCAGGCCGCTCGCGGTGGCCACCAGGGCCTCCGCCACGCCCGGCGCTACCGCCGCGAGATTGCCCGAGCCCTTGGAAGCGATTCCGATGAAAGCGCTCATAATGCCGAACACGGTGCCGGTGAGGCCGAGCAGGGGACTGACCGACCCGATGGTGGCCAACCATGGAATGTAATGACCCAGGAGGTCCCGCTCTGCGGCCACCTCCTTGCCGAGCACCATCTTCAGAGCTTCGAGCTGAGTCATCGTCAGCGAGCTCCGGTCGGCGCTCCGCTCTTCCCGCAGCGCCCCGGGACGGAGCTCGGAATAGAACGTCATGGCCTCGCGGAAAAGCCGGTTGTACGGCGACGGCGGCAGCTTCATGACCGACTTGTAGGCGTCCTGTAGCCTGGTAGCCCGCTCCATCTCGTTGAAAAATCGGTCGGCTTGCCGGTTGAGCTTCCGGAACTGCCACCACTTGTAGATGATGATGAACCACGAAACCAACGAGAAGGTCCCCGTCACGACGAGCACGATCTTGACCTCGGGGCTGGCCGCGAGGATCAGCTCGAGGGGGGACTGGGGGACCGCACCTCCAGCTTGCAGGATCACCTCGCCTCCTTTTTGAACCAGTCCACCAGCTCCGGCAGCCCGTCCTCGAATCCATACTCGGGCTTCCAGCCCAGCACCGCTTTTGCCTTGGACACGTCGAGCGCGCTACGGAGGAGCTCGCCCGGACGCGGCGCCGCAAACTCGAGCTCGGGCTCGAGCCCCATGACCTTGCCGACCGAGGCTGCCACCTCCAGCACGGTCCGCTGGACCGACGTAGCGATGTTGAAGGCCGCCGAGTCGATGTCTTCACCCCGGGGGACCGGCACCGAGCTGGCCAGGAGGTTAGCCCGGGCAACGTCCCGAACGAACACGTAGTCACGAGTCTGGCGGCCGTTGCCGAAGACGGTGAGCGGCTGCCCAGCCAACAGCCGCGACACGAAGATGGAGACAACCCCCGCCTCCGACTTGGGATCCTGGCGGGGCCCGAACACGTTGGCATACCGCATCGCGACCCCCTCGAAGTCTCTCAGGATAGCCAAGGCCCGCATGTAGTACTCGCCGGAGAGCTTACTCACCCCGTAGGGAGAGATGGGGAGCTTGGGCGCGGTTTCGGGGGTGGGAATCACGGTGGGATCGCCGTAGACCACGCCGCCGCTGCTCGCGAAGATGACCCGCCGCACGCCACCCTCACTGGCACCTTCGAGGAGGTTCACGAAACCGACGACGTTGATGTGGCTGTCGAACGCCGGCCGGTCGACCGAGACCCGCACGTCGATCTGGGCCGCGTGATGGTTGAGCACGTCGAAGCGTCCGGCGGCCACGGTCTGGCGCGCTTCTGGCGACCGGATGTCGGCCCGCACCAGCCGAGCGCCCTTGGGAACATTCGATTCATGGCCGCGGGACATGTCATCGAGCACCACCACCTCCCACTTCTCCCGGAGATAGGCCTCCGCGATGTGAGAGCCGATGAACCCCGCACCGCCGGTGACCAATGCTCGACCACTCATGCTCCACGTCTCGGCATCACGATCTCCCGCGGCAGGTGAGTACGACAGCCAGGTATACAGCGCCTCGCAATATAGAAGAGGGTCGGTGGGAGGGAACCGGCGGGGAGGCGGGGAGGCGGGTAAGCGGGTAAGCGGGTAAGCGGGTAAGCAAAAAGAAATTGGGGTCGAAGCCATGTCGGGTTCCGACCCCCTTCGTCTTGCTGATCTAATACACTAGTCGAGATCGTTAACAGCTCACTTACCCGCCTACCCGCTTACCCGCCTACCCGCCCTTTACGACGGCAGCTTTGCCACCTGGAGAACGTCGGTGCCGGGCGGGATATCGGGTGAGATCACGTTGAGCACCAGCGCCGTGGCCGTGCGATCGCGGACATGAACGACCTGAAGCGTAGCCATGACCTCATTCACGCGCAGGGTGCCGTCTGGCAGCTGGCGGGCCCGGCGGCGAACCTCGAAGAGGTCGCCCGGCGCTACGCCGTTCTCACGACCCTTGTCGATGAAGACTACCATCTGAGGCTCCTTGAGGTCCTGCCGGCCGTTTCCGCCGAGCAGCGAGCCGCGCACGCCGTCTTCTACCGCCACGGCACGAGCACCGGAGCCAGGTGAGAAGCTCTCGACCGGCAGCACGCGCTGACCGTTGCGGATGGCACCGTACGTGGCGACGATGCTTGCCAGGTAGTGCCCGTCCACCGTCTCGGTGATCTGGGCCAGCCCGGTCGGTACCACGATCCGGCCGTAAGGATCGAGTTCTCCGCCGATCTGGACCACCAGCACGCTGTCGCCCACCTCGTACGTGGCGCCCCGGGGAGCCTCCAGAGCCACGATGCTGTAGGGGAGCGCATTGGCCCGGCTGCTGGTGGCCTTGATCTGCGAGGGCGTTACCGGGCCCAGCACCCGGCCATACGGCAGGCGCTGGTTCTCGGTAAGGAAGCCTGAGGAGTAGAATTCGCTTGGCCGGAGCGGCCGGTAGGGCTGGTCGGTATAGGCCTTCAGAATCTCGGCCACCGTGCGCGCCTTCGTAGTCTCGAAGAGCGGGGCCTGATCGTCCCAGTCAGTCTCGGCGAGCGACGGCTGCTGAGGGCCGGTGGCAAGCGCATCCGCAGAGTCCGGCACCCCTATGGGTGTGGTGTCGACCGGGGCCGGCGGCGGCGGCGTGTCCATGGTCGGAACGGCCGCCATGTCCGCCACGGGGGCTATCCGGAGCACCTCGCCCGGATAGATCCAGTGCGGATCTTCGACCACATCCGTGTTCTGGCGATAAATGCCCGGCCAGAGAAACGGATCCCGCAGATAGAGCTGCGCCAGATCCCACAGCGTGTCGCCCTTGCGCACGGTGTGAGTTTGCGGGAGGGGTTCCTGCGCCAGAGCTCCGGTTGCAGGCATCGCCACTGCCAGAGCGGCCAACCACCCCAGGGTGCAGGAACACTTACGTGGCATCGGGATCTCCCAGCGGCGTCGCTGTCTGTAAGGAACGGGACACGGCCGAACGTGAGGTATCTCGGCCCGGTAGTCGCAAAATCAACGCCACTGTGAAGCCGCTTAAGCCCCGGGGGATAAGTTGATATGGAGCAAACACTTGCGGCTATAGAGATGAGGCCTGCGTGGCCCGCTGGAGGTCTGGCGATCGGCGGGAGGACTGGCAGTCAGCGGGTAGGCGGGTAGGCGGGTAGGCGGGTAGGAACTTCGATGAGGGCCTTGCTACACGCGAAGGTGCTACATCTCCATCGCCTTACCCGCTTACCCGCTTCCCCGCTTACCCGCTTAGAACGGCAGATCGTCGTCTTCGCCATCCAGCGCCTCGGGGAAGTCGTCGAACGATTCCTTGTCCTTCGGCGCGGCTGCCCCGGCTGCCACCTTGTTCGGTGGGGAGAAGGTTTCGGCTCCATCTCCCTTGCTCGAAAGCAGGATGAGCTCTCGCCCATTGATCTCGGTGGTGTAGCGGGTCTGGCCTTCACGGTCCTGCCACGAGCGGTACTCGATGCTCCCCTCGACGTAGACTTTGTCTCCCTTTTTGCAGAAGCGCTCCGCAATGTCCGCGAGATTGGAGAATTTGGTGTTCCAGAAAACCACCCGGTGCCACTCGGTCTTTTCCTGTTTTTCGCCCGCCTGGTTCTTCCACTGGCGGCTGGTAGCGATCGATAACGTGGCCACTCGGGATCCATTCGAGGTACTGCGGACTTCCGGGTCTGCCCCGAGATTTCCCACCAGGATGGCTTTGTTCATACTCCGACTCACAGGTACCTCCCGAGTTCGACGTGGGTCCATCAGCCAAGCGACCCGAGGATAATATAGGTCGCGCAAGTTCTGCTTTCAACCAAAGTTATGCCACTCTTACCATTCTCACGCGTGCTGGCCGAGCGCGAGCCATAACACCAGCGCGTCTTCCTTTGGGTTCCGGTAATACGCCGAGCGCTGCCCCACCGGCGTGAATCCGGAGCTCAGGTATAGCGCCTGCGCCGAACGGTTCGACTCCCGCACCTCGAGGAAGACCTCGTCCACCCGCCGCTTGCGCAGCAACGTGAGCCCCGCGCGGAGCAGCGCGCGGCCCACTCCACGCCGGCGGAAATCGGGAGAGACCGCGAGGTTCAACACCTCGCCGGTACCCGCCACCTCCCGGCCGATTAGGTAGCCGGTGATGGCCTGGCCGGTATGGGCAACCAACCCGAAAGACCAGGACGAATCCAGTGCTTCGCGGAAGCCGGTCTCGGTCCATGGATCGCTGAAGCAGCGGCGCTCGATGGTAACGAGCGATGCCGCATCAGCGGGTACTGCCGGCCGAATCCGGTAAGGGGCGTCCATGGGCGATCTCCCACCGCGCTTGCGCTTCAGCAGGGCGGCCATACTCCGGCTCCCACTCCCCCACCCGTTCGACCCGGCGCGCGCCTCCGCTCCGGCCCACGAGCTCGAGCAGCCTTGCGGCGTGGGGAGAGCCATCCGGGGGGCCGATGACGGGCCGTCCCGCCCAGCGCTCCAATGCGAGGATAATCTCGGGCGGGGCCTCGCCGACGACAACCGTGGGACGAAGGCCTCCAGCGACGAGCTCCTCGGGGCGGCAAACCGAGGGCGCCAGGTCGGTAGCGATACGATCGGGCAGGAATCGGTAAGCCGCCGCATACACCTCTCCCCGGAGCGCGTTCGCCACTGCCAGAACCTGGCCACCGGTGCCGGCAAACCCAGCGGCCCGCACCAGGAGTGACGGCGCTGTCCAGAGCGGCACCCCCCGCGCATGAACGAGCGCCTTGGCCAGAGAGGCCCCGACCCGGAGTCCGGTGAAGCTGCCGGGTCCGTCGCTCAGAGCGATGCCGCTCAGGTCGTCCAGGGATGCGCCCGCCCGGGCGAGCAGGGTCTGGATGGCCGGCACCAGGGCCGCGGCGTGGCGCCGGGCGCCACCAATGCTCTCCTCGACCGGGGCCGCTCCGGGAACCTCGAGCGCTACCGACGCTCGCTCAGTGGCGGTATCGAGTGCAAGCAACATCAGAGCGACTCCAGGCCTCGCCGCGCGGGATCGGACAGATGGTGAAGCCGGTAGCGCCGGGTTGGCTGCGGCAGCCAGGATCCGGCTCGCTCGGGCCACTCGATCAGAATGGCATCTCCCTCCGCGATCAGACCTTCCCAATCCAGATCCGCTGCCTCCTCCGGAGAACGGAGGCGAAAGCAGTCGAGATGAAATACCGGTCCCCTGGCTCCTCGATAGCGGTGTACCAGCGCGTAGGTGGGGCTCGTGGCCGGGCCGATCACCCCAAGCCCACGAGCGACCGCTTGAACGAGGGTGGTCTTCCCCGCCCCCAGCTCGCCCTCGAAGGTCACCACCGCTCCTGGCTGTAGCGCTCGACCGAGCGCCTCGCCCTCAGCCTCGAGCTCGGCCCGGGTCAGCGAGCGGGTCACGCCCGGCGGCGGATCCGGCGTTCGGTGGGGCCCCGCCGCACATCGGGCGCACCGAGCGCCCTCAGCTCATTTAACTGGTCGCGCAACAGCGCCGCGATCTCGAACTCCAGGTTGGCAGCCGCTTCGCGCATCTGACGCTCGAGTGAGGCGATCGCCGCGGCCCGCTTGGCCGGGTCACGGAGATCGATACGATCCGGCAGGGCCAGCCTGGCGTCCGGCCGCTCGGTGCGCGCGTCGGCTACGTGGGTCGAGAGCCTGACCTGCTCCATGGACTTGACAATGGATACCGGGGTGATGCCGTGCGCTTCATTGTAGCTCCGCTGAATGGCACGACGGCGATCCATCTCGTCCAGAGCCCGCCGCATCGAGCCGGTGATCCGGTCGGCGTACAGGATGGCCCGCCCGTTGATGTGCCGGGCAGCCCGCCCGATCGTCTGGACCAGCGAGCGGTCGGAGCGGAGAAAACCTTCCTGGTCGGCATCGAGAATGGCGACCAGCGACACCTCGGGAAGGTCGAGCCCTTCGCGCAGGAGATTGATGCCGACGAGTACGTCGAAGTCGCCCAGACGAAGGCCCCGGAGGATCTCCATCCGCTCGATGGCGTCGATGTCGGAGTGGAGATAGCGCACCCGGACACCGGCCTGCTGAAGGTAGTCGGTGAGGTCCTCCGACATCCGCTTGGTCAACGTCGTCACCAGCACCCGCTCTCCCAGGGCCTCGCGCCGCCGGATCTCGGAGAGCAGATCGTCTACCTGGCCCCGCACCGGACGCACGTCCACCTCGGGGTCTACCAGCCCGGTGGGCCGGATGATCTGCTCCACCACTACCCCCTCGGAGAGCTGCAGCTCGAGGTCGCCCGGCGTAGCGGAGAGATTCACCATCTGAGGAGCCAGCGTCATGAACTCCTCGAACCGCAGCGGGCGGTTGTCCAGCGCCGATGGAAGCCGGAACCCGTAGTCTACCAGAGTGAGTTTGCGGGCCCGGTCGCCGTTGAACATGCCGCTGATCTGGGGCAGGCTCACGTGTGACTCGTCCACCACAACCAGGAAATCGGGGGGGAAATAGTCGATCAGGCAGGCGGGCCGCTCTCCCTCCCGGCGGTTGGTCAGATGACGGGAATAGTTCTCGATGCCGGCGCAGGTGCCCACCTCGAGCAGCATTTCGATATCGAACGAGGTGCGCGATTCCAGTCTCTGCGCCTCCAGCAGCTTGCCGGCGCCCTTCAACTCGGCCAGCCGCACGGCCAGCTCCTGGCGAATGGCTTTCACAGCGCGCTCGATGGTGGGCCGCTGGGTTACGAAGTGCTTGGCGGGATAGATGGCACACTGGTTGAGCTGTACGATGGTGTCGCCGGTCAGCGGATTGATCTTGCTGACCCGCTCCACCTCGTCTCCCCACAGCTCGATCCGGATAGCCTGTTCGGCGTAGGCCGGGAAGATCTCGATGCAATCGCCCCGAACCCGGAAGGTTCCCTGCTCGAACGCCGCGTCGTTGCGGCTGTAGTGAATGCGAACCAGATCCGACAGGATGGCGTCCCGGCCGCGCTGCTCGCCCCGGCGCACCGTCACCATGAGCTTGCGGTATTCCACCGGATCGCCCAGGCCGTAAATGGCGCTCACGGTGGCCACGATTACCACGTCCTCCCGCTCCATCAGGCTCGAAGTGGCCCTGAGCCTCAGGCTCTCGATGTCCTGGTTGATCGACGCATCCTTCTCGATGTACACGTCGGTGGCCGGAACGTAGGCCTCGGGCTGGTAGTAGTCATAGTAGGAGACGAAATACTCCACCGCATTCTTGGGTAGGAACTGCCGCAGCTCGCCATAGAGCTGGGCTGCGAGAGTCTTGTTGTGCGACAACACCAGCGTAGGCTTGCCGTAGTTGGCGATGGTGTGGGCCAGGGTCATCGTCTTGCCCGAGCCGGTGACGCCGAGAAGGGTCTGGTAGCGGTTTCCCCGCTGGAGGCCGGCCGTGAGCTCTGCTATGGCTTTGGGCTGATCACCGGCGGGCTCGAAGGGCGCGACGACCTCGAAACGGGGGCTGCTCATGGGGGAGGAATATACACTGCCGGGATTTCTTCGGGAGATCCTAAATTGTCACCCTGAGCGTAGCGAACGGGCGGGATTAGGCTTCGCCTCGCTCAGGACGGCCACTCGGTCCCTCCAGGCCACTCATCTCGAGCAGCCTTTCCCACTGCTCCGCCGGCACCGGAACGACCGAGAGCCGCGGCATGCGCACCAGCCCGAGGCCGGCGAACCCAGGATCGGCCTTGATGGCGGCGAGGGATACTGGCTGGGGCAGCCGGCGATCGGCCTCGAGGTCAACTACCATGAGCCTGGGATCGTCGCGCTTGGGGTCGGCGTAGGGCGCGCTGGTTATCCGGGCCAGGCCGACGAGCTCCTTGCCCACATTCGAATGGTAGATGAAGGCGCGATCGCCCGGGGCCATGCCCCGGATGTGTTTCAGCGCGACGGCGTTGGTAACCCCGTCCCAGACGGTGCGGCGCTCCCGCTCCAGCTGGTCGAAGGGGTAGACATCCGCGTCGGTTTTGAGAATCCAGTAAGCCACGTTTTGCCGGCCTACTTCTGTACCGCGAAGGTCCTGGTATCGGCGGAGTCGCCGTCCACGAAGATGGTGATCCGGTAGGCCCCAGGCGTCCACCCCTTGGGGGGGGAAGCCTGGAGGGCGGTATTATCCCGGCCCTTGGGCTGGATCGTTTCCGAGGAAGAGTCCACGGCCTGCCCCCGCTGGTTGGTCCAGCGGGCCTCGAAGATGGCGCTGTCGGGAGACCCCATCGTGCCGATCGAGACATACACGGTGTCGGTGGGGGCAAACTGAAAGGTCGGCTCGGTGACCCGGTTTCCCTCGCCGATCCGCTTCCCGATCATCACATGGGTGACCGTCAACGTCTTCGAGGCCTCGGCCGCCCTGACCGAGTCGGCGGCGGCGGCGCTCTCTCTCGCAGCGACTGCCGCTTCCTGCCCTGCCTGGGATGTATCCCTGGCCTGGCAACCAACCGCCGATCCGAGCAAAACTACCAGGCCCAGCCGTGCCACGTATGCCATGCTCTCTTCCTTTCCGCCGTTAGTTGGTAGGGGCTTCACGACGCTCGATCTCGGTAACCCCCCTGACTTTGCGAACCGCCTTCATGACCTTGCCCAGATGGGGAAGGTTGTCCACCTCGACAAAGATGGTGCCGAAGACGCTCCCGTCTTTCGTGTGGAGGTCGGCGCCCCGGATATTGGTGCCGGTCTGGCTGATGGCCTCCATGATGTCGGCATAGAGCCCCCGCCGGTCCTCTCCGGTTACCGCCAGCCGCACCGCGAACGCCTCACCCGCCGTCTCCTGCCAATCGATATCCACCCGGCGCTCCTCGGCCGCCAGCGTGAGCAGGTTGGGGCAGTCCGACCGGTGGATGGAGATGCCGCGTCCCTGGGTCACGTATCCCACCACCGGATCGCCCGGCACCGGCTGGCAGCACTGGGCGTAACGGACCATGAGCCCGTCCACACCCTGGATCTTGATTCCGCGGCCGAGCCGGATGCGGTCTATTACCCGGCCGAACACGGTAGGCTTGGGCTCCTGCAGCTCCTCGCCCGGCATATCGGGGTAAAGGGCCCGGATCACCTGCCCGATCGGAACGTCTCCCCGGCCAACCGCGATCTCGAGTCCCGCGCCACTGGCAAGGGAAAGAGTCTCGGCGGCCCGGGCCAGGCGGCCATCGTCGGGAGGATCCAGCCGGCGGCGGCGCACCTCACGGGCCAGGATTTCCTTGCCCAGGCTCTGGCTGATCGTCTCCTCTTCGTGATTGACCCACTGCTTGATCTTGTGTCGCGCGCGCGCCGTACGAACGTGGCTCAGCCAATCGCGGCTGGGCTTGGCCGACGGGCTGGTGAGAATCTCGACGGTATCGCCGCTCTTGAGCTCGCGGTGCAACGGCGCAATCCGGCCGTTCACCTTGGCGCCCTGGCACTTGAGGCCTACCTCGGTATGAACATGGAAGGCGAAGTCGATGGCCGTGGACCCCTTGGGCAGGCGCTTCACGTCGCCCTGAGGAGTGAAGATGAAGATCTCGTCCTGGTAGAGGTCGATCTTCAGGAACTCAAGGAACTCCTCCGGGCTGTGAGTATCCTGCTGCAGCTCCAGCAACTGGCGGAACCATCCGAGATGCTGGTCCAGCTCGTCGGCGCTGCCGTCCCGCTTGTAGACCCAGTGGGCCGCTATGCCGTATTCGGCGGTGCGGTGCATGTCCTGGGTCCGGATCTGGACCTCGAACATCTGGCCCCCGGGCCCGAAGATCGTAGTGTGCAGCGATTGGTATGCGTTCGACTTGGGGTTGGCGATGTAGTCCTTGATACGCTCCTGGATAGGAGTCCAGTTGTGATGGATGATACCCAGCACGTGGTAGCAGTCCGGCACCGAGCGTACGATGACCCGGACCGCCATGAGATCGTAGATCTCGTCGAACGCCTTGCCCCGCTTCTTCATCTTCTGAAAGATCGACCACAGGTGCTTGGGCCGGCCGGTCACCTCGAACCATTCGACGCCGGCATGGCGCAGCTCGTCGTCGAGAGGGGTCTTGAGCTTGAGAATGGTTTGCTCCCGCTCTGCCCGCTTGGCGGCCACCTGCATGGCCAGATCCCGGTACTCGTCGGGCTCCAGGAACTTGAAGGCCAGGTCCTCCAGCTCCGCCTTGATGCCCGCCATGCCGAAGCGGTGCGCCAGCGGAGCGTAGATCTCACGGGTCTCCAGGGCTATCCGGCTGCGCCGCTCGGGAGGCAGGTGCTCGAGCGTGCGCATGTTGTGAAGCCGGTCGCCCAGCTTGATGATGATGACCCGGGCATCTCTCGCGATGGAGAGCAGGAGCTTGCGGTAGTTCTCGACCTGTTCTTCGGCGGAGGAATGGAAGGTGAGGGTGGAGATTTTAGTGAGCCCCTCCACGATTCCGGCCACCTCGGGTCCGAACTCGCGCGCGATGTCTTCCGTGCGGACGTCGGAGTCCTCCACCACGTCGTGCAGCAGGGCCGCCACGATGGTGGTGCTGTCCAGGAGCTGCTCTGCCAGAATCAGGGCCACGGCGATGGTGTGAGAAACGAAGTCCTCGCCCGACATGCGTTTCTGACCCCGGTGAGCGGACGCGCTAAAGCGGATGGCCCGGTCAACCAGCTCCAGGTCCAGGCGGTCGGCGTGCCGCTCGAGCACGGCCCTCAGGTCCGGGGCGAGGTCGGGCAGGGTGCCGGTCACAGGAGTCCTGCCGTTGCAAAGCTCACAAATCGGTCTCCGGCAACGATGACATGATCGTACACGGGCAGATCCAGCAACCGGCCCGCCGAGACCAGCTGCTTGGTGGCCGCCCGGTCTTCGGCCGACGGGGTCGGATCGCCACTGGGATGGTTATGCACCACGATGATACCGGCCGCGGCCTCGGCTATAGCGGCCCGGAACACTTCACGAGGATGCACCAGAGAGCTATTGAGTAGCCCGCGGGTGACGAGCACCTCGCGAAGAACCTGGCTCTGGCTGTCCAGCGCGAGGAGATGAAACTCCTCCACCTGGAGATCCCGCAACCGACTACGAAACAGGCGAAATACATCCTCGGGTTCCCGGATCCGCTGCACCGGTGGACGCTCTTCCCGGACGCTCCGGGCACCCAATTCGAAGGCGGCCAGAAGACGTCCCGCCTTGGTTGGACCGATGCCCGGCGATCGAAGCAGCTCCGCGCACGGCCGCTGGGCTAAACGCCGGAGCGACCCTTCGCTGACTTCCAGCAGCCGGGAGGCCAACTCGAGAACGCCCTGACCGCCTCCACCGGTACCTAACAGGATGGCGAGAAGTTCGGCGGTCGTCAACGCGGCGGCACCCAGAGACCAGAGGCGCTCGCGCGGCCGATCGGTATCGGGAAGGGTGGAAACCGGCAGAGCCATGGCACAGGATAATCAACCCTGAGACCGGCTGAGTGTCATTATCGTGCAGGTATGGCGGAAGTTACGCGCGATCCTACCGCCCGGCTCCGTGGCACTTCTTGTACTTCTTGCCCGAACCACAGGGGCAGGGATCGTTCCGACCCACTTCAGGAACCGCCGCGGTTGCTCGCCCCACCGGCCCGAGCGAGCTGTTGACCGCCGGCCCCATGGCGCGCGAGCCGGGAGATGTCGGAGGAGCGGCCACTCCGCTGGATGGGCCGCTGAAGAGCTCATCGGCCGCACTCCGCGCGGGGATGGACGGCTGCCGGGCCGGGCGGCGGGCCTGGGGCTCGGGCCGGGGCGGCTCGGCGCTCACCTGAATCTTCAGGAACCGTTCGGTGAAGGTTGACTGGATGTCGTGCATCAGGTCCTCGAACATCTCGAACGCCTCACGCTTGTATTCCACCAGGGGGTCCTTTTGCCCCCAGGCGCGGTACTGAATGGCGTTCCTCAGCTGGTCGAGGTCGTAGAGGTGGTCTTTCCAGCGCTCGTCGAGCACCGAGAGCATGACCTGCGACAGCACCTGGGTATCCACCTCGGGAATGCCGATCGTCTTCCCGAAGTCAGCCAGGTATTGGATCTTCCGCCTGAAGCTTTCCTCGCCTTCGGCCCTCACCGCATCGATCATCTCCCCTATGCCCGGGGTCGCTCCAGCGTCGACCAGCCGGTCCACCGTGACCAGGTACTGGAGGGTGAGCGCCTCCCGCAGCCCGCCCCGGTCGTACTCCTCGGGCCGTTCGGCTCCCACCAGGAACTGGTTGACCGCCCGTTCCAGGGCGGCCTCGATCATCCGCCGGGCCTCCGCCTTGAGTTCCTCCCCCCGCTCCAGCGCGAAGAGCCGCAAGGAGTAGATGACCTCCCGCTGCTGGTTCATGACGTCGTCGTATTCCAGGAGCCGCTTCCGCTGCTGGAAGTTCTGCAGCTCCACCCGCTTTTGTGCCTGCTCTATGGCCCGGGTAACCAGCCCACCGGTGATGACCTCTCCCTCTTCCGCCCCACTCTTGTCCATCCAGCGTGCGATCCGGTCCGAGCCGAAGAGCCGCATCAGATCGTCTTCCAGCGACAGAAAGAAGATCGACTGGCCCGGATCGCCCTGCCGGCCGGAGCGGCCCCTGAGCTGCCGGTCGATCCGCCTGGATTCGTGGCGCTCGGTGCCGATGATCTGGAGCCCGGCTTCCGGCTGAGCCAGGTCGAGATCCTTGCCGAGTTTGATGTCGGTGCCGCGCCCGGCCATGTTGGTGGCGATCGTAATGGCCGCCTTCTGGCCCGCTCCCGCCACGATCTCGGCCTCCCGCTGGTGATACTTGGCATTCAGTACTTCATGCTTCAGTCCGCGGCGCTTGAGCTGCCGGGAAAGCGTCTCGGAGACATCCACGTTCACGGTGCCAATGAGGATGGGCCAGCCCAGGCCGTGCAGCCGCTCGACCTCGTCCATGATGGCGTCGTGCTTCTCCTTGCGGGTCTTGTAGATCCGGTCGGCCTGGTCGAGGCGCTTGACGGGACGGTGGGTCGGGATGACGCTCACCTCGAGCCCGTAGATGGAGTAGAACTCGGTCTCCTCGGTCTCGGCGGTGCCGGTCATGCCTGCCAGCTTGTCGTACATCCGGAAGTAGTTCTGGATCGTGATGGTGGCGAAGGTCTGGGTCTCCCCCTTGACCTGCACGCCTTCCTTGGCCTCCACCGCCTGGTGCAGGCCATCCGCCCAGCGCCGGCCCGACATGACCCGGCCGGTGAATTCGTCCACGATCACCACCTGGCCGTCCTGCACCAGGTAATCCACTTCCTTCTCGTACAGCGCGTACGCCTGAAGGAGCTTGTGGATGATGTGCAGCTTCTCGCTCTTGATGGCGTAGTCCGATTCGATCTGCCGGCGGCGCTCGATCCGGTCGTGGGCCGACAGCTCGGGGTCCCGGTCGATTGCGTGGATCTCCTCGGAGATGTCCGGCACCAGAAAGAGTCCGGGCTCGTTCGGCGACATTGTCTCCGCGCCGCGGTCGGTCAGGTGCACCGAGTGGCCCTTCTCGTCCAGCACGAAATAGAGTGTCTCCTCGAGATCCCTCATGCGCTGCTGTCTCATGGGCAGCTTGCGGTCGGCGATGGCGTCCAGCTCCATCCGCTGCACCATCTGCTTGATCCCGGGCTCGTTCAGCAGCTTCAGGAGCCGTTTGTTCTTCGGCATTCCCAGTCGGGCCTGGTAGAGCTTGAGCCCGGCATCGTTCCGGGTCTTGGGGTCTTCCAGAAGCTTCTCGCTCTCGGCCAGCAGGGTATTCACCACCCCGGTCTGCTTCCGCACCAGCTCGGCCACCTGGCGGCTGAACTGGGCGTACTTCTCATCGGTTTCGTTCCCCACCGGGCCCGATATGATCAGCGGCGTCCGGGCCTCGTCGATGAGGATCGAGTCCACCTCGTCGATGATGGCGTAGGCATGTTCCCGCTGGACCCGCTGGTCCAGCGAGAACACCATGTTGTCACGCAGGTAGTCGAAGCCGAACTCGTTGTTGGTGCCGTACGTGATATCCGAGAGGTAGGCGGCACGCCGCTCGGGCGAGGAGGGCTCGGTATCGTCGAGGCAGGCAACCGTGAGTCCCAGGTACTTGAAGACGTGGCCCATCCATTGCGAGTCGCGGCGGGCCAGATAGTTGTTGACCGTTACCAGGTGAGCGCCGCGGCCGGTCAGCGCATTCAGGTATAGCGGCAGGGTGGCCACCAGCGTCTTGCCCTCGCCGGTGGCCATTTCGGCGATCTTGCCCTGGTGCAGGACCACCCCACCGATCAGCTGGACGTCGTAGGGCACCATGTCCCAGACCAGCTCGTGTCCGGTCACCTGTACGCTCGTGCCAAGCAGGCGGCGGCATGCCTCGCGGACCGTGGCGAACGCTTCCGGCAGGAGGTCGTCCAGCGCCGCCACTAGCTCCTTCTTGTAGCGTCGCTCCAGATCCTGGAACCGTCCCTCGAGCTGATCTCGCTCACCCGGGTCGGCACAACTGTGCTTGGCTTCCCGAACCTCTTCGAGCTCCGCCTTGAGCGCACCGGTTCGCTCGCTCAGCCGTTCGCGGAAGCGCGCCGTCTGGGCCTTCAGGTCGCTCTCGCTTAGCTGCTTGAGCCGCTCCTCCTGGCCGTGGATCTGGTCCACAATCGGTTGGATGCGCTTGCGCTCGCGGTCGAAGCGGGTGCCGAAGACCGCTGTCATCAATGGCTTGATCATTCTGGGTCCAAATATAACCGGTGTGTTGCGATGTACTCCGCCACCGCGTCGGGCACCCAGTAACGGATGGACTGGCCCCGGCCGACCCGGGCACGCACTTCGGTGGCCGAGATGTCGAGGGCGGGCACCTCAACGACGAAAGAGGCCCAGGGTGAGTCGGGAACCGAGGAGCCGGGGCGGGCAAAAACGGCGATCCGGGCAAGGCTGGGGATCTGGTCGGCCTCCCGCCAGGCCGGCAGATCGGCGGCGGCATCGGCCCCGAGCAGGAGGAGGAACTCGGCCCCGGGTTCCCGCTGCCCTAAGATCCGCAGAGTGTCCACCGTGTAGGAGGGACCCGGTCGCTGCAACTCGCTCAGCTCCAGGCTAAAGCCCGGAGTTCCGGCCGTGGCGAGCGACAGCATGGCCACCCGGTGCTCCGGGGCGGTGTGGTGGGTACCGACCTTGAACGGCTGTTCTCTGGCGGGGACGAAACGAAGCATCTCGAGCCGAAGCTTCTCGGCCGCCACCTGCGCCACGATGAGATGTCCGTGATGGACGGGATCGAAGGACCCGCCGAAGAGGCCGATCATCCCTACTCAGGCACCGGCGGCCAGGGCCGGACAGACCTCGCTCGCTCCCGCTGCCTTGGGGTGGAAACGGCGGATGTAGTCGCAGGTTTCCTGGACGTCCTCACGATAACCCAGCCTCTGGTAGGCCTCGACCAGCTTGACCAGCGCCTCGGGGACGACCGCGGCCTTGGGGTAGGTGGCGATGAGGTCCCTCAGGTACAAGATCGCGGAGTCGTAGGCTTTCAGGCGGGAGTAGAACAGGGCGGATTTATAGGCCTTGTAGGCGAAGCGCTCGTTGAGCTCGGCGATGCGAAGCTGGGCCCGCTTGGCCGCAGTGCTTCCCGGATAGCGGTTCAGCAGCTCCTGGTAGGTGGCAAGGGCAGTCTGGCCGTAGGTCGGGTCGAGCTCCGGCCGGCGCCAGAGATCGGCATAGGCGTCGCCCACCCGCAGCAGGGCTTCCGGTGCGAGCGGATGATTCGGCGTCTCGTCCGAGGCCTTGCGCAATTCCCGCACCGCCTCGAGGTGACTTCCCCGGGCTAAATACGCCTCGCCCAGCCAGTAGTGCGCCTCGGTGATGCGCGGATCGCCGGGGCTGAACTCGAGCAGGGCGCGCTCCAGAAGCTTGGCGGCATCGCTCCACTCGCCATGACGCACATGCCGCACGGCGCTGTTCCAGAGCGAGTCCAACGCGGCCGGCGAGGCGGTCTCGGCTGCCTGGGAGACCGGCGTCGGAGTCCCGGTGGGGTCGGCCGCGGATCGGCCGCCGCCACACCCGGCAAGGAGCGCGGCGAACGCAGTAAGACAGAGGACGACCGGCCGACTCATCGCACCCCGGTCAGGGCCGACTCGCCCTCGGAAGGAGAGGCCCGGAGATCCTGGAGGCGCGACATTGCCATCTGGTGAATGGAATCACTCTGCACCTGGTCGGAAACCACCGCCTGGTAGGCTAGCGCGGCGGCAATCGGGTCGCCCAGCCGGAGCCGCGCGTCGCCGTATCCGACGAGGGCCCGCCGGCCTACGATAGTACTCGAGTCCACTCGGATGGCCGCGGCAAACCACAGCGCCGCGTGGTCTGGTCTGGCGGCGGCCTCGGCCTGGAGCCCCAGCGCCAGCGAGCAGCCCGCCACGCCTTCTTCGGCCCGAGCCTTCAGAACGGCCAGCTTGCTGCGGCGTAGTGCCGCCTGGTAGGCGGGGAGCGCCTCATGGCATCCTGCAGTCTCCTTCAGGGCCGCGGCGTATACTGCCAGGAGAGAATCCACTGTTTGCGCATCCGGCGCCACCGCGATGGCCGCGGGGAGCACTGCCACGAGGTCGGTCGCCTCCGCTCCAGGCCGGCGAATCAGCTCGAGGGCGTATCGGCCTATGGATCGGTCGGGAGCGATCGCGCCCATCCCGACCACGGCGGTCTGGAGCTGCTGGGCATTGCCGGCGCGCTCGGCAGCGCGGGCGACGGCATCGAGCCCTTCGGCAGCCTCCACGGCGCGGGTGGGGTCCTCCGCGGCCAGACGCAGGTAGGCGTCGGATGCAACCTCGAGATTGCCGGCATGCAGGGCGGCGGCTCCGGCCTTGGCCCATACCCGCGGCTCCGGATCTTCCGCCAGCGCCAGGCGATACTCGGCCAGCGCCTGCCCGTACCGCGATTGGCCGTAGGCGTGATCGCCCCGCCGCTCGTGATCGTCGGCCTGGCCGCAGGCATACAGCAGCATTATCACCCCGGCGCCGAGCAGTGGCAGGCGGGGCAGCCGGCCGAAGAGGATGGAGGACTTCAGGCTCACTGCCCCGCGCGCGAAAGCATGGCGAGGTAAGCCTCGACTCTGGCGTTCTCGGGGCGGCGAGAGAGGCAGGCCTGCCACACGGAGCGGGCGCCACCGGCATCGCCCGACAGGTAGTGCGCCAGCCCCAGCGCGGCTTCGGCGTCCACGAAGTTCGGCTGGGCCCGGATGACTTCCTCCAGCGCCTCACGCGCGTCGAGCGGACGGCCGGCCTCCAGCAGGAGGCGACCCATGCGGTAGCGGAGATCGTGAAACTCGGGTCCCAGCTCGAGAGCGGATTCATACTGCTCGATGGCCCGGTCCAACGCACCCGCGGTAGCGTAGGTTTCGGCCAGCTCGGCGTGCCGGTTGGCGAGCTGCGCCGCCACCGGTGCCGGGAGTCCCGCAGTCGGCTTTGCGAGGTGCTCGGCCGCGCGGCCGAACGCATCTTGCGCCTCATCGGTGCGGCCCAGCTCGTTGAGCACCAGCCCCTGGTGGATCAGGGCCTCGACGTACTTCGGGTTCAACTCCAGCGCTCGCTCCAGTTGGCCCAGCGCGCGTTCGGCCTGCCCCAGCAGTGAGAGCGATACCCCCAGGAGATGATGCACGTCGGCGAAGGCCCGGCCCGAGTCCACGACCGACTCGAGGAGGTGGACCGCCCCGTAATAGTCCTGCACTATGAATCGCTCCCGGGCGCGTGCCAGCAGGAGCTCAGTCTGCCCGGCCATAAGCCTCCCGAAACCATCGAGTGAAGCGGCGAACTCCGTCGGCGAACGGCGTCTTCGGCGCGTAGCCCAGCACGGCCCCGGACTTGGTGAGATCGGCCGCAGTACGCTGCACGTCACCCGGCTGCATCGGCGCCCATTCGATCCTGGGCTTCACTCCGAGGGCGTCGGCTATTTCGGCCACCATGGCTTCGGTCGGAATGGACCGGTTTCCACCGAGATTGAAGGTCTCGACTCCAACCGGAGCCGCGGCGGTCCAGGCCATCGCCGCCAGGATACCGGCGACGATGTCGTCGCAGTAAGTGTAGTCTCGCGCCTGGCTGCCGTCACCGAACAGGGTGAGAGCGTGGCCCTCGACCATTTTCCGGGTGAAGGCATGAATGGCAAGATCCGGCCGCTGCCGGGGCCCGTATACGGTGAAAAGCCGTAGCGAGGCCGCCCGGAGCCCGTACAGGGGAGCCATCGAGCTAAGAAGCAGCTCCCCGGCGCGCTTGGTGGCCGCATAGGGAGACACCGGAACGACGGCGGCTGCATCCTCGCGGAAGGGCGCCGGCGTGCTGTCGCCGTACACCGAGGAAGACGAGCCGAAGACGAATCGGGTCACCCCCGCCCGCCGGGCGGCCTCCAGCACTGCCGCGGTTCCGGTTACGTTGGCCCGGGCGTAAGCCACCGGGTCTGCCAGCGAGGGGCGGACCCCGGCCTTGGCCGCGAGATGCACGACGACGGTGTCCGGGCTCAGCAGCGGCGCCAAGGCCTCGACATCCAGGAGATCCTGCTCGTGGAAGGCGAACCCCGGCCGGGGGCCCACCTCGGCCAGATTCCGCTCCTTCATTGCCCGGGGGTAAAAGGGATCGAAGTTGTCCAATCCGATGACTGTATCGCCCCGGGTGGCGAGCGCCTCGACCAGATGGGAGCCGATGAAGCCGGCGGCACCTGTCACCAGAACTCGTGTCATCTATGCCCGCGGCCGATTCCATGATACTCGAAGCCGAGTGAGGCCATCCGGTCCGGGTCGTAAAGATTGCGGCCGTCGATGAGCAGGGGTCGCCGAACCAGCTTGCGCACCCGCTCGAAATCGGGATTGCGATATACCAGCCATTCGGTCATGACAACGAGGGCGTCGGCGCCATGAGCAGCGCTATAGGGATCGGCCGCGTACATCACCCGGTCGCCGAAGATCATCCGGGCCGAGTCCGTCGCCCTGGGGTCGTGGGTCTGGACCCGCGCGCCCGCTGCCAGAAGCCCTTCGATGAGAGGAATCGTCGGGCTCTCCCTCATGTCGTCCGTCTCGGCCTTGAATGCCAGCCCCCAGAGACCCAGAATCTTGCCGCTGAGATCCTGTCCCAGGTATCTCAGAGCCTTCTGCAGCACTATCTGCTTCTGACACTCGTTGACGCCCTCGACCGCCTTCAGGAGGTCGAGAGAGAGGCCGAGATCGTCGGAGGTCCGGATAAGGGCCTTCACGTCCTTGGGGAAGCAGGATCCGCCGTAGCCCGGGCCGGGATACAGGAACGCGCGGCCGATTCGCTGATCGGAGCCGATGCCCAGTCTGACCTGGTTGACGTCGGCGCCGACCAGCTCGCAGAAGAGAGCCATCTGGTTCATGAACGAAATGCGAGTCGCGAGCATGGCGTTGGCGGCATACTTGGTAACCTCCGCCGAGGCGATGTCCATGAAAAGCACCCGGTTTCCGCCTTGGCGGGTGAACGGGGCGTACAACTCGCCCATTACCTCCCGGGCTTCGTCGTCGTCCACCCCCACTACCACCCGGTCCGGCTTCATGAAGTCCTCGATCGCAGCCCCCTCCTTGAGAAACTCGGGGTTGGAGCAGACGGCAAAGCGGGCACTGGTCTCCGCCTTGATGGCCGCCCGGACTTTTTCTGCGGTGCCTACGGGGACCGTGGACTTGGTCACCACGATCTTGGGCTCGTTCATGTGGCGCCCCACCTCCCGCGCCACGGCGAGAACGTGCTTCAGATCGGCCGAGCCGTCCTCCCCAGGAGGTGTGCCTACGGCAATGAAGATGACCCGCGCGCTCCGGACGGCCGCGCCGGTGTCGGTAGTGAACGTGAGCCGTCCTTCCTCCTGGTTGCGTTTCACCATGGGCTCGAGGCCCGGCTCGTAGATGGGCACTTCGTTGCGCTGCAGCCGGGCTATCTTCTCCCCGTCCACGTCCACGCAGGTGACGTCGTTTCCTGTCTCCGCCAGGCAGGCACCGGCCACCAGGCCGACGTAGCCACTCCCAATCACCGCCACGTGCATGTCAGCCCTCTCTCGGTATTGCGTTCCGGGTGTCTACCACCAGCTTTGCCCGCTGCTTGATCATCCGGTAATCCACGGCACTGTGATCGGTCACGATCATTACGCAGTCCACCGCCGCGACCGCGTCGGGCGTCAGCTCAACCGAATGGAACTCGCGACCATCCTCCCGGAAGCGGGGAACATGGGGATCGAAGTAGGTGACCCGGGCTCCCTGCCCTTCCAGCAGGCGGATGATATCGAGCGCTGGACTCTCGCGGATGTCGTCGATGTCCCGCTTATAGGCCACACCCAGTACCAGCACCGAGGCGCCCCGCACCGCTTTGCCCTGGCCGTTGAGCGCCTCGGCTAGTTTGCGAACCCAGAACATGGGCATCTCGGTGTTCAGTTCGCCAGCGAGGTCGATGAACCGGGTCTTGTAGTTGAGCCCCCGCATCTTCCAGGCGAGGTAGTGCGGGTCTATGGGGATGCAGTGGCCGCCGAGCCCGGGCCCTGGCAGGAACTTCATGAAGCCGAACGGCTTGGTGGACGCAGCCTCGATGACCTCCCACACATTGACGCCCAGCTTGTCGCATACGATTGCCATCTCGTTCACCAGACCGATGTTGACGCTGCGGAAAGTGTTCTCCAGCAGCTTCACCAGCTCCGCCGCCTCGGTGGTCGACACCGGGACGAGCGTATCGATGGCCGGCTGGTACAGCGCCTGTGCCACCCTCAGGCAGTCGGCGGTGATGCCACCCACCACCTTGGGCGTGTTCCGGGTGCCGTAAGTGGGATTGCCGGGATCCACCCGCTCGGGGCTGAACGCCAGGAAGAAGTCCTGCCCTACCTTGAGGCCGGTGCTCTGGAGAGCGGGCAGTAGAATCTCGCGAGTGGTGCCGGGATAGGTCGTGCTCTCCAGAACGATGGCCTGGCCCCGCCGCAGCCGGGTTTTCACCGCCTCGGTTGCCGCCACGATGTAGCTGACGTCGGGATCCTTGAACTTGGAGAGCGGCGTGGGCACGCAGATGGATATCGCGTCCGGCTCCGAGAGGCGCGACATGTCCGTGGTGGCGCTGAACCGGCCGCATTCCATGGCCTTCCCCAGCTGCTCGTCACTCACGTCCTTGGCGTGTGAGCGCCCCCGGTTGAGGCCCTCCACGACGTCGGGGTTGACGTCGAAACCGAGCACCCGGTAGCCGGCGCGGGACAGCTCGACCGCAAGCGGCAACCCCACATAACCCAGTCCGACGACGCCGAAGAGAATCTGCCGGCGTTCGGCTCTGGTAATCAGGTCCTGCGCGATGCTCATGCCGCTCGACTCACCCGTAGAATGATTGGACCGCTTCGATGACCGTGTCCTGCTGGGCCCGGCTCAGCTCGGGATAGATCGGCAGAGACAGGACCGAGTCCATGGCCGCTTCGGCGACGGGAAGACTGCCGCGCCGGTAGTCCAGGTGGGCGAAGCACGGCTGAAGATGGAGGGCGAGGGGATAGTAGATCGCATGCCCTATTCCCTTCGACTTCAGGTACGCCTGCAGCTCGTCTCGCCGGGACACCCGCACCGTGTATTGGTGGAAGGTATGGTCGTTCGCCGGGTCAGAACGGGGAGGACAGATCTCCGGGTGCCCCTCGAACGCCGACGTGTACCGGGCGGCGTTCCGGCGGCGCGCCTCGTTCCACCGCTCCAGGTGGGGCAGTTTGGCCAGCAGGACCGCGGCCTGGAGACTGTCCAGACGGCTGTTGGTGCCTACCTCCTCATGGAGATATTGCCGGGATCCACCGTGAAGCCGGAGCCGGCGCAGCCGTTCCGCCAGTGCGTCGTCCTGGGTGACGATCAGGCCGGCATCGCCCCAGGCGCCGAGATTCTTGGTGGGGAAGAACGAGAGCGTGCCCACGGTGCCCAGCTCTCCGGACATGCGCCATTCGCCGGAGACCTTCCGCCGCGCTCCGATGGACTGCGCCCCATCCTCGATCACCGGCAACTGCCGGTGGGCGGCGAGCGGCAGGATCTTCTCCATTGCCGCCATCTGTCCGAAGAGGTGAACCACCACTATGGCGCGGGTCCTGGGGGTGAGGGCCGCCTCGATGGCCCGGGGCGAGATGTTGAAGGTAGCGGGATCGATATCCACGAAGACGGGCGTGCCACCGGCGTTGTGGATCGTGCCCGCGGTGGCGAAGAAGGTGAAGGGTGTAGTGATCACCTCATCGCCGGGACGAAGATCCAGAGCCTTGAGCGGCAGCAGCAGTGCATCGGTACCGCTGGCACAGGCAATCCCGTGCCGGGCCCGGGACAACCGGGCTATCTCGCTCTCAAGCCGGCTCACCTCCGGCCCCATGATGAAGCCCTGCCGCTCGATCACGGCCATCATGGCCGCGAGCACATCATCCTTGATGGTCTGGTACTGCGCGACCAGGTCAAGCAGCGGTACGCTCACCGGAGACACCCTGGGGTGGGGAAAAGGACGGAACCTTCGGCAGCTAGAGAACTTAGCCGAGTGGCCGGGGTGGGTCAATCAGCCGCAGAACGCCCTCGGTCTCCCGGTACGTGGCTCCGCACGCGGTGCAGGCTACCCGGCCCTCGCGAGGCTGAAGCCGAACGCCGCACTGGCACATCCAGCCTACCCGGCGGGCCGGTACGCCGACCATGAGAGCAAAAGCCGGCACGTCGCTCCGGACCACCGCGCCGGCGCCGATGAAGCTGTACTCGCCCAGAGTGACACCGCACAGGATGGTGGCGTTGGCCCCTATGGATGTCCCACGACGTACCAGGGTAGGCTGGTACTCAGACTTGCGGGACACGTGGCTCCGGGGGTTGACCACGTTGGTGAAGACGCAGCTCGGGCCGCAGAAGACGTCGTCCTCCAGGACCACGCCCTGGTAGATCGAGACGTTGTTCTGCACCTTGACGTTGTTTCCCAGCCGCGTACCCGACATGACCACCACGTTCTGGCCGAGATTGCACCCTTCCCCAATCACCGCCCCAGGCATGATGTGGCAGAAATGCCAGATCTTGGTGCCCCGGCCGATGATGGCGCCGTCATCGACATACGACGATTGGTGGACGAAGTAGTCGGGCATGGTCATCCTAAAGGCGTGACGCTGTTCAGGTACTCCCCCTTGGACCCGATCAGCTTCACTTCCGGGTCCAGCCGCACGCCGAACTTCTCTTCTACCGCCTTCTGCACGTACTCAATCAGCTTCTTTACTTCGGCCGCAGTGGCGCTGCCGGTATTGACGAAGTAGTTGGCGTGGATCGGCGAGACCTGGGCTGCGCCGATGCTGAACCCCTTCAGTCCGGCAGCCTCGATGAGCTGACCCGCGGTGCGGGGGCCATCCTCGCGCCTCCAGCTAGGGCCTGCGGGATTCTTGAACACGCTGCCGCAGCACGGTTGGTTGAACGGCGTGCCCCGCTGCCGCCACTCGAACATCTCGGCGATAGTTTCGTCCAGGCGGCCCTGGTCCTCCTGCCGAAGCCGTACCGTGGCCTGGAGCACGATGCGCCCGTCCAATCCGCTGCGCCGGTAGGTAAAGGGGATCTCCCGGCGCTCGAGCACGGTGTCTCTGCCAGCGGAGTCTACGACGGTGACCCGCTCAACCACCTCCGACCAGTCGCCACCGTGGCACCCGGCATTCATATAGACGCCGCCGCCGACGGTACCGGGCACCCCTACGAAGATATGCAGCCCCGCGAACCCGGCTTCCGCGGTGCGGCGCGCGGCCAGCGGGGCCGGCAGCCCGGCGCCCACAGTCCAGTGGTCCTGGCTGCTCTGGAGCTGGTCGAGTCCCTTACCCAGGCGAATGACCAGCGCCTCGAGCCCTTCGTCCGGGAGCAGAATGTTGGAACCTAGGCCGATGGCGAACCAGGGCACGCCAGCCTCGTGGGCGAGGCCCAGCGCGCGGGCGACATCCTCTGGGTTGGCGGGAAGGAGCACCGTGGCCGGGCCACCAATGCGGTAGGTGGAGTACCGTCCGACTGGCTCCGCCTCGCGTACCGTGCCGCCTACCCGGCTGCGCAAGGCCTGGACGAAGCCCGCGTCGCGTGCGATCAACCGGTCCACTCCGGCGACATCTCCCGGGCCAGCGCATGCCACTCCTGGAGCGGCCGAACCTCGCCGGCGCGGCTCCGAAGCGCGATGATGGCGTCACACGCGGCAGACGCGGCCGACAATGTGGTGGTGTAAGGGACCCGATGCTGGAGGGCGGCGCGCCGGATGGCGTAATCGTCCTGCTGGGTCAGTTTCCCGAGCGGCGTATTGATGAGCAGGTGGATCTGCCCGGATACCAGCAGGTCGATGGCGTTGGGCCGTCCCTCATAGACCTTGAGCACCCGCTCGGCCGGAATGCCCCGGCCCCGGAGATAGCGAGCCGTGCCGTCGGTGGCCATGATCCGGAACCCGAGCCCGTGGAACCGCCTTGCGATCGGCACCAGGTTGGCCTTGTCGTGGTCGTTCACCGTGACGAAGACGACGCCCTCCAGCGGGAGTGCTCCCTCAGCGGAGATCTGGGCCTTGGCAAAAGCCATTCCGAAGGAGTCGGCGATGCCCATGACCTCGCCGGTCGAGCGCATCTCCGGTCCCAGGAGCAGATCGACGCCCTGGAGCTTGCTGAAGGGAAACACCGCCTCTTTGACCGCGACGTAGGGCTGGAGCACATCATCGTGCAGGCCGAGATCCTCGAGGGTCTTGCCGGCCATGACCGCGGCAGCGAGGCTGGCGAAGGGCAGACCGGTGGTCTTGGAGACGAACGGCACCGTGCGCGAGGCGCGGGGGTTCACCTCCAGCACGTAAACCGTTCCGTTCTTGATCGCGAACTGCACGTTGAGCAGGCCCACCACGCCAAGCCGCTCGGCAAAGGCGCGGGTGTGCCGGCGCATCTCCTCCACCTGGGCCTCGGTGATGAGGTAGGGCGGCAGCACGCAGGCCGAATCGCCGGAGTGGATCCCGGCATCCTCGATATGCTGCATGACCCCGCCGATTACGCACCGGGTCCCGTCGGCAATGGCATCCACGTCGGCCTCGAAGGCATCTTCGAGGAAGCTGTCGATCAGCACCGGGTGCTCCGGAGCCACCCGGGCGGCCCGATCGAAGTAGCTCCGAAGCGAGGTGTCGTCGTACACGATCTCCATGGCCCGGCCGCCCAGCACATAGGACGGGCGCACCAGCACCGGATAGCCCACCCGGCCGGCCACACTCAATGCCTCCTCGACCGACCGGGCGATGCCGCTGGGCGGCTGGGCCACACCGAGCTCCCGGGCCATGGCCTCGAACTTTCCCCGGTCTTCCGCCAGGTCGATGGCAGCGGGGGAGGTGCCCAGGATGCGCACGCCCTCGCGCTCCAGGGCCCGGGCCAGGCGGAGCGGCGTCTGGCCACCCAGCTGCACCACCACACCGCTCGGCTGCTCCACCGCAACCACCTCGAGCACATCTTCGAGCGTGAGCGGCTCGAAATAGAGTGCGTCCGAGATGTCGAAATCGGTGGACACCGTTTCCGGGTTGGAGTTGACCATGACGGTGCGGTATCCCAGCTCCCTGAACGCCATGGTGGCTCGCACGCAGCAATAGTCGAACTCGACGCCCTGCCCGATCCGGTTGGGGCCGCTCCCCAGGATCATCACGGTGGGTTGGCCGCTGGGTCCGGCTTCGGTCTCCTCATCGTAGCAGGAATAGAGGTACGGAGTCGCCGAAGGAAATTCGCCGGCGCAGGTGTCTACCGTCTTGTAGGCAGGCCGGATCCCGAGCCGATGCCGCTCGGCCCGGATGGCCGCCTCAGTGGTGCCGCGGAGATCCGCCAACTGCCGGTCCGAGAACCCATGACGTTTAATCTTCAGCAAGAGCGCCCGTCTATCTTCCTCGCTTCCCCGCTTACCCGCTTCCCCGCTTCCTACCCACTCCTCCTCCGCCTCCAGCAGCTCCTCCAACTGGTACAGAAACCAGGGGTCTATACCGGTGCGCTCCGCCAGGGATTCGACGGAGATCCCGAGCTTGAGGGCATGCTTGATCTGGAAGATTCGCTCCGGCGTCGGTGTTCCGACCGCGGCGAGCACCGCCTCGCGGCTGGAATCCTGCAGGCGGTCGTCCGCCGGTGTCGGACCCACCACCCACCCGGTTCGATCCGACTCCAGGCCTCGAAGTCCCTTCTGAAACGCCTCCTTGAAGGTGCGCCCGATGGCCATGACCTCGCCGACTGATTTCATCTGGGTGGTGAGCGTGGGGTCGGCCGCGGGAAACTTCTCGAACGCGAAGCGGGGAATCTTTACTACCACGTAGTCGAGCACTGGCTCGAACGAAGCCGGGGTGGTTCGGGTGATGTCGTTGGGGAGCTCGTCCAGCCGGTATCCTACCGCCAGCTTGGTGCCGATCCGGGCGATGGGAAACCCGGTTGCCTTGGACGCCAGCGCCGAAGAGCGGGACACCCGGGGGTTCATCTCGATGACGAGCTGCTCGCCCGTCGTGGGACTGACGGCAAACTGAATATTGCAACCCCCTGCCGCGACGCCGATCTCCCGGATGATCCGGATGGCCGCGTCCCGCATCACCTGATACTCGCGGTCGGTGAGGGTCATCGCCGGAGCCACGGTTATCGAGTCGCCGGTGTGAACCCCCATGGGGTCGAGATTCTCTATCGAGCAGACGATCACCACGTTATCGGCGCCGTCCCGCATGACCTCCAGCTCGAACTCCTTCCAGCCGATTACGCTGCGCTCCACCAGCACGGAGCCCACGGGCGACAGCTCGAGGCCGCGGCGGATCAGGATCTCGAACTCTTCCCGGTTGTAGGCGATTCCGCCGCCGGTGCCCCCCAGAGTGAAGGAGGGACGCAGGATCGCGGGGTAGCCGGTTGCCTCCACCGCCTCGAGCGCCTGGTCCACGCTGCGGACCGTTCGTCCCTCCGGTGTAGCGAGCCCGATCCGCCGCATGGCCTGGGCGAACTCCTCCCGGTCTTCGGCCAAGCGGATGGCACGCTCGTTGGCGCCGATCAACTCCACCCCGTAGCGGGCCAGCGTCCCGTTGCGCTCCAGCGCCATGGCCACATTGAGCGCGGTCTGTCCACCCATGGTTGGCAACAGAGCGTCCGGGCGCTCCCGCTCGATCACCTTGGCCACCCACTCCGGGGTTACCGGCTCGATGTAGGTGCGATCGGCAAGCTCGGGATCGGTCATGATCGTGGCGGGGTTCGAATTCACCAGGACCACCCGGTAGCCCTCCTCCTTGAGCGCCCGGACGGCCTGGGTACCGGAGTAGTCGAACTCGGCTCCCTGTCCGATGACTATCGGTCCCGAGCCGATGAGGAGAATGGTCGACAGGTCAGTGCGTTTGGGCATCCACCAGCTCCCGCAGGGTCTGATCGAGCGTGATGTGAGGCAGCCAGCCGGTGGCGTTCCGAAGCTTGCTCCCATCGCCGACGAGATAAGGAATGTCGCTGGAGCGGATCAGCGCGGGGTCCGGCACCGGATCCACCCGGACCCCGACCAGATCAGCGAGACGGTGGAACAGCTCCCGCAGCTTGATGCCCTCTCCCCGGGCGATGTTGTAGACCTCACCCGCCACTCCCCGGCTCAGCAGCGCCAGGTACGCGTCGGTCACATCCCGCACATCGAGCAGATCCCGCACTGGCTCCAGATTGCCGGTCGGCACCCGGGTGGCGCCGGCCGCCCTTGCGGCGAGCAAACGCTCGACGAAGGACGGCACCACGTACTGCTTAGGCTGAGTGGGGCCGGTGTGCTGGAACGGCCGGGCGATGATAACTCTCAATCCTGAGCGGCGCCAAACCTCGAGCGCGGCGATCTCGGCGGCTACCTTGCTGGCCGCATACGCCGATTGGGGAAGCAGCGGATCGGTCTCGCGGCGCGGTACCGGGGGGCCGCTGCCGTACACCTCGGCGCTGGACGCCACCAGTACTACAGGATCGCCGCCGTTCTTCTCCCGCCTCGCCAGAACCGCCTCGGTCAGGCGCGCGGTACCGGCCGCGTTTACTACCCAGGCACGACCGGGATCCTGGCGGGCTTCGCTCACCCTGGCGATCGCCGCCAGGTGAACGACGGCATCACAAGGTTGACTCAAGGCGGCCTGGATGGAGCCGGAGTCGGTCAGCTCCAGGGGCACGCTCCGCACCCCTTGCCCCTGGCCGGAATCGACCCAGCGCTCCACCGGCTCGCCGCCCGGGCGGCAGCCGGCGATTACCTCGTGACCGGTTTCGGCCAGCCGGGCAACCAAGTACCGCCCGACGAACCCGTCGGCGCCCGTCACCAACACCCTCACGACGACCCATCTCTCATCGGCGGGTGCGCAGGCGGTCGAGATCGGCATCCACCATCATCCCGATCAACTCCTCGAACCCGACCTTCGGGCTCCAGCCCAGCTCTTTCCGGGCCTTGGAAGGATCGGCCTGGAGGACATCGACTTCGGCCGGCCGCATGTACCTCGGATCGGTCACTACATGCTGGCTCCAGTCCAGGCCCACATGCCCGAACGCCGCCTCGACCAGCTCCCGAACGCTGTGGGTCCGGCCGGTGCCGATCACGTAGTCCTGGGGCTCCGGCTGCTGCAGCATGCGCCACATGGCGTCCACGTAGTCTCCGGCAAAGCCCCAGTCGCGCCGGGCATCGAGATTACCCAGCCGGAGCTCGCGCGCCATTCCCAGCTTGATGCGGGCCACGCCATCAGTGACCTTGCGGGTCACGAACTCGATACCCCGGCGGGGGGACTCGTGATTGAAGAGAATCCCGCTCACCGCATAGAGGTTGTAGGACTCCCGGTAGTTGACCGTGATCCAGTGGCCATAGACCTTGGCTACCCCGTAGGGCGATCGGGGATAGAACGAAGTGGACTCCCGCTGAGGCGTCTCGGTAACCCGCCCGAACATCTCGGACGAGCTGGCCTGATAGAATCTGGTTCCGGGGTGAGCCAGCCGGATGGCTTCGAGAATCCGGGTCACTCCCAGGGCGGTGAACTCTCCGGTGAGGACCGGCTGGGTCCATGAGGTGGGCACATAGGACTGGGCCGCCAGGTTGTACACTTCGTCCGGCCGGGTGTCCTGCAGCACCACGGTGAGAGAGTGCTGGTCGAGCAGATCGGCGGCGACCACCTCGATCCGGTCCAGGAGGTGCTCGATCCGCTCGTAGCTGTGATGGCTGGTGCGACGCACCACGCCCACGACGTCGTAGCCCTTGGAAAGGAGTAGCTCGGCCAGGTACGAGCCATCCTGCCCCGTCACCCCGGTAATGAGAGCTTTAGGCATGCTTCGAACCGCCAGGTTGTGTCATCCAGTCGGGCTCGTTAGGTTTGGTGGCTATCTGCGTCACAACACGACACAAGGTGGAGATTATGGCACGGGTATGCGCCGTGTGCGCCAAAGGGCCGGTTACCGGCAACAATGTGAGTCACGCCAACAATCGAACCAAGCGCCGCTGGTACCCCAACCTGCAGGTGGTGCGCGTTCTCGTCGATGGCATGCCAAAACGGATCAAGGTATGCGCCCAGTGCCTGAAGAGTAACCGGATCAAGAAAGCCAGCTGATCCTTGCGGGATCAGGGCCGGCTCGAAAAAAGGGGACCCGAAGGTCCCCTTTTCTATTTCGTGGTGGCAGGTCGTAAGCGCCTTGCGTCCTACTCGGCAAGCAGCTCGATCCGCGCCACGTCGGCGCCGTCGCCCTCACGGTGTCCCAGCTTCAGGATGCGGGTGTAGCCGCCCGGGCGAGCCGCAAAGCGGGGACCGATCTCGCCAAAGAGCCGGCCGAGGGTTTCCCGGTCCTTGATCCGGCGCGCCGCCAGACGGCGGGCGTGCAGGTCGCCCCGGCGAGCCAGGGTGATGAGCTTCTCGGCGAACGGGCGCAGCTCCTTGGCCTTGGCTTCGGTAGTGATCACCCGTCCGTGGGCAAAGAGGCTGGTGGCCATGTTGTTCAGCATTGCCCGCTTGTGACTCGAGGTGCGGGAGAGCTGCCGGCCTTTGGCCCGATGCCGCATTAGAGCCCGTCTCCCGTTCCGGCCGAGGGCTGCACTACCGGCGGGACTCCCGGCCGCACCACTCGCAACTCTCCGTCGGTTTCCTCGAAGGCCATGCCGAAGTTGAGCCCCTCACGCTGGAGCAGCTCGGCGATCTCGCTCAGAGCCTTCTCGCCCACGTTCTTGACCTTGAGCAGGTCGTCCTCGGAAAACTCGACCAGGTCCTTCAGGGTCCTGATGTTCGAGTTCTTGAGCGAGTTCAGCGAACGGACCGAGAGTCCGAAGTCGTCAATCGGCCGTGCGAGCCGCTGACGCAGATTGCTCCCGCCGGTCCCACTGGTGGCCGCCCCGCTGTCCCGCATGGTCGGGACCTTGCCGAAGTCCACGAAATACTGGAAGTGCACCTGGGAGAGTGCCGCGGCGTAGGCGATGGCGTCTTCCGGCGTGATGGTGCCGTTGGTCTCCACCGATACCGTGAGCCGGTCGTAGTCGGTGCGCTGCCCCACCCGGGTTTCCGCAACGGTGAAATTGGCCCGGCGGACCGGGTTGTAGATAGCATCGACGCGCACCAGATCGATCGGGAGCGACCGGTCGGTCGGGTGCATCTCTGCCTCGACGTACCCGCGGCCCTTGTTGACGTACAGCTCCATGTTCACGTCGCGATCGTCCTGCAAGGTGAACAGGAGATGATCGGGGTTCCTGACCACCACCGATCCGTGCTCCTGGATATCGCGCGCGTAGACCGGGCCCGCGCCCTCCCGGCGGATGTGGAGAACCGCGTCGTCCACTTCTTCGGCCAGCACCAATGTGAGCGCCTTGAGCCGCTGGACAATCTGGTGCACGTCCTCGAGCACTCCCTGCACGGTCTGGTGCTCATGCACCACTCCGTCCAGGCGGAACCCCCAGACGGCGCTGCCCCGGAGTGAAGAGAGGAGCAGGCGACGCAGTGAGTTGCCCAGGGTATAGCCGAAGCCCCGCTCCAGCGGCTGCAGGCGGAATTCGGCGGCGTTGGGATTGTCGTCCCGCTTGGTCATTTCGACGAGGTGGGGACGAACCAGTCCGGTCAGGTCTATGGTCATGGTCACTTCGAGTAGAGCTCGACGATGAGCTGTTCTTGAGCGTTGATCGGGATACTATCCCGGGTGGGCCGTTCCATCAGCCGGCCCGCAACCTTTTCGCTGTCCAGGGAAAGCCACGACACCGGTTGGCCCCGGGCCGCGCTTTCCTGCGCCGATTTCACGGCCACCATTTCGCGGCTGCCCGGTGCTACCCGCACCTCTTGTCCGGGTACCACCCGGTAGGAGGATGCGTCCACCCGGCCGCCGTTCACCTCGACATGGCCGTGACCGATGAGCTGGCGCGCCGCCTTCCTGCTCGACGCGAACCCGAGCCGATAGACCACGTTGTCCAGTCTGGTCTCGAGCGCCACCAGCAGATTGGTTCCCTTCACGCCGGCCTCGCCGGTGACCCGATCGAAGGTGTTCCGGAACTGCCGCTCGGACAGGCCATACATCCGTCTCACCTTCTGCTTCTCGCGCATCTGCCTGGCGTACTCGGACGTCTTCCGCGGACGCCCGGCGGTCTGGCCATGCTGGCCGGGTGGATAGGCACGCCGCTCGACCGGGCACTTCTCGGTGAGGCACTTGGTGCCCTTGAGGAAGAGCTTGGTCTGCTCCCGGCGGCACTGGCGGCAGCTCGGCCCGACATAGCGTGACATGGGCTCAGACCCGCCGTTTCTTGGGCGGGCGGCAGCCGTTATGCGGGATGGGGGTGACGTCGCGGATCGACACCACCCTGAGGCCCACCGAAGCCAGCGCCTGGATGGCCGACTCCCGCCCGCTGCCGGGGCCCTGCACCCGCACGTGCACCCTCCTGAGTCCCAGGTTCATGGCCTCGCGGGCGCAGTTTTCGGCCGCCACCGTGGCCGCGAACGGGGTGGACTTCTTGGAGCCCTTGAACCCGGCCTTGCCGGCCGATCCCCACGCGAGTGCATTCCCGCGCATGTCGGTAATGGTGATGAGCAGGTTGTTGAACGTGGCCGAGATGTGGGCGATGCCCTCGGACTCGACCACCTTCTTCGATCGCTTGGTCGCCTTCGCCGGTGCGGGAGCGGTCATCTTACTTCTTGGTCACTTTCTTCTTGCCGGCGATGGCCCGCCGGGGACCCTTCTTGGTCCGCGCATTGGTGTGGGTCCGCTGGCCGCGAACCGGAAGACCCCGGCGGTGCCGGATCCCGCGATAGCTGCCGATGTCCATCAATCGCTTGATGTTCATGGCCACTTCAGTGCGGAGGGCACCCTCCACCTTGACCGACCGCTCGATCATCTGTCGGAGCCGCGCCACTTCGGCGTCGGAGAGATCGCGCACCCGGGTGTCGGGGTTCACGCCGGTCTCGCTCAGGATGCGGCTGCTGGTGGGACGACCGATACCGAAGATGTAGGTGAGCGCGATCTCGACGCGCTTTTCGCGTGGGAGATCCACGCCTGCGATGCGCGCCACGATCAGCCTTGCCTTTGCTTGTGCTTGGGATTGCGCTTGCAGATGATGCGGACGACGCCCTGTCGCTTGATGACCTTGCAGTGCTCGCAAATCGGCTTCACGCTCGAACGAACCTTCACAGTCTCTCCGGGGCCAGGTTAAGGGCTAACTCGAAAATATAGAGATCCCCCCGGGGAGACGCAAGTGAAAGCCTGAACCCGACCTATCCCACCACCCTAAGCTCGACCAGGCTCCACCGGGTCCCCTCCAGCCGGTAGCCCAACAGGAGTACCTGGCTGCGCACATCCTGGGTGCCGGTCACCCGGTAGCGGCGCTGGAGCTCGACGTACCCCCGGCCCGGCTCGACCTCGCGGGCGGCGCGCACCAGCACCTCGACCTCCCGGGCCGGCGCAAGGAAGTCGGCCAACAGGGCCGTGGCCTGGGCCGGCTCCAGGGCTACCGAGGGATCCGCGCCGGGGAGCTGGAGGAGCAGCCTGGGGCTGTTAGCCACCAGGGTCGCCGCGTTGTGCGCGCACCAGGCCAGGCGCGCGAGCTCCGCGGCCTGCTCCAGGCT
Organism: Gemmatimonadales bacterium; assembly: GCA_050733075.1. Lineage (GTDB taxonomy): Bacteria > Gemmatimonadota > Gemmatimonadetes > Gemmatimonadales > GWC2-71-9 > CAVVWJ01. Next base: position 533,457 of record JBOHSD010000001.1, read on the forward strand.
GCTCTGCTGCCCTACCCCGGCCGATGGGAGTGCCACCAGGGCAAGAGCCGTCAGGAACCAATGCACTGCGCCTCCTTCAGGAACTCCTCGAATGCCCCCGCCGGGTCGGCCGCCTGGATAATGGGTCGGCCGACCACGACATGGGTCGCCCCGTTTGCCACGGCGTCCCTCGCAGTGGCCACCCGCGCCTGGTCGGTTGCGGGGTCGCTGCGTCGCCGGATGCCGGGCACGACAATGTGCAGATCCGGCCCCAGGCGCCTACGCAAGAGCGATACCTCGGGAGGCCCGCAGACCACGCCGTGGAGGCCGGATTCAGCCGCCACCATGGCCTGGCGCTCCACTTCCCGCGGAATGTCTACCCCGCTGCGGCCCACGGCCCGGCCGTATGAAGCAGGATCGTGGGACGTGAGCACCGTCACGCCCACCAGAGCGATCCCGCCGCCGGAAGCAACCGCCGCGGCCTCCAGCATCGAGACGCCACCCAGGGTATGTACCGTGGCCATCGAGACCCCGAGCTCGCGTGCGGCCGTGACAGCACCGGCAACGGTGTTGGGGATATCGTGCCATTTGAGATCGAGGAACACGCTGAGCCCCCGGCCCACCAGCGTTCGGACCAGGTCCGGTCCTTCGCGCGTCATCAGGATCGGTCCGACCTTGACCCAGCGCAACGCCGGCAGCATGTCGAGCAGCCGCAAGGCATCGGCTCCTCTCGGGAGGTCCAGGGCCAGGATCAACTCAGCCATCGCCCCGCTCCAGATCCCCGATGATGCGCTCCGGGAGCCGAGGGTCGGCCAGCGCGGCGGTGCCGATCCCCACCAGCGACGCGCCCACCCTGAGATACTGCCGCGCATCTGCCGCCGACCGAACGCCGCCCACGCCGATCACCGGGATTCCGCCGGTGCGCTCCACGATCCGGGCGACCGCCAGAACCCCGACGGGAAGCAGTGCCGGACCGCTTACCCCTCCGTTCCCCCCGCCCAGCCGCGTCTTCCTGCCTTCGCATTGATAAAGGAGGCCGGGGATGGTGTTCACCGCGCTGATCGCGTCGGCGCCGGCGTCACGAGCCACGAGAGCCATTCCCGCGATGTCGGGCAGGACCGGAGACAGCTTGGCGACCAGCGGGAGCCGGGTACGGGAGCGGGAATACGAAACGATCCGGCGAACACAACCGGCGTCGGCTCCGAACTCGATCCCGCCGGCGCTGGTATTGGGACAGGAAAGGTTCAGCTCGAAGGCGCTGATGGCGGGACTGCCATCGAGCTCGCTGATGACATCGCCGTACTCCTCGACGGTGAATCCAACCACGTTTACCAGAACCTGGACCCGGGCCAACCGTGCGCCGAGCCACGGCAGATACTGGTCACGGACCCGAACGACTCCCGGATTGGCCAGTCCTACCGAGTTGAGCATGCCCCCGGGGAACTCGGCGACTCGAGGCGCCGCATTGCCGGCCAGCGGTTGCAGGGATACGGCCTTGGTTACCAGGCCGCCCAGCCGCTCGAGGTCCAGAGCCCCGTCGAGTTCTTGACCGAAACCGGCGGTGCCGGCAGCGAGGAGAATGGGATTTTGGAATCGCCTGCCCAACAGCTCCCGGGAGAGATCCTGAGCCGGCACTACAGGGGTTCGGGAACCCGGCTGCTGGGCTCCGGCTGGGCCCGCGGCCTGGGCTGGCCGTCGCGAGAAGGCACCCGGCGGCCGGGCGCGGGACGCCGCAGCGGCGCCGCAATTGTAGCGGCGAACGCTCCCAGGGAATCCTCCAGCTGGCGGTAGGCCGGAGTGCCCTCGCCTCGAATCATGGCGAGATAAGGGCTGGCGACGTAGCGCTCCTCCAGGATGGCTCGTGCCGAGTCGGACCAGGTGGGGTCCAGCTGTTGCGCTGCGAGGATTGCCTTGGGTGCGTATGGAGATTCGGGCCACTCCTCGAAGATCCGGTGAAACATGGCGTTGGCCAGACCCGGTGCACCCAGAGAATCCCGGGCCGCCTCGGCTCCGAGAAAGAGCCGCATATCGCCCTGCGGCGCCCCCGGATTCACCGACGTCGCGGCAAGAACGGCGGCAGCGGTGGCGCCGAGCTGGCTCAGGGCATACGAGACAACCTCATAGCGGCCGGTAAGCTCGTGGAGCGTGTCGATGATGGGCGTGAGCTCCTGCGGCTGGCTCACCGGGACCAGACTCAGCCGAACCAGCTGAACACTCGCCCGCCCGGCGGCTTCCCCCGAGCCACCGATCGCGATGGTTTCCCGCAAGCGCGCCGCCGCGCGGGCGGAGTCGGTGCCGGACAGTCGGAGAGCATCCTCCAGCAGCCGGCGCGCCCGGGTGGCGTCACGCTGGCCCGGCAAGCGAAGGATTCGATCCACCAGGCTCGAGGCCGCAGCTGGATCCTGCTGGCCCAAAGCGACTATCAGCGAGTCCCAGGATTTGGTCGTATCGCCGGCGGACACGAGCGAGTCGGCGAGGGCCAACGCCTCGGGCCCCCGGCCGGACCCGGCCAGCGCCAGCAGGCGTTCGGCATCAGCCCGCGGGTCCTTCACCGACTCGATGGCGGCCAGGGCCTCCTGATACTTTCCGGCGTGGCGCAAGGCGCGGGCGTGCTGAAAGTGCGCTTCGACTCGCCGCTCCGGGTTCCTGCTCTCGAGCACCTGGATGAAGCTGGCATCCGCCGCCGCCATGTTCCCCAGGCTCACCTGGCACCGGCCCGTAGTCAGCAGCGCCTCTTCGAAAAGATCGGCGTTCCCCCTTACCAATGCGGCGCGGCCCAGCGGTGCGAGGGCCTGCTCGCACTGACCCAGGCGCGCCAGCGCCAGCCCTCGGAGCACCGCGGCCTCGTCGGCATACTTGCTCCGCGGATGGCGCACGATGACCGATTCCGCCTTGGTGGCCACCTGGCCCCACAGGCTGTTCGCGTCGAAGGTCCGGCCCTCGCGCTCGGCCTTGCGGGCGGACTGGGCGAGCCGGTTGGCGTTGTACATCCCGTTGTAGTAGACGCAGCCGCCGAGAAGCCCGATCAGGAGCCAGCGCCACCCCTTCATCCTCCCACCCCCGATTCCATCGCGGTGCCGGTCTTTCGCTCGTAGTCGAGCAGATAATCGACGATGGCGTCGGCCAGCGCAGCCGCCATTGCCTTCTGGCTCGACCGCGTGGTCAGCAACTGCCCATCCTGAGGATTGGTGCTGTAGCCCAGCTCGACCAGGATGGCCGGGCGCCGGGCCGTGGTGAGCACCATGAAACCGGCCTGCTTGACGCCGCGACTCTCGCCGCTGTGCGCGGTCTTGAGTCTGCGCTGCACCAGCTCGGCGGCACGAGCCGACTCGCGCAGGTACTCATTGAGCTGCAGATCCTTCAGGATGAAATCGAGCCCTACGGCTCTTTCGGACCTGCTCGACCCGGCCTCGAAGCGGACGGCCTCGTTTTCCATCTGCGCCACCCGGGCGGCGTCCTCGGTCTTGGCCTCCGCGAGGAAGTAGGTCTCGAAGCCGCGCACGTCGGTGTAGCCGCGACGCCGGGCCAGCGCGTTTACGTGGAGGCTCACGAAGAGATCACATGCCTCGGTGCAATAGGCGCCCCGATCTCCCAGCGCGATCAGCGTGTCCGAGCTGCGGGTCATCTGCACACCCACACCCCTGCGCTTGAGCTCTTCGCCAAGCATCAGACCTACCTGGAGCGTGACATCCTTTTCCCGGGTACCGCGGGGGAAGAAGACCCCGGGATTTCCCGGATCGACTCCGCCATGGCCGGGGTCGATGGTGACGATGTGTCCGGGGCGGAGTCCGTTGGGAAGGCGGGCCGGCACCACGGGCGGTGGGGGCGCTCGCGTTACGGGTACCCGGCTCGACCCGCCGGAGTCTATGAGGCGGGCGCGACGCTGGTCGTAGCGGTAGCGCTCGCTGAAGTACGAGGGGAGGATCTCGGAGACGAACTGAAACGGCAGGAAGAGGGTGTCGCGAGAGACGCTGGCCGCCCCCGCCAGGGGCTGGAGCCGGTTCTCGAAGAGGTACAGCGGAGCCCCCACCAGAAAGCGGAAGGTCTGCTTGGCCACGTTGACCTCGGCCCACCCATCCGCTACCCGGGCCGATCCCGCGAGCGCCGCCATCAGCAAGGGTGCGGCGATGACGGGGGCGCCGGTCGGGTCGGCACGGATCGGCACCCGAGCCTCACCGTTGACCCCGGTAACGGTCACCACCCCGGGCGCGGAGTCCAGCCGGTGACCGGCCAGGACGGCCAGAAAGATGGCCAGGGTGCCGATCAACGCCGCCCCCGAATGGACCCGGCGCGCGCCACCTCACGTTCCTGGATCTTGCGCTTGATGGCTTCGCGCTTGTCGTGCTGCTTCTTTCCCTTACCCAGCGCGAGGGCGACCTTGGCCCGGCCGTTCTTGAAGTAGAGCTCCAGCGGGACGAGAGTCAGGCCCCGTTGCTCCACGGCGCCGACCAGCTTCTCGATCTCTCGACGGTGCAGAAGGAGCTTCCGGGCCCGGACCGGGTCGTGGTTGTAGCGGTTGCCCTGCTCGTATGGTGTGATGTTCATGCCTTCGAGAAAGACTTCCCCGTTCTTCACCCTGGCATAGGCCTCCTTGATGGATGCCTTGCCGCTGCGCAGGGACTTGACCTCGGTGCCGGTCAGCACGATGCCCGTCTCCCAGGTCTCGAGGACGTGGTAATCGTGGGTCGCCTTGGGGTTCCGGGCGACCGACTGCTTCCGCTCGGCGGAAGGGGTGGTCTCGCGGCTCACTCGGGATTCCTAAGCAAAGGATAGGCCACCACTTCGGGCCGGTCAACGGGCTGGGGCTGAAGGGGCGGAGAAGGCGGAGAGGACGGAGAGGACGGAGAGGACGGAGAGGAAGCGTCACGACACAATGCCGAAGGCGGGACTCGAACCCGCACGGGCTTGCGCCCACTGCGCCCTGAACGCAGCGCGTCTACCAGTTCCACCACTTCGGCGAACGGCGCAAAGTAGCGGACGGGATCGGCAGGGTCAACATCGTTTATCCTCGTCCCTCTGTCCGTCCTCTCCGTCCTCTCCGTCCTCTCCGTCCTCTCCGTCCTAGTAACGAGCCATCCCCGGGTCCACCCGCTCGGCCCAGGCGTCGATGCCCCCCGCCAGGCTGCGCACCTTCCCGAACCCGGCGCCTCGAAGAATCTCCAGTGCCTTCATCGAGCGAACCCCATGGTGGCAGTGGGTGACGATCTCGGAATGGCCGTCGAGCTCCGCCAGACGCTCCGGCAGCTGCCCCAGCGGGATCAATCGAGCCCCCCCGATGTGGGCGATCTCCCATTCGTGCGGCTCGCGCACGTCGACCACGACCAGATTCTCGCCCTTCTCCCGCAGTTCCTGATCCAGCTCCTCTGCGGTGATCTCGGGGCCGGTATAGGCCGGCTCGGCCCCTATGCCGCAGAAGGCCTCGTAGTCGATCAGCTCGTGAATCGAGGGACTGTCCCCGCAGAGCGGACAGGCGGGGTCTTTGCGCAGCTCCAGCTCCCGAAAACGAAGCTTGAGCGCGTCGAACAGCAGGAGCCGCCCGAGCAGCGAGCTCCCCGCCCCGATGATCCACTTGATGGTCTCCAGCGCCTGAATGCTGCCGATGATGCCGGGCAGCACTCCCAGCACGCCGCCTTCGGCGCAGCTCGGAACCAGTCCCGGAGGTGGCGGTTCCGGATACAGGCACCGGTAGCAGGGCCCTGCCGCGGCGTAAAAGAGGGAGGCCTGGCCCTCGAAGCGAAAGATGCTGCCGTAGACGTTGGGCTTGCCGAGCAGCACGCAGGCGTCGTTGACCAGATAGCGGGTGGGGAAGTTGTCGGTGCCATCCACCACGATGTCGTACTCGCCGATGACTTCCAGCGCATTCTGGGACGTGAGCCTGGTCTCGTGCCGCTCGATCCGGACGTTGGGGTTGAGGTCGGTGAGGCGCTCCTCCGCTGACTCGAGCTTGGGCCGGCCCAGCGTGGACGTGCCGTGCACGATCTGCCGCTGGAGATTAGTAAGGTCCACCACATCGAAATCCACGATGCCGATGGTACCCACACCGGCCGCGGCCAGGTACAGGGAGAGGGGAGATCCCAGGCCCCCCGCCCCGACGGTCAGCACCCGAGCCGCCTTGAGCTTCCGCTGACCCGAGACCCCTACCTCGGGCAGAAGCAGGTGCCTGGAATAGCGCAGCATCTCCGAGTGGGAGAGCGGTGCCGCCGGCGGGGCCGTGGCAGGCGAGCCGCCGGCGATGCTGGGCACGATGGTGAGGACGTCACCGGGCCGGACCGGCGTCGCCGTGGAGGCGAGATGCCGGATATCGGTTTCGTTGAGGTAGACGCTCACGAAGTTCCGGAGACGGCCATCGTCCTGAAGCAGGTGCCGCTTGAGGCCGGTGTGCGCTGCCAGCAGGCCATCCAGCACCTGCCCGACGGTGTCACCGCTAAGCTCGACCGTGTCACTGCCGGACGTAAATGACCGCAGGGGAGTCGGGATCGAAACAGTCACTGACATAGGATCATACCTCGCTCAAGACATCCAGGGGCTCCGGACGCATCGCCGAGCGATCGTCGTCCAGCACCCAGCTCCTCAGCTCGCCGGCCCGCCCGCCATTGACCTGCACGATGATGTAGCTGTACCAGGGCCACGCCTGCTCGGTATCGAAGGCCGACGGCGCCGCCGGGTGGTCGGGGTGCGAGTGGTAGCAGCCCAGCACCTCCAGGCCCGACGACCGGAGTCCGGCCTCGGTACGCCGAAGATCGTCCGGTGAGATCAGGTACCGGTGAGGGTTGTCGGTGCGACGATTCATGGTAGGTACCAACCTCAGCACCTCCTTCGCCTCGCCGGAGCGGCCCACCAAAAGGCCGCAACACTCCGCCGGGTAGGCCCGCTCACCCTCAGCCCGAATCTCCTCGGTCATGCTCCCGCTCAGCCGCAGCATCAGGAGCCCAGCCAGCGATGCGGCTCGCTGAGATAGCGAGCGCCGGTATCGCACCCGATGACCACGACTACCGCCTCGGGCTCCGCCCTGACGATATCCAGCGCCGCAGCAGTCGCCGCGCCGGCCGACCACCCCACCAGGTAGCCGGTCTCGCGAGCCAGCCACCGCGCCGTCCTGTCGGCGGTCTCGGTCGGAACCTCCACCATGGCATCAGGCAGCGCGGGATCGTACAACGCGGGAGGATGCGCCGCTGTCGTCAGGTGCTTGAGCCCCTCGAGACCATGGAGCGGCGAGTCCGGTTGGACTCCAACGAGCCTGATGCCCGGCTTCTTGTCTTTGAGGAACCCGCCGGTTCCCATCATGGTTCCGGTGGTTCCCATCGCCGCGACGAAGTGGGTGACCCGGCCCTGGGTCTGACTCCAGATCTCGGGTCCCGTGGTCTCCCGGTGGGCGCGGGGATTGGCCGGATTGCTGTACTGGTCGGCGTAGAAGTACCGGCCGGGAGACGACGCGACCAGCTCCCGGGCCCGTTCCACCGCGCCATCGGTGCCCTCCAGCCGGTCGGTGAGAATCACCTCGGCCCCGTAGATCTCGAGCATGGCCTTGCGCTCGGGACTGGCATTGGCGGGAAGACAGATGGTGACCTCCACGCCCGCGGCAGCGCCCAGCATCGCGTACGCTATGCCGGTATTCCCGCTGGATGCGTCCAGCAGCCGCTTGGCGGGCAGCTCTCCCCGACGAAGGGCATCACGAAGGATCGACCGCGCCGCGCGGTCCTTTACACTGCCGCCGGGATTGAGCCATTCCGCCTTGAGGTACAGGCGACCCTGGCCGGACGGCAGCTCGACCGGCAGGAGGGGGGTGTTCCCCACGCTGCCCCAAAGCTCCGGCTCGTGGATAGCTGCACGCCGCGGCACTGCTGTCATCGACCGCCCTCCAAAACAAAAAACCCGACCAGCCGGGGTCGGGTGAGCTCGAAACCACAGATGGGCTAACCCGCCGACGATATCCCGACCAGCTCCTGGACCTCCGTCTCCTGCTTCATCAGGTCTGCGAGTGAGATGCCGGCCAGCAACTGATCGACCCGCTGCTGGAGCGCATACCACACCGGCCGGATGCTGCAGATGCTGTCGGGGCTACATCGGTCGGCGTCAACCGGATGGGTCGAACAGTTGATTTCGAAGGTCTGGTGCTCCGATGCCGCCATGACATCACGCACCGAGATCCCGGCAGGGTCCTTTGCAAGATAGTACCCGCCCTTGGCGCCCCGGACGCTCTGAACCAGACCCGCCCGCCTGAGGCGCAGAAGGATCTGCTCGACGTAATCGGCCGGAAGCCGCTCGGTATCGGCAAGCTCACGCGCCGCAACCGGGCCGCTGCCTTTCAGCCCACGCCTGGCGAGATGAATCGAGATGATCAGGCTGTATTCGGTCCAGGTGGTGACCCGCATGACGGGAATATGGAGGAGCGCGAGTCGGGAATCAATGTAGTCGGGAGCTGGGAGTCGGGAGCGCGCCCAACCCCTAATTCCCAGCTCCCAGCTCCCAGCTCCTAGCGTTTATCTGCCGCGGTCCACCTGGCCACCTCCTCCGGGCTCATGGTCCCGAACGGCCGGATGCGGGCGTCGCGGAAAGAGCCCCCCAGCACGTCACCCAGGTACTGCGACCAGGAGAGGAGGGTGCCATAACAGACCGGGTCTGCCGCGTCGGGCATGGTGAGCTCGACCTTCAGCCGCTCGAGCAGCTCCGTCATGACCCAGGGAGGTACCTGGGAGCGCGCCGACGGGAAGATGAAGCCGTACAGCACCAGGTGGGCGAGGAGCACCCGCCAGTGGGGGCCGAAGCGTTCCAGCAAGCGTTGCCAATCCAGCTGCTGCCCATGAGCCAGGATCAGGTGGACCACGTCGGCCCCATCGTACCGCTCCCGCTCCATGACGAATGCCTTGGACCACAGGGTCTCTTCCGCCGGAGCGATCTTGACCGGGACATTGAGAACCTGCCCGTCGGTGGCGTGCTCGAACCAGCCGTCGTCCACCACCGCCACGCCATTTCCGGAGTTGAAGATGACGTCTATGAACCCCTCCCCATAGCGGATCTTGGCCAGCCAGTGAGAGAACACCAGCTCGGTCTCATAGCCGGCCGCCGCACAGGCCTCCAGCAGCCGTTGCACGTCGCGGGGACGGGCAAAGATGTCGAGATCCTTGGTTGATTTGTCGATTCCGGCCTGGTGGATGAAGGCGAAGGCACCGCCGACCAGGAAGGGCACGCCGGCACGGTTCAGCACTTCCATGGCCTCCCGGTAGAAGAGCCGAGACGGGGTCTCAACCAGCGACTGTGTCGGCGCCAGAGCCATCCGGCCCTCCTAGGTAAAGCCTATCATACCGGCAAGGAGGGGGCCCGGGTTGTGGCGCGCATCACCGCGAGCGGGTCCAGGTTGAACTGAATTGGCCCTCATGACCAAGGCAGCGGACAGGGTCCGGGTCGCCGCCGTCGGCGACATCCATCTCGGGGGGAAGGGGTTCGATGCCCCCCTCCAGATTCTGTTTCGCCAGGTAGCCGAACACGCCGACGTGCTTGCGCTGTGCGGCGATCTAACCGACCGTGGGGACCCCGAGGAAGCGAAGGTGATGGCCAAGGCCCTAGCGACGGTCGGGGTGCCGATCGTCGCCATCCTTGGCAATCACGACTACGAGTGCGGTAAGCAGGGGGAGGTGGCCAAGATCCTGGGCGATGCCGGAGTGCACGTGCTCGATGGCGATGCCCACGAGGTACTCGGCGTCGGCTTCGCGGGAGTCAAGGGCTTTGCCGGCGGCTTCGGGCGCCGCGCCCTGGGGCCCTGGGGAGAAGACGCAGTCAAGCGATTCGTGAGGGAGGCGGTTGACGAGGCACTGAAGCTGGAGACCGCCCTCAGCCGGCTGCGAGCCCAACGGAAGGTGGCCCTGCTGCACTACTCTCCGATTGCCGCCACGGTGGAAGGCGAGCCGCCGGAGATCTATACCTACCTGGGGTCGAGCCGCCTGGAAGAGCCGCTCACCCGATACCCGGTCGACGTGGTGTTCCACGGGCATGCCCACCACGGAGCGCCGGAGGGTCGTACTTCAGGTGATGTCCCGGTTTACAACGTGTCGATGATGCTGCTCCAACTGACCTATCCCAACCGGCCTCCGTTCCGGGTGGTGGAGCTTCCTGTCGGACCCTCTGCCGGGCAGGAGGCTGCTGCCGGCGTGACACCGCTCCGGCGGGTCACCGACCGCTCGGACGCTTGAGTTTCGCCTTGTTCTCTCCGGGCACACCCGGCTCGGTCATCGCGCGGAGATCCAGTACCTCCTCCAGCTCTTTACCCTTGAGAATCCCTTTCTTCATGACCAGCTCCTTGACCGTCAGCCCGGTGGCGACTGCCTCCTTGGCCAACTTGGCTGCCTCGGCATAGCCGATCTTCGGCGCCAAAGCGGTCACCAGGGCGGGGCTCCGCTCCAGCCAGTAGGCGCACTGGGCCTCGTCGGCCTCGATCCCGTCGATGCATCGCTCGGCAAAGACGGCGCTGGCATTGCCCACGATCGTCAGGGCAAAGACGATGTTGTGCGCCATGACCGGCATCATGACGTTGAGCTCGAGCTGCCCGGCCTCTGCGGCGAGCGCAACCGTCGTATCCAGACCCAGCGCCTGGTAACAGACCTGGTTGACCATCTCGGCGATGGAGGGATTCACCTTGCCGGGCATGATGCTGGAGCCGGGCTGGACCGGCGGTAACAGGATCTCGGCCAAGCCGGTGCGGGGCCCGGAGGCAAGCAGCCGGATATCGTTGGCGATCTTGTTCAGGTCCAGCACGTAGGCCCGCAGGGCCCCGCTGAGCGTGGCGATGTCGCCCATCGATTGCATGAGCTGCACCCGGTCCTGGCCGATCCGCAGCTCGAGCCGGCTGATCTGCGTGAGGTGCCGCACCATCAGCTCGGCATACTCCGGTTCTGCGTTGATGCCGGTACCCACCGCCGTGCCGCCGATGTTCATCTCCTTCAGCCATTCCGCTGCGTCGGCCATCTTGCGGCGATGACGCGCCACAGTGTGGGCATAGCCGGTGAACTCCTGGCCCAGCCGGATCGGCGTGGCATCCTGAAGATGAGTGCGTCCCGACTTGACTATGGTGTCGAACCGGGCCCCCTTGGCCTCCAGCGATTCAGCCAGGCGGTCCATTGCGGCCAGTGTGCCCGGTAACGTGGCCAGGGTGGCTAACCGCATGGCCGTGGGAATCACGTCGTTGGTGCTCTGGGCCATGTTGACGTGATCGTTGGGATGGATGGGCTGATAGGCGCCGCGAGCGCTTCCGAGAATCTCGTTGGCCCGGTTGGCAAGCACTTCGTTACAGTTCATGTTGTGGCTGGTGCCTGCGCCCGCCTGGTACACGTCCACGATGAACTGGTCGCGGTGCTGGCCCGAGAGGATCTCGTCGGCAGCCTGTACGACGGCGTCGGCCAGCCGGGCCTCCAGCCGTCCGGTCTGCTTGTGCACCAGGGCGGCGGACCGCTTGATCCAGACCACGGCGTCTACCAGTTCCGGCAGGGGGCGCAGCCCCGAGATCGGAAAGTTCTCCGCCGCGCGCAGGGTCTGGATCCCGTACAAGGCCGAGGTGGGGACAGCTTTCTCACCGAGTGGGTCTCGTTCGATGCGCGTTTCAGTCATGGCAGCCATGTGTTGCAGGTAAATCCTGGTGACCACGAGAACTAGAGTGACTGATCATTTCCGACCGATCCAGGCTGCGGCCAGGTTTGACACCGAGAAGGCAACCAAGGCCGACCTCTTCGTTGGGCAGCAACTGTTCGTCGGCCTGAACTGCTTCGAGCCCGGGCAGTCACAGAAGGTTCATGTGCACACCGGATCGGACAAATTTTATCTGGTCATATCGGGAAAGGCGAGGATGACGGTGGGAGATGAAACGCGGGAGGTGGGAGAGGGAACCGTAGTGTGGGCCCCGGCGGACCTGCCGCACGGCGTGGCCCAGGCATTGGAGCGAACTGTCATGCTGGTGGCTATTGCTCCACCACCTACCCTGCGGGAGCGTCCACCCGCTCGGTAACGGATGTCACTTTCCCCCGCAGCAGCCTGCGCAGAACCGGCCAACCATAGATGCTCGCCGCCAGCCATACGCCCAGCAGGATCCCGAGGCCATTGGTATAAAATCGCCAGGCGAGGAGAATCCAGCCCTGATCCTCGCCCAGCTCGCCCGCGGCGCCACCCAGGAACCCCAGCTCCACCACGCCCGCGCCGGACGGTGTCGGGAGCACCATCTGGCTGTATAGGAGGGCGAACGATCCGAAGATCACGGGGGCCAGCGGCGGGGGACTCGGCAACGTGAGAGCGAGTACCGGCAGGATGGCGATTCGGGTGGCAATGGCGATGGCGCTGAGCGGAATGCTGGCCAAGAGTGGCCAGCGCGGCATCCGCCTCAGGTACACCAGCACCCGCCGTACGGGGCGGCGCAATCGCTGGGCCCTTGGGGCTATGACCCGGCGGGTGTGCCACCAGACGAGGAGGCCAAGAAGGAGGAATGCCGCTACCCAGGGCCAGGCTCTCGTGACAGCAGCAAGCAGCCCTGGCCCGGCGGTGAGCCACCATGCAGGCGCATATTGCCAGATCAACCAGGCAGCCGCCCCGAGGAGCACCAGGCGAGACACCACCGCTTCCAGTGTGATCCCCACTAGGGCCGCGGTGATCCGGACCCTGCTTCGCAACAGACCGGCCACCCGGGCAGGCTCGCCTCCCAGCCGGAGCGGCGTCAGGGCGTTGGCCGCGTCGCCGAAGGCGTTGACGACCAAGGCATCCCGGAGCCGGAGGCGGGATCCCAGCCCCCGCATGATCCACTGAATCCGCCAGGCCCGGACCAGAAAGTCCAGGCCAACCAGACCGAGACAAACGACATGGGCTTCCAGCGGGCTCATGAAGCGAGCACTCGACCGTAAACCGAGAAGAGACGGTCAAACACGGCGCCCCAACTGTGATGGGTTTCCGCGTATCGCCGCCCCACGGCACCCAGTCCCGCCAGGTCGCTCCCCAGCAAACGCTCGGCCGTCTCCGCCAGATGGTCCGGGTTTCCCGATGCGTACAACATCCCGGCCCCCGATCGTGCCACCGTCTCTGCAACGCCACCCTGGTCTACCGAGAGAACCGGATTCCCGCTGGCCAGCGCTTCGAGTGAGGCGAGCCCGAACGTCTCGGCCGGGCCTGGCGCCACGTACAGGTCCACGGCGGCGTACAGGTCGGCCAGCCGATCGCGGTCGCGCTCGAACGGCAGCCACATGACCCGGTCTCCGCCGGGAGCCGAGCCGAGCGTCCGGCGGGCCGGGCCGTCACCCACTATGACCAGGCGGGTGCCGGTACGTTGCTCCACATCGCGCCAACCGCGGAGCAGCACGTCCAGATCCTTCTCTCCTGCGATCCTTCCGACGTACAGGGCGAGCCTGCCGCCCGGCAGCCCACGGAGGCGGCGGGTCTCGGCCGCGTAGCTACGCCGGGCAGGATTGAAGCGATTCAGATCGACACCGAGTGGGACGCACACCACGTTCTCCAGACCTCGGTCGCGGAGCTCCTGGCTGACTGTCTCGGAAGGGGCGATGGTGGTATGGACCAGCCGCCCGAGCCGGCGCACGTAACGCCAGGCGGCGGCGCTGGCTTCCCGCCGCCACCACCCGGCAGACTCGGGGCGCGGTGCGATGATTCGGGGGAAGTTGCTGTGATAGAACCAGACCATCGGCACGTCGATGCGCCGCGTAGCCACACGAATCAGCCAGGGCGCGAACCAGGCGCTGCCCACCTCGATCAGGTCGGGCCGCTCGTGAGCCACGATCCGGCTGGTGGACTCGGTGGCGAGCATGAACCGGTAGGGTCTCTGGGTGGGTATCGGAGGACCATGGAGGCGGTAACAGCGTACCCCAGCCCCCTCGAGGATCTCATCCCGCGCACCGGGGAGCACCAGCACCTGGCGGAGCAGCGGGTTGCTCTGGACGTATCGGGCCTTCTCCAGCAGGTAGGTCCGGACCCCTCCGGTGGTCTCGCCGAAGAACTCGGAGATATCGAGAATGCTGAGTTTGCTGGCCGGGCGGAGACGGCCGGGCAGGTCGGAACGGGCGATGTTGAGCGTCGCGCCCGCTGGGATACTGAGAGGCCGAAGATCGAGAATGCCGGACCCGGAATCAGTCAGAACAATCCCCGAGCGGGTACATGGTTCCGCAGTTGCCGCAACGGGACTTGCAGCCCCAGGCCCTGGCGGGGACGGGGAAGTTGCAACGGTTGCATGTCAGCGGGGCCGCGGGGAGGCGGGGAGGCGGGGAGGCAGCAACCCAGGCACGGTCAGTCGGCCCGGGTCGCCGCAACGAGCTAACCGTCCCCGCTTCCCCGCTTCCCTGCTTTCCTGCCGCGCTACCCAAGCCGATACGCTCCGGTCAAAAATGGATTGGTCAGCCGCTCCACGCCTATGGTCGTGTCGGGACCGTGTCCACTGTGCACAATGGTGGAGTCGGGCAACGAGAGAAACTCCGAGTGAATGCTCGCCATGAGAGTCGCCGGGTCGCCTCCGGGAAGATCGGTGCGCCCGATAGACCCGTTAAAGAGCACGTCGCCGCCGAAGATCATCCCCGGCCCGAGAAAACTGACACTACCGGGCGAGTGGCCGGGAGTGAAACGCACCACGAACTCGAATCCGCCGACTCTGAGGGACTGCCCGGGCTTCAGTTCCCGGTCGGGTGGAGGTGGAGGTGCGAGCCGCATGCCCATCCAGGTGCCGTACTGCGGCAGGGCGTCGTAGATCGGGCGGTCGAGCGGATGGAGATGGATCGGCGCGCCGGTCTTGGAATGCACCGCGCCTACCCCCATGATGTGATCTATGTGAGCATGGGTGAGCCAGATGGCGCCGAGTGTCCAGGAGCGAGTCTCCAGCTCGGCGAGGAACGTGGCAGCTTCCTCGCCGGGATCGATGATCACCGCCTCGCGAGCTCGGCGATCGGCGACCAGGTAACAGTTCTCCGCGAACTGCCCGTTGGGCAGAGACACCACCTCGAGATCAGACACCGACCTGCGCCTTCGACTCGAGCCGGCTCTTGCGTTCGGTCAGAAATTTCTCGACCGCGATGGCCGCTGTGGTGGCGTCACCCACCGCCGTGGTAATCTGCCGGGTCAATTGAGCCCTCACATCGCCCGCGGCGAAGAGGCCGGGAATGGAGGTCATCATGCGGTCGTCGGTGATGAGATAGCCGTTGCCGTCATGGGCCACGTGCTGCTTTACCAGCCCGGTGTTGGGCTGAAAGCCGATGAAGATGAACGCCCCGGTAGCAGCGAGGCTGGAGTCGTCTCCCGTCAAGGTGTCCACCAGCTCGATGGACTGCAGGCCGGCGGGACCACCGATGAACTCCCGCACCCGCTTGTTCCAGAGCACCTCCACCTTGGGGTTGGCAAACAGCCGCTCCTGCAGGATCTTCGAGGCCCGGAACTGGTCTCTCCGATGGATCACGTAGACCTTGGAGGCGTAGCGGGTGAGATAGTCCGCCTCCTCCACGGCGGCATCGCCCCCTCCGATCACCGCAACGGTTTCGCCCTTGAAGAAGGCTCCGTCGCACACGGCACAGTACGACACGCCTTTGCCGGCATATTCCAGCTCGCCCGGCACCTGAAGCTTGAGCGGCGTGCCGCCGGCCGTCAGGATGACCGCGGGTGCCTCGTAGACTCGTCCCATTGCCGTCGCCACCTCGAAGATCCCGTCTTCCCGGCGCACGATCGCATCCACCGGCTCCTGCCGAATGTCAGCCCCGAACTTCTTGGCGTGGGACGTCATCCGTTCGGCCAGCTCTCGGCCCAGCACGTGCTCGAAGCCGATATAGTCGTCAATCCATTCGGTATTTAGGAGCTCCCCCCCCGGCACCCCGCGCTCGAGCAGCACCGAGCGCAAGAGGCCGCGACCCGAGTACATGGCGGCGCACAAACCCGCCGGCCCGGCTCCCACGATGACGACATCGAACTCCTCGCTGCGGATCATATGGTCCCCAAGTGAACGTCCTCTGCTTGGCTGTTCCAAAATATAGAACGTCCAGGGGTTCCCGGCGTGGGGACTCTCTTTCTTCGGCTCCCAGCTCCCAGCTCCTAGCTCCCAGCTCCTAGATCCCAGCTCCCAAACTCAGCAAATTGACGGCCCCGTGACAGCTCGATACCGTGCCCACCAGTACGTCTACGGATGAGCGCTCCCGGCCAACGGCGGCAACCAGCGCGTCGCCCGCCAGAACGACGCTGACGTCGAACATCCCGACTCCGAACACCCGGTGCTCGCAGATGAACAGCACCGGCCCTGCGGTGGGTTGGGCCTGGTCGAGCGTGCGGACCAGTCCCTCCATAGCCTCCGCCATCTCCCACGTGCGGGGAGCCCGGATGACGGGGCAGATCGCAGGCTCGATGCAGTGGGTGGGACAGATCCAGTCGGCAAAGGAGACGTAGCGGGTGCCATCCGGCGCGCTCACATCATACGGGGTGCCCGGGCCCACCGGCACGGCGCGAGTCTCGACCGGGCGCCCGGGCCAGCGGTTGCGCGCCCGCCGCACCAGCCACTCGTACATGAGGTGGGGCATGAGAGGCGACGGCACGATTGCGTCGGCTGGCTCGCCCGGAAGAGCCGGCGCGGTATCGGCAAAGTACGAATCGAAGAAGCCGCCCCAGTCCTGAACCACCAGCTCCCGGGTATGGTCCCTGCTGGGCTCCAGGGCCACCCGGCACTGCGGGCTTCGGTCCACTATGAGCAGCCGCCGGTACGCCGCCCTTCCCTTTGCTCGAGCCCGCTCCAGCTGCCCGGCGTAGAACGAGCCGTAGCACCCTCCACCAACGATCACGACATCGCGGAAAGCGACGCTAGCGGATGTGTCGTCCACCATCGACCACCAGAACCTCTCCGGTCACGAAGTCCCCTCCTTCCAGAAGGTACAACAGGGCGGAGACCGCGTCCTCCGGGGTGCCCAGCCGGCGCAGTGGAGTCGAGCGGGCCAGGCGGTCGCGCTCCGTGGCGTCGTATTCCTCCGGCACGAGGACGGCGCCTGGAGCGATGGCGTTGACGGTGACCTCGGGCGCGAGACTGCGGGCCAGCACCTTGGTCAGCATGATGACCCCGGCTTTGCTGATCGAATGGGCCGCGAACCCGGGCCAGGGCTCCAACCCGCTCAGATCGGCCAGGTTCACCACCTTGCCACCGGCGGCCCGGAGTGCTGGAGCAGCGCCCTGAGTGCAGAAGAATACCGATCGAAGGTTCAGGCCCAGTATGGCATCCCACTGCGCGGGGGTGGTCTCCTCGAGCCTGAGCCGGTGCATCACCGCAGCCGAGTTGACCAGCACGTCCAGCGCCCCGAGCTCCTCGACCACCCTGCGGGGGAGCGCCCGCGCTGCCTCGGGGTCGGTAAGGTCGGCGGCGAAGCAGGCCGCCCGACCTCTGGCCCGCAGTATCTCGGCCTTCAGTTCGTGGGCCCCTGCACTTGAGGAGTGGTGGTGGATGGCCAGCGTCATCCCTCGATCCGCGAGGGCTTTGGCCATGGCCCTGCCGAGCCGGCGTCCGGCACCAGTGACGAGGGCCACGCGCCCCCGAAGCTCCATCAGATCGGGCCGGCTGGGGCCGGAGAGATGGCAACGATGGCCCCCGTGGTGGTGGAGCTCGCGAGGGCCATGACACCATCGGTAATCTCCTGCATCTCGACGTAGTGAACGTTACCGTCGCCCACGGCGGCGACGTTGTCCCCGGTACGAACCATGGCGGGCGCGACGGCGTTGACCCGCACGCGGCGGTCCTGCAACTCGACAGCCAGGCTCCGGGTAAACCCTGCCACGGCGGCCTTGGCGGCCGAGTACACTGCCATGGGACTCTGCGGGTTGAAGTAGGCGATGGAGGAAAAGTTGACGATGCAGCCCCGGGTCTGGGTCAGCGCCTCGATGGCGGCCTGGGACACGAGGACCGCGGTCTTGAGATTTATGGCGATCTCACGGTCGAGCGCATCGACCGTCATATCGCCAATGGGGCCGTAGGTAGTCAGCCCGCCGGCGACGTTGACCACCACATCCAGCCGCGCGAAGTGCCTGAGCGCGATCTCCACCGCC
Organism: Gemmatimonadales bacterium; assembly: GCA_050733075.1. GTDB lineage: Bacteria > Gemmatimonadota > Gemmatimonadetes > Gemmatimonadales > GWC2-71-9 > CAVVWJ01. Next base: position 551,466 of record JBOHSD010000001.1, read on the forward strand.
AGCGCGGCGATGTCCGGCTCGGTGAGATCGCCGGCACAGGGCCTGGCGTCTACCCCCTGGGCGGCAAACTCCCGAACCCGCTCCGCAACGCCGACCGCGTTGAGATCGCAGGCCACGATCTTGGCGCCTGCCCGTCCGAACGCCAGGGCCACGGCGTGCCCGATCTGGCCCGCCCGGCCAACCCCGGTCACCAGCACGACCTTGCCTCGGAAGTCGAACTGAGGCGCGCTCACTGGCTCAGGCTCTCCAGGACGATCTCCGCTCCGGGCGCGCCGGCCTGGGCGTAGAGAACGGTCCCGTCGCGGTCGATCAGGCATACCGAGCGCGCTATGCCGGAACCGTCCGGCTTGAGCGATCCGTACGCTCTGCTGATCGCCAGGCCGGAATCCGACAGCAATGGAAACGGCAGCCCCAGCCGGGCGGCATAGGCCGCGTGGCTCTGGACGGGCGCCTGATTCACCCCGAAGGGGCGGACATCATGGTCTAGGTAGGTCTGGATCTCGTCGCGCACGGCGGAGAGCTGGCGGTTTCAGCCGGGTGTGTTGTTACCCGGGTAGAACACCAGGAGCACCCGGGACTCCTCGAGGATCTGGTGGAGCCGGTAGGTTTGGCCATCGGATGCGGCCGCGGAGAACTCCGGCGCCGCGGTGCCGGTCTGAAGCAGAGTCATGAGGCGCGGAAGCTCAGGGATCTGGCATGAACGTCGTCCATCCTGCGGAGCCACTCCTGGGGGACCGCTTGCGAGCCGATGGTGCCGTGGGTGACTCCCGGCTCCGGGTCTCCATGCCAGTCGCTTCCTCCAGTGCGAAGCAGACCCAACCCCAGGGCGATGTCGGTCAGACGGGCGCGGAGATCCGGATCGTGACTCGGATGACGGGTCTCCACCGCGTCGAGCCCTTCGTCCTTGAGCCGCTGGACGAATGAGCGGGTGCCTCGCTCCTTGAGATGCGCCACCGACACCAGCCCGCCCACCGCGTGCACCAGCTCGGTTATTTCCCGAAAGGCGGGCAGAGTCTTCTCCACGAAGGCCGGGCGGCCGCGCCCCAGAAAGCGGTCGAACGCATCCCCGAGGTCGATGGCACCTCCGTGCCGCACCAGCGCCCGGGCCACATGGGGACGCCCCACCGCGCCGCCGGCGGATTCCTGGAGCACGCTCTCGAACGAGAGATCCAAACCGAGCCGGCACAGGTGCTCGACCATCGCCTGGGCCCGGCGCACCCGGTCGGCGCGGCACCGCTCGAGGAAGCTCTCGAGGGCGGGCGAGGCCGGCGGGAGAAAATACCCGAGCACGTGCATCTCACCCCAGGGAGCAACGGCCGAGAACTCACATCCGCCCACCACGCGCACCCCGTGACGCTCGCCGGCCGCGAGTGCCTCGGGTATCCCGGCCAGGGTGTCGTGGTCAGTCAGCGCGATGGCCTGAAGGCCGGCCGCCCTTGCCCGCCGCACCACGCCTTCGGGGCTGACACCTCCATCCGAGGCGGTCGAGTGAACGTGCAGGTCGACCGTCTCTCCGGCGCTGGCGGCCCGCTGCGGGGAGCTCAGCGCCGGTATCCCGTCTCGGGAGCCGTCCAGGACGGCTGTGAGTGGGCCAGCAGGTCACGCAGCTCCTGGTCGGTCAATTGACTGAGGGAGAGCTCCCGGCTCTTGGCGCCCAGGGGAGAATACCGCACCACCCGTTGTTCCCGGTCCGGCCCAACGCCACGGGTGAAGATCAAGCCGAACTCATCCTTCACATATTGCGTCACCCGCCCGCTGACGGCGACTTCCCATTGCTCGTCACCTGCCTCGATGATTCGTCTGGGCATGATCAGGCACTCGTTTCCGTGAATTCCTGGAGCCCCGTCTTCACGTCGGCCATGAACCGGTCGGCGTCCGCACCATCCACGATCCTGTGGTCGAAGGCCAGCGAGAGCATCCCCTTGGTGCGGATGGCGATCATGTCGGTACCGTCAAAGGTGGCAACCGCCGGTTGCTTCTCGATGGCACCGACGCAGAGGATGGCGGCCTGGGGCTGGTTGATGATGGGCGTACCGATCACCGATCCGAACACCCCGGGATTGGTTATGGTGAAAGTTCCCTTCTGCACCTCGTCGGGACTCAATTTCCTGGTTCTGGCCCGCTCCCCTAGATCGTTGATGGCGCGGGCGACTCCCAGCAGAGAGAGCTCGTCGGCGTGCCTGATCACCGGCACGATCAACCCCCAGTCTAGCGCCACGGCAATGCCGATGTTGATGTCCCGGCGCAGGATGGTGCTCTCGCCGGACACCGCGGCATTGAGTGCCGGATGGGCCCTCAGGTTGTCCGCCACGACCTTGGTGATGAACGCCAGGTAGGTGAGGCTCACGCCCCGCTCGGCGTATTCCTGTTTCATTCTGGCCCGCACCTGCGCCACCCGGGAGTAGTCGATCTCGAATATCGTGTTGACGTGGGGCGACACCCGGCGCGACATGACCATGTGGTCGGCGGTAAGCTTGCGAATCCGGGACCACGGCTCGACGCGGTCGCCTTCCCAGGGATCGACGGTCGCTGCCGGTGGCAGCGAGGCGGGTAAGCGGGTAGGCGGGTAAGGGGTTGCCGCAGGGCCAACTGGACGCTCGGTCCGTCCTTCCCCGCTTACCTGCTTACCCGCTTCCCCGCTGATATAGCTCAAGATGTCGTTCTTGGTGACGCGTCCCGCGAGACCGGTGCCGGGCACGGCCCTGAGGTCCACCTTGTGCTCGGCGGCCATCTTGCGGACCAGCGGAGTGGATTTGCGCCGGAGCCGGTCCTCGGCCGACTCGGCACCGTTGCCGCCGGTAGCGTCGCTGACCGCTCTCGATTCCGGCTGGGCAGGCGCCGAAGCCGCCGCCGCAGCCTGCTTCTGCGCCGGCGCAGGAGGCTGGGTCGGACCGGCTCCCCGCTTCGGGGGGGCCGCTGGGGCGGGGGCGACCGGCGACGGCGGTGCTCCAGCCGGCGTGGCGGGCTTCTCCGGAGCGGGGGCGCCGGGCGACGGCGCAGCGGGCGTGGCCTTGGGCTTCTCGTTGGCGGCAGCGCTCGCGTCGGTCTCGATCCGGGCCACGACGGTCTGTACCGCCACCGTCTCTCCTTCCTGCACCAGAATCTCGGCCAGCACACCGGCGCTCGGAGCCGGGATCTCGGCGTCAACCTTGTCGGTCGAGATCTCGAAGATCGGCTCGTCCCGCTTGACCGGCTCTCCCACTTTCTTGAGCCACCGGGAGAGCGTACCCTCCGCGATCGATTCGCCCATCTGAGGCATTATTACATCTATCTTTGCCATCTTCAGTCTCCGATGCGCTGGTCAGGAGTCGGGAGTCGGGAGCTAGGAGCTTGGGTTGACGCACGCTGCTTTGGCTCCTGGCTCGAGACGCCCAGCTCCTGACTCCTGACTCCAACTCTAATACTCCGCCAGCCATCTCGCCGCCCTTACGATGTCCGCCGTCTGGGGGAGGACGTAATCCTCGAGCTGGGGAGCGTACGGCAGCGGCACGTCGTGAGCGGCGACGCGTTTGATCGGCGCATCCAGCCACTCGAAGGCCAGATCGTTGATGCGAGCGGCGATCTCCCCGGCGACGCCGCCGGTCACGGTGTCCTCGTGTACGATCAGCACCCGGTTGGTTTTCTTGACCGTGGCGGCGATGGCGTTGTCGTCCATCGGCAGCAGCGACCGCAGATCCAGCACCTCGACCGACAAGCCGTCTTCCCGCTCCAGCTGCTCTGCCGCGTCGAGCGCCTTCCACACCATCGCCGCATAGGTAATGATCGACAGGTCCCGCCCTTCCCGGGCCAGGCGCGCCGAGCCGATGGGCACAATGTAGTCGTCTTGCGGCAGCTCTTCCTTGATCCGGCGGTAGAGATACTTGTGCTCGAAGAACAGCACGCAGTCGTCGTCGCGGATAGCGGCCTTGAGCAGTCCTTTGGCGTCGCGGGCGGTGGCAGGATAAACGATCTTGAGCCCGGGGGTGTGAAGAAAGGCGGCCTCGGGGTTCTGCGAATGAAAAGGCCCGCCCCGGACATATCCGCCGCTGGGACCCCGCACCACCATGGGACACGGCAGAAACGCGCGGTAGCGCGCCGTAGCCACGTAATTGGTCAGTATGTCATACGCGCAGGAGAGGAAATCGATGAACTGCATCTCGCACACCGGGCGCATTCCCATGTGGGCGGCGCCGGCCGCGGCTCCGACGATGGCGGTCTCCGAGACCGGCGTATCGATCACACGGCCCTCGCCGAACCGGGCCTGAAGGCCCTCGGTCACCTTGAAGGCGCCTCCGTGCCCCCCGATATCCTCGCCCAGACAGAAGACATCTGGGTCGCGTTCCATCTCCTCGAACAACCCTTGACGGATGGCTTCCAGAAACGTGCTCTCAGCCATCGTGCGTCCCCCAGCTCGCCGGGCGCTCGTGCTGCTCGACCGCGGGGCGCACACCGTCCCGGTACCAGAGAGCGGGCGCCGCCGGCGGCTCCGCGTAGACGCCCAGCAGCGAGTCGTGAGGCTGTGGCGCGGGTGAGGCTTCGGCCTGATCGGCGGCGCTGTCGATCTCGGAGGTGACCCGGGCATCGATCGCCTCGAGCTCGGCGGTCTTCACCCCCTGCCGGCCGGTCAGCACCTCGATGTACCGGTCCAACGGATCGTTCTCGCGGGCCCACCGCTCGATCTCGCCGGCCGGCACGTAGGACTGATTGTCGTGCTCAGCGTGCCCCTTGCGCCGGTACGTCATCAGCTCGATGAGCGTCACCCCTTCGCCCCGGCGGGCCCGATCCACGGCCTCCCTGGTGACCTCGTAGGTGGCTATCACGTCGTTGCCGTCGGCCCGGACCCCCGGAACCCCGTAGCCGATGGCCTTGTCCTTGAAGCTGGTGCATGCGGTCTGCCTTGCGGTCGGCGTGGAGTAGGCGTAGCCGTTGTTCTCCACGATGACCACCAGCGGGCAGCGCTGCACCGCGGCGAAGTTGATCCCCTCATGAAAGGCGCCGGTGGAGGTTGCGCCGTCCCCCACGTATACCAGCCCGACACGGTCCTGACCCCGAAGCTTGAAGGACAGGGTCACGCCGGCCATCACCGGCACCATGTCTCCCAGGTGGGAGATCTGGCCGATGAAACCCCGCACCGTGTCGCCGAAGTGGATGTTGAGCTCCCGGCCGCGGGTGGGCGAGTCTCCCTTGGCCATGTACTGCCTCAGGATCTCCAGCGGCGTCGCGCCCTGCACCAGCATCGAGCCGAGATTGCGGATCAGCGGAGAGAGGATGTCACCCTTGGATCGGTCGAGCGCGTAAGCCGAGCCTACCGCGTCGGCTTCCTGGCCCAGCGAGCGGAACAGGCCTCCCACCACCTTGGTCTGGCGGTAGAGATTGACCAGCCGCTCCTCCAGGGAGCGGGTGAGCCGCATGTAATAGTACAGCTCGAGCAGCTGGTCGCGGGTGAGATCGGATGGAGCGGCGCGGGACGGAGCGGTTGCGCTGCTGGCAGCCATGCGGTTCCTGGTGTGGGCGGTCGGTGACGGGCAGGAAAATCCACCGCCTGAGAGGGAGAGTCAAGCCGCGGCGGAAGGCTCCTTTGGCCCAAGAAGAAGACTCACCGGGAGCTATCCGAGTGGTTGCCTTTGGCGTGCAGGACTCCCTCCGGAAGCCAGACGTCCGGCGGCTGCGGGAGCGGATGGTCGGATGCCGTCCCTGCCTCCCGCGAGAGCCATTCGTCGTAAGAACGGCCGGTCAGGGCCTCGAGCTCCGCGATCCAGTCCGCCAGGAGCGGCTGGACGGCGCGGCGCGCCACCTGCACCTCGCGGGCAAACGCCACAGAATCGGCACGCCGGACCGACTCTTTCGGCAGGAGGGTCCGGTACCAGGCCCGGGCGCGGTCCGTTACTAACCGCCCGAGGCGTGGATGGTACCTGAGATAGCGGTTAAGGCCACGTGCGAGCCGGACGCGGAGTGAGTGTTCGTCATAGGTCTCCAACGCTTCCGGACTGACGTTCAGGCGCTCTCCGGCGCTGGGAGGGACGAAGGAAGCATCGATGCCCAGCCACTCAAACAGGCGGGCGCAGAAGCCTACCGGTGATGCCACGAAGGATTCGAAGGTGTCGAGATAGATCGAACGCTGCCCGAACCGTTGTAGATACGGCCGCAGCTGATACGCGTAATAGCTGAATAACAGATAGTAGGAGGGCCGGCTGATTGCATGGGGGAGCGATTCCTTTTCCTTCCCCTTTCTGGTCATATGGCGGTAGTGGCTCACCAGGCGGGCGAACGGATCGCGCATGACATAGATAAGTCGGGCGTCAGGATTAAACGCATGGATGCGCTCGGCCACGCCGTCGTAGGCGGGCCGCTTCGTATACTCCGTGCTGCCTTCAGCGAGGTAGGCCTCGTTCGAGGCTCCCCGGAACAGTCGGAGATATTGTTTGGTCCGGAGCGACACGCTCTCCGGCCTGGAGAAATGCTCTGGCTCCTTAACCGGGGACATGAAGACGGCCGGGTGCTCGGACAGGTGCACGCAGAGGGATGAGGTCCCGGACTTCATGGCTCCGATGACGAACAGGTTCGGTTTTCGGGCCGCCATCACGCCTCCTCCCGAGGAGCTCTTCACGGGGGTGGTCTCTTTGAGCGGCTAGGCCTTCACCGCCACCTGCCGTCCCGCTCCGGCCACCTGGGGCTCTGCCTCGATCCGCATGCCGTAGAACGAGCGATACACGAAGAGGAGCGAGGCCAGGAAGAAAGCCACCGCCAGGACCCGGGTTAAGGTCCCGTTTCCGCCGACACTGAGGTACACCCCCAACTCCACCGCCAGGAGCCCGAACAGGGTGGTGAACTTGATGACTGGATTCATGGCCACCGACGAGGTGTCCTTGAAGGGGTCGCCCACGGTGTCGCCCACCACCGACGCCGCGTGCAGGTCGGTTCCTTTCATCTTGAGCTCGGTCTCCACGATCTTCTTGGCGTTGTCCCAGGCACCGCCCGCGTTGGCCATGAAGATCGCCTGGAACAGGCCGAACATGGCGATCGAGATCAGGTAGCCGATGAAGAAGAACGGCTCGATGAAGGCGAACGCCAGGGTGGCGAAGAAGACGCCGAGGAAGATGTTGAACATCCCCTTCTGGGCGTACTGGGTGCAGATCTCCACCACCCGGCGGCTGTCCTCCACCGACGCCTTGACGACGCCTTCGAGCCGGATGTTCCGCTTGATGAACTCGACCGCGCGATAGGCCCCGGTGGTGACGGCCTGGGTGGAGGCGCCGGTGAACCAGTAGATCACCGCGCCCCCACTGATGAGACCCAACAGGAACGGCGGGTGAAGGATGGACAGGTTCTCCATGCCACCGGTCAGGCCGTGAGTCAGAGCCATGATGATAGAGAAGATCATCGTGGTGGCGCCCACCACCGCGGTGCCGATGAGCACGGGTTTCGCGGTGGCCTTGAAGGTGTTCCCCGCCCCGTCGTTCTCCTCCAGCAGCTCCTTGGCAACCTCGAAGTTCACATTGAAGCCGTAGTCCCGCCTGATCTCCTCTTTCACCCCGGGGACCTGCTCGATCAGCGACAGCTCATAGATGGATTGCGCGTTGTCCGTCACCGGGCCGTAGCTGTCCACCGCGATGGTGACCGGCCCCATGCTGAGGAAGCCGAAGGCGACGAGGCCAAAGGCGAAGATCGCCGGCGCCTTCATCAGCTCGCCCAGGCCCAGGGTGCTGACCCCAAAGGCGATCGCCATCAGACCCATGATGGTGATCCCCAGCCAGAACGCCGAGAAGTTCCCGGCCACGAAGCCCGAGAGGATGTTGAGTGACGCGCCGCCCTCGCGGGAGCTGGTCACCACTTCGCGCACATGCCTCGAGCCGGTGGAGGTGAAGACCTTCACCAGCTCGGGGATGATGGCGCCGGCCAGCGTTCCGCAGGTGATCACCGTGGAGAGCTGCCACCACAGGTCGGGATTACCGCCCAGGTTGGGCACGATCAGGTATGAGAGGCCGTACGTCAGGAAGACCGAGACGATGGAGGTGAGCCATACGAGCTGGGTAAGGGGCGACTCGAAATCGAACCTTGCCCCGCCGCTGTACCGCGCCCGCGAGATGGCGTTGCTGGTCAGATAGGAGAAGCCCGACGCCAGCACCATCATCACCCGGATCAGGAAGATCCACACCAGGAGCTGGGCCTGGATCGCGGTGTCGGGCACTGCGAGCACGATGAACGCGATCAGCGCCACGCCGGTGACGCCGTAGGTCTCGAAGCCGTCGGCGGTGGGGCCGACCGAGTCGCCGGCGTTGTCGCCGGTGCAGTCCGCGATGACCCCGGGGTTCCTGGCGTCGTCCTCCTTGATCTTGAACACCACCTTCATCAGGTCGGAACCGATGTCGGCGATCTTGGTGAAGATGCCGCCGGCGATACGGAGCGCCGACGCGCCGAGGGACTCACCGATGGCGAATCCGAGGAAGCACGCCCCCGCCACGTCGGAGGGGATGAAGAGCAGGATCCCGAGCATGAAGAGCAGCTCGACCGAGATGAGCATCATGCCCACGCTCATGCCGGCCCGGAGTGGAATGTCGCTGACCGGCCAGGCCTGGGCGCTCAGGCTGGCGAAGGCGGTTCGGGAGTTGGCCAGGGTGTTGATCCGGATGCCGAACCAGGCAACCCCGTAGCTTCCCAGCATGCCGATGAGGCTGAAGAGCAGGATGAGCGCGATCTTGGGGAGCTCGAGCCCGGTGAGCAGGAAGTAGATCACGATCACCGTGCCGATAAAGCCCAGCAGCACCATCAGCAGTTTGCCCTGTTGTACCATGTACGCCTTGCAGGTCTCGTAGATCAGCTCCGAGATCTCCGCCATGGAGCGGTGGACCGGAAGATTCCTGACCCGGGTATAGCTCCAAAGTCCGAAGAGCAGGCCCAGGACACATACCAGCAAGCCCGACAACAGGATCTCGTGTCCGGTAAAGCCGAGGAAGTCTCCCTGGTTGAGATCGGGCAGCCGGAGATTCACCTCGCCACCGGGCCGGTGCTCGGGCGCGGCCTGGGCTGACTCCTGGGCTCCAAGAGCCGGGAGTGCCGCGGGTATCAGCGCTGTCCCCAACAGCAGGATCAGCAGCAGCCGGGCGGTGCGGGTGAACATCGTCATCGTGGGGAATCTCCTAGGCTTCACTGGTATGGAGTCGTTGGGTCGGGTCATGAAGACAGTCAGTAGGCGCCGATCGGGCGATGGGTCGGCTCGGCTAGCGTGTGGACCATCGTGAGAAAGCGCTTGGCCAGTTTGTCCGCCTCGCTCTCTCCCACTTGATCGGTCTCGACCGTCACCAGCGTGTAGTGGCCACCTTCGGCCTGAACCGTTACCCCTACGCGCCCGATGGCGCCGGCAAACTGCCGGCGGCGAGGCTGCTGCCCGACCGGCGCCAAGCTGGGGCCGAAAAAGCGGGCTGCCGCCTCGAGCACCCGGTCGGGACCGACACTGGTGCGGTGAAAGTACTTCACAAGTCCAATACCAGCGTAAACGGTAAACGGTGAACGGTGAACGGGACCAACCGCTCAGCCCTCGCAGCACCCCCGTTTACCGTTGACTGTTCACCGTTCACGTCTTTTTCCATCAATCATTCAGGTAGTACTCGATTCCCAGATGGGTGATCTGCCTCTCACCCATGAGATATCGGAGCGTGTTCTTCAGCTTGATCTGCTGGATGAAAAGGTCGTGCTCCGGGTAGAGGCCGGGGGCAACCTGCGGACTCTTGAAGTAGAACGAGAGCCACTCCTGAATGCCGCTCAATCCGGCGCGCTGTGACAGATCGAAGAACAGCGCCAGGTCCAGCACCAGCGGCGCGGCCAGGATCGAGTCGCGGCAGAGAAAGTCGACCTTGATCTGCATCGGGTAGCCGAGCCACCCGAAGATGTCGATGTTGTCCCAGCCCTCTTTGTTGTCACCCCGCGGCGGATAGTAGTTGATCCGCACCTTGTGATACATGTTGCCGTACAGCTCGGGATAGAGCTGCGGCTGGAGGATGTACTCCAGTACGCCAAGCTTGGACTCCTCCTTGGTCTTGAAGCTCTCGGGATCGTCCAGCACCTCCCCGTCCCGATTGCCCAGGATGTTGGTGGAGTACCAGCCGGCCACGCCCAGCATGCGGGCCTTGAACATGGGGGAGAGGACGGTCTTCACCATCGTCTGGCCGGTCTTGAAGTCCTTGCCGCCGATTGCCACGCCCTTGCTCTTGGCCAGCTGTTCCATGGCGGGAAAGTCGCAGGTGAGGTTGGGGGCCCCGTTGGCGAAGGGGACCCCCTCCATGATGGAAGCGTAGGCGTACAGCATCGAGGGCGCGATCGTGGGATCGTCGGCGTCGATCCCCTTCTCGAACGCCTCCAGGGTCCAGTGAGTCGGCCCCGGGCTGATGAATATCTCGGTGGACGCGCACCATATCATCACCAGACGGCTGCACTTCTGCCTGGTCTTGAACTGCCGGATATCTTTTCGCAGGGCCTCCACCTGTTCCCGCTTGCTGGTGGCCGGTTTGACGTTCTTGCCTTCGAGCCGCTTCACGTAACTCTGATCGAAGACCGCCGGCATCGGCTTGATGCCCTTGAGGAATGCGGCTATGGGCTCCAGGTGCTCGTGCCGGTCCAGGACGCCTGCCTTGACCGCGGCCGCGTAGGCGTCGTCGGGCAAGGGGTCCCAGGCTCCGAAGACCAGGTCTTCGAGCGCCGGCAGCGGAATGAACTCCCGGATCAGGGGCGCGCGCTTCTCGGTCCGCTTGCCCAGCCGGATGGTACCCATCTGGGTGATCGAGCCGATGGGGCGGGCCGCCCCGCGCCGGACGTTTTCCACCCCGGCGATGAACGTAGTGGCGACCGCTCCGAGCCCCACACATAGCACCCCCAGCTTCCCGTCGGCCGGCGCGATCTGCCGGGCGTTCTGTTCGGCCACCTATGGTCCTTTCGCGAGAGGATCGAGAGCGGCGTGCTGGACCTCCTTGGTCTGCTTCACTTCCGCGGCCTGCTTGACCTCCTCCGCCCGCAGCGCATCGTCCACCCGGCCGGCGTGGCGGTGCACGTAGAGGAAGCGCTGCACCACCGTGATGATCGAGGCCACTGCCAGGAGCGCGACGATGGCCTCCAGGAGGAGAGCCTGCGGCCCCGCGCCGAAGATCACCGAGGCCACGCCGAGCCCCAGGATCCGCTCGGCACGCTGGGCGATACCCACCTTGCAATCGAGTCCCAGCCCTTCGGCCCGCGCCCTTGCGTACGACACCAGCACCGAGCCCAGGATGGCGACCATGCAGAGGATGGCGGCGGGAACCCGGTAGGCCACATCGGGCGCCGTAAGGAGGAAGGCGCCGATCCCAATGAAGGTTGCGCCATCCCCCACCCGATCCAGGGTAGAGTCGTAGAAGGCGCCGAACCTCGTCACCATTGCGCCGCCCCGTGCTACCTGGCCGTCCAGGGTGTCGGCCACGCCGCTCAAGAGCAGCAGCAACCCCCCCAGCCGGATGTGCCCGGTGGCGTACGCGACGGCGGAGACCAGCACCAGGGCGGTACCCACCGTGGTGATGGTGTTTGGCCGCACTCCGGCCCGGATCAGACGTTCCACCAACGGTTTGACGATGGTGTAGAACGGCTTTTCCAGGGTACCGAGCAGCTTCACGCGGTATCGATCCTCAGCAGGGGGCCAGGCAAGTCCACCTTTCGGTGGCCCGTCAACCGCGCGAAAGGATAACTGGCGAAACCGCTTAGGGCAATCGGAGAAGGCTCCGCGGCGGGGGCACCCAGGCTCACTCCGGATAGAGAAGAAATGGCCGGCGCCGTTCCTTGAAGCGGGTCAACTTATCGCCCCAATCCGCCACCGCCGCGGGCACGGGGTCTCCGCGCTGAATGGCGGTCCTGAGCTCAGCGCCGCCGGCGAGTCGGTCGAACTGGGCGGGACGGAAAGTAAAGTCGTCGGGATGAGCGGTACGCAGGGCTGCCAGCAGGTGAACCGCCGTCACCGTCGGGTCGTAGGATGCCCGGTCGGTGGTGATTAGACGGATGCCCGCTACGATGGTGTCAGGGTATTTTCCGTCGCCCGGATTGTCGGGCTTGAATCTCACTCCCGCGAACCTGACCCCGGCCGGTGCCGCACGTCTCAGGACCTCGAGCACCGCTGTCGTGTCGAGCCATGGCGCACCCACTTGCTCGAACGGAGCATCGGTACCCCGGCCCACCGAGAGGTTCGTCCCCTCGAGCAGGCACAGGCCCGGGTAATGGAAGAGACTTTCGAGGGTGGGTAGATTCAGGCTCGGCGGCATGAAGGGAAGGCCGGTGGCATCGAAGTGCATGTAGCGGCGCCAACCATCCATGGGAATCACATGGAGATCGGCGCCAAGGCGGAGCACCGAGTTCGCCAGCCGGGCCAGCTCTCCGATGGTCATGCCATGGCGCATCGCGATTGGGAACCGAGCCACCGCCGACGCACTAGTACTGTCCTGCACGTCCCCCTGAACCGCCCCCCCGATCGGGTTGGGTCGATCGAGCACCACTACCGGGATTCGCCCCCCTTTCCCGGCACTCATGACCGTCGCCACGGCGGCAGGATAGCTGTAGTAGCGGGCACCGGCGTCCTGAAGGTCGATGACGAGGACATCCACGTCCGCGAGCATGGTGGCGCTGGGCGCATGGAGTCGGACCCCGTCGTGCAGCAGGTAGACCGGCGTGCCGGTCGCCGAGTCCACCTCCTGCCGACTCTCCGGAGCACGGTCCACGTCAATGGAGCCGCGAAGCCCGTGCTCCGGCGCGAAAACTGCGGTGACGCGGAGCCCCTCGCCAATCAAGCGGTCGAGGTCACGCACGCCTTCGGCATCGACACCCGCCTGGTTGGTCACCAGGCCGATCCGGCGATTGCGGACCAGGTGTATGCTGTCCGCAAGCAGGCCATCGATCCCCGGGCGTACGCGGGCCGGAGCGGCGGCGCTGCCGGGTCCAGCGGCGCAGCCGATACACCCCCAGAGTCCCACTAGGACGAGAGATCTGTGCAATTCAAGTACCTCGTGTTGATGACGGTCTTGTCAGGCGCCTGCGGCAGGGCAGCGTTGGCCCCGGAACCCCAGCCGGTCCAGTTTCCTCCCCGGGAGGACGCCGCCGCGGTTGACATCGACGCGCTCCTGTCGGAGCTCTCCCTGCGGGACCAGATCGCCCAGCTGGTCATGCCGTGGATCCCGGGAACCTACGCCTCTGCGGACGATCCCGAGTTCGCGCGGATGGTTGCCTGGGTGGACTCGCTCCACGTCGGCGGGCTGCTGATCTCGGTGGGATCGCCGCTCGACATTGCGGCCAAGCTCAACGACCTGCAGCGGCGCTCACGGCTTCCGCTTCTCATCGGCTCCGACCTCGAGAGCGGCACCTCGTTCCGGTTCGTCGGAGGGACACCGTTCCCACCAAACATGGGCATCGGCGCGGGGGAGGGCCAGTCGGCGGCCTATGATATCGGCCGCATCACGGCGGTCGAAGCCCGCGCGGTAGGCATTCACATCACCTTCGCCCCGGTGGCCGACGTCAACAGCAACCCGGCCAACCCGATAATAAATCTCCGTTCCTTCGGCGAAGACCCCGAGGCCGTGAGCCGCCTGGTGGCCGCGGCGGTTCGCGGTATCCAGGATCATGGGATGCTGGCCGCGGTAAAGCACTTCCCCGGGCACGGCGACACCGACATCGACACCCATCTGGACTTGCCGGTCACCTCCGTTACCTGGCCCCGCCTGGATTCGGTCGAGCTGCTGCCCTTCCGCGCCGCGATCGGGGCCGGCGTGAAAGCGGTGATGTCGGCCCACATCGCCCTACCGGCGCTCGACCCGGGAATGCACCGCCCGGCCACGTTATCCCCGGCCGTGCAAACCGGCATCCTGCGTGACTCGCTCGGCTTTCGCGGGCTGGTCCTCACCGATGCTCTCAATATGGGAAGTCTGGTGCGGCACTTCCCCGCCTCACAGGTTGCCGTCGAGGCCTTTCTCGCCGGTGCGGATATCCTGCTGCAGCCGGCTGATCCCGCGGCCACCATCGAAGCCTTGACCGCCGCGGTGCTCAATAGACGGATCTCCCGCCAGCGACTCGAGCGCTCGGTCCGCCGCGTGCTCGAGGTGAAAAAGGAGCTGGGACTGTTCGGCCGGCGGACCGCGCCGCTGGACAGCGTTACGGCTCGGGTCGGCCGGGCGGGGTCCCTGGCACGCTCGCAGGAGATTGCCACTCGCGGGATTGTGCTGGCGGAAGACCGCGACGGTACAGTTGACTCGCTCCGCGCCCGAGCCCAGCCGGTGACGTTGGTGAGCTACGGAGACGACCGCAGCCCGGCGACGGGACTCAGACTGGCGGCCGAGCTCCGGGCGCGCGGCTATCCTGTCACCGGTATGCGCCTCGCTCCTGCCAGCGGTGCGGCGAGTTACGACTCCGCGCGCGCCATTCTCCGCCACGGCCATATCGCCATATTCGCGGTCGGTATCCGTCCTTCGCCCTGGCACCTGGCGGGAATCACTCTCCCCACTGCACTGGCCCAGCTCATCGACAGCACTGCCGCCACCGGCCGCGCGGTCCTCGTATCGGAGGGAACGCCCTACATGATCTACGAGACCCCCCGGGTGACGTCATACCTTCTGGCCTGGGCTGCGGATCCGGTTACCGAGCGGGCGGTGGGGCGCGCCCTTGCCGGCGACGCCCCGATCACCGGCCGTCTGCCGATCTCGATCCCGCCGCGTTACACCCGCGGCTGGGGCGCGCAGCGGCGACTGCCGTGATGACCACTCTCTTCGAGGCGGGCCGATGAGAATCGCCTTTTCCGACTGGCTCGTCATCGCGCTCTACTTTCTGATTTCGGCGGGCATAGGGCTGGCATACACCCGCAAGGCCAGCCGGTCGCTGGCCGACTTCTTCGTATCGGGCCGCTCTCTCCCCTGGTGGCTGGCCGGGACCTCGATGGTAGCTACCACCTTCGCGGCGGACACCCCGCTCGCGGTGGCCGGGTTCGTCTCCAAATACGGCGTGGCGGGAAACTGGCTGTGGTGGAACGGCGCCATCTCGGGAGTGTTGACGGTGTTCTTCTTTTCCCGGCTCTGGCGCCGGGCCGGTGTCCTCACCGACGTGGAGTTTGCCGAGCTGCGCTACGGTGGCCGCCCCGCCGCGGTGCTGCGGGGGTTCCGGGCCCTGTATCTCGCCCTGCCCATCAATCTGATCATCATGGGCTGGGTGACGCGCGCGATGGTGACGATTCTCGGGGTAACGCTCGGGGTCAACGCCTGGCGGGCAGCCATTCTGCTGTTCGGGGTGACCGCGATCTACAGCACCTTCTCCGGTCTGTGGGGCGTGGTGGTCACCGACGTTTTCCAGTTCGTGGTTGCGATGGGGGGCACCATCCTCCTTGCGGTGCTGGCGGTCGAATCGGTAGGTGGACTGGGCGCGCTCAAGGAGAAGGCCTCTGCCCACTTCGGATCGGCTGAGGCGGCGTTCGGCGTGATTCCGCCGTTGGACGCGGGCTGGCTGCCCTTGTCCACCCTTCTGATTTTCCTCGGCGTGCAATGGTGGGCCGCATGGTACCCCGGGCAGGAGCCCGGCGGTGGGGGTTACGTGGTGCAGCGCATCCTCTCGGCCAAAGATGAGCGTCACGGCCTGCTGGCCACGCTCTGGTTCACCATCGCTCACTACGCGCTGCGTCCCTGGCCTTGGATTCTGGTGGGGTTCGTCGGTCTGATCCGCTATCCCGGATTGGCTAATCCGGAAGAAGGATACGTGCGGGTGATGGTGGACGTACTTCCCTCCCCCTTCAAGGGACTGCTCCTGGCCGCCTTCGCCGCGGCATACATGAGCACCATCAGCACCCACCTCAACTGGGGCGCCTCGTACCTGGTGAACGATTTCTACCTCCGCTTCCTGAGGCCCAATGCCAGCCGTCGGGCGCAGATTCTCGCTTCCCGCGTGGCAACCGGCGTGCTGATGGTATGCGCTCTCATAGTCATGAGCTTTCTCAGCACCGTGGAGCAGGGCTGGAAGCTGCTGATAGGGCTTGGCGCCGGAACCGGCCTGGTCTTCATTCTCCGCTGGTACTGGTGGCGGGTTAACGCCTGGTCCGAGATCAGCGCGATGGTGGCTTCTTTCCTGACCTCGCTGATACTCGCGCGGGTCGGCTACGATCTCGGCGACCTGTCCCGCCCCACCTATGCCCAGACCATGCTGATCACCGTGGCGGTAACCACGGTGGTCTGGCTGGCGGTCACTTTCCTTACGGCTCCCGAGTCGGAGGCAACGCTGGAGCGGTTCTATCGCCGGGTCCGGCCGGGAGGTCCCGGATGGCGGCGGGTTTCTGCCCGGCTGGGCTTCGAAAAGGACACCATCCCGGGGGGAGCACTCGCCTGGGTCAACTGGGGGGCAGGCCTGGTGGCCGTCTACTGCGCCGTGGTCTCACTGGGAGCGCTGCTGACCGGCTCGGCCACGCGCGCGCTCCTCTACGCAGTGGTTGCGGTAGGGGCTTTCGCCTTGATCCAGCGTAATTTGCACGCCGACGCGCGGCTGGCCGCAGCGTTGACAGAAGCCGATGAAGCGGCTTAGGTTACACCCGTTGGATGCGACCCGAACGCCATCGAATTAGCCTGGCAAGCCAAGCTGAGCCAAGGAGTTGTGAATGAGCAGCATCGAGCAGCAGGCAGGCACCGGTTTTTCGCTCGTCCTCACGGGCCGTGCGGCTGAAGAGGTGCAGAAGTTCATCGCCCAGGAGCAGGTGCCGTCGGAGAGCGCGGGGCTCCGCGTCAGCGTGCTGCCGGGCGGCTGCTCGGGCTTCAAGTACAGCCTGAATATCGAAGAGCGG
Organism: Gemmatimonadales bacterium; assembly: GCA_050733075.1. Lineage (GTDB taxonomy): Bacteria > Gemmatimonadota > Gemmatimonadetes > Gemmatimonadales > GWC2-71-9 > CAVVWJ01. The sequence goes on from JBOHSD010000001.1 coordinate 568,252, forward strand.
CCGCTGGACGACGACATGGTCGCCGAGGTCAACGGGGTGCGCGTCTTCGTGGACGGTTTCAGTGCCCAATACCTCACCGGCGTCACCATCGACTACGTGAGCTCGATGCAGGGCTCCGGCTTCACCTTCAATAATCCCAACTCGACCGGCGGCTGCGGTTGCGGCAGCAGCTTTACGGCTTAGACGTAAACGGTAGACGGTAAACGGTAAACGGGGCGGCCATGAGAAACCCTCTCATCTGGCCGCCCTTCTTGTGTCCGACCTCCCGTTCACCGTTCACCGTTCACCGTTCACGGCTTTGAGTTCGCCCGACCTCGTCGTCGTAGCGCTGTACTTCCTGGTTACCATCGGCATCGGGTTCTGGACCAGCCGGCGCCAGGAGACCGCGGGCGACTACTTCCTCGGCGCCCGGAATCTCCCGGCGTGGGCCGTCCTGCTCTCCATCGTAGCCACCGAGACATCGGCGCTCACCGTCATCTCGGTGCCCGGCATCGGAGCCCGCGCCGATCTCACCTTTCTCCAGCTGACATTCGGATTTCTCCTGGGCCGCATCGGGGTGGCGGTCTGGCTGCTGCCGGGATATTTCCGGGGCGACCAGGAGACCGCGTACGCGCGAATCCAGACCCGGTTCGGTCCCAACACCCGCCGGCTGGTCTCGGTGGTGTTTCTCGTCACCCGCTTCATGGGAGATGGCGTGCGCATCTTCGCGGGCGCCATACCACTGGCGCTGGTGACGGGGTGGAGCATTCCGGTCGCGATCACCGCGATGGGTGGAGCAACGCTGGTCTATACCTACTTCGGCGGGCTCAAGGCCGTGGTGTGGGCCGACGTGGTGCAGCTGGCGGTCTATCTGGCGGGCGGGGTTGCCGCACTCCTCATCGCATGGGCGCTGGCTGGAGGTCCGGGCTCGGCCCTCGGGGCCGCGGCCGGCGCGGGCAAGCTCGAGATATTGAATCCCGTGTTCGACCTCAGCTCCACCTACAGCCTGGCCGGCGGTCTGGTCGGAGGCGCGATGCTGTCGGCTGCTTCCCACGGTACCGACCAGCTGATCGTCCAGCGACTGCTCGCCACCCGGTCGCTCCGAGATGCGCGGATGGCTCTCATAGGCTCGGGGGCCGTTGTGATGCTGCAGTTCCTGCTCTTCCTGCTGGTGGGCTCGGCCATCTGGGCCGCGGGAATGGCTCCCGAGAGCTTGCCCGCCGACCAGCTTTTTCCGCGGTTCATCATCGAGCAGCTCCCCAGCGGGCTGGCCGGCCTGGTGGTAGCGGGAATCCTGGCGGCAGCCATGAGCACGATCAGCTCCTCCATAAACGCACTCGCCTCCTCGATGACCCACGATTTATATGCCGGCTGGAGTGGCCGGCGTGACCCAGGGCATCTATTGCGTGTGGGCCGGCTGTTTTCGGCTGTCTGGGGCGTGGGCCTCATCGGAGGCGCTCTTTTCTTCCAATACTACGCCGCCGGCACCGAAACCCCGGTAGTCGTGCTGGCGCTGTCGATCGCTTCGATCACTTACGGCGCGCTCCTCGGCACCTATCTGCTGGCCGGCTGGCACCGAGCCACCGGCCGGGATGTCGTCGGGGCGGTCGCGGCCACCGTGCTCGCGATGCTCCTGGTGGTCTTCGCCAGGACCCTCTCGGCCTCACCGGGGTTCGCATGGCTCGCCCCCGCCGCCCGCCTGGCCTGGCCATGGTACGTGCCGCTGGGCACCTTGATAGCCGTCTCTACCGGCATGGTGCTCAGCTATCTTCACCCTCGCCCGGAAAGAACCAGCGGCCACCGATGAACACCGATGGGAACGGATCTCTCCGTGACATTTCGGGCTCCTTTCGCGACTTTCCTGCGGTTCACTATCTCGAACAAGGTTGGGTGTGCTGTTGACCACTTTCTATGGCACGCACTGTGGGAACGGAGCATAGCCCGCCCTAGGGGCGATCCGTTCCCATCCGTTTCATCCGTGGCATCTAGTGTTTTTTCTCCAGAGTTTGACTATGCCGAAAATCCTGATCGGTGCTGACGTAGGCGGAACCAAGACCACCGTAGCCGTCTCGGATGGTGAGAAGATCATCGGCCGGGCGGAAGGCCCTGGCGCGGCCGTGCGCCCGGGCCGGGCCCTGGTGGCGGCGAGCGCCATCGCCGAGATCGTGCGCAGCGCCCTCTCCGCCGCCCGACGGCTGACTGGGGACGTTCTGGTGGTGGGAGCGGCAGGCGCGGGGCGAGACCCCGAGCGGGAGGAGCTGCTCAAAGCGCTGAAGGGCGAGAGTCTGGCCTCGCAGGTCATGGTGACCACCGACATCGAGATCGCGCTGGCCGCGGCTTTCACCCAGGACCCCGGCATCGTGGTCAGCGCCGGTACCGGCAGCATCGCCGTGGGGCGGGATCGGACCGGCAAGCAGCACCGGATCGGCGGTTACGGCTGGCAGATGGGAGACGAGGGGAGCGGCTATGCCATCGGGCGCGCGGCGCTCGGCGCAGTCAGCCGGGCCGTGGATGGACGCAGCCCAAATACCTCGCTCAGCGCCCGGCTGCTCCGCGCCACCCGCAGCGCGGACTTCGACTCGCTGATCCGCTGGGCCGCCACGGCCTCACCTGCCGAAGTCGCCGCCCTGGCACCTCACGTCCTGGCTGTAGCTGCCGAAGGCGATCAACTGGCCCAGGGGATCACCGACTATGCCGCCAGGGAGCTGTCCCAGTTGGCCATCTGCCTGTTGCCGAAGATGGATCTCGCCCCGCCGGTGCCGGTGGCCGTAACCGGTGGTTTGCTGTCACCCGGGCAGCCGTTGCGACTTACCCTCCTGGCCAAGCTCGCGGAGGAAGCCGCATTCCAGCCCACCGACACGCCGGTGGACGCCGTCGAGGGCGCGCTCAGGCTGGCGACCAGCCTGGGCCGCTAACGCCTGCCTTCCGCGGCCCGTCTCCGGAGCCGGCTGTGCCGGACGCCGTAAATCAGATAGATCAGCATCCCCAGCGCCAACCAGATTCCGAACCGGATCCAGGTCAGGGTCGGGAGTTGCAGCATGAGGTAGACGCACGCCACGATCGAGATGACCGGCGTGAGTGGAACCCAGGGCGCTTTGAACGGCCTGACCCTGTTCGGCTCGCGGTATCGCAGCACCAGCACCCCTGCTGAGACCAGTGCGAAAGCGAACAGCGTTCCGATATTGGTGAGGTCCACCACCTCGGCGATGTTGGCGAACGCCGCGAAGGTCGCGACGAAGATGCCGGTGAGGATGGTGCCGAGGTACGGAGTTCTGAAGCGGGAGTGGACCCGGGCCAGGAACGGCGGTAGCAGGCCGTCCCGGGACATGGACATGAAGATCCGGGGCTGCCCCAGCTGGAACACGAGGAGTACGCTGGTCATGGCGATCACGGCGCCGAGAGCCACGATGAGGCGCGAGACGTTCAGCAGCCTGGGCGAACCTTCGGCCAGGGCCAGTGCCGTGACCATCGGTTCCGCCGTCCCGAGCCTGGTCCAGGGAGCCATCCCGGTCATGACCGCGGCCAGGATGACATAGAGCACGGTGCAAATCACCAGGCTCATGATGATACCGAACGGCATGTCGCGGCCGGGGTTCTTGGCCTCTTCGGCGGCCGTGGAGGTGGCGTCGAATCCGATGTAGCTGAAGAAGATGATGGCCGCCCCGGCGCTGATGCCGGCCCAGCCGTTGGGAGCGAACCCGCCCAACGCTGGATTGCTCCAGTTCTCCGCGCGCACCAGGGTGCTGCCCACCGCAATGAAGAAGAGAATCACGCCGATCTTGAGCAGCACCATCGCGATGTTGGAGTTGGCCGACTCCCGGATGCCGATCACCAGGACCGTCGTAATAAGCAGGACCACCAGAACCGCCGGCAGGTTGACGATAACGGGCAGGTCGAAGAGCCGGGGAGCCGCGGCAAGCGCCGAGGCGAGATAGAGGCTCGGCGCGTCGGCCGCGCCGGCTGCCACCGCCTCGGCCGCCAGATGGGCCGACCGATAGTCGGTGGCGAGCCAGGCCGGAATGGAGAGGCCGAGATGGGAGAGCAGCTCGCGGAAGTAGCCGGACCAGGCGATCGCGACACCGATGTTGCCGACCGCATACTCTATGATCAGATCCCAGCCGATGATCCAGGCCACCAGCTCGCCCAGCGACGCATAGGCGTAGGTGTAGGCCGAGCCGGAGATCGGTACCATGGCGGCAAATTCGGCGTAGCAGAGCGCTGCAAAGCCGCAGGTCGCGGCGGTCAGCAGGAATGAGATGATGATGGCCGGGCCGGCTCCGGGGCGCAGCGGATCGCCCGCGATGGCGGTTCCGGTGGTGGCGAAGATGCCGGCCCCGATGGTCGCTCCAACACCGAGCGCGGTCAGGTGCCACTTGTTGAGCGAGCGCCGAAGTCCCCCGCGCTCGCGGATGTCGGTTTCACAGTCCTCGAGCGATTTCCGGAGAAAAAGCCGGTTCATTTCAAGAGCTGCTCTTGCCTGGGAGAGTAAAGGAGATCCTGGTTGTGCCGGCCACTCGGGTCCCGTCCGGACCCAGGGCGGGAGTGAAGCGAAAGGCGCGCATGACATCGTCGAATTTTCGGGCGTAGTCCCGATCTTTGATCTCGGGCTCCACCTCGTAGCGCTCGACTCTGCCGTCAACCCTGACCCAGAAGGTCACGTTGAGGGAAACGCCACGGAGCTCCTTGGGCGGCGGGTCGAAGGGAAAAGCCATGTCACGCGGCTCCGGCGGACGCGGGGCTCCACCTTCACCACCGGCGCCGGCACCACCTGGCGGCCCCACCCCGACCCCGGCTCCCTGCGCCGTTCCGTCTCCCGCACCACTGTCTACACCGCGGCCCGTACCGCTGCCGACCTGCGCCGGCTGCTCGAGCACGGGCGGGGCCACATCGGTGTCAACCGGCGGGGGCGGCACCGGTTGGGAAACCGGCGCCTCGACCTCTTTCGGGGGAGGAACGACCGGCGGGGTTACCTCGAAACGAGGCGGCGACTCGGGCCTGGGTGGAGAAGGCAGCGTAATATACGCCACCCGATTTCCTCCGCCACCACCGGGAGCGTCTCCTCCGCGCAACGCCGGATCTCCCGGCGTCGAGGTGTCACTCCAGAGCCGGTCTCCCTGCGCAATCAACGCCGCCACCACTGCGGCGTGAAGCAGGAACGAGACCGCCAGGCCGTCGTAGCGGCGGCGGCCGCGGGGCAATTTCAGGCCGGGAGTGACGGGAGCGCGCGTAGCTGCCTCGGTGGCGCAGTGTCGGAGTATGCTGCCGGAAAGATAAACACGAACGGGGACCTTGGTGGCCCCCGCTCTGATTGACCGCAAGCATGCGTCCTAGGCCCGGCGCATGGCATGCGCCCCTACCTATTCGGGCGCACGCTATGCGCCCCTACCTATTCGGGCGCACGCTATGCGCCCCTACCTATTCGGGCGCACGCTATGCGCCCCTACTTATTCGGGCGCACGCTATGCGCCCCTACTGCTGCGTGGGCTGCCGGCGCTCGGCCTCCTTGGGGGTAAAGCCGATGATCTGCACGCCGGCTCCCCGGGCCACGTCCATGGCCTCGATGACGTCCTGATAGATCCGGTTGGGACCGGCCTTGATGAACAGGAGCTTGGCCGGCCTGGCATCGTAGATGGCATGGATCTGGGTGTCCAACTGGTCCTTCGGCACCGGCTGGCCGTTGATGGCGTAGCCGCCGTCATCGTTGAGCTCGAGCACTATCTGGCTCGGTGGGTTCTTGTTGACCGTGGGCGTCTCGGGCGGCGGCACCTGGACGTCCAGCGCCATCCGCGAGAGCGGCTGCGTGATCATGAAGATGATCAGAAGCACCAGCAGGATGTCGATCATCGGGACCACATTGGGCTCCGACGAGAGTTCTCCCCGGGCTCCTCCGCCTCCACCAGCCATATCAGTTCTCCTCCTCTTCTTCTTCCTGGCCGAACAAGCCCCCGCTCTTGGGCTCGGTGATCGCGGCCATGACGCGGACACCCGCGCGCCGCGCCGTCTCCACGGCCTCCTGCACCCTGGCGTACTTGAGCTGATTGTCCGCCTTGAAGTACAGGATCTTGTCTTCCGTTCGGGCCGCGAAGATCGACCGAAGCTGGTCCTCCAGCGCACCGTCCGGTATCGGACGCTGATTCAGGAAGTAGCGCCCGGCCTGGTCGATGCCCAGGACTACCTCGTTCTCGCCCTCGGGGCGGGGGTCGAGGTTCTTCCCTTTCGGAAGAGTAGCCTTGAAACCGGCCGCGATCAGCGGTGTTACGATCATGAAGATGATCAAAAGCACCAGCATGATGTCGATCATCGGTACCACGTTGGGTTGGGACTTGACCGAAGTCTGTCCCGCCGTGCCGACTGTTCCTGCCATGACCTTACCTCTTAGCCGGAGTTACCGAGTAAAAACCGGGCTCAGCCACTTACGTGGCCGGTCCCGGTGACAGCCTTCTGAGCCTGGAACTCCTTGGTGAAGATCGATCGGCCGAACTCGCTGCCGACGCTCTTGATCAGGTAGTCGATCAGCTCCTTCGAGGTGTAGGTCATCTCCACCGTCAGGTTCTCGATCTTGGTGGTGAAGTAGTTGTAGGCCCACACCGCTGGGATCGCGACCAGGAGGCCGAACGCCGTCGTCATGAGGGCCTCGGCGATACCGGCGGAGATTCCCGCGAGGCCCCCGGACGCGCCCTGCGCGGCCATGCCGGTAAAGGCATTGACGATGCCCATTGTGGTACCGAGCAGTCCGACGAACGGCGCGGTGGAGCCCACCGTCGCGAGAATGCCGATGCCCCGCTTGAAGTCAGCCAGCGTGATCAGCATCTGCCGCTCGACCGCCCGCTCGGCCGAGTTGATGTCGGCGGCGGTGATCGTCGCCCGGTCGCGCAGGAGCGGCTTCACCTCGGCGAGCGCCTCGCCCACCACCCTGGCGACGTGGCTCTTCTTGCTCTTCTCGGCCAGGGCGATGGCTTGATCCAGATTTTCCTCCTGGATGGCCCGGGAGAACTGCGGCGCGAACTTGCGGGTTTCAGCCTGGGCTCGCCGGAACTGGATGTACTTCTGGATCATGATGGTCATCGACCAGATCGACATGATCCCCAGGATGACGACGATGCCCTGGGCGAATAACCCCATCTGGTCCCACAGGTGAAGAAGATCTACACTCATGTTGTAGTGCCTCCTGGGAGAAACAACGCTACTGCTGCTTGAAAGCGACGGCCTGCTGCACCAGCTGGCGTACCGGTCGGCCCCGGAATCTCGCGGGCTTGAAAAGGCTCTTCAGAATGGCCTCCCGCGCCGGCTCGGCAAACGCAGGATGGGTGGACTTCAGCACTTTGAACGACGGCCCTTCCACGTGACCGGTGGTATCTACGATGAACTGCATTTCGACTCGACCGGTGATCCCGGCGCTGGCCAGGACCGGAGGGTAGCGCGGCTGCGGCTGGGAGATCACCTGAACCGGATCGTCGAGTTGCGCCTCCAGGAAGACCTCACCGGTGACCGGGCCGGTTCCGCCGACCACTCCAGTGCCGATGCCGCCTTCCACTCCTCTGCCGGTGAAGTCCCGGGGATCGAACGGCTTCTGGTTCAGATCCACCGGCGGAATGTCCTGGGGGATATCGGTGGGCGCCACGACGGTCTGGAACCCCCTGGGCGGGGGGTTTGCGGCGACAATGACGTCTGGTGGGGGCTGTTCCGGTGGAGGCTTGGGCGGCTCGGGCGGCCTCAGGAAGACCATGGTCGTGTCGACCGGACGGTTCTTGATGGTCTCGGCCACGCCCTGGGTGGCTTTGACCGCCACGACGACGATGAGACCGTGAAGCAGCACGGACAGGACGGTCTGCGTCCAGGTGCGCTGATGCTTCTGCTTCGATTCGATCAGGTTCTCGAACATCCTACTTCCTCCGGAGGAGGGTCATCCAGGGCCTGAAGGTAACGGCCCCTGGACACACCCCCTTTGCCTCCGGATGACAATTCGATTACAGCCGGATTAGCTCATCCTATGACGCGGCCGTACGGCTGCGCCACTGCCCGGCGTTCCGGGGCAGGCGGACGGTGAACCTCGTACCCCGCCCCGGGCGGCTCTGCACCGTGATCGACCCCCCGTGCGCTTCTACGATCCACTTGGTGATCGCCAGGCCCAACCCCACACCCGGCCGATCGCCGGTGCGCGACCGTGCCGGGTCGGCTCGCCAGAAGCGCTCGAAGATGTGCGGCAGGTCGCCCGCGGCGATCCCGATGCCGGTATCGTGAACCGAGAGCGTCACGGCCTCCTCATCCTCTTCCAGGTCGAGGGCGATGGTACCGCCGGGAGGCGTGTACTTGATGGCGTTGGTCACCATGTTCAGGAGCATCTCGCGAATCCGGTGGCGGTCGACCGAGAGCAGCACCGGAGTCCCGGGCATCGAGTGCACCGCGGTGATCCCCGCACTCTCCCCCAGCATTCCGGCCGTCTCGGCCACATCGGCCACCAGCTCGCGCAGGTCGCACGACTCCACCGCCAGCGGCGTCCGGCCCTCGTCGGCCCGCGCCAGGGTGAGCAGGCTTTCGACCATCTCGGTCATCTGGTTGATCTGCGACAGAGTCTCGTCGAGCGACTGGAGGATCTCCGGCGGGGTGCCGGGATGGACCAGCGCACGCTCCACTCCGGCCCGGAGCACCATGAGCGGGGTCTTGAGCTCGTGGCTCGCGTCCGCGGTGAAGCGATGAAGGCTGCCGAAGCTCTGTTCCAGCCGGGCTAGCATCCCGTTGACGGTCAGCGCCAGCCGGGCCATCTCGTCACCCGAGAGCGGCACTGCCAGGCGCCGGTGCAGGCTGCGCCCGTCGGAGATGGCCTCCACCTCGTCCATGATTCCCTGCACCGGTCTGAGGCTGGTGCCCGCCAGCCAGTAGCCGACCAGGCCGGCGCCCACCAGGATCACCGGCGCAATGATCAGCATCGAGCGCAACAGATCGGCCGGTCCGAACGCCGCCTGCCGGGTCGGAGTGGCGACGAGAATGCTCTCGATGATCGGACCCGCCCCGTGGACCGGCACCACCAGATAGCGCACTGGACCCACCGGTGAGCCGAGCGTGAGATTGCCGGCGTGCCTCTGCAGGCTCGTGGTGTCGAGCGGAGCGGTGAGGCGCTCCAGAGCATCCGCGCTCAGCTCGCGGGTAACCTCCGACAGCGCGAGCACCTGGCCCGCGGTGTCGGCCACTACCAGGTAATCCCGGGCCGACTCGAGGTAGGCGCTGATGCCGGGATCGAGCGCCGTCCTCGCGCCGCTGGTGGTGACGATGCGGCCCAAGACCTTGTATGACTCGGTCAGCCAGCGGTAGGCCAGGTCGGCCTCGAGGGTCAGCCGCTGGTCCAGCTCCCGGATACTCGCCTGCCGTCGCTCGACGTACAGCGCGGTTCCGAATGCCAGCACGGTAGCCGCGAGGGCCACCGTGTACCACACTGTGAGCCGCCGCCGGATAGTCGTCATCTCCAGTCCTTCAGGCCTTCACGACGTACCCGACGCCCCGGACCGTGTGCACCAGCTTCTGGGCCTGGCCCGAGTCCACTTTCTTGCGCAAGCGGTTGATGACCACGTCGACGATGTTGGTTCCCGGATCGAAGTGGTAATCCCAGGCATATTCGGTGATCAGGGTGCGCGACATGACCCGCCCGGCGTGCCGCATCAGATACTCCAGCACGGTGTATTCCTTGGGGGTGAGGTCGATCCGCTCGCCGCCGCGTTTCACCTCGCGGGTGGCCATGTCGAGCTCCAGGTCGCCCACCCGCAGCAAGGGCGCCCGGATCTCCTTGGGCCGGCGGCCGAGCGCCTCCACCCGGGCCAGCAGCTCCTCGAAGGCAAATGGCTTGGTCACGTAGTCGTCGGCGCCGGAGCGCAGTGCCTGCACTTTGAAGTCCACCGCATCCTGGGCGGTCAGCACCAGAACCGGCGTAGTGTTCCCCCGGTCGCGCAGGGTGCGGAGGACCTCCAGCCCATTCATCTCGGGCAGCCGCAAGTCGAGCACGATCAGATCGTAGCGGCCGCCGGAGGCCAACCTGAGCCCCTCCATGCCATCGTCCACCAGGTCGGCGTGATAGCGCTGCTCCTCCAGCCCCCGCTTGACGTACTGGCCGACGGTGCGGTCGTCCTCGACCACCAGGATCTTCATGAATGCACCGGGAGGAACACCCGGAAAATTGATCCTCGTCCGGGCTGGCTGTCCACCTCGATCCGGCCCTGGTGATCCTCGACGATGCCATAGCAGATCGAAAGCCCTAGACCGGTGCCCCGGCCCTGCGGCTTGGTGGTATAGAACGGCTCGAAGATCTTGGACTGATCCGCCCGGGGGATCCCGATACCGTCGTCCTCGATCTCGAGGAGGACCTCGTCCGCCCGGGTCGGGTTGTGACCGGTGCGCACCGTCAGCGTGCCCCGATCGTCCATCGCATCCACGGCGTTCAGCATCAGGGCCATCAACACCTGGGTCAACTGCTCGGCGTTTCCCATGGTGGCGGGAAGCGATACGTCGAGCTGGCGGGTCACCGTCAGCCGCTTGAATCGCTGGTGATGCTTGAGCAGGAACAGGGTCTCGTCCACCAGCGCGTTCAGCACCACGCGGGTCTTGGTCTTGCCCTTGGGCCGGCTGAAATCGAGCAAGCCGTCCACGATCCGGGTGCAGCGGTCCACTTCCTTGTCGATCAGCTCCAGGTACTCCTCCACCGCGGCCTTCTCCGCATCCGGCAGGTCGCCCAGGCGGCCGCTGATGGCGGCGACGCAGACGCTGATGGTGGCCAAGGGGTTGTTGATCTCGTGCATTACTCCGGCGGCGAGCTGGCCGATGGCCGCCAGCTTCTCGCTCTGCATGATCTGATCCTGGATCCTCCGCGAGTCGGTCACGTCCTCGCCGATGGTGATGACGTGGCTGATCTCGTCGCCCTCCAGCCGCATGGGGATCTTGGTCAAGCGGAAGGTGCGCGCCTCACCGCCCAAGGGCACTTCCAGCTCCACCTGCTGGATTTCCCCAGTCTGGAAGACCCGGTCGAACTCCGCCCGAAGCTCCTCGGCCGGCTGGCGGGTCAGCACCTCGAATACTTTCCGGCCCACCACCTCGTCCCGCCGGAGCCCGGGGGCGCCCATCTCGCGCTGCCGATTCCAGATCTGGATCCGGTAGTCCCGGTCGACCACGTAGAGGCCCAGCGGCAGGCTGTCGATGATGAGGCCGGTGAACTTGCGCTGCTCTTCGATCTCACGGGACTGTGCGGCTACCTCGACGGCGAAATCAGCCGACAGCGCCAGCGATGCGAGGAAAGGGGCGAGCAGGTCGGCCATTACGGTCAGGACCTCGAGCTCAACCGAGTCGGGCTCGACCTGGACCTCCAACAGTCCGATGTGGGCCTCGTCGTGATTCAGCGGGATGCGAACGGCCGGCTGGCACGAGGGCACCTTCTCCAGCGTGTCCACCAGGAGTGGGGCGTTCGCCTTCGCCGGCGTTTCGACGGCCCCGAAGCCGCCGGTCTCGTCGTCACGAAACCAGATGCGCACCGATTCTGCCGCCAGTCCACGGCGGAGCTCCTCGGCCACGGCCACGAGCGCTTCCTCCACCCCAAGCCCCGCATTCAGCAGCCTGGCGACCGAGCCGACCAGCGCGAGCCGGGGATGAGTTGTCAGCGCGCTCCTCCCCGTGGCGACGAGACCACGGCTACGCCCAGGATGCGCCAGTCACCATCGATACGACGGAATACCACGTGCTCGGTCCAGTCCCGCTCGGTGGAGGTAGACCCGGCCGGGGTCCGCCGCCGGGTAACGATCCAGGCGGTGGCGAGATCTCCCTGCTGCCGGAAATCGGTGCGCAAGATGCGAACGTCGAAGTTCTGGCGCTCCACTCCGCGAAGCCACCGCGCGAGCACGCCGAGCGTCGTATCGATAGGGATGGCCTGCCGGGAGCCGGACGGAGCGCCCGGGCCGATGGGACCGGAATACGTGGCGTCCTGCCAGAAGAGCGACCGCACCCGGCCCCAGTCCCGCTGAGACAGTCCCCGGGCGTAGCGGCCGAGCAGCTGGTGAATGGTATCTTCGTCCCGCCGGGTGCCGGTCGGGGTACGATCCTCGATCCGGCACCCCGTCCCCGCCAGGAGGCCGAAGCAGAGGACTGCGACACCCAGACCTCTCAGACTCTACATCTCCTCGGCGCAAATACTGATGAAGGCCAGAGCGGTTGAGCCCACCGCCGGGAGCGAAGCCGCTCTGGAGGCGCTCACCTGGTGGCCATCTCGCGACTCCGCGCCTTCTCGAAGCGCCCGGCGACATCGGTCCAGTTCACCACGTTCCACCACGAGGACACGTACTCGGGCCGGCGGTTCTGGTACTTGAGATAGTAGGCATGCTCCCACACATCACAGCCGAGCACCGGCACCTTACCTTGCATGACTGGGGTGTCCTGGTTCGGCGTGCTCTCGATCGAAAGCTTGCCGGTGCGGTCGGCGATGAGCCAGCCCCACCCGCTGCCGAACCGGTCGATGCAGGCCTGGGCGAACTGTTCCTTGAACTTGGCGAAGGAGCCGAAGGCCTGGTTGATCGCATCGGCGAGCGCGCCTCCCGGCTCCTTGGCACCGCCAGGGGCCATCATCTCCCAGAAGATGGTATGGTTGGCGTGTCCTCCGCCGTTGTTGCGAACCTTGGCACGGATCGCCTCCGGTACCTTGTCCAGGCCGGCGAGCAGCTCTTCTATTGATTTCTTCTGTAGATCGGGATGTGACTCGAGCGCGGCGTTGAGGTTGTTCACGTAGGCGCCGTGGTGCTTGTCGTGGTGCAGCCGCATGGTCTGCTCATCGATGTGAGGCTCGAGAGCCTTGTAGTCGTACGGCAGGGGGGGAAGGGTAAATGCCATGACCGACTCCTGAGAAAAGAAGCAGCTGAATCTTCCGAATGACTTACCCGGCTTGGTCGGGCGAAATATGATTCCGGGCGAAGGAGGGGTCAACGACATGAGCGAGCGCGACGCGGCCCTTACCCCGGTCGGCCCGGTCTTCCTGGTGGGCCTCTTCCCGGGCCTCCACGCCGAGCTCATGCGCCTGCTCCGCGGTCTGAAGGATGGTGACTGGGAGCGGCCGACCGCCTGCGCCCTCTGGTCGGTGAAGGACATTGCCGCCCACCTGCTGGACGGCAATCTGCGCCGGCTGTCGCATGGCCGGGACGGCTTGAGGGCGGGACCGGACCGGCCTCCGGCCGGCTACGCCGACCTGGTCGCCTACCTGAACCGGCTCAACGCCGAATGGATCGCCGTGTCCCGGCGGCTCAGTTACCGGGTCCTGCTCGAGCTGCTCGACCGTACGGCAGGCGAAGTTCATGCCTTCTTCCAGTCGCTCGATCCCCACCAGCCGGCACTGTTTCCGGTCAGTTGGGCCGGTGAGGACGAGTCGGCAAACTGGTTCGACATCGGCCGAGAGTATACCGAGCGTTGGCTGCACCAGCAGCAGATCCGCGAGGCGGTTGGGGCCTCCCGGCTGAGCCAGCGCCAATGGCTCCACCCGACCCTCGACATCTTCATGCGGGCGCTGCCGTTCACCTACCGGAAGGTGGCCGCTACCCCCGGCCGGAGCATCCGGCTCGAGATCGTGGGTGACGCCGGCGGCGTGTGGACCCTGGCTCGCGGCGCCCAGGGGTGGGATCTCATGGAAGGTGCCGCCGGAAAGGAGGCTACCCGCGTGAGCCTGGACCAGGAGACCGCGTGGAAGCTGTTCTCCAAGGGCCTCTCCCCGGCAGCCGCCCGCCCGATCGTGCGGATCGAGGGTGACCGGGCCCTGGGAGAGCCGCTGCTCAACTCGCTGGCGGTAATGGCCTAGCGTCCGTTTGTGGATCACATTTTGCACGGCGTGCTGGCGCGAGCGCAGCGGCTGAATCACCACGCCTGCTGTCTGTCACTCTGACAATTCGCGGTTTCGAGATCAGAACCGCCGACGATCGCGGTCTCCGGTTGTCCGGTGAAACGCAAGCGTCACGGACATCTGCAAGGCCGGCCCAGGCCCGTTAACTGCCCCACGCACTACAGAAGGGACACCAGCAACGTGACAGTAGCGCTCGATATCAACCCTGCGGCGGCAGCTCAGGCGTTCCTGGACCACGCCAGGGCCCGCCGGAGTCAACTGGTCAAGCGGAAGAGTTGGCGGCCGGCCAGCGAGCTGGCGGTGGATCTGGGCACCGCCAATACCCTGGTCTTCGTCAAGGGCGAAGGCGTCGTACTGAACGAGCCGTCGGTGGCCGCGGTCGACCAGGCCGGGAACATCCTGGGTATCGGCCTCGAGGCCAAGCGGATGCTGGGCCGCACGCCGGATGGGATCACGGCGGTCAGGCCCATGAAAGACGGAGTGATCGCCGACTTTCATGTAGCGGAGAAGATGCTCCGGCATTTCCTTCGACTGGTCATCGATCGGACGTTCTTCCGGGTCAAGCCCACCGTAGTCGTCTGCGTACCTTCCGGAATCACCGAAGTCGAGCGCCGCGCGGTTCGCGACTCGGCCCAGTCCGCCGGGGTCAAGCGGCTCTACATGGTGGCCGAGCCGATGGCTGCCGCCATAGGAGTAGGTCTGCCGGTGGATACTCCGGTCGGCAGCATGGTCATCGACATCGGCGGCGGCACCACCAACATCGCGGTCATAGCCCTATCGGGCATCGTCTGCGACGCATCCATTCGAACCGGGGGAGACGAGCTCGACCAGGCGATCGTACAGTTCATGCGCAAGACCTACAGCCTTCTCATCGGCGAGCCGACCGCGGAGCGCATCAAGATCGATCTGGGTTCCGCGGTCATGCTGGAGCGCGAGGGAGAAATGGACGTCAAGGGTCGCGACCTGGTTTCCGGCCTTCCCAAGACGATCCGCATCGACTCGGCTGGAGTGCGCGACGCCATCCATGAGCCGGTCTCGCAGATCATCAACGCTGTGCGGCGAGCGCTGGAGATGACCCCCCCGGAGCTGGCCAGCGACGTCCTCGAGCACGGCATCATGCTGACGGGCGGCGGCTCCCTGATCCGGGGAATGGACCAGCGGCTGATGGACGAGACCGGCCTCCCGGTCCGACTCGACGACGACCCGCTGACCTCGGTGGTGCGCGGCACCGGCCGGATCCTCGACGAGTTCACTCGCTACGGCATGGTACTGACCACCTGAGCTTGCCCTGGTGCGTGCTGCGCACCGGGGAGCACCCGTCCCACACGCCGGCATCCCCGCCCACGGGCGAGGTGTCGGCGTGTGGTTTTTTGGGGAAAGCTCACTCCACGATCACCCGCCCGATCATGAACGGGTGCGGCTCGCAGTGGTAGGAGAACTCTCCCACCGCCGGGAAGGTTTGGGTGAACCCGTCTCCGGGCGCCAGCAGCGGCGAGGCCCACTGGCCGGCATCGGCCGTGCTGGTATGCGCGTCGGTGTCGCAGTTCACCCAGGTGACCCGCTCGCCGGCCCGCACCCGCACGTCACCCGGCTGGAAAGCGAATCCACGGATCACGACCAGGGTGGAGCCGGGAACTCCCTCCCCCACCGGGAAGCTGCACACGCCCTCGACCGGCGCGGTAGCATCGCGTTGGGAGAAGCACCCGGCCAGTACCACCGCTGCCAGGGAGATCGTCACAACCAGCGCGGCGCGGGTCCGCGCCGGGATCCAACTACGCGCCATTCCGTGCACGGAGCATCCCATAGCCAATAGCCAATAGCTCAAAACTCCCCTCATCGCACGACTACCATGCCGGTCATGAAGGGATGGGGCGTGCAATGGAAGGGGAACGTACCGGCGCGAGAGAAGGTGATGGCGCGCCGTTCGCCCGGCTCGATGGGGCCGGAATCGAAGCTCTGGTCCTGCGCGGTCACGGTGTGCACCACCTGCCCCCGGTTGGTCCACACGATGGTGGTTCCCGCAGCGACCTCTATGCGGCCGGGGCTGAACACGAAATCTTGTACCGCCGCGGTGACGGTGTCCGGGCCGCCGGCGGGCGCGTCCGGCCTGGGCTCCTGGGCGGCTTGCGGTGTGGCTCCGGTCGGCGCCGGAGGGGCGCGGCCACCGAAATAGCGGCTCAACGTCACCGGAATGGTGAACTCGAAGCCGTAGCGGGTCTCGCTGGTTCCCCGGGAGGAGCTCTGGAGGGTGGCGTTGTTCGTATTGGTGGCGTGGAGCGAGAGCGTGTGGGGCGTGTGCGGGATAGCCCAATTGAGGCCCGCACCCCAGGCGACCTCCTCTCCCGCGGCGCGCTCGGTCAGGGTAGCCAGATCGGCTGACACCCCGAGATTCCGGGTCAGGCGGATCACCACACCGGTTGCCAGCGCGACGTCGGCCCCGCCGTTCTCGCCCGGGTCGGCCAACACCCGCAGGGCCGCCAGTACTCGAAACCGCCCCTGCCGCCGCGCCAGGGCGGCTTCGGCGTCGAGCCCCTCGGCGGCGAGATTGTAGCCCACCTGCGCGGAGGCGTCGATCGGGGCTCCCAGCTCCTGGTCTATGGGCGCGATCCGGCCGAAGAACTCCCACTCATTGGGGTAGCGGGGCGAGAGGCTCGAGTTGGTGGCGTAGTGCACGCCCAGGAGCGTCCGAGCCGGCAGGGCCGAGGCGAGCAGGAAGGTGGGCGTGGCCGTCACCTTCCGCTCGGCTCCCGAGCTGATCGAGAACCGGTGAAGAAAGTTGAAGTGCAGTACGCCCGAGGCGCCGACCCACGCCCCCGCCAGGTTCGGCGTCCGGTCGAGCACCGTCTGGGCGCCGGCCGCTCGCCCTGCGGCGAGGGCGCAAAAGGCCGCGATGAGCAGCCTGCCGGGGCTCGACATCTTTGCTAGATAGTGCGGCACGGAACCCCGGTCTTGGACGCCCGAAGTCGGCTTGAACGGCTTTAGCGGCTGTTACGCCGACCGCAGCGCCTGCCGGAACCGTGACGGCGAGAGACCGGTGTGCCGCCGAAAGAGGTTGGAGAAGTGGCTCTGGTCCGAGAAGCCGGCGGCGAGCGCGATCTCGGCCAGAGAAAGGTCGGTGTCCGCCAACTGGCGGCTAGCACGCTCGATGCGCAGCCTGCGGACGTACTCGCCCACGGTGCAGCCGAATGTCCGGCGGAACGTGCGGGCCAGCGTCACCGGGTGCACCCCCACTGTCTGGGCCAGGCCGGTCAGGGTGGGCCGAGAGAACAGCTCGGCGTGGATCTTGTCGCGCGCATGCTCCAGCCACCGGGGTCGTCCCGAGCTGCCGTTCCCATCCTGCAGCCTGGAGGCCGCGGCCACCAGCTCGAGCAGGAGACCTTCCATTGCCAGGGGCGCGGCGGGGTCCACCCGCAGCATCTCTCCATAGAATCGCCACCCGATCTCCGCGACGAGCCCACCCTCGAATGAGACCCTCTCGTCGAGGATCGCGGAATGCGGCCGGATGGCGGCGACGAGCGCGTCCTGCGGCTCGATCAGGAGCCCCCGAACGTCACCCCGGTTGAAGTGGTCGCAGTGGCGGTCTCCGGCGGGTGTGACCTTGAGGGTGGAGCTGGTACACGCAATGGAGCCGCCATGCCAAGCCTCGGTGAACGCCCCCTGGAGCACGAAGCAGATCGTGGGAGTCTCGTGATGGTGCCACGGGAGCTCCGCTCCGGCCCGGTGGATCCCTTCGGTGACGATGAATCCGCCCACCTCGACCCGACGCACCCTTCTGGGCTCGAGCGCCGGGCGCCCCCTGCGTACCATGCGCTACCTCCAAGACAGTCGGCCGCTTCCATGTTACAAGGACGACGCGGATCTACCGGCGCGCACACTACACCGCTCCAAGTTGGCTACCCCGGTGCAAGACGGACAGGGTCGGGGGCTGCTACCGTCCCAGAAGAACCCAGCCGTCCCGGTTGGACCCGGTGAGGCGATCGAGGGAGGAGGAAGGCTGAAATGTACGGTTTGCCATTGCTCCGGATTGCAGTCGCGGCTCCGCTCCTGGTGCTCCCAGCCTGCGGCGACGACGACGAGCCGGCCGCTCCGGCGGCGACGAGCTTCTCGGCTACGTTGTCCGGTGCCAACGAGGTCCCGCCGGTGCCGACCACCGCGACGGGGAGCGCGACCCTTACGCTCACCGGCGACCAGATTGACTATACGATTAACGTAACCGACCTCCAGAATGCGGTGGTGTCGCACATTCACATCGCTCCTGAGGGCGAGAACGGTCCGGTGCGGATGAATCTGTGCGGCACGGGCGACCCTGAGCCGCCGTGCACCAGCGGCACGGGTGTGCTGGCCACCGGCACCAACGGGACGACCGTCGGCAGCCCGGCGATCACGTTCGATTCCCTGGTCTCGGCGATGCGAACGGGTGGCGCGTACGTGAACGTACATACGGATGACGGCCAGGGTGATCCGAACACCGGCCCCGGAGACATGGCCAGCGGCGAGATTCGGGGGCAGGTGGTCGCGAACTAGCCCGGCCGGATACATAGACGATTGTGGAGGACCTCGATGAAATGGGGACTTCTTCCCGCAACGGTGGCCACTGCCACCCTGCTCGGCTGCTCGGGTGGCGGCGGAGTGAGCGCGCCGGAGGATGGCGGGGACACCGGAGCGACGGTAGCAGTGAGGAACAACCTCTTCGATCCGGCTACACTCGAGGTAGCGGTGAACGGCACCGTCACCTGGGTGTGGAACTCGGGAGGAGTCGAGCACAACGTTACGTTCGAGTCGGGGGCCAACTCGAGCACTCAGGGCTCGGGGTCGTTTGCCCGAAGCTTCCCGAGCGCCGGCTCCTTCGCCTACGTGTGCACCATTCACGTAGCGGAGGGTATGTCAGGCATCGTGAACGTTACCACCAACACGGGTGGGACCGGTGGCGGGGACACTGGAGGTGGTGGGGACACCGGAGGAGGAGGCGGCGGTGGAGATTACGGTCCTTGATCCTTTGGCTTCAGAGCGCCCCGGCCTCCCATGGACCCCAGATCCCGACGGTATGCCCGAGCTCGTGGCCGGCATCGCTCGTTGAGCCCATGATGTTGAGGAAGAGCGTGCGCCCGTCGGGGCTGAAGCACGCCCCGGCAAACTCCGTGGTGTTGAGCAGGTTCTTCGCGACGTCGAAGATCCGCCCGTCGCGCGTGAGCCCGCGAATGAACTGCTCGCCGTCCCCGTCCTCGCAGATGACGATCCCACCGCGCGGGCTCACGGTGATGTTGTCGGGGTAGTCGAGTATCTCGGCTGAGGGCGACTCGAAGATGAGTGTGAGCTCGCCCCGGTCGGCATCGGTGGGGCGGTACTGCCAGACCTGTCCCCGCCCTGCATCACCTCCGTCGGTGGCGTGGAAGAATACGCTCCGGTCACCGTACCAGCACCCCTCGAGCCGCGTGAAGCGGGCCGCGCCCTGGGCGAAGCCCTGCGCGAAGACGGCGGCTGTATCGTAGGCCGAGCCCGGGTCCGGGTCATCGATGTCCACCCAGAAGACGGGGAGCCGTTCGCCCATCCGCTGGCCCCGGGCCGCGTCGAAGTTCCGCCGCCCATCGACGGCGAGCATCTGGAGTCGACCGCCAGTCCGCAATACCCCGCGCTGGCTCGGGATGAAGCGGTAGAAGCCCGCCATGAGACGGTCCTCGGTCTCGTAGACGATTCCTGTCTCCGGGTCGACCGCGACCGCCTCGTGGACGAAGCGTCCCATCTTGGTGAGCGGCACCGGCTCGATCTCGTCCTCGGCGGCGGCCGGCACCTCGAAGATGTAGCCGTGCTCCTGGCCCCAGCCGTGCGCGCGTCCTTCGGTGCTCTCCTCGCAGGAGAGCCACGAGCCCCACGGCGTGGGACCTCCGGCGCAGTTGACGATCGTGCCGTTGAGGCTCATAAAGTCGCGCACCATCTCGGGCCGCCCCTCCGGTCGCATACGCACCTCGAGGGAGGTGCACCCGCCGCCGGCTTTCGCGTCGTAGGCGCGTGTCGCATCGCCCTTCACCCGGGCAATGAGCGGGTTGTCGCGGTTTTCGTGGTTCCGGATGAGACGAATGTTACCGTTGGGGAGCGGGAAGGCCGCCATGCCATCGAAGGCGTTCGGTACCAGGTTCCCGTCCGACATCGGACTCCCCGCTGTGCTCAGCACCGTGTAGCTGAAACCGGCCGCGAGGGCCAGCTCAGGACCGGCGGGCTGGAGCGGGCCGTACCCCCCCTCACCGCGTTCTGCACGGCGGGGTACGACCGGCACTCTATGCCTGGCCCCGGAGGTTCGTGCGGCGCAGGCGACGAGCCCCTGGAGCGAGGGCGCTACGATGACCGCGCCGGCTACGAGGGTCGATCGCCGGAGAAAGTCGCGGCGGCTGGGGTCGGAACTCCGATGGGTCATGGGCGTATGCGCGACTCTGCGGGCCACAGAGAGGTATCTAGATGCTTTGGAGTGCTTTCGGGAGGCACTTAGGCGTGATCCCTTGTATGAGGCGGCCCAAGCGGCTCTGGCCGACATGGAGCAGGTGCTGTTCCGCTTCCCTGAGGCCACATGCATCCGACGCGCTTCACTTCTAGGGAAAGTAAGATACAGTCCGAGCGGGCAAGTCGCCGCAGCTGATGCGCGGTCCGTTAGGCAGCGCCGACTCTCAGTTTCTAGAAGCCCTCGCACGTATTGACGGGTCGAGAAACGCGACGCAGAGTCACCTTTCCTCCTTTCGGAGAGTCCTTCATGAAGCAGACAGGCTTTCTTGCCGTCGCGATTGCCGGTCTCTTGGCGACGCCTGCCACCGCCCAAGTGAAGTTCTCGGCAACGTCCGTCCTGCAGAGCGGCGCCACGATCGGCGGCGTGCCCATTGCTTATCCAAAGACCGACAGCGCCGAAGTCACAGCGCTGCAGCTGGAGATCGGCCCTGGGGGCGAAACAGGCCGCCACATGCATCCGTACCCGACGTTCGTCTACGTGCTCGAGGGTGCGATCGACGTCGAGATGGATGGTGGCAAGGTTCACAGCTACAAGGCTGGGGATTCGTTCCTCGAGGTGGTCAACACCTGGCACAACGGGAAGAACAGGGGGACGATCCCAGCCAAGATCTTAGTGGTCTTCGCTGGGGTACACGGGAAACCGAACCTTGTTCGACCCCAGTAGAGGCTGCGAGCGTCGCCTGATGTAATAGTCTGTCCTAAGTCGCCGGCGGCGCTGCCTAACAAGCGGTTGGACCTGTCGGGCGCTCGGAAGGCGAGCGCCCGGCGGCTCGGCAGGCGCCGGTCCGCGGCTAAGGAAGTAATGTTCGTGTACGGCGGGCACGACGCCCGCAGGTCAACCGCAGGCCGTTAGGCCGACACCACAGCACCTTGAGATTGTAGATCTCTGAGGCGAAGTCCTCTATGGAGCTGCTGCCGGACGAGCGGAAGGTGAGCGAGTCCTCGGATAGCACCGTCTTGCTTACCTCACATCGGGTGCGGCTCAATCAAGGCGGCGAGTTCGTTAGCATTTCCTTGGGACCAGGTGGCCTCCTGCAGCATAGGGATCCGCTCACACCCGATCCTCTTGGTGATTGCGGCGGTTGTCTGGCTCGGTTCGTTCCAGTTCGCCGGCGAGCAGGTCGGGACCATACCGTTCGTGGTCGGTGCACTGGCTGGCGCGCTCATCGTGGCCTTCTATGTCATGAGTCGCACGCAGGTCATCGTCCGCTTCGCCGGGTGAGTCAATACGCATCCGGACACGCGGCATGACCCGAGCCGTCTGTGTCCAGTTCATTGATGACCTTGAATGCGCCAAGCTGGCTCTCCGGGCAGCCTTGGCCAGATAGGTGCACAAGGCGGCCGGTCGCCCGTTGGATAATATCTAGTCCTTCACCTCCCACGCGGGATTCCAAGCGACCTCCCACAGATGACCATCTAGATCCTGGAAATAACCAGAGTATCCTCCCCAGAAGCGGTCGTGTGCAGGGTCAGAGATGCGCGCTCCCGCCTTTCTTGCCTGTTGCATGACCTTATCGACCTCCGGTTTGGACTTAACGATGTGGCCGATAGAGAATTCCGCTGGACTCGGCGAACCTACTGAAATTTTTGCATCCTTGGCCAGCGCAGCCTTGGGGTATAGAGCCAGGATCAAATCGTCGTTCATACTAAAGAAGACGACCGCGCCATCCTCAAACTCTGTGCCGACGATCCCTTTGGTCGGCAAGCCCAGGCCGTCACGATAAAAAACGAGGGACTTCTCCAAGTCGCTTACACCCAACGTGAGGACTTTGATTCGTGGATTCATCGTGATTCCTCCAGTCCGCCTCGACGAGCGCGATCGAGATCGTCATCTCGCCGCGCAGCGCGGGGTCTGCCGTCTCGAACTCGACGACTTCGACAACCTGCTCGTTCGTCACCAGCTTCACGAGCGGCCGTGGAACGCGTCGGTGTGCGCGGTCGTCTTGCCGGTCCCGGTCGGCGCGTCGTACGTGAGCGAGATCCGGAACGAGCCACCTTCGCGGTGGTCGAACGCATACACGTGGCTGGTCATGCCGCTCGGCACCATCCAGGTCGCAACCGCGCGAGCATCGAGCAGGGCGCGATAGACGATCGGGCGGGGCGCGTTCACGCGGCGACTGATGCGGGTCGAGCTCACGTCCCGAACATTAGCACGGGTGACCAGCGACGAGCAAAACGCCCGCCGGGTGTGCTGGCACCGGACCGGTTGACTTCCGAGCAATTGAGGAAGCAGCACCGATTGCGACCGCCAGCCTCGGGCCTAGTATTGACTCCAAACCCCGTCCACGGAGGTCCTATGCTCATGCGTTCCACACTCGCCCTACTGGCGCTCCTCGCCCCGGCGCTCCTGGCTTGTCAGCCACGGTCCGCCGGACAGGAAAACACCGAGCAAGCCATTCTCGCGCAGGAGCGCCGTGCGCTGGACCAGTGGGCCCAGGGAAATTCCCTTGGGTACCTGGACATCCATGCCGACGACGTCACGTACTTCGACGACATAGGGGCGCACTCGCGGGTTGATGGGATTGAGGCGATGCGGAAGTACTTCACTTCACTCGAGGGTAAGATCCCAGCTCACAAATACGAGGTCGTGGATCCCAAGGTTCAGGTATACGGCGAGATCGGAATCCTGACGCTTCGCTACCATGCCTATGCGACCGATGGCAAGCCGCTGACGCGCTGGAAGGCCACCTCAGTGTACCATCGGACTGGGGGCGAGTGGCGCATCGTTCACGCGCACTGGTCGATTGTAAAGGCGTAGTGACGAGCATGACCAGGGATTCGATGCACCACGGGCGGACGGTGCGTGCTGGACGGCATCAGGGCCGCCAAGAGGTAGTACTCAGTCCGTTACTCCCACAAAACTCACCACACTCTTCCTTGAAAAGGAAAAAAGCCCCACAGCGGAACCCGCTGCAGGACCACGATCTGGCAAGTGGAGCGGACCGGGATCGAACCGGCGGTTGAGGGGCCCTTCGGGGCCCCTTATTGCGAGAAACTCACAACAAAACTCACAACGGCGAATGCACTCTCCCATGCCGCACTCGGCGGTCGCTCTCCTAGGTCCGCAACCTCGACAAAGTGACGAATGAGCCACAATCTTGTTGAGCAGAACCCGCGCTGCAGCGTCAGTTTGGCAGATTTCCAGTAGGGGGACACGTCGCCTTGTACGCGGCCGCTTGACAGAGAGCGGTCGGGTACCTTGTAGCGCCACCAACTCACATAAGCCGCGAGGTGACCAGTCTAACTCGTGGTTAGGCAGCGCCACTCAATCGCATTTAGCACCTGCAAACTATAGCGCCTGGACATCCTGTTTCCGATCACCTGGCCGAGGTAGAAACATGAAGAGCGTTGCGAACTCCCGATTCACCATCAAGAGCTGGGACGAGAAGCCTTATAGTGAGGGCCAGGACCTACCAAAGCTGACTCGGGCCGCCGTCACAAAGACGTTCACCGGCGATATCGCGGGCGAGGGGCATGTCGAATACTTGATGATGTACCGCAGCGACGGCTCGGCCACGTTCGTCGGCCTCGAGCGGGTCGTCGGGCACGTTGCAGGGAAAGCGGGCAGCTTCGTGCTCCAACGCACTGGAATATTCGAGAACGGCGTGGCGAAGGAGTCCTATTTCGTCATCCCTGGCTCCGGCACGGGAGAGCTTCGGAGCCTGCGCGGCGAGGGCACGTCGGCTGTTGGGCACGGGGCTGAGCATCCTCTAACGCTGAACTATGGGTTGGGCTAGCCTGGCGCCATTCAGATCCTTCAAGGCGCTGCCTAACCTGCGCTTGAAGCTGTCGGCGTGCGGCGGTAGTCAGGTCGCGCAGCGCCGTGCCCCGGAGTGCGGGAGATGAGTGGCGGTCCCAAAGCTCGAGCTGGCCAGCCCGGGTCTGTGGGGCGAGGTCCGCCGTACAGGCGTCGGCCCGTGTGTCTCCCGCTCACGTAGCATGTTCCGTAGGACGCGCTCGGCATCGCGGCGGCTGCCGTTTACCGTGCGGCTCTCCCGTACCCGCTTGCCGGTTGCAGGATCGCGCCGGTGCGAAAGTTGGACGAGCCATTTGTCCGGCCCACATGGCACTACCGTGCCCTGTCCCCAAGCATGGCGGCGCTTGCTTAATACCGCCGGAGGGGATTCTAACTCGTTCTCTCTCTCATGGTGTTGCCCCTCTAGGCTGGCAGGGCAGCCAATATGGGAAAATGGCAAATGAATGGCAACTGGAAGGGCGCCACTTCGTTCAATGCCGTTTGCCGTTTTGCGCGGAGGTTATTGCAGGTGGGTTACTTGTGTTTAGTGGAGCGGACCGGGATCGAACCGGCGACCCCCTGCTTGCAAAGCAGGTGCTCTCCCAGCTGAGCTACCGCCCCAAGATACAACTACCCTACAAGTTAGCAGCTTCCGCTGCCCGCCCCAAGCGAGCTCGGCGAAGAGGTGCCAGGTCTCGAAGCCAGTCGCTTGGTAGCCGCGGGTGCGGGTCTCGGCTACGGAGCCGCTACTGCTTCTACCCCCAGAACGACGTCGGCGAAATCCGGCTCGCCTGGTCCGCCCGGATTGGCGCCATCCTCGAAACTGATCGTCCAGTTGGGAAAGGTTCCCTCTAAACGCCCAGCAGGAGGGCCTACGGCCGGCTCATCCGCATCTGGGGTGCCCTGATTGAACCGTATTCGCACCTGACTGCCCGCCTCGAACACTATCGCTGAGTCGGTGGGACCGCCGTATATCTTGGTCGAGTCGCCGACGGTCCTCGTGCACACGCTTAAGAAGACCTGGTCCCCTATCGGCGGCGGGATGGTGATTCTCTGCCCCTGGAGGTCGCAGCTGAGGCCCAGCAACTTGAGCTTCACAGTGGACCGGGCCGTGATGTCGAGGGCGCAATCCACCCGGCTGCCCGAAGTGATGCAACCCTCGGCGGCCGGAGGCGGCGGGGACACGGTGACGGTCTGCGTCTCGACGTCGGTGGCACCCTCGTTGTCCGTCACGGTGAGCGTGACAGTGAAGTCAGTGGGGACGGTAATGGCGTAGCTATGCAACGGATTAGGCACATCGGCAGCGCCCCCGTCGCCGAAGCTCCACGCGTGGGTAGCGATGGTACCCGGGGCGACGTCGGTGCTGGTGCTGGTGAAGGTGCAAACCGCTGCATTACAGGCGTGGGTGAAGCCCGCCGTCGGTTGCGTGTTAGGCGGCGGAGACACGGTGACCGTCTGCGTCTCCACGTCGGTGGCGCCCTCGTTGTCCGTCACGGTCAGTGTAACAGTGAAGTCAGTGGCGGCGGCAACGGTGTAGCTATGCGACGGATTCATCACATCGGCAGTAGCGCCGTCGCCGAAGCTCCAGGCGTAGGTAGCGATGGTACCTGGGGTCACGTCGGTGCTGGTGCTGGTGAAGGTGCAGTCCGCTGCATTACAGGTGTGGGTGAAGCCCGCCGTCGGTGGCGTGTTGACCGGGGCTTCAGGAGCGATGGTTATGGTGCTGGTCTTCGTGTGGCTCAAGCCCTGAGCATCCCGGACAGTCAGGCTGACGTTGAAGTCCGCGGCAGTGGTATAGGTGAACGATGCATTCGCCGTATTCGCGTCAGGGTTGCCGTCGCCATCGAAATCCCAGCTCCACTCCGTCACCTGTATATCATCAGTGCTGGTGCTGGCAAAGTTACATGCCACGTCGATGGTGCATGCCGGCACCTCGAAGTTCGCCACTGGCGCCGTGTTATCGGGCGGGGGGGTGCCGGCGCCGTCACTACAGGCCGAGCCCAGCACCAGCGTTCCGGTTACTACAGCCAGCCGACCGATTGATCGCATAAAATCATCCCAGCCAAGAAGCGACAAAGTGCCTAGGGAGCCGATGGGATTTTGATGCGCGTGACCTCGCACACGCTGACGCCCGCCGCACGCGCCAGAGCCGTGCCAATCGCCGGCGGACTTTAGCACCCTCCGTGTCGCCCGCGCAACGATTGATTCTACATGGACCTAGCCCACTATCAGCGAAGCATCATACCTGTGCGGCAGACCCACAACTGTGGCGACCGCCAGCACCTCCATTTGACACCCGGCAATCTCCAGCCGTGCGCCCAAACAGACCAGAGGGGGTATCGAGGGGTTCCGCCTGAGACCCGCTCATACCCCACCCCTCAGATGCCAGGCCTTCGGCTGCACGAACGTGCGGATCCCGGCTACCGACAGCGTCGTCCCCAGCCCGGAGTGCTTCCGCCCGGACCAGGGGAGCCGCGGGCTCACCCGGTCGCAGCAGTTCCAGTACGCGCTCCCGGCGTCCACCTGCCCGAGGATGCGCTCGGCGCGCGAGCGGTCCGGGGTGTACACGGCGGCGGTCAATCCGTATTCGGTATCGTTCATGAGCGCCACCGCCTCCGCGTCATCGCCCACCTCCTGGATCCCGATGATCGGCCCGAAGCTCTCCTCGCGCATCAGCCTCATGCGGTGGTCGGCGCGGGTGAGCACCGTCGGCTCGAAGTAGTAGCCGCGCCCGGCGCGCCGCCTGCCCCCGAGCTCCAACCGCGCCCCATGCGCCACCCCGTCGGCGATCTGGGCCTCGAGCACCTCGAGCTGCGCCCGTCTGGCCAGCGGGCCGACGTCGGTGCGCTCGTCCAGCGGATCGCCGACCACCAGCGCGCCCACCTGGGCAACGAAGGCCTCGACGAAGGCGGCGGTGATCCGCCGTTGCACGTAGATGCGCTCCACCGCACAGCAGCTCTGCCCCGCGTTGTAGAACGCGCCCCCGGCGAGCGCCGCGGCAGCCGCCGCGACATCCACGTCGTCGCACACGTAGGCGGGATCCTTCCCGCCCAGCTCGAGCTGGACGCGCACCGGCCGCCGCGCGGCCGCCTCGGCGACCCTTCTCCCGGTCGCGTAGGAGCCGGTGAAGCAGACCGCGTCAACGTCCTGCTCGAGCAGCGTGCGCCCGGTGCCGCCGGCTCCCACGACCGGCACGAAGACCTCCCGCGGCACGCCCGCCTCGTGCAGCAGCTCCGCGATCGCGAGCCCCGACAGCGTCGCGTGCTCGGAGGGCTTGTAAAGGACCGCATTCCCCGTCAGGAGAGCAGGGAGGAAGACGTTGGAGCCGACGAAGTAGGGATAGTTCCACGCCGAGATGCTGGCGACGATACCCAGCGGCTCGTAGCGGATCCGCTCCTCGAGCGGTGGGGGACCGGCGGATTGGAGAACGACCTCCTCCTCGATCGCGGCCGGGGTGTGCTCGAGGAAGAAGGCGATGCGCTCCTGCATCGCGGTCAGCTCGTTGCGAGACTGGCGGATCGGCTTCCCCACCTCGGCGGTGAGCGTCGTGGCGAGCGAGTCGCGGCGCGAGGCGAGCAGCTCGCCGAAGCGGCGAACGGCGGCTAGACGTCCGGCGAGCGGCGTACGCGCCCAGGTCCGTTGCGCAACGCGGGCCGCCGCCGTCCTGGGCGCCAGCGTGTCCGCATCGTCCTCCTCCAGCTCCGCCAGCAACTCCTCCGTCGCCGGATTGGTCACCTTCAGCACCCAACGCTCCCGCGGATCTCCATGCCGGCGACACCTCGCTAGAAGTAGTTGCTGGTGATTCCTCCGTCGACCACGAGCACCGCGCCGTTGGTCCACGCCGACTCGTCCGACGCGAGAAAGATGCCCGCGCTCACGATGTCTTCGGGTCTCCCGAATCGCCCGGTCGGGTTCCGCGCCAGGCGCACTCTGCGCGCCTCCTGATCCGCCAGCAGCCACTCGGTGAGGAGCGGCGTCTCGATCGGCCCGGGGCAGATCGCGTTGCTGCGGACGCCCCGCGGCGCGAACTGCACCGCGAGCGACTTCGTGAGCGCGATGACGGCGCCCTTGCTCGCGGTGTAGGCGTCCTGCGGCACGCTGCATCCGACGAGAGCGACGAAAGACGCGATGTTGATGACCGACCCCCCACCGCTCCGGATCATCTCGGGGATGCCGTGCCTGCAGCAGAGATAGATCCCCTTGAGGTTCACGGCGAGGGTGCGGTCCCACACCCACTCCTCGGTGTCTACGGCCGACCGGTCCTCCGCCATCATGATGCCGGCGTTGTTGTAGAGGACGTGCAACCCGCCGTAACGCTTCACCGTGGCGGCGATCGCCTCGCGCACCTCCGAGTCCCGGGTGACGTCGCAGGGCACGGCCAGGGCGTCGCCGTCCCCGGCGGCCCCTTCGCGCGCCGCCGCCGCCGCGGTCTCACACGCCTCGGCGTTCACGTCGGCGACCGCCACCCGTGCCCCTTCGGCACAGAACATCGCCGCCGCCACGCGGCCCATCCCGCTGGCGCCGCCGGTCACGAAGCAGACCTTCCCATCGAGTCGCAGGGGCGTCACCCGCGCTCCAGGTACCGCTGTCGCTCCCAGCAGGTCACGACGCTGTCGTACGCCTCCTGCTCGACCCGGGCCGTGTTCACGTAGTGCTCCACCACATCTTCGCCGAAGATCTCCCGCGCCAGCGTGCTCTCCTCCAGGAGCTGCGCGGCTTCCCAGAGTGCCCGCGGGATCCGCGGCACGCCGCGTGCCTCGTAGCCGTTGCCCCGGTGCTCGGCGGGTGGCTCGATGCGCTGCGCGATGCCGTGCAGCCCCGCGCCGATGATGGCGGCGTACGCCAGATACGCATTCGCGTCCCCGCCGGGGAGTCGGGTCTCGATGCGGAGGTCGGGGCCGTCGCCGACGATGCGGAAGGCGCAGGTGCGATTGTCGCGCCCCCACACGAGGTTGGTCGGTGCCCAGCTCCCGGGCGCGAACCGCTTGTACGAGTTGATGAACGGCGCGATGAAGAAGGCGAGCTCGCGAATCCCCTCCATCAGGCCACCGAGGAAGTGCCGCATGGTATCCGACATCCCGTGCGGCGAGGCACCGGGCTGGTGGAACAGGGCGTCGCCGCGCTCGGCATTGCGGAGGCTCACGTGCACGTGCGCGCTGTTCCCGGTCCACGTGTGATCCGGTTTGGCCATGAAGGTGACGGCATGTCCGCCCTGCCACGCCATCTCCTTGAGGCCGTGCTTGAAGAGGACGTGCCGGTCCGCCGACTCGAGCGCACCGGCGTAGTGAATGTTCACCTCGTGCTGGCCCGGCGCCGCCTCGCCCTTGCTGAACTCCACCGGAATGCCTGCCGCGCACATCTCGTTGCGGAAGCGCCGGTAGAGCGGCTCCGCCTTGGTGGCCTGAAGCAGGTGGTAGTCCTCGTTATACCACCCGAACGGCTCGAGGTCGTGGAAGTTCTTCTTCGCCGCGCCCTCATAGCTGTCGCGAAGGAGGTAGAACTCGAGCTCGCTCGCCATCAGGAGCTCGAATTGCATCTCTCGGGCACGCTCGACCTGCCGGCGGAGCACCGTGCGCGGCGCAATGGGAACCAGGGCACTCGTCGGCTCTTCCCGTACGTCGGCGAGCACCAGCGCGGTCTTCTCCAGCCACGGGATGATGCGGAGCGTTGACCAGTCCGGGACGGCGAGGTAGTCGCCGTAGCCGGTCTCCCAGCTCATCAGCCGGTAACCGGCGGGTGTGCGCATCTCCATGTCGGTGCCGAGGAGATAGGTGCAGAAGTGGGTGCCGCCGCGGGCGTGATCGAGGAAGAAGTCGCCCGTCACGCGCTTCCCCATCAGCCGCCCCTGGAGGTCGGTGATGGCGCTGATCACCGTGTCGATCGAGCCGTCGCGGATGCGCGACTCGAGCCCCTCGAGGTCGATCGATAACGTGCGCTCTGCCGGCGCGGGCACGCGGGTTCTCCTCGGGTTGAGCGGTTCAATCCACCGGGGGCTCCGCTTGGGGGGATACCCCGAGGGTCCGCTCGAGCGGGCCAGGTAAAGAGGTGGGGGAAGGTAGCGCGGGGGTGCACCGGAACGGAAGATTAGGAAGCACGGATTTCCAAGGCATACTCCTTGCCAGCAAGTAGGTGCTGTGAAGCCGCTCATGATGCAGGTGAAATGTCTAGCGCATCAGGCCGACGCCGGCCTGATCCGGTTCTGTGTCGCGCTGGCCGGCGTCGACCTGTTCTTCATTGCCGTGTTCTCAGTCCACCGGATCTACACTGCGTTATACACCGGCAATACTCCAATACTGGGCGATCAGTGGCATATTGGGTCCGATTGGTCCTACGCAGAGATGTTCGGCTATTTGAAGACGGCTATCATCATTTCGGTATTGG
The DNA here is from genome assembly GCA_050733075.1 of Gemmatimonadales bacterium. GTDB lineage: Bacteria > Gemmatimonadota > Gemmatimonadetes > Gemmatimonadales > GWC2-71-9 > CAVVWJ01. Next base: position 598,692 of record JBOHSD010000001.1, read on the forward strand.
TCTCGATCCGCGGGTACCGCCAGCGGCCAATTTATCTGGCTTTGATACTGATCTTCACCGGCGCACTTCTGGACGATGCGTTGCAGGTGCATGAACGACTGGGTCACGGCCTCGCGGACGCGCTCGCACTGCAGTCTTTCGCCGGGCGGATGTCGCCGCACTTCGGCGAGCTCATTATCTGGACGATCCTCGGCCTATTTCTGCTCGCCGCCGCGATCGTCGGATTCATCAGATCACCTCAGCAGGATCGTAGCAATGGCCTCTTGCTCATAGGGGCGTTCGCTGTGCTGGTGCTGTTTGCGGTCGTGGTTGACTTGGCGCACGTGCTGGTGAAGTACGAGTTCAGGTTCAGAGGCGCCGATTTTCTTTTCACGGTAATGGAGGAAGGTGGAGAGCAGATCACGCTCAGCCTGACCTGCGGCCTGGCGGTCCTGGTTCACCGCGAGTTGCGCAGCCGTCCCCGAGGCGGCGGCAAGCCCCTGGAGGTTGGTGCTCACGCCTCGCCCACGTCATGAGCTCGGCTGTCCTCGAGGTGTAATTCTCCAGAGCTGCCCATTCTTCTCGTCCGTAACGACATACAGCGCCCCATCCGGACCCTGCCGCACGTCCCGCACCCGCTGGCCGCGGTCGGCCAAGAGGTGCTCCTCACCGGTGACGCGTTCGTTCTCCAGGGTCAGGCGCACGAGCTTTTTGTCTTTGAGGCTGCCGACCAAGAGGCTGCCGCGCCATGCCGGGAATGCCTCGCCGGTGTAGAACTGGGCGCCCGATGGAGCGATCACCGGGTCCCAGTAATAGACCGGCTGCTCGAAGCCCTCCCGCGCGGTAACCGCACCCGGAATCGGCCGGCCGGAATATTCCTCGCCGTACGCCACGAGGGGCCAGCCATAGTTCTTCCCTTTTTCGATCAGGTTCAGCTCGTCGCCACCGTTCGCGCCATGCTCCACCACCCATAAGCGTTCCTGGGAGTCGAAAGCGGCTGCCTGCACGTTCCGGTGGCCCAGGGTCCAGATCTCCGGCAGCGCATTGGGCTGACCTACGAACGGGTTGTCTTTGGGGACCGACCCGTCGGGCCCGATCCGCAGGATCTTGCCCATGTGGCTGTCCAGCCGTTGCGCCTGGGGCCGCATCGGTGCGTCCGAGCGCTCGCCCAGGGTGACGTACAGCATCCCGTCGGGGCCGAAGACCAGCCGCGAGCCGAAGTGCTTATCGCCGTCGTACGTCGGCATTGCGCGCAGGATGACCCTGACCTGTTCCAGCCGCCGCCGGTCGGGCGACAACACCCCGCGGGCGACGCTGGTCCCGTTCCCGCCCCGTCTAGGCTCGGCGTAGCTCCAGTAGATCGTGCGGTCGGAGCCGAAATCGGGGCTCAGCGCCACGTCGAGCAGTCCGCCCTGGCCGCGCGCGTCGACCGCCGGTACGCCGGCAATCGGCCGGCCCACGTCACCCGTAGCCGAGACGATGCGAAGGCGACCCGGCTTCTCGGTGATGAGCAGCTCGCCCCCGGGCAGGGGCTCCACCGCCCAGGGATGCTCCAATCCCTTCGCAACCACGAGAACGTCGAAGGCCACGTCAGCGGTCACCGGGCACGCGCGGGTCTGGCCCGGGAACGCCGGGCGCTGCTCAGGCGCCTTCGGCTTGCGGGTCTCGAGCGGCTTGCAGGTGCCCGCGCCTCCCACAACGCTGTCACCAGCGGCCTGAGACCGGGCTCCGCCAGCCGGCCTGCCGGAGCCACCACAGGCCGGGCCCACGGCTGCCAGAGCCAGGATCGAGATGGATGCCAGGAGGCGCGAGCCAACCGGTGAGAACGGAGGTGACGAGGCGCTCATGAGCTGGAAGCTACGCAGCGTGGGACCGGGCGGGTAGCCGCCGGCCTGGGCGGCATTACGGGCGGAAGAAGATCGCGGAGCGACCTCGACGGGCGGGCTCAGACCGCTCGGAGAAACGCTCCGAATACGTCGGGCCGCCACCAGTGGCGGCAATCCTCCATGGTGGCCAGAGCCTCGGCCTTGGTCATGGCCGGGCGATAGCTCCGCGTGGTGGTCAGAGCGTCGTAGACATCCACCACACAGATGAGCTGGGCGGCCAGAGGGATGGCGTCGCCCTGAAGCCCATCCGGGTAGCCGCTCCCATCGTAACGCTCGTGGTGGGAGCGGATGATCGGCTTGATATCCCACGGCAGGTCGATTCCTGCCAGCAGCTCCAGCCCCCACACCGGGTGCGACTTGATGACCTCGAACTCCGCCGGCGTGAGCGGAGCGGCCTTGTTCAGGATCTCATGGGGCACCTTCACCTTCCCGAGATCGTGAAGGTAAGCCCCGATCCGGATCGTGGTCCGGTCCACTTCGTCCAGCTCCAGCTCCTGGGCGACGGCCAGCGCATAGGTCGCGACCCGCTCGCAGTGGCCATGAGTGTAGCTGTCGGCGGACTCGATCGACTGACCCCAGTCGCGCACCACGGCCAGGTAGGTGGTCTCCAGCTCCTCGACCTTGGCCGCGACATCCACCAGGTCTACCTGGGCATGCAGCTGTCCGAACAGCCGGTGCGCGGTGCTGAGCAGCGCCAGAGCGTCCTGGTTGCGCCCCATGGATTGCCGGAGGATAGCCAGCTCCCGGGTGGCTTCGGCCTCGCTCAGCAGGGCACCGGTTGCGATGGCCAGCTCGATGGCGGTGCGCAAGCGAGACTCCGCCAATGCCGGCCGGCCGGTCTCCCGGAAGATCATACCCAGCATCTTGTAGGCGTCGGCCTTGGCCAGCTGAGTGTCGAGCTCATCGAAGATCCCGAGTGCCTCCTCGGCGCTCCGGCGGGCATGCTCGTACTGCTGCAGAGCCAGGTGAACTTCGGCGTAGTTCAGGAGACAGAGTCCGCGCAAGCGAAGGTCGTGGAGCAGCTCGGCGAGATGGAGACTCTTGCGGAAGTACGCCTCGGCCTTGCCCCACTCCTTCTGATCGGCGCTGACCATGCCGAGGTTGTGGTAGGCATAGGCGCATCCCCGCTCGTCGCCCCCCCTGCGGCAGGCGTCGAGCGCCCGGCCGTAGTGCCCCAGCGCCTCCTCATGCTTGCCCTGGATGTTTGCCAGGATGCCGAGGTTCTGCTCGATGCGGCCGCGCACCTCATCGCTCACCCCACCCAGGGCCACCGCCCGCCCGTAGATCTCCCCGGCGCGCTCCAGGGCCCCGTTCTCCATCTCGAAGCCGGCCAGGGCGTTGAGGGCCTCGGCCGCGAGGCGGTCGTCCGGCAGCGCGGAGGCAATCTCGAAGCTGCGGGTGCAGAGGTCGCGCGCCACCAGCGGCTCGTTGCGCCGGTGATGGATGACGCCCATGCGCCGCAGCGCCTCCGCGAGCGTGGCAGCCGGGGAAGCCCCGGTCCCGATTATGGCCTGGTATCGCTCGCCCGCCTCCCCGATGCGGCCCTGACGATCGAGACGCAGCGCTTCTCCCAAAAGCGCAGTGGCCCAGGTGGCAACGCTGGTGGAGGCAGAAGCCGCTTCGGTGGTCCTGTTTTCCTCTGGTCCAATGGGCTGCGCCATGCACCCTCGTCGCGGGTTCTCCAGGAGCTCCAGGCGAGCGGCCGCCAAGAAGCAGCCGATCGTGGCTATTTGGCAAGCGGCGTACCACGGTTCGATTTTAAGTCAGTTGATGCGTCGGTTGGAGGGATAAGTGCAGGAGGCTGCGCTGCTAACCTGTGGCGCGGAAAAGACTTCGTGGTTGACGCACCACAACAGTCGAACGGCAGGAGCGACGTCGGAGTGGCCATTATCTAGACGGATCACCTGGCGTTCACGGCGGCGAACCGGTGAGCCGGTGGCACTTTGTCCGGTGCGCGCGGTTTTTTGCAGGCCGGGGTCCGCGAATGCGCCTCTCCCTGGCACACCGGTTGCCCCTCCCTGCTGAAGGCAAGAACCACCGCCGATACCCATCACATCAAAGCGAGGCTCTTGTGAACCGCCTCACCCGGCTTTCTTCCCTCGCCGCGGGGCTCCTCGGCGCCGCACTTATTTCCGGGTGCACCGGCGAGGCGATGGGCCCACCCGATCCCCAGTTTGCCAAGGCCAGCACTACCTCCACTGAGTTTACCGAATGCAGCTTCCAGGCGTACTCGGCGACCTCAGGTTCCATCGGACCCGAGGGAGGCAGGCTGAAGACGGGGAGCCACACGTTGTACGTACCTGCGGGCGCGCTGGACGCCAACACCTTTATCACGATGGAGGCGCGCTCGGGCACCATAAGCCGGGTGAGCTTAGGCCCCGAGGGCCTGACCTTCAATAAGGATTACCCGGCACGCCTGCTGACGAGGTACACCGACTGCTGGATAGACGCCGGTGCGAAGCAAGGGATCGCCTATGTGGACGACGACCTCAGAATCGTCGAGACCACGCCCTCCTATGACGATCGCTTCAGTCAGACGGTGGACGCGAAGCTGTCGCACTTTTCGGATTATGTCCTGCTTTCCACATACGCTGTCGTCTACTGACCGGGCGGCACACACCCTATGGGATTCCAATTGGGAAGTGCGGCCGACTCGGCCAGCGCGCAGCAGTTGCTGCTTGAAGGACGGCACCACGATCTAAGCTGCCGCTCGGCAGAGGCGATCGAGTGCTATGCGGCGGTGCTCGATCTCACCGGCGAGCCACGCCTCAGGGCGGAGGCGCTCCGGCGGTTGGGCGTGCTCCATCACCTCAGGGCCGAGCCCGAGATCGCGCGAGAGTTGTGCGAGCGCAGTTGCGAGGTCGCGGTGCAGGCCGGTGCCGATGACCTGGCTGCGGACGCCTCCAACGCGCTGGCCGGCTTTGCCCTCGAGCGAGGCGACCTGGCAGAGGCTCAAGAGCGCTACAACCAGGCGCTGAGCCTCGCGGCGGACAACCCCGCCCTGGTGGGCAAGATCGAGCAGAATCTCGGCATAGTCGCGAACATCCGGGGCCAGTGGGCAGAGGCCCTGGAGCACTACTCCCGCTCGCTGGCGGCCTACGAGGCGAGCGCCGACCGGCGAGGATGCGCCTTCGCCCACCACAACCTCGGGATGATTCACGCGGATCAGAAACGGTGGGCTGAAGCGGACCTGCATTACCAAACGTCCCAGGCGCTGGCGGCCGCGGCCGGCGATCGTCACCTGGGCGGGATTGCGCTGATGAACCGGGCGGAGGTCCGACTCGCACAGGGCGACTGGGAAGGCGCTCGGGCCGGAGCCGAGCAGGCACTCGCCATCTTCATCGAGGTGGAGGCGCGGCGGCACCGGGCTGGAGCACACCGCCTCCTCGGAATGGTCTTTCGCCAAGGGGGGCAGTTTGCACTCGCTGAATCCCATCTTCGATCGGCGCTCGAGATCGCTGCCAGCGCCTGTTGTCCTCTCATCGAGGCGGATGCTGCCCGGGAGCTGGCGACGCTCTACGAGACCGAAGGACGGCGCGAGGACGCCATCGGTCTCCTGACGCTCGCGCGCGAGCTGTACATCCGGCTGCGGGCCCAACACGATCTGGGAGAAATCGAGGGAAAGATCGAAGCCATTCAGGCGGCGTAACTCCAGGGGGGGGCGCTTTCGGCAACCCGCGCGCGCCCCTACTCCGCCCATTCTCTGGGCTCCAGCATGGCGAGCAGCTCCTCTTCGAACGAGCCCAGCTGATACCCCGGCGAGTAATCCCAGGCGGCAAGCGGCGGCAGGCTCATCAACACACTTTCTATTCTGGCGCCGGTCTGCAATCCGAACAGCGTGCCCCGGTCGTGCACGAGGTTGAACTCGGCATACCGTCCGCGGCGGACCAGTTGGAAGTGCCGCTCACGCTCTCCGTAGGTCAGATCCCGCCGTCGCTCTACGATCGGGCCATAGGCTCGAGGCAGAACCCCCGCCACATCCGAGACGAAATCAAACAACTGCTCGATGGTAAGCCCGCACTCGCCGGCCCGCAGGTGATCGAAGAAGATGCCACCAATCCCCCGCCGCTCCTCGCCCCGGTGAGTATTCACGAAGTAGTGATCGCACCAGGTCTTGAAGCGCGGGTAGAAGGTCGGGTGATGCCGGCCGCACACCATCTTGAGCGCCCGGTGGAAATGAGCCGCGTCTTCCGGAAAGGGATAGGTAGGCGTCAGGTCGGTGCCCCCGCCGAACCAGGCATCGATGGGCTCACCAGCCGGCCGCGAAATCTCGAAGTACCTCACATTGAGATGGACGGTGGGCACCATCGGGCTCCGGGGGTGAATGACCACGCTGAGTCCGGTGGCAAAGAACCTGGCCGCTTCCATTGCGGTTGCGCGAGCACCGATCCGCTGCGCCAGGCCGGGGTCCAGCAGGCCCTCGACCGTCGAGCGATTGACCCCCGCCTTCTCGAACGTCATTCCGGCGCTGATAACCCGGCTCACCCCGCCACCGCCGCCCACCCGATCCCACCGGTCCTCTCGAAACTCTCCACCCTGGTCGAGCTGGGTGAAGAATGCAGTGGTTTCGTCGTGAAGGCTTTCGATCCAGGCGCTCACCTGCTCGCGTAACCGAGGGCTCACGGGGTGCTCCACTCCTGCACCGCCTGAACGAAGGCGCGGGCGTGGGCGACCGGGACGTCGGGCAGGATCCCGTGGCCGAGATTGGCGATGTGACTTCTGCCGCCGAAGTGGTCCAGCATCTGGTGGGTGCGCTCGCGAATCAGGGCGGGCGGCGCGTACAGCCAGCAGGGATCGAGATTGCCCTGAAGGGCCACGGAAGAGGCGGGCAGCCGGCGCCGAGCGTCCGCCGGATCGGTCTGCCAGTCTATTCCGATGACATCGGCACCGGTCCCGGCGGCAATCTCTTCCAGCGCCCATCCGGAACCCGGAGCGAACACGATGACCGGCGCCCCGGCGGTCCTGGCGGTGCGCGCCGCCCTTCCGAGATAGGGCAGGGCGAACTCCCGGAAATCACGGGGCCCGAGTGCCCCGGACCAGGATTCGAAAAGCTGCACCGCCTGGGCACCCGCTCTGACCTGCGCGATGAGAAATTTGCCTACCGCATCTGCCAGGCGCGCCAACAGGTCGTGGGCGCGGCTCGGATCCTCGACCAGAAATCGTTTCGCCAAGCTGAAAAACTTGGATCCGCCCCCTTCGATCATGTAGCTCAAGAGGGTCCACGGCCCTCCGGCAAAGCCGATAAGGGGCACCCGGTTTGCCAGCTCCCGACGGGCCAGCCGCACAGCCTCGAGCACGTGGCGGAGGTCCTCCTCGGGCGCCACGTCTCGCAAGCGGGCAAAGTCGGAGGCAGTCCGCAGGGGGTCGGGAAATCGGGGACCAGCCCCGTCCTCCACCCAGAGCTTCATTCCCATTGCCTGCGGTACGACGAGAATGTCGCTGAAGATGATTGCCGCATCTACGCCGATGAGGTCCACCGGCTGGAGGGTGACTTCCACCGCGAGCTCCGGCGTGCCCACCATGGTGAGGAAGTCGGCACGCTCCCGCACAGCCCGGTACTCGGGCAGATACCGGCCCGCTTGCCGCATCATCCACACGGGGGGCCGGGGCACCGGTTCGCGGCGGCAGGCCCGCAAAAAAAGGTCAGTCACCACTGGAATGTCTGCTGGCTACGCTGCGGACGGCGGCAACCACGGCCTCGACGCTGGGGAGCGAAGCCACGGCGGCCGGCGTCCAGCCCGAGTCGCGGGCAGAGGCTGCCGTGGTGGGACCGACCGCAACCAGGTCGGGCCGCGCCTCTGGCGGGCACGCGCGGGCCAGGAGAGTGGCCACCCGGGGACTGGACACCACCAGGACCGTCGCCTGCGCCGCCGCGGAACGTGCCGCTGCATCGCTCGCTAAAAGGGTGCGGTAACATACGACTTCGTCTACCCGGAGACCCGCGCTCCGCAGCCGCTCCGGCAATTCTTCGCGCCGGCTCTCGCCGCAGGGAAAGAGCACCGGCGACACGACTCCGGCCTCCATCATGGCGCGGGACAAAGCGCCCGCCGCCCCCCACCGCGCGGTCTCGCTCTCACCGGGAGTGCGAACCGCAGCCGGTGGTCCGCCGAGCGCTGCCGCGGTCGCCCGCCCGCTAGCCCATACGACCGGCGTGGAACCTCCGCCCGTCCATGACATTCCCCGTGGCCGCAGTCGGCTCGCCACTGCGGCCGCGGACCGAGGTGAAGTGAAGGCAACAGCCCCGTACGTGCTCCAGCGGTCCAGCGCCAGATCCAGCGGCGTCCAGTCAGCCGGCGCAGTGAAGCTCAGGAGCGGACACTCCGCCACCGTCAGCGGGATCGCTCTCAGCGCTTCCGGCAGCCCCAGGAGAGCGTCGGCAGAGGATGTCACCACCACCATTGACGACATCAGGGCTCGGCTACAGGGGGAAAGACAGTTGAGCGCACCTCAGCCAGGATAGTCGCGGCCCCTTCAGCCAACAGCCGGTCAGCCAGCGCAGTGCCCAGCTCGGCAGCAGCGGCCTCACTGGCGATTGGGCCCACTTCCTGGCCGTTGACCGCTTGCTCGCCTCCCAGAGACACCACCCGTCCGTACAGGTGAAGATTCTGCCGCTTACCGGTGGTTTTCACCTCGGCCAGGGCGGCGACTGGAACCTGGCAGCCCCCTTCCAGCCGGCGGAGGAAGGCACGCTCGGCCGTGACGGCAAGCGCACTGGCTTCATGGTGCACCGCTCGGCGGAGCTGGGCTTGAACCTTTGCTTCATCGGTCCGTACCGTGACTGCGAGCGCTCCCTGCCCCGGCGCCGGAAGCATGGTTTCAGGGGTAAGCCGCTCGCCGATCCGCTTTTCCTGGCCGAGACGTATCAGTCCGGCCGAGGCGAGAACGATCGCGGTCCAGTCGGGACGGGAATCGAGCTTGGCAAGGCGGCTGTCAACGTTGCCGCGGAGATCGACGACCATTAGATCGGGTCTCAGGTGCAGGAGCTGGGCGCGGCGGCGCAGGCTGCTGGTACCGACCACCGCGCCGTGGGGAAGGTCGCTCCATCGGAGAGGACCGCGACCGACCAGAGCGTCTCGCGGATCCTCTCGTGCACTGATGGCGGCGATGGCGATACCCTGCGGGAGCTGGGTAGGCAGGTCCTTGAGTGAGTGCACCGCTAAATCGATACGGCCCTGGACGAGGGCATCGTCAATCTGCTTGGTAAACAGCGCCCGGCCACCGATTTGTGTCAGTGGGACATCCGGTGTGAGATCGCCGGTGGTCTTGATCTCCAGGCGTTCGGTCTCACATCCCGCCCGGCGGAGCAGATCGCGGATCCGTTCAGTCTGCCACAGAGCCAGCGCGCTACTACGAGTGCCGATCCGAAGGCGCGCGCCCCGCAAGGTCAATCCGGCCCCGCCGCGGAGCCGCCTCGGAGGGGGTCGTCGGTGCCGGGTCCGGCGCCCTGAAAGCTGAGCAGCTGGGCAACCCGCCGGGCGGCCTGCTCTCCCGAGCCGATCGCATCTCCCAGGGAGATGCCGTCCCGATAGGTGCCCGCCAGTACGAGGCCCGGGTTGCGCCGCTCCGCATCCTCCGCGATGTCCTTGAACCGGCCGTAACCGAGCACGTACTGGGGGATGGCCTTAGGCCAGATCTGTACCGCGCGGAAGGTGGGCTCCCCCTGGGTGCCGATCAACGGCCGCAAGTCGTCGAGCACTCTCGCCGTCAACGTCTGACCATCGGCGTGCACAAAATCCGGATCCCGGGTGCCGCCGACGAAAGCGGTGAGCATCACGTGGCCTTCGGGGGCTCGCCCGGGAAAGAGTGAGGAGGAGAACACGACGCCCAGCACGCGGCGGCGTTCGACCTCTGGCGTCAGGAAACCGAAGCCGTCGAGGGGATGGGAGAGCTGGTCGCGGCGGAACCCCAGAGCCAGGACAGCCACCGGCGGGTGCACGATACTGGCAAGGGTGGACAACCTCTCCCCTCCCGGGAAGTCCAGATCGATCTCGTCCAGGCAGTGGGCCGGGGCGGCGTACACCACGGCATCGTACACCTCGGGCGCCTGGAACGCGGCTCCCACAGTCCAGCCGCCGGGGCTGCTGCGCAGTTGAGTCACCGGGGCACGGAGCCGCATCTCCGAACCGAGCTCACGCCCCAGAGCGTCCGGTATCTCCTGCAATCCATGTTTGAAGGAGATCACCGCTCCGGGGCCGCTGGTCACCGGCCCCGGCTGCCGTTGAGCCCTCATCATCTGCACGAACGCCTTCATGACCGATCCGTGGGTTCGCTCGAGCGCATGCAGTCGGGGCATTGCGTGTCGCAGAGAAAGCTGTTCGGGGTTCCCGGCAAAGATGCCGGCCACGAAGGGATTTGCTATGTAGTCGACCACCTCCTGATTAAATCGGCGCCGGACGAAAGCACCCACGCTCTCTTCCAGGGGCGAGTCCGCGGCCTCGATCAGCGGCTCGCCGAAAATCGCCAGCTTGGCACCATTGGAGAGAAGACGAGACGTGAGCAGCTCCGGAGGGGTCATCGGAAGCCGGACCAGCCGGCCCCTTCTCACTATGTAGCGTTTACGCGCTGCCGTCGCGGCGGTGATCCTGGAGGAATCGAGTCCCAGTCCAGCCAGCAGCTCGGCAACCGGTCCGGTGGGTGGAGCCATGCTATTCGGGCCGAGCTCGGCCAGGTAACCCTCCCGGCGCTCGGTCTTGATGGATCCGCCGATGCGATTGCTCGCCTCGTATACCGCGACCCTGTTTCCAGCCTGCTTGAGGCGATAAGCAGCGGTGAGGCCGGTGAGTCCGGCTCCGACGATAGCTACCGAGGCCATGCGGCACTCAGCGCGGTTTCGAGAGCCTCCAGCTCGGCTTTGCCGTGGACCGAGGAGCTGAACGCAGCCTCGAAGGCAGAGGGTGGCAGATAGACCCCGGCTTCCAGCATGGCATGGAAGAAGCTGCTGTACCTCTGACGATCGGTGCGCCTTGCCGCGGAGAAGTCCGGCACGGCATCGCCGGTGAAGAACGGAGTGAACATCGTGCCGGCCCGCTGGACCCTGCAGGGCACGCCGGCGCGTCGGGCTGCCCGCTCGATGGCCGAGGCGGCAAGCTCGGCCCAATCATCCGCCCGCTGCCAGACTCCCGGGCGGGCGAGCACCTCGAGGGTGGCAAGGCCGGCAGCCATGGCGAGCGGGTTGCCGGACAGCGTACCGGCCTGATATACCGGACCGGCAGGCGCGATCTGCTCCATCAGCTCCCGCCTTCCACCGAAGGCAGCGGCGGGGAGTCCGCCACCGACCACCTTGCCGAGACAGGTGAGGTCGGGCTCGACTCCATATAGCACCTGAGCACCGGATGGATGTACCCGCCAGCCGGTCATGACCTCATCAAACACCAGCAGCGAGCCCTGGCGCCGGGTCAATGCTCTGAGCCCTTGCAGGAACCCTTTCGCCGGGAGTACCACACCCATGTTGCCCGCGACCGGCTCAACGAGCACTGCTGCCACGTCGGATCCGCGTTCGACCAACAACGCTTCGACCGCCGGGAGATCGTTGTAGGGAACCACCAGAGTATCCGCCACCGTGGCTGAGGGGACGCCAGGGGAATCCGGCAATCCCAACGTCGCTACTCCGGAGCCGGCCGCCGCCAGCATGGCGTCTGCGTGCCCGTGATAGCAGCCCTCGAACTTGACGATCAGCCGGCGGCCGGTAGCGGCCCGGGCCAGCCGCACCGCACTCATGAGCGCCTCGGTACCCGAGCTCACGAAACGGACCATCTCGATCGAGGGAAAAGTCGCCACGATCCGCTCGGCCAGGCGTACTTCCAGCTCGGTCGGCGCACCGTAGGTGGTCCCCTTCCCCGCCGCATCAACTACGGCCTCCAGCACCTCGGGGTGGGCGTGGCCGAGGATGAGGGGCCCCCACGAGAGCACCAGGTCGAGATAACGGTTCCGGTCGGCATCTACCAGGTACGCACCCGATCCGCTCGCTATGAAACGCGGGGTCCCACCGACGCTCCGGAACGCGCGCACCGGACTATTGACGCCTCCGGGCAGCACGCGCTGCGCGGCAGCGAACAGCCGCTCCGACGCCGAGGTGGGCCGGGCTGTTACCCGAACCTCGGTCATCGGCGGCCTTCCTTGCTGAGCCAGGCGGCCGCCTCCTTGGCGTGGTATGAGATGATGGCATCCGCTCCCGCCCGACGCATGCCCGTGAGCGCCTCGAGCACGATTCCGCGCTCGTCAACCCATCCCTGGCGGGCGGCGGCCTTTACCATGGCATACTCACCGCTGACGTTGTACGCCAGCAGCGGAAGCTGAGTCCGTTCCCGTATGGCCCGGACGACGTCGAGGTAAGCCAGAGCCGGCTTTACCATCAGCAGATCAGCTCCCTCCGCTTCGTCGAGCCCGGCCTCGAGCACGGCTTCACGCAGGTTGGCTGGGTCCATCTGGTACTCCTGCCGGTCACCGAAGGCCGGAGCGCTCCCGGCCGCCTCCCGAAAGGGGCCGTAGAACGCGCTGGCATACTTTACCGCGTAGCTCAGAATCGCCCGGTCGGTGTGTCCCGCGGCGTCCAGACCGGAGCGAACGGCTCCCACCATACCGTCCATCATCCCGCTGGGTGCGATGATGTCGGCTCCCGCGGCGGCATGGCTCACAGCCGCCCGGCCCAGGATCTCGAGGGTGGCATCGTTGTCCACCTTTCCATCACGAACCACACCGCAATGCCCGTGAGTGGTGTACTCGCAGCAGCATAGATCCGAGATGAGAAGGAGGTCGGGGTGGCGGAGCCGCAGCCGGCGGAGTGCCTGCTGTACGATGCCATCTTCGGCGAAATTCTCCGATCCAAGCTCGTCCTTGGTCGCAGGAATTCCGAAGAGCAGCACGGCCGGGATGCCGGCCGAGCGTATCCGATCCACTTCCCTGTCGAGCGCTTCGTCCACCGAGAGCTGAAAGATGCCGGGCATCGACCCGACCTCCCGCTCGATCCGGTCTCCATGGACTACGAACAGCGGCTGGATGAGGTCGGCCGGCGAGAGCTCGTTCTCGCGAACCAGTTGGCGCAGGGCAGCGGTCCGACGGCGGCGCCGGGGTCGGATGGCAGGAGGAAGGGGCACGGAGGGAAGACTAGGGAGCGGCCTTCCAGGCCGCAACCACGGCCAAAGCTTGCATTACCCGTGTGGCATGTGCTTTGCCCGCTTTACTGGGGAGAACCTGGTAGCGCGGTTTCACGTTCAGGATTGGGAGGGCTTACACTACGAGAGGGAACGGCCGGAGCCCGCGATCCAAGCCATAAGTTAACGACTGGGGAACGGGTTAGCACGCACAGGCGTAGTGTTCTTGGTCACTTCGGGTGCCCGCCTGGCGGTCACGGCCAAATGCCTCCCTTCCACGCATCTTGAAGCAGGTCCAGGCAGGTGACGCCCCTCCGGCCATGTGCCGCGTCTCCCGCCAGTGCTAGGAGCGCGTCGCACATGAAAGTGCCTCTCTGGCTTTTCTCCGCCGTTTTCTCACTGTGGACGTTTACCCTGAGCGCCTGCGGCGGAGGTGCGCCCCCACCCAGGGTTGCCGCGGCTCCAGACCCCACCATAGCGATCATCAAGGCAAATCTGTGGGACGGCACCGGCCGCGAGCCGGTCTCGAATGCAGTGATCCTGGTGCGGGGCGACCGGATTCTCTGCGCCGGCGCCGCCGGTGAATGTCTGGTACCGACGCGGGCTCGGATCATCGACGCTCAGGGTCAGTGGCTCATCCCCGGGCTGGTCGACAGCCACGTGCACCTGCTCTTCATGACGGCCGGGAGCGCCGGGCAGGAGCTTCCGCTGGACTTGCGAAACCTCCTGGCTCAAGGCGTGACCGCGGTCCGCGATATGGGCACCAATCCCGCCGCGTTGATGGCGCGGGTTAACGCTCTGACCGCCACGCCACGGGTCTATGCAATGCAGTTGGTGGCGGGCCGTCGCTTCTTCTTCGGCGGATTCCGGAGTGTCCGGACGGCGCGAGGAACGGTTCTTCGCCAGCCGCCCGCCATGACGATGCAGGGCCTGGGCTGGACCCCCTTCCTATATAACCAGGGGGACGACCCCGACTCTCTGGTGGCCGCGGCCCGGAAGGCCGGGGCCTCGGGACTCAAGCTCTACGCCCAGCTCGACGTCGAGTCGGTGGCGAAGCTGACTGCTGCGGCGCACCGGGTAGGCATGCCGGTCTGGGGCCACGCATGGGTGCAGCCGGCCAGCGCACTGGAACAGGCCCTGGCCGGACAGGATGGCGTGGTACATGCGGCCGGCCTGGCCGGGGAACTGTTCTCGGTGGAGGAGCGCGATACACTGGTGAACGATGGCAACCTCCAGGTTGCCACGGCCGAAGTCGCCACAGTCGGCGCGGCACACGATCCCCGAATTCTGGCGGCCCTCGACTCGATGGCGCGGCGCGGAACTTTCTTCGAGCCGACCCTCGACGCCACCCATCACAGCGTTGCGCACTTCAACGCCAAACGGCGGCACATCCCGTCTGAACAGGAGAACTACGTGCGGGCGGCGTCGGGATTCGGCATCGAGGTGACCCGCCAGGCAGTGAGACGGGGCGTGCGCATCAGTGCCGGAAGCGATCACGTCTCCTACGGCCCGGCGCACGAGCGCCCCTCGCTGTTCGGGGAGCTGCGGCTCCTGGTGGATTCGGTAGCCTTTACGCCGAGGGCGGCGCTCCTGGCCGCCACCCGGGATGCCGCTCTGGCCATCGGCGGCGAGGCCGCCCGCCGCCTGGGCACCATCGAGGCCGGCCGCTACGCCGACCTGGTGCTCCTGAGCAAGAACCCGCTGGAGGACATCGATAACCTCGATTCGGTCGAGTGGGTCATGATAGGCGGACGGATGTGGCGGCCGGGACAGCTCCGAAGCGGGATTGCGACGAATTAGGCGGGGAAGCGGGTAGGCGGGGACGCGGGGAAGACGGTAAGCGGGTAAGAGGTAAGCGGAGATCTCCTCATCCCGATCGAAGCGAGGGACCTTGCCAGCCTGCCTACCCGCTTCCCCGCTTCCCCGCTTCCCCGCTTACCGTCTTACCCGCTTACCCGCCCGCTTACCCGCTTCCACCGGCAGGTCGACCCGCTCCGCCCACTCGGTCCACGACCCTACGTAGATCCTCACCCTGGGGTACCCCAGCAGGTAGCGCAGCGTGAAGTGGACGTGGCTGGCCTCGGTTGCGCTGTTGCAGTACGCGATGATGTTCCGCTCAGGCGTGATTCCCTGCGCCTGGTAGTCGGCCCGAAGCTCATCGGTGTCCTTCCATACGTGACCGAAGCCGACTCGGGTGAGATCGTCCTGCCAGTAATGGCTGATCGCTCCGGGTATGTGCCCCCGTCGCATCTGGGCCCCCGCGTCTCCCGCGTACTGCTCTTCGGGTCTGGCATCGACCAGCAGGGCGTCTCCGGTCGAGATGGCCCGGCGCACATCTTCGAGCGATGCCGACTCGGGCATGAAGGTCTGGTACGCGAAGTCGCCCGCTGAGATGCGGGGATACTGCTGCACGACCGGCCGGTGTTCCAGCTGCCACTTAAAGTACCCGCCGTCCAGAACGTAGGCCTCCGGATGACCGAAACCCGCCAGAACCCACGCCAGGAAGGTTGCATCCATGTTGCGGGTCTCGCCCGCGCTATAGATCACCACCGGCAGGTCGAGACTCAGGCCCAGTTGGGAAAAGAGGTCACCATAGCTGCGGGCAGAGAGCAGTTGGGCCGGGATGCCTCCCTGGGCGGCGCGAAGAGTCTCGGGATTGAGGTACACCGCTTGAGGCAGGTGTCCCTTCAGGTAGGTGAATACGTCGGATCTGATATCGACGACGCTCACACGGCGCTCCCGTTGCCACTCCGCGAGTTTATCGGTGGAGATGAGGCGCGGCAGGGATCCCGCTGTGGCTGTGGGGGCCGAGTCGAGCCCCATGAAGCTCCTTTCCTCTTCCAGATAGACCCGTACCGCGTTCCTTCGCCGGCGAGAGTTGAGCGACACCGGGCGGGTCTCATCCGCCGGCGGGAGAGCGGCCAGGGCCCGGCCCATGGGAGTTCCGCGCTCGAGGGCCGATCGCATCGCGGTCCGGAGGTCCAGGATGTACTCCCGGGTTCTCGCGACCAGTGCCGCGGGACGCGCCGGAATCGACCCGTGGCCCGGTACGACGGCTTTCGGCTGGAGGCTGTCGATCGCGCCGAGAGCGCGGAGAAGCGCCGCCGAGCCGCCATCCACCACCATGGTAACGCCGTCTTCGATCAGCAGGTCGCCGGCGAACAGGATGCGTTCGTCCGGTAACCAGACCATGAGATCCCCGGGTGAATGGGCCGCGCCGGCGTGGCTGACGACCAGGGTGCGGCCTCCCAGCCGGAGGGTATCGGAACCGGTGACCGCCCGATCGGGCGTATCGGCGAACTCGAAACCCCTCATGGCATCGAGGCCCACCACTCGCACCCAGTCAGCGATCAGCGCGTCTTCGCCGGCTTCCGAAGCGAGCACCCGGCGATCGGGGTGGGCAATGATCCCCGCGCCGAGCCGGCGAAATACACTGGCACCGAAGTGGTGGTCCGGATGGTGGTGGGTCAGAACGACCCATTTGATGGGCTGATCGGTGATGGTGCGAATGGTCTCGACGAACTGCCGGGCCTGCTGAGGACTCGCCAGCGCGTCGATGACCACGACTCCGGCTCTGGTCACGACAAAACCGGCGTTCGGCCTGCCTTCCGACCCGCGCCCGGTGTCTCCCAGGGCAGCATAGACACCGGGGGCCAGCCGCAGCAGGGGTAAAGAGGACGGTTCGGGGATGCTCGCGGTCAGCAGCCCCGCGCTAATAACCAGGGTGAGAGTAGTGGCCGAGTTATTCAGGTGGCTGTAAAGCTGATGTTGACCGATTGCTTGAATGTAGCGCCTTTGTTGTCGCTCCAGACCATCGTCAGGGGAGCCTCCCGCTCGGCCTTCAGCATGAAGCTCACCACGGGATCCCGGCTGATTCCCGAGGTCCACTCGAACCGGGCGATCTCCTGGCCGCCATACGTGACCACCACCTGTTTGATGAAGTAGGCGGGGATGGGATCTCCTTCAGCGTCGCGAAAAAATCCCGTATCCATCGGATGAGAGACGATGGAGTTCACGGTGATCAGGTCTCCCCGACTGATGCGGTCGGGCACCTTGATTCGGGCTTCGCCGATTCTGTAAGTCATCATCCACACCCGTTTAGCGTGACGTGCACCCGGGCATAACCGGCCCACACTTCTCCACCCGTGGTCTCCAGAATCGCCCGCACCCAGGTGGTTCTTTTCATCTTGATACGGGTGGAGATGAAGACTCTGCCCAGAGCGGGCGACAGATGAAAGGCGGCCAGATGTGGATCCGGGTTGTGGTCTACGACGAGGTGAACGCCCTTCACGTATTGGTTGGACGTCATGGGCAGATCGCTCTCGATAATGACCGGCACCACCCGACCGTCTTCGGCCAGGGCCGGCATATCGAGATCCACGTGGCCGCGTCGGAGCTGCTGGCCTCCGGTGATCGACCTGAGAATGCGGGCGATCTCTTCATTGGGAACCTCCGGATGCTCCGGCCCGGTCGGGGGGAGGGCGGCGGCCAGGAGCCGCTCCGACCAGCCGAGGGGACCCGAGGCGAGGACTCCCGCTGCCGTGACGGTGCAGGACCGCAGAAACACCCGCCGAGATGATTCGTTGGAGTGTGACATCGACCTCAGAGATCCGGGCTCCAGGGATTGGGCGGCCCGACCGGTTCTAAGCTCAAATGTTCCCGCGTTCAAGTCAACCGGTTACCTGCTACGGGAGCAGACTGACCGTATACCCTGTGGGGTCGCGTTGAACGTAGGACGAGCGAGCGGCAACCTGGCCGATCGAAGCCACGTACCGGGAGGCTTGCCGGACATCTGGGATGCTGAGCCGGACAATGGTCCCGGAGCCCAGGCGCCCGGCAACGATGAGCCGCAGGGTGTTGGGGTCCAACTGCATGGAATACACCCGATAGCCGGGGGCTTCGACCGAGCTCACCGGCCCCCCGGAGACGGTCAAGAGGATTCCCCCGTCATCGGCAAACGGTGTGGTGAGGCTCACATCCAGCATGCCTGCGGTAGGCCCGGTGGTGCCCGAGCAGCCCGGGACGAGCAGAGCGATGCCCGCCAGACCTGCCATAATGGACCTTAAGTGTCTCATCTCTTCCCGCCGCTCCCGGCCCCGATGGCCACGGTTTGCTCCTCCGCCGGTGGGACGACCTCCTGGTCGCCCAGGCGATCGACCGCTGCCAGGAAATCTCCCAGGTCAAACGATCCGTTCCGGTTGCCGACCACATCCAGATAGGCCACCTGGTCGGGCGCCAGGCTTACGCTGCCGAACAGCGCGTCGGCTGCGCTGGTCAGCGCCACTTCCCGCACGGCCATGAAGTTGGCCGTGACGTCGAACGGGTGGAGCATGGGCAGCGTCAGGCTATCCCGCGCGGCTGTGGTATCGCCGGTCCACCCGGTGAAGACGAGCCCTGGCTCGGGCGCGGCGTGAAGCGAGACCCGAGTTCCTTCCTCCAGGAAGATGCCGGAACCGATGTCTCCCATTACTCCCGAGCTCACCGCGGCAGTGGCCGCGCCCTGAATGGTCATCCGGAGCCGGTGTTGCGCCGCTATCTGCGCCACGATCGTATCCGGAGTCTCCCGAGTCGTCACGCTGTGCATGCGGGCCCCGCCGTCGCTCCAGGAGAGGAACTGGAAACGGGTGCGCCCCGACGGATCTGCCTGCACCGAATCGGCCGACAGCTCGATCACGGTTCCCGGCAGGAAGAACTGCTCCAGACGCGAGGCCCAGAACCCGTTCACGCCGATGAGGGCCCCGGGGCGGTCCGACGCGAAGACCGAACGATAGGCGATATAGCGGAAGCCGAGCGCGCCGCCCGGGGTAACCTGCCTGATCGAATCGAGGCAGAACCACGCGAACCCGCCCTGGTTGTCGCTGGCCGGCGGTGCCGTGTTCCGGCAGAGAGAAGTGTTTCCCGAAGCGCCGGGATAGGAGTCTCCCAGGTCTCCCCGGTTCTGGCTGCCGGGGAGCCTGAGGTCGTTCAGGCCGTCGGCCTGCATCAGCGCCACCCCATGAAGCGGCCCCACATTCACCCGGTTGTCGGCATTGAACCCATGCGCCTCCACCTGACCCTGATCTATGTGCCACACCAGGAGACCGGGGGCCTTACGCCGGCTGCCGAAATCGGGACCCATCTGGGCCGTGTCGCTCTCTTCGGCCTGGCGATTCTCCAGAAGATAGAACTCGTCGGTGCCGGCGATCGGCAGGTATAGCACCGTATCGGTGCTGGCGACCGGACCGAGATGAATCTCTCGGCCCGAGGACAGCGTATCGACCGCCACCCAACCGAGCTCGAAAAGCGACCAGGCCTCGAACCGCGCCGGGCTGTGGGGCCGGGCATAGCCGCCGCTCCCCATCAATCCCCACTCGCCGATCCCCTGAGTCGTCTCGCCGCTGTTGAGGCCCGTATCGTAGAGATCCGGCAGGCCGAACACGTGGCCGGTCTCGTGCGCCACGGTTCCAATCGGCATCATCGCCGAGGCGTCGCAGGCCGAGCTTCCGCCCACTGCGCTCTGAATGATGTAATCGTCCACCTTCAGGAACTGGCCCGGATGGCCGGTCCAGGGGGTGCGAGTGACGTACGGCGACCCCCGGTTCCATGCCCGGATGACAAAACGGTGGGCCCAGATGTTGGGAGAGTCGGGACAGGCGCCGTCACGCTCGGGCTGGAGGAACGTCACGAAATCAACGAACCCGTCGTCGTCGCCCGAATTGGGCCGGCCGTCGGGACCATCATTATCGAAGTCGCTCCAGATGCTGCTGCCACCGATATCCTGAGAGACCCGGTCCAGGATACTCAGGAGCAGCTCGCCGAATCGGCTCTCCTCGCGCGCGGGGCACGGCGCCAGCACTCCTATGCCGTTGCATCCGTCCTCGTAATACGTATCGACCGAATCGGCTACCACCCAGTCGAAGATCCGCCCGTCGATGGTGAGATTCCCATTCGACACCTGTTCGTAGAAGGTCCTGAGACTGTAGGGACGTCCCCCTGGTACCGGGCTGAAGAAAAGGGCGTCGTACTGGGAGGCGGGAAACGGCGGAGACACATTTCGGAAAGCGACAGGGACTACGGGAACCATCACCCGGCCGGCGACTTTGCTGTATGCTGCGGCCGTGGCCGCCCCGAGATTCAGTTCTTTAAACGCCCGGGCACGCAGCAGCCGGTGTCGAGCGGAGCGAACCGCCGAGACGCGGGTGCGCCAACCCCCATCGGGTCGGAAGTCCAGTCCGTGAACCTCGAACTGGCCCCGGGGCGCACGCGGGTATTGGGCTTGGAGGCTGAACGGGGCGAGCAAGCCGACGAGGCACGCCACCGTTGCCGGCCGTGACAGACCGAGCAACTCTCTGCACCTGTAATAAGGATGGGTCGGGGGTACACAAACGTAACAGGGTAGCGTACCGGTCCCAAGCGGCTCATCCCTTGCACTCGCCGTGCCAGAAGCGCGCGACCCGAGGAGTGGCAGTGCAGCTTGTGCCACCCGGGTGGGATCACTACTTTGAGCCATTCAGCGACATAGCGATGTGGGGATTCTCTTACCTCCTCTCCGTGCCGAGGCATCGTGGATACACAAGAGCTTCAACAAGTCGCCCTCTTCGAGAAGTGCAGGCAGTTCACAAAAGCTCGTGAATTGCAGGGCGTCGGCCTGTATCCCTACTTCAAGCCGATTTCGGAATCGGAGGACACCGTCGTTGTCATTGACGGTCAGAAGCGGATCATGCTCGGGTCGAACAACTACCTGGGCCTCACTCACCATCCGAAGGTGCTGGAGGCTGCCTCCCGGGCGCTGGCTCGCTACGGCTCGGGGTGCACCGGGAGCAGGTTCCTGAACGGGACGCTGGACCTGCACGAGCAGCTCGAGGGGGCCCTGGCCGAGTTCCTGGGCAAGGAGGCCTGCCTAGTCTTCTCCACCGGCTACTCGGCCAACCTGGGCTTGATCGCGGGGCTGGTGGGCCGGGGCGATGTGGTCTACCTCGACAAGCTCGACCACGCGTCCATCGTGGATGGTGCCAAGCTCTCCTACGGGGAGACCGAGCGATTCAACCATGGCGACCTGGCCGGTCTCGAGCGGCGCCTGGAGCGGAACGGCTCGAGCCGAGGTGCCATGATCGTGGTAGATGGCGTGTACTCTATGGAAGGCAACATCGCCGACGTCCCGGGGCTCTCCCGGATCGCGCGCAAGTATGGCGCGGCACTGGCCCTCGACGACGCTCACGCGATCGGCGTGCTGGGGCCCAACGGTGACGGCACGGCCGCGCATTTCGAGATGACCGAAGAGGTCGATATCATCGCCGGGACGTTCTCGAAGTCTCTCGCTTCCATCGGCGGGTTCGTGGCAGCATCGGAGAATGTCATCCATTACCTGCGGCATCACAGCCGCCCCCTCATCTTCACCGCCTCCCTGCCGCCGGCCAATACCGCCGGAGTACTGGCGGCGCTGGCGGTGCTTCAGCAGGAGCCGCAGCGCCGGGACGACCTCTGGGCCAACACCCGCCGGCTCCAGGAGGGCTTTCGCAGCATGGGCTTCGACATCGGCGCGACCGAAACGCCGATCGTGCCGGTGCTGATCGGCCCCTTGGAAAAAACCTTTCTGATGTGGCGCCGGCTTTTCGATGCCGGTGTCTTCACCAATCCGGTGGCGCCGCCGGCGGTGCCTCCGTCGCAGTGCCGGCTCCGAACTAGTCTCATGGCCACCCATACCTTCGACCAGATCGACTTCGCCCTGGAGCAGTTCGCCACGATAGGCAGGGACCTGGGGGTCATTTGACCGAACGCCTGCGCGTCCGAGCGGCGCGCGAACGGCGAGATCTCAAACGCTTCATCGACCTTCCCTACAGACTTCACGCGCGGGACCCTCTCTGGGTCCCGCCGTTGCGTCGGGACGTGAAGGCGCTCCTCTCCCGCAGCCAGAACCCCTTCTTCGACCACGCCGAAGCCGAGTACTACCTGGCCGAGCGGGACGGCGAGGTCGTGGGCCGGATTGCCGCGATCAGTAACCGGCTCCATAACGAGACCCATGGTGACCGGGCCGGGTTCTTCGGCTTCTTCGAATCCATAGACGACCAGACGATCGCCGGCCAGCTCCTGGACGCGGCCGCCGGGTGGTGCCGGGCTCGAGGGCACGACCTCCTCCGGGGGCCGGTTTCCTTCTCGGTGAACGACGAATGCGGCCTGCTGGTAGATGGCTTCGGGACCCCGCCGACCCTGATGATGCCGCATAATCCTCCCTACTACATTCAGCTCCTCGAGCGGGCGGGATTCACCAAGGCGAAGGACCTGTGGGTCTACCAGGGCGGGACCGAGGAGCATTACGTACCGGTGCCCGAGCGGCTGGCACGGGGCACGGAGCTGATCCGCCAGCGCCAGGGGATCACGCTGCGATCTTTGAGACTGAAAGACTTCGACGGCGAGGTAGCCAGGATCAAGGAGCTTTACAACTCGGCCTGGGTGAAGAACTGGGGTTTCGTCCCCATGACCGAGCGCGAGATAGACCATCTGGCCGAGCAGTTCAGGCCGGTGGTCGTTCCCGAGCTGGTGCCCCTGGCGGAGAAAGACGGCAAGCTGATCGGGTTCGGCATCGCACTGCCCGATCTCAATGTGGTGTTTCGACGGCACCGCTCCGGGCGGTTATTCCCCCTGATTCTCGACCTGTTCTGGAGCCTCAAGAGGAGGCGGATCCGGCGGGCCCGGATTCTCCTGCTCGGGGTCCACCCCGACTACCAGGGCAAGGGTGTGGATGCCATGCTCTACCATTGGATCTGGACCCGATCCGGCGAGCGCGGCATCTACTGGGGTGAGGCGGGGTGGATTCTCGAGGACAATGCGGCGATGAATGCGGGCCTCGAAAAGATGACGTTCCGGGTGTACAAGACCTACCGGCTCTACGATCGACCCCTATGAAGGCGCTCGTGACCGGCGCCACCGGTTTCGTCGGCAGCCACCTGGCCGAGGCCCTTCGGCGTCATGCCCATGAGGTGACCGCACTGGTTCGCTCGCCCGAGAAGGCCAAAGCGCTCGCCGGCCAGGGAGTGAGGGTGATGCCGGGGGATCTGCTCCACGAGCCTGCGGCACTCGAGCGGGCGGTACAAGGCAAGGACATCGTCTATCACGTCGCCGGGCTGGTGGCGGCGAGGAACGAGGCGGCGTTTCTCAGGGGTAATTGCGACGGTACGCGGAACATCCTCGCCGCGGCAGAGCGACACGGCAAACCCAGGTTCGTGCTGATCTCGTCGCTAGCGGCGGGCGGTCCCGCGGCACGCGGGGTGCCACTCGCCGGGGGGGAAACCCCCAATCCGGTGACGGCATACGGCCGCAGCAAGCTGGCGGCCGAACGCGCCGTTGCCGGGAGCTCGCTCCGGTGGTCGATAGTTCGTCCTCCGATCGTCTATGGCCCCAGGGACCGGGAGATCCTCAAGGTGTTCCGACTCGCCCGGCTCGGGATCGCGCCAATCTTCGGAGATGGGGCTCAGGAGCTCTCCGCGGTACACGCGGTGGACCTCGCGGAGGCCCTTGTGGCCGTGGGTGAGAGCCCCGCCACCATAGGTGGTATCTACCCGGCGTGCCATCCGGAGGTGTTCACCACCCTGGAGTTCGGCCGCGCCATAGGGGCTGCGATGGGACGTACGGTCGCCAGCGTTCGCATACCGGCCGGCCTGGGCCGAGCCGTCCTGTCGGTCACCGAGATGGCCGCCCGGCTTACCGGGCAGGTCACCATTCTCACTTCGGACAAAGCCAATGAATTCTTTCAGCCTGCGTGGACGGGCGATCCGGCTCCGCTGACCCGCGACAGCGGCTGGCAGGCGGCCTACGATCTCAAGAGTGGGCTGGCAGATACGTACGATTGGTACCGGAGAGCCGGGTGGCTCTAGCGGTCATGAGCCCTCCGGCTACCTCCGCGCCGCCCCGGGCGGAATCACTCCGGCCGGTTGACTGGGTGCTCCTCGGCTACCTCACGGTGGTGTCGGTCGTGGCGGCCTTACGTGCACCTGGCCGGCCGGGTTGCTGGTGGCTTCTGGCGGCCCATGGGTTGTTCGTCGTGCTGCTGTTCCTCATCACCCGGCCGGGACTGGGACCGGTTGGCCGGACCCTCCGGGAGATCTATCCCCTCTTCTTGCTGCCCGCACTGTATAGCGAGCTAGACATCCTCAATTCGGGCCCGATCCGGGTATACGATCCGATAGTCAGGCACTGGGAGCTGCTCCTGTTCGGCAGCCAGATCAGCCGGGAGTGGTGGCAGGCCGCCCCCAACCGGCTCCTGTCCACGGCGTTTCACGGAGCCTATCTCTCCTACTATCTCATCGTATCGGCCCCGGCTCTGTTCTTCGCCTGGCGGGGAGACCTCCAGGCGGTCCGCCGGTTCGTTCTCGTCGTCATCGCCACCTTCGTCCTCTGCTATCTGGTCTTCATTTTCTTCCCGGTGGCGGGGCCCTACTACGAATTTCCCCGCCCTGCCTCCTGGTTCATCGATAACGTTCCTGCCCGGCTCACCTACGAGGCGCTGGCCACCGGCAGCTCCTATGGAGCCGCCTTCCCGTCCTCGCATGTGGCTGCGGCGGTGGCCGCCACCCTTGCAGCCGCCCGCACCTCGCGGCGACTGGGGCTCTGGCTCTCGGCTCCCACTCTGCTGCTCACGGTTAGCGTGGTGTACTGCCAGATGCACTATGGGGTGGACGCGCTGGCGGGCCTCGTTGTAGGCGCGGGAGTGGCGGGCCTGGTCAACAATTTCCTTCCCGCTTCTACTGCACGTTCAGCTTAGCCTTCATACCCAGTGCCAGGTGGGGCGTGCAATAGTACTTGTATTCGCCCTTCGGGGCGTTGTTGAACTTGACCTCGATGACCTCGTCCGGAGCCACCACCAGCTTGCTCGAAAGCGGGGCCATGGGTTCCGGCATCACGATGGCCGATTCGGCCCCCTCGGGAATGCTGTCCGCCCAGAACGCAACGTTGTGCGGCCCGCCGCTCTTGTTGTGATAGCGGATGACGTCATTCGGCCCGATGGTCAACGCGTCGGGGACATACTTGTAGCTGCTGCCCTCGAGCACCATGTCTACGTCGTGGGTTGCTCCGGCCTCACCGGCCGCGGGTGCGGGTTGCTGCTGATCCGGCGTTGTAGTGGTTTGCTGGCCTTCAGGGGTCCTTTGTTCGCCGCCACACGCCGCCAAGGCAATGGACAGCCCCGCCACCAGAGAAGACATACGCATTTTCGCTGCTCCGCCTCCAAACAATGAATTTGCCGACTTTGTGAACACTTTCACGATCACGATTATAAGCATCGTGGTGGCAAAAGGAAGAGGGTACCAGCGAGGCCGTGCCCGGCTGGGTCGGTGCGGTTAAACTTAGGTCCGACTGGCTGTCTCCTCTCCCCTGGGTGCGCATGGGTCTCACCGGCCATTCCAAGCTCCACCCCTCCGGCTCGGCGGCGCCACCTTGTCGCGGATTAGGCACCCATTGCCGCAGCCTGCCGGTTACGCTTCGAGTCGGCTCGCTCGAGGAAGGATCCGACTCGCTCGACCATGAGGCCACCTGGCTCATCGGGCATACCCAGAACATCACCTTCTCCGACATCTGGGAGGACGAGGGAGAGCTCTACGTGGACGCGGTGCTTCACGTGCCCTGCCGATATTTGCGGGAGGAGGGGTCGTCGGCCGGTTGTACTGCGTACGGGTTCAAGGGACCAGCGCCGCGCCGCTATAGCAAGCCGGCGCAGCCCCGGCGACTGTCACGTAGCCGTTTTCTCATCGTGGAAAATCGCCGGACTGCCGCGCGCACGCTCGCCCCGCCTCCTCGCAGCCTGCCGGTGCTCGATGGCTCCAACCCTTGTGCCCTGGCCCCCTGCCGCACGGCCGACAACCTGCGCGGGGCGGCCTGCTGCCGCGACCTTCAGATCGAGATCATGTGCACCCGCCGGCAGCGCCGCCTGGAGGCCCTGGTGCGGTCGCGCCGGCCGCCGTATCTCTGCAAGGTGACCCGGGCGGGCGATTTTTCGATCGAGGCCGAGGTCATCTCCGCCTGCGGCTATCTCGACGACGATGGGATAGGCTGCTCCCTTCACGGCCGCCTCAGGGCAGACGGCCGGCCGGCCAAGCCGGACCTGTGCAGCGACTGGCCCCCCAAGAATCAGGGTCTGCACCCGGGTTGTGTGTTTGCGCCCCGGCGACGAAGGCCGGCGTAACCCAGGGGAATTGTGCAAGTTCCACCGGGTGGGCCGTCCTCTTTTGCGATCCACGCCGCTGGTCTCTGAGGAGCCTTGGTGACGGACGAGCTGGAACAGTTGTACCAGACTACCTACACGGCAGTGGTGCGCTTTCTGTATAGGAAGGTGTGGGACGCGGAGCGCGCCGAAGATCTGGCGCAGGAGGTGTTCGTCCGGGCCCTCACCCACCGCCCGGAAAAGCCGAGGGCGTGGGTCTTTGCCGTAGCGGCAAACCTGGCGCGTGACGAAGCCAGGGCGGCGGTGCGCCGCAAGCGGCACCTGACGCTGCTCAAGGGCGACCCGGTAGCCCAGCCCACGATTTCCCCGGGGGCCGATACCCTGGTGGAGCACGATGAGCGGGTGGCAACGGTGCAGGAAGCGCTGAATGTGCTGACCCCGCGTGATCGGGAGATTCTGCTGCTCTGGGACGCAGGTCTGAGCTATCCCGAAATCGCGGCGCAGACCGGTCTGGCGGTCGGTGCCGTGGGCACCACTCTGGCCCGAGCCAGGCGGCGACTGGTAGAAGCTCACGACCGGCAGCACGCACCCGAGGGGAGCCATGCGGCACATTCCTGAGGACGAGCTTCACGCCTACCTCGATCAGGGGTTGAGTCGCTCCCAGTGTGTGGAGATCGAGAGCCATCTCGCCGGTTGCCCGCACTGCCAGTCCAGGCGCGATGGGATCGCCGCCCTGCGGGATCGCACCACCGCGCTACTGGCCAAGCTGGCACCTCCGCGCTCCTTCCCTTCACCGTTCGAGGCTTTGCGGGGCCGGGCCGCCATCAAGGCCTCCAAGCGGCGGCGGCGCCTTCGCCGGGTGGCGTGGGCCGCGAGCGTAGCGGCGTCGGTTGGCATTGGGTGGAGCGCCAGCCTGGTGCTGGGTCCCGGAACGGCCGACCGGGTTGCCGTGGCGACCGCGCCCGCGCCCCGAGCCGTCGCCCGGCCGACAGCAACAGCGACCAGCCAGCCCGCAGCGACCAGCCTGCCTGCGCCACCCGTGGCGGCGGCCGTGGTCCGGCAGGCTCCCCCGGATTCGGTGGCCACCCGGGCCGCCCGACGTCCGGTCCGACGGGCCCGCCGGCCCTCGCCCCGACCCGAGGCACCGCCGGCTTCCGCCCAGAGGGTGATTCCGCCGCCGGAACTGGAGCTATCCTCGATCGATATTCCCCGCGCCGACGAGTTCGAGCTCGATGGCATGTGGCGTACGATGTCGTGGGTTGGCGCTCAGGCCGAGGCCGGCGACCAGGTACCACACATCGACGGGCTACCGGTGGTGCAGGTCCAGGTTCAGGCGAGCAAGCAGGGCAAGCAGCCGTTGATGGTTGTAGCCCAGCGGCTCGCGTCAGGTGAGGTGATCCGCACGATCGAAGGCCCGGCCACCGACGTGTCTCATCTGCTTTCGCGCCGGAGCATGAGCGATCCATATCCGACCGCTGGGACCGCCGATTCCATCCGCGCCCGCCTTCTTGGCCTGATCCCGGCCGACCGCACCATGGCCATGCAGCGGGGAGACCGGATGATCGCGATCACCGGCTCGCTGCCACCCGACAGTCTGCTGGCAATGATCCGGCGGCTGAATGCGGGGATGAGGAGTAAGTAGTCGGGAGCTTGGAGTCGGGAGCTGGGAGCCGGCTCCAAAAGCAATGACCCTCCGGTTATGGCAACGGAGGGTCTTTTCCGTCTCGTTTGCTCCCGACTCCTGACTCCCAGCTCCCAGCTACCGCGGCCTACTCCTCCGCTCCAGCAGGTCAGGCGGCACGTAGTCCCGCGGCCCTTCCTCGTGGTCGAATTCCGCCGAGACGATCGCATGACCCCGCTCCCGGTCGAGGGTGATCTCGGCCAGGCGCGGCGAGAGCATCGGGAAGCTGCGCGCGAAGAGCGCGTAGCAGAGCAGGAACAGGCCCGCAAAGGCCAGGGTGGGGCCGAGCTCGGGGACGCCGAAGGCCGGTCCGGGGAGGGGCGTGATCGAAGGCATGACCAGCAGGTACCGCTCGAGCCACAGGGCCACCAGACTGACGGTGGCGAAGAAGCCCAGGGTTACCCGGTTCTTCTTGGGCGCCACCCCCAGCAACCCGAAGAACGGGATCAGGAACATTCCCAGGAACACCGCCTGGGCGATGGGCAACCAGTGTCCCCACAATCTGGCAAAGACGAAGCCGGTCTCTTCGGGCAGATTGCCGTACCAGATGACCAGAAACTGGGCCCACATGAGGTAGGTCCAGAAGACGGTGAATCCAAAGCACAGCTTGCCGAGGTCGTGCCGCTGCTTGGGCGATACCAGGTCGGCGACTCCGAGGTGTGCTGCCCCGTACATCATCAGCAGGGCCAGAAGCATGTGTGCACCCAGGAACGATCCCATGAAAAAGAAGCCGCCCAGCAAGTTGGAGAACCAGTGCGGCTGCAGCGCCATGATGCAGTCGAATGCCACGAGAGTGAAAACGTAGGCGTACAGCAGGACGTATACCGGAGCCAGCCAGCGGATGCCGGCCTCGTGCTCGGCCGCCGAGCTCCGAGCGAATTGACTCGACCAGCGCTCGTAGAGCCGCCGGGGCTCACCCGGAGCCGCATTCCGTACCGCATGCACGTCGGGCATGAGATCCGCCCGGACCAGCTTCCACCCGATCACCGTCAGAGCCAGGAGCCCGGTGGCCAGCCGGGCGAACATGAATCCATGCGAGAGCCAGACCGCCTTGGAGCGCGGCAGGTCGGGCAACGCATGCTCCATGGGCCCATAAACCGCATCGTACCCGGCGGTGAAGATGAGAACCAGGCCGATCAGGGAGACCGGGAGGAACGCCACCGCTGCCTCGGCAAAGCGGATGATGAGACCCGACCATTTGGCGTTGGTGACCTTCTGCACCGCGGCAAAGGCGACGCTGCCGCCGGCCAGTCCCGTGAAGTACACCCAGTTCACATGGAAGAGCTGCCAGGCACGCTGAGCCGCCGCGTCTCCCGCCAACAGAGAGCGCAAGAAGAGAATCAGACCCAGAATGGCGAGCCCGCCACCCACACCGAGGAAAAGATCGTAGCGGCCGGCTACGGCGCGCCGCCCCAGACGCTCGTGCAGTGTGGGGCTCACCGGGGAACCGTCGAGGTGGAGCCGGTGGCGCTGGGGCCGGGTGGGATGGGCGCGGCGGCTGCGGCGGGTCCCGGGGGCGCCGGCGATTCGGCCTGGAGCCTCCGGAGGTGGCTCACGATGGCCCACCGCTCAGCCGGCACCGGGATCTTGTCGCCGTAGCGCGGCATGAGGCCCCGCCCGTAGCGGATGATGCTGTAGATGTACCCATCGCTATAGGCGCGGGCGCGTGAAGTCAGCAGCGACGGCGCTCCAATCTGGCGGGAGACCGGGCCGTCGGCGTTGCCGGTCGGTCCGTGGCAGACGGTGCAGAAATTTTGATAGAGCGTGTCGCCCGCGGCAGCCGGGGCGCGGGGAAGCACGGGCACAGCGGGACCAGGCCGGCGCGCTGTGGCTTCACCGGCCGTGAGCGGGTTCCTGAGCGCATTGGCGGTAGTGGTCCTTCCCGAGACCCATTCGGCCGACCAATCGGGCTCGCCTCCGGTCACCGGCACCGACCCTTCGGGAGTATACCGGGGAACGTCGGAGGTCTCGTAAGGACGAATGTACCGGGCGTCAATCATGTGATCGAACCAGGGGATCACGTGCCAGAGGTCGTCCGGCGACGGGATCCGGTGGTAGTAGAAATCGCAAGCGCCGCAGAGCAGCATGATCATCGCCCAGGCTGCTCTGCGGCGGGGGGCGCCACTTTCAGGCGAGCTCATGGCGAACCTCCACCGCTCCTGCCGAGCGCAGGAGCTGTTCCACCGGTCTGAGCTGGTCGGAAGGGGCCGGCACGAAGATCCCGATCTGATCGTCGCTGAAGCTGGGGTGGTAGGGAGCCCCTCGCCTTGCCATGAGCACCGAGAAGAGCGCCACCGCGGCTACGGTGCTCAGCGCGCCGAGAAGGATGGTCAGCTCGAACGCGATGACGACGTAGGGAGGGATGGACGCGATCGTCTTCCCGCCCACGATCAGCGGCCAGTCGTAGGACATCCAGATGGTCATGGCGAACCCGGCCGTGCACCCGGTGAGCCCACCGATGAGGGTGAAGAGCCGCACCGGACTCACCCGGTGCTCGAGCACCTCCTCGATCTCATGGTTGGGCGCCGGAGTGTACACCACCAGGTTCCGAAAGCCCTTGGCCCGGAGTGCCCGAATGGCATCGACCGCCGCGTCCACGTGGACGAAGGAGGCTAGGATGCCCGGGGCCTTTCTGGTTCGGCGGAGCCCTGGCATCAGCCGTGTCCTCGCCGCTTCCGCGGCATGGGTATCATCTCCTTGATCTCCTGGATCGCGACGATGGGAAAGGTCTTGGCGAAGAGGAGAAACCACATTCCGAACCAGCCGAACGAGCCGGCCAGAATACCCCAGTCGGCCCAGGTGGGATTGAGCTGGTCCCAGGCCCAGGGGATGTAGTCGTTGCTGAGCGAGGAGACGATGATGACGTAGCGCTCGAACCACATCCCGATGTTGACGAAGATCGAGATGATGAACAAGGCGGTGAGGTTGGTACGGATCTTCCGGAACCAGAGCAGCTGCGAGACGAAGGCATTGCACACGATCATGGTCCAGCCCGCCCACCACATCGGCCCGAACGCCCGGCGGTAGAAGGTGGTCTGCTCGAAGGGATTGGCGCTGTACCAGGCGACGAAATACTCCATGACGTAGGCGTAGAACAGGATCGAGCCCGTCAACAGCGTCAGCTTGGCGAGATTGTCGAAGTGGTACGTGCCGATCATGTGCTCGATCTTGAGCGCCCGCCGGAGGGGGATGATCAGCGTCAGCACCATGCCGATGCCGGAGTAGATGGCGCCGGCCACGAAATAGGGTGCGAAGATGGTTCCGTGCCAACCCGGCACGATGCTGGACGCGAAGTCCCAGGAAACCACCGAGTGAACCGAGAGCACCAGCGGGGTGGCCAGAGCCGCGAGGTAGAGGTAGGCCCGCGAATAGTGACGCCACTGGTTGTCGGTCCCCTGCCAACCCACCGAGCTCCAGGAGTAGATCGTCTTACGCCAGCCTGAGACCTTGTCCCGCACGGCAGCGACGTCGGGCACCAGTCCGAACACCAGGAAGGTGGTGGAGACGGTGAGATAGGTGCCGATGGCGAAGACGTCCCAAATGAGCGGCGATTTGAAGTTGGGCCAGAGATACCGCTCGTTGGGATACGGCAGCAGCCAGTAGAAGATCCACTGGCGGCCGATGTGAATGATCGGAAAGAGACCCGCCGTCATGACGGCGAAGACCGTCATGACTTCGGTCGACCGGTAGACCGCGGTGCGCCAGGGGGACCGGAAGAGAAACAGGATGGCCGAGATGAGCGTGCCGGCGTGGCCGATACCTACCCAGAAGACGAAGGTGGTGATGTACACGCTCCAGAAGATCGGAGGCTGGTAGCCGGCGTGCCCCAACCCGTCCTTGATGAGGATCAGGAAGGTCAGGATGCCGATCAGGAACAGCGACACCGCTCCGGCGAGCAGGAGCACGTATCCCCGGCTGGGCGGACCCAGCGTCGCCACGACGTCGCGGGTGACGTCGGCGTGGGTCTGGCTTATGGCGTGCCCCTCCGACAGGTCAGGCGGGAGGACGACGACAGCCATCGATCAGGCCTCCGCCGGGAGCAGCACCTTGGCCAGGTAGGTGATCGCCGAGCGGGTGTTGAGATCTTCGAGCACCCGGTAGCCACGCGGGTCTTGCTGGAGTCGCGCCACCCTGCTGGCTGGGTCGTTCACATCCCCGAACACGATGGCATCCGAAGGACACGCCTGGGCACAGGCGGTGGTGAGCTGGCCATCTTGGATGGTTCGGTTCTCCAGCCGCGCATCGTTCTGTGCTCCCCGGATTCGCTGAATGCAGAAGGTGCACTTCTCCATGACACCCCGTGCCCGCACCGTAACATCGGGATTGAGCTGGAGGTGCAGCGGAGCCGGCCAGGCGCTCTCGTTGTACTTGTACCAGTTGAAGTACCGCACCTTGTAGGGGCAGTTGTTGGCGCAGTAGCGGGTGCCCACGCAGCGGTTGTACACCTGGCCGTTCAGCCCGTCCGGGGTGTGGTATGCCGCATAGACGGGACAGACCGGCTCGCAGGGCGCATTGGTGCAGTGCTGGCAGAGCATGGGGACGAACCGGGCGGTCACCGGCTCGCCTGGCTCTTCGCCTCCCTCCCAGTACCGCTCGATTCTGAGCCAGGTAAGCTCACGGCCCCGGGTGATCTCGGACTCGCCGACCGTCGGTATGTTGTTCTCGGCATAACATGCAGTGACGCAGGCCTGGCAGCCGGTACACTTCGCCAGGTCTATGGCCATGCCCCACCGGGGATGCTTCCTGGTGTAATCGCCATACTGCGTCTCCCTTTGCTGCGCCGCGGTCCAGCCTTTGAGCGCCTCCAGCTCCTGCTCGGTGTTGATCTCGTGCTTGCCGTGGCCTTCCGCCAGGTACGCCTGCTCCACCGTGAGGCCCCGGCGCGCCGCTTCCAGTGGAATCCCTTCGGCGATGCCCCGGCCCAGTTGCCGGGGAACTCCGGCGATGCTGGCCAGATCCTTGTATCCACCGGTCTTGGTTGCCGTTACCCGGGTAGAGAGGTAAGGCAGAAAATCTCCTGTCGGAGCGCCGAGCAGATCGAGCGCGTTGACCCCACGGCCCTGGGCGTACGCGCCGTACTGGGTGTGGCCCAGGCCGAGCGGTACGGCAATGACATCCGGATGGATCCCCGGGTAGACGAACACCGGCGCTTCGATTTCCCCGTGCGGGGACGTGAGACGAAGAATCTCTCCGTCGCGCAGGTCTAATCGGCGCGCGGTGTCGGGATGGACCTCCACCCAGGAGTGCCAGGCGATCTTGGTGACGGGATCGCTGTTCTCCAGCAGCCAGGGCTTGTTGGCGCCGCGGCCATCGTAGAGCAGACCGTGGGGGTAAGTGGCGAATATGAACTCCCCATCCCCATCGAACATTGGCCGGGTGTAGCGCACCTGCGCGGCTCCCGCTGCCAGTGACACCGGCGGCCCAGGACGGGGTTCCGCGAAGGTCCCGCCCCGCTGGAGGGCCTCATGCCAGAAGGCGGCGAAGTCCGGTTGGCCCGCTTCGGCAGCGAGCCCCTGCCACCGGGTTTGGAGATGCGCCTGAAAGGAGGGAGCCGTGAACCGGGCCAGCCGACCACCCACCTTGCGGGCCGTCCGGAGCAGGACGTCCCCGGCCGGCAGCGTGTCGAAGACCGGTTCCATGACCGGCTG
The DNA here is from genome assembly GCA_050733075.1 of Gemmatimonadales bacterium. Taxonomy (GTDB): domain Bacteria; phylum Gemmatimonadota; class Gemmatimonadetes; order Gemmatimonadales; family GWC2-71-9; genus CAVVWJ01. The sequence continues at coordinate 632,108 of JBOHSD010000001.1, forward strand.
CATCAGGCTGTGTACGCCGGCGCGCGGCCGCAGGTCGTCCCAGCGCTCCAGCGGGTGGTGCTGGGGCAGCAGCAGGTCGCACAGCGCCGCGGTCTCGTCGAGATACATCGAGGTGGACACCTTGAAGTCCACCTTCCCCAGCTTGCCCGGAAAGTCGCTGGACCTGGGCAGGGTGTACGCGGGGTTTGCCTCATGGACCAGGAGAACGGCCACCTGGCCGCCATCCACGGCGGCGAGGAGCCGGCCGAGCGAGCCGTAGCCGTCACCGGTGTCGAGGTCCGCGCCGAAGCGGACGGTCTGGCCGATGTTGCCGGCGACGTAGTTGAGGAGGTTGACCGCGGCGCACACCTCGGTGGCGCCTGCATGCTGGTTGCCGGCACCACCCGCCACCGCAAGGCTGGGGCGAGCCGCCCCAAACTCGCGGGCGAGTCGCTCGATGGTGGCGGCAGCGACCCCGGTTTCCTGGGCTGCGACCTCCGGTGTGAACCGGGACAGCGCCGCCCGGATGGCCGGTGGGCCGCCCCTTGAGCCCACCAGCACGTGCGCCATGGCGAGCGCCAGGGCCGCCTCGGAGCCGGGACGGATCGGCTGCCACTCGTCGGCATTGAGCCCGGTGAGATCCATCCGGGGGGCGAGATACACGAATCGGGCAACGTCGCCCCGGGCAAAGCCGTGCGACTGGGCAAACCCGCGCGCGTGCTCGATCGAGCCGGGCCAGGTCTCCAGAAAATCGGCGCCGAACGAGACGATGTACCGGGCCTGGCCGAAGTCGTGTGCCGGGACCTGGTCGAGCCCGAATACCTGACGGCTTGCCGCCCGAAGCGGCTCGGAAGCGAACGGCTGGTAACGCGTAAGCCGGCCACCGAGGGCTTCGACCCAGTCGGCCAACAGATCCGAGAAGGTCCCCCGGCCCGCGCCGGAGATCACCGCCACCCGTTGGTCGGCGGTGGCGAGCCTGGCTGCGAGCCGATCGATGGCCTCGTCCCAGGTGATGTCCTGGAACCCCCCGTTGGGTCCGCGCGCCATGGGCCCCTTCAGGCGCCCCGGATTGTAGAGCCCTTGCAGCGACGCTTGGCCACGCGAGCAGAGCTTGCCCTGGTTCACCGGGTGCTCGGGATTGCCCTCGAGCTTGACCGCCCGACCTTCCCGGGTGCGCACATGCAGTCCGCAGCCGGTGGGACACTCGACACAGGTGCTGGCGTACCAGGTCGCCACCCCGGGCACCTGATCCTCGGCCTGAACCAGATAGGGAATGAGCTTCTCCACCCGGTCGGTCGAGCAGCCCGACAGCGCGAGCGCCCCTCCGCCCGAGGCGCCGAGCACGGTCAGGAAGCGACGGCGGTCGATGGTGGAAGGCCTGGATTCCTCGCTCATGCGCGCTCCGCTTGGCCGGTCAGGAGTCGGGAGTCAGGGGTCAGGGATTCAGAGCTGGGACCCAAGCTCCTCATCACGAGGGCAGCACGTGACGTACTTTGTGAGCGGCCTTCCCTCCACACTGTGCTCCCGACTCCCGACTCCCGACTCCCGACTAGTAATGACATACCGAACAATCCCGCGAGACCTTGCGCTCGATGTGGCAGGTGATGCAGAACCCCATGTTGTCCACCTCGTTCACCTTATGGACCTGCGGCATGCGCTGTACGTCGCCATGGCAAGTAGCGCAGGCGGTAGGCCCCAGGGCCTTCACGTGGCGTTGATGGGGGAAATGGGCGTGGCGCGCCAGGTAGTGGACCCGCACCCACTCGACCGGCTTCTTCTCATTCCACGCCTGCCGCAGCTTTCTGATCTCTGCCTGATCGGAGCTGTCGCGCCCACCGATGACCAGATGGCAGCCCATGCAGGTCTGCACCGAGGGGATCCCCGGTTCCGGCGATACCGTCACCGAGTAATGGCAGTACTGGCACTGGATCTTGTATTGGCCGGCGTGGATGTCGTGGCGGAAGAAGATCGGTTGGCGCGGCCCTTCGAGCCGGCCGGTGTCAGCGGCGGAGAGCACGGGGGCGACGATAGAGTCGGCCACCGCGCTGGCTTGCTGGGCATGAGGAGGGACCCCGCCGAGCGTGAGAAAGGCCGCAACGCCTCCGGTTACCACGCCACCGACGACGAATGCCAGCTTACGCATCATCATCTCATCGCTGAGGAAGAGCCCTGCCCGTTCGATGTGAGCCAGAGTGCAGCAACTGGCCAGCCCGCCCACGGCGCGCCGAAGTATAGTCCGCGCATCCGATTACACAACCCGAGCAAAATGTATAATCCGACCAATTCAGTCGGTTTCGATTTCGTCCCCGCCGCGACCTCCGCCCCGTGGAGCGCGTCGCAGTGCCGGGCGCTCCGCCAGCCATCCTGCCTTGCGCCGGGCCAGGCTGAGAAACGCGTCGATCGAGCGCCGGTCTCCCAGTTCAACCCAGCACCATTTGACCGGGCCGGTACGCTGGCCTTCCACGATGGCCTGAGCCAGAGAACCGCCGACTTTGGGCCCCTTGGCCAGACGACTCTCTTCGCTTTCCGACAGAGTGAAGGTGGCGTCCACTCCACCGCTCATCAGGTGCAGCCAACACACCTTTCGGTTGCCGAAGCTGTACTCCCAGGCCCATTGCCACTTCGTACCCATGAAACGGACTTGCTCGGTGACACCATTTATGGCCAGCAGCCCGGTGCGGAGCGCGCGGAACCGTGACGCCTGCACTGAGGGCAGGTCACTGAGCGGCGCGGTAGGCGAAGGCTCTTCCTCGGCATCGGAGTAGAGATTGGTGGTCCAGTAGGCGCTCGACCGTCCCATCACGATTCTCCTTGCGGATTCCGGGCCAGATATCGAACGACCTCGATCCCCATGGCGCGCAACAACGAGGCTTCCCGGCCGTCCAGGTCGGCGCGGAAAACGATCTCCCGGAACGAGCGCATGACATTCTCGGGAAGCCGGGTCTTGAAGAAGTCCACCGCCCAGAGCGCGCCGGTCCAGTCGGTGAAGAGCTCCTCGAGCTGCTGGGACGTCGCGGGCGCGGCCTGGTGGCGCGGCGGCTTGAGCGGGAGCTCGCCGCCTCCTCGTGCGTTCCAGCTCTCGTATGCCATGATGGCGACCGCCTGTGCCAGGTTGAGCGACCGGTGCCCGGGGTCGGTCGAGATCGTGACCAGCGCGTGGCAGAGGTCCAGCTCGGCGTTGGTCAGACCGCTGTCCTCCCGTCCGGCCACTATGGCCACCGGTCCGGCGGCGGCCCGGTCCACCAGCATGGCCGCTGCTTCCGGCGGGCGCAGCACCTGGCGTTTGGCCGCGCGCTCTCGTGCGGTCAGCACTGCCGTGAACACGCAATCCGCGATCGCCTCCTTCAGCGAGCTCTGGATCTCGATCCGGCCGACCAGGTCGGCGGTATTGTGGGCGATGCCCTCGATACGGTAGGGATCGAAGACTTCGGGGTTCACCAGCCGCATCCGCTCGATGCCGAAGTTCTTCGCGATGCGCACCGCGCTGGCGATGTTGACGATGTCCTGCGGATTTACGAGAACCAGGATGGGCGGGCCCAGTTTCATGCTTCTCCAAGAAAGGACACATCGTGCCGCTTGGCCTTGAGCGCGGCCGCGAAGCCGGTCTTCTCCACCGCTTTCATATACGCTTCCTTGGGCTCCACCTGCTTGGCATCCACCAGCTCCAGAAGGGCGTCATTGAGGGTGACCATGCCGGACTTGCGGTTGGTCTGCATGATGGAAGGGATCTGGAACGTCTTCCCCTCGCGGATGAGGTTGGACACGGCGGGGATGGAGAGCAGCACCTCGCGGGCGGCGACGCGCCCGCCGCCGATCTTCTTGCAGAGCGTCTGCGCGATGACGCCCCGCAGCGACTCCGAAAGCATGACCCGGACCTGGGACTGCCGGTCGGGTGGAAACTGGTCGATGATCCGGTCAATGGTCGAGGAGGCGGTGGTGGTGTGAAGGGTGCCGAAGACCAGGTGACCCGTCTCTGCAGTTTCGATGGCGATGGACACGGTCTCGAGGTCCCGCATCTCTCCGACCAGGATGATATCGGGATCCTCGCGCAACGCGGCGCGCAGCGCTTGCTTGAAGGAGCGGGTGTGAAGGCCTACCTGCCGCTGAGTGACCAGGCACTTCTTGCTCGGGTGGACGAACTCGATCGGGTCTTCGATGGTGATGATGTGGTCGGTCCGGGTACGGTTGATGAGGTCCACCAGGCCGGCGAGCGTGGTGCTCTTTCCCGACCCGGTAGGCCCGGTAACCACCACGAGCCCCTTGGTCAGATAGCAGAGGTTCTGCACCTCGCGGCTCAGACCCATCTTTTCCGCCGTGAGGATCTCGTTGGGAATGACCCGGAAGACGGCCATGGGGCCGAAGCGGTCGCGGCCGGCGTTGCAGCGGAAGCGGGCGACGCCACTGATCTCGTACGCCCAATCGGTGTCCCCCGCTTCACGGAACTCGCCGATCTCCTTATCGGTCATGATGCTGAGCAGCAGCCTCTCGAGCTGATCGCCCGAGAGTGGCGTTTGGGCCTGCCGGGCCAGCTCGCCATGCAGGCGGAGCATCGGTGGCTCGCCGGTGCGAAGGTGAAGGTCGGACGCGCCCGACTCGACCAGCATCCGGTTCAGCGTGTCGATTGCGGCCTGGGCCTGGGCGGTGTCCTGGGGAGAGCGGGCGGCCGCGGCAGCCGGCGGCGCGGCAGCCGGCGGCGCGGCAGCAGCAGCAGGTGAAGGAGCCGCGGCCGCCCCCACTGTCGCCGGCCGCAGAAGAGCAGACCCACCGGGCCCAGGCCTGAGCTCAACCTGGACTTCGCCGGTTGGGGCCCGATATGCGAATGCCACCGGCTCCGCAGACCCGAACCGGGCCAGGCTCTCGGGAGTTGCGATCTCCCGAACCAGACCCTGGATCTGGGCATCGTTGAGCGACTCGCGGGTGAGGTGCCGGATCGTGCCGTTCTGCATCAGGGAGGCGGGCTTGCCGACGTTGAGTTGGAGCGCCTCGGCCCGCTGCTCGTGCATTACCTGGATCAGTTTATCGAGTCGAGCCACGCAGGCCTCAGTCGAGTGGACGGATGAGCCGGACCAGCGACTTGTTAATGTAGTGGGTGACGTCGTCGGTCCAGACGGTGAAAAAGCGCTCGGGCCCGTTGACGTAATCGAGGGTGCGAGCTCGTGCCGGGGGAAGCTCGTAGGTGGCAGTGCCGCGGAGCTCGCGCCCGGTAGCCAACGAGACCTCAAGCGCCACCAGCCTCGCGGCCGAGGCCCGCTCGGGGTCCAGCAGCGGGCTGCGATCCCGGCAGGAAACGACCGCCGCCCGCGCCTTGGAGATGAACGCAACACCGCCTTGCTGGAGGCTCAATGCAAAGAACGGATCTGCGCGGTTGAGCATCTCGAGGGGACTCTCGGTGTCCGCCGGGTACGCGGTTTGGGCAGCCAGATGCAGGTCGCCCTCCAGCACGGCACCATCGGCCAGCACCACTTCAGCTCCTACCCGCTGGGTGGTGCCCCAGTCGCTCATCGAGTCGTGGGAGACATGGTGCCGGAAAACTGAACGGACTGTGGCAACGGCGGCAAGTGGCAGACGACATCATACACGGATCTCGACACCCGCGCCTTGCTCCATGAGCCGGATTATCTCGAGGTGATCAGCCGTCTCGCCCAATGCCTCGCGGGCCATGGAGAGCAGCCGGCCGGCCAGATCGAGCAACGGGCCCTCCACGCCGGTCTCCTGGAGAACGGTGCGCGCTATCGCCACATCCTTGTCGAGCAGGGACAACCGGAACGTCCGGGGCCACCGTCCGGTAAGCACCCGCTCGGGCACCAGGACCTCGGTGACGAAGGAGCGGCCGCTGGACTCGTTCAGGACCTCGACTGCGGTGCGGGCGGAGACTCCGGCTTTGACGAGAGCGGCGAGGCCCTCGCCGGCAGCGATAATATTCACGGCCAGAAGCGCGTTGTTGACCGCCTTCATGGCGTCGCCGGCACCGACCGGGCCCATGTGCTCTATCCGCTTCCCGAACGCGGCCAGCACCGGGCGGACCCGCGCGAACGTATCCGGGTCGCCCCCCACCATTACGGTGAGCGTGCCGGCCACGGCTCCGCTGGTTCCCCCGCTCACCGGCGCGTCCGCGAATGCAACCCCGTTCGCGGCGAGCCGCCGGGCAATGCTCCGGGAGGTGCCCGGGTCGCCCGAAGTGCAGTCGACCAGGACCGCACCCCGCTGAAGCCCCGCCAGGAGGCCATCGGGACCGTCGAGCAGAGTCTCGACCTCCCGCGAGGTGGGCAGGCAGGTGACCACCACGTCTGCGGCGGCGGCGGCTTCCCGGGGCGTCGCCACGTCCCGGGCACCGTGCCGCTGGGCGAACTCGGAGGCACGTTGCCGGGTCCGATTCCAGACCGTCAGAGGACCCCGCCGCGCCAGTTGGGCCGCCATGGGAGTGCCGATGGCGCCCAGACCGAGAAAGGCGACCCGGGTCAAGAGTCGACGGCCGGCTGCTGTACTGCTCCACTGCGACGTTGCCCCAGCTCGCGGTCGAGCATGAGGAGACCGGGCCGGTCCTCGCCTATCATGCGGAGCTGCTCCGCCAGCAGGCCGCTGGTCTTCTCCTCTTCGACCTGCTCCTGGACGAACCAGTCCAGGAAGACTCTGCTGGCGAAGTCCCGTTCATCCATCGCCATGCCATAGACCTGGTTGATGCTGGCCGTGACCTCCTTCTCGTGGCGGTGCGCCTGCTCGAATACCTCTCGGGGCGAGGTGAAGTTGGCGGGCGGACCGCTGATGGGCTGTAGTTGAATCCGCCCCCCACGGTCGAGCAGGTGGTCGAAGATCTTCATGGCATGGTTGGCCTCCTCCCGCGCCTGCGCCCGCATCCAGGCCGCCAGGCCAGGGAGGTTTGCGGCATCGCAGTAGGCCGACATTGAGAGGTAGAGGTACGAGGAGTAGAATTCTTGCTTCATCTGCTCGTTGAACGCATCCTGCATCTTTTGGCTCATCATCGGCTCTATCTCGTGTGAGTGAGTGCGTCGAAGATAGGTCGCGCCCTCAGCTCGCGCCAAGGGTTCTCATGCCGGTCCGTTCGCTCTGGTCCCGCCTCGTGCTTGCCGGCCTCGGCGCCTGCCTGGTGCTGTTCATCGTCGGCCCTCTCCTTCGCCTGCTCCTCCTCGCCTCGCCTCAAAGCCTGGTCGAAGCGCTGCGTGATCCGGAGCTCCGGGACTCGATCGTCCTCACGATCCTGACGGCGACGGTGGCCACGCTCATAGCGGCGCTGTTGGGGGTGCCGCTCGCCTACCTCCTGGCTCGTCGTACCTTTCCCGGCCGCCGGATGGTGCAGGGGCTCATCGACCTTCCGGTGGTGGTACCCCATCCGGTTGCAGGCATCGCGCTCCTGCTCTTTCTCGGGCGGCGGTCGGAGTTGGGAGGTGCGCTGGCCAATCTGGGGCTGGAGTTCGTGAGCCACGTCCCCGGTATCGTGGTAGCCATGCTCTTCGTTTCGGCGCCGATTCTGGTGAGCGGAGCGAGGGAAGCGTTTCGGAGCGTGGATCCCCAGCTCGAACGGGTCGCCCGCACGCTGGGTGACACCGGCTGGGGTGCGTTCCGGCGGGTGACCCTTCCCCTGGCGGGACGCGGCATCCTGGCCGGCTCCATTCTGGCGTGGGCCCGGAGCGTCAGCGAGTTCGGCTCGATCGTCATTCTGACCTATAATCCCAAGGTGGCCAGCATCTACATCTACGACCGGTTCACCGCCTTCGGGCTCCATGCGGCAGTCCCCGCCGCGGTGATCCTGCTGCTGGTTGCCTTGCTGGTCTTCGTCGTGGTACGCGTGCTTCAGCCGAAGGAGCGGCAGTGATCCGGCTGGAGAACCTGCACGTTCGAGTAGGCAACTTCGACCTTCGGGATATCTCGCTCGAGGTGCCCCGGGGCGGCTACGCGCTCATCATCGGCCCCACCGGCTCGGGGAAGACCACCTTGCTGGAAGCGGTGGCCGGCCACGCCCGGCTCAAGGCGGGACGGGTGTTCATGCACGACGACGATGTCACCGGGCTGCCGCCCGAGCGGCGCGGCCTCGGGTTCGTCTATCAGCAATACCATCTGTTTCCCCACCTGAGCGTGCGGGACAATATCGGCTATGGTCTCCGTGGTTCGGGAGCTTCCCGCGACGGGGCTGACCGGGGCGCCCGCATCGCCGAGCTCGCGGACCTGCTCGCCATCGTGCCGCTGCTGGACCGCACCGTGCGGGGCCTGAGTGGCGGAGAGCAGCAGCGGGTGGCCCTGGCCCGGGCGCTCGCGCCGCGACCGTCGATTCTCCTGCTGGACGAGCCATTTGCCGCGGTAGATCCGGCCACGCGCCTGGTGCTCCGGCGGGAGCTGCGAGAGCTGCACGAGCGGGAAGGGATCACCACGCTCCAGGTCACCCATGATTTCGACGAGGCTCTCCGCCTGGGCGACCTGGTGGCGGTTCTCTCGGAAGGCAGGATCGCCCAGAGCGGCCGGCCGGAGCAGGTTTTCCGCTATCCCAACTCGGCCTTCGTCGCCCGGTTCGTGGGCACGGGCAACGTGATCGCGGGGACGGTCGAGCGCACCGAGCCGGGAAATGCGCCGGGCCCGTTTCGGGGCGTCTTCCGCGGGGAGAGGCTGGTGCTGGATGTGATAGCCGAGCGGGAAGGACAATCGCACGCGGTCATCCGGCCCGAGGATATCGTGCTGAGCCTTACCCGCCATCCGGACTCGGCCCGCAACCATATGGATGGTCGAATCGCCGGCCTGGAACGCACCGGCCCCGTCACCCTGGTGCATCTAGACGTGGGGCGGCCGCTCATCGCATCCCTCACCTCGGCATCGGTCCAGGAGATGGGGCTCCATTCCGGCCTGCCAGTGGTTGTGACGTTCAAGGCAACCGCGATCTACCTGGTGTAAGCTCCACCCATGCCGGCCCGCATCCTCCACGTGGATCTCGACGCTTTCTTCGTCGAGGTCTGCCGCCAGCGCCACCCCGAGCTCCGCGGGCTCGAGCTCCTGGTGGTCGGGGGGCGCCGCGACCAGCGCGGAGTGGTTCAGTCGGCTTCATACGGGGCCCGCCGCTTCGGCATTCACGCCGGCATGCCCATCGCCGAGGCGGTCCGGCGGTGTCCCCAGGCCACCTTCTTTCAGGGCTCCTTCGCACATTACCGAAGCGCCTCCCGCCAGGTGCGGAGAGTGCTCGACGAGTTCTCGCCGACGGTGGTGATGGCCTCCCTGGATGAGGCGTACCTCGACTTCAACGGGACCGAGCGGCTGTACCCCGTCTCCCTGCTGCCGGTAGCCGAGGAGCTGCGCGAGCTGGTGCGCCAGCAGACTGGTCTCAATTGCAGCGTAGGGATCGGGCCCAACCGGATGATCGCCAAGCTGGCCTCGGACTGTGCCAAGCCACGCGGCCTGATGGAGGTTCGGGCCGGCTGGGAAGAGGGCTTCCTTGCCGGGTTGCCCCTCGGCGCGCTGCCGGGCGTCGGGCCCAAAACGGCCGAGCGCTGGGCCGAGCTCGGGCTGGTGGACGTTCACCAGGTGCAGGAGATGGAAGAGCGAGCGCTCGAACGGCTCATCGGAGCCGACGCCCGGGCGCTCAAGCTGAGAGCCCAGGGCCAGGGCGGGACCGTTCTCAGCCGGGACCGGTTGCCCAAATCGGTGAGCCGGGAAACCACGCTGTCACGTGACCTGAGGAACCCTGCCGAGCTCGAGCAGGTGCTCGCCCTGCTCACGGCCCGAGTGGGGGCCCAGCTGCGCGACGAACAGCTCCTGGCCCGAACGGTAACCCTCAAGCTTCGGCACGACGACTTTCGCACGGTCACCCGGAGACACACCCTGGAGGATTCGACCGATCTCGACGCCGAGCTCTATCAGGCCGCGCGGGTGCTTTTCCGGATTGCTTTCGAGGAGGTGCGGCAGCGGGACCGGGGGGTGCGCCTCATCGGTATTGCGGCCACCGGCCTCGGCCGGACGGCGGAACCCGATCTCTTCGAAGCGCCCGCGCGAGGCCGGTTGCGCCGCCTGACTGCGGCAGTGGACAAGGTGCGAGCCAAATTCGGGTTCAACGCCGTGACCCCGGGGACGATCTTCGACCTGCGGCGGCGGCGCCCCAGGTAGCCATCAGCGGGTACGAAGGTCCCTCTCCTCGAACCGCAGCCCCACCGTACCGTTGATCGTCACCACACCGGGCCCCAGATCCCGGAAGACCGCGGACCGGTCGCCCGCTCTCGCCTCCACCGTGCTGTTCCGATAAAGCCGATAGTACCCGATGAAGACCCGCCGGGCTCCGGGACGCACCGCGCAGCCGCAGTCCAGCGCTCCCTCCAGCCAGGCATTCACCGTCACCCGCAGCAGGTGGTCGCTGGCGTTGGTGATCAGCGGAGCGAAGAAATCGGCATCCTGGCTTCGGGCCGTAGCACTGCGACGAACCGTTCCACCAGCCTCCCGCTCCACCAGCGACCCCCGAACCTCTTCTCCCATGGGACGCCCATCGGCCGACAGCGGTCGGACCAACTCCCACAGGGCTACGAGCGTCCTGCCCCTGGGCACCGACACTCGCACCGATTGGCCCGGCGGAATCGTCCGGGTATCTCCCTCGGCAATGGCAAGTCGTACTGCCCCTGCGAGCCGGTTGCTGAAGACCAGCCGCGGCCGGCTGATCAGGTAGTACCCGGCAACGCCGGCACAGAGCAGGAGCAAAAGGAGCAGCCAGAGAAGCGGACCGCGGGGCGGTCTTCGGCGGCGCGGGCGGCCGGGCTCGTCGGGGGTCCTATGGCTCACGTGAGCTCCGCTGAAGGCGGTCTCTGCTGGGGCTGCACCAAGGTAACCGGAATGCCAGGCGGTGGGCGGTACCTGCAAAAGTTGCACGATTCGGCCGCCACCGCTGCTGGCCTGGGCTCTCCAGGCAATGTACCGGGGCACTTTTTTGCATTTTCTGCACCATTCTCTTGACAGCCGAGGTGCCGGGCCGTATACTGGCTCAAGAGGGAAGAAAACCTGAATTCACCGCGGCCTCGAACGAGAGCTCCATGTTCAATACCAACCCTGCGCCTCACGCTTTGGCAGCCCAGCGAAACCGGCGCCTGCCCCCGATCGAACCGCCAGGACCCTTGGTCTGAGTAGACCGTGCTCACCCGATGCCCCTGCGTTCGATCACCCGGCGCAGGGGCGTCTTCTTTAACCAGAACCGACACCGCGAGAACCCCATGGCGACCACGGCCCGGCCCAGCGCACCAGTTCGAAGCTCTCTCAGCACCGACGTGCAGAAGCTGTTGGACTTGATCAAGCAGAAGAACATCCAGGTGGTGGACGTGAAGTTCTGTGATCTACCGGGCACCTGGCAGCACTTCTCCATCCCCGCGGCCAGCCTGAACGAGGCCATGATCCGCGAGGGACTCGGCTTCGACGGGTCGTCGATCCGGGGGTTTCAGGCCATCAACGAGAGCGACATGCTGCTGCTGCCTGATGTCTCCAGCGCCTTCGTAGACCCGGTGCTGTCGGTCCCCACCATGTCGCTCACCTGCGACATCTACGATCCGGTGACGCTCGAGCCCTACTCCCGGGATCCGCGTTTCATCGCGTTCAAGGCCGAGGAGTATCTGAAGACCACCGGCATCGCAACCACCTCCTACTGGGGACCCGAGGCCGAGTTCTTCATCTTCAACTCGGTCCGGTACGACCAGAGCGCCAATGAGGGTTACTACCACGTCGATTCCGAAGAGGGGGTGTGGAACTCGGGACGGAATGGGGCACCCAACCTGGGCCACCGCCCGCGGCACAAGGAGGGCTACTTCCCGGTCCCGCCGGTGGATCGGCTACAGGACGTCAGATCGAAGATCATGCTGGCTCTGATCGAGGCAGGGGTGCCGGTCGAGGTGCAGCACCACGAGGTGGCGACGGCGGGCCAGGCGGAGATCGACTTCAACTTCGGGACCCTGGTGCAGACGGCCGACCGGCTCCTGGTCTACAAGTACATCGTCAAGAACGTGTGTCACAACCTGGGGCTCACGGCCACGTTCATGCCCAAGCCGCTCTTCGGCGACAATGGCTCGGGCATGCACGTGCATCAGTCGCTCTGGAAGGGCGACAAGCCGCTCTTCTACGACGAGAACGGCTACGCCCTGCTGTCCGAGACGGCGCGCCACTACATCGGTGGGTTGATCGCGCATGCGCCCGCGCTGCTGGCCATCTGCGCCCCGACCACCAACAGCTACCGCCGCCTGGTGCCGGGGTTCGAGGCGCCAGTGAACCTGATGTACTCGGCCCGGAACCGATCCGCCATCTGCCGGATTCCGTGCTACTCCAGCAGCCCCAAGGCACGCCGGGTCGAGTTCCGCGCGCCCGATCCGACGGCGAACCCGTACCTGGCCTTCTCCGCCATGCTCATGGCCGGGCTGGACGGGATCAAGCGGAAGCTGGAGCCGCCCGCGCCGATCGACGAGGACCTGTACGAGCTGCACGACGAGCGCAAGCAGAGCATCAGGATGGTGCCCGGATCGCTGGCCGAGTCGGTTACGGCGCTGGAGAACGATCACCAGTTCCTGCTCGATGGCGACGTATTCACCCCGGACGTGCTGGAGACCTGGATCGCCATGAAGCGCTCCAAGGACATCGCGCCGGTGAACCTGCGGCCACACCCGTACGAGTTCTTCCTGTACTACGATGCGTGATGAGAGTCGGGAGTCGGGAGTCGGGCACTCTCAATTCCTGACTCCTGACTCCTGACTCTTGACTGCCAACCTTCAAGGAGCAAAGCCGTGACCACCCTACCCTTGCTGCTCGCCGTGCAGGATGCCGCGCCTCCGCCGACCGTGGTTCCGGCCGACACGGCCTGGATGCTGGTCTCGACCGCGCTGGTCCTGCTCATGACCCCCGCGCTCGCCTTCTTCTACGGTGGCCTGGTGAGGAACAAGAACTCGCTCAACACCATGATGATGAGCTTCGTGGCGTTGGGGGTCGTGGGGGTCACCTGGGCCCTGGCGGCATACAGCCTGGCCTTGAGCGAGGGCGGCCCGCTGATCGGCGGCCTGGCCCACCTGGGTCTCAACGGCGTCGGCACCGAGGCCAAGGGCACCATCCCCCACGCGCTCTTCATGGCCTACCAGGGCACCTTCGCCATCATCACCGCCGCGCTCATCTCGGGGGCCGTGGTCGAGCGGATGCGGTTCGGGCCCTACGTCGTCTTCATCGTCCTGTGGACCCTGCTGGTCTACGCGCCGGTGGCACACTGGGTGTGGGGCGGTGGGTGGCTCATGGCCCGGGGAGTGCTCGATTTCGCCGGCGGCACAGTGGTGCACATCAATGCCGGCGTGTCGGCGCTGGTCGCGGCGATGGTGCTGGGGTCCCGGAAGGACTACGGGCGCCAGGCGGTGCTGCCGCACAGCGTGCCCTTCTCCTTGCTGGGCGCGGGGCTGCTCTGGTTCGGCTGGTTCGGCTTCAACGGCGGCAGTGCGCTCGGGGCCAACGAGACCGCCGCCCTCGCCTTCACCAACACTTTCCTGGCCCCGATGGCCACCCTGGTGGTATGGACCCTGGTGGACTACTTCCGTACCGGCCGGGCCACCGCCGTCGGCGCGGCCACCGGTATCGTGGTCGGGCTGGTGGCCATCACCCCGGCGGCGGGTTTCGTGAGCCCGGCGGGTGCCCTCATCGTCGGCGCCGTGGCGGCGCTGCCGAGCTATCTCGTCATCGCCCTCCGCCCGCGGACCCGGATCGACGACTCGCTGGACGTCTTCGCCGGCCACGGGGTGGGCGGCCTCACCGGCGCCCTGCTCACCGGAGTGCTGGCGCAAAAGCTGTGGAACCCGGCCGGGGCCGACGGGCTGCTGTACGGCAACCCGGGCCAGCTCGGGCTCCAGGCGCTCGGCAGCCTGAGTGCGGCGGTCTACGCCGGGATCATGACGTTCGTGATCCTCAAGGCGCTCGCCCTCGTGATGTCGCTCCGCGCGGTGCCCCGCGTCGAGGGCGTGGGCATGGACGTGAGCCAGCACGGCGAGGAGGCCTACGCCAGCGGCGAAGGCTCGATCCTGGTGCCGCCCGAGGCGGCGCTCCCGCCCGAGCCGCTAACAGCGTTCACTCCGCAAGTCGCGGCGCGGTGATAGAGGGCTACTGGCTATTGGCTATTGGCTATGCATCGTCCTGTCCGGCTTACTGCAACGGTAGCCGAGTCAGCACCGGAACAGCCCATAGCCAATAGCCCATAGCCAATAGCCAATAGCCAGTAGCCCCTCTCTAAGGAGATCGGAGATCATGAAACTGATTGTCGCAATCATCCGCCCCGACCGCCTCAACGAGGTGCTGGAGGCCCTCTACCGGGCCGAGGTCCGCGGCGTCACCGTCAGCCGGGTGCTGGGCCACGGCGGCGAGACCGAGCGAGTCGAGACCTACCGTGGCACCACGGTAAAGGTCGACCTGCAGGAGAAAGTGCGCCTGGAGATCGGGGTCTCCGATTCGTTCGTGGAGGTCACCATCAGGGCGATTCTCGGCAGCGCCCGCACCGGCGAAGTGGGCGACGGCAAGATCTTCGTCCTCGACGTCGACCAAGTCTACCGGATCCGGACCGGTGAGCGGAACGAAGCCGCCGTGACTCCGGCGGTGGCGGTAGGAGGGTAAGCGGGGAAGCGGGGAAGCGGGGAAGCAGGAAAGCGGGGAAGCGGGAAGCGAAAACACCTCATCCCGAGCAAAGCGAAGGACCTACTCTGCTAGCACTTGTGCCCGGCTGAGCAGGTCCCTCGCGATGCTCGGGATGAGGTGCTTTCGCTTCCCCGCTTCCCCGCCGCCCTCCTGCCCCGCTGCCCCGCTGCCCCCTACATTCAACCGATGCCCGACAAACTCAAAAGCAGCGCCATCACCGAGGGCGTCCAGCGCGCACCCAACCGGGCCATGCTACGTGCCGTCGGCTTCGGTGACGGCGACTTCGGCAAGCCGATCGTCGGGATTGCCAACGCCCACAGCACCATGACCCCCTGCAACGCCGGGCTGGACCTTCTGGCCCGCCGGGCCGAGTTGGCGGTGAAGGAAGCCGGAGCGATGCCCCAGGTCTTCGGCACCATCACGGTCAGCGACGGCATCTCGATGGGTACCGAGGGGATGAAGTATTCGCTGGTCTCGCGTGAGGTCATCGCGGACTCGATCGAGACGGCGTGCGGGGCCCAGAGCATGGACGGAGTCGTCGCGGTGGGCGGCTGCGATAAGAACATGCCGGGCGCCATGATCGCCATGGCGAGGATGAACATCCCGGGGATCTTCGTGTACGGGGGCACCATCAAGCCCGGGCACTACGCCGGGCGCGACCTGACGGTGGTGAGCGCCTTCGAGGCAGTAGGCCAACACAGCGCCGGGAAGATCGACGACCGGGAGCTGCTCGAGGTGGAGCGACGGTCCTGTCCCGGCAAGGGCTCCTGCGGCGGCATGTTCACGGCTAACACGATGTCCTCTGTCTTCGAGGCCATGGGCATGAGCCTGCCCTACTCCTCCACCATGGCGGCCGAAGATCCGGAGAAGGCCGAGAGTGCTGGGCGCTCGGGCGCGGTGCTGGTGGAGGCGATTCGCCGGCGCATCCTGCCGCGCCAGATCCTCAGCCGCAAGGCGTTCGAGAATGGAATCGCGGTGACGATGGCTCTCGGCGGCTCCACCAACGCGGTGCTCCACCTCCTCGCCATCTCACGGGCAGCAGGGGTTCCGCTCTCGCTCGACGACTTCGAGACGATCCGCGCTCGGGTACCGGTGCTCTGCGACCTCAAGCCGTCAGGGCGATTTGTGGCCACCGACCTTCACCGCTCCGGTGGAGTGCCGCAGGTCATGAAGATCCTGCTGGCTCACCGGGTGCTTCACGGAGACGCGCTCACGATCAGCGGCCAGACGGTGGCAGAGGTGCTCCGGGAGGTGCCGGATCAGCCGGGCGGGAATCAGGAGGTCATCCGGCCGTGGGACCGGCCCCTCTACCCCCAGGGCCATCTGGCCATCCTCCGGGGCAACCTGGCGCCGGAGGGGTCGGTCGCCAAGATCACCGGGGTCAAGACTCCCCTGATGGCGGGACCCGCGCGGGTCTTCGATTCGGAGGAGAGCACCCTGGAGGCAATCCTGGCGGGACAGATCCACCCGGGAGACGTGATCGTGATACGCTACGAGGGGCCCCGGGGCGGACCGGGGATGCGTGAGATGCTCGCCCCGACATCGGCCATCATCGGTGCCGGGCTCGGCGACTCGGTGGGGCTGATCACTGACGGCAGGTTCTCGGGTGGGACCTACGGCATGGTAGTGGGGCACGTGGCGCCGGAGGCCGCGGCCGGCGGGACCATCGCGCTGGTAGAAGAAGGTGACCGCATCACCATCGACGCGGACAGCCGATTGCTTCAGCTCGAGGTCTCCGAGCCCGAGCTGGCGCGGCGTCGCGCCGCCTGGACCCCGCCGAAGCCGAGGTATGCGGCTGGGGTCCTGCACAAGTACGCCAAGCTGGTTTCGAGTGCGAGCCTGGGCGCGGTGACTGATCTATAGCGCCGGCTCCACGGCCCCACCCCACAAGACCAGCCGGGCAATCTCCGCTCCTATCTCGCTGGTGCTGAGCGTGACTTCGCCCGGGCGGGCGATGTCGGGGGTGCGGAACCCACCACCCAGAACCGCGGCGATGGCCTGATCCACATCATCCGCGGCGTCCGGCAGCTCGAGGCCGTAGCGCAGCAACATGGCGGCGGAGGCGATCGCACCGATCGGGTTTGCCACCCCCTTGCCGGCGATGTCGGGCGCCGAGCCGTGCACCGGCTCGAACAGGCCGGGACCATCTCCCAGAGACGCCGAAGGCAGCAGCCCGAGGGAGCCGGCCAGGACTGCGGCCTCATCGCTGAGGATGTCGCCGAAGAGGTTTTCGGTGAGCAGCACGTCGATTGCGGCAGGATAGGTCACCAGCCGCATAGCGGCGTAGTCCACGTACAGGTGCTCGACTTGGATGTCCGGGTACTCGGAGGAAATCCGGGTCACCGTATCGCGCCAGAGCTGCGAGACCTCCAGCACATTGGCCTTGTCCACCGAAGTGACGCTCCCCCGCCGCCGCCGGGCCGACTCGAACGCTACCCGCGCCACCCGCTCGATCTCGGCCACGCTATAGCGCAGGGTGTTGACCGCCTGGTCCTCCTGGCGGCCGCGCGGCTCGCCGTAGTAGAGGCCGCCGGTCAGCTCCCGCACGATCAGGAGATCGACACCATCCAGGCGCTCGGAGCGGAGCGGCGAGACGTGGCGCAGCGCGGGGTGCACCGAGACCGGCCTCAGGTTGGCATAGGCGCCGAGAAGCTTTCGAAGCGCCAGGAGTCCGGCTTCGGGACGCTGATTACCGCCGGCCTGGACCGGCGCAGGCTCGCCCACGGCTCCCAGCAGAATGGCGTCGGCATCGCGCACCCCGTCGCGGGTTCGGGCCGGGAGCGCCTCGCCTGCCTGGGCCACTCCGGCCGCGCCGATGGGGTACTCCCGAAGTATGACCCGATATCCGTAGAGGTCCGCCACCGCGGTCAAGACCCTGACCGCCTCCCTGGTGACCTCGGGTCCGATTCCATCGCCCGGCAGCACCGCCACCGTGAACTGCCTCATACCGCGAGCCTGCGGCGCTCGAACTCGGTGATGCGGTGCTCCTCCAGGAGCGTGCGGCCGATCTCGTCGAGTCCGCGCATCAGCATCTCGCGCCGGTAATCTTCTATCTCGAACTGGGAGTGAAAGCCGGCAGCGTCGCGCACCGCGCGCGCGTCCAGGTCCACCGTCAGCTCGTAATGCCGGGTGGCGGCACAGCGGCGGAACAGCTCGTCCACGGCTGCCTCCGGGAGCACCACCGGCAGAAGGCCGTTCTGGCAACAGTTGCCCTGGAAGATGTCGGCAAAGGAGGGAGCGACGATGGCGCGGAAGCCGAAGTCGGCCAGAGCCCAGGGCGCATGCTCTCTGGAAGAACCGCAGCCGAAGTTTGCGCCGGTAAGCAGGATCGTGGCCCCGAGCGCCTCCCGCCGGTTCAATTCGAACTCAGGCGTGGGCCTCCCGTCGGTGCCGAAACGCCAATCGTGAAAGAGAAAGGCGCCGAACCCCGAGCGCTCGATCCGCTTGAGGAACTGCTTCGGGATGATCTGGTCGGTGTCTACATTCGCGCGTGGCAGCGCGGCAACCCGGCCGGAATGGGAGATGAACGGCTGCATATGCCCCTTTGAATTTTCTTGCGCCCGACATCCGGGACCAGTTCAAGAATCCAGTTTAGCCGAGTTATGTAACTACATATTGGACAATACTTAGGCGCAACCGCCTCAAGTCACTCGTAGGCCTGTATAATGGGCTGATGAGGAGGGGCGCCCGGCACGTCGTCGGGGCGGAGAAAAGTCCGCACGTCTACCAGGCAGCCGGCCACTGCGGCCGCCGCGGCCATTGCCGGGCTCATCAGATGAGTGCGGCCTCCTCTGCCCTGGCGACCCTCGAAATTTCGGTTGGAGGTCGAGGCGCAGCGTTCGCCCGGACCCAGCACATCTTCATTCATGCCGAGGCACATCGAGCAGCCGGGATTGCGCCACTCGAAGCCGGCATCGATAAAGATCCGATCCAATCCTGCTCGCTCGGCGGCAGCCTTCACTGGCTGAGACCCGGGGACCACCATAGCCCGAACTCCGCGCGCCACCCGACGCCCCCGCGCCACTGCCGCTGCCTGGCACAGGTCTTCGAGCCGCGCGTTGGTGCACGAGCCGAGAAATACCCGGTCCACCCGCAAACCCTCCAGCGGAGTTCCCGGCTCGAGATCCATGTACTCCAGCGCCCTTCGGAAGTCACGGCGCTCGGCTTGGGACGGCGCGGCGTCGGGGTCCGGAACGGTTCCGGTTATGCCGGCCGCCATGGCCGGACTGGTGCCCCAGGTGACCTGGGGCTCGATGTCGCTCGCATCTACCGCGACCCTCCGATCGTAGCGCGCCGCGGCGTCGGTCCGGAGTGCGCTCCAGGACCCGACCGCGCGGCTCCACTCGGCGCCGCGCGGGATTTCCGGGCGGCCCGCCAGATATGCCAGGGTCGTCTCATCCGGCGCGATCATCCCGGCCCGCGCGCCGGCCTCGATAGACATGTTGCAGACGGTCATGCGCGCTTCCATCGAGAGGGCGCGAATCGCCTCCCCGGTGTACTCGATGACGTGCCCGTTGGCGCCGGCCGTACCGATGCGGCGGATCAGGACGAGGATCAGGTCCTTGGCCGAGACTCCCGGCTGGGGCAGCCCGGTGAAGTGGACCTCCATCGTGCGGGGGCGACCCTGCACAATGCATTGAGTCGCAAGAACGTGCTCCACCTCGCTGGTCCCTATGCCGAAGGCGAGAGCCCCGAATGCGCCGTGGGTCGAGGTGTGAGAATCGCCGCAGACTATCGTCATGCCCGGCCGGGTAAGGCCGAGCTCGGGGCCGATCACGTGAACGATGCCCTGATGAGGGGAGTCGAGATCGAAGAGGCGGATCCCGAACTGGCGGGCATTTTCCACCAGCGTAGAGATCTGCTGGGACGACAGCTGGTCCGCGATCGGTAGCCGCCGGTCGCCGGTGGGCACGTTGTGGTCCACCGTGGCCACGGTGAGCTCGGGACGCCGCACGCTTCGGCCGGCGAGTCGCAGCCCCTCGAACGCCTGAGGGGAGGTGACCTCGTGTACCAGGTGTAGATCCACATAGAGCAGCGCGGGCCCTCCGGTCACCTGGCTGACTACGTGGGCGTCCCAAACTTTCTCGAATAGTGTGCGAGCCCTCATCGTATCCACTGCCCAAGAGAGCCACAGATGAACACGGGAACCGACGGGTTGCTCCGGTGGAGATCCAACCTTCCGCCTGCGCCGCCAGGCACCGTGATCTCTCTGATCAACAGCACACCCACCGACTGCCGGGTCCGTGCACGGCGGTTTGTCTGGACCAGGAGCGATCCGTCCCCATCTGTGTCATCCGTGGCTGGAGTTTCTTAGCGTGGCAGCGGGTGAGTGGGCCGGCGGGGCCGCCGCGCCGGCTCGTCCTTGCTCTCCGCCTTCTCCGTCTTCTCCGCCTTTTGACTGCCCCGCTTCCCCGCTTCCCCGCCTCTCCGCCTTCCCTCTTCCGACCACGGCATCATGGCCCGGAGCTGGGTACCCACCCGCTCGATCTCGTGATCCCGGTCGGCCTGGCGCATCCGCTCGAAGTGGGGCCGCCCGGCGCGGTTCTCGTCGAGCCATTCCCGGGCAAAAGATCCGTCCTGGATGGCCTGCAGGATTCTCTGCATTTCGGCTCGGGTCTCCTGGGTAATTAGCCGGGGGCCCCGGGTGTAGTCGCCGTATTCCGCGGTGTCGCTGATCGAGTGACGCATGAACTGCATTCCGCCCCGGTAGATGAGATCCACGATTAGCTTGAGCTCGTGGAGGCACTCGAAGTACGCCATCTCCGGCCGGTAGCCGGCGGCAGTTAGCGTCTCGAATCCGGCCTTGATCAGCGCGGTGACGCCCCCGCAGAGCACCGCCTGCTCACCGAACAGGTCGGTCTCGGTCTCTTCCCGGAAGGAGGTCTCGATGACTCCGGCCCGGGTGCAACCGATGCCCGCGGCATAGGCGAGAGCGTTGGCGAGAGCCTGGCCAGTGGCATCCTGATGGATGGCCACCAGGCCGGGCACGCCGCGACCCGCCTCGAACTCGCTCCGCACCAGATGACCCGGAGACTTGGGTGCTACCATGCTGACGTCCACCCCGGCGGGAGGTACCACCTCGCGATAGTGCACGTTGAAGCCATGGGCAAACATCAGCGTCTTACCGGGGCGAAGGCCCGGCGCTACTGCCGCTTCGTATACGGCACGGCCATCCTGATCGGGCACCAGCAGCATGATGACGTCAGCACGCTCGGCGGCCTCGGCCACCGGGTGTAGGTCCAGCCCCGCGGCCTCGGCCCGGCTCCATGACCCGCCTCCCCGCCGAAGGCCGACGACCACTCTGGCGCCGCTATCGCGAAGGTTCAGGGCGTGGGCGTGCCCCTGGCTGCCGTAGCCGATTATGGCGATGGTGCGCCCGGCGAGCCGGCCACGATCGGCATCGGCATCGTAGTACACGCGCACTGGTGGGTTCGTCATGTCACAGTCCCGGATTGAAGGTTGTTCGCCGTGCCGAGGGCGATGGTGCCGCTGCGGGCGACCTCGACGACCTCGAAGCGGTCGAGCGCGCGAATACAGGAGAGGACGAAGGCCTCAGATCCGCTCAGCTCCACGATCAGGCCGTCGGCCGAATCCTCGACCACCACGGCATTGTAGAGCTGCACCACATCGAGCAGCTCCCCATAGCGGTCGCGCGGGGCGCGAACCTTGACCAGGGCAAGCTCGCGGGTCACTCCATCGCGGATGGGGAAGGCGATGGCGGCGCGCACCCCGATCATCTTCTGGAGATGCTGCACGGCCCGTTCAGCGGTGGCGGTGTCGGATTGCATCATGATGGTCAACCTCGAAAGCCCGGGCGTAGCCGTCGGCCCGACGGCCAGGCTGCGGATGGGCAGGTTGCGCCGCCGAATCAGCCCGACCGCGCGGTTGAGGGTGATGAGCCGGTCCTCCAGGAGAACCGACACGGCCTGGGCCGCGCTCACGCCGATACCAGTGGGGCGCCTTCGATCGGCTCGGACAGCGAACCACCCGGCGGAATCATGGGGAACACGTTGGCTTCCTGCTCGATCATGAACTCGACCAGCGCAGGGCCCGGCTCCGCCAGGGCGGCGCGCACCGCCTCATCCAGCTGATCCAGCGACTCCACCCGATTTCCGGCGATGCCGTAGGCGCCGGCCAGCCGGACGTAATCGGGGCTCCAGATGGGCGTGGCCGAGTAGCGCTTGCCATGGAAGAACTGCTGCCACTGCCGCACCATCCCGAGGTATCCGTTGTTGAAGATCGCCATCTTCACCGGAATCTTCTCCTGCACCATGGTGGCGATCTCCTGCATGTTCATCTGGAAGCCGCCGTCTCCCGAGATTGCCCAGACCGGCTCACCGGGTCGGGCCAGTGCCACCCCCATCGCCGCCGGCACGGCAAAGCCCATGGTGCCGAGCCCACCCGAGGTGATGTGGCTGTTGGGATGCTGATAGCGATAGAGCTTGGCCACCCACATCTGGTGCTGGCCCACGTCGGACACGATGGCGCAGCGCCCGCCGGTCGCATTGTCGATGGCGTCGAGGATGCCCTGGGGTGACAGGCTGGCGCGAAAGCTCTCCTCGCGGGCGCGCACGAACCCCGCGATCTCCTCTCGCCAGGCGTCGCAGTTTCTCGGCGCCACGCCGGGAAGGAGCGAGCAGAGCACCTCGCGCACGTCTCCCACCAGCGCCACGGCGGCGGGCACGTTCTTGCCGATCTCGGAGGGGTCGAGGTCGACGTGGACGAGCTTGGCGCTTCGGGCGAACCCGGCGAGGTTGCCGGTGACCCGGTCGTCGAACCGGAGGCCCAGGCCGATGATCAGATCCGACTGCTGGATCGCGCGATTGACGTGGACCTCACCATGCATGCCCGGCATGCCGAGATGCAGCGGGTGCGACTCGGGGAAGCCACTGATGCCCAGCAGAGTGGTGATGACCGGAATGCCGGTGCGCTCCGCCAGCAGGCGAAGCTCGGGATATGCCTGCGCCAGCAGCACACCGTGCCCGGCCATGATGAGGGGGCGCTGGGCTTCGGCGATGAGGCGGGCGGCTTCGGCGAGAGCGGCGGTACGGCGGTACGGCGGTACATTCGCGGCCTCGGGCCGACCGCCATTCCGCCCTTCCGCCCTTCCGCCTTTCCACTCCGCCTTCGCATTCTGAACATCCTTTGGGATGTCGAGCAGCACCGGACCCGGCCTTCCCTCCTGCGCTACATGAAAGGCCTCGCCCACCGCTTCCGCGATCTCTGCGACATCCTCGATCAGCCGGCTGTGTTTGGTGATCGGTTGGGTGATTCCTATGATGTCGGTCTCCTGGAACGCGTCCCGACCCATCATGGCGCGGGAGACCTGCCCGGTGATCGCCACCACGGGAGTGCTGTCCATATGCGCCGTGGCGAGCCCGGTCACCAGATTCGTCGCTCCGGGGCCCGAGGTGGCGACGCAAACGCCGGCCCGGCCGCTCGCGCGGGCGTACCCGTCCGCGGCATGCGCCGCCGCCTGCTCATGCCGGACCAGCACGTGGCGCAGGGCAGGAAACTCCGGAAGCGCGTGATAGAACGGCATGATCGCGCCGCCGGGGTAGCCGAAGAGGAGATCCACCCCTTCTTCCAGCAGGGCCCGGCAGAGGATCTGGGCGCCAGTCAACGATTCCGAGGTCATGCGTCGATCCCCGAACTAACTGCGTGAACAGCGAACGATAAACAGTGAACGGGATGACCATCACCCGAACTCCGCAGTACAAGCCCGTTCACCGTTAACCGTTTACCGTTTACGCTGTTGATCCACACTAGACCCCCCACAAGTAGACAGAATTGAGCGAGCTCGCCTCCAGCCGGTCTGCGTGGCGCGCCTTGTTCAAAGCGTGCACCAGCGCCCGCGCGCTGGCCTCGATGATGTCGGTGGATGCGCTGTGGCCGGAAAGCGATTTGCCGTCGATCTTGGCCTGGAGGAAGACCTGTCCCACGCTGTCGCGCCCGGGGGTGACCGACCGAAGCGAAAGGCTCAGCACCTCGAGCTGCCGGCCCAGGATCTCGCTCACTGCCGCGAACGCGGCGGCTATGGGGCCGTCACCGGTGCCGCGGGCCGACCGCTCTCCCGTCCAGGGACCCTTCATCCTGACCTCGGCGGTGGCCGCCACGCCGCCGCAAACCACCCGCAGATGGCTGAGCTGGTACTCCTCGGGGGCGTCATGGAAGCTGTCGTGAAGCAGCGCCAGGAGATCTTCGTCCAGAATCTCGCGTTTTCGCTCGGCGAGCGCGGAGAATCCCTGATACACCTCGGCCAGCTCCTCCTCGCTCAACTGATAGCCCAGCTCCAGATACCGGCGCTCCAGCGCGTGCCGACCGGAATGCTTCCCGAGGACCAGGGTGGAGCGCGGTATCCCGACCATCTCGGGCTGGATGATCTCGTAGGTGAGTCCGTTCTGGAGCATGCCGTGCTGGTGGATGCCGGCTTCGTGGGCGAACGCGTTGCGTCCGACGATGGCCTTGTTCGGCTGGGGAAAGACCCCGGTGAGGTAGGAGAGAAGCTGACTCGTCCGGTAGATCTCGCGGGACTCCACATTGCACTGGAACGCCACCGCCGCGCCGCGTACCCGGCTGGCCATGACGATCTCCTCCAGCGCCGCGTTGCCGGCGCGCTCGCCGATGCCGTTCACGGTGCACTCTACCTGGGTCGCGCCGGCGGCGATCGCCGCCAGCGTGTTCGCGACCGCCAGGCCCAGATCGTCGTGACAATGGGCGCTCAACACCACCCGATCCGCGCCGGGCACCCGTTCCCGGATATCTCGAAAGATCGAGCCGTATTCGGCAGGCATTGCGTAGCCCACCGTGTCCGGGAGGTTGATCGTGGTGGCCCCTTCCTCGATGGCGGCCTCCACCACCCGGCAGAGGAAGTCGGGATCGGTACGGCTGGCATCCTCGGCCGAAAACTCCACGTTGTCGGTGTACCGGCGCGCCCGCCTGATGGCCTCGCGGCTCATGGCCAGTACCCCGTCGCGAGTGGTCCGCAGCTTGTCCCGGATGTGCAGGTCGGACGTGGAGACGAACACGTGCAGCCGTCCACGGGCCGCGCCGCCGAGCGCCTCGCCCGCCAGCTCGATATCGCGGTCGGTGCAGCGCGCCAGCGCCGCGATGACGGGCCGCCGAACCTCGGCCCCGATCTCGCGCACGCTGCGATAGTCTCCCTCCGAGGCGGCGGGGAAGCCCGCCTCGATGACGTCCACGCCGAGGGCATCGAGCTGGCGCGCCAGACGGAGCTTCTCCTCTGGCGAGAGACTGTTCCCGGGTGCCTGCTCACCGTCGCGCAGGGTAGTGTCGAAGATCAGGATCTGCTGGGGCGCCATGCGTCGCTTTCGGCTCGAGTGACGAAAAAGCGCCGCGGACCTCTTGGTCCGCGGCGCCGGTTGCAATCAGGGGAGACTTACCGTCTCATGTTGCTCGTATAGGCACGCCGCGGACCTCTCGCTCACCGATGATGACGGTAAGCAGGACGCCGAGAAGGAGGACGAGAAGGACGAGGTTCAGCTGCATGTGCCGCGGCTCTGGGTCGACTGTGAGAAGCCACATGGAACTTTATACCCGGAACTGGATCATCACGCTACGACATTGCCGGGAGCATGTCAAGGGTAATCGGTTTCCAGAGGTACAAACCTGGCGCGTCAGAAACCAGACCGGCCGGGACCGCTTGACGGATTCATCGAGATGCATAATAATGCGGTATGAACATGCCGCTCGCGGGTACCAAGGTTAACGTCAATCTCGATCTCGTCCGCTCAGGAGGAGCGCCCGGGTGAGTTAGCGTGTTCACGTGAACCCCGGCCTGCTCCTGACTAGGGCGGGCTTTTTTATTGCCTCGACCGCGGTCTCTCCGGCCGCTGGGGCGCCAACAACTCAGGAGGCACCATGGCCGCCAATGGGCAGCGGATCCACCCGGCCGGTTCCCGTCAGCATCACCCGCGACACGCCGCAACTCCCGCGGGAACATCCCTCGATCCCGGTCGCGAGCATGACGCGTGCGGCGTAGGCTTAATCGCCTCCGCCTCCGGCGCCCGCGCCCATGAGGTGGTCGCGATGGCGCTCGAGGCGGTTGCGCGGGTAGCGCACCGGGGGGCCGCGGCGACCGATCATTCGGGCGATGGGGCAGGCCTCCTGACTCAGATTCCCCATCGTCTCTTTTACCGCGACTCCTACCGGTTGGGCCTTCGACTCCAGCCGGGGCTGCCTTTCGGAGTGGGTGGATTTTTTCTGCCCACCGACTCCGAGCCGCTGGCCGCGTCCATCAAGATGATCGAGGCGGTGCTGAGCGAGGACGGCATCCCGGTGCTGGGCTGGCGAGACGTGCCGACCAATCCCGAAGCGCTCGGTCCCACCGCGCGGGCATCCTGCCCGGTGATCCGCCAGGTTCTGGTGGGCCGGCCCGCCCTCCACGTGGACGAGGAGGCCTGGGAGCGCGCGCTCTACCTGGCGCGGCGGGAGATGGAGCGCAGGGCGGCCGAAACCGGTCTGCCCGGCTTTTATGCCTGCTCTCTGTCCTGCCGCACCATCGTGTACAAGGCGCTGCTCACCGGAACCCGGCTGCCCTCCTTCTTCACCGATTTCCGTTATCCAGAATACGAGAGCGCCGTCGCCGTGTTTCACCAGCGCTACTCGACCAATACGCTGCCGAGCTGGCCGCTGGCGCAGCCGTTCCGCCTGCTGGCCCACAACGGAGAGATCAACACCCTCTGGGGCAACCGCAACGCCATGACCATGCGCCAGCCGATGCTCTCGTCGCCGGTATGGGGACCGAAGATCGAGCGGCTCCGCGAAGTGATCTGGCGGGACGGGAGCGACTCGGCCAGCCTCGACAACGCCATGGAGCTGCTGGTGCGCTCGGGGCGCGATGTAGTCCACACCTCGATGATGATGATCCCTCAGGCCTGGGAGAAGTACTCCGACCTGGATCCCTCGGTGAGGGCCTTCTACGAATACCACCAGTGTGTGCTCGAGCCCTGGGACGGCCCCGCCGCGCTGGCGTTCACCGACGGGGTCCTGGCCGGGGCGGCGGTGGATCGCAACGGGCTGCGTCCCTGCCGGTACAAGGTGCGTCAGGACGGGCTCGTGGTGGCCGGCTCCGAGGTGGGACTGGTGGATCTCGACCCTCGAGAGGTGGTGGAGTGCGGCAAGGTGGGTCCCGGCGAAGTTCTCGTGGTCGACACCCGTCGCGGCGAGGTGATCCGCAACGTGGACGCCAAGAGGGAGGTGGCCGCACGCAGACCCTACGCCCGCTGGGTCGCCCGCTACATGGCGACCCTGACCCTGGCCCCCGATCCAGCGAGAGTTCCACCCACCCACACGGGCGAGCCGCTGCTGCGACTGCAGCGGTCGTTCGGCTACGGCTCCGAGGACCTGCGTCTGGTGCTCGAGCCCATGGGTGGTACCGGCGGAGATCCGGTCTGGAGCATGGGAGACGACACGCCCATTCCACCGCTCTCGGCCGTGCCGCACAGCCTCTACGCCTACTTTCGCCAGCGGTTCGCCCAGGTAACCAATCCACCGATCGACTCGCTCCGGGAGTCGATGGTGATGTCGCTTCGCATGCATCTCGGCCGCAGGGGATCTCCGCTGCTGGAGCGGCCGTCGTATGCCCGTATGCTCCGCCTGGAGCACCCGGTAATGCTCGCGGAAGAGATGGCAGCGCTTCGGAACGTGGCCGGCTTCTCGACCGTGACTCTGGACGCCATATGGAACCCCCGGAAGGGCCCGGCCGGACTCCGGCCGGCGCTCACCGGGTTACGCCGGGCAGCGGAGCGGGCCGCACGGCGGGGAGCGCGCATCCTCATCATCAGCGACCGGGCGGCCGGGCAGCGGCGCGCGCCCATCCCCATGTTGCTGGCCATCGGCGCGGTACGGCAGCACCTGGTGCATGTAGGCCTCCGGGCGCGAGTAGGTCTCGTAGCGGAGGCCGGTGACGCGTTCGATATCCACCACTTTGCCACCCTGATCGGATATGGCGCCGAGGCGGTGCATCCGTGGCTGGCTCTGGAAGGAATCGACGGGATCTTCAGCGGGGCAGCAAGGCGACGTGAAAACCAGCAGGAGGAGCGCCCGTCACCAGCGGATGCCCGGCGGAGCTACCGCACGGCGGCCGAGAAGGGGTTGCTGAAGATTCTCTCGAAGATGGGTATCTCCACCCTCTCGTCCTACTGCGGTGCCCAGATCTTTGAGGCACTCGGGTTAGGCCATGAGGTGATCGAATCGTGCTTTGACGGCACTGCCTCGCCGATCGGAGGTATCGGCTTCCAGGAGCTGGGCGAAGACGTGCTGAGCCGCCACAGCTCGGCTTACGGCGCTGAGGAGGCTGCCTCCCTGCCCGACCATGGACGGGTGCGGTTCCGCAAAGACGGTGAGGACCACGGCTGGGCACCGCAGATCGTCGTGGCGCTCCAGCAGGCGGTTGGCGGAGGGAAGGTGGAGAAGGCGGAGAAGACGGAGAGGACGGAGGGGACTGGAAGCGCCTACGAGGCGTTTCTGGGAAAAAACGCGGCTCGGCGGCCCGCCGGGCCGCGAGACCTGCTGAAGCCGCGGGAGGGAGATCCCGTTCCGCTGGAGGAGGTCGAACCGGCAGAGGAGATTCGCCGGCGCTTCGTGTCCTCCGCCATGTCTCTGGGCGCGCTCTCGCCGGAGGCGCACTCTACCCTTTCCATCGCCATGAACCGGATGGGCGCGAGATCGAACTCGGGCGAGGGAGGCGAAGACCCCGAGAGCTATCATGGCCTGCCCAACGGCGACCGGGCCGACAACAGAGTGAAACAGGTGGCGTCGGCGAGATTCGGGGTGACCACCGAGTACCTCAGCCGCGCCGAGGAGCTGGAGATCAAGATCGTCCAGGGCGCCAAGCCGGGAGAAGGCGGACAGTTGCCGGCTCACAAGGTGACCGACCTCATCGCCCGGCTGCGGCACGCTGTCCCCGGGATACAGCTGATCTCGCCGCCGCCGCACCACGACATCTACTCGATCGAGGACCTGGCTCAGCTCATCCTCGACCTCAAGACAGTCAATCCCCGCGCCCGGGTCGGAGTAAAGCTGGTATCCGAGAGTGGCGTCGGGACCGTCGCTGCCGGCGTTGCCAAGGCGTACGCCGACTACGTGCTGATCGCGGGACACAATGGGGGCACCGGGGCATCTCCGCTCTCCTCCATCAAGCATACCGGCTCACCCTGGGAGCTCGGCCTGGCAGAGGCGCAGGCCACCCTGGTGCGGAACGGACTGCGGCACCGGATCGAGGTGCGGACGGACGGTGGGCTCAAGACCGGTCGCGATGTCGTCATTGCCGCCCTGCTCGGAGCTGAGAGCTACGGCTTCGGCACCGCTCCACTGGTCGCCATGGGATGCGCCATGGCGCGGCAGTGCCACATCAACACCTGCCCGACCGGTATCGCCACTCAGCGCGAAGACCTCCGCACCAAGTTCCGCGGCACCCCCGAACAGGTGATCACCTATTTCACGCTGATCGCCGAAGAGGTTCGAGGCATCCTTGCCGGCATGGGTTTCCGCGGGTTGGACGAGATCATCGGGCGGAACGACCTGCTGGAACGGGTCGAGTGCCCGGACGTTCCTCGCGCCCAGATGCTGGATCTCTCGATGCTGCTGGGGGTAGAGCGGGGCGGCGAAGCCTGCGCCGAGCGGCGCGAGGGGACGGTGGGACGGCAGGTAGCGCGCCATCGGACGGTGGAGCGCAACGAGCGCCCCGGCGTCGTGTCGCTGGATAACGAGATCTTGAGTGATCTGGAGCCCTACCTCGAGTGCGGTCTTCCCTTCTCCGGCAATTACCAGATCCTCAACCACCACCTCGCCGTCGGTGCCAGGGTTTCCGGGGCCATCGCCGAGCGGCATGGAGACGAGGGCCTCCCCGCGGGCTCGGTCCGGCTCCGCTTCACCGGCACGGCGGGTCAAAGCTTCGGGGCATTCCTCTGTCGCGGAGTCCACCTGGAGCTCGAGGGAGAGGCCAACGATTACGTCGGCAAGGGATTGAGTGGCGGCGAGATCACCATCCGCCCCTTCCGCCGAGCCGCCTATGCGGACGTGTCGCACCAGCATCTGATCATCGGGAATACGGTCCTGTACGGAGCCACCGGAGGCAAGCTGTTCGCTGCCGGCCAGGCAGGTGACCGCTTTGCGGTCCGCAACTCCGGTGCAGTGGCGGTGATCGAGGGAGCCGGAAACCACTGCTGCGAATACATGACCGGCGGGATCATCGCCGTGCTCGGCCGGGCCGGCCGCAACTTCGCCGCCGGCATGTCGAACGGCGTAGCCTACGTGCTGGACGAGGCGGGCACGTTCGCCAGCCGGCTGAACCACGATCTGGTGGACCTGGGCGACCTGGATGATGAAGACCTTGAGGTGCTGCGCCGGCTGATTCACGAGCACGAGGAGAAAACAGTGAGCCCCAGGGCGCGGAACATTCTCGTGCGCTGGGCCGAGTTTCTCCCATTGTTCCGGAAGGTGACGCCGAAGGGTGCGGCGCTCCAGGTCGCCGCCATCAGGGTGGCGTACCTGAGCTCGCCTCAAGGCGATTCCGAGGCGTTGCTGGCTCGGCGCAGCGCGTAGCACGTGGAGTAACCTGGTCCCAACAGAAAGCCCGCTTCACGGCGGGCTTTTCGCCGGAGGCCAGGTCTTCGACACGGCGGCAGCCAGCTGCTGCGCCTCCTTGGGCTCAAGGGGAACTCCGATGTCGTTTGGCAGCTTCGGGTCGCCGCCGATCGCTTGCTGGATAATTGGGACGGCCACGACCACAGAATCGATCAGCACCGCGAGACTGTCGCCGATGTGGCGCCCAGTTGCCTCCTTAATCCGTGCGGCTCCTGCTCTGGTGAGCCAGACCTGGAGGATGAGGCCCTTGCCTATTCTCGTCTTTACGGCCTCGACTCTGGCAATGTCATTATTGGACAGCTGGGCTTCCGGGTGGAGGTACACGGTTTTACCCTGACCGTATACCGCCGCTGGAACCAGGCCGGGGGCTGGTGAACTCTCGGCTAGCCGCAGCTCGAGCGAGACCGGAACCCGATTCCAGTCGGGGGCCCGTGCTTTCCCACTCGCCGAGCAGGCCCAGGACGCGGCAACCGTCAGGGTTATGGCGACGACAAGGTACACGTTACGCGTGGCCATTCACTCGCTCGGAGGAACCGTCCTGGGCATGATAGCCGAGAGGTCGGAGGCTCGCATGGCACCGAGAGCGACCTCCCGCGCGCCTTCGGCACACGGGTCCAGGAGAGCTGCGTTTCCCCTCGGATACCCACCGCTTGCAAGCATCGAGGAATTCGACGACAGGGTTATCGTTCATCAACCTTGCCTATCTGCGGAATGCGCGGACATCTACGCCCTGCGATGGAGGTGAACCGCTCCCTTTCCGGACTGCCCACCTCAGGAGTCACAGCAAGCAGGGAGTTTACCCCTTGGCACCCTCTACTCCCAGTCTTAGGCGGTCCGTAAGACAGTGAAATGGGATCTTAACGTCGTGCGCGGGGCGCTTGGACAACCGTAAGGCACGGGTATCAATCGCCGTTCGACTAGGTGCTACCGGTTGACGGGCCAAGGGCTGACGGTTAACTTGCTGATCAGCAAGCAAGCTGCAACTTTTTGCGTGAGACTACATTGACCGCGACCCGAGATCGAATACGCGACCCTGAGCGGAGCCGATCGGCGATCCTGGACGCCGCCGAGCGGCTCTTTGCCGACCAGGGGTACGACGCGACCAGCCTGAACCAGGTGGGCGCCGCAGCCGGCGTTTCCCGAGGCACCCCGGGGTACTTCTTCGGATCGAAGGCCGAACTTTACCAGGCGGTTCTGGACCGGTCGTTCACCGAGGTTCGTGAGGCGGTGCGCGAGGGCCGGGACCGGGCGTTGGCGAGCAACGAGACCCCTGAAGCCATCCTGGCCGGCGCCGTCTCGGACTACTTCGACTTCCTCGCCGCCCGGCCCCACTTCGTCCGCCTGATCGAGCGGGAAGCGCTGAACGGCGGGCGCCTTCCAGAGGGTGTCAGTCACCTCTCAGCCGGCCAGGAGGCGTTGGCCGCGATCAGCGCCGAGCTGGGCCTGGACGACTCGCCCTCGGGCGAAGCCGCCCAACTGCTGCTCAGCATCATCGCGCTCTGCTGGTTTCCCCTGGTTCATACCAGGACGGTTGCGCCCGCGGTCGGCGTCGGGCTGGACGATCCTGAAGCGCTCGAGCGGCGCAAGCGTCACGTGATCGCACTGGTGCTGCACGGTCTTCGCGGCGCCGTTTCCACCACCTCAACCGAGCACTCGACCCCATGAGCAACGTTCTCACCCAACCGGAGCCGGCGGCCCGCAAACAGCTTGCTACCGAGCAGGAAGCCCGGGAAGTCGCCGAGGCGGCGCGGGAGAAGGACTGGCAGGCCCCCAGCTTCGTGCGCGAGCTGTTCGAGGGATCGTTCCGGCTCGACCTGGTGCACCCCTTCCCTACCCCGGACCCGGCGGACCTGGAGCGGGCCCGCCCCTTCATGGAGAAGCTCGAGCGCTTCATGCGCGAGCGGGTGGACAGCGACAAGATCGACCGTGAGGGCAAGATCCCGCCGGAGATCGTGCGCGGCCTGGGAGAGATCGGCGCATTCGGGATCAAGATCCCGGTCGAGTACGGCGGATTGGGCCTCAGCCAGTACAGCTATACCCACGCGATCGGATTAGTCACCAGCCAGGACGGCAACCTTACAGCCCTGCTCTCGGCAGCCCAGTCCATCGGCGTGCCCACGCCGCTCAAGCTCTTCGGCACGCCGGCGCAGAAGAAGAAGTATCTGCCGCGTCTGGCCAGGGGCGCCGTCTCCGCTTTCGCGCTCACCGAGAACCACGTGGGCTCGGACCCCGCGGGCCTGAGCACCACCGCCACGCTTTCGCCCGACGGCAGCCATTACATCCTGAATGGCGAGAAGCTCTGGTGCACCAACGGCACCATCGCCGAGCTGATGGTGGTAATGGCCCGCACCGGGCCGAAGAAGATCACGGCGTTCATCGTGGAGACGAGCTGGCCCGGCGTCGAGGTGGTGCAGCGGCTCCACTTCCTCGGCCTCAAGGCGCTGGAGAACGGGATCATCCGCTTTACCAACGTCAAGGTGCCGGTCGAGAACGTGCTCTGGGGCGAGGGCAAGGGGCTCAAGCTGGCGCTCATCACGCTCAATACCGGGCGGCTGACGCTGCCCGCCTCGGCGGTGGCCGGTGCCAAGCGATGCCTCGAGATCGTCCGCCGCTGGGCGGCGGAGCGGGTGCAGTGGGGGCAGCCCATCGGAAAGCACGACGCTATCGCCCAGAAAATCGGCCGCATGACGGCCGACATCTTCGCCATGGAATCGGTCTCGGATCTGGCCTCCCTGATGGCCGATCGTGGCGGCACCGATATCCGGCTCGAGGCCGCGATGGCCAAGATGTGGAACACAGAGGCCGGCTGGCGGATCGTGGACGACACGCTGCAAATCAAGGGAGGCCGCGGCTTCGAGACCGCCGACAGCCTCAGGAGCCGGGGCGAGCGCCCCGACCCGATCGAGCGCATGATGCGTGACTTCCGCATCAATCTGATCTTCGAGGGTTCGAGCGAGATCATGCGGCTCTTCATCGCCCGTGAGGCGGTGGATACCCATCTGAAGCTGGCGGGCGATTTGATCGATCCAAAGGCGCCGCTAGGCAAGAAGATCCAGGCATTGCTCCGCTCGGGCGCGTACTACGCTTACTGGTATCCCAAGCTCTGGCTGGGCTGGGGCCGGTTCCCCCGCTATGGCGAGTTCGGCCCGCTGGCCACCCACATCCGCTTCGTAGACCGCTCCTGCCGCCGGCTGGCGCGCACGCTGTTCCACTGCATGGTCCGGTTCGGGCCCGGGCTGGAGAAGCGACAGGCGGTGCTGGGCCGCCTGGTGGAGATCGGAGCGGAGCTGCTCGCCATCACAGCAGCTTGCTCCCGGGCTTACGCGATGTGCCGGCGGGGCAGCGGGGCAGCGGGGTGGGAGGGCGGCGAGGCTGCGGGACAGGAGGGCAGCGGGGCGGTCAAGTTAGCCGACCTATTCAGCCGCCACGCGCGGCGTCGGGTGGAGGAGCGGTTTGCCGCGGTGTTCGACAACGACGACGTAAAGACCTACCAAGTGGCGCAGCAGGTGCTAGGCAATGAGCACAGGTGGTTGGAAACCGGCATGGTGAAGGGGGACTAGGGCGTTTGGCTGGCTCGTCCACGCGCGTCATCCCGAGCGCAGCGAGGGATCGGCCCGGCAAATGTCGGAGCATTGGAGCTCCTCGGGCCGACGTAAACCCAGACGATTCCTCGCTATGCTCGGAATGACGGCGGCAGCCGTCCTCCGTGCCCTCCCGCTTATCTTTACCCCATCAACCTTCCAGGACCGACCGATGGCCATCGCAGAAGGCAGGACCATCCCGTTCGTAGGCCCCGAGGCGATCGATGCCGCGGTCCTCGAGACCTTCGAGTACACCGGGCCCGCTCAGGAGATCGTCACCGAGACCAGGGAATTCAGCGCGGTGTGTCCGTACAGCGGGCTGCCGGACTTTGCCACGCTGACGATCCGCTACACACCTTCGGACCGATGCGTCGAGCTCAAGAGCCTCAAGTACTATGTCACCAGCTATCGGAATGTGGGGATCTTTCAGGAGCACGCGACGGCGAGGATCGCGGAAGATCTGT
Organism: Gemmatimonadales bacterium; assembly: GCA_050733075.1. Taxonomy (GTDB): domain Bacteria; phylum Gemmatimonadota; class Gemmatimonadetes; order Gemmatimonadales; family GWC2-71-9; genus CAVVWJ01. Next base: position 666,357 of record JBOHSD010000001.1, read on the forward strand.
TCAAGCTGCTGGAGCCGCAGAAGCTGGAGGTCAGCACCCTGTACAATGTGCGGGGCGGGTTCGAGACGAGATGTACGGTGAAGTTGCCAGCGGGGCGGTAGGGCGGTACGGCGGCAAGGAGTCGGGGCGACGAAATTGGTGTCACCCTGAACGCAGTGAAGGGGCCGAAGCTCGAATCAGCTTTAGCCCCTTGGCACTTCCAGGCCGCCAGCGACGCGGCGTCACTCCGGAAACGGAACCGGCTCAGCGCGTCGAGCTGCCGGACGATCAGCATGAAGGCCGGATCTTCCTTGCACATTGCCCGACTGGGCCTCTGTGACTTTCCCACCCCGCGAGCCCGTTGGGCAGATGCAGTTTCTGTCTCGAGTCGCCATATGATTGCGCAGCAATGGATTGGGCGCAGGCCTCGCGGCGGCGGTGCGGCCCGGGCTCCAATTTCACGATCCTTGCTCGGTTCTCTCCTCCCGCCAGCGAGCTAAAGCCAGAATTCTTGCGGAGGAGTGAGGAGTATGAGCAACCCATTTTCCGGGATTCCCGATCCAGGGATGCCCCGTCCAATCAGAAGGCGCGCCCAGCCGCGGATGGTGGAGGAAGCCCTTCGGGCAATACAGGATGCGCTTCGGGCTGCGCTACCGGTAGCGCAGGGAGCGCTTGGTAGAGCGCAGCGGGCAGCGAAGGATGCATCTCGGCGCGCCCGGAGGTACGGCGAGGACCTGTGGCGCCGGGGGAAGCGCAAACCTCGCACCTCAGGCCTGATCGGTGGCGCCATCGCTCTGACGCTGGTCGGCGGGTACGCCCTCAGCGCCTCCGAGGCTGGACGATCGGTGTGTCCCCCTCCGAGTGACCCGAAGACGCCGCAGTTTCTCCTGCTCATGGACCCCGTGCTCCATCTTGAAGCAGGATCGAAAGTGAAGATCCACTACGATGTGTGTGGGTTGCCTTCGGGAACGCCCTACCTCGGTCGGGTTCGGCTCGCGCAGCAGCGACCGGCCGGGAAGAAAAAGTCAGCCAGGCCCAAGCCACTGGTGGTCAGCTTCAAGGATCAGGTGGATGGAGTGGCTACCCGGCGGCACCAGCAGCTGGATCTCGCCTCGACCAAGCCGGGCACATACACCCTCGAGCTTTCCGTCGCCGATAATCGGGAGCGGGAGCGCAAGAGAGTGCAAAAGGTACTGGTCAAGACTCGGTAGGCGGTACGGCGGTACGGCGGTAAAGTGTCACCCCGAGCAGCGCGAGGGGGCGGAGCCGAGAACCACTCTAGCCCCCAATCCGCCGCTCTTCGCGTGCCTTGGTGAGCAAACGCTCGGCGAAATCGAGCCGTTCCTGTGTCTCTGCCAGCTCCCCTTCGAGGCGCTGGAAATCATGTTCAAGCGCCTGGAGCCGCGCGGTGACGTCCGCCGATGGTGACTCGGGACGAGTGGCACGCAGACGAGCGATTTTGACCGCCGCGAATGAAATGATCGCCACGATTGGTATGAGCGGGGCAAGGAATTGAGGGTCCATGTGGCATTCCTCGTTTTAGTCCGGAGACTCGCCTGCGCTGCCGAACGACTGCCGCATCGGTTGCGATGACTTATCAGCGCACAATCACTGCGACCGATAATGCTAGCCTCCGGAGACTCCACGAGCTACTCTCCCGAAGCACGAATCCTGCCGGCGAGCAACCCGGCCAACTTGTCCTGCGCCTTCCGCTCCGTGAGCTCGCGAGTCTGACCTGACTCCGTGGCAAACAGTTGCGTCGGGAGGTGGGTCACCTTCACGGTGACTCCGCCGGCGTCGTTCGGAGTGACGTCGACCTCGAGCTCGTGATCGGCAAGGCGGTAAGGCCTTCTTCGATCCTTCTGGATCCTCGCCCCACTCCTGCTACTCTGCCGCCGGAGCACCAGATACATCATTGGGAGGTAGACGGCGCAGAGCGTCACTGGCCAACCGGCCGCTATCCACTCGACCATGCCATGGCTGAGATGCAACCCCTCTGCTGCCGCTACGGCAATCCAGCTCCCGATCACATAGATCCCCATCTCGAGGCGATTGGCGGGGATGAGCGCCAGCGAGACCAGCTCGTACGGCAGAGCGCTCTGAGGCATGAAGGCGATCGCGAGGATCAGCCGGCCTTCCGGGGTACGCCATCGGAGCGCCGCAAGCAACAAGACGAAGCCAAAGGGACGCAATACCGGGGGCGCCAGGTGTGTGTTGTCCGGCGGCAATGCCTTCCACCAATCCCACGGCCACGATGGCAGAACCGCAAGGCTCAGGACGAGTAAGAGGCTCGCTCCCAGGAGGGCTCGCAGCGAGGGCCAGGCAATCCAGAGGGGGGCTGAGGTATTCGGCCTTACAGCAAGGAGAAAGCCGAGCGCCGGGAGGAGAATTGCTGCCACCATGAGCGGCGTGGTCTGGCCGTTCCCCATTGCGAAGAGGTAGGCCCCCGACACCACCGCCAGAAGAGCGTACGGGCCGCGATATCTCCAGAGCGCATAGACGAAAGCCCAACCAACCAGGACGTCAAAGATCGGGCGCGCAAGTGCCAGGGGAATCGCCGTGAAGGGCACGGCGAGAAGCACGGCCGGCAGCGGGTAGGGGAACCACTGGGTCGCGGGCGAGTAGGGGTTCTCGCCCCGGACCAGGCGGACTGCGGCGTCATAGAGAAAATCGAAGTCGCTGTTCCGGTCGGGCATCCAGGCATAGAGCAGGAACCGGCACCCCAAAACGAAGGCGAGGGCAATGACAAGAAAAAGCCGCTGGGGGCGCGCTGCGCCGGACTTTCCACGGTCCGAGTTGGTGGTGACCGCAACCGCGGTATCGCTCATCCCGACTGTTCCTCGTAGAAAGCTGGCCTCAGGGTGATGCGGTGGGGCACCCGGGCAGCCGGCCACTCCTCCAGCGGCATGTTATGGAGGATGGAGCTCACCAGCCGGCAGCGATTCCACTGGTTGAGGTACGTCTGGTCTACCAGCAGAGTATCGCTCGAAGTTGTGGCGCGCCAATAGTCGATGACACTCTGCTCGGGCTGTAGCTCGATAACCAAGGATACCAACGTGCATCATACTAGGACAATCAACAGTGGCCAATTCGAATGCATTTATGACCCTGCCCAAAGCTGTTCTCACCCGTGCTGGTTGGCACGTGATCTCGAAGTGCGGTCTAACGCTAACAAGGGTAAGCTGTGCGGCCTGTGCTGCTGAGGCCAAACATCACCTCGTCAGCGTCAGCTTCACCCTTCCTCTCACCATTGCAGTTGAAGTCGGCGCCCGCGGGCGCCAGGTGGGGTAAACTGCAGGGCCAGTCTGCTGCTTTACATTTTCACAGTGACAGTGCAGCGAGTAACCAGCGGCATCAACGCGATGCGGCGTCGCCGACAGTACTTACAGGCAACTGAAACTTCGGAAGTCCCACATGGCGCACGAGACGCTGGAAGCGCGGATAGGCGCGCAGCGGGTCGAAGGCGGCGTAAGCGTTGATATAGATTACATGGCCCCACCCGTCATCGTAGGCGCGCTCGAGCGACGAGATGGCTTCCTCGTAGCGGCCGAGACCGACCTGCACGAAGGAGACGTAGTAGGGTGAGACACGGCCCGCTGCGGCGCCCTCCGTCAGCCGCGCCAGAATCTTTTCGGCCTCGCTGCTGTGTTCCGCTTTTCCATGCACGTAGCCGAGCATTGCTTCAAATGCCGCGTTTTGGCCGACCAACTCTCTCGCGCGCTGCAAGTTCGCGATCGCTTCATCGTAGCGGCGCAGCGGGGCGAGAACACAGAAGCCGAGCCAAGCGTAGCCGTTGGGGAACGTTGGATCGAGCGCGATCGCGCGGCGTGCGATCTCCTCCCCCTCCTCATAACGTCGGGCCACTCCGTACCCCCAGACAAGGAACGTCGCACGCTCAGGTGCTAGGGGGTCGAGTGCGACCGCGCGCTCGAAGTTGCGAAGCGACTCATCGTATCGTCCGATGGTCGCTAGCAGGAAAGCGTATCGATTATAGGCCTCGGCGTTGCTGGGATTGAGCTGGATGGCTCGTCGCAAGGCGGTCTGGGCCCCGGTGAGGTCCCGATGCTGGCCCCACCAGCGCCGGAACCCCAGAATGACCTGCGCTTCGGAAAGATCGGGATCAAGTGTTACTGCGTTGAGGATGGCCTCGTCGGCTGCCTCCTGACACTCTTCCGGTGGCGGACCGCCTGACATCCCGAAATAGCACAGGTGGGATATTGACGTCGAAAGGCCCGCCCACGCCCCAGCGTACCCGGAGTCCAGCGTGACCGCCTCACGGAAAGCCTGCGCAGCTGTCGCCCAACCATCCGATGTCCAGCGGCTGAACTGATAGCGGCCGCGCAGGTATGCCGCATAGGCATCCGGGTTCACCTGCCGTGTGGCGCTCAGCCGCGCTGACTGCTGGGCTGTCAGTCCCACGCGAAGCTCATCGGCGACCGAGCGCGCGATCTCCTTCTGAAGGGAAAGCACGTCGGTCACATCTTCCTCGTACGTGTGCGACCAGAGCTGGTGATCCGTTGCCGCACCGATAAGTCGTACGTTTACGCGGACTCGACCGTCGTGGAGCGCCACCGATCCCTCAATGACGCCGTCCACGTTGAGACGCTCCGCGATGGTCGCAATTGTGATCGTCGGACCGCGGAGGTGCCGCGCGGTGGTCAGCGAGGTCACCCTCAGGGCGGTGACCTGGCCGAGCTCAGCGATCAGGGCGTCGGTCATCTCATCCGCGAAATAGCGCTGTTGCTCATCATCTGCGGCAGTGCTCAAGGGGAGCACGACGAGTGAGCGGATTTGTGCTCTTGTGTTGCCAGATCCGCTCGGACGTGCGGTGTGATAGCCGTGTGCGAGGAGCGCGAGCATTGTGACCGCGGCCAGCGCGAGCACATGACGCCGGGTCGCAACCCGCTTGGTGAAAGGAGGTCCTTCGGTCCGCTCCTTCTGGAGCGTGGTCGCGGTGGTCGGAGGAGTGCGGCGACTAGCGGTATCCGAATACGGCAGGGCAACCCGGTGCTGCGTCGCGAGGCCGGCGCTTTCTGCTGTTGCGTGCCGGCGCAGCCTCTGGGCCAGCTCGTCTGTTTCGCGCGAAGCATCAACGCCAAGATCGGCGCGCAAAGACTCCCCAAGACGGTCATACACGAGTAGTGCGAGCGCCCGATTACCCTGAGCCCCGAGCAGTTCCATGTATCGGCGAAATCCGGCTTCATCGTAAGGCGCCAGCTCTATGGCCCGCTCAGCCCATCGACGAGAGCTGTCTGGGTCAAGGGCGGCTTGGGCGGCATCAACGAGCCGCCACGCCGCTGCGACGGCGCGGAGCCGAAAGTCGAGCCGCTGATTGTCCAGCCAGTGTTCGAACTCCGGAACGCCGGGCAGATGGAAGCCCTCCATGAAGGGGCCGGTGTACAACGCCAGTGCCTCTTCATCCCTGCCCTCCTCGAGGAATCTGCCGAACTCCGCCGCATCACATGTGAGTTTTGCCGGATTGACACCCAGTAGCGTCTTGCCGCGAACCCGAAGCGCCCCTCCTCCGAGCGCGTGCCGGATGTTATAGAGAGCCTGCCGAAGCGATGCGCGGGCGCGTTGTTCATCCAACTCCGGCCAGAACATGGCGAGCAGAGTGTCGCGCGATTGCAGTCCGAAAGTGGTCGCGATGTAGGCTAGCAGCCCGAGCCGCTTCGGTTGCGCGAGCAACGCGGTGTCAGTGCCATCAGGCTCGACCAGGGTGGGCGCTCCGAGGAGCTTGAGGCGGATCATCCTCTATGGGAGGCGAAGGGACCGTTCGCGGGGGTGCTCGATAGAAGCTAATTCGGCGGTTTCGGCCCCGCCATGCTGCAGAAATGACGCACGGTTAGCCTGTGGGGTAACGCCACCCGCGGATATTACGCCCGTCAGCTGTGTAAGATGCGCGTAACTCATGCCTGCGGTTCATCTTCCTGTCCAAAAATGGAGGCTCAATGTCAGTTCGTCCTTTCCTTCCATCAACTGGTACCGTGGCTGCCCTCGTGTGCGCCACTGCCCTCGGCTGCGACGCTCCCGCGCGCACCGAACCGACACAGCCGCGACCGGCTTTCAATCGGCCCGCCGAGTTCCAGACCGTGACCTTCGTCGTGGGGCCGCTGAGCCCCAGCTTCGAGACAATCGAGGTGCTCGGCAATGGACGGCGGCACTTCCGCGGCGGGACACTCCCGGGACCGGTTGGGGGTGACTTGGCGGGAAACTTTGTAGCCCACGGTGAGATCACTTTCGACGCGACTTTCACTGGACAGGGCCACGGTACCGCCACGATATCAACGGCCGAGGGCGATTGGGCCGGCAACCTGGTGATGAAGTTCGAAGGCATCTTAGTGCCCGCCCTCGGACGCTACGTGCCACTGGGCTGGTTCCAGCTGACGCTGCAAGGGCCTCAGAACAAAAAGTTGTTCGCTGAATGCCAAGAGCGGATGCCACCGACATCCGAGACGCTCGATTGCGTTGGGACGATTGTGGCGCCCTAACAGCAGAGGACAAAAAGATTTGGAGAAGGCGCAGGTCTGACGCGCTGTGACTCCCGTTCACCCTTCTCCTTCTCCAGTCCCTCGTGTCTTTTTGGCTTTAGCCCGTCCAATGGACCGCGCATCAGCTGTAGCGACTCTTCAGCGTGGGCAAATCCCACGCCCTCCCTCGCTTTGCTAGGGATGAGGAGTGCTTCTAAGCCCTCTTCCGTACCATCCTGCCGCCTGACCACCTGCCCGGGCTGCCCGGGCTGCCCGCCCGACTTCGCGGGGTTCCTTGGTCACGGCGACCCCTCTATGTTTTCCCATTGGAGCCTATCAGGACCGCCTCCGCCGAGGATCTGCGCTTGCCCAAGGACAACCTCTCCGTAACCGACAATCGTACCGGCAAGACTTACGAGCTGCCGATAACCGATGGGACCATTCGGGCCACCGATCTGCGCCAGATCAAGGTTTCGGATGACGATTTCGGTATGATGACATATGACCCGGCCTTCATGAACACCGCGGCCTGCCGGAGCTCCGTCACCTTTATCGATGGCGACCGGGGCATACTACGCTATCGGGGCTACCCGATCGAGCAGCTGGCCGAGCGGGCCACGTTTCTCGAGGTGGCGTACCTGCTCTGCGAGGGCGAGCTGCCGAACAAGCTCCAACTGGCCAAGTGGGAAGAGGAGATCAAGTACCACACCTACGTTCACACCAACATCACCAAGTTCCTGGAGGGCTTCCGCTACGACGCCCACCCCATGGGAATGCTGCTCGGCGCGGTGGGTGCCCTCTCCACGTTCTATCCGGACGCCAAGAACATTCACGATCCGGCCAACCGGTATCTCCAGCGCGTGCGTCTGCTCGCCAAGCTGCCGACCATCGCCGCGTTCGCGTTCCGCCATTCACGGGGGCTGCCGTACGAGTTTCCCCGGAACGACCTGGACTATATCGGCAACTTCGTCAACATGACCTTCAGTATCGGGGGCCGGCACGAGCCGAACAAGGTGCTGCAGCGCGCCCTCGAGATCCTGCTCATCCTGCACGCCGACCACGAGCAGAACTGCTCGACCAGCGCCGTTCGGGCGGTGGGTTCATCGCACGTGGACCCGTTCTCGGCCGTCAGCGCGGGTATCGCCGCCCTCTACGGGCCCCTGCATGGCGGCGCGAACGAAGCCGTGCTCCAGATGCTGGACGAGATCGGAGACAAGAAGAACATCCCGGCGTTCATCGACAAGGTGAAGGGCGGCTCAGACCGGCTGATGGGGTTCGGCCACCGAGTATACAAGTCGTACGATCCCCGGGCCAAGCTCATCAAGAAGGTGGCATACGACGTATTCGAGCAGACCGGACTCAACCCCAAGCTGGAGATCGCGATCGAGCTGGAGCGTATCGCGCTGGAAGACGAGTACTTCATCAAGCGGAAGCTCTATCCCAACGTGGACTTCTATTCCGGCCTCATCTACCAGGCCATGGGCTACCCCACCGACTATTTCACCGTGCTCTTTGCCATCGGAAGGACCCCCGGCTGGCTGGCCCAGTGGGAGGAGATGTTGCTGGACAAGGATCAGAAGATCGCCCGGCCCCGGCAGATCTATGTCGGAGCGCAGGAACGGCAGTTCGTGCCGCTGGAGAGGAGGGGGGACAGACGCGCCGTAGAACGGGAGAGGGTTAGCAAGAGATAAAGCGTGAGCGGGGCTAGGAAAGGCGTGAGCGGTAAGCGGGAACCGCAAAGGCGTAGGTTCTAAGGCAAACCCTGCGTCATTCCGACATACACCCACCCGATTCCTCGCTACGCTCGGAATGACGCGCGTGCTCCCACCCTACACCTTTTCAGTTCCCGCTTACCGCTTACGCCCGTCCTTGTCCCGCTCACGCTTTTAGTCAGACCGGCACATCCCCTTCCAGATACGTATACCCCTCCAGCCCGGCCACGTAGTCCGCGATGAAGCTGTTGGCCTCCTGCCGGCTGAGCTCCTTGGCGTTGCCGACCTTGCGACGGAAGGTGGCCAGCAGGTCCGATGCGTTGAACTGGACGTAGTTGAGCACCTCCGTCACCGTGTCGCCGTGCACCAGATCGGTGATCTCGTATCCCTGCTCCGTGAGCCGCACGTGCACCGCGTTGGTGTCGCCGAACAGGTTATGGAGGTCGCCCAGGATCTCCTGGTAGGCCCCGGTCAGAAAGATCCCCAGGACGTAGGGCTCATCCCCGGCCACCGGATGCAGCTCGAGTGACGGCTTCCCCTTCCGGCCTCCGGTAAAGCGGTCGATCACCCCGTCCGAGTCGCAGGTGACGTCCTGCAGCGTGCCGCGCCGGCTCGGCGGCTCGTTGAGCCGGTGGATCGGCATGATGGGAAAGAGCTGATCGATGGCCCAGTTGTCCGGCAGCGACTGGAAGACCGAGAAGTTGCAGAAGTAACGGTCCACCAGCTGGGACTCGATATGGCTGACGATCTCGGGGAAGGAGCTCTTGTCCTCACCCATCGCGGCGGAGAGCGCGTTGAGCGTCACCAGGTAAAACTGGTCCGCGTCGGCCTTGTCCCGGAGAGAAAATACTCCGCTGGCGAAGTACTCCTGGGCCCGTTCCTTGGCGAAGACGACGTCGTGAAACACCTCCTCGACCCGGTCCTGGATGAGCCCCTCCAGGTTCTCCGACATCTCGACCAGTAGAGGATGGGGGTCCTCGCGGAGCTGGGGCGCCACCGGCTCTACCTGCGACTCGACATCGATCACGTTGATGAGCAGCAGGGCGTGGTGCGCTGTGAGGGCGCGGCCCGACTCGGATATGAGGTGCGGCATCGGCAGGTCTTCGGTCCGGCATACGCTGCCGAGGGTATAGACCACGTCGTTGGCGTATTCCCGCATGGAGTAATTGACGCTGGCCGGGCGAGTCGAGCGGGAGCCCTCGTAATCCACCCCGAGCCCTCCCCCCACGTCGACGTGGGTGATGTCGAAATCCATGTTTCGGAGCTCGACGTAGTAGCGCCCGATCTCCTCCAGGCCCGCCTTGACGTACCGGATGTCGGTGATCTGGCTGCCCAGATGAAAGTGCACCAGCTTCAGCAGGTCTTTCCGGCCCAGCCGCTCGAGCCGGTCGAGGAGCTTCATCAGCTCCACCGAGTCGAGCCCGAACTTCGACCGCTCTCCTCCGCTCTTGGCCCAGCGTCCCGATCCCTCGGTGGCCAGCTTGATCCGTACCCCGGCGGTGGGCTGGACGTTCATCTCGTCCGCCACCTTGAGGAGGACCTCCAGCTCGCTGAGCTGCTCGAGCACGATCATCACCTTGTGTCCCAGCTTCTGCCCCATCAGGGCGAGGCGCATGAACTCCTCGTCCTTGTAGCCGTTGCAGACGATCAGGTGGTTGATGCTCTCGTTGAGGCCCAGCACCGCCTGCAGCTCCGGCTTGCTCCCACACTCGAGACCGACCCCGTGAGAAGCACCGAACTCGACGATCTCCTGCATCACATGCCGCTGCTGATTCACCTTGACGGGATAAACCGTGGTGTAGGTGCCGCCGTATCCGAACTCCTTGATCGCGTTGCCGAATTCGCTGGCCAGGGCCTCGATGCGCGAGCGCAGGATGTCGGAGAAGCGAAGCAGGAGCGGCAGGCCCACGCCCTGGGCGTGCAGGTCCATGGCCAGATGATAGAGATCGAGCCCGCGCTTCCGGTTGGCATCCGGGTGGACGGTGACGTGCCCGTCGGCGTTGACCCGGAAGTAACCCAGGCCCCAGCCATTCATGTTGTACAGCTTCTCGGCATCCTTGACGGTCCAGGCCGGAGGGGCGGCGACGGTGCTGGTGATGGCGATACTCCTGGGGGCAAAGAGAAGGGGCAATTGTAATGTGATCCGGGGGTCAACGAAAGCGGGTTCTCCATACTGCGGCTGTGGCCCACCTTCAGTGGCAACTCCGCTACAACGGGCGAGCGTGGGACCGAGACCGCACCTTTAAGCCTAATCTAACTCGTTGCGACAGGCTCCATTCGCTGTTTTCGAGCTGGCTCCCCGCTGCTGCGCCGGAGGGACCGGAATCGGCACAAAGTTCGCATTCCGAGGTGGCGCAGCCCATAACAACTTTTGCATGCATGTCCTGCTCGTCGGCTTACGGAGGAGTATCATGGTCGGACCAGGTCTGATAACCAGTCGCCGGTTCTCCGGGTGGACCCGGCTGCGCCTACAGCTCGTCTTTGCCAGGGCATCGGAAGCGCTCGCGGACACCTACCAGACCCAGGCAGCGGAGTTCGTGAGACGACTCCGGTCTCGCCTCACAGTGGAGGAGGCCCTCAACCGCTACTTCCACGAGGTGGCGGTGCCCGCGGCCCTCGAGGAGACCGTGCGGGCCCGAGCTCTGATCTCACTGGCAGGACTGATCGAGAGCGCCCGGAGGACCGAGATCCGGACAACCCAGTGGACCTCTCTTCGTCCGGATCAGCTGTTCGATGCGCTCCGCCGGCGGGTGCAGCACTTGGAGGATACCAACCTCGAGTGCCGGCTGGCGGCATCCGTATCCGACGAGGCGATCGCGGCCACCCATGTCCGCATGGCGCTGGAAACCGCGGCGGTGCTGTCGGAGGAGGCTACTCCGGACGAGGCGCTGATGCATTATGTGCGCACCTTCAATCTCAGCTCGATCGATGCGCAGGTCGTCTTTCGAGGCGCGATGGCCCAGTGGGCGGAGGTGCACCCGCTGCCGGGAGAAGCCCGCGTGGCTCAAAGTTCTGGTCCCGCCACGCTCAGCCAGCCGCGGCTGGAGTTGCGCAATCGTCCCGAGTTCGGGCTGCGGATAATGGTCTAACGACCTCCTCCTCCGGCTCCGCGGTGCCCGGTGTATGTTTGTCGGGTGGCTCGCGGGTCCCGGGAGAGGCGGTGACGCAATGAAATGGGTGTACACGATCGGGCGCGTCGCAGGCACCGAGATCAAGGTGCACGTGACGTTCGTGCTGTTCCTTGGGTGGTGGGCGCTGGGCGGATACCAGCAGGGCGGGTTGACCGGGGCCATCTCCGCCGCTTTGTGGCTGCTGGCCCTCTTCGGATGCATTCTCCTCCATGAATTCGGGCACATCCTCATGGCACGCCGTTTCGGGGTGCGTACGCCCGACGTCATCCTCCTGCCCATCGGCGGTGTCGCTCGCCTCGAGCGGATTCCCGAGGAGCCCAGGCAGGAGCTGCTGATTGCGCTGGCTGGGCCGGCCGTTACCGCCGCGATCGCAGTGATCCTCTATCTGATTCTCACGGTCAGCGGCGCCGACGCCGGGCTGGGCGAGCTGAGCCCCGAGCGCCCGTTTCTGGCTCTGCTCATGGCGGTCAACGTCTACCTGCTGCTCTTCAACATGATCCCCGCCTTCCCCATGGACGGCGGGCGGGTGCTGCGGGCGTTGCTCTCGAGCCGAATGGGTCTGGTTCGCGGCACGCGGATCGCCGCGACTCTGGGCCAGGCGCTGGCCACGGTAGGCGGCCTCTATGGTCTGACCATCGGAAACCCGCTCCTGATTCTGATCGCCTTCTTCATCTTCCTCGGCGCTGGTGCCGAGGTGGCCGCGGTCGAGGCTCGGGCCGCGGGCGAGGGTCTCCAGGTGTCCAACATGATGGTCACGAACTTTCGGACTATCCCCATCTATGCCACTCTCGGTGACGCAGTGGACCTGCTCCTCAGCGGCGAGCAGCGCGAGTTTCCGGTGGTCGACAACACCGGCCGCATCGAGGGAATTCTCACCCGTGACAATCTCATCCGGGCCCTGTCCAAGCACGGGCCGGGGGCGGCGGTGTCGGAAGCGATGACCGCCGGAGTGCCCCTGGTTCCGCCCAATCTGGGTTTTGAGGACGCACTCGAGCGGCTCCGCACGAGCCGGCTCCCGGCGCTGCCGGTCGTGGATAAGGCAGGATCGCTGGTCGGGCTGCTGACGTCCGACAACATCGCCGACCTGCTGCTGGTGCACCGAGCCCGTCCCGCGGGTGGCGACCGGGTCAGGATCTAGGCAAGGAGGAGCCATGCATCACCCTGCGCGACTCGGCGTAGCGCTCGCCGTGGTCGGGGCAATCGCCGGCTGTAAATCCGACCGATCACCGGCCGCCAGCGCCGCTACCGAGTCTCAGAAGGCGGCCCCGGCGAGCGTGACCGTCACTGCCACCGATTTTGCCTTCGAGGCCCCAACTGAGATCCCGGCAGGCGCCACCACCTTCAACCTGGTGAACCACGGCCAGGAGCTACATCAGGCCCAACTGATCAAGCTCGAAGATGGAAAGACCGTGGAGGACCTTGCCCAGGCTCTCCAGAGCCACGGTCCGCCGCCATCGTGGGTTAAATTCGTCGGCGGTCCCAACGGAATCGCACCGGGCCAGCAGTCGAACGCCACCTCAGTGCTCTCGCCCGGTCAGTATGCTTACCTGTGCTTCATTCCCAGCCCTGACGGGAAGCTGCACACCGCAAAGGGGATGATCCGGCCCTTCCGGGTCACCCCCGCACCCTCGACCGCTTCGGCTGATCTTCCCACTGCCGACCTCACGATCAAGCTGGTGGATTACGGCTTCGAGCCATCCCGGCCCCTAACGCCCGGCCGGCAGACGATCATGGTCGAGAATGCAGGACCCCAACCACACGAGCTGGTCCTGCTCAGGCTCGCTCCCGGTAAGAGGGTCGAAGATTTCGCCACCTGGGTCGAGAGTGGTATGAAGGGGCGGCCGCCGGCCGAGCCGGTTGGAGGAGTGGTTTATCTCGACAAGGGAGCGCGGGGAACCTTCACCGCAGATCTGACCGCGGGAGAGTACGGTCTTATCTGCTTCGTGCCTGACACCAAGGACGGGAAGCCGCACCTGGTCCACGGGATGATGCAAAACATCAGGGTGGGTTGACGCACGCTCTTCTTTGGAAGTCCTTCGGCACACAGGCAAATCGGTTTCCTGCCCAGAGGCCCGCGCTACCCGCGCGGGCCTTGTTTTGCGCGGGTCCGAACCACCCGGCATACTTGACGTTGGCCTGCACGTGTAGCGGACTGCCCAGCCGTTCCACCCATGGCTTTGGCTCGCCAGGGGCATAATGATCGCAAAATAGAGAGGCAATCAGGTGGAAAGAGACTCCTCTTCACGCGGCATGGCTCGACTCAACGTCGGTATCACCGGCGCCAGCGGCCTCATCGGCTCTGCCCTCAGCCGGAAATTGGCCTCCAACGGTCATCGGGTTACTCCCCTGGTCCGGCGAGCCGCGGGTGCGGGGGAGATCAGTTGGGACCCGGCACAAGGACGACTCAACGCCAAGGACCTGGACGGGCTCGACGCGCTGGTCAATCTGGCCGGAGAAAACGTCGGCGCGCGCTGGACCCGCGACCGTAAGATGCGCATCCGGGAGAGCCGGGTTAGGGGAACCCGGCTCCTGAGCGAGGCACTCGCCCGTACCGGCCGGCCGGCGGTGCTCATTTCCGCCTCTGCGGTGGGCATTTACGGGAATCGTGGTGAGGAGGTCCTCACCGAGAACAGCCCACCGGGTGAGGCGCGGAACGACTTTCTCGCGCAGGTCGGCCGGGAGTGGGAGGCCGCCGCGGAGCCGGCCCGTACGGCGGGCGCTCGAGTGGTACACACCAGGTTCGGCGTCGTGCTGAGTCCGTCGGGTGGCGCCCTCAAGAAAATGCTCCTGCCCTTCCGCCTGGGGCTCGGCGGCCGGTTGGGCCGGGGGTCACAATGGATGAGCTGGGTCTCGATCGACGATGCCGTAGGGGCCATCGATCACGCCCTGCAGGTCGATAGCTTGAGCGGGCCGGTAAACATCACGGCTCCCGAGCCGGTCCGCAACCGCGACTTCGCCCGTACTCTCGGGCGGATACTCTCCCGGCCAACCCCGTTCGCGGTGCCGGCGGCGGCACTTCGTCTCGCCCTGGGTGAGATGGCCGAGGCCACCCTTCTCGCGAGCGCGCGAGCCCTGCCAAAGCGCCTGCTCGCATCCGGTTATCGGTTCCAGCACGAAGACCTGGAGAGCGGGCTGCGACATGTACTCCAGGGAGAAGCGCCGGGCTAAGTTTACAGCATGACAGCACCCCGAGCCGTCGTTCTCCTGAGCGGCGGGATGGACTCGACTACCACTGCCGCCATCGCGATGAGCCGGGGGTTCAACGTGCACGCGCTCACCTTCCGCTATGGGCAGCGGCACCGGGCCGAAGTGGTTGCGGCCGAGCGGGTGGCCAAGCGGCTCGGCATCGTGCGGCACGTGGTCCTGGATATCGATCTCAGGGCATTCGGGGGATCGGCCCTCACCGACGACATTACGGTGCCCAAGGATACTCCGGTGGATGAGATCGGACTTCGTATTCCACCGACCTATGTCCCCGCCCGAAACACCATCTTCCTATCCTTTGCGCTGGGGTGGGCCGAAGTGCTCGGGGCCGCGGATATCTTCCTCGGCGCGAATGCCATGGATTACAGCGGCTACCCCGACTGCCGTCCGGAGTTCATCCAGGCATTCCAGACCGTCGCGAACCTGGCTACCCGTACCGCCGTCGAGCAGGACCGCCGGCTCACCATCCACACCCCGCTCATCATGCTCTCCAAGCGAGAGATCATAGAGCAGGGAACGGCGCTGGGCGTGGACTACGGAATCACGCTCACGTGTTACGATCCCGCGTCGGACGGCGCGGCCTGCGGGCGGTGTGAGGCCTGTATCCTTCGGCTCAAGGGGTTCCGGGAAGCGGGGATGGAAGATCCGGCTGTTTATCGTACGATGACCACCAGATGAGTTACGCGGTCAAGGAGATCTACTACACCCTCCAGGGCGAAGGCGCCAACACCGGGCGGGCCGCCGTCTTCTGCCGTTTTGCCGGCTGTAACCTGTGGACCGGTCGCGAGCACGACCGTGCCCACGCCACCTGCCAGTTCTGTGACACCGATTTCGTGGGCACCGATGGCCCGGGCGGAGGCAGCTTTGCCGGCCCGGAGGCGCTCGCGGCCGCGGTCTCCGCGGCCTGGCCGGAAGCGACACCGGGGAGAAGATTCGTGGTATGCACCGGGGGAGAGCCCCTGCTCCAGCTCGATGCCCGGGTCCTCGACGCACTGCACGCCGAGCGGTTCGAGGTCGCGGTCGAGACCAACGGCACACTGCTTCCCCCTTCCGGTATCGATTGGCTGTGCGTCAGCCCCAAGGCAGGGGCGAAGCTGGTGGTCCAGGCGGGGGACGAGCTCAAGCTGGTCTACCCTCAGGCCGGGGCCGAGCCCGAGCAGTTCGAGCACCTGGATTTCCGGCACTTCTTCCTCCAGCCGATGGACGGACCGGAGCGTGAGGCCAACACGGAGAGCGCCCTGCACTACTGCCTGGGGCATCCGCGCTGGCGGCTAAGCCTTCAGACACATAAGCTTCTCGGAATACCGTGAGCGGGGAAGCGGGGAAGCGGGGAAGCGGGGAAGGACGCGTCGGTGCGGCACCTGTCGTGCCATGCTTCCTTGTCACCCCCTACCTTTCTCCAAGGCAGATATCCCTGTCCCGCTTCCCCGATTCCCCCCTTCCCCGCTGACATGCACGGCTACTCCGACCGAATCAATCACGCCTTCGCATTCGCGGCCAAATACTACGGGGCCGCCGCCCCGGCCGGCGCCGGAATGGACTACATGGCCCATCCGGCCAATGTGGCGGTCATCCTGGCCCGTTACGGATGCGACCAGGTAACGATCGTAGGTGGGATCCTGCACCACGTACTGGAGGAGACCACCCCGGACAAGCGGCCGCTCCTCGAGCGCAAGATCAGTGACAAATTCGGCCCGGTAGCCCTGGCGGTCGCCAAGGACGCGCTGGAGCCCAAATACGATCGGCGCGGCGGCGAGCGAGCCTGGCAGGCGCGCAAGCAGGAATATCTGGCCCAGCTGGCCCTCGCCGAGCCAAGAGCGCTCGACATCTGCGTGGCGGATGAGATTCACTCGTGTGGCTCGACCATAACCGCCCTGCGCCGGCTGGGGGTCGAGTATCTGCGGGCGGTATCGCGGGCCGGCTCCGAGCAGACCATCTGGTGGTATCGTTCGATGCTTGAGATTCTGGCAACCCGCTTCGATTGGCCTCAGCGAGAGATGATGAACGAGCTGCGATTGATGAGTGCGGACCTGGTGCGGAGCCTGCGCCAGAGAGAAGAAGACCTGTGAGGCGCCTGGTGTTGCTGGCGCTGCTGGCCAGCCTGGGCGGTTGCCTGGGCGGTGCCCCGCCGCCCATCCCACTCAATCCGGTTCGCTTCCTGCTCATCAATGACGTGTACCTCGCCGACACCATGGCCGATGGCAGCGGCGGTCTGGCCCGGGTAGCCACGGTTCGCAACCGGCTGGCCGACGAGGGTCCGATTCTCTTCGTCCTTGCGGGCGACGTGCTCAGCCCCAGCCCGCACAGCAAGTACTTCGCTGGCCGCCAGATGGTCGACGTTCTGAACGCAGCCCACCTGGACTACGCCACCTTCGGCAATCACGAGTTCGATCTCGAGCTGGACACGCTGGTCGCTCGCATAGCCGAGTCCAAGTTCAAGTGGATCTCGAGCAATTGCACCCTCGCCAATGGAAAACCGATCCCGGGCGCGCTGCCCTGGGACACGCTCCGCGTCTCCGGTCATAAGGTTGGATTGTTCGGCCTTACGCTCCAGGGCAGGTATCCGGAGAGCGTCCGCTGCGCCAGCCCCGACAGCGCGGCCAGCCGGGTGGTCGAGACCCTCGTCAGCGAAGAAGTGGACCTCATTGTGGGTCTCACCCATCAGACGATCGGGGCCGATCGGAACCTGCTTCTGCGGGAGCCACGCATCGATATTATTCTGGGCGGTCACGAGCACGAAGCCATGGACTCGACCGTCTCAGGCCGCCACGTCGTCAAGGCCGACGCCAACGCGAGAACGGCCCAGTTCGCAACCTTGTGGGGCGGAAAAGGAAAGTGGCGCCAGGCAATGGGGCTGGTTCCCATAGACGGGGCATTGCCAGCCGATTCGGTAGTCGCCGAGCTTGTGGCGGCCTGGGGGGACAGCCTCCAGCAGCGCCAGGGGCCAGAGCGCACGGTGGCCATGACCGCCACGCCGATAGACCCGGAGGTGAGCCTCTCGCGCCGGCGAGCTTCCAGCCTTGGTAACCTGGTCACCGATGCGATCCGGGCCGGCACCGGCGCCGATGTGGTCCTGCTCAACTCCGGCACCCTTCGCCTGGACGTCACCATCGAGCCGGGCCCGATCACCAATCATCAGCTCGAAGCGATCTTCCCTTTTGCCGACCAGACCAGGATCGTGACCTTTCCGATGACAGGAGCCGCCCTGCGCCGGCTGCTGGAGCACAGCGTCTCCCAGGGCGTCCTTGGAACCGGCGGCTTCCTTCAGGTGTCCGGCCTCTCCTTCACATTCGATCCGCTCCGGCCTTCCGGCAGGAGGGTCGGGTCGATTCGATGGATGGGCGGAGGGAACCTGGAGCCGGGCGACTCGTTGCGTGTCGCCATGGGAGCGTACACGGCGTGCGAGGGGGGAGACGGATACGACGTACCGCAGGCCAGCGCGGCGTGTGCCCGGCGAGCCGAGGCGCCCCGAGCGGTAGACCTGCTCATACAGTACCTCAGCGACTCACTCGATGGGCGCATACAGGCCCCCGAGAACTCCCGGGTGGTCCAGGCTGGAAACACAAATCCCGGCTGAGCTTAGAGCTCGCCGGGACCCGGCAGCCTTAGCAGTTTTCATTACCCAGGCTGCAAAGCCAAAATCCCTGGGGCCCCGAAGGGCTATGCTCCACCATTTTATCTTGACAAAAGGTAAGCCGGTGCCCATCGGAGCACAAGCCGTGCGGCTCCCCCAAATCCTTTGCCCCTAGTATTATAGGCCATGGGTTTAACCCCTTACCCATCCTTAGCCACCCTCCCCAGCGCCTTTGCAGCCGCATGTCGGCTCTCCCGTACCGACGGAGAGCTGTTCGAGCGCTGCCGGGTTGCGCTGGTTCGGCGGTTTCAGAGCGAGCGAATCTGGTTCACTCTGGTCTCACCTACCGAGTCGCTACCCCGGGTAGGCCCAGCGGCGGGCTTCGAGCAGGCCGTGGAGGTGGCCCGGCTGGCCAGCGGCGAGACCGAGGTGGTCATCCACGCCGACCCTCTAGTGGCGGAAGAGATGCGGGGCGTGGCGATGTCTCTGGCGCTCGGGCTGAGCGTGGTGGTGGAGCTCAGGAGCATCCTCCTCGAGCGGCAGGCCGCGTTGGACGACGCGGTCTTCCAGCTCAGAGCCCTCCGCCAGGTCGCCCGGCTCCTGTCTTCGGTGCATTCCACAGAGGAGACCGAGCAGCTGATCCTCGACTTCATGGCCGAGGTGTTCTTTGCCTGGTGGGCCTGCCTCTACCGGCCCGAAGGCGAGACGTACGCGCCCAGTGTCTTCCGCTCGTTGAACGATCGGCTCCGCCCCCCTCCGATCAACCGGGCCGCGCTCGACCTGGCATTGCCCCCCGGCAGCGCGGCCACCGGTTCCGATGAGGTCGCCGTAGCCGAGCTGGTTGGCCCGGGCGCCGAGCTGGTGGTGCCACTCGATGCTGGAGCGGAGCGCATGGCGGTACTGGTGCTCGGATCTCGCATCAGCGACAAGCTCTACGGCCGGGCCGAGTCGGAGCTGGCCGGCACCCTCTCCTTTGCCGCCGCCATCGCCCTGAAGAACTCCGAGTTGGTAGAGCAGTTACATAGCGCCGCCACCACCGACGAGCTGACCGGGCTCTGCAATCGCCGGGCCCTGGAAGAGCGCCTGGCCGCCGAGATCTCCCGGAGTCTGCGGCACCAGCTTCACACCAGCGTGCTCCTGCTCGATCTCGACCGGTTCAAGGTGGTCAACGATACGATGGGGCACGCGGCCGGAGACCGGCTGCTGGTGCAGGTAGGCCAGATTCTGCGGAAGCAATGTCGCGCCCTGGACGTGGTTGGCCGGCTCGGCGGGGACGAGTTCCTGGTCATCCTTCCCATGACCAAACCGGCAGAGGCTCGAGTCTTCGTGGCCCGGGTCCAGGCCAGCCTTCGGGAGATCGAGAAGACCAATCCGGAGTTCGGGGCCTGCACGCTGAGCATGGGTATAGCGGAGTCGCCATATCACGGCACCACGGTCAGCAGCGTGCTCGCCGCGGCCGACAACGCGCTCTATCGGGCCAAGCGAGGCGGCAGGAACACCGTGGAAGTAGCGGAAGGATAGGGGGAAGGAGAATGCCTGCCTCCGAGTTCACCCTGCTGGGCGACGCGGTCTGGCTGGACTTCGTCAACACCGCGAGGGGCCGGATCGCCTCTCCGCCGGATCTCCTTCCCAATGGGGCCGCGTTTACCCGTTGGGTAGCAAGCCAGAGCCTGGACTCGATCAACGGCGACCATCCTCCGATCGACGAGGTGCTCAGGTTTCGGGAGCGGCTCTCCGCGTTGGCCGAGGCGCTCCATGCCAGCCTCCAGCCGCCGGCCGGTTCCGTCAGCGCCATCAACGAGCACCTCTCGCGAAGCGGCGGGATCCACCAGCTCACCCGGGTGAGCGGCGAATGGCAGCTTCGCTTCGCGCCCAGCCGGCGGCTGGGCGTGCTGGAGGCCATTGCCCATTCGGCGGCCGCCTGCCTGGCCGATCCGCTGCTCTTCGTCCGGCGCTGCGCCGGCGACAACTGCTCCCTCTTCTTTACTGACGACTCACCCAATCAGGGCCGCCGCTGGTGCAACGCCGACGTTTGCGGCCGCCAGGTAAAGGTCGAGCGGCGGCGCGGGTTGCTGCGCTGAGCCCGAGCGAACCGCCCCGCTATTTCGAGCGCACCCAGGAAGCGCTCGGGTCGCGCTATCGGCTCGAGCGAACAGTGGCCGCGTCCCTCGAGCGGGTGCTGTTCGAGGCTCACGACCGCATCCTCAAGCGGCGGGTCAGCCTGCGAGTCAACTTCTATTCCGACGAGCCGACCCGAGCCTGGTTTGTCCGAGAAGCGGAAGCGCTGGGCCGCCTGGATCACCCTGCCATCCGTCACGTTTACGATGCGGGCGTGATCGGGGATCTCGCGTATCGGGTGGGCAACTGGATCGATGGTGAGGGCCTGCAAGGAGCGCTCATGCGCGGTCCCCGGCCGATCCCCATGGTGCATGCCCTGGCCC
The DNA here is from genome assembly GCA_050733075.1 of Gemmatimonadales bacterium. GTDB lineage: Bacteria > Gemmatimonadota > Gemmatimonadetes > Gemmatimonadales > GWC2-71-9 > CAVVWJ01. The sequence continues at coordinate 686,868 of JBOHSD010000001.1, forward strand.
GGGATCTCTTGAGCGCCCTGGAACACGCCCACGCCCACGGCATCATCCTACGGCGGATCGTTCCGGCCTCGATACTCCTGAGCTCGGCGGGGCGCGCCATCGTCACCGATGTCCGCTACTGCAGCCACATGCTCCCCGCTATTCCGCCGGGCACCGTCCCGCTCGGCCTGGCGTTCATGGCGCCGGAGGTGCGGGATGGCACAGCCGGCGACCCTACCAGCGACGTATATACCGCGGGTGCCCTGCTCTACCTGACGATCACCGGCCAGGAGCCGCCGCTCGACACCGGCACCATCCGGCGGCCCTCCGAGCTCCGGCCCGCCTGCCCCCGGGCGATGGAGCGCATCGTCCTGCGCGCCTTGCAGCCGGCGCAGGACGACCGCTACCTGACGGCGATGGAGATGCTGGAGGACTTTGCCAGCGACGCGGGCACCTTCGAGACCCCGGTCCTGACCGTGGACCAGGGCGCCATCATAGAGCCGGACGACAAGGCCCGCTGGGAAAAGCGCCTCCGCCGAGCCCTGGGCGACGACTACGAGCTGCTCGACCTGCTCGGGACCGGGGGGTTCGGGCGGGTGTACCGGGTGCGGGATCTGCGCCTCGAGCGCCAGGTTGCGCTGAAAGTGCTCCAGCCTCTCCTGACCCGGGACCCGGAGGTGGTGGAACGGTTTCGGCGAGAGGCTCAGCTCGCGGCCGGACTCCGCCACCCCAACCTCGTGAACATCTACGACATCGGGGGACGCTCAGGCCTTCTCTGGTACACCATGGAGCTGATCGACGGCCCCAGCCTGGCGCAACTGGTGGAGCGGGAGGGACCACTCCCACTCGATCGGGTGCTCCGGCTCCTGCGGGAAGCGTTGTCGGCCCTGGCACACGCCCATGGCTCGGGGCTGGTGCATCGCGACATCAAGCCCGAGAACATGCTCATCGCCCGCTCGGGGAGCCTTCAGATTACCGATTTCGGTCTGGCTTTGGCATTGCGGGGAAAATACGGTGGGGCCACCAGCCAGAGCGGGACGCCTCAGTTCGCCAGCCCCGAGCAGCTTCTGGGGGAACGGGTGGATCAACGGTCGGACCTGTACAGTATGGCCGCCGTGGCGTACTACGCCCTCCTCGGGTCGCCACCGTTTCCGGGGCTCACGGTCGAGCAGGTTCTAGCCAAGCAGACCACCAACCAGTTTCCCACTTCTCGGGGCCGCCGGGATGATGTGAACGAAGCCCTGGAGCTGGTGCTGGACCGGGCTCTCAGTGCCGACGTGAGCAAACGTTATCCATCGGCCGCCGAGTTTCTCCAGGCGCTCAACCAGGCTGTGGGGGGGCCGTCCCGGGAGCCGGTCACCGATTGGGCCCGAGCCGCGGCCCGCTGGCTTCGCGGCTCCCCTCTTGACTAAATCGGGTGGCCATACAGATTTGTCCCCGCGAATCATCCCCCAAATGAAGGTCTGACCGACTGATTCAGTAGGATTCAGAGACCCGGGTGGATCGACCGATGGGTCTTTCATTTTTTATGACGCGGGACGGGCCCGCGCTCATAAAGACTCGGCCCCGGGCTTACGGGGCCGATGCAGTCAAACAAACAGGAGTAGGCGCAATGGCTCGCACCATCGGCACGGTGAAGTGGTTCAACGACGCGAAGGGTTTCGGTTTTATCACCCCGGAGAACGGGGACAAGGATTGCTTTGTCCACCATACCGCCATCAAGGCGGAAGGCTTCCGCAGCCTTGCGGAGGGAGACCGGGTTGAGTTCGACATCGTGCAGGGTGCCAAGGGCCCCGCCGCCGAAAACGTCACCAAGGTCAAGTAAGAACCTCGCCAGGCACAACAAAAAGGCCGCTCGAAAGAGCGGCCCTTTTTGTTTGCTGGCTCGAAGTCGGACTCCAGACTCCTGACTCCTGACTCACTTGTGCCGGTAAATGACCCGCCCCCTGGTGAGATCGTACGGAGACAGGACTACGCTGACCCGGTCTCCCTCCAGAACCCGAATCTTGAACTTGCTCATCTTTCCCGCGGCGTAAGCCAGAATCTCGTGACCGTTCTCCAGCATGACCCGATAGTTGCGGTCAGGCAACACCTCGGTCACCACGCCCTCCATCTCGATTCCTTCTTCCTTGGCCATCCATTATCTCCACCAGGGGTTGCCGAACCGGCAGTCTCCGGGTCCAGCAGGCGGTACAATCTTGCGGCGACCGCCGGAAGAAGCAACTAGGAACGCTTGGCGGCGCTGGCCCCGTTGGACGGCGAGGTGGGGGCGGAGGCCGACGGGAGTGAGGCGCGGACGCGGTCTATCTCCGTCTCCACCAGGCCGACCAGCTCTGCTATGGCATCTACGTCGAAGGTCAGCCGGGCACCGGCCGTCCGGTATATCTCCGGGAGGCTGCGAACCGCTCCCAAGGACAGCGCCTCCCGATAGCGGGCCACCGCTCCGGCGGGGTCCTGGAGGCTGTTACGCCAGATTTGCAGGGCGCCGATCTGAGCGATCCCGTACTCGATATAGTAGAAGGGATACATGAAGATGTGCAGCTGGCGGTACCAGCGGGCCACCCGCTCACGATCCAGGCCGCTCCAGTCTACGCCCCGCTCGAATCGGCTCCGTAACCGAAGCCACTCGGCGTCCCGGGCGGCCGCATCTCCCCCGTGGCCACTGGTGTAAATCCAGGTCTGGAAGGCGTCCACCGAAGCGATGTGAACCAGGCTGAGCAACACGTCCTCGAGGTGCTCCAGCCACGCGCTCCGGGCATCCTCGGCGGTGAAGTAGCCGACCGGCTGAGTGAGATGGGGAGCAGCAAGGAGCTCCATGGACATGGAGGCGAGCTCCGCTGCCTCGGATCCGGGATGGCGCTGCCAGATCAGAGGCTGCTCGTGGGCGGCAAAAGCGTGGAAGGCGTGTCCGGCCTCGTGCAGGAGGGTCATGACATCGTCCACCAGGCCAACCGCGTTCATGAAAATGAAGGGCCGGCCCTGGAAATGGAGCGTCTCGCAATAGCCGCCCGGGGCCTTGCCCTTGCGACTGTCGAGGTCGAGCAGACCCTCATCGATCATGGTCTGGAACTCGCGACCCAGCGAGGGGTCTACCCGGTCGAACACCCGCTGGGCCGTGCCGACGAACTCGGCATCGTTGCTGAAGGGGCGTAGCGCCTTTGCACGGTAAGGGTCCACCGCGAGATCCCAGGGACGCAGCACGTCGAGCCCGAGACGCTTCCGCCGGGATTGGAGCACCCGCTCCACGGCGGGAGCCACGGCGGTCTCGACCGCATCATGGAAGCGCTCGCAGTCGGCGGGGGTGTAATCGAAGCGGAACTTGGCCTGAAAGGTGTAGTCCCGGAAGTCGGCAAAGCCGGCATTTCGGGCCGCCTGCATCCTGAGCTGAAACATCCGGTCGAAAAGAACGTTCAGCTCCTCACGGCGGTCTATATATGGCTGGCTGGCCGCACGAAAGGCTCGCTCCCGGATGGCGCGATCGGGACTCTTGAGAAAGGGCTGAAGGTGCGGAAGAGGTCGCTCCACGCCGTCCCAATCCACCGTGATCGACCCGGTGATCCGCTGGTATCTGGCGCTGTGCTCTTCCAGTTCGGCGAAGATCGGAACGTTCTCGTCGCGGAAGATCTCGATCTGGGTCCGAAAGCGTGCCAGTGTCGTGGCGAGGTCGGGCGTCGAGTACCCCGAATCCACCAGCCGGCGAGCCAGCTCTACGCTCCGCTCCTCCATCCGGGGCAGCACCTCGGTGGAGAACCGCAGGTGATCGGCCTCTTTCTCAGCATCTCCCGTGTCGATGGTGTACGCGATCATGGCCCGGGCAGCGGCCTCGGTCACCAGCTCCTCGAGCGTGGACCAGGCGCGGAGCCAGTCTCCGATGTTCGAGGGCTCGAGCTGGCGGGAGGCCAGTTCGTCGAAGTAGGGCGCCACATCTTCCCAGGTTGCCCTGGCGAACGCAGCAGGAGAGGGGGGCAGAACCGATACGGTCACGATCACTCCTTTGGAAGAATCTCTCAACCGACGCATAGAAGATAGCAACCAGCGGGCTGGTACGGTCTGCCGCGCCATCGAGACCCTTTGCCTTCTGCTTCCAAGGCTGTCGCCGATTTACCGGCTTATAATCCCGGTGGTTTGAGGCGGTGCAATCTGGTGCGCTCCTGGTATCGAATTCCGATGCCCAGCAGTGTTTCCTCTCCCAGGGCACGGCCGGTGAGCTGAAGACCGGTCGGCAGGCCGGCTTCGCCCAAACCGTTCATGAGGAAGAGTCCGGGCACCCCGCAAAGGTTGGCGGCGCCACTTATGTTGGTGCCTCCCCGGTAGGCGGGGTAAGCCGCCCTCCAGGGCCTGTCGAGCGGCAAGGCAACCGTTGGACGCGATGGTGCGGCGATGGTGTCGAATCCGCTCAACAGCCGGTCGAGCGCCAGCGCGGCCGGGCGGCGAACTCGAAGCGCCCGCAGGTAGTCCCTCGCAAGTATCGCGTGCCCGGGGTAACCTCCGAGCCGATCCTGGGGCGCAGTCAACTCCATGATGCGGCCACTTTCGAATAGCGGCTCGAACGCGCTCGCGGCTTCGGCGTCCAGGATAGTCCTGGCAGCGGCGTCGTAGGGAAACTCGGGAAGATCGAGGTCCTCGGCTACGTCCGCAAACTCTCCCAGCACCTCCAACGAAGCATCAAAATTCCGCAGGACCTCTGGTTGAGTGCTCTCTCTCGTGCCGCGTAGGACTCCAACTCGATAGCGGCGCCCCGAACGGATTTGAGGAGGTCTAAATGCGCTGGACAGGGACGACGGATCCCGCGCGTCTCGACCGGCAATTGCAGCGAGGATCAACCCGCAATCCTGCGCGGTTCTGGCCAGGGGGCCGAGCTTGTCCATCGTCCAGCTGAGGGCCATGGCACCATATCGGCTCACCCGGCCGTAGGTTGGCCGTAGCCCGCTGACCCCGCAGAACGCAGCCGGGTATTGGATCGATCCCCAGGTCTCGGAGCCGATCGCGAACGGGACCAGCCCCGCACTGACCGCCGAGCCGGGCCCGCTGGAAGAGCCACCCGACCAGTAGGCCGGGTTCCACGGATTCTTCCCCGGTCCGGTGAAGCTGGCGAACGCCTGGGTGTATCCCATCCCCCCGGCCAGCTCCACCATTGCCAGCTTGGCGCAGAGAACCGCGCCGGCAGCACGAAGCCGCTGCACCACGGCTGCATCGTGCTTCAACATCTGATCTCGATACGGCTGGGCACCCCAGGTGGTAGGAGCGCCTTCCGCTGCAAGCAAATCCTTGGCCCCGTAGGGTATGCCGTGGAGAGGACCACGGAGCCGGCCGGCCGCGAGCTCCTGGTCGCGCCTTGCGGCCTCGGCGAGAGCCGTTTCCCGGAGCACGGTAACCACTGCGTTGTAGGCAGGACCCAGGCGCTCCAGTCGATCTAGGAAATGCCGGGCCAGTTCCACCGCCGAGACCCGACGGGAACGGAGGAGACCGCCCAGCTCCGGGATGGTCAGAAACGACAGATCGCTCACGGAACCGGAGGCGGGCGGTGAGCCGCGGAGAAGACGAAGTCCGGCTCGTCGCCGTTAGCCAGGGGAACTCTTCGGAGCTGGTCGACACGCTCCAGCCCCGCCTGGATCTGGCCGGTAATGATGGCCAGATCGTGGGCCGAGAGCCGCGACCCGTACTGCCGGCGAATCACCTCTGCCAGCGCCTTGGCGAGCGCCGCCGGGTCTCCGGTTGCGGACTCCGAGACCGCCCGGCTCCAACCGGGCAAGCGGATCGACTCGGGGCTAACCCCGACCAGCGGAGCCACCGCTGCGATGGCCAACGACTCGGCAAAGGAACGGCGGGAGAGGCCGGTCACGACGCAGCCTCCCCCGTATCCCGTCCCTGCCTGTGGTACAGATACGCGAGCAGCAGGAAGACGAGGCCGAGAATGAAGACCGAGCCTACCCGGTAGAGTGCGTCGAGCGAAGACAAGTCGAACAGGAGAACCTTCACCACCGCGAGACCGGCCACACCAAGGCCGGCCAGCCGCACCTGCTTGAGGGAACGAACGAACCCGAGGCCAACCAGGGTGGCGGCGAACACCAGCCACCAGGCGCTCACCGCCAACCCCGCGGCGAGATCTGCCTCATTGGATGACAGGCTCTGGAGCTCGAAGTAGCGTCCGATCTCCCCCGTCACGCCGAAGAGGACCAGCAGTCCTGCCAAGATCCATAGGCTTCCTCTGACCAGCGGAGTTGCGCCGGTCTGGGAGATCGATTTCCAGAGCCCGGCTGCCAGCGCTGTGCTGACCGCCGCCGTTCCCCAGAGGGCAAGCGCCCACGGCCCGGTGAAGGCGCCATCGGCCGCGGTGCGCTGCTCGAGCCCACCGGTGAAGAGCTGGTTGATGGCCGCCCACAGCGTGGCCAGCGCGTACCAGCGTCCATCCTCTCGCCTCAGGGCATGATCCAGCGCGGCCCATAGAACAGCCAGCGCGAGCAGCGCCCACACCCGCTCGACTCCACCCCAGTGTTGCCAGGCTGCAATGCCTGCCGCGGCGGCGCCCACCAGCGCAAACACGGGACGGACCCGCTGGTAGCCGGCCAGGAGGTACGGGATCGCAACCAGCAGCGCGGTCAGCCCTGGCCGGTCATCGAACCATGCCGGCGCGAGACCGTGTACTGCCCAACCGAGGAGGAACGGAGTGACGAAGAAGTAGACCGCTTCGCCGGCCGACCAACCTGCGGTCATCGTCGCCGGCGTCTGCTGGAGTGGCAGTACCCGGGTCGTGCGAAGGGCGTACCACCACACCGGTGCGGCGAGCAGCACGCCGGCCAGCAGGATGGCCCAGGGACGGTCCAGGCGATCGCTCGCCGCGGCGAGGAAGGTCCAGCCGCCGCCAAACGAGAGAAACCTGGTTTCCCACCATCGCTCCCGGAGCCCGAGATGAATTCCGGCGGCTCCTCCCAACACGCCGTAGAGCAGGACTGCCCCCGCGTCACCCCGATCTGCGGCTCCGCTGTAGGCCACCCCGAAATAGCTCAATGCCACGACGAACATGGTGAGGCGCCAGCGCTTCCGGGCCGCAACCAGGCCGAGGCCCACCGCCATAGACGCGAGATACAGCAGCAGGAGGTCGGCGTTGGAACGGTCGCTGCCGAGGAGCAGCGGGGCGAAGAACGCACCGAGCGCGGCAGTGGTCCCCAGCGCTTCGATGTTGATGGCATATGCGATCATGGCGAGCGCGACGGAGACCAGTGCGAGCCCGATGATACCGGTGGTGGGTGGCAGCACGTCGTACAGCCGCGCGGCGGCCCAGACACTCAGATAAACGATGGCGGCACCGCAGCCGATCAGCGCCGCACCATAGGTCCGGTACCGGGGATGAAGGCGCCAGCCGAGCGCCCCGATGACGGCCCCGGCACCAACGCCTCCGATGCACCGCATGAGGGGCGAGATCCAGCCGCGATCGAACGAGAGGCGGAGCAGGTAGCCGGCCGCTAAAATGAGCGCGACCACGCCCACCGCGAGAAGCACTCGTTGTCCGATCCACTGCTCGGATGAAAGCGGGAAAGCGGGGAAGCGGGTAGGTGGGTAGGTTGGTGTGGAGTCAGCTACGGCCGCCTTAAGTGAGGCCGTCCCCACCCGCGCCGACTGCGTACTGGCATCCTGGTTTACCCGCTTACCGGCTTCCCCGCCTACCCGCTTACCCGCCTCCTTCCTCGCTGTCACCATCTCACGCACCACCGTCTCCAGCGCCGTCAGCCGCTGCTCCAGCCGATCGATCCGGTCGCCCTCGTTCATCTAGGCCGGTCCTTCCGCCGCGCGTTTGGCGGCTCTGGGGTAGACATCCACCTGAAATGCCATGACACCGACCAATGCCACGAATCCGCCCGCCACGTAGAACGGCCAGCCATGGCCGAGCCGCTGGAACAAGGTAGTTGCCAGGAGGGGCGCCATGACCCGGGCCAGACCGGCAAAGGTCTGTGCGACGCCGAGCGTAGTACCCAGCTCCTCGGGGTCCGATTGCCGCGACATGAGCGAGGTAGTGGCCGGAAAGAGCAGGGCCGTGCCGATGGGCACCAGCGGGATGACCAGGGCAAGCGTCCAGAGATCACGAGGGAACGGGTACAACACAAGGCCGAGCACCAGGAGCCCGGTGCCTATTCGCATGGCCCAGGTCTCTCCGATCCGGTCCACTATCGGCCCGAGCAGCAGGCTGCGCATGACGAAGGAGAGGACCCCCACATAGAGAAAGACGTAACCGATGGTTGTCTCATCGAAGCCGAACTCGGCCCCGAGATAGAGCGCCATGATCGAAGTCATCGAAGCGAATGCGATCATGCCCACCCCGTAGATCCAGAGGAGCCGGCCGACCGGGCTGGTGGGGTGCCGGAGCGCCATCCACGCCGCGTGCCAGATCGGCTTTCGGGGACTTACGATTGCCGACGTAGGCTCCTTACGCGATTCCGGCAGCCATTTCCAGGCGAAGAACACGTTGATGAGGCAGAGCGCCGCCGCGATCAAACCGGGAGCAGCCTGGCCCAGGTGCGCCGCTGATGATCCGATGGCGGGCCCTACCATGACCCCTGCGGATGTCGCTGCCGAAAGCCAGCCCAGCGCCCGGGCTCGATCTCCCGGGACGACGGTGTCGGCCACGTATGCCTGGGCCACCCCCGTAGTTCCCCCGCCGGCACCCTGCACGACCCGGGAGAGGAAGAGCAGCCAGACGCTGTCGGCCAGCCCGAACACCACATAGGCAGCAGCCGACGCGCTGAGCCCGATCAGGATCGCCGGCCTGCGCCCGTACCGGTCCGATAGCCGTCCCCACATGGGGGCCACGAGCAGCTGGGCGATCGAGTACGAGGCAATGAGCTGCCCGATGGTCTCGGGCGACGCGGCGAGCTTGAGAGCATAGAATGGAAGCAGCGGGAGCACGATCATGAAGCCGATCATGTCCACGAAGTTCACCCCGATGAGCACGGCGAGCCGGCGGAGCTGGTGCCGAGAGCCGCCGGACCGGGGCCTCATCCGCTGCTTCCTTGATCGGCTCCGAGGGCGAATACCACCGCGCTCACGCCCATCAGCACCACGCCATAGGCAGCGGCCACCCCGACATCGGACTGCCGGAGGCTCGACAGGATCTCGAGCGAGACCGGCCGGGTGTCGTAGGTGTAGAGCATGACGGAGGTGACGAAATCTCCAAAGGCAGTCACGAATGCAAGACTCGCCCCCGCCACGATTGCCGGCCTGAGCAGCGGGAGGGTGACTCGTCGCAGGGTCCGCCAGCGCCCCGCCCCGAGGGTGGCAGCCGCCTCATCTAGTGAAGGATCGAGGGCGCGGAATCCGGCGAGAATGGAACGGCTGGTGAGCGGCAGGTTCCTTACGAGGTATGCCAGCGGGAGGATCCACAGGGTTCCGACCAGAACCATACGGGCGGCCACAGGAGCGTGGACGCTGAAGGCCGTGGCCAGAGCGATGGCAAAGACCGTCCCCGGAACCGCCCAGGGAAGGGCGAGCAGCCCTTCGATGGCCCGGCGGCCCCGTACCCCGCGTGAAGACAGCGTTCCGGCGATTACCGCCATGCCAACCGCGACCACGGTCGAGACGGTAGCCATCCATAGACTGTTGAGCAGCGGCCGCGCACGTACCGGGTCCTCCACCAGGGTGAGATAGTTGCGCCAAGTGTAGGCGGGCGGCAGCGGTTCCGTGGTCCAGGTGCCCAGCGGGACGAAGGAGACCAGCAGGAGGGTCAGGTGGGGAAGGAGCAGCAGCAAGGCCAGTCCCCAGCCGAGCACTCCCAGGACCAGGCGGGCGCCGCGGCGCTGCACCGTCACCCGAGCGGCGGCGAATCCCCTGCGGCCCCCGGACGCCTGGTCGAATCCCCGGGACCCGCGCACCAGCCACAAGGCGGCCAATGCCAACAGCGTGAGCGACACCGTCTCGATCATGGCGAGCTCGTTATCGCCATTGAGCCGGGTGGTCACGATCTGGGTGGTCATGACCCGAAACCCGCCCCCGAAAATGTAGGGGGCGCTGAACGAGGCGAGCGAGGTGAGGAAGGTCAGGAGCGCCGCACCGGTGAGCGCGGGATAGAGCAGCGGTAGAACCACACGGCGTAAGGTGCGCCACCGTCCCGCACCCAAGCTGGCGGCCGCCTCCAGAACGGAGGCATCCAGGGAGGCCAGACCGACCCGGGTGAACAGGTAGAAATACACGTACATCGAATACGCATGAACCAGCAGGATGGCGCCGGCGCCCTGAAGCGACCAGGGCGGCTGGTCCAGCCGGGCCAGCCGCTGGACCAGGAGCGAGACGAAACCGCTCTCTCCGTAAAGGAAGAGGAACGCGATTACCCCAACCAGCGGCGGAAGCACGGCCGGCAAAGCGACCAGCCAACCGAGGAGCCACCGCCCGGGGAAGTCGTAACGGGCAAACAGGAACCCCAGCGGGATGCCGATCACACCTGCCAGTAATACGCTTACCAGCGAGATCCAGAGGCTGCCCCAGAGCGCACGGGCTTCGTTTGGATGTTGCAGGAACAGCCGCACGAAGTCGAGCGTCCAGCCTTCGGGTCCGCGGAACCCCTGGATGAGAACCAGGACCAGCGGATATACGATGAGCCACGCCAGCACAACCAGCAGGGTTCCGCCGAGCAGCTCGGCCCGCCGGAGACCTCTCACCCGCCGACCCGGGAAAACAGATGGATGCCGCCCCCAGCCCGGCGGCTTGGCATGATTCCGACCCGCTCCCCGGCACTCACGGAGCGAGCCGGTCCGGTGACCTCGAGCGCTACCCCGCCATCGGTTATGACCGTGAAGAGACTCGCCGAGCCGGTGAAGCGCCGCTCCGTGACGGTGCCCATGAGGGCGCCTGGCGCTGGTGCCATCAGCCTCAGCGCCTCCGGGCGGACTACCATGAGGGCGGGACCGGCCGGCGGGGGCCCCTCGTGCGGGTGGGACAGGTCCGTGAGATCCCACTCGACACCTTCAACCGCGATCCGGAGCCCGCGGTCGGACGACCCCAGAACGGTTATGGCGATACCGCTCGACCGGCCCACGAACTCCGCCACGAACTCGGTTGCCGGGCTGGCATACAGATCTTCCGGCGTGCCCACCTGCTCGAGCCGGCCGCCCCGCAGAACGGCGACTCGATCGCCCATGTCGAAGGCCTCGTCCTGCTCGTGGGTAACGAGGACGGTGGTGATTCCGACTCTCCGGATCACCTCCCTGATCTCGCGCCGGGTCCGCTCCCGAAGAGCGGGGTCGAGATTGGAAAGCGGCTCGTCGAGCAGGAGAACCCGCGGCTCAGGAGCCAGCGCTCGCGCCAGCGCCACCCGCTGCTGCTGTCCACCGGAGAGTTGGCTGACCCGCCGCCGCTCGAACCCGGCCAGGTCCACCAGGGCGAGCGCCCGGACGATCTGGCGGTCCAGGTCTTCACCTCGCACGCCGAGTGACTCCAGCCCGAACCCCACGTTCCCCCCCACATCGAGGTGGGGAAAGAGAGCATAGTGCTGGAAGACCATACCGAAGCGGCGGGCCGCCGGGTCGACCCGGGTCACCTCCTCACCCTCGATCCACACCCGTCCGGCGTCGGGAACCTCGAAGCCCGCCAGCAACCGCAGCGTCGTGGTCTTGCCGCTTCCGCTCGGCCCCAGCAGCGCGAGCATCTCTCCCCGCTCCAGTGAGAGAGAGAGATCGCCGACCGCAACCGTGCCGTCGAAGCGTTTGGTCAGGCCATCGAGACGCAAGAAGCTCACTGCTTACCTTTCACTTCTCACCTCGCGCCTCACTCTTCCCCGTCCCGCGCACGTGCTGGTCCCAGTATCGCATCCAGGCGGGTCCTTCGGTGGCCAACAGGTTCCAATCCATATCGGTCACGATCATCTCCCGCTCGACCTCCACAACCCAGAAGGGGAGCGAGTCCGGTGGGAGGCCGCTCCGCACCGGCAACCGGAACACCTCGCGAGCGGCCAGCAACTGGGCCTCCTCGCTGCCGACGAAATCGATGAAGGCTCTAGCCGCCTCGGGGTGACGACTTCCCCGTACCAACCCGATCGGGTCGTCTATGACCACGGTACCGCTGCGGGGAAAGACGTAGCCCAGCGGCATACCCTTGGCCGCACTGATGAGAATGTCCTGAAGGTCCCACAGGCTAACCAGGCCTTCCTGGCGGGCAAGCTTCTCGTACAACAGGGCCGGATTGATCGTGTACGTTTTGGTCTGTCCGTCAAGACGCCGCAGCCAGGCCATCCCCTCGGCCGTATCGCCGGTCTCACGCAGGCTTCGCACGATGATGAGCCCCCAGATGGCACGCATGGTTCCGCTCGCCATCGGGTCGCGGATGATCACCTTGTCTCGCCACTTTGGCTCGAGGATCTCGTCCCAGTCCCTGGGCGCCTCGGCCGGAGAGATCGCCCGGCTGTTGAACGCTATAACGGCAGGTGTACGATAGACCGGAAAGTAGAAGTCCCCTGGGCCCACGCTTCCAGTGTCCACCCGGTCGGCCCAGGCCGGCCGGTAAGGCGTCAGCAGCGAGTCCCGGATGCCCCGGTCGAAGATGGGTGAGGGGCCGCCGAACCAGACGTCGGCTTGGGGGTTGACCCGCTCGAAGCGGAGCCGGTCGAGGATCTCCTGAGAACCCATGTCGAGCCAGCGCACGTCGATATCCGGTCGCTTCCGCTCGAATGCCCGCTCCAAGAGGGACAGCTGGTCGCGGCCATGGGGGGAATAGAGCACGACCGGAGTCCTGCCGTCACCACCACACGAAAGGATCCCCAATCCCAGGAGATACCAGTGCCTTCCCAGCCATGAAGGCACGAAGGTCACGGAAGCATCACCGGCGCCGCTCAGCGCACCGAACGCTGGCGAAGAGCGAGCAAGTTGGCAAAGAGTCGAAATGCGCCCGGAACGCCGGAAGGAAGCTGACGGAAGAAGCTGAGCCCGGTGTAGACATAGGTCCCCTTTCCCACCGTGGCGATCAGGAGTCCGCCCTGGAGCGGAGCCTCGCCAGGATCGCTGGTGGCGAGAATCGGCTGGTAACGGCGATCCCAGGTGCGCGCGAAGTAGAGCCCCCGCTCCTGGACCCAACCCTTCCAGTCCGCACTGCTCAGAGGGTTTGGAGCTCGGACCACAGGATGCTTCTTTGCCACTATCCGGACGGGCGCGTTCTCGTCGGTGACCCGGTCGTGGCTCACCGGCGCGGCGGCGCGTACCGGAGTGCCGTCGGCCTTGGTCGGCCCCTCAGCTTCCAGCCGTAGCGGCTGCCCCCCAACGGTCATGGGGTAGGGCGCGAACCGGCCCTTGAAGAAGCGATGCTGCTGATATTGGACGATCACCACGCCCCCCCGGCGGGCATACTCCAGCAGCCGGCGGTTGTTGGCGACCAGGGCCGAATCGGTCTCGTAGGCCCGCGGCCCCACTATGATGGCATCGTATCGGCCCAGGTTACCCCGCTCGAGCATCCCGGCACTCAGCAGGCTCACCGGAATCCCGACGCCCTTCAGCGCCTCCGGTACCTGGTCGGCCGCACCCCGGATGTAACCCACCCTGGTAAGCCGGGGCAAAACCAGGCGGGCCATGCGAATGGTGGCGGCCGCGGGGCGGGTGTAGGCGCGAGGACGGAGGTGGGGGTAATCAACGGTGAAAACACCGATGCCATAGGTGATGCCCTGGGTATCCTCCGCCAGGGCCCGTATCTCCGCCGAGCCGGAGGGGAGTCTGGCCGGCGGCCGCACGTCGAAGACGAACGCCGCGCGCTCGTCTTCCCGGGTAAAGCGGAAGCTCTGGGGCCTGGAGGGAGGCCATCCTCGGGGCAGCTCGAGTCGTACCGTGCCGGAGGTCGAATCGCCGGCTCCGTGGGTGAGGCTGACTATGAAGCGATGGGGTGCGGGGGAGTTGATGGGCCAGAGCTCGGTGGCCGGGTCGAGCTTGACGTCGACACGGGGAACCACTCTCACCGGCCAGCGCACCTCGCCGCGGGCCTGGTCGTTGAAGCGGAATACTGCCTCCTCCGAGCGCGAAGCGCCCAGACTGTCTGAGTGGCCGGCGCTCGCCTCGACCGATCCCAGGAAGGTCGGAGACTCGAACGGCTCTCCATAGGGCAGCCCGCCGGTTATCCGGCTCCGGCCGGGCGGCTCCTCCGGCCAGCGGTACACGTCGCCCAGCCGGGGTAACCGCAGATAGTACGGCGTCGAAGGCGGCTGCTCCAGCACCTCATAGTTGAGCGCGACAGTCCCCACCTCGCCCGGCTGGATGGTCTGGACCGCCGGCTGGTTGGGCGAGGCATGACAGTCGCCCAGCGGGATGCATTGGGCGGCCCGCATGCTCACCATCCGTGGCTCGTCCGAGGCGTTCCAGGAGGAGAGGGTCCAACCGAGCATCTGGCCCGCCACCACGCGGTCGTCGTCTACGACGGCATCGAACACCACCCGGCCCAGATGCCAGGCGGCGTTGTTCAGATGGCCAAGCTGATCCTCCAGCTCGATGCCACGGGTGTAGTAGACCCCCCTCTGATCCGACCGGGACTGAGGGGCCTGCACGACCGCCTGTTCCAGATCCCGAGCCGCCCGGGCCAGCAGACTTCCCTGGGCTGGCAGGTTCCCGCGCGCCGCCAGAACCGAATCGATCAGCGCCGAATAGCGGATTAGATCGGGCCGGGGCTCATCGGGCCGCACCAGCGCAGCCGACCCGCCGGCCCGCCGCTCGCCCAGGGGCATGGCGCTGAGCGTGGTATCGACCCCGGCGAACAGATCATCACCACCTTCCGTGTGGTCCTCTACAAGGGCAAGTCGAACCTGGGAGGGCCCGATCCGCTGTAGCTGGCCCATGTCCTGGGAGCGATGCAGGCTCCGGCCGGCCATTGCGATCTGGTGGAACGACTTGCCGACGGCCGGATCGAGCACGCCCCCGTTCAGGGTGAGCGTGGTGGCGGCGCTATCGAACCGGGTGCTGCGATACAGCTTAAGGGGGCTCCAGGGGAGCAGTCCTTCTTCCCGGAAGAGCTCCCGAAAACGACTGGAGTCTCCCGCCACCCTGAAGGCCTCCTGAGCCGACCAACCCGCGGCCTGATGCTGGCCATGGCCGTCGCGGGGGGTGCCGGTGAAGATCGAGACTATGATCTGGGGACGGAATCGGCGGACTATTCTCACCACGTCCTTGAGGATGGTGTCGCGGGGCCAGTGCTGCCAGGTCTCCTCGATGGTCTTGGAGTAGCCAAAGTCGTAGGCCCGGGTGAAGTATTGCCGGGCCCCGTCGAGCCTGCGGGCGGCAAGCAGCTCCTCGGTGCGAATCAAACCCAGAGCCTCGCCCAGCTCGGGGCCGATGA
The DNA here is from genome assembly GCA_050733075.1 of Gemmatimonadales bacterium. GTDB lineage: Bacteria > Gemmatimonadota > Gemmatimonadetes > Gemmatimonadales > GWC2-71-9 > CAVVWJ01. Next base: position 702,135 of record JBOHSD010000001.1, read on the forward strand.
GATTCTGGCCCCCCTCACCCCGATTGAGGGACAGGTATGCGGCTTCGGCTCCCATTCCGCGCACCAGTATCGTGAGGAGCTCGGTGTCCTCGTCGTCGGGATGAGCCCCGATCATGAGGACCCGCTTGTAATGCCCCAGCATCCGAAGCTCCTGGTCCAGCTTCACGACACCGCCGGTCGAAGGCGGCTCCAGCTGCCCCAGGACTGGGGATGTGGCCAGCGCTAGAAGGAGGAGAGACGCGGGACCGACAGACAGCAATCGGTGACGCAACAGACCTGGCCGGATGAGAGTGAGGCTGGAAGGTAATTCGGGAAGGGAGGCAGGCGACAGCCTGTGGCTATGGGCTATGGGCTATTGGCTATTGCTAGCCAACAGCCCCCTAACGGGGAGCGTCTCCCAGCGGCGTTTCCCGGATAGAGCGGCGGAAGCCGGGATGCCGGACCCAGAGGTAGACGCCCATGCACAATGCGGCCAGCGTGTTGGCCGTTATTACGGCCCAGAAGGGGAACAGCTCGTTGGTCCGTTCCGAGAGAACCTCGAGCAGACCATAGAACATGACCTCGAAGACCAGAAAGACCGGCAACAACGCATAGCGTACCACCGAATCTCGCTCACCCCAGTGGACCAGGACCACCAGGCCCATACCCAGCAGGGCAAAGACGGCGAAGTGGAAGGCGGTGTAGACCAGGATGGCTCCGAATACGAGCTGCTCGGTGTCGGGGCGGGCGTTGCCGAAGAGAACGACCTGGCCCAGCAGGCTGGGTGTCTGGAAAGGATGACCAGCGATGGTATCGAGGACCAGAAACCATACGGCCACTGCGAGACCCCCGATGATGCCTACATCGGTGCCCTCCGCCATGGTCGAGTGAGAGCTGTCCAGCATGCATTGCCTCCGGAGTGGCCTGTGGAGTTGCGGCCCATCCAGTCACTGACGCCCTGAGTCCGGCTTGCCATCACATTGTGGCTCACCTGCCGGGAACGCAAGCCATCACCTGGCATCCTCATACCCGCGGCGAACCTGGTGGGTGGGGGGGCGGCCTGACCTCGTCACCCAGGGGAGCCTGCTGGAAGGTGCCCCGCAGCCCCGGGTGCCGCCGCCACAGGTAGAAGCCCATCGATCCGATGCCGAGCAGGCCCCCGACCATGGACGTCAACCAGGGGAACCGCTGGTCCGTCAGCCAGTAGAGCGTGTACGACATGCCCAGGAAAAACAGGAAGCCGACCATCAGAAAGAGCCAGATACCCATACGGAATGCCGGAGTCCGGGCCGCGAGGTGAGTCAGGGCACCGAGCCCTATGCCGAACAGCAGGAACCATCCAAAGTGGAGCAGTGAGTACTGCACCACGGCTTCGGTGGCGACGGTACGTACGGCCGGGATGGTGTCTCCCTGGACGAAGACCTGGCCCATGACGCTGGGCGTGTAGAGGATCTGGCCGCGACCGAGGTCCATCACGAAGTACCAGGCAACGACGACAAGCGCTCCGATCAGCCCGGCGAGCAGTCCTTCACGAATGGCGGAATGTTCCTGATGGGGCATCTGCGGCTCCGGCGAAGCGATAATGGTCCCGACAGAAGCTTAGCCACACATATTGTGCCGCCCGCCCGGCCCCCGGATGTGTCCCAGGTCACCGGGCGCCGGAGGGCCCTCTCGGGCCCGTGCAGCGGGGGCAGGGACAGGCCAGCCGCAGCCGCTCGAAGGTGTAGATCCCGGTTCCATGACCGTCACTCCAGCGCACCCGGAGACCGTAAGCGCCCACCAGCTCCAGGGAGAGCGGGCGGATGTCCTGGGGCACCGCGCCGGGATCGAGCAGCGGCCGCCCGCTCATCTCCTCGACGCAGCCGGCGCAGGGACAGGCCAGCCGAAGCAGGCGGGCGGGATAAAACCCCTCGTGGCCCTTCTGGTCCCATTCGATCCGTATGCCGTCGTCTTGCCGGGTAATTGCGTGGGGGATGGGGTTCATGGGGTTATTGGCTATTGGCTATTGGCTATTGGCTATTGGCTATTGGCCACTCCCGGAAAATAAGAAACCCCCCGAAGCGGAGGGTTTCTCGATCATCGGGCCAGCCAACGGCCAATAGCCAATAGCCTCTTACGCTACCAGGTCTCGCAGCCGCTCGCCGGTTTCGCCCTCGCGGAGCCGGAGCAGGGCGCGATCTCGAAGCTGGCGGATCCGCTCCCGGGTAACGCCCATCATTCGGCCGATCTCTTCGAGGGTGCGGCTGTTGCCGTCATCCAGACCGAAGTACAGGCGCAGCACCTTGGCATCGCGAGGCGGCAGGGCGGCCAGCGCGGCCTCGATGTCCCGCGTCTGGCTGTTGGCCATGGTGGTCATGTCGGTGCTTTCCTGCTCGCCGCTGGTAAAGCGCTCGATCCGCTCGTTGCCCTCGCCGTCCCGGGTGGGATGGTCGAGTCGAACCGCCTCGGAATTAAGGGCGCTGAGCGAGCGTACCGCTTCCACCGTAAGGCCGGTGGCGCGGGCCAGCTCTTCGGTGGTGGGCATCCGCCCCAGCCGATCCTTGAGCAGGGTGGTAGTGCGACCCAGCCGGCTGAGGTCTGCGGTACGGTTGAGTGGTACCCGGACCGGACGCCCGTGCCGGGCGATGGCCGCCTGCACCGCCTGGCGAATCCACCAGACGGCGTACGAGATGAACTTGACCCCCCGGTCCGGGTCGAACTTTCGGGCGGCCGTCATCAGACCCAGGTTCCCCTCACCGATCAGATCGACGAGTGGCACACCCCGGTTCTGAAACTTCTTGGCCACCGAAACGACGAAACGGACGTTGTGGCGCGCCAGTCTTTCCTGGGCGGCAATGTTCCCCTTGAACGCCTTCCGGGCGAGCTCCATCTCCTCCTCACGATTGAGGAGGGGGACCCGGCTGATCTCATCCAGATAGAGATCGAGGCTTTCCCGCCCTTCGTCGATTGCACGAGCGATCTGCGCCGGTCGCACCGGGCGACGCTTGCCACGTGCCTTGATTGTCACGCTTCTAGCCTCCTACGGGACCGCGGTCCCCTGCTCGGTTGCCAGCCACGACTGAGGCCGAGCCAAATTTGAAGTCGGCCAATATACTGCCTAAGATGCGAAAAATCAACACCTTAGATAAATCACGGCGGGATTGCGAGTTGCGGGTCCCTCCTCGGGCGCCGACCTGGCTCCGCCGCCGAGGGGCGACTGTCTGCAACTTTGGCAGGACTGGCGCTTAGCTGGTTTCAGAATGACACATCTAGGGGCCCGCGAGGCCGCCCTAGTGAGCACCGCCCCCGGCAAGCTGCTTGACCAGCTCGCCCACCACAGTCTTGGCGTCACCGAACAGCATCCAGGTATGATCCGAGAAATACAATTCGTTGTCGATCCCGGCAAACCCCGGCTTCTTGCTGCGCTTTATGGCGAACACGGTGCGGGCCTTATCGGCGTCGATGATGGGCATGCCGAAGATGGGGCTGCTCTTGTCGGTCCGGGCGGCGGGATTGACGACATCGTTCGCCCCCACCACCAGGGCCACGTCGCAGTGGGGCATCTCGGGGTTGATCTCGTCCATCTCGACGAGGTCGGTATAGGGGATGTCGGCCTCGGCGAGGAGCACGTTCATATGGCCCGGCATGCGCCCGGCCACCGGGTGGATGGCGAATTTCACGGTGGCACCCCGCTTCTTCAGCTGGTCGTACAGCTCACGGACCTTGTGCTGGGCCTGCGCGACGGCCATGCCGTAGCCCGGAACGATCACCACCATGCTGGCCTGTTCCAGGACCTGCGCGCCACCCTCGATCGTCTCCGACTTGTAGACCTTCTCCTCTCCCGAGGCCTTGGCGGGTGAGACCTGGCCAAAGGCGCCGAAGAGCACGTTGGTGAAGGAGCGGTTCATCGCCCGGCACATGATCATGGCGAGGATGAGTCCGCTGGAGCCGTCCAGCGCGCCCGCGGTGATGAGGAGCTTGTTTTCCAGGACGAACCCCATCGCCACGGCAGCGAGCCCGGCGTAGGAGTTGAGGATGGCGATCACCGTGGGCATGTCGGCGCCACCGATCGGAATGATGAGCAGTACGCCGAAGGCCAGCGCCAGTGCGATGATGGCCCCGAACGCCACCGGCGACCAGGCCGACTCCGGCTGGAGCACCACCGCGATGCCCAGCCCGGCCGCGAGCAGCAACAGGCCGACGTTGGTGACGTTCTGCAACGGGTAGGTGACGGGGCGCTGGGGAATCCACTTGATCTCTTGCAGCTTCCCGGCTGCCATCAGGCTGCCGGTGAAGGTCAGAAAGCCCAGAATCACCTCGGCGATGATCGCGGTGGTGCGGAAGGTGGTCAGCTCGCCGGCGCCCTCGCCGAACCAGAGATAATACTTGCCGGTCCCCACCAGGCCGGCCGCGAGGCCGCCGAAGGCGTGGGATAACGCGGTGCGCTGGGGCACGGCGGTGAGCGGCACCCGGGAGAGAGGCACCCCCACCAGGAAGCCGGCGATAATCGCGATCGCGATCCCCTGGTGGTGCACCACCTGGGGCTGCAGCCAGGTCGCCACCACGGCGAGCAGCATGCCGAAGACGCCGGCATAAACGCCGCGCCGCGCCGTGGCCGGCGTGTTCATCCAGTGCAGCGCGAAGACGAAGAGCGCCGCCGCGACCAGGTAGGCGAGCTGAACCAGTCCGACGATCATGGGCGGTCCTCGGACGGCTTCTTCTCGCTTTTGAACATCTTGAGCATGCGCTCGGTGATGAGGAAGCCGCTCACGATGTTGGTCATCGAGGCGAAGACGGCGATGATTCCCAGGAGCCGGATCTCACCGGGGTAATCGGGGCCGGCCACCAGGATCGCGCCCACCACGGCGATGGCGGAGATCGCGTTGGTGATCGACATCAGCGGGGTGTGCAGGAGCCGCGATACCCGGCGGATGACGCCGAGTCCGATGAAGGTGGCGAGCATGAAGACGAAGATCTGGGACCAGATGTCCGGCGGCTGGGCCGCCACCTTTTCGGCGGCTTGGAGTAACATCATAGGGCACCTTTCTGCAGGGCATCGCGGGTCGGCGCCTGCGTCACCTCGCCCTGGTGGGTGATGAGCGCGCCCCGCTGGATGTCGTCATCGAGATCGAGCCGGAAGCTCTTGTCCGCGGTGAAGGCCAGAATGAAGGCGGTGAGGTTGCGAGAGAAGAGCAGGCTGGCGTGCAGCGGCATGGTGGCGGGAAGATTGAGCGGGGCCAGGATGGTGACGGCTCCGGCCTGCACCGTCTCGCCGGGGCGCGACAGCTCGCAGTTCCCTCCTCCGTCGGCGGCCAGGTCCACGATGACCGCGCCCGGCTTCATGGCGCTTACCATCTCGGCCGAGATCAGGCGGGGAGCGAACACCCCGCCGATCAGGGCGGTGGTGATCACCACATCCGACTGGACGCACTGGGCGGCGAGAATCTCCCGTTGCCGGATCCGGTCTTCCTCCGAAAGCTCCTTGGCGTAACCTCCCCCGGCCGCAGCACTCTCCTTGAGCTCGATCCCAACGTACTTCCCGCCTACGCTCTCGATCTGCTCCTTGACCTCCGGCCGCACGTCGGTGGCCGTGACGTTGGCGCCGAGCCGCTTGGCGGTGGCGATGGCCTGGAGTCCCGCCACTCCGGCACCGATCACGAAGACCTTGGCCGGCGGCACCATGCCGGCGGCAGTCATCAGCATGGGGAAGTACTTGTTCAGCTCGACCGCGGCGAGGAGCACCCCCTTGTAACCGGCGATGTTGGCCATCGAGGAGAGAGTGTCCATCGCCTGGGCGCGGGTAGTGCGAGGTATCGCGTCGGTGGCGAACGCCGTGACCCGCCGCTCGGCCAGGGCCCGGACCACGTCCAGGTTGCGGAGCGGCATGAGCGAACCTATGTAGATCGCCCCCGCCCGCATCCACTCGACCTCCTTGCGGCTGCCGGTGGTGACCGGGGGGTTCAGCTTGAGCACGATATCCGCGGAAAGCGCCGCCGCGGGGTCGGTCTCGATCGTCGTGCCGGCCTCCCGGTAGGCGGCATCGGCAAAGCCGGCGGCCTCACCGGCACCCGCCTCGAGTGAGACGGCATAGCCGGATTGGATCAGCTTCTTGCACGATTCGGGCGCCAGCGCCACACGGCGCTCGCCCGGCGTGGCCTCTTTCGGAACCCCGATGCGCATGGATGCTTGCTCTAGGTGATTTTCGCGTGATTCGGAAGGTCTAGAGTCTAGAGTCTAGAGGCTAGGGGTCAAGATGCGTCGTGCCCAATCTCGACTTTCGACCTTTGACTCTCGACTTCTCTTTAGAGCTTGATCTTCGGCAATTCAATACCCGGCACCAATCCCGACGTGAGCCGCTTCAGCTCGGCATTCAGTTGCTGCTCTACCTGGTCGAGCCGCCGCTTTTCCGACTCGACTCTCTCCGTTGCCTCGGCCTGCACCGCCGCGATTTGTCGCTTGACCGGCTCGACCTTGCCGGCCACCATGCTGTCTACCTTGGCCCGCAACATCTTTTCCGCCCTGGCAACCTCCTGGCCGATCACCGCCTCGAGGCTCCGGGCAACGGCCTGGTCGAGGTTGCTGGAGACCGAGAGCTTCGGCGACCCGACGCTTCCCCGCAGCTCTGCCACCACCTGCAGATCGCTGAGCCCCGAGACGACCCGCAGGACCACTCGCTCGATGTCGTTCAGCGAGCGCCCTGCGGTATCGGCGGCCCAGCTCACCTGGCTCGACGCAATCGCCCAGCGGCCGAACAGATCGGTGCCGCCGCCCTTCATCGAGAAGTCGAGGCTGGTGGAGCCGAGACCCGGCACGATGCGCACCGGCAACCCCGGCAGGTCGAGCTCCGGCAGCTTTACCCCTCGCAGGCGCGCGCTGGCCGAATCGTGAGTTCTGGCCGTAACGTGATCGATGACCGCGTCAATGTCGATCTCGGCGACCGCCGAGCCCGTGGCGCGCCGCTCGGCTTTGACCACCGCCGGGCGGCCGTAGAGCGAAGGCGCCGAGGTGAGGCCGCGAACGGTTGCAGCGTAGGCACCCTGCACCGGGGTGGATCCCCCGATGGCAAAGTCGATCTCGCCTTGCTCGAGCAGAAACTGGGGGAACTCGCCTTCCTTGGGAAAAGCGACGGTCATTCCGGAGGCGCGCAGGCGCTGGGGACCTGGATTCGGCCGGGGCAGCAGACCCGGGGGCATGTACCTCTGAGCCAGCTCGGCCCAGTAGAGCGCCTGTTTGAAGCGCTCGATGCTGACCTTGCCGAAGAACGCGTTCCCGATGTCGGGCGCCGAGAACGTGGGCAGCTGGATCAGGGACTTGGCGAAAGCGAGGTCCTTCTCACGGGCCCGATCGAGTAGCTGGGTCCCGTGCCCCAGGAGCTGCACCCCAGCCTTGGTGCTCCGCTCCAAAGCTTCCACCTGCTTCTTGGCAGCGTCGAGCTGCTTCAGGGTTTGTCGCACCGACTCGATGGCCTCCCTGGTGCCATCCAGGCCGAGCTTCTTCGGGTCCGTGCCGGCCAGGCGCTCCGCGAGTCCGCGTGCCGAGTCGAGAGTTTGCTCTATGTTCAGGTCCTGGAATCCCCGATCGAGCGCCTGTCGGATCGAATCGGTGCGGGCGACAAGAGCCTCGGCCTGCTGGATGGTGGTGAGCTGGCCGGGGTCCAGTACCAGCTGGCGGATGGTGTCGATGGGGGTGAGAGAGAGCAATGGCGCGTCCAACTGTTCGGACCACTGCTGCACGTACCGGAGCACCTGGGGCGCAAATCCGCCGCCCTTCACCTCCCGGGCCGGCGTTTCGCGCTCGGTGCCGAACCGCATGCCCCGTAAACTCAGGCGCTCGATGACGAGCTTCTTCTCCGCCAGCGCGAGCGGATTCAGCTTCAGCCGGATCTGATCCGCTTCCACCAGGTTTCGGGTGAGGGCCAGGGGATTGGCCACCTGGAGAGCCCGCAGGTCCACCGACGCCTCCCGGGGCAGGAGGTCGAGCTTGCCCACATCTACTTGGGCGCCGAGAAGCTGGGTGCCTGCCTCCTCGGTGGTATCCTTGGCGATCGGTTCGGCGAAGATCGCCAGCAGCACGGCGATGATCGCGAACAGCACCAGCAGCGGACCGATGGCTTTCCATCGAAAGATACGGGTCTTCACCGGTTCACTCCGGGCGGAATAGCCGGTAAACGTTGTAAGCCTTGGACGCCGTCACAGCCTTGTAGAACCGCGACCTCTGCACCCGCTCGCCGATCGTTGCCCGGTATCTGGCGACGCCGTACCGCGCGGCAAAGAAGATAGGAGTCGCTAACACCCCCCACGCCACTACGCTCCCGAGCACCACGGTGTTGTTGAAGTTGGTGTAGGGGACGAGCGGGGTATTGGTCCACGTGGTCCAGAGAGGTCGGAGCGATTCTGCCTGAAGCAGCTGGAGCCCGATGGCGTGAAAGACCGGGTCCAGCAGGAAGCCGATCGGCACGAACAACGCCCAGCCCAGCATGCCGCCCCCGAACGACACGTTGAGCAGCACGATCAGCCCGAAGATGACGAGGTTGTGGACGTTGATCAGGGGTGTGAGCCCGAGCGCCGAGCCCAGAGCGATGCCCGCCGCCACCTGACCCGGCGTGCCCTCCGAGTGCAGCGTCCGGATGAGGTATTGGACCAGCTTCAGGAGCGTGAGCATGATGGGAAAGTAGAGTGGCGGGGAGACAGGAGCTAGGAGCTCCCAGCTCAAGCTCCCAGCTCCAAGCTCCTAGCTCCCGACTCTCCTCCGTATTATCCTCACGCTGTATGCCACGACCCCGCCGCGCGCCACAGGTGCACAAGTTCGGCGGTGCCTCCCTGGCCGATTCCACCGCTGTCCATCGTGCCGTCGAGATAATCCAGAGTCATCGTCGTGAGCCCACCGTGGTGGTGGTCTCGGCGATGGCTGGGGCTACCGACGCGCTCCTCACGGTGGCGCAACAGGCCGGAAGCGGCGACGAGCGTACCGTCACCACCTTGATCGATCACCTGCGTACCCGCCACGCGGAAGTGGCCCGAGTGCTGCTGCCCGCCGGCCGCAGCCGCGCCGGGATGCTGGCGTACATGGCCGAGGTATTCCACGAGCTGGAGGCCATGGCGCAGGGGCTCAGTAGAATCCGGGAGCTGACGCCACGGACGACGGACTACGTAATAGCCCGGGGAGAGCGCCTCAGCGCCCGGCTCTTTGCCGCCGCGCTGGAGGCGGCGGGCATCGAGGCCAGATACGTGGACGCCCTCGACGTGGTGCATACCGATGCTGCGTTCGGGCAGGCGTCGCCCGACTTCACCCGAACCGATCGTCACGCGCAGCGGACGCTGCTGCCGCTGATTGCGCAGGGCGTCATACCGGTAGTCCCCGGCTTCATCGGTGCCACCCCGAACGGCGAGGTTGCCACCCTGGGCCGGGGTGGCTCCGATCTGACGGCCACGCTCCTGGGACGAGCACTGGCCGCGGGCCGGGTCTCGCTTTGGAAGGACGTGCCCGGCCTGCTCACTGCCGACCCCCGGGTAGTGCCCGACGCCCGGGTCATTCCGCGGCTTCACGCCCGGGAGGCGGCGGAGCTGGCCTACTATGGTGCCAGGGTGCTTCACCCCCGCGCGCTGATCCCCCTGGCGGGACGGCGGATTCCGATCTACATCCGGCCGTTCGACGACCCCGGCTCTCCTGGGACCGAGGTCTCCGAAACCGTGGCACCCGGCCGGCTTCCGGTCAAGGCTCTTACCGCGGCTGGAGGGCAGTCCCTGGTCACCGTCACCGGCAATGGGATGCTGGGCGTTCCCGGGATCGCGGCGCGGACCTTCGCCGCCTTGCAGAGTCGCCAGATCTCGGTCTCGCTCATCTCGCAAGCCTCCTCGGAGCATTCGATCTGCTTCAGCGTGCCCGAGCCATGGGCCGAAGCCGCCCGAGAGAGTCTGGTCCAGGAGTTTCAGGGGGAGATCGCCCGGCGGGAGATCGACGGAGTGGAAGTGAGCAGCGGAATGGCCACCGTGGCAGTCGTGGGGCTCGGTATGCAGGGCACCCCGGGAGTCGCGGCAGGAGTGTTCTCGGCCCTTGCGGCAGGCGGTATCAACGTGGTCGCGATCGCGCAGGGCTCGTCCGAGCTGAACATCTCGGTCGTGGTGGCGGCCGATCAGGCAGCCGAGGCGCAGCGGAGGATTCACGCCGGCTTCCAGCTCTCGCGGATAGCGGGTGGGTCGGTCATCCGGCCCGAGCGGATGGAGGTCGTGCTCCTGGGGTTCGGCCAGATCGGTCGCGCGCTCGCGACCCTGCTGGCGCGGGTAGAGCGCCCTGCCCTCTCACTCCGGGTGGCGGCGGTAATCGACCGCTCCGGCTTCGTGTTCGATCCGGAAGGCATCGGCCCGCGGCGGCTCGCAAGGCTTGCCGCCGAGAAGCGAAAGGGACGGCGGCTGAGCGCGCTTCCCAAAGGACAGGCGGCGAGTGCGGAGGAAGCAGTGACTCACATCGCCGGATATGCGCTGACCCGGCCAGTCCTGGTCGATCTTACCGCGGACGACACCGCCCCCGCGCTCGAGCTGGCACTCACCCACGGGATGGACCTCGTTCTGGCCAACAAACGGCCGCTGGCCGACCGCAGCGCGGTCAGCGACGCACTGTGGCAGACGGCCCGGGCGCACGGCCGGCGTATCCTTCACGAGGCGACAGTAGGGGCTGGGCTTCCCATAATCGACACCTATTACAAGCTGATCGAGTCGGGCGACCGGGTTGATCGAATCGAAGGGCTGCTCTCCGGCACGCTGGGCTACGTGCTGAGCGAGGTATCCGACGGCGTCCCGTTCTCCCGAGCCGTGAGGAGTGCCATGACCAAGGGCTACACTGAGCCCGACCCGCGGGACGACCTCTCGGGCATGGACGTGGCCCGCAAGGCTCTGATCCTGGCCCGGCTGCTGGGATATCGGGACGAGCTTCGCCGCAGCTCGGTTGAGTCGCTGGTTCCCCGGTGGGCTCGAGCTCTCTCGCTGGAGGACTTCATGCATCGGCTCGAGGAGCTGGATGCCCCCTGGAAACGCCGGGTGGAGGCGGCCGCCGCGGAAGGCGCGGTGCTGCGTTACGTGGCGCTGGTGACGCCGAGCAAGATCGCGGTCGGGGTCCGGGCGGTGCCGATGTCCAGCCCCCTGGCGTCGATCAAGGGCTCGGACAACCAGTTGGTGTTCACCACGGCCCGATACAAGGCCAACCCTCTCGTCATCACGGGACCAGGCGCGGGAGCGGAGGTCACCGCGGCCGGCGTCCTGAACGACATTCTGCGGCTGGCCGGAGCGTGAAGAGGGAAAAACGGTCGGCGACTGCATTTGCGCCGGGAGGAGTCGGCAACATCGGACCCGGGCTCGACATCCTGGGCCTGGCGCTGGCCGGCCCGGGCGACACGGTGCGCGCCGAATGGACTGGGGAGCCTGGCATTCACATCCGGGATCCCGGGCACCGGGACCTGCCCGGCGATGCTGCCCGCCACGCTTCCGGTGTGGCCGCGCGGGTCGTGGTCGAGCGCGCCGCGGACTCCCGCTGCCGCGAGCGAGGCATAGCGCTTACCGTGAGCAAGGGGCTTCCCCTTTCCGGGGGACAGGGCGGAAGCGCGGCGTCCGCCGTGGCCGGCGCGGTCGCGGTCAACGCGCTGCTCGGCGGCCCTCTGGATCGCCTCGGGCTGCTGAGCGCCGCGCTGGAGGCCGAAGAAAGCGTCTCGGGGCGCCACGCGGACAACATCGCCCCGTCGCTGCTTGGAGGCATCGTCCTCATCCGCTCGCTCGACCCGCTCGACCTGGTCGAGCTTCCGGTACCCCCCGAGCTCTGGGTGGTGGTGGCCCGGCCCGACCAGCAGCTGCGCACTGCCGACGCCCGCTCGGTTCTGCCGGCTCAGATCCCGCGAGCGGCGGCGGTGCACCAGGCGGCGCAGGTCGGCGCAATCGTCGCCGCTCTGTCCGCGGCCGACTACGCCCTGCTGGGCCGCGCCATCGACGACCGGATCGCCGAGCCGGCCCGAGCGGCCCTGCTGCCGGGCTTCCTCGAGGCCAAACGTGCGGCTCTCGCGGCGGGGGCGCTCGGCAGCTCCATCTCGGGCAGTGGACCCACCGCCTTCGCGCTGGTCCGGGGCCGCGATATAGGCGAGCGCGTGGCCGCCGCGATGACGGCGGCATACACTGCCTCGGGCCACCGCAGCGAGGTGCGAGTGACCCAGATCGATCGCGCCGGGGCGCGGGTCATGGAAAAGGAATGAGGTTCCAGACTCATCGGCCGGCCAGCTGGCAATCCTGCATCGCCTGCGGCAACGAGGTCGTCGAGACCGATCCCCATCCCCGCTGCGGGCTGTGCGGTGGGCTGCTGGAAGTACACCACCGCCCGCCGTCCATGACGCCGGCGGACCTCATTCAGCGCTTCACCGAGCGCCGGGGAGGCCCGCCCGGAGCTTCCGCGTCCGGGGTGTGGCGCTTCCGGGAGATCGTCCTTCCATCAGCCGACGCGGTCGTCTCCCACCCCGAGGGTAACACCCCGCTCCTGCACCGGGTCGCGCTGGACCGATGGGCAGGAGTCGAGCATCTGCTGCTCAAGCACGAGGGCTACAACCCGACGGGCTCATTCAAGGACCGAGGAATGACGGTGGGTGTAACCCAGGCCAAGCGGATCGGGGCCGCGGCGGTGGCCTGCGCGTCAACCGGGAACACCTCGGCATCGCTGGCGGCTTATGCGGCACAAGCCGGTCTCCCGGCCCTGGTACTGGTGCCCAGAGAAGGCGTGGCGGCGGGGAAGCTGGCCCAGTCGCTGGCCTATGGAGCCAGAACTCTCCTGGTCCGGGGCGACTTCGATGACTGTCTCCGCCTGGTGGAGGAGGCCAGTGCCCAGCTGGGGGTCTATCTGCTGAACTCGATCAACCCATTCCGGATCGAGGGCCAGAAGACGGTCGTGCTGGAGCTGCTCCAACAGCTCGGCTGGGAGTCGCCCGACTGGATCGTGCTGCCGGCCGGCAATCTGGGGAACACCGCCGCGTTCGGAAAGGCGCTGCGCGAGGCTCGTCAGTGGGGCCTGATCTCACGGCTGCCCCGCCTGGCGGCGGTTCAGGCAGCCGGTGCGGCGCCCTTCGCGCGCAGCTTCGCGGAAGGATTTGCCCAGCGGCATCGGGTCAAGGCGCAGACCGTGGCTACCGCCATCAACATCGGAAACCCTGCCTCGTACGAGCGCGCCGTGCAGGCCATCATAGAGACCCGGGGAGTGGTGCTCGCCACCTCCGACGACGAGCTGCTCGAGGCCAAGGCCGCAATCGACGCTTCGGGAGTCGGGTGCGAGCCGGCCAGCGCCGCCGCCCTCGCGGGCCTCCGGCAGCTGGTCCGCGACGGTGTGGTGAAGCCGTCGGACCGGGTGGTGGCCGTTCTGACCGGCCACATACTCAAGGACCCCGGAACCCTGCTGCGCTATCACCAGGAGACGGAGCCGCCACCGGCGGGGGCAAATCGTCCGGTAGAGATCGACCCGAGCCTTACGGCGGTTGAAAGGGTGCTGGGGGGAAAAGCGTGAACGGTGAACGGTGAACGGTGAACGGTGAACGGGCTGCCCTCATCCACCTGTTCACCGTTTACCGTTTAGCGTTTAGCGTTTACCGTTCACCGTTCACCGTTCACCGTTTTCACCGTTCACCGTTTTCACCGTTCACGCTTTTCCTCTACGCGTCACCTTCCAGATCTTCCCATTCTGGTCGGCCGAAATGTAGAGCGACCCGTCGGGACCAACGGCCACTCCGCTGGCACGGAGCGACGTCGGCCCACCTTTCTCGGTGGCAAAAGTCGAGTACTCGCCCGTGGGCTTCCCGTTGGCAAACGGCACGAATACCACGCGGTAGCCATCCTGCGGCAGCGGCGCGCGGTTCCACGATCCGTGGAAGGCAATGAATAATCCATCCCGGTAATCGGGCCCAAAGGCATTGCTGTGGTAGAACGCGATCGCCATCGGCGCCCAGTGTCCGGGAAACGCCAGCACCGGGTCCTTGACCGATCCGCAGCGATCCACCGTCCGGCCGTCGCCGCCATACTCTGGGGCCAGCACCTTCTTTTTGTACTGGTTGCTGTAATAGCAGTAAGGCCAGCCGTAGTCGGCGCCGGACTCGACCCGCACGAGTTCCTCGGCGGGATTGTTCGCATTTACCTCGTCGCTGAAGCCCCAGTTGTCACTCAGCTGGTCCCGGCCGTGGACTGCGGCGAAGAGAGCCAGGGTTCCCCGCTGGGTTGCCAGCGCCATCGCGTTGCGAAGACCGGTCGCGTAGCGCCGCCCGTCGGGAAAGCGCTGGCCAATGCGGCTGGCCGAGAAACGCCAGACCCCGGCACGCTCGTCGAGCTCCGTGCAGGGCTGGTTTCCCGGCGAGGCGGGCAGCCGGTCGGTCTTCTGGCAGCTGTTCGTCCTGGAGCCGATGTTCACGTACATGGCGTCTTCCCGACCAAAGGCGACGCTCTTTGCCACGTGGCCCCCTTTGCTGGGTAAGCCGCTGACTACGATCTCCTCTTTCCCGCTGGGCTCGAGCTTCCCCCCGGCCAGGCTATACCGGACGATGCGATCGTTGAGGGCGAAGTAGACGTAGCCCTGGTGGACCTTCACGTCGTTGCCCCCGCCGGGGCCGAAGCTGGCGCGCTCGTCGGGCTTGCCATCGCCATTGCGATCCCTGAAGGCGAGCACCCCACCGGTGCCGTCATCCGGTTTGCCGCTCAGTGCGGCGTAGAGGTCTCCATTAGGAGCGACATCCAACTGGCGCACCGGACCGAGCTGGCTGGCCACGCTGGTGGCGCAGAAGCCTTCTGGCAGCACGAGACCGCCATTGTCGAGATCGCAGCTCGGATTCGCGGCAGGATTCGAGCTTCCGCCGAGGGCGAGGGCGAGCGGACTCAAGGCGAGCGCGACCGTCCGGAGCATTGAATGGAGGTTGGTCATAGGAGCATACCGTCTCTAGGGTCATGGTACCGGAAAGCTGGAAGCACCTCCTGAAACGCCTCCTAAAGATACCTCCCGGCTGGTGCCACGCGGGCATAGCCCCAGGGGGGCCGGCCGGCTTTTCAGAGGGGAAATTGAAGATTCCCTATTGCAACTGGGCGCGGCTTGCTTACTGTTGAGCACGGTAGTTCTTGTTTGGTTCCGAGGCACAGCACGGTTCTCACTCATTATGGGAGACTCGCGATGGCCACCACCAGGAGAAAAAAGACTGCCGGTAGAAAGAAGACAGCCAAGAGGTCGGCAAAGCGACCTGCCGCCCGCAAGAAGACAGCAAAGAGAGCCAGGAAGTCCACCGGCAGGAAGCGCGCACCAAATCCCGCATTCATGAGACCGTTGCAGCCCAGTCCCCAGCTTGCCGCCGTCATCGGCAACAACCCCATGCCGCGCACCCAGGTCATCAGCAAGCTCTGGGCATACATCAAGCGAAACGGGCTCCAGGACGCCAGGAACCGTCGGGCCATCAATGCCGACGAGAAGCTCCGCCCGCTCTTCGGCGGCAGGAGCCAGGTCACCATGTTCGACCTGGCCAAGATCGCGAACAAGCATCTCAGCTAGATCCGGCTCTGCCGGCGCAGTACCGAGGGCGCTCCCGCTGGAGCGCCCTTTTTGTTGGGAAGAGGTGTTAGCGGTTAGCTATTAGCCGTTAGCTATTAGCCGTTAGCTATTAGCCGTTAGCTATTAGCCGTTAGCTATTAGACGTTAGCTATTAGACGTTAGCTATTAGACGTGTTGAGGTAGCTCGAGGCCTGCGGACCCGCCTTACTCTTCGACTTAGTCCCGCCAGCATGCTTTGGACCTCTAGAGTGGCGGCGCTCAGAGGCTCGTAGACCCGTGGTGGGAGACAGCCCACGTCTCTGGCGAGAAGCAGGTGATATTCCAACTCAGTCGCAGAGCCGAGACTGATCCGCACATAGCGGCCGAGCTCATTGTCGGTTCCACGTCCGCAACCTTCAGCAATGTTGGCCGGTATGGACGCTGCTGCACGCCGTAATTGCCCTGTTAAGCCGAAGCGCTCTTGATCTGGAAAGCCCGCGGTTGACTTATAGACTGCTAGCGCTAGCTGATGGGATTTTTGCCAGACTGTTAGCTTCTTGAGGTCTCCCACAATACCTCCGTGGCTGCTCGTGAGACCTCAATTTCAAGCTCCGCACTGCACCTGACTCA
Source organism: Gemmatimonadales bacterium (assembly GCA_050733075.1). Taxonomy (GTDB): domain Bacteria; phylum Gemmatimonadota; class Gemmatimonadetes; order Gemmatimonadales; family GWC2-71-9; genus CAVVWJ01. The sequence goes on from JBOHSD010000001.1 coordinate 718,242, forward strand.
TCTTCTTAGCGCACCAGTTATCAGTTCCCTCCAGCTAATAACCAATAGCTAATAGCTAGTAGCTAATAGCTAGTAGCTAATAGCCAATAGCTAATAGCTAATGACCAATACCCTCCCTATCTTCCACGCCCTATGGCCGGCGAATACATCTTCACCATGCGCGACCTCCGCAAGGTCGTGCCCCCTTCCCGCGAGATTCTCAAGAGCATCTTCCTGTCCTTCTATCCCGGGGCCAAGATCGGCGTGCTCGGATCGAACGGCGCCGGGAAGTCGACCCTGCTCCGGATCATGGCGGGTGAGGACCAGGACTTTCTGGGCGAGGCGCGGCCGCTTCCGGGAACCAGGATCGGATACCTCCCGCAGGAGCCGCGTCTGGATCCCACCAAGGACGTGCGGGGGAACGTCCTCGACGGGGTCAAGGAGCAGCAGGCACTGCTCGACCAGTTCAACCAGATCAGCGCCCGGTTTGCCGAGCCCATGGACGAAGAGGAGATGAATCGCCTGCTGGAAAAGCAGGGGAACCTCCAGGAGCGCATCGACGTGCTCGGGCTCTGGGAGCTGGACCACAAGATCGACATGGCGATGGACGCGCTGAGGCTGCCTCCCGGTGAGGCCGAGGTGTCGAAGATCTCAGGCGGCGAACGGCGCCGGGTGGCGCTCTGCCGCCTGCTACTGGAGCAGCCCGACATGCTCCTGCTCGACGAGCCCACCAATCACCTCGACGCGGAGAGCGTGTGGTGGCTGGAGCGCTACCTCGCCGAGTTCAGAGGCACCGTGGTGGCGGTTACTCACGACCGGTATTTCCTCGACAACGTCGCCGGCTGGATTCTCGAGCTGTACCAGGGTGCCGGGATCCCGTGGGAAGGGAACTACTCCTCCTGGCTGGCGCAGAAAGAGCAGCGCCTGGCCCAGGAGGAGAAGCAATCGTCCGCCCGGCAGAAGACGCTGCAGCGCGAGCTGGAATGGATCCGGATGTCGCCGCGGGCGCGCCAGGCCAAGAGTAAGGCGCGGATCAGCGCGTACGAGGAGCTTCGAGCGGAAAGCGAGCGGCAGCAGGAGGGAACCGCAGAGATCCTGATCCCGGTGCCGGCCCGCCTGGGTGACGAGGTGGTGGTGGCGGAGGCTCTTACCAAGGGATTTGGCGACCGGCTCCTGATCGACGACTTGAGCTTCTCCTTGCCGCGGGGTGGCATAGTGGGCGTGATCGGCCCCAACGGCGCCGGCAAGACCACGCTGTTCCGGATGATCACCGGGCAGGAGCCGCCGGACGGCGGCTCGCTCAAGGTCGGCTCGACGGTCGAGATCGCCCACGTCGACCAGAGCCGCGACGCGCTGGACCCCGACAAGACGGTATACCAGGAGATATCCGGCGGCCAGGACCAGCTTCAGTTCGGCCGGAGAACGGTCAACGCACGGGCCTACTGCGCCGGCTTCAACTTCCGGGGCGCCGACCAGCAGAAGAGGGTCGGCACCCTGTCCGGCGGCGAGCGGAACCGACTGCATCTGGCCAAGCTGCTCAAGAGCGGCGGCAACCTCCTGCTGCTGGACGAGCCCACCAACGATCTCGACGTGGACACGCTCCGGGCTCTGGAAGAGGCCCTGCTCGGCTTTGCCGGGTGCGCGGTGGTGATCAGCCACGACCGCTGGTTCCTGGACCGGATCGCGACTCACATCCTCGCGTTCGAGGGCAACAGCGAGGTGGCCTGGTACGAGGGCAACTACCAGGACTACGCCGCCGACTACCACAAGCGGAAGGGCGCCTCGGTGGATCAGCCGCACCGGATCCGGTACAAGAAGCTGGTCCATTGAAGACAGCGGGAAGGGTAAACGGTGAACGGTGAACGGTGAACGGTGAACGGGACCTCCCAACTACCTTCCTCTTTACCGTTTACCGTTTTTACCGTTTACCGTTCACCGTTCACCGTTTACGCTTTAGGGCATGATCACCCAACAGAGCCGCATCCCGTACCTGCCCGCCCGCATCGAGGGACTCGCGTCCATCGCCATGAACCTCTGGTGGAGCTGGAGCCGCGAGGCGCGCTCGCTCTTCCAGTCCATCGACGAGGGGCTGTGGCACCGCACCCGGCACAACCCGCTCGAGCTGCTCTGCCGGGTGGACCCGGCCCGGATCGCGGCCTGCGCCAGCGACAGCGATTTCCTCCTCCGCTACGACGACGTGATGGGCCGGATGGCGCACGAGGCAAACACGGCAGATACCTGGTTCGCCAGGAACTACCCCAACCTCGACGGCAGGCCGGTGGCTTACTTCTGCGCCGAGTTCGGGCTCCACAACTCGGTGCCGATTTATTCCGGCGGTCTGGGCGTTCTCGCCGGCGACCACTGCAAGTCGGCCAGCGATCTCGGCGTCCCTCTGGTGGGAGTGGGACTTTTCTACCGCAAGGGCTACTTCGACCAGCGGCTCACTCTCGAGGGATGGCAACAGGACAGCGACGCCGAGTACGACGTCAGCGCCACGCCGCTCGTGCCGGTGACGGGACCGAACCGGCAGCCGTGGCTCACCACGGTCGAGACCTCCGGCCGGCCGGTGCACGTGCGGGCCTGGCGCATCATGGTGGGCCGGGTGCCGATCTATCTGCTCGACACCAATCTCGACACCAACCACCCGGAAGACCGCGGGCTCATGAACAAGCTCTATGCCGGGGGCGCCGAGCTGCGTCTCCGGCAGGAGTGGATTCTCGGCGTGGGAGGGGTGCGGGTGCTCCGGGCCATGGACATCCATCCCGCCGTCTGGCATGCCAATGAAGGGCATGCCGCATTCATGATGGTAGAGCGACTCCGGGAGCTGGTCGTCGGAGGCGCATCATATGACGAGGCCCTGCGCCAGGTCCGCTCCCGTAGCGTCTTCACCACGCATACACCGGTGCCGGCCGGCCACGACTCCTTCTCGGCCGATCAGCTCGAGGCGTGCACCGGCCCGGTGTGGGAGGAGATAGGCGTCGACCGCGAGACCCTGTTCGGTCTGGGCACCCATCCCGCGCAGCCGGGGCACTTTCATATGACGGTGGCGGCGATCCGTCTCTCCGCCCGGGTTAACGGGGTCTCCCGCCGGCACGGGCAGGTGTCCCGCCACATCTGGCGGGAGCTGTGGCCCAAGCGCCCCTGGGAGGCCGTACCCATCGGGCACGTCACCAACGGCGTGCACCTGGCAACGTGGATGGCGAGCCCGATCATGGCCGTGCTCGATGCCCACCTCGGGGCGGACTGGGGAGACCGCCTGGAGGAGCCCGGGTTCTGGGACCAGGTGTTGACGCTGGATCACGCCAAGCTATGGGGAGCGCATCTCCGCCAGAAGCGCGCGCTGGCCAACTTCGTCCGCGAGGATGCCCGGCGCCGCTTTGCCGGCCAGCTCAAGGAGGCTGCCCAGGTGGTCGGGGCTGGAACCTTGCTCGACCCGATGGCGTTCACCATCGGCTTTGGCCGGCGTTTCGCCACCTACAAGCGCGCCAATCTGATCTTCCGCGACATCGAACGCCTCCGCCGCCTGCTGGTCGATCCCTGGCGGCCCGTTCAGATCATCTTTGCGGGAAAGGCACACCCGGCCGACAACCCCGGCAAGGAAGTGCTGCAAAGCGTCTATCAGTTCACCCGCGATCCCGAATTCGAGGGACGGGTGGCGTTCCTCGAGGACTACGACATGCACCTCGCGCACCTGCTGGTGCAGGGAGTAGATCTGTGGCTCAATCTGCCGCGAGTCCCACAGGAGGCGTCGGGAACGAGCGGCATGAAGGCGGCCCTCAACGGTGTGCCCCAGCTCAGCACGCTCGACGGATGGTGGCAGGAAGGCTACGATGGACTGAGTGGGTGGGCGATTCCTCCCGCCGGCGAGAGCGAAGACGCCGATGCCGCGGACGCCGAAGCCTTCTACCGTCTCCTGGAGGAACAGGTCGCCCCGCTCTACTACATCCGCAACCCGCAAGGTATTCCACTTGGCTGGGTGGAGAAGATGCGCCACGCGCTTCGCCTCGCCGGGAGCCGGTTCACCGCGCGGCGAATGCTGCGGGAGTACGTGCAGGAGTACTACGCGCCCGCATTCCACGGGGAGGCTTCCGGCGACGATCCTCCCACGGCGTGAGGCAGACAGCATGGCGATCTTGGGCCAACCGGCTTTGGAGCCGGCCACCTCGCTTCCGCCACTCCGCACCGCCGGAGGCCAGCCGGTTTCCGTGGTTCACATCAGTGCGGAATACTTTCCCTATGCCAGGACCGGCGGCCTGGCCGAGGCGGTGAGCGGCCTGGCCAACTTTCAGCAGGCGGCTGGACTCGAGGTTGCGGCAATTCTGCCGCTGTACCGCACGGTTCGCGACGTGGATCCCGATCTCGAGCCGGTCGGCCAACCCTTCATGGTACCTCTCGGACCGCGCCACGAAGAGGCGCGCGTGTTCCGGGTCGCCGGCTCTCTGACCGGGCCCCGCGTATTCTTCATCGAGCACCTCGAATACTTCAACCGGCCCGGCATCTACGGCGAGAACGCCGTTGACTACCCGGACAACGCGCGCCGGTTTGCGTTCTTCGCGCTGGCCGCGATAACGGCGCTGCCGCGTCTGGTTCCCGGACCCATCATTCTCCACGCCCACGACTGGCATACCGCGCTGGCGCTGGTCTACCTCCGCATCCAGCCCAACCCGGGGCACTCGGCCGGCGCCACCGCGGTGCTCTCGGTACACAATCCCGGCTACCAGGGACATTTCCCGCCGGAGGTGATGCCCGACATAGGCCTGCCCTGGACCCTGTACAACTGGCGGCAGCTCGAATGGTACGGCAAGGTCAACTTCCTCAAGGGTGGATTGGCTTTTGCCGATTTCGTGACTACCGTGAGCCCGACCCAGGCCGATGAGCTGCGCACACCGGGTGGCGGTTTCGGGCTCCACGACGTCTTCTTGTCGCTGGCTGACCGGCTGGCTGGCGTGCTCAACGGAATCGACCAGCGAGCCTGGGACCCGGCCACCGACCCGCAGATCACCGCCCAGTACACGGCCGACAATCTCGAAGGCAAGCGGCGCTGCAAGGCTGCGCTCCAGCGCTCGTTTGGACTGCCCCAACGACGCAAGGTGCCGCTCTTCGGCATGACCGGCCGGATGGTTACCCAGAAGGGTCTCGATCTCATCCTCCAGAGCGAGCAGCTACTGGGCATGGACGCGCAGTTCGTGTTCCTCGGCAGCGGAGAGAAGCGCTATGAGACCGCCCTGGTGGAGCTCGCCTCTTTTGCACCGGACCGGATCGGGGTGCAGCTGGACTTCACCGACCGGCTGGAGCACCGGCTCATGGCCGGGGCCGACATCTTTCTCATGCCCTCGCTGTATGAGCCCTGCGGCCTTACCCAGATGCGGGCTCAGCGCTATGGCTCCCCTCCCGTGGTGCGGGACGTAGGCGGGCTCCGGGACACGGTCGAGGACGAGGTGACCGGATTCTCCTTCGGACCCTATACTCCCGAAGCGTTCCAGGAGGCCGTCTTTCGGGCGCTGGATCGCTTCGGCAACCCGTCCCAATGGCAGGCCGTGATGCAACAGGGTATGGCAACCGATTTCAGCTGGGAGCGGTCGGTGGCCACTTACATAGAGGTTTACCGCCGGGCACTGGCCCTGGCTCCGGGTGAGCCGTGACCACACATCCCACGGACTTCGTCCTTACCCTGCACAGTCACCTTCCGTACGTGCTCAATCACGGGCGCTGGCCGCATGGTAGTGACTGGATCTGTGAGGCGGCGCTCGATACCTACCTTCCTCTGCTGGAAGTCCTCCGCGGCCTGGCCGCGGACCAGGTGTCCAGCCCGGTCACCATCGGCTTCACCCCCGTGCTGGCCAACCAGCTCACCGATCCCACCTTCGTCTCCGAGATGGAGGTCTTCTTGGACCAGCGGATCGCCGCTTGCGATGAGGCCCCGGGCTCCCTGGCCGGCACCGGCGATGACCATCTGCTTCCACTGGTGGGTTTCTGGCGGGCGAGATTGCTCCGGCTCCGCGAACTGTTTCACGCTGTCGAGCGGGACATAATCGGCGCCTTTCGTGCCCTGGAGGCGGCGGGACGCATCGAGATCATCGGCTCGGCAGCCACCCACGGCTATCTGCCGCTGCTCGCCAGAGACGAGAGCATCCGATTCCAGCTGGCCGTCGGGGTCTCGGAGCACCGCCGCATCTTCGGACGGTCTCCGGCCGGGTGCTGGCTGCCGGAGTGCGCTTACCGGCCGCGGGGAATATGGGAGCCCTGGCCCACCGCTCCCCGTACCGGCATGCGACGCGGCATCGAGGAGCATCTGGCCGATGCCGGATTCCGATACTTCTTCGTCGACGCCCATCTGGCGGCTGCCGGAAAGCCTCTCGGCCTCTCGGGCGACCCCGCCGGCGATCCGACCATCCATGCTCCCGTTCGGATGGGCGCTCCGGCGGAGCCGTTGCGCTCGCCCTATAGGGCATATCGCATTGCCCGGGGCGAGGTGGCGGCCTACGTGCGCGATCCCCGAGCCTCGATGCAGGTCTGGAGCCGGTTCGAGGGCTACCCTGGTGACGAGTGGTATCTCGAGTTTCACAAGATGCGTTGGCCCGGAGGGCTCAAGCTCTGGCGCGTAACCGGAGCGGGGACCGACCTGGGGGCAAAGCAGCACTACAACCCCGAGATGGCTTCCGAGCGCGCCCGGGGACATGCGGCACATTTCGCCCACCTGCTGAGCGGCATAGCGGAGGATCAGACCCAGAACCGCGAGGGGGTGGTGGTCGCTCCGTTCGATACCGAGCTCTTCGGGCACTGGTGGTTCGAGGGCCCGGAATTTCTCGGCCGGGTTTATCGAGAGCTGTCGGGCAGCCAGAAGGCCGTGCATCCTGCCACCGGGTCGCGACACCTTCAGGAGCATCCGCCGCGCGCCGCTATCCGGCTTCCATGGGGCTCATGGGGCGCCAACGGAGACAGCAGCATGTGGCTCAGCGACCAGACTGCGTGGACTTGGGAACGGCTCTGGCCCCTGGAGCAGGCGTTCTGGGATGTGGCCCCGGGCGCCCTGGCCTCGCCTGCGGCCGGCCCGGTGCTGGCTCAGGCGGCCAGAGAGCTGTTGCTGGCGCAGTCGTCCGATTGGCAGTTCATCATCTCCACCGGTGCAGCGGCGGATTACGCCGAGCAGCGCTTTCGCACTCACTGCGATGACGCAGATAAGCTGATCGCCGCCGTGGACCCCAAGCGCGAGGCCGAGCTGGAGCGGGCGCAGCAACTCGCCGAAGAGCTGTATCGCCGCGATCACCTCTTCCCCAACGTACTGCCCGCCGTCGCTGCAGCGCTCGGGGGCTCCCGCTCACTGGCGGTCAGCTGACGCATGGCGCCAATCCGATTCGTATTTGGCCTTCACCTGCATCAGCCGGTGGGCAATTTCGATCACGTGTTCGAGCAGCACGCGCGCGACGTGTACCGGCCGATTCTGGAGCACCTGTCGCGCCGGGATTTCCTTCCCGTGATGCTGCATCTGTCGGGCCCTCTGCTCGAATGGCTGGAGGAACACGATTCGCGATACCTGGACCTGTTGGGTGGCCTGGTGGCCAGCCGCCGGGTCGAGCTCCTTCTGGCCGGCTTCTACGAGCCGGTGCTCGCTTCCCTGCCCCGGACCGATCGGGTCGAGCAGATCCGGTGGATGCAGGAGGCGATCCGGAGGCGCTTCGGCGTCGATACCGACGGACTCTGGCTGACCGAGCGGGTATGGGAGCCGGAGCTGGCCGCCGATCTGGCCGATGCCGGCGTACGGTATGCCCTGGTGGACGACCGCCACTTTCTGGTTACCGGATTCGCGAGCGAGCAACTGCACGCTCCGTACTGGACCGAGAGCGACGGGAAACGGGTGGCCCTGTTCCCCATCGACGAGCGGCTGCGATATCTGATCCCCTTCCGCCCACCGGAGGAAACCGCGGCCTACCTGCGTGAGCTGCGGGGGGCCGGACACCGCCTGGCCGTTCTGGCCGACGATGGGGAGAAGTTCGGCGGTTGGCCGGGCACCAGGGAGTGGGTGTACGAGCGGGGCTGGCTGGAGCGGTTCATGGACACTATCGGCGGGCTGATCGAGGCCGGCGAGGTGCAGCTCAGTACCCTGAGCGATGCGCTGAATGCCGTCCCCAGCGCCGGCATCGCATATCTCCCTACCGCGTCCTATCGCGAGATGGAGGGCTGGTCACTGCCGCCCGAGCCGGCGCTGCGGCTCATCCGCCTGGAGCGCGATCTGGGCGAGGCGCGCACCGCCGGTCCCGACGGCGCGCTCATTCGGGGCGCCCACTGGCGCAACTTCCTGGTGAAGTACCCCGAATCCAACCGGATGCATAAGAAGATGCAGGCGCTCTCACTGCTGTGCCGGAGCCGGGGAGATCCCTCCGCGGCTCGCCGGGCGATCGGCCGGGCACAGTGCAACGACGCCTACTGGCACGGCGTATTCGGCGGGCTGTATCTGCCCCATCTGCGAGAGGCCGTATGGCGCAACCTCGCTCTTGCCGAAGGGGAGCTGCGGCGGGGAGAGAAACTGAGCGTAGAGGTGCTGGACCTCGATGGCGACGGGCACGATGAGATCTGGATCCACTCGGACCAGTTTTCGGCGCTTGTGAGCCCGCGCCGCGGCGGCGCGATCGAGGAGTACACCGTCTTTGCCAGCGGGATCAACTACGCGAGCAGCCTGACTCGACGACGCGAAGCCTACCATGACACCGCCCTGGAGCAATCAGGCGGCAACCCGGCAGGCGACCAGGGAGGAACTCCGAGCATTCACGACATCGAGGAGGGACTGCGGCTGGACCGGCGGCCGCCGATCGATGCCGATCCCCGGGCGCTCTTTGTGGACCGGGTGTTGCCGAGCGGCCTGGGGCTCGCCCAGTACGTGGCGGCCGACTACTGGCCGGTCCGCTCCTGGGCCCAGACTCCTTGCAGCTTCAGCATCGGCCGCCAAAAGGAGGGGGTCGAGATCGTCTGCAACTTTCCCGCTGTGGGCGCCGGCTCCGAGTCGCTGGAAAAGCGGATCGGCTTCGCCCCCGACGGCAGCATGACCGTGGCTTACCGCTGGGCTGGATCGGTCGGGCACCCGGACGACCTGTTTGCGCCCGAGCTGTCGCTGTTCGCGCCGCTCGAGCTGGTGCCTGCGCCGGCTGGCGAGATCTGGACCTTTCCCATCGAGACAGTGGCTAAATCGGAGCGTGGGCTGGACCGAACCAGGCAGGGAGATTCGGTGACCCTGCGGTGGCCCGTGGGTCTCGAGCGAGCTTCGGTAGAGGTGTATCCGGCCGGACGCGAGAGCATGGCACCCGCGGCTGGCCGGCTCGATTCCTCTCTTCGATGAGCGGGCCCGAAGGCGATCCGGATGCCGTGATCGTCGGCTCCGGGCCTAACGGCCTCGTCGCCGGGTGCATGCTGGCCCGCGCCGGGATGGACGTGCTCGTCCTCGAGGCTCACGAGACCCGACCCGGCGGCGCAGTGGGGTCCGAGGAGGCGACCCGTCCGGGCTTCGTGCACGACGTCGGCGCGGGGTTCTTCCCCTGGGGCGCACTCAGCCCGGCCTTCCGCAGCCTGCCTCTCGCCGAGCATGGCTTGCGCTGGCGGTGGGCCAGCTTCGAAAGCTGCCACCCCGCGCCCGACGGCAGCTACGCCTGCATTGCCCGGGACCACGATCGCACGGCGGCGCACTTCGGCAGCCCGAAAGATGGGGAACGCTGGCGCAGCATCGCGACGTGGTACGGTTCGATAGAGCCGCCGCTGATCGACCTGCTCCTGCGCACCTTCCCCGCCCTGGGTCCCGCAGCGCGGCTAGGCCCGGCGCACCTCGCCCGCCTGGCAGCGGTGTTCCTGTCCAGCGGACGTGCCCTTGCCGAGCGCTGGTTCGTCAGCTCCGCGGCACGGCGGGTGCTGCCCGGCCTGGCCCTGCACGGCGATGTCGGACCCGACGACCGCTTCGGTGCCGCCTTCGGATTCATGCTGGGCATGACTGCGACCACCGGGGGCTATGCCGTGCCGGAAGGCGGGGCGCAGTCGATGACCGACTCCCTGGTTGGTTGCCTGCGTTCTCATGGCGGGCGGCTGCGTCTCGGCGCCAGGGTAGCTCGCGTTCTGGTCCGTGGCGGCCGCGCCTTTGCCGTGCGGCTCTCACACGGCGAGGAGATCCGGGCACGGGTGGTCCTTGCCGACACCGACGTGGCCGCGCTACTACTCGATCTGGTCGGGCCCGAGCATGTGCCGGCACGCGTCGCCGAGTTCATGCGGCGCTACCCGCGCGGTTGGGGAACGTTCAAGGTGGACTGGGCGCTGGATGGTCCGGTGCCATGGTCGGTCGAGCCGGCCCGCGCGAGCGCGGTGGTCCACGCGGGCGACAGCCTGGAAGACCTGTCGCGATTCACGGAGCAGGTGCGGAGCGGTGCCCTGCCCGACCATCCGTACCTGGTAATCGGGCAGCAGAGCCTGGTCGATCCCACGCGAGCACCGCCGGGCGGCCACACCCTGTGGGCCTATACCCGGGTGCCCTCCGTGATCGAGGGCGGCTGGGCCGCCCGAGCAGAGCAGCTCGGCGACCGCATCGACGCCCGGATCGAAGGTCTCGCGCCCGGCTTCCGCGGCCGGATCCTCGAACGCCGCGTCGTTCCGCCGGATCAGCTCCAGGCCATGGATGCCAATCTCGTGGGCGGTGATCTGACAGGCGGATCGAGCGCATGGAACCGGCAGCTCATGTTTCGGCCGGTCTTCCCCTATTTCCGCTACTTGATGCCGGTGAAAGCGTTGTATCTATGCTCCAGCTACGCCCATCCCGGGCCCGGCGCTCACGGCATGTGCGGCCTCAACGCCGCCGAGCGCGTGCTCGAAGATCTCACCTGAGCACTCGACTGGCCTGTCCTTTGCCCCCTGACCGGTATCCCCAACAGATGCAGGCCAAATGCTCGGGACGAGGACGGTTTCACCTATCCGAATGCAATACGCACTGGCGCTTTGCGGGGTTCTGGCGATTTCGGCCTGCTCCTCCAAGTACGCCACAGTTCCCGCCCGCCTGGACCTTGCACCCTATGGCCGGATTGCTCTGGTCACCTTCTCGGCCGAGCAGGCGAACAGCGCGATGAGCGCACTGGCGACTCAGCGCTTTGCCGAAGCCCTGCTGGCGAGCCAATCGGGCATCGAGCTCCTCGAGCTGGCCGCTACCGACTCATCCATCAATGGATTGGCCACGGAGGGCGACGGCGCGGCCCTGGCAAAGGCGCTGGGCCAGACGCGGGATGTGCCGGCGGTGTTCGTCGGATCTCTCAAGGTCTCCGGCGTGAAACCGCGAGGCCATCTGGGCGTGTCCGGCATGAAGCTGCGGGCGGCCGTCTCGGCCGAGCTCACGGTCAGGCTGCTCTCCACCCGCACCGGTGGAACCGTGTGGCGTTCGAGCTCGGCGGCCAACGGAACCGTGGGCAAGCTCGATCTCTCGGACCGGCTCCCCTCGATCGCCATGCGGGACAAGGATGAGGCTTACGGTGAGATCGTCCATCACCTCGTGACGGACGTGACGCGCGATATGCGGCCCACCTGGGTGAAGCAGTAGCGGCAGCTCGAGCTTACGCAGAGGGTAATCGCTTCACCCTAGCCGCGGCGCTTGAAGAACTGAACGGCACGCTCGTGCTTTTCGGCCGCCGCCCGGGAGTCGAAGGTGCCGAGGTTCCGCCGTTTCCCCGTTCTGGGATCCTTTTTCCGCGAATACAGCCGGTACCGGCCGTCCTTCAGCTTGCGGATCATTCGGAGGACTCCTCCGATCAGGGCTGGGAGCGGCTTTCCTCCCGCAACACTGCCAGGCTCCTGGCGCCGAGGGTGAGCAGAGCCTCGAACTTTCCCTTCACGCCGATCTTTGCGCCGGTACGGGGCGCACCGCCCTGATCGCTCAGGACCGTGAGCGTGCCGGTCTCATCCCTGACCTCGTAGGCACCGAGGCCCAACCCTCCGGCCGAGCCCTTCACCTCCCCCTCGATGCGCACAGTCTTTCCATCGTACTGGGCGGGGTTGTCGAGCAGCTCGCCGATCGGGGTTACCGAAGCACAGCCGGCGAGCACCAGCAAGGCGGCGGCGAGCGGCACCAGGAGAGCTCGCCGGGGGAGGCCATGAGCTTTAGTGGGCATGATCGGCTGCTCCGGATCGGAGATTCCGTTACCGACTGGATAGGGAAGAGTCGAATCTACTTCAGCGCCCGGTCGGGGACCAGCGACTCCGGCAGGTGGGTAGGAGCAGCCCGGGCTCGTTGCTCACAGCCCCCCGGAGGCATGCCCGAGCAACAGGCCTCCCACTGCCAGTGCGAGGCCCCCCGCCACATAGCGGCCCGGCCGCCCCTCCTGCAACCTGCCCAGCAGCCGGAGCACTCCATAAACGAGCAGGACCCAGCCGAAAAGCAGCTCGAGCAGCGGTCCCGAGTACTGTAGGCCGAAGCTAATGAGGGATTCCACCTGCGGGTCTACTCGTCGGTTTGGGTGCCAGGCGAAGCAGTCTCGTCGGTCTTCACATCTTCGGGCGACGCACTGGTCCGCTCGAGCCGGCGCTGCCGCTTCTCTTCCTGCTTACGTTGCTTTTTCAGCTCCTTCTGACGCTTCTCATATCCATAATTGTGCTTGGCCAAGATCACGCTCCTGGAAAGTGGCTGCGGAGCCGTTTTCGGACGGTTGGGGACGAACCGGGCTTCCGCGAGGATATCTCAAGGTAGCCACTCGTGAGCGCCGGCGCGCCGGCAAGCCTGGATGGCCCGCTAGCGTTTCGGCCAGGCGCCTAGAAGGCGCCGCACTACGATCAGCTCGCCAACGTGGTAGGCCGTGTGGTCGGCGACGAGCAGGAGCTCTCGCAGATAGGTCTGGCCAGTGCCATGCGGGATCGGCGTCTCGAGATCGATCTCCGGATCACGGGCCAGCTGCTGCAAGGCCGTCCGGTCGCGCTGGAATTGCCGCACGCTGGCATCCCACGCCGCCGGTGAGCTCGGCGCAGCCGATGGGGGCCAGTACTCGTCGGGCCATGACAGCTCGGCGTACGCCGGGTTGCGACAGAAATCCAGAATGTCGCCCTGGGTAATACGGAGATGCTCCAGAAGCTGCCAGGGTGAATACGGCAGGCCGGCGGGTGTGCGGCCGCGCAGCGCCGCCGGCAAGCCCGCCACGGCAGCATCGAACGTGACGTGCGCATCCTCCCAGCTCAGCAACCTGGCAAGATGCTCGCGCAGAGATGTCGCTTCCGGCATGGAGTTTCCGCAGGTCAGGCCGCTGCCTCGGCAGGGGGATCCCCGAACTCAGGCTGAAGCATGTTGCCGGCTCGTTCCCGGTCCCATGCCAGGTGGACGATGCGCCAGGCCGCGGTATCGCCTACCGATTCCTCGACCAGCTGAACGCAGTTCACGCCGCGCGCAACTACCGGCGAATCGGGGCGATCCAGGCAAGCCACATATACACTGAACACCTGTGCTATCCGGCCGAACCGATCGGTGTGCCCGACGAGCTCATGCTCCCACAGACCACGGGCCGAAAACTCCTCGATGCCTTCGCGAATGAATTCCTCCACGTCCCACCAGCGGGTCTGAGGGGCGCCGTCGGCTCCAACCGTTGCCAGAAGGAACCTGGCATCCGGATGGCACAGCGCGCGGAAGCGCTGCCAGTCCCGGGCGCGCTCCGGCGGTCCGCTGATCGTCTCATACAGCGCGTGGACGCAGGCCTCGGGTGAGTCCGAGTCTCCCGGGTAGGGCATTGGCGGGATCTCCGCGTGATGGGGTCGCTACGGGTCACGACAGCGGGTGGCACCTCCACCCCGTCAGGGCCGGTCAGCCGGCGGCGGTGGCCAGTGGATACAGGAGGACGAGATGGCCAGCAGCCGCGGCATGGCCGAGTGATTGATTAACAACGCCGCTACGCTGGTGCAACCCTTCACCGACGCGCGGAGAGCCACGGCGACGGTGTCGCCCCGCCGGTGTCCTGCCGTGACCCCGAGATGGCGGGCCCAGACTGCTACCGTTGCCGGCTGGCGCCGGACGACGTCGAGCACCCAGGTCACCGGCTGGCCGGTGGCTGAGCGCCGGGCCAGCCCGGTGGAATCGCCGCGCAAACCGGCGTCGAGGTATTCGCGGATGGTGATCGCGTAGGGACGCCATGGATCGGGCACCGTGTAGAGCTGGGATGCCGAATAGGCCGCGAGGAATATGAAGAGGCTGACGACCGCCGTGCTGGTGACCTGCTCACGACTCATATGCTCCTCCTGTACTACTTCGCCTCTGCGGCAGCCGCGTTGTGCTCCAGGAACGGGCGCAGCAGCCCCATAAGCTCCGCCGGGACGAGGAGCTTGGTAGACTCGGCGGCGCCTACCGTCCGGAGCATATCGAGGTATTGCAACGCCATCGTCTTGCTGTCAACCTGCCTGGCAGCCTCGAACACGTTCAGAAGGGCCCGGGCCGAGCCTTCTGCCCGCAAGATCGCGGCTTGGCGATCCCCCTCGGCCACCCGGATCGTCGCCTCGCGCTCGCCGGTCGCCCGGGTAACCGTGGCCCGCCGCTCCCGCTCGGCCGACATCTGCCGGGTCATCGCCTGCTCGATCTCGGCCGGCGGCCGGATCTCCCGAATCTCCACCGCGGTGACCTTGATGCCCCAACGGTTGGTCACCTCATCCAGCTTATCCCGCAGCCGCTGGTTGATCTCCTCGCGCTTGGCGAGGACGTCGTCGAGCAGCATGCTGCCCACCACCGCGCGCAGGGTCGTGATGGCAATGCCGCGCGAAGCGCCCTCGTGGTCCACGACGTTAAGCACGCTGGGCACAGCGTCGACCACCTTACTGTAGACCAGGAAATCGATGGAGAGATGCGCGTTATCCTCGGTAATCGTCGTCTGCGGCGGGACGTCGAAGAAACGCTCCCGCAGGTCCACTCGGACGCCGCGGTCGATGAACGGGATCAGCAGCACCAGGCCAGGCCCGCGCTCGCCGATGAGCCGGCCGAGTCGGAAGACGACCAACCGCTGGTATTCCGGGACGATCCGGATCGCCATGACCAGCAGCATCAGCGCCAGCAGAGCGAACAGACCCGAGACCAGCACGTTCCCTGTGATCGGCATGTCAGACCTCCTCTGTAGGCGGGGCCTTGGCCGCTCGCTGCGGGCGGACGCGCAGCACCACGCCGTCGAGACCGACGACCTCGACTGATTCACCGGCCGCAATTACCTCCGCACCACCCTCCACCGCCGCGCTCCAGACTTCGCTGTCGATCCGCACGGTGCCTCGGGGGGCCAGCTGCGACTCGGCGATCCCGACGCGCCCGACTAAGGCGGGGGCGCCGATGGCCACGGGCTCGTGGCGGGAGCGCATCAGCGCGCGACCGACCAGGAGCAGGAGCCCAGCCATACCCGCCGAGACGCCGGCGATGATCCACGGGCTGACGCCCACCTCCGACATCGCGGGTGAGGGCGGCGTGAACGGGGTGTAGAGCATGAGCGACCCCAGGACGAACGCGACCACCCCCCCGACAGCCAGGATGCCGATGCCCTCGGTGGACAGGTCGGCGACGAAGAGGCCGATGCCCAGTACGAGCAGCACGACGCCCGCCCAGTTCACCGGCAGGCTGCCGAAGGCTACGAATGCCAGGATCAATGCAATGGCACCGGTCAAGCCGGGAAAAATAATGCCCGGATTATAGAGCTCGGCGATGATACCGATGAAGCCAACCGTCAGCAGCAGGTACGCGATGTTGGGCTCGGTAATGGCGTGAACGATCCGCTCAGGCAGGCTCATGGGACGCTCGACCACGCGGGCGCCGGAGGCACGCACTACGACCGCGCCCGCGGCGGTCTGCACGCGCCGGCCGTCGATGCGCCGCAGCAAGGCGTCCAGGTCGTCTGCCACCAGGTCGATCACATTGGTCTCGAGCGCCTCCTGCGCCGTAATGGAGACGCTGCGACGGACCGCGAGCTCCGCCCATTCGGCGTTCCGCCCCCGCCGCCCGGCAATGGCGCGGGCCAAAGCGGCGGCATCGTTCACCGCTTTCTCGGCCAGCGTGGTATCCGGCTGCTGCGACGCGCCGATGGGGACCGGGTGGGCGGCCCCGATGTTAGTGCCGGGAGCCATGGCCGCGATGTGCGACGACAAAACCAGGAACATGCCGGCGGATGCAGCACGCGCCCCCGACGGCGCGACGTAGGCGACCACGGGCACGCGCGCACCGAGGATCGCCTCGACCATGACGCGCATGGACGGCTCGAGGCCCCCCGGTGTGTCCAGCCGCAGCACGACGGCCGTGGCGCCCGACGCCGCCGCCTCCTCCAGCTCGCGCTCGAGGTAGCGTGCCGTGAGCGGGTTGATCACGCCATGGACCGTCAGCAGCCGGATCTCAGACGGTTGAGGCGCCTGGGCTGAAACCGGCGCCGCAACAACGCCCAATACAAACAGCATCGCCAATAGGGCCATGGCAGCTCCCTCCCCGCACGGTTCCCCTCCTGAAATCTAGCGGGTGGCCGCCAGCGAAGCGCTGCTCTTCATGGCGGGCGACGAGGCCGGGGCCGCTGCAATGGACGGGGACCGGAGACTGGCCTAGTTTGGGGGTGTATCCCCGATCGGAAGACGTGAGCGGGGGATGTCCCGCCGCGCCCCCGAGCCAGCTGATTGGAGGACCGTATGCCTACCTACGAATATCGCTGTCGCGAATGCGGACGCGTTTTCGACCGCGTCGAGCCACTGGCGGAGCACGGGCGAACCCATCCCGAGTGTCCCAAGTGTAAGAGCAAGCGCGTCGAGCAGGTGTTGACGCCGTTCTTCGCGAAGACAGCGCACAAGTCCTGAGCCGGTGCACTGAAAGCTCGCCTTACCAGCGGGGATGAGTCTGAGCAGCGAGGGTGATCAGGGGAGCCGGCGTGGCCGCCCCCGCCTGGCGCGCCGCGCCACGGCGATCGCCGCCTCCGCCCACGGCCGCAGCGCCTCGGGGTCTTCCAGCACGTCTTCCGGCACCTCGAAATAGTGCATCACCTCGCCGCCCTCGCCGTACGGTCGGAACGGACCCATCCCACGCTCCTCGAAGGCCGGGCGGGTAGCGTCATCAACCTTGAAGTAAAGGGTATCGTCGGCCAACAAGGCGAAGAAGAGATCCGTGGCGTAGATGCCAACGCCACCAAACATGCCCCGGGCTCGAATGCCAGGCACGCTGCGCTCGAGCTGCTCAATTGCAAAGGCTCGGAAGGTCGGGCTGACGCTCATCTCACTCGCGTGGCTGGGACGAGCGGGGGGCATCGCGCGCCTGCTCGTCCAGCGACTGGCGGTACCTCACGCAACCCCGGATGAACTCTGGCCAGGCCGGCACCGTCGGCAAGGGGTCCTGCTTCTCGGGCAAGAGACCCCGGAGTGCGGGGTGATGCCAGCAGAGCTCATGGCCGGTGCTGTCCCGGTGCGCTCGAATACCACGGCGAAGCTTCCGAACCTCTTCAATCAGCTGTTCGCGGGACATGCCGGCCAAATCCTCGTCCATTCACTCCTCCTCACGGCGGTCGATCTCCTCGTCTTCGGGGCGAGCCACAGGTCAGGCCCCCAGTACCCGACGGACGTACTCCCGGACCGATATGAGGGGCACGGGAAATCGGGCGAGGGTAGCCTCCATGGAGATCGGGTTGCCCTTTGCGTAGGCCAGCATCAGTGAGGCGAACGCCCGCTGAAGCGAATCGGAGGCAGCCGCCCGTTGAGCCTCGAGGGTCGCCACCGGCACATATTGCAGCTCGAACGATGCACCACCGGCCGCCTCCTCGAACAGGTGCACCACCTGGATGGGGCTCAGCGCCTCGGGGCCACCAAGCTCCAGGGCCGCGTTGCGAGCCGCCTCATTGGTGAGGCTTTGCACGGCGAATTCGGCCACATCGCCAAGCGCGATCCAGCTGATCGGGGCCGTGCCATCGCCGTAGATGGTTGCCCGCCGGTTAGAGTAGTCGAATCCCAGAGCGGGGCTGAGCCAAACCTCCATGAAATAGCTGGGACGCAGGATGGTGTAGGCGAGCCCGCTCGCCTTCAGGCGCGTCTCGGTGTTGCGCTTCGCCAAGGTGAGGGGATCGTCGCCCCCGATCCGGCCCGAATAGGACACATAGACCAGGTGCCCCACTCCTGACTGACGAGCCGCTTCGACGAGAGCTTCTTGACCCTGCATGTCGGTCGCCTCGATGGAGTCGCCCGGCTGGCGGGAGCGGGTGACCGTCGCCGTCGAGATGACAGCAGTCGCCCCTCTAGTAGCGCGCAGCAGCGAGGCTGGATCCCGAAGGTCACCCTCTATTAGCTGAGCCCCGCTGGCCCGCAGATGGCTTACGGCCTCCGGGGCGGATGTCGGCCGGACCAAGGCCCGGACCGGACGGCCTCCGGCCGTCAAACGGCGGCAGATCTCCCCGCCCAGGTGGCCGGTGGCGCCAACGACCAGGATCATGCAGCCTCCCGCGTAATGATGTCGGTTGCTCTTCCTTCGATAAGCTGCAAACTGCTCCTTCGGCTGAAGCCTATCTTGCTTGACCGCGCAAATAGATCACGATATGCCGCGTACTCGCATGGAATCAAGCTCGGCGCGAGTGAACCACTCTCCTCGCAGAAATACTCCGACGATCGCAGCCACGTTGCCTACGTCAGCCAGCGGGTGACCCTCGAGGATCAACAGGTCGGCGCGGCTGCCTACCGTCACGGTTCCGAACGACGCGCCTCCAGGACGTTCTTTCCCGATAATGCCGCCGGCATTACGGGTCGCGCTCGCGAGAGCCTCATAGGGCGTGAGGCCGGCATCGACGAGCTCCTCCAGCTCGGTGTGAGCCGATTTGCCGGGATACATTCCGGGCGCCGCGGCATCGGTTCCGAGCAGCAGGGGAACGCCCGCCTCGTTCAACGCACGGGTTACCGTCTTCAGTACAGCCGCCTTGCCCCGTTCCCGCAGATCGAATCGAGGTAGGTCGCGTCGTTGTGTGGGGTTCTGCTGCGCCCACATGTCGCGAACTGCCGGAGTGAGGAATCGCGCCTCAGGGTCCTTCATGAGCCGATTGATGTCGTCCAACTGGGCCCGTGTCATGGCCACAAACGAGAGGTTTGGGATGACCGCGACCCCGGCTTCCTGCACGAGACGAGCGCTTTCGCCGATCATGGCCGACGACGCGACCGGCACGAGTCCACGGTCGAGCTGGCGTTCGACATCGCGGTGCAGGAACGTGAAGAACAACTCCTCTCCATGAGCGATGACATCCAGGCCTGCCGCCAGGGCGGATTGAAGAGCCGTGTGCCGGCCATCGATGCGCGGAATGTGGCCCCACACGGAGACACCGCGGCTGTGCGCCGTTTTGACGACTGCACGAAGAGCGTCCGCCCGCAGGTTATTGTAAACCTTGATGAAGTCGACGCCGGCGTCGATCTGGTCCTCGACCACCCGGCTGGCCTCCTCCGGCGTTTCGATTACCGTACTGACCCCCGCGAATACAGGCGACGAGCCATCGAGGATTCGTCCGCTCGTCAGGATCGTCGGCCCGAGTAGGTCTCCGCGAGCTACGCGCGCACGCAGATCGAGCACGTCGCCCACATTACCCGCCGGGCCGCTAAGATGTACGACTGTTGTCACGCCATACGCGAGATAGGACAGCAGCTCGCTCGTGTCCCGCAGGTGAACGTGAGCGTCGGTCAGGCCCGGGCTCAGATAACGTCCGGTTCCGTTGATCCGTTGCGCATCCGCAGGCACGGAGATAGAGGCCGCCGGAGCAACTTCGCTGATCACCCCCTCGCGTATCAGCACAGTATGATGCGGAAGGGAACGCTCCGAGTCCATCGGCACGACCGTGACGTCGACGACCGCGACAGCCTTTCCCTCGCCGGGAACACCCCGTCCATTCGTTGTGGAACAGGCAACGGCAAGCAGGATCGTGAGCACGAATGCCACCAATTTCAGGATAGGCCGCCCTCGTCTTCGTGTTTCCAATGCCATCTAACGGCTCGCGCCTCAGCTGCGGCCCTCCGGGGAGACCACCGCGTCCGCTTCGATCTCCACCAGCCACTCGGGGTCTATGAATCGGACCACCTGCATGATGGTGTTGACCGGCCGAATGTCCCGAAACACTTCCCCGTGCACTTCCGCCACTGCCTCCCAGTCCTCGATTCGCGTCAGGAGAATCCGCGTACGCACCACGTCGTTCAGGGAGGCGCCAGCTTGTTCCAGCGCCGTGCGAATGATCTCCAGGCAGCGTCGCGCCTGGGCGCTGGGATCTCCGCGGCCTACCGTGCGGCCGTCAGGGCCGAGGGGTGCAGTGCCCGCCACCGTCACCAGGGGGCCGAGCCGAACGGCACGACTGATTCCGACCCGCGGCTCGAAGGGGCTCCCGCTGGAGATATTCTGCCGGGTATAGGCCATTCGCTTACACCAGATCAATCGTCACTGCTTCACGTTCCTTGAACCGGAAGCGCCGCCGGCTGGGTGCGCTTGTCGGCAGCGTCTCGTCCGGCGTTTACTCCTCCGTCTGCCACGTAACCAGCGCCACGCGCCAGCCCGCCTCCTCCCGGCGCAGGAGCCAGAGATGGGTGCCCCGCGCTACCATCTCCTGCTGGCCGGTGCGGTACCGGGTCTCGTAGCGGCTGGTCTTGCAGGCCAGCTCCCCACTTTGCTCGACCCGCACGTCGCTAGCCTGCATGGCAACCAGCTCGGCTGGCCCAGGCTGAAGCAATTGGCGCCCGGCCTCGCGACCTTCCAGGGCGGGTCGGCCCGGGGCCAGCCACCGTACATCAGGGGTACATAGGCGGAGGATACTCTCGACATCCCCGCGGAGCTCCGCAGCGAGCCAGGCGTCATGCACCTGTCGGATCTCTTCCAGGGTGGCCTGATCGTGGGTAGGGCGACTTCTCAGCGGGCGCACCAACCAACGATAAAGCGATTCTGCCGATTCAGTTAGCCTGGACCTCGTAAGGGAGCCTGGACTCAGTTGTGACGCCTCACCACGAAGGCACGAAGTCGGAAGTTGGGCCTCGGCCAGCACCGGTCGTGCGGCAGAGACCAGCGACACTCCGGCCCCTCGGCTGCATGCGCGGGGGTCAGACCGCGCGCCAGCGAGGGATTCCAAGGTGCTGCTCGATGAACTCGATGACCGACTCAGGCGCCTGGACCTCGTGGAGCATTCCCCGGCTGGCGATCGTGCGAAAGAACGCCGACGCGGCCGGTGCCGCTGCCAACAAGACGGTCGGACGCCCCAGCTTGAGGGCCAATGCCACCTCGGACGCCGTTCCTGCTCCCTCGACCCCACAGGCGACCACGACGTCGCTGCTGAGCACATTGATGACGTTGCGGGCCTCGCCCACCCCGGTGAAGACTGCGACATCGACGTGCGCGCTTACCGGTTCGTCCGGGCCCGTGGGCAGGATCCCGATCGTGAGGCTACCAGGCACCGACTTTGCCCCAGCGCACGCCGCCTCCATGACTCCAGCCGGGCGCCCGCCGGTGAGCACCACCCACCCAGCCTCTGCAGCGAGTTGGCCGAGCCGGCGAGCCGCGTGGAGGGTGAGTGACTGGGGCTCGCCCGCGCCCATCACCCCAATAACGGGCCGCCGCCGACCTGTCGGCTGCATGCGCGGTTGAGACAGCAACCTGGCGCGATCATAGTCCATGGCCGAGTCCAGCCAGCAGGATCGCGAAGGCCAGAACGCCGAGGAGCGTGCGTACCGCATGGAGGTGGCCCCAGCGGCGCAGCAGGGCCTCTGCCTCCGGTGACTCGGGCGCGAGCGTCGGTGCCAGAAGACGATGGTTGGTTGGGTAGATGACGAGCAACGTGAACGGCACCACGGCGCCGAGCACAAGGCCCCCGATCAGGAGCAGCAGATGGCCCATGTGGTACCAACCGCCTGCCGCCAGAACAAGACCCGCGAGGGCCAAAGAGGCCTGGAGCCTCGCGCCCCGGCGGTAGCTCGGCGCAAACTGTCGGAGGGCGAGCGCCGAGCCGCAGGACAGGCGAGCCGGGTGCTCAACCGCGGTAACATACAACGCCGCCCCAGCGAAGAGCCCGGCACACAGCACTGCGAGAGCCGCAACGATCACATCGCCTCTTCGGTTGAACCCGTGTTGCCGTCTAATGTATGCATCAGCTGCGGGCCCTCAGGCCCTTACCCGCACAAATCTACGTTCGCATCGGACCTCCGCGCCCATCCGGCCCGTCGGCTGCATGCGCTGGTTAGGCCGCAGCCGGTACAGTCTCAGCTGATGGGTAACACATTGTTCTCACCTGATGGGTGACACCTCCGTAACCTAGGGGCCTCGCGAGGAGGCTCCGATGCCCTGGAGAGTCACGTCACCCATGTACCAGCGTCAGCG
>JBOHSD010000002.1:0-5000 GCA_050733075.1 Gemmatimonadales bacterium
CGGCGGGCGCGGCCGGGCGGCTCGGCTCCGGCCTCGCGGCCTGCGGGGCGCCCGAACGGGTCGGTTCCGCAGGAGGAGCAGCTGCGGCACGCGGCATCTCGGCCGACGCCATCGGTGGCGTGGCCGGCTGACCCTGCTCCGCCTCTCGCCGGACCGCGAAGACCGCATTGCAGACCGCGCAACGCGCTCGCACCCCGGATTCAGGCACCTTGGCGGGATCGACCCGGTAGACCGTGGCGCAGTTGGGACAGGTGACGTTCATCGCATGATCCTCAGGCCTGTTCTCTCGAGGCCGCTCCCGGCCGCTCCTCACCGCTGACACCCTGCCGCCGGTCCACCACGAATACCGAGCCGGGCAGCGTCTTGGCGTAGCTCTTCATTTCGGTGGCAAGCTCGCTCACCTGTGCCGGATGCGCAAATCGGCGATGCCGGTTGGTGACGATGCCGATCGATAGAGTCATGAGAGGCACCCGATGAAGCTGCCCCCGCCGATCCTTCCCGAAGAAGTACCCCGCGCGGCGATCCTGGTCGTTGTACTGCAAGGGTACCAGCGAGTCGAATACCTCGAGAATCTCGCTGCAAACCGGGCTGATCTCGCCGGCCGGAATGACGAAGATGAAATCATCGCCGCCGATGTGGCCCACGAACCCGCGCGAGGCCATCAGTCCCTTCACTACATCGTGGAGGATCCGCGAGAGAATGTATATGACCCGGTCGCCATCGTAATAGCTGTACCGGTCGTTGAACTCCTTGAAGTGATCGAGATCGGCGTAGCAGACCGCGAACTCCTGGTTGGACTCCAGACGGCGCCGGATCTCGCGCTCGATCTCCGTGGTGCCCGGCAGCCGGGTGGACGGGTGAACCGAGACATCGCGCTCGGTTCGCACCAGCAAGGCATCCAGCCGGGAACGCTGCTCCGCCGGGGAGAACAGGCCGGTGATGACCTCATCCGCCCCCGAAGCGAACCAGGCCTGCACCTGTTCGGGATGATGGGTCCCGGCCAGGGTCGCAACCGGTACGATGGCCGTAAAGGCATCGCTCTTGAGCTGCCGAACCAGCCCCACGCCCGCGGTCCCGGAGTTGTCGCCGTCAACGAAGAGCAGGCAGGGGTGGCCGCGAAGCACGATGGACTCGACCTCACCGGGCTGGTTGAAGACGAGCAGGGGAAACGCATGAGCGGCCGCCCACTGCCGAACCAGGGCCGGCACCGGACAGCCGTCCGGCGAAAAGAAGAGAATCGTCGGGCGAGTCCGCACCCATTGCCTCTCGTAAGGAGTTACGTCTAGCTAACTTAGGCCCCTCGAAGGGACAAGTCAAATGGGTAAGGAGCGGCCCGGCCCCAGTGTCTCGAGCTGCCGCCTACCAGCAGGAACAGGGCCACGGCTGCAAAGGATGGCGGAACAGCGACCTCCAAGTCCCTTCACCATGGGGTGCATCTCAGGCTCCTGGTTTAGAGTGGTTTGGCTTCGTCGATCAGCATGATGGGGATGCCGTCTTCAACTACATAGACCAGCCGGCAGGAATGGCAGATCAGGGTCTCGGGGGAGGTACGGTACTCCAGATCGCCCTTGCACTTGGGGCAAACCAGGATCTGGAGCAGCTCGGGGGCCAGGCTCATGCGGACTCCTTATCGTGCGAGGGGGGCGGGAAGCCGAACCGCTCCAGGGCGCCGGGGTGCTTTCGCCAGTTCGGCAGGCTCTTCACCCAGGAGTCGAGATAGACCGGGGCGCCGATCAGCTCCTCCAGGCGGGCCCGGGCATGGGCGCCGATGGCCTTGATGGTTCTGCCGGCCCGGCCGATCACAATCGACTTCTGCGACTCGCGCTCGACGAACAGGGTGACTCGAATGTATATCGGCCGCTCTGCTTCGCGGAACTCCTCCACCTCGGCGGTGAAGGAGTATGGCAGCTCGTCTTCCAGGAGGGCGAACGCAGCCTCCCTCAGGTATTCCACCACGAAGAACCGCAGCGGCTGGATACCGACGTCGTCGGGGTCGTACTCGAATTCCCGGTCGGGCAGGAACGGCCGGACCTGGGCCAGCAGCTCCTCGAGCCCAACCGCTCCCTCTACGGCAAGGACCGGTGCCTCCCGCTCGAGGACCGAACGGCGGTGCGGCGAAACGAGATCACCTTTGGTGTAGACCGTGAGCGTCGGGACACCCAAGGGCCGGGTAAGACCGGCCAGGCTCTCGAACGAGGGTGCAGGAGCGTCGGGCGCCGGGTGCAGGTGGAGCACCAGGTTCATCCTCTTGGCGGTCTCAAGGGCCTGCTCGCGCATGCGGGTCTGGAGGAGATACGCCGGGTCGAGGAGGCCGGGGAGGTCGTGGAAGATGTACTGGGTATCGCCCTCGGTCCGTAGTCCGGTGACCGGCAGGCGGGTGGTCTGGGCTTTGGGGCTGACGATGGCGAGGTGTTGTCCGACGAGGGCGTTGAGGAGGGTGGACTTGCCCACGTTGGGCGCGCCGGCGAGGGCGATGTGGCCGGTTTTGGTCGGCATGCATCAAGATAGGCTACGAGTAGCTATTGGCTATTAGCTATTGGCTATTCCACGTTGATAGACAGCTCCAATTGCTCAGCGGAGCGCTGCCGGTGATCGGCGCAGCCAATAGCCAATAGCTAATAGCAGAAAACCCTACCAGGCAAAGCCTGGCAGGGTTTTCACAGAGAAGCTGGCGACGGCCTACTCTCCCACAACCTCTCGATTGCAGTACCATCGGCGCTGCAGGGCTTAACTGCCGTGTTCGGAATGGGAACGGGTGTGGCCCCTGCGCGCTAGTCGCCAGCGTTTTATGAGACTATTGGCTGCTGGCTATTGGATATTGGCCGTTCCGTTGACCGGAGTAGCCAATAGCTAATAGCCAATAGCCAATAGCGACAACGAAGGATGGATGGTATTCAGATGCGAAGAAGAAGAGATCAAACTTCACGGGCGATTAGTACCGCTCGACTGAAGCGCTTGCGCGCCGTACATCTGCGGCCTATCAACCTGGTAGTCTCCCAGGGCCCTTCAGGGACCTTATGGTCCAGGAGTGTTCATCTTGGGAAGAGTTTCCCACTTAGATGCTTTCAGCGGTTATCTCCGCGCGACATCGCTACCGGGCGATACCCCTAGGCGGGATAGCCCGTACACGAGGGGTCGCTTCGTCTCGGTCCTCTCGTACTAGAGACGACGTCCCTCAACACTCCCACGCCCACGACGGATACAGACCGAACTGTCTCACGACGTTCTGAACCCAGCTCATGTACCACTTTAACCGGCGAACAGCCGGACCCTTGGGACCTTCTCCAGCCCCAGGATGTGATAAGCCGACATCGAGGTGCCAAACCGCGCCGTCGATGTGAACTCTCGGGCGCGATAAGCCTGTTATCCCCAGCGTACCTTTTATCCGATGAGCGATGACCCATCCACACGGGATCACCGGATCACTTAAGCCGACTTTCGTCCCTGCTCGCGCCGTCGCGCTCGCAGTCAGGCGGGCTTCTGCTTATACACTCGTCGTGCGATTACCGACCGCACTGAGCCCACCATAGCGCGCCTCCGGTACTCTTTAGGAGGCGACCGCCCCAGTCAAACTACCCACCTGCCACGGTCCTCGACGGTGTTGCCGTCCGAGTGAGAACGTTAGTAAAACAAGGGTGGTATTTCACTGTTGCCTCCCTGGCCCCCGAAAGGACCAGATCAACGGCTCCCACCTATTCTACGCAGGTCATACCGACGTTCAATGACAGGTTGTAGTAAAGGTGCACGGGGTCTTTTTGTCCTGTCGCGGGTAATCGGAATCCTCACCGATACTGCTATTTCGCCGAGCTTACGGAAGAGACAGCTCCCAAGTCGTTACTCCATTCGTGCAGGTCGGAACTTACCCGACAAGGAATTTCGCTACCTTAGGACCGTTATAGTTACGGCCGCCGTTTACCGGGGCTTCGGTTCGCAGCTTTGCCTTGCGGCTAACCGCTTGCCTTAACCTTCCGGCACCGGGCAGGAGTCAGAGCGTATACGTCGGCTTGGACAACGCCTTAGCACGCTCCTGTGTTTTTGCTAAACAGTCGCTTGGGACGATTCTCTGCGGCCGGCTTGGGCTCCTCCTGTGCGGAGTCACCTACAACCGGCACCCCTTATCCCGAAGTTACGGGGTAATTTTGCCGAGTTCCTTTTCCGTAAATCACTCGAGCACCTTAGGCTTCTCGCCTCGCCCACCTGTGTCGGATTGCGGTACGGTCAACTGTAGTCCTGGTCTGCGAAGCTTTTCTCGGCAGTGTGCGGCAGCCACCCTTAGCGGGGCCATACGGCCCCTTCGGCATCGGTTCTCGACTATCCCGGCGGATTTGCCTACCGGGAAACGTCTACCACCTTACAGCGGATATTCCACCATCCGCCGGTGACCTTGCTCCTGCGTCCCTCCTCAGACTCGTAACGGCTTACAGTTGGTACGGGAATGTTGACCCGTTTCCCATCGTCTACGCCTCTCGGCCTCGACTTAGGGACCGACTGACCCTGAGCTGATCGACATGGCTCAGGAACCCTTAGGCTTTCGGTGACAGGGGTTTTCACCCTGTTTCTCGCGTACTTAATCCGGCATCCTCACTTCCCACCGCTCCACCGGAAGGCTTCCGCCCCGGCTTCGACGCTATGGGAACGCTCCCCTACCCCTTCCTTAGCGCAAAGCGCTCAGGAAAGACCTAGCTTCGGCGGGCGGCTTGAAGTCCCGACCATTATCGGCGCGGCTACGCTGGACTGGTGAGCTATTACGCACTCTTTAAAGGAATGGCTGCTTCTAAGCCAACCTCCCAGTTGTCACAGCATACCCACATCCTTTGCTACACTGAGCCGCCACTCCGGGGCCTTAGCTGAGGTTCTGGGTTCTTTCCCTCTCGCCACGGTACATTAGCGCACCGCGACTGCCTCCTGGGCAGCATTCGACAGGCATTCGGAGTTTGGTTGGGGGAGGTATCGTTATTCACGACCCGGACCCATCCAGTGCTCTACCTCCTGCGAACTCA
>JBOHSD010000002.1:10000-329318 GCA_050733075.1 Gemmatimonadales bacterium
GGCCCCGGCCAGGGCAACGAAGAGCCGGCTGGTGCCCTCCGCCTCGTCCAGGTGGGTTCGGGGCCCGAGGAAGAGGTGGAATAGAATTCCACTGGCGATACCGACCGCGAGGTTGATCACCGCCCACTCGGTGGCCGTGGGGGGCCGGACGGAGAGGGAGACCTGTCCCTGGTGGAAAATGGCCAGGATCAGGCCGAAGGCCGCCACGGCGATCAGAGCATCTATTCGAGCCGTGAGTTGCAGCACCGGAATGATCGGAGATCGCACGCCTGATTTCCGGGTGACGGCATCAACTGCCGCTGGGGAGCTCAGGGTGGCCACCGCCGCCAGGGTGACCGCCAGAACCGTGGCCTCGGGCCACTGATAGCCGGCCACATAGCGGAAGACCGCGAGAAGCGCCCCGAGGGCGAATCCGAACGTGGTGAGCGCCTCGGCAAAGGCGATCCGCAGATGGGCCCCGGTGATCAAGGCCATGGTTGGCAGGCGGAAATAGGTACCCAGGAGCATGCCCAGCCAGCCCAGGGCCAGGCTGACGATCGGAGTGAGGTCCTGCACCTGCTTCGCGCCCAGGAGCCCGGTCACCCGGGGGCCGAGCAGGAACCCGATTACGACGTACTCGGCCCCCCCGACATAGCCGAACCGGTCCCGCAGCCGGTCGAAGACCAGGTAGGCGAGAATGTAGCCGACAGCGATGACCGCCAGCGCCGTGAGTGTCGTCTGCATGTCACCATGCTACTCGGGCGCGAGAGCGCTGACCAGATGGTGATGCAGGACACGGTGACGTGTCCTTCGCGATCCTTAGGTTGTCCCCCGCTGCTACGATCACAAACTCACTCTGGCCGCGCCCGGGATTCCGGGTAGCCCTGGCGCCCGTCATCGATATCACCGACTAAGAAGGAGGCGACAATGGCGAAGCTCAAATCGCTGGATGATCTGCTCGTCCACGAGCTGCAGGACATCTACCACGCGGAAGGACAGATCACCAAGGCCTTGCCCAAGATGATCAAGGCTGCCTCGAATCCCGAGCTCCAAGCCGCCTTCGAGGAACACCTGGAGCAGACGGAGGGACAGATCGAACGGCTGGACCAGGTATTCAAGCTCCTCGGACTGCCCGCGAAAGGCAAAAAGTGCGAGGGGATGGCCGGTCTGATCGAGGAAGGCAAGAAAATGATGGAGGAGAACGCCGAACCCGCGGTGATGGACGCCGCGCTGATCGCGGCGGCCCAGAAGGTCGAGCACTACGAGATCGCCGCCTACGGCTGCCTTTGCACCTACGCGGAAATGCTCGGCTACGAGCAGGTTCACGAGCTGCTGGGGCAGAATCTCGATGAGGAGGAGACCACCGACGAGAAGCTGAGCGTCCTGGCCGAGAACGTTATCAACGTCCAGGCCGAGGAAGCGGAGGACGAGGCCGAGGAGGAGGCGCCGAGATAAGCCGGACGGGCGGCGGACTCATCAAAATCTGCGAGGGTGGGGCGAGCACGGCTTCCGGCCGGCCGCCCCCCATGTGGCCTCTCCAGGAGGAAGATCCACCCGGGACAGGATCCCCTCGGGGTCAGTCTCCTCCACTGGTCAGGCCGGGAGGCTGGGATGCGCCTGACCCTCGGCCGAGCGGGGTTGAGCGAGCAGGCGCTCTGCAAAGTCCAGCCGTTCGGCGAGTTCGGAAACCTCAAACCGCAGCGCAGACAGCTCCTCGAAGACCTCGGATGAGAGGACGGCGTCCGAGCGAGGCACCTCCTCGGGATCCCAACGGGAGACCAGACGGCCCCCGACATCGCGAAAGGATCCGCCGGCGACGAGGATAAGATCGTAGAGGTACCAGAGGCCCGCGCCTCCCAGGGTGCAGAGCATCAGCAGTGCGGTGCCGGTCTTGCCCACATAGAAGCGATGGGCCCCAAAGGGTCCCAGCAACGCGGCGAGGGCGAGCGCCACGCCGCGTGACTTTTCGGATGGAATCCCGGAAACGTGGTCTGAGGCTATCATTCCAAAGCCAGGCGAGGTTGAGGAGCCCGGACCTGACTGGGTGCGGGAGAGCGACTACCAATATCCTGGAAACTCTGCCCCGTGTCCACCGCAACCGCCCTGAGCGGGTGGAGGAGAGTGGGATGACGACCTCCTGGACCAATCCGCGAGCACTGTGGGCCTGCCTGGCCCTTCTCGCAGCCATCTCTGTCTCCCGTGAAGCACCTGCTCAGACCGCGTCGAGTGGCCCTCGTGCCGCCCCCGCCCCCGGCCCCGCGGTGGTGCTATTCCCCGTGGCCCTCTACAACGCGCAGGCGAACGTGCAAGAGGCCTCGGATTCCTCCCAGGCGGCGATTTCCACCCAGGTGCTGGCCCACAAACTTCGGGAGCTTCTAGGCGATCAGATCATCGCGGGACGGCGGGTTGCCGCCGTTGCCTCCTCCTCCAGCGCGCAGGCCACCAGCGGCGGGCAACCCTGCAACGTCATCGTCGCTTGCGCCCGCGAGGTGGCGGACTCACTCGAGGCTCCCTGGGTGGTCATGGCAAAGGTGAGCAAGACCAGCAATCTCATCTGGCTATTCACCGGGCAGCTCATACACGTGCCGACCGGTGAGATCATCCTGGACGATTCCACCGAGCTCAAGGGGGAGCCCGCGGTGATGGTTCGTGCGGGATCGAGGATATTTGCCGAGCGGGTTGCCCGTACCGTGCGTAATGGTGGAGTGGCTAACGACTTTCCCAATAACCCCGAGTGGAGTAGCAGCTCTGTGGCTCCGCCTGCCCACCGTCTCTACAGCGGCAGAGTACGGGGTGCTGAGTAACCACAGGCTGAGGAACGCCGCGCCCTCTCCGCTAATCGATGACGATGTTCCCCGAAACAACCGGCCAGGTTCGCGCGTTGTCGTCCGGCCACGGCTGAGCCGCACAGTAGTTCTCCGAGGTGTCGAAGGGCGGCACTCCCAGATCGAAACCGAAGAAGGTGCTCCGATCCGGCTCGGTGTTGCCCTGCCCGAGATCAAGAACCCGGAACCAGACCTCGTCACCTACGTCGGTAACCGGGTCCGGATCGTTGCTGTGCGTCAACACCCCGCCGATCCACGCACGGTGGTTCTCTGAATCCACGGTGAAGCAGGTAACGTCACCTTTGTACTCGAAGCCAAGCTCGTGCTGGTTCCTGGTGCAGTCGGCCGGTGACCCGTCCGTCGCCCAGGCGGTTGGCCACAAATGCAAAAGTGACCGTGCCAAGGGTCGGGTGCTCGAACTGTCCTCCGCCGGTCACCGTTGCTTCGACTCGAGCCGTCTCCAGCCGCTGACCGTCAGACGCCGGTCCGGACTCCGTACCGTCGGGGGCCGTAACTCCGCAGGCCCATGCCACCGCAGCAACCATTCCGGTGCCAACCAGATTATCGGTCCGCATCTCTCCCTCCTGTGGATTTTGTGAAAGTCAGTCACAGGATAGGGGTGGCCGGCCCGGGGGTCTTGAACCGCAGTGCCGGCCTTGGAATGAGACGAGCGCGGACGGTGTGCGGTGTGGTTGTGTCTGAAACGTCACAAGAGTTGGCAAGCTGCATCCTTGTGGAGGAGCCATGACCGCGTCGTGCCGAGGTGTCCCGGTCACCATGGGTAGTCCGAGCTTCCGATCGCTGGGATTGGACGGGTTCGCCGTGATCGAGGCGTGGTTCCCTGCCCGGGAGGTCCTGGCGCACCACACCCATGACAGGGCCTGTGTAGCCGTGATGCTGGATGGCTCGTTCGACCTTCACCTCACCGGTAAATCGTTTCCCTGTCCGCCGGCGACGGTCTTTACGGAGCCGGCCGGCGAGATGCATGCCAACTTCATAGGCTCAGCCGGGGCGCACGTGGTGGTGGTGCAGCCGGACCCGGCCAGCGGCGACCTGCTCCGCCCGTTCACCGCATTCCTCGATCGGGCCACCCACCACCATCACGCCGGGATGGCAGAGCGGGCGTGGCGCCTGGCGCGCGAGCTGGAGGCGGCCGATGACCTCTCGGCCTTCGCGGCCGAAGGTATAGTCCTGGAGATGCTGGCGACCCTGGCCCGGGTGGAGGCCGGAGAGGTACGCCGCCCGCCGCCGTGGCTGCTCCAGGCCCAGGAACTGCTTCACGCACAGTTCACCCAGGTGATGCGGACGGCGGAAATAGCCGAAGCGGTCGGGGTTCACCCGGCACACCTTGCCCGAGTCTTCCGAAACCACTTCAAGCTGTCGATGGGATCGTACGTGCGGGGGCTCCGCCTGGAGTGGGCAGCACGGGAGCTGATCCGCTCGGATGACTCCCTGGCAACCGTTGCGCTCGCAGCCGGCTTTGCCGATCAGAGTCACTTTACCCGCTTCTTCAAGCGCTATACCGGGCTCACCCCGAACGCGTATCGCCGGAGCATGCGACACTAAGCGCTTCCAGAACCACAAGGGCAACTGCGCCCGGGTCCTTGCAGACGGCCCCTACGACCCAGGAGGCATGTGGCCCCCCATCCTTGCGCCGGAACAGGACCTCGCCGACCCGCTCCTCTCCCCGTTCAATGAGCTGCAGTACTCGGACCCGCTCGGCTTCACCGGCGAACAGCCCAAGAACCCGGCTCAGGCTGAGCAGCTCGGCCGGTGACTTATATCCCAGCACGTGTGCCAATGCGACACTGGCGGCAATGGGCACCCCATCGGCCCTGAAGAGGCAGAGCCCGGCGGGAGAGCCATCCATCAACGCGCGGAGCTGCTCCTCGGAGTGCCGCAGTGCCTCCTCTACCCTCCGGCGTGCGGCCATCTCGTCTCTTAGGTCGGCAACCTGCTTTCGGAGGGCCACGACTTCGTTGATCAGGTCTTGCTTGGAACGGTGCTGATCGCGCATGATCTACGTTACGAGGCTGGCCTTCGCGGGTCTTGTACCATTCGACCATCCATGGAATGACTGGAGCCATCCGTTCTCCCGATGCCCAGCCAACCCGGCCAGACGCCCAGGGTCGCCGCCAGGGGTGCTGGTGCCAGGCTACGCGCTGATGTTCACATTGAGATCTCTTAGCATAAGTGCCGGCGAGTCAGCGGCATAGCTCAAGCGCAGCCCGACGCCGTTCCCTGCGGAGTTGTTGCAGGTCGGATACCTGGATGAGCGCGCCCGGCAGGATTCGAACCTGCGACCCACAGCTTAGAAGGCTGTTGCTCTATCCAACTGAGCTACGGGCGCTGGATGGGGAGACGTCCAGGTATAGACGTCCAAGTATAATTGCGGCGGAAACCCGGCGCCTTCAACCAGCGTAGGACCGGCATACTCACTTCTTCCCCGCCCTGCCCTGGAGGCCCGGTGTTCCGGCTCCCGCTCATCCTCGTGACGTTGGTGCTCCCTGTAGTCATCTCCGCACCCGGCAAAAGCGCCGGGCCGCCTCCACCGCCAAAAGACGGCGAGCAGCTCATCTCACAGATGCGCGAGCGCTACTTCGGCAAGTGGTACAAGACGCTCACGTTCGTGCAAAAGACTACCCTCCCGGATAGAAAGATCGAAACCTGGTACGAAGCGCTGGAGCTGCCGGGGAAGCTTCGAATCGACGTCGCGCCCCTGGACAGCATGAAGACCCTGCTCTTCCGTAACGATTCACTGTATGTCTTCGACCAGGGAAAGCTGAAGCGCTCTCAGCCGCTGGTGCATCCATTGATGGTGCTCGGGTTCGACGTCTACCAGACACTGGTGTCCCAGACGGTACAGAAGCTTCGCAAGCTGAAGTTCGATCTGTCCAGGCTGCACCAGACCACCTGGCAGGGGCGGCCGACCTACGTCGTTGGCGCCCAGCCCGGGGATACCACCAGCCCACAGTTCTGGATTGACGCCGAGCGGCTGTATTTCGTACGCAGTCTGGAGCCTTCCAAGCAGGACCCGTCCGTTATCAACGATACCCGATTCGACAGGTACATCCGTCTCGGCGGCGGCTGGCTCGAGATGGAGGTGCTCTTCCTGTCAAACGGGCAGCAGAAAATGAAGGAGGAGTACAGCAACCCCAAGGCTGACGTCAAGCTGGATCCGGGGATCTTCGATCCGGAGGAATGGACTGCCCCCCGGTGGATCGATCAGGACGAAGCAGCGAGACGGTGAGCCGCCGTACCGGGGTGGGCCCGGTCACAGCGATTTGGGAAGGTCCAAACCACTCTTGAGGTTAGCGGACCCGGCTCGGCAGGTACCAGCTGTTCCCTAAAGCGCCCCTGGAGCGCGGCCGCGCAGCCCTATGGAGGAGACGCGGCGTCGTTCTATGCGGGCCATTATCCTCCGGCATACCACTCCGCTGATCCTGACCGGTTCACTACTTGCCGGCGGGCGGGTCAATGCGCAAATCACTCCCACCGAAACCGGGCCCACCCCAAAGCCAGGCCTCTGGCAAGCGGCGGCCGGCGTCGCGGCCGTCAACGGTCTTACCTGGTTCTACAACTGGCACGTTCAGCGCTGGGATTGGGCGAACGTCGGCACCCGAAGCTGGTGGGCAAACCTGCGCGGCGGGTTTATGTGGGACAATGACGCGTTCGGCGCCAATCAAGTGGCCCACCCGTACCATGGCAGTCTCTACTTCAATGCGGCACGCGCGAGCGGATATGGCTTCTGGGGCTCTACACCCTTCGTGGCTGCCGGGAGCCTCAGTTGGGAGCTGTTCACCGAGAACGTCCGCCCCTCCATCAACGATCTGATCAATACGACACTGGGCGGCATCGCACTGGGAGAGGTGGCGTACCGGATGAGCTCGCTCCTGACTTCGAGCGGGGACGCGGCAGCCGGTCGGCAGCTGGGTGCCTTCGTGCTGAACCCCATCTCGCGTGCTCAATCACTGATAAATGGCGCAGGTCGCGCCAACTCGCTTCAGACGCCAGAGTCGAGTTCGGCTTTCCTGGCCGTCGGACAGCAAAGAGGCGCCGGAGCTTCACCGGCCGGGGTGATCGGCAATAGGCCGTTCGTGGGAGTCAGGTTTCAATACGGAAGCCCATTCCAGGAGCGCGCCAGCCGGCCCTACGATGCCTTCGAGTTCAGCCTCCACCTCAGCCCCAACGAGCACGTGGTTCTTACCCATGCCTCTGTCTCGGGTCTTCTAGCGCGCCGTCATCTCGTTCGCTCTTCCCGGAGCCAGCTCCTACTGGGCCTCTTCCAGCACTACGATTACGATGATCTCCCCCTGGCTAAGGCGAGCAGCCAAAGCCTGAGTGGGGCGCTGCTCTACCGGCAGACCTCCGGGACGCGCACTCAGGTGGATTTCGGCCTGCATCTGGAGGCAGTACCTCTGGGGGCGGTCTCGTCAGAGCAGGAGTTGGTTCGGCGGCGGGACTACGACTTTGGGCCGGGTATCGGAGGTAGGTTCACCGGAGCGCTTCGGCACGATGGGCGCGAGCTCCTCCGGCTGGATGGGAGAACGGTCTGGATCCACAGCCTGTACGCAGCCGATGCGGACCATGTGACCACCACGGCAAGGCTGAGTGCCGCAATGCCACTGTTGCCTGTGGTGAGCTTTGGCGGCGACGTTAGCCTGACGTTTCGTCAGAGCTCCTACCACGACCAGCCGAGCGTCACGAGACAGGTTACCCAGCTCAGAGCCTACCTGATCTGGGCGCCTTCGTATCCCTCGAGCCGTTCACCACAGCGACAATAAGCTAATCGGGGCGCCGGGATTCGAACCCGGGACCTCCTGCTCCCAAAGCAGGCGCGCTACCGGACTGCGCCACACCCCGTTACACCGCCGCTGCAAGTTAGCGGCATGCCACCACATTTGGTGAGAGGTGAGAGGTAAGAGGTGAGAGGTAAGCGGGGGCAGCGATGAGTCTGGTATATTCATTGCCCTGAGCGTCTAGCCGACTCACACCTCTCACCTCTCACCTCTCACCGCTCACCTCTTACCTCTCACCTCTCACCGCTCACCTTCACCGTCCGCGCCAGCGCCCGGAGCGCCCGGCCCCGATGGCTCACGCGGTCCTTCTCCTCCGCGGTGGCCTCGCCGAAGGTCTTGCCCAACTCCTCGCTGAAGAAAAACGGGTCGTAGCCGAACCCGCCGGTGCCTCGGGGCACGTCCAGAATCGTTCCGCTGCAATCGCCCTGGCAGATGGTAGGGACCGCGCCGGCGGTGCGCAGGAAGACCACTACGCAGCGGTAGCGCGCCAGCCGCTTCGAAGCCGGTGCGCCTGCCAGGCGGCGGATGAGCTCGGCGTTGTTGGCCGCGTCCACCTCCTCGGCGGTGCCCGAAACACCGGCCCAGCGGCGGGAGCGCACGCCAGGCGCCCCTCCCAGCGCGAATACTTCCAGCCCCGAGTCGTCCGCGAACGTGGGGAGCGAGCTGACCCGGGCAAAAAATTCGGCCTTGCGCCGGGCGTTGGTCTCGAAACTCTCCCCCGATTCGAGAGCGGCTTCCGCCGGCAGCTCCACCAAGCCGATCTCATCGGGAAACACGACCTCCAGGCCTGCCGCAGCGAGAATCCTCCTGACCTCCCGCTGTTTGCCCGCGCTACGGGTTGCGGCCAGAAGCTTCACCAGCCGAGCACCTTGCGCTGGGCCTCGAAGAGCTCCGCAATTCCCTTCTGGGCCAGGTCTACCAGGGTGTCGAGCTGCGCCCGGGTAAAGCTGGCATGCTCGCCGGTACCCTGTACCTCAACGAATTCGCCAGGCTGTACCATTACGATGTTGGCATCCACGCCGGCATCCTTGTCCTCGGTATAGGAGAGGTCGAGACATACCTCACCCGCCACCACTCCCACGGAAATCGCGGCTACGAGCTGCCCGAAGGGAGACGGCTGACCGGTGCGCTCGGCCAGCCAGGCGCAGGCATCGGCGAGCGCGACACAGCCGCCCGTAATACCCGCCGTTCGGGTTCCGCCGTCCGCCTGGAGCACGTCGCAGTCGATGCGCACGGTAAACTCACCGAACGCCATGGTCGCCATGGCAGCTCGAAGGGAGCGACCGATCAGCCGCTGAATCTCGTGGGTACGGCCGCCTGGACCGGTTCGCTCGCGCGAAGTCCGCTCAAGCGTGGCGCGCGGGAGCATCGCGTACTCCGCGGTAACCCAGCCTTCCCCACTCCCCTTCTTGAAGCCCGGCACCCCCGGCTCGACGCTGGCCGTACAGTGCACCAGAGTTCCACCCATACGCACCAGACAGGAGCCCTCGGCATAGGGATTGGCCCGGCGCTCCAGCACGAGCGGCCTGAGCTGATCGTTTCGGCGGCCATCAGGGCGTGGCACGAAGGCGCTCCACGAGGGATGAGGTTGAGAATCCTTCCACCATCGGCAGGCGTACGACCCTGCCACCCCGCGACTCGATCCAATCGGCGCCAACGATGCTTCCGGGCGCGTAGTCCGCGCCCTTCACCAGAACATCGGGTGCCAGGTCCTTGATCAGCTCGAGGGGGGTGTCGGTGTCGAACAGGACCACACAATCCACCGCGGCGAAGCCTGCCAGGACACGGGCCCGGGCCGCCTCGGGCAGCACCGGGCGTTCGGCTCCCTTGCCGAGCCGGCGGACTGACGCATCGCTATTGATCCCGACGATAAGAGCCGCTCCCTCCCGGCGGGCGCCCTCCAGGAGCTCCACGTGGCCCGGGTGTACCAGATCGAAGACGCCGTTGGTGAAGACCACGGGTCCCGGCTGTCCGGCCCGCCAGACAATAGCCTCGGCAAGCCGACGCACCTTGCCGGCCGTGCCGGTCATGATTCTGGAGCCTGGGGAGATCCAAACAGGGATTTCAGCGCTGGAGGAGCCACGAACGTGGTGGCCATAACCATGAGAAGCACGGCTCCGAAGACCGCCTCGTTGAAAACCCCAGCGCGCCTCCCGATGTCGGCGAAGATGAGACCTACCTCGCCCCGGGGAACCATGCCCACGCCCACCACCAGGCGGCGGAACTTGACCCATGGCGCCGCCCAGCCGGCCGCCATCTTCCCGGCGATGGCGAGTATGGTGAGGACGGCGGCAACTCCCAGAGTGCCCACGGCGCCTTCGCGGGTGGGATCCAGCAGACTCAGATTAACCGAAGCCCCTACGCTCACAAAGAATATGGGAGTGAAGATCGACGCCACCGGGCGAATCTCGTGCTCGATGGTGTCGAACTGGTTGGTACCGGACAAGATAATGCCGGCGGCAAAGGCACCGATGATGAGAGCGGACCCCACCAGAGCCGCGGCGGCGGACAGACCGAGCGCGAAGGCGAACGCGAAGACCAGGAGCACGTAGCGGACCCGCATTCGAACCACCAGGTCGAACAGCCGGGGTGCCAGGAAACGGCCCACCAGGACGGCGACGATGAGGAAGCCCACGGCCACGGCAAAAACGCGGGCTATGCCGAGCGCCGTCATCGAGGCGCCGGCGGCCATACCGGACACCACGGTGAGGATCACGAGGCCCAGTACGTCGTCGATGACAGCGGCACCGATGATGATCTTGGCCTCCTGGGTGTGCATCTGATGGAGGTCGGAGAGCACCCGGGCCGTAATGCCTACAGAAGTGGCGGTAAGGGTAGCACCGACAAAGATCGCTGCCAGGATGAGGTCGGCCGTCCCCCCACTGGCCGCGTGCGGCAGATAGGCCCAATACACAAAACCGAGTATGAAGGGCAGCGCCACTCCCACAGCCGCGACCGAGAGGGATGCAGGCCCGACCCGGAACATCTCGCGAAGATCGGTCTCCAGCCCGATCTCGAAGAGCAGGAGCAAGACCCCGAGCTCTGCAAGCACATGGATGATCTCCGCGCCAAGGCCCGCGGAGGGCACGATGCCCAACACGCTGCCGCCCAGTAGCACGCCGGCAATGAGCTCACCCAGTACCGCAGGCTGCCCGAATCGTTCCGCCAGCTCCCCCAGCAGCTTGGCGGCCACAAGTATGGCCGCGAGCGCCAGGAAAAGGCCCGGAATGGAGAATTCGTCCATGCTCGCTTAGAGAGGTTCCTCGGCTTTGGGTCGCAGGACGAAGGTGTGCTTGAAGAGCGGGAGGTCAACCTGCTCGGAGTACTCGGTCTCGATGGTGATCCGGCTGGGCTGGCCACCACGGGTGATTCTGAACTGGGGGCTGCCGCCAGGAAGCAGCGAGTCGGCTTGGGCGCTCAGCCGGCGGTCGATCACATCGTCTTGCAGGCTGGGAGCGAGTCTGGCCTGGGTACGCATGCCATCGAGGATCTGATAATAACGGAGATACACCTGCCCGATGTTGACCCCATAATACAGGGCGGCCACGAAGAGCAGCAGCGAGAAAAGGCAGCCGAGGCCACCAGCGCCACGCGAATTTCGCCAGAGACTCACCATTGTGACTGGGCGCCCTCGACGATGTTCACCACCAGGTCATCCAGGGCTTTGCGCCGGCCCTCGATCTCACTGCCGGTCTCGTAATCCCCCCGAACCACGAGGCCGTTTCGCTGCCAGAGCGCCCTGCCCTGTTTTTGGTCGAGGATCTCCACCGAGACGGTGATCTGAACCTGACGCCGGGTGACGTTGACCTCCCGATCCTCGTCGGCGCTATAGGCCACAGGCAAATCGGGATCGTAGGACGTGATGGAGCCGCGCACCACGGCATCCGCGCGGCTTTCCGAGGCCTGACGGAGGCCGAGCCGCTGTTCGACCGCCTCCCGTACCGCACGCGAGATCTCCTGCGTGAGGGTTGGCTCAGGGGTCTGGTTGTCGAACGGCAGAACCGCAACCGTCCTGAT
This sequence comes from Gemmatimonadales bacterium, assembly GCA_050733075.1. GTDB lineage: Bacteria > Gemmatimonadota > Gemmatimonadetes > Gemmatimonadales > GWC2-71-9 > CAVVWJ01. The sequence continues at coordinate 21,621 of JBOHSD010000002.1, forward strand.
CGAGGGAGGAAGCCCGCCGCCGGCGAATCCATAGAGGCAACCGCCGAGTATCAGGGGGCTAAGGCTTGCGAGGAAGCCAGATGTCAGGCGCAAAGGAGGCCCGGCTCGTCGAGAGAAAGGTGAGGTCGAGGCGCGCTGGCCCGCTGGGCACCGTGAGCCGCGCCTTCAGGGGAATTCCGTCGGCTTGTAAAGACGTTTCCGCACGGCCGATCAGCTCACCCGCGTGGCGCACCTCGGCCACGAAGCTCGTCGGATCTCCACCGGTTCGCACGTACTGGACGGTATCAGAAGGGCCGGCATATTGCCACACGGTGACCGAGTCCCGTAAGAGCCCGCGCAGCTCGAAGCCCTCGGCTGGCATCATGGCAATGCCGAACATGGCCCACATCAAATGATAGTTCGGAACCAGCTTGGCTATTGCATCGGGTGGATCAGTCCACAGCGCTCTATTGTCGATCACCACCGCGGACGCAGCCCCGCTTCCGAAAGGACCAGCCACATCGAACCGGAGCGAATCGGGCGGCGCAATTCGAGCGCTTCCCCGTCCGCCTGCGCTGGCCCGCTCGTCCTGGAAGAGCCACTGGAAGCGGTAAAGCCGACTTTCCGACGGTATGGTGGCGGCCACCCACGCCGTGACCTGCTCTCTGGTGAGCGGCTCGAGGGGCAGCGGCGCTACCGGCTCCGGCGCGGCACGACAGGCCGCCCCGACCAGGCCAAGATAGGCGAGGAGGATCGGGCGGTCAAGCCCAACATATTGTCGCATCAGTAGTTATAGCCGAAGAAAAAGCTCACGAAACCGGTTTTTCTTTGCTCGGGGTTGAGGCTGTACCCAGCGTAGTCACCGTCGGTGAAGCGGCGGCCAACATCGAGGCGCAGGACCGCGAGAGGAGCGATCGCCAGCCGGAAGCTCAGCCCGTAACTGCCGAGCAAGTCGCGATCGCTGGAGGGAAATGTGGCCTTGCCAACATCGGCGAAGAGGCCACCTTGGATCTCAGGGAAGTCGAGGTCTCCAAAAGGCGTGCCGATAGAAAGGTGGGTGAGCAGGGGAAAGCGCAGCTCCTGGTTCAGCATGAAGGCGTGCGAGCCCAGGATGTGTCCGAACTGGGGATAGCCCCGCAGTCCCAGGGTACCCCCGATGTTGATCCGGCGCGGCCGGTCGCCGCCGCTGTAAAACCCGAGCATACGAACGGCGTAGGTGCTCCGCCGACCGAGCCGGAAGTACCTTCGCCAATCGCCGCTGAGGAGATAGCTGTCGAACCGGCTGTTCGAGAAGTCGCTGGAGATCCCTCCAGTGAAGCTGAAGCGGGTTCCGTCTATGGGCCCCGAAGGGATCCACAGCGAGTTGTCGTGGACATAGCTCAGGTAGTGCGACGCGATCCAGCCTATCCGCCGGGGCTCCTCCACATTGAGGGTGAAATCGAAGCGATCGGAGTGCTCCACCACGACCGTCCCCTCGACCCGGCTGAAGCGGCTCAGCGGGTATCGCAGAAGGCCTAGCCCGCCAGCCGTGGTCTCGTTGTAGGCAACGACGTTGTCGCCTTCGAAGTTGCGGCTCTTGGTGCGAAACGCCCCTACCCCCCAGTTGAGACGCCGCTCCCGGTTGAGGTACACTGCGGTTGCGCTGATGTTCTCGAACACGCTGCCTATGCCTCGGCCATGGATCGAGCCGATGGACCCGAACAGCAGATGATCTCCCAGCAGGTCGCTCATCAGGAAGGCGATGCCCTGCGCGCCGCCGTAGCCCGGTACGAAGATGGCGTCGCCCGCGGCGACGTCGAGCGTAAGCCGACTGCGATACGGTTCCCCGGTGGCAGAGCTCACCGCCGTGTCCTCCACCGAGGCCCAGGACCATTGTCCCGGGGGAGCCCCGGAATCGAGGCTGAACCGCTCCAGGCGGGCCGCCGAGTCCACCGGATATTGGTAGATGTTCCAACTCAGGTCGTGGAAACCACCCACGAGGAGGCCGCTGCCATCGGGCAGGGGAACGGCGTCGAACGCGCCGCTCCAGGCAGAGGTCTCCCGCCGTCCCTCTCCCAGCGTGTCGACCGAAAAGATGTTCAGCACCCCGTCTCGGTCCGAGGTGAAGTAGATCCGGCCATCCGCCCCGGCCGACGGAGCCTCGTCTATCCAGTCACCACGGGTGAGCTGGGAGACGGAACCGCTCTCGGCGTCCAGCACGAACAGATTGACGGAACCGTCCAGGCCGCCAGCAGTGCGGTCCGACGCGAACACGACGCGCCGCCCGTCTCCGAGGGGGCTCGGGTCGAGATCCTGGAACCGGTCACGGGTGAGGGGCTCGAGAGTGCCCTGGGGGAGCTGCACCCGGTACAGGTCGGACAAGCCACTCTCCGATAACCCGCTGAACACGATGCTTTGCCCATCCGGCATCCACATGGGCGAGAGAATCGACACCAACCGGTCGAACTGGTAGCGGCCCGCCATCTTCCGGCGCTCCAGGTCCCACACCACCAGAGCATCGCGGTCGCCATACCGCGCGCCAAAGAGCAGGAAACCCGGCCGGGACGCATCCATACGGGACTCGAACGGATGGAATGCCTCGAGGTCTGCCGTCCGGCCGCCGGTTACCACCTTACGTGCCTTCCCGTTCTCCAGCTTCTTGCGGTAGATCGTCACATATCCGTCGGCCGGCGAGACGTACACCACCTCGCCTGCCTGTTCCCGCGCGCCGGCCCGCGGCAACCCGGTGTCCGCCAGGAAGGCCGGCTTGATAGCGAGGCGGTTGATTTCCCGTCCCAGCACCGCGAGCGGAGCGAGGCTTTCTACCGAGGGATAGAAGTCGCGCCGCATGGCTAGCTGAAACTCCTCGCTCAGCTGGTCGACCGAGCGGCCGTAGGTTGCCAGGATGGCATCCTCGAAGGTGTCGTAGCGGTTGAGCTCCTTGTACATGAGCGGAACCCGCCAATCGCCGTAGGTATCCGCCAGCCACCGGTGGATGCGGCCGCCCAGCGGATACACAATGCCGCCGATCACATGGGTAAGCTCGCCGAGCCGGGGCAGCCTTCCGCTCAATGTCAGGTCGCGCAGCACCATGTTGTCGCGGGCGTCCTCGCCTCCCGACCAGAGCTCCGCCAGGCCTTCGCTCCACCACAACGGGAAGGCGAACCGGCCTGATCGTGGCGCCTGATGATAGCCCTCCGACTGGAGATCCAGCTGGAACACGTGCACCATCTCGTGGCGCAGCGTATGGCGGAACTCGGCGAAGTTCCCCCTGAAGGGCAGCGCCACCCGGCGCTTGAGGAAGTCGGTTACCCCCAGCAGGCCCTCCGGGGGCGTGAAGGGCAGAACGTTGGTCTGCTCGAAGTCGGTATGCGAGGCGTAGACGATGAGTGGAATCCGGGCAGCCACCTCGTGGCCGAACTGGATCGCCAGGGTATCGTAGCTGGCCTCCGCGTAGGCCAGTGCCGCGGGAGCAAGCTCGGCTTCCGCCGGATAGAAGTAGAGATCGACGTGCGGGCCCTTGATGATCCGCCAGTCCAGCTTGCGGTATTGAATCTTGTTCTGCCCGAAGGCAAAGAACTGGGCGTGGAGGGGAAGGACGGAAAGGACGGAGAGGACGGAGAGGACGGAGAGGTACCTCGCCATTTGGCGACCGCAGTCAGCCAATATTTGCTTCGATTGGTACGTATGCATGATCTTCATGGTATACTCTCCGTCCTCTCCGTCTTCTCCGTCCCCCTATCTACGAACCGTGCGTATCACGTCGCCCTGGGTTATCCGGGTCAAGGCGCCGAAGTTGCCGACCAGCCGCCCGAATACGGTATACCTGCCATCCAGATGAGGTTGAGGGCTCAGGGTGATGAACCACTGGCTCGAGCCGGTGTCCGGACCGGATAGCGCCATACCCAGCATGGGCTTCGTGTCGTACCGCACCTGGTTGATCTCGTCCCGGATGGCTCCGCCCGGCCCGCCGAACCCGTCGCCCCGGGGATCGCCATCCTGCACGACGAAGTTGGGCACCACCCGGTGCCACTGGTTGCCGTCGAAAAACCGGCGATCCACCAGGCGAAGAAAGTTAGCGACCGTCAGCGGCGCCTCGGGGCCGAGCAGCTCCACCTCGAGCACGCCGCGCTGTTCTGTCTCGATGAAGACGTGCGGCCGGGCCAGGGAATCGGGTGCGAGGATGAAGCGTCGGGCGATATCCCGATAATCTTGCAGGGTGCGGCCGGTCACGATCGGATATGCCGGCCCCCAGCGCTCCGATGCCTCTTGCCAGTTTTCCTCCGCCCAGCGCCGGAGTAGATAGTTCGACGGACGTGGCGCCGAGGCCAGAAACTCCCGGGCCACCCGGGCCCGGGCGGCCGATCCCCGCTGGCTGATGGCAACCAGCGCGTTGAGCGCGGAAAGCGCGGCATCGGGGATGGAGTCTCGTGCCGCCCGGCCGTACATCGTCACCAGCGCGCTGAGGTCGCCCGGATCGGCCGCGCGCGCGAGGACGTCGGCGGAGACGCTGCGGGTAGCCGCGTCAGGATGCCGCAGCAGGCGCCGGGCGGCATCCACCAGTCGGCGATCCGGGCCTGCCACCGCCATGGTCCAGGCTTGGAGCCCCGCGGCGATCACCCGGCCGTCTGCATCGGCCGTGAACCATGGCTCGCCCACCGCACCCGCCAGGGCCCAACCTTCGGCTGCCGTGGACCGCTGCCGCCAGTCCGAGCTCGAGCGCCAGGGTGCGGCCGCCTTGGTGAAGCCGGCACTATCGGCCCGGGCAATAGCCAGCAGCGCCTCACGACGAAGGGCGAACAGGCCCTTTCCCTGGAGCACCCGCTGAAGCGCTACCACTGCGTCCGATCCCCCCAGCTCACCCAGCGTGGCGGCCGCCTGCACCCGGACGTTGACCGCGGGGTCATCTACCCGCCAGGCAATCCGGGACGCGAGTGCGGAGTCACCATAGCTGCCCAGCGATCGAAGAGCGTTAATCCGGACTCCGGCATCATCGTCGTCCACCGCACGGATCAGCACCCCAGTCAGGGCGGCGGGGTCGAGCCTGGCCGAGTCGGCGTAGCTCCGGGTGAGTGCTCGAGCCGCCGCCTCGCGGGTGCCCGGGTCAATAGCACCCAGCGCGGCGATCAGGTGATTCGCGGCGTCGGGCGGTCGCAGGCGGGCCAACGAATACACCGCCCGCCAGCGAATGCTCTGGGCGGTATCCTCGGCGAACGGCAGGAGGGCGGCGGCCGGCGCATCGTCTCCCAGCCTCCACGACTCCAGCAGAATCTGACTCATCGCCGGAGCCGGGTCGACCTGGGAGAGGGCTACTCTCCGCTGGAGCACCGACCCGAAAAAATTCGCCGCGGTCCCTCCGCCGATCTTGGCCAGGGCGCTGATCGCCTCGACAGCGGTGGGGGCATCGAGAGGTGGAAGCCCGGTCAGTCGCTGGATGAGAGGCTGGACGGCCCGGGAGTCGCGCAGCAGGCCGAGCCCGAAGGCGGCTGCCAACCGGACGGTCGAGTCGGTTTGTTCCAGCGCCCGGAGGATGAGCGGTGTGGCCCGAAGATCGCCGATGCGTCCGGCCGCCAGCGCGGAGACGCGTTGAACCACGGAGTCCGGTGCCAACAGGCCTCGCTCGAAGAGCTCCGGCTGCCAGTGCCGGGCATCCTCTGCGGCGAGCACGCGGGCCAGCTGCTCGACATCCACCTGAGCCTGTGCGGAAGTGACGCGGGGAACGAGAGCGGCGGTGCTGAGACACAGAATACATCGGATGACTATCATCATCCCAACCTGACCGGGTCCGCGATGGCATGCAGCGCCTGGCGGACCCGCTCGGGCAAGCGGGTCAGCGTCATGGAACGGTCGAGCGCCAGCAGACGGGTAGTGGCAGTGGCCAGCAGCCGGCCGTCCTCCGCGTGCTCGACCGCATATCCGAAGTCGACCCGGCGTGAAGCGACTTCACGGACCCAGCAGCGGATCCGGATAGAGTCGTCGTAGCGCGCCGGCTGCCGGTATCGGATGGCGACTTCGCTCACGGCGAGCCGCAGGCCAGCGCTCTCGAGATCGCGATAGCTCATGCCGCTCCGCCGGAGGTGCTCCGTGCGGGCGATGTCGAGCCAGACCAGATAGCGCGCGTGATACACCACACCCATCTGGTCGGTCTCGGAGTAGTTGACCCGGACCAGGGTCTCCGAGACGGGCGAAGACTCGGTGGCCATGAATTCCTCATGGAGTTGTAGACGCTCGGGGCGTCGAGCGGGCGCACGCTGGGAGCCACAGACCGGTCTCCGGTTGCCATGATGGGAGGGGCGGCCCATCTTTGGCGCCGTGCTGGGCCATGCCCTTATCGTAGTCTCCGACGCTCACCTGGGAGTGGCGCCACCTGGCATCGAGGAGGCGCTCCTGGAGTTCCTGGAGGCTGTCCCCACGCTGGGAGACTGCCTGCTGGTCAATGGTGACCTCTTCGATTTCTGGTTTTCCTATTCCAGGGTAATCCCCCGCCGCGGCTTCCATGTGGCCGCTGCGCTGGCCCGGCTCCGCCGCCGGATGCCCATCGTAATGGTGGGAGGGAACCACGACCGGTGGGACAGCCAGTTCTGGGAGCGGGACCTCGGTCTCCGCTTTCAGCCCCACCGGGCCAGCTTCGAGATCGGGCATCGTACGGTGATGGCGACTCACGGCGATGGGTTATCGGAGACGCGGTGGCAGGCGAACCTGCTTCATAGCGTCATCCAGCATCCCGCCACCGCTAGAATCTATCGAATGCTGCACCCTGAGCTCGGTTTCCGCCTGGTGGATCTGATGAGCCCGGCGCTGGGTGATCACACCAAAAGTGAAGCCGCGATGGAGCGCGCCTCCGCCCGGCAGCGGGCATGGGCCGAGCGCTTCCTCGCGGAGGACCCCGCCGTGGGACTGATCATAATGGGCCACACCCACCGAGCCGTGGTGGCGGAACCGATCCCGGGAAGGCAGTACCTGAATCCGGGAGCGTGGTTCGATGGGTTTCGCTACGCGCTCGCCACCGAATCGGGCGCCGAGCTACGGACTTTCGAACCAAAAGCGTGAGCGGTGAGCGGTGAGCGGTGAACGGGCGCCACCTAACCCACCCCTTCACCGATTACCGTTCACCGTTCACCGGTTTAGCCCAACGGCACGACCTCGGCCTTTCCCAGCCGCTCTCCGATGAACCGCGACCCCACCTGGCGGAACCGCGCCTCATCGTCACTCACGACGAAACGATGCTGCGGCTCCGCAGTGGCCGGCGCCCCTAACCCGCTGGACCCGAGCGCGCTCTGGACTGCCGCCGCCGTCTCCTCCCCGCTGTCGATGAGGCGGATACTCCGCCCCATGGTCCGCTGGAGGAGCGGCTTGAGCAAGGGGTAATGGGTGCAGCCGAGCACCATCACATCCACCCCGGCGCGCTTGAGCGGGTCGAGGTACTCGGCCGCAACCAGCTCGGCGGCCGGATGATCGAACCAGCCCTCCTCGACCAGGGGAACGAACAGGGGACAGGCCTTCTGTTCCACGGCTGTCCCGGGCCGGGCAGCCTGAATCGCGCGGGCGTAGGCGTTGCTGGCGATGGTACCCGCCGTGCCGATGACGCCGATCGGCCCCCGTTGCATGGCCGAAACCGCCGCGCGCGCGCCCGGATCTATTACTCCGATGACCGGCACCGGCGATTCTGCCTCGAGCGCCTCTAGCGCATGGGCCGTGCTGGTGTTGCAGGCGATCACGACCGCCTTGACCCCTTGGGCCAGAAGCCAATGCAGGATCTCCAGGCTATAGCGACGCACGGTGTCGGGAGACTTGGGACCATAGGGCACCCGGGCGGTGTCGCCGAAGTAAATGGTCGACTCGTGCGGCAGCCGCTCGTAGATGGCCCGGACGACAGTGAGTCCACCGATGCCCGAGTCGAAGATGCCGATGGGAGCTCGGTTCATCGGAAGCGGATTGGAAGAGAGAGGCTAGCTCCCACGCCTCCCGGCACGGCCTCAACCCGGAGATCGCCTGGAAAGTCGGCGAGATGTGCCGAAACGTAGGCCTCCAGACCGGCAAAGAGGTGATTGAAGGCCAGCAGCACCAGCCAGTCTTCGTGCTCCTGCCGCTTCCGGTCTCCCCGAGCCGAGCCGGTACGCCGGAGGTAGGCCAGCTCACGGCGGGTCTTGAGGGTCATTCCCAGCGTAACCCCCTCCCAAGCCAGGAATAATCCGGCCGTGAGCTTTCGGTTCAGTCGGGCCTGACCCCAGCCGGGCAGAAGGAACGAGCGCCAGAACGCGTTGAGCGGGCTGATGGATTCACGCTGCAGGGTGTCGGCTAGGGCGGCGGGGCGCCGGAGCGGCGGGGCATCCTGGGAGTGGAGGTCAACGGCCCCGCCCAGAACCATCAGCCCAAGCATCAGGATGACGCGATAATGCAGAGCTGTCAGGCGGGGGTGGCGGGAGCGTGTGGGAATCGAACCCACCGGAGCCGCCGGAGGCGCCTCCATCGCGGTTTTGAAGACCGGCCAGACCACCAGGCCCGATCCGCTCCCGTCTTCAACGGTAAACGGTAAACGGTAAACAGTGAACGGGAGGTCCCCGTCCGCTGGAGCAGACCCGTTCACCGTTCACCATTCACCGTTGCAATCACCTCGATCTCCACTCGGGCGCCGCGCGGCAATCCGGCAACCGCCACGGTGGACCGCGCCGGACGGTGATCGCCAAAAGCGCGGGCATACACCTCGTTCATCACGGTGAAGTCGTCCATGTCCACGAGAAAAACAGTGCTCTTCACTACCTGGGAAAAATCCGCACCCGCGGCGGCCAGGATGGCCCGCAGGTTTTCCAGCACCCGACTCGTCTGCTCGGCGATGCCACCCGCAACCAGCTGCCCCGTCGCCGGATCGAGGGCCACCTGGCCGGCGGTGAACACGAATCCGTTGGCCCTCACCGCCTGGCTATAGGGGCCGATCGCCCTGGGGGCACCGGCTGTCGCCACGAAATCGAGCCCCATCAGAACAGCCCTTCGATGGTGCCGTCGGGCAGCACCCGGATCGACTCGGCGGCAGGCACCCTGGGGAGGCCCGGCATGGTCATGATATCGCCCGCGAGCGCGACGACGAACCCGGCACCGGCGCACGGATAGACGTCGCGGATGGTGAGCCTGAAGCCGGTGGGCCGGCCGAGCTGGGCAGGATCGTCGGAAAAGGAGTACTGGGTCTTGGCGATGCAGACCGGCGTGTCCCGGAGACCCATGGCCTCGCACTGGGCGATGTTCTTTTCGGCGGCAGCGGTATAATCCACGCCGCCGGCACCGTAGATCTCCCGGGCTATGATCTCGATCTTCTCTTTGATCGGCTTGGTGGCGTCGTAGAGGGGCTTGAAAGCGGCTTTCTTCTCGTGGAGCACGGCCAGGATCTCTCGCGCGACCGCTTCCCCACCCTCTCCCCCCTGGGCCCAGACTTCGCTGAGCGCGGCCCTGGCGCCCCACCCGCTGACCGCGCCGAGCACGGTCTCGAGCTCTTCGGCGGTGTCGGAGGTAAAGCGGTTGAGGGCGACTATCACGGGGACACCGAACTTCTGCACGTTCTTGACGTGCGCCTCGAGGTTTACCATCCCTCGCCTGAGGGCAGCGACGTCTTCCTGGCCGAGTGAGTCCTTCTTGACCCCGCCGTGCATCTTGAGCGCGCGCACCGTGGCCACGACAACCGCCGCCTCGGGCTCGAGATCGCCGAAGCGAGCCTTGATGTCGAAGAACTTTTCCGCTCCCAGATCTGCCCCGAAGCCGGCCTCGGTGAGAACGATCTCACCGAGCGAGAGGCCCAGCCTGGTAGCGACGATCGAGTTGCATCCATGGGCGATGTTACCGAACGGCCCGCAGTGGACCAGCGCAGGTCCTCCCTCCAGCGTCTGCACCAGGTTGGGCAGAATGGCGTCCTTGAGCAGGAGGGTCATCGCTCCGGAGGCCTTGAGATCGGCCGCGGTGACCGGCTTACGGTCGCGGGTCAGGCCGACGATGATCCGGCCGATCCGCGCCTCCAGGTCAGCCAGGCCGGTCGCCAGGGCCAGGATGGCCATGATCTCGCTCCCCGGCACGATGACGAACCGCTCCTCGCGCACGGGGCCGGCGTTGATCCCGCCCAGGCTGATCACCATGGCCCGCAGGGCCCGGTCATTCATATCCATGGTTCGCGGCCAGGTGATCCGGCGCGGATCGATACCCAGAGCGTTACCCTGGTGGAGGTGGTTGTCGAGCATCGCCGAAAGCAGGTTGTGCGCCGACGTGATCGCGTGGAAGTCGCCGGTGAAGTGCAGGTTGATCTCGTCCATAGGAACTACCTGCGCATAGCCTCCACCCGCCGCGCCGCCCTTGACCCCGAAGACAGGCCCGAGGCTCGGCTCCCGGATGCACACCACAACTTTCTTTCCCAGCCGCCGCAGTGCCTGGCTGACGCCGACGGTAACCGTGCTCTTGCCCTCGCCGGCCGGGGTGGGGTTGATACCGGTGACGAGAACCAGGCGACCCTTCGGGCTGCGCCGGGCCATGGCCTCCGCGCTGATCTTCGCCTTATAGCGGCCGTACGGAAGGATCTCATCGGGACCGAGACCGATCTCGGCAGCCACCTCGGCGATGGGCCGGAGCTTGGCGGCCTGGGCGATGGCGATGTCGGATGGGACCGATGTTACGGTAGCGCTCACGGGCGACAACTCCGAGTCAGGAGTCAGGAGCTAAAGCCGGAGTCCGGGCGCGGGCTCCTGACTCCCAGCTCCCGACTGCAATTGAAATACCCGCGTCGCGTTCTGTCCCGTCAGGTCTATTACTTCCTCGACCGGAAGACCTCGTACCGCCGCTATGCGCTCGGCCACTTTCCCGACGTACCCGGGCTCGTTCCGCTTTCCCCGGTATGGAACAGGCGCCAGGTAGGGGCCATCCGTTTCGAGCAGCAGCCGATCCAGCGGCGTCTCGCTGATAGCCTGGTCCAGGCGCCAGTTCTTGAAGGTCACCATTCCGCTGAACGACACATAGTGGCGGTGAACCAGCCCGGCTCGCAAGAGGGCCATGCCGCTGCTGAACGAATGAAGGATGGCGGTGACCTGAGGATGATCGGCCAGGATTGCGGCGACCTCGTCGTCCGCTTCCCGGGCGTGAACGACGGCGGGCCTGCCGGTGCTGGCGGCCAGGGCCAGCTGAGCCTCGAACGCCCGGCGTTGTTCCGCACGGGGGGAGTGCTCGTAGTGGAAGTCCAGCCCGGTCTCTCCCACCGCAACCACCCGCGGCTCCCTGAGGCGCTGCCGGAGCCAGGCTTCGCTCTCGGAGTTCCAGTCACAAGCATGATGAGGATGAATGCCGGCCGTGGCGACCAGCCTGTGATCTTCCCGCACCAGCGCGAGCGCCGCCTCGGCGCTGGCCAGCGACTCGCCGATGACCACGATGCGGGCGACCCCGGCAGCCCACGCCCGCTGGAGCACCTCGGCCCGGTCCGCCTCGTATGCCGGATCGGCAAGATGGCAGTGGGTGTCAATCAGCATGGCGGAGAGGCCGGAGAGGACGGAGAGGACGGAGAGGACGGACAAGTAGGTCGCCGAGAACGGCCCTCCGACCTCTCCCTCTTTTCCGTCCTACCTGCCCCGCTGCCCTGCTGCCCCGCTGCCCGACCCTACCGGCTGCGCCTTGCGGGCGGCTGGCGCTGGGGACTTGGCACCGAGATGCCCGCGGGCAGCGGGGCCGGGCCAGCGCTTTTCGATTTCCAGCAGGGCTGGAGAGGCGATGAAGACCGACGAGAAGGTTCCGACCACCACGCCGAAGAGCATGAGGAGTGCGAACGGCCGAACGACGTCGCCCCCGAGGATGGCCAGGGCGAGGAGGCTGCCCAATGCGGTGGTGCCGGTGAAGACGGTACGCGGCAGGGTATCGTTGACCGACCGGTTCAGGATATCCGTGAAGTGCTCCCGCTTGCGCAGATGCAGGTTTTCCCGGATCCGATCGAAGATCACGATGGTGTCGTTCAGAGAATATCCAATGATCGTCATGAGACCGGCCACCACGAAGAGGCTCACCTCCAGACGCGCGACTCCAATGAACGCTATGGCGGCCAGGATATCGTGGGCCGTCGCTATCACCGCGGCCACCCCAAAGCGCCACTCGAATCGATAGGCCAGGTAAGCGAGCACGGCGAGGAACGAAAGAAGGATGGCCATGAGGGCCTTATGTCGCAGCTCGCCACCCACCTTGGGACCGACCGCTTCGGTGCGCAGGACAGCGTAGTCGCCCTGGCCCAGAACCGCATCGAGGGCCTGCTGCAATGCCGCAGCCGTAGCCTGGGTATCGTTGGCGTCGGTTCCCTCCCGCGCCAGCCGTGCGCGTATTACCAGCTCGCGGTCGGAGCCGAATGTCTGGATCTCCGCTCCTTCGATTCCCCGTTCGGTCAGAGCATTCCGCACCGCACCGACGTCGATCGGTTGCTTGCTCTCTACCTGCATCAGGGTGCCGCCGGTGAACTCGACACTGTAGTTCACCCCCTGGAACAGAACGACCAGAAGACCTGATAATGTCACGACGAGCGTGATCAGGTACGCGATTCGACGGTACCGGAGAAAATCGTAGTTGGCGTTTGCGAAGAGTCTCATCGGTCAGATGCTCAGTGTGGCCATGGCCGGCTTCCGGTCGAGCCAGATGACGAAAAAGGTGCGGGTGACGAATACGGCCGTGAACATTGAGGCGATGATGCCCAGGATCAGGGTCACGGCGAATCCCTTCACCGGGCCGGTGCCGAACTGGAAGAGGAAGAGTCCGGTGAGCACCGTGGTGACGTTGGAGTCGATGATGGCGCTCATTGCGTGGCGGAAGCCTTCGTTTACGGCCAGCGGCACCGTTTTGCCTGCGGCCAGCTCCTCCCGAATCCGCTCGAAGATCAGCACGTTCGCATCCACCGCGATGCCGATCGACAGCACCAGGCCGGCGAGGCCGGGGAGAGTCAGAGTGGCATCCAGCATAGCCAGGGCACCCAGGGTCAGAAGCATGTAGAGCGACAAAGCCACCACCGCCAACAGACCCGCCGCGCGGTAGTACAGCACCATCACCATAATGACGAAGAGCGTTCCGATGATGCCCGCGATGATGCCGGATCGGATGGCGTCTTTACCCAGCGTGGGCCCCACTTGCCGCTCTTCCACGATCGTGAGCGGAATCGGCAGCGCGCCAGCCTTGAGGGTGAGTGCCAGATCCTGCGCCTCCTGTAGGGACTTGCCGGAGAGGGTAATCTGGCCGTGCCTTCCGATCCGGCTCTGGATCACGGGAGGCCGGCCCTGCACCCGTCCATCCAGCAGGATCGCCATGTAGTCGCCCACGTGCCGGGCCGTCTCCTCGCCGAACTTCCGCCCGCCGCTGCGATCCAGCTCGAAGGTGACGATCGGCGCGTTGGTCAGCGGGTCGATCTGCGCCTGGGCATCTATGAGGTTGCTGCCGGTAATAATGGGCCGGTCCTCGAGCACGTACAGGAAGCGGACCGACTGTACCCCGACACTGGTGGGCGCGGCACTCCAGCGCAGCACCACTCCCCGGGGAAGCTGGCGGGCGACGGCCGGAATGCTCAGGAGGCTGTCTACCCGGGGGAATGCCGTTTCGGGTACGAAGTACTCACCCGGTATGGCTTCGCCCGCGGCGCTCGACGGCTGAACCAGCCCGGTGAGAACACCACCCACCACCGCGCTGGTGTCCGCGGCGGCGCTGTCGCTCGCCGCCTTGGCCGTGTCAGCCTTGGCCGTGTCACCACCGAGCAGCTGCTGGACCGCCGAGGGGCCGACCGGAGCCCCCTCTCCCTTGATGCCCAGGTTGCGCAGCGTCCGGTCCATCGCCGGCAGCGCCTTCTCCAATGCCTGGGTCTCGTCGGTGATCCGGAACTCGAGAAACGCGCTTCGCTGGACGATTGCCTTGGCCCGCACAGGATCGTCTATGCCCGCGAGCTCCACCACGATCCGGTCGTCACCCACCTTCTGGATCAGCGGCTCGGCCACCCCGAACTCGTCGATCCGCTTCCGGAGCACGGTGAGGGCCAGATCGAGATCGCGACCCGGGTCGGCCGACACCTGCTTGGACTGATCGAGCTCCAGGGCCAGGTGCATCCCTCCCTGGAGATCCAGGCCCAGCTTGAGAGGCACCCGCTTATGGGTGCGGTCCGTCATCACCCCGCTGTCCACATCGCGCTCGCGCACAGTGACATCGCGAGGAATGAGATAGAAGACGCTCAGGACGATCAGTCCGGCGATCACCAGGAGACGAGTACGAATGGACATCGTTCAATCGCTACCCAGGCGAGAGTTGAAAGTGCCAGACCTGCTCCCGGCCGCGGCAAGTGCCGCCTCGGCACGGATTCGGTCGCGCTCCAGCTGCTGCTGTAACTGCTCGACGGACCCGAACTGCTCTACGTCACGCAGGCGCTCCACCCATTCGATTCGCACCCACTCGCCGTACAGGTTTCCGTCGAACCCGAAGATGTGAGCCTCGAGCACCCGCCGCCCGTCGTGGAACGTGGGTCTGGCTCCCTGGTTCATCATTCCTCCGGCGCTCCCGCCACGCCACTCGATCCGCACGGCATAGACGCCATCGGGCGGCAGGAGCTTTCTGGGCGACAGCTCACTCAGGTTAATGGTCGGCACGCCCAGCAGCCGTCCCCGCCGTTCACCCTGCGCCACCCGCCCAACCACCCGGTAGGGGCGGCCGAGCATGGCCTCGGCGGTGGCCAGGTCTCCGCCTGCTACGGCTCGTCGGATCCGGCTGCTGGAGACGTGCTGGCCGCCGAAATCCACCGGATCCACTACATCCACCTCGAAGCCGTAGGATGCGCCCAGCTGGCGCAGCGTTTCCACGTCGCCGCTCCGCCCCCGGCCGAAGCCGTGGTCGTGTCCGATCACCAGCTCCCGGACCCGGCAGCGCTCCACCAACACCTCCCGAACGAACTCCTCGGGCGCGAGGCCGGCGAGGTGCCGGTCGAAGCGGAGAAGCAGAAGGTAATCGAGTGGCGCCTGGGCCAGGATCTCCAGCCGCTCCGGACCGGTGGTCAGAAGCGGCGGCGCCGCCTCGGGGTTCACCACCTCCAGGGGGTGCGGGTCAAAGGTCACCAGCACGCTGGAGCGCCCCGCGTCGCGGGCACGACGGTCGATCTCCTGGAGGACCGCTTGGTGGCCCAGATGAACGCCGTCGAACGAGCCGACGGTGACGGTCGCGCCGTAAGCGAGGCGGGGAAGCGGGAAAGCGGGGACGCGGGGAAGCTCTGAACTCATGGCGCTTGCAGTACTACAGTGGGTTGGAGCCACCCGTCTTTCGCCTCGGCGACTGCAACAAGTTCCCCGCCATCCAACAAGGCGACCACTTCCCCGCTTCCCCGCTTCCCCGCTTCCCCGCTGTCCCGCACCGCTCTCCCATGCGCCACCGCTCTTCGGGCGGTATCGTCGAGCTCCACCGAGGGCAGCCTTCCAAGCACCAGCTGGGGCGGTAGAACCCCTGCACGGCTCACCCGGTCGAGCGGTACCGCATCCTCCACCCGCAGCGAGCCGATCGCCTCGCGCCGCAGGCTGGTGAGGTGGGCCCCGACCTCGAGTCGTTCGCCAAGGTCGCGCGCCAGGGCCCGAATGTACGTTCCCGCGCTGACCACGGCTCGAAAGGTCACGTCGGGCGGCTCATACGCGACGAGGTCGATCTCATGAACCGTAACGCTCACGTCGGCCAACTCCACCCGCTCACCGCGCCGGGCCCTCCGGTGGCTCCGCTCGCCGGCAACGTGCTTGGCCGAGTACTGCGGCGGCCGCTGGAGGTGGGTCCCGCGGAACCCGGCCAGCGCCGCGCTCAGGGCGGGCTCCGGCACCGGCGCACCGATTGCGGTGGTCCCGACGATTTGCCCCGTGAGGTCGTCGGTGTCGGTGCGGACCCCGAGGCGAGCGGTCGCGAGATAGGTCTTGCGCTCCGATTCCACAAAGCGCGCCAGCCGGGTCGCGCGGCCCACCAGCACAATCAACAAGCCGGTGGCGAAAGGGTCGAGCGTTCCGGTATGGCCGGCGGCCGGAGTCCCGAGAACGCGCCGAACCCGCTGCACGACATCGTGCGAGGTCATGGCGGCCGGTTTGTCCACCAGCACGGCGCCAATCAGTCCTGGCCCTCCCGCCGTATGGTGTTCAACAGCTCGTTGATGCGCGCGGCATGCTCCAGACCTCGGTCGAGCTCGAAGTGCAGCTCAGGGACCGAGTGGGTGGTCAGCGCCCGCGCGGCACGGGACCTGAGAAAGCCGGCGGCACTCTGGAGACCTTCCAGCGCACGAGTCTTATCCGGCTCCTCTCCCGGCACGCTCACCATCACCCGAGCGTGGGAGAGGTCGTTGCTGACCAGTACGGCGGTGACCGTGACGAAGCCGACGCGAGGATCACGGACCTCGCGGGCGAGGGCGTCGGTAACCACCTGTCTCAGAGTCTCGCCCACCTGTTCGGGCCGCCGGGAAGAGCCCTTCATCGGTACACCGTCGCCGTGTTCACGATACGCACCCCGTCGGCCTCCTCGACCATCCGATCGGCCGCCCGCAGAGTCTCGTCCACCACTGTTCGGGCACTTCCCACCACGGCGCAGGCAATCTCCGCCCGTTGCCAGGTATCCTGCTGTCCGGTCTCCGAGACCGAGACGTTCAGGGTCCGGCGCAGGGCGGAGGTGAGCGGCTTCAACACTCCGCGTTTTTCCTTGAGAGAGTGGCAGCCCGGCAGGTGGAGATCCCAGGTGGTGGTGGCGACGATCATAGCTCGTAGCTGGGAGTCGGGAGCTGGGAGCTCGGGAAACTTGGAACCTCGGCTCCTGGCTCTAGCTCCCGGCTCCTAGCTCCGAGCTCTCGACATTCACCCGGTTGCTCCCGAAGCAGCCGGAGCGAGCGTCCGCTTGATCTCTTCCATCCGGTACGACTCGATCCGGTCACCAACCTTGAGGTCGTTGAAGTTCTCGATCCCGATGCCGCACTCGAGGCCTTCCCGTACCTCGCGCACGTCGTCCTTGAACCGCTTGAGGCTAGAGACGGCGCCGGTGTAAACGGCCGTCCCGTCTCGTACGATGCGAGCTTTGGCGGTGCGCTGGATGGTGCCGCTTCGCACGATGCAGCCGGCGATGGTCCCCACCTTGCTCACCTTGAACAGCTGAAGCACCTCGGCTTCACCCAGCACCGTCTCCCGCTCTTCCGGCTTGAGCAGGCCTTCCAGCGCGTTGCGGACGTCCTCGACCGCCTCGTAGATGACGCGATAGGTGCGTACGTCCACCTGCTCGCGCTCCGCGGCCGCCCGGGCATTGGTATCGGGCCGAACGTGGAAGCCGAGGACGATGGCGCCCGATGCCTTGGCGAGCAGGACGTCGCTCTCGGTGATGGCTCCGACGCCACGATGCACCACGTCGACTCGCACTTCGCTGGTGGTCAGCTGGGCCAGTGCATCGGCCAGCGCCTCGGCCGGCCCCCCCTGGTCGGCCTTGATGATGATCCGGAGCATCGAGACCTCGCCCTCCTTGAGGGCGCGGCTGAAGTCCTCGAGTGAGGTGCCCTTGGCGCTGCGGCGGTTCTGTGCCTCGCGCTCGAGCCGCTGGCGCTTCTGCGCTATCTCACGTGCCTCTACCGCGTCGGTTACCACGGCAAAGATGTCACCGGCCGCGGGCACGCCCTCGAAGCCAAGGATCTGCACCGGGATGGACGGACCGGCCTGCTTCACCGCCTTCCCGCGCTCGTCGTAGAGAGCGCGTACCCTCCCGGAGAACCTTCCGCAGATGAAGTTGTCGCCGCCGGCCAGGGTGCCTCGTTGCACCAGGATAGTGGCCAGCGGACCCTTCCCCGGGTCCAGGCTCGCCTCGAGCACGGTGCCGTGACCCTTGCCGGTGGGGTTTGCCTTCAGATCGAGAATCTCCGCCTGGAGCAGGATCTGCTCCAGCAGGTGGTCGATGCCGGTGCCCTTCTTGGCCGAGATCTCGGCCGAGAGCACGGTGCCGCCGAACTCTTCCAGCACCACGTTATGCTGGAGCAGGTCCTGTTTGACCTTCGGCACGTTGGCGGCGGGAAGATCGATCTTGTTGATGGCGACGATGATCGGCACGCCTGCGTTGCGGGCGTGACTGATCGCCTCGACCGTCTGCGGCATGACCTGGTCGTCGGCTGCGACGACCAGCACGACGGTGTCGGTCACCTGTGCGCCGCGGGCGCGCATGGCAGTAAACGCCTGATGTCCCGGGGTATCGAGGAAGGTGATCCGCTTGCTTCCGGGCAGCTCGACGTGGTAGGCGCCGATGTGCTGGGTGATCCCGCCCGCCTCTCCGGCCACGATGTTGGCCTTCCGGATGTAGTCGAGCAGCGAGGTCTTGCCGTGGTCGACGTGGCCCATGATGGTCACTACCGGCGGGCGCGGCGCCAGTTGTTCGGGGCTCTCCTCGGCGGTATCGAGCTCGGCTTCGGCGGCGTACTCGTCCTCCCGCACGGCCTGGAAGCCGAAAGCCGACGCGATGAGATCGATCTGGTCGAAGTCCAGGCGCTGGTTGACCGTAACCATGAGGCCCAGCTCTTTGAAGGCGAACTGCACGATCTGGGTGGCGGGCACTTTCATCCCGCCGGCGAGCTCGGAGACGGACACGAACTCGTTGACCCGGATCAGAGTCTTTTCGCGCTCTTTCTCTTCCGCGAGCCTGCCCGCCTGGACCTCTCGGAACGACGGCTCATCGGCGCGGCGGCCCTTGCGCCCCGCGGGGCCCTTCATGCCCTGGAGGGTACGCATGATGTTGGCCTGGACCGCGTCCTGGTCGACCGACGACCGCTTTCCTTTCTTTCCTCTCTTCCTGCCGCCGCCCTTCTCGGCATCCGGGCCGAAGGTACGAACCGGGGCCGTGCGCTCCGAGCCAGGCCGCTGCGGTGAACCGGGCCGGGACGGAGCGCCGGGGCGGGACGGCGCGGCGGGTGCGCTGCTGCTGAACACCGGCTTAGGCCCCCGCGAAGCGGCCGCGGCCGGGCGCTGCACCCGGGGTGGAATGAATGGCGCGCGTGGAGCGGCCGGCGGAGGAGGAGACGAGCGGAAGAGCGGCTCCGGAGCGGTGCCGTTGACCGGCTCCTCCTGCACCGCGGTGTCGATCTCCTCTTCCGCCGGAGCCGGCGGCAGGTCCTTGAACAAGGCGCGGGCCCGCTCCTCCAGGGTCTGGGCCGGCGCGGCCTCATCGGCCTCGGCCATCGTGGGGCGCTCCAGCTCGAGCGCCGCCAGCTCGGCGGCCTTTTCCGCCTGAACCTGGGCCTCGACCTGTGCCACCTCGGCCGCTGTGCGCCGCCGCTTGGCGGGCTTGATCTCAGCCGGAGCCGGCGCAGGCTCCGCCTTGGCTGCCTTGCGGCGGCCCTTCTTGGCGGCGGGCTCTTCCGAGCTCCGGCGCTTCTCCCGTTCCCAGCGCACCCGCACCGCGGAGACCTGGTCGCTCTCCAGCGCGGACAGGTGACTGCGCACGAAGATGTTCATGTCCTTGAGCATGCTGAGAAGCTGCTCAGGGGGTACGCCGAACTCCGCTGCCAAATCATGGACTCGTGTCTTGACCACTCATGCCTCCATCAGGAGCGTACGGGCGCCAGCTGCACCATGCCGCCGGCCAACGCGCGGTCCCGTACGCCTACCGCCATTACGGGCGGTTTCCCCAACTGCGCGCCGATCGCTGCGGCGCGCGGCCCCGGCAGCAACGGCACTCCTTTCGCCGCCGCCAGCCGAACCACCTTCTCCACGGCACGCGGGCTGGCGTCTTCCGCCACCACCACGCACCAGCACCTTCCCGCTTGCAACTCCTTGCGTACTCCATCAACTCCTACCACCACCCGGCCGCCGCGGTAGCCCAGGCCGATCAGGCCCAGCAGGCCGCTCATGTCCGGGGCCGGGACTCCTCGCCGCTGTCTTCATCCGTCAGCTCGGCCAGGAAAGCCATCAGCTGATCGCCGGTCTCGGGAGTCATACCCGGGATCTTGGCGATGTCCTCCCGCTCGAGGTCGAGAATGTCGTTGAGCATCTTGTAGCCCGCACTCTCCAGGATTGCGGTGAGCTCGGGCGACAATCCCTTCAGCTCGCTGAGCGGCACCTGTCCCGCCATTTCCTCCTCCGGCGGGAGGGGCGCGAACAGCGGACCTTCGCCACCGCGCTCGAGCCATTCACGGCTGGAGTAGAGATCGATCTTCCAGCCGGTGAGCTCCGAGGCGAGGCGTACGTTCTGGCCGTTGCGCCCGATTGCCAGCGAGAGCTGGTCCTCGTCCACGACCGCCTGGATGGTCTTGGCCTCGGGGTCGGAGAACACCTTGGCGACCCGGGCCGGCGCCAGCGCCAGTCGGGCGAACCGCTCGGGATCCGGCGACCAGGGCACGATATCGATCCGCTCGCCGCCCAGCTCGTTGACCACTGCCTGGACCCGGGAGCCCTTAAGCCCCACGCAGGCACCGACCGGGTCAATGGCATCGTCGCGGGAGATCACGGCGACCTTGGTTCGGCTTCCCACCTCGCGCGCGATGGCGCGAATCTCGACCACCTGCTGCTGGATCTCGGGAACCTCGAGCTTGAAGAGCGCCTTGACGAACAGGGGATCGCCCCGCGAAAGGATGAGCCGGGGACCCTTGGGGGTCTCCTCCAACCGCTTGAGAACGGCCCGGATGGTGTCGCCCTGATGAAAGTGTTCCCGATGATTCTGCTCCCGGTAGGGGACGATGGCCTCCGCCTCCCGGAACTTGTTGAGCATGATTACCAGCTTGCCCCGCTCGATCTGCTGAACCTCACCGGAAAGCAGCTCACCCACCTTGGAGGTGAACTCCTCGCGAATGCGGGCCCGCTCTCCCTCGCGCACCCGCTGGATGATCCGCTGCTTGGCGGCCTGGACCGCGAGGCGGCCGAACTCGACGAAGGGCACCTCTTCCTCGAGCATATCGCCGATCTGGAAGTCGGCATCCTCGTACTGGGCCTCCTCGAGCGTGATCTGCCAGCTCGGATCTTCGACCGTCTCGACGACCTGCCGCAGCCGCACGACCTTGATGGTGCCCTGCAGCTCGTCGACGCTCAACTCAAAGCGTACGTTCGGGCCGAACTTGCGGACCAGGGCGGCATGAATGCCGTCGCGCAGGAGCTCCAGAAGGTCGGAGCGCTCGAGTTGTTTTGCAGTCGTCAGCTCGCGGAACGCGGCCAACATTTCAGTCGAACCAGCCATCCATTCACCCCCTACCGCCGTTTGCCAATCATCTCCCAATCCACGGCCAGCGCTGCATCCCGGACGGCTGCGAGCGCGACCGTCACCTCGGACCCGTCCTCCAGCCGCAGTACCACGTGCTCGTCATCGGGAACCGACAGGATCTGGGCACGGTTGCGGCCCACCAGCGGGCCGCCTCGGACCCAGGCGTGCCGTCCGACGAATCGGCGCCAATGCTCCGGCCAGCGTAGCGGACGCTCGAGTCCCGGCGATGAGACTTCCAGCACGTACCGCGGCCCGACCATCGCCCTGGATTCCAGGAAGCTTTCGAGGGACCGGCTGATTGCCGCACAGTCGTCGGCCGTGACTCCCTGGCCAGGTCGGCTGTCCGGACGGTCCACCCGCACTTGCAGGATGGGACGCTCCAACGTGCCGGTCCGCCTGAGATCGACCAGCTCGAAACCGAGGCCGGTGATATGATCGCGAATCGGAACCAGAAGCGCGTCGGCAGACATCGGCGGAATAAGGAAAAAAAATGTGGGGGAACTCCCCCACACTCGACAGTCGGCCCGAACCGGCACCTACCGGGACAGCAGGTAAATATTACTCCGGAAGCAGGTTGGAGTCAATTACGGAGGAGCGGACGGACTGCCGGGCAGGTGGATGGGAAGAAGCGGTGGTGTCATTGCGAGCGACGCGACGGATCCAGCCCCACCAGTATTCCTATATACGCGACCATGCGTCCATCGGCTCCGCCGGAGGCCCGGTGGCTAAAGAAGTGCGAGCGATCGTGGGCCGAGCACCAGGTGGAGCTCGAGACCGACCCCAGGCCGAGGACCGACGCCTGTGCGGTTAGCCGCCCTCGTAGATCGAGGTGCCAGGGCCCGGCCCCTCGGGCCTCTGCCCTGCAAGCGGACATCACTTCAGACCCTACTTCATAGCACTCACCGCAAATTCCTATCCCACAATGCATTACAATATCTGAGATAGAGCATCCGGCGGCGTCAGTAAGCTGCTCGATCCCCCGGCTCAGGATGCCGGCGGCGGTGCCCCGCCAGCCGGCATGGAGCAGCGCCACCCCACCGGGAGCGATCAGGTAGACCGGTATGCAATCGGCGACCGTGACGGTGAGAAGAATGCCGGGAGTGGTGGTGACCCAGCCGTCTATGCCCTCGACCTGGATCCACCCATCGCCCTGATCGAGGTTCATGACCCTGACGCCGTGCACCTGGTTGCCGAGGGCGACGGCGGGGAACTCGGTCATCTCCCGCCGAAAGGCGAGCCACCGGGTCATAACTTCGCCGACCGGCTGATTGCTCCAGAGGCCAAGATCCAGACCTCGACCAGTCTCTGAGCCGCGACCGGTGATTCCGGCGATGACGCCAAACCGTTCTTGCCAGCCGGGGATTTCGAATCGGGGAACGACTCCGGGTACGGGTACCTCACGGATCTCCGATGCAACGAAGGGCGCACGCTTTACCCGCCTCCTATCCATCCACCCGCTCGATCTCGGCACCCAGCGCCCGCAGGCGCTCGTCTATTCGCTCGTAGCCGCGCTCGATCTGACCGGCATTGTGGATGGTGCTGGGGCCTTCGGCCGCGAGCGCCGCGAGCAGCATTGCCATTCCCGCCCGGATATCGGGAGACTCTACCGTGCCGCCCTTGAGCGGCGAAGGTCCGGAGATCACCGCGCGATGAGGATCGCAGAGCACGATCCGGGCACCCATTCCGATCAGTTTGTCCACGAAGAACAGCCGGGACTCGAACATCTTCTCGAAAACCAGCAGCATGCCGGAGCACTGGGTGGCGGTCACGATGGTGGTGGACATGACATCTGCCGGGAAGGCCGGCCAGGGGCCGTCCTCCAGTTTGGGAACGTGGCCGCCCAGATCGGGCCGGATCCGCCGCTCCTGGTCCGGACTCACGCTGAGCCGGCTGCCCTCGATGCGTGGACGGATGCCGAGCCGTTCGAAGCCGAGCAGCGTGCTGCGAAGATCTTCAGTCCGGACCGGCTCGATGGTGACGTCTCCGTTGGTGACCGCGGCGAGGCCGATGAAGCTGCCGATCTCGATGTGGTCGGGACCAATGGTGTACGAGGTGCCCACCAGCGGGTGCCCGCCCTCGATGGTGTAGATGTTGGACCCGATTCCGCTGATCTCGGCGCCCATGGCAATCAGAGCCCGGGCCAGGTCCTGCACGTGAGGCTCGCACGCCGCATTGCGAAGCACCGTGCGGCCCTTGGCCATGACCGCAGCCATGAGGGCGTTCTCGGTGCCGGTGACGCTCGGCTCATCGAGGAAGACGTCGTCACCGCGCAGCTCCTTGGCCTCCAGCTCGTACCGGTCACCCACCATCACCGATGCCCCGAGATGCTCGAGCGCGAGGAAGTGGGTATCGACCCGGCGCCGCCCGATGACGTCGCCACCGGGCGGAGGCAGGGTGACGCTGCCGAAGCGGGCCAGCAGCGGGCCTGCCAGGAGGATGGAAGCGCGGATCTTGGCGCAGAGGGCTGGATCGAGCGCCTTGGGCTTGACACCCCGGGCGTCGACCCGCACCGCGTTGGCGCCGGTCCACTCGGCGGTCGCACCGAGATCCACCAGCAGCGCCAGCATGGTCTCGACGTCGCGGATCCGAGGGATGTTGTCGAGATCGACTGCGCCGTCGGCCAGAACGGTGGCGGCGAGGATCGGTAGCGCGGCGTTCTTGTTGCCGGCCGGCCGCACCGTACCGCGCAGTTGACGTCCGCCTTGCACCAGAAAACGAGGAGGCATGGCCAAAGCTGAACTGCCCGGTTAATGCCGTCAAGCGGAGCCAGGGGGTTGCGGTGGTGCGGAGACCGCTTTGTATTAGCCAGGTGGTGGAGGGAGACCAATCCTTGGCGTCGGGTTGTCGGGACGCGTTCCCGGAGGTCACCGTTTATGTGGACAGTGTCACTGGTGCAAGTCGGCGCGAGCCCGGAGTGGGTGGGTCCGACTGTGGCGATATCGCTGGCGGTCCTGGCGGTCTCCTTTCTCGCCATGGCCATCGCCGTCGGCATAACCGCGATCAGGTTGGCGGGCCAAGTGCAGAAACTCGGGGCCCTGGTCGAGGGGCTTCAGGATGACGTCGCCCGCACGCTACGGAGCGTACGGCGGCTATCGGAGCAGGCTCAGGACGTGATGGTGCTGGTGCGGCACGAGGCCGGCGCGTTCGCCCAGACCGCCCGGCGGCTCCGGCGGAAGACGGTGCGGGCGGTAGACCGGGTAGAGGCGAAGCTTCAGGACCTGGAGACACTCTATGATGTAGTGCATGACGAGATCGAAGGCGGCGCGCTCGATCTGGCCGCGGCACTGCGGTCGCTGCGTCGCGGCAACGGAATGCTCGGCCGGGTACGGCGCATTCTGGCGCCGAGCCGCTGATGTCCTTGAGCCGTCTGGCGCTCGCGGTGCTGGGTGTGGGGTTGGTTTTGCTCGTCGTGCCGGACCAGGCCCAGGCCTGGACCCCGGGAACCCACATCTATCTCGGCGAGTCGGTTCTGGCAAACCTGTCCTACCTCCCCGCCGCGGTGGCCGATCTGCTGCGCTCCCATCCCCACGCCTTTCTCTATGGCAACATCGCGGCCGATTCTTCGATCGCCAAGCACTACGCCCCGCTCGGCCGACACTGCCATTACTGGCACGTGGGGCAGGAGATCCACGATCTCGCCCCCAGCGATTCCCTGCGCGCATTCGGCCTGGGCTACCTGAGCCATCTCGCCGCCGATACCATCGCGCACAACTACTTCGTCCCTCGTCAGCTGATGCTCACCAGCAGCACCGCGGCGGTGGGACACTCCTACTGGGAAACCCGGGTCGAGGCTCACCTGGGCGATGCCTACGCCCGGGCGGCCAAAGACGTGATCCTGCTCAATCATGCCTCGGCGGATGCCCATCTGGACCGGATCATAGCGCCCACCATCTTCAGCGTGCGCACCAACCGGCGGCTGTTCAGGGGGATGGTTCACCTGACGGAAACCACGAGCTGGCAGCGTGCCAGCCAGGTGGCCCGGGAATACAGCCGTTGGCCTCTCACCGACCTCGACGTGGAGCGCCACCTCGGCCTCTCGTTCGACTTCATGATCGAGCTCCTGACTGAGTCGGCCGTGTCGGCGCGTCACCTGGATCCTTCCGGTGAGCGTCCGCTCAAGACGGCCAAGGAGATGCGCCGCCGGGTCATGCGCGATGCGGGCCGCCGCGACATAGCCAGATTGCAGGACGCGGCCGACGAGCATTTCGGGCTCCCCGACCGCAGGCTGGTCTACTGGGCCAAGATCAAACAAAAGCTGCCCTGGCGCGTGCCCGTAGGAGCCATACCCGACCCAACCCTTCTCGTGAGCGGCGACCGCTGAGGTCCCGGAACGTCCCGCGGCTACCCGCCCCCGGGCCTCGCTCGAGCGCAGGGTGGATAGCGCTGGCCCTGCTCGTCCTCATTTCTCCCCGCACCGCAACGGCCCAAGGTTCTGTCTCCCAGATCAGCCTCGAATCCGATCCTCCTCTGCTCACTGAAGGGACCATCGGCTGGCTCAAAGTGCGCCCAGTCGGCGCCACGGTAGCTGGTGGTTGGGCGGGCGGCGAGCCGATTCACTTCGAGGAGTATGCGGAGGGTGAGTATCGCGGTCTGGTCGGGGTTCCCATCGAAACGGAAGACTCGTTGCCAGTGACGATCTTCCTGACGCGGGGTGACCGCAGCGACACGGTCCTCACCTCTATCCGGGTTCGCGCGGGCGGCTACCGGCGCGAGCGCCTGGCCGTGGCCCCGGCTTACGCCAAGCCCGACAGCGCCGCGGTCGCGCGCATTCGGGCGGAGGTCGCAAGAAGCAGGCAGGTTTCGCGGATGTCGCAGGAGCGGCGTCGCCTCTGGAGCGGAAGCTTCCGACTTCCCAGAGCCAGCCGGATCACCAGTGGGTTCGGCTCGGCGCGTATCTACAATGGCGAGGTGAAGAGCCGGCATCTGGGGACCGACTTTGCCGGGGCTGTCGGAGAGCCGGTGTATGCCGCCGGACGCGGTGTAGTGGCCATGGTGGCCGACTTCTACCTGGCCGGCCGGTCGGTCTACATCGACCACGGCGGAGGACTGGTAACCGCCTACTTTCACCTGAGCCGAGCCGACGTAGCGGAGGGAGACACGGTGGCGGCAGGGCAACAGATCGGAGGTGTGGGCCGGAGCGGCCGGGTGACCGGCCCACACCTGCACTGGGTGGCGAGGTACGGGGCGATATCGGTAGATCCGATGAGTCTACTGCACCTGCAAAAGGACGAAGCGAAGAGCGTCGAGACGAGATTCCGGGGCCGCGAAGTAGGTCGCTCGGGTGATTCACACTCTCGGGACGAGGAGCCTGGAGCATCCCCATTCAGAGAGCTCAGCCGACCAACTGCTTCAGCCTCTCCTGCAATACCGGCTGAACCCCCTTCGGGTCGGCCTTCCCCCTGCTTCGCTTCATCACCTGCCCAACGAAGAACCCCATCAGCTTGGTCTCACCGCCCCTGAACCTGGCGACCTCGCCGGGATACGCCGCCAGAACCTCGTCCACCCACCCGGTAAGAGCGCCCTCGTCACTCACCTGGATCAGCCCCAGTCGCGAGGCTACCGCCCGGGGGTCTTCCGCAGGAGAGTGAGTAAGATCGGCATACACCCGCTTGGCCGCCTGGAGGCTCACCGTCCCGTCGCGTACCAGGCCGATCAAGGCGGCCAGGCTCGGAGGGGAGACCGGAAACGCGCCGCTTTCATTATAGGTGGCCATCACGTCACCCATGACCCAGTTGGCAGCCGCCTTGGCGTCGGCTCCGGCTTCCACCACTGCCTCGAAATAACTGGCGAGGGCCGCCTCGCCGGTGATGACCCGCGCGTCATAGGGTGAAAGTGCGTATTCGGTCTCCAGCCGCTCGCGCTTCGCCTCGGGAAGCTCAGGCAGCGCCGTTCGCTGTTCCGCGATCCAGAAGGGCGTCAGCACCAGAGGCGGAAGGTCGGGATCGGGGAAGTAGCGATAATCGTGACTCTCCTCCTTCGAGCGGGTCGGCTTGACCTGACCCGTCGCGGCATTGAAAAGGAGGGTCACCTGCTCCACCGGCCGGCCCGATTCCACCGCTGCGATCTGCCGGGCCCGCTCGGCTTCCAGAGCGCGCTCGACATTGGCGAAGGAGTTCATGTTCTTCACTTCCGTCTTGGTGCCGAGCTTGGAGACGCCTTCCGGACGGATGGAGATGTTGGCATCTACCCGGAGGCTTCCCTGCTCCATGCTGCACTCGCTCACACCGGTATAGACCAGGATCTGACGCAGAGTGGTCAGATAGGCGCGGGCCTCCGCCGGCGATCGCAGCTCGGGCTCGCTCACGATCTCGGCCAGCGGGATTCCGGCACGGTTGAGGTCCACGGCCGTCTTTCCGGGTACCCGGTCGTGCAACAGCTTGCCCGCGTCCTCCTCCACATGAAGCCGGGTGATACCGACCCGGATCTTTCCACGGCTGGGGGACTCGAAGCTGACGCTACCACTGCTTGCGAGCGGACGGTCGAACTGCGAGATCTGGTAGCCTTTAGGCAGGTCGGGGTAGAAATAGTTCTTTCGGGCGAACACACTGGTCTCGTGGACGGTGCAGCCCAGCGCCAGAGCAGCGCGAGCCGCGAGCCGGATCGCCTCGGCGTTCGGTACCGGCAGGGCTCCGGGGAGACCCAGACACACGGGGCAGACGTTGGTATTGGGCGGATCGCCGAAGGTGGTCCGATCGGCGCAGAACATCTTGGTCCGGGTGCGGAGCTGGACGTGCACTTCCAGCCCGATCACGGTCTCCCACGCCATCAACGCACCTCCGCTTCGGCATCCAGCGTTTGCTCGAGCAGACGAGCCACGGCGAGCAGCCGCTCCTCCCCGAAATGCGGGGCGACGAGCTGGGCGCCGAGGGGAAGTCCTTGGCTTCGACCTGCCGGCAGGCTGAGAGCAGGAAGCCCGGCGAGGCTCATGGAGCAGACGAAGACATCGGCCAGGTACATGGCGACGGGATCCTCGGTCTTTTCTCCCGCCTTGAAAGCCGGCGTCGGCGTGGTGGGGGTAAGCAGAAGGTCGACGCCGGAGGCGAACGTCCGCCGGAAATCGTCCGCAATCAGCGCCCTCACCTGCTGCGCCTTCTTGTAATAGGCATCGTAGTAGCCCGCACTCAGCACGTAGGTGCCCACCAGGATCCGGCGCTGCACTTCCGGACCGAATCCCTCGCCGCGGGTGGCCCGGTACAGCGCCCGGATATCTCCTTCGGGACCAATCCGCCGCCGGCCATAGCGAACCCCGTCGTAGCGGGCCAGGTTGGCCGAGGCTTCGGCCGGCGCGATGATGTAATACGTCGGCACGGCGTAGACCGAGTTGGGCAGCTCGACCTCCCGGACGGTGGCACCCAGCGCCCGGATCTGCTCGGCGACCCGGCGCAACGCCGCCGCGACCCCGGAATCGAGGTCGGCCGGGAAGTACTCCCGCGGAAGGCCGATGGTCAGCCCGCGAAGGTCGGATAGCGGCCGGGGAACCGGCATAGGCGGCCGGTCAACCGTGGTGGCGTCGAGCGGATCGGGCCCGCTGATCGTGCTCAGCACCAGCGCCGCGTCGTCGACGGTACGGCCGAAGACCGACACACAGTCCAGCGAAGATCCGAAAGCCACCAGACCGTAGCGGCTCACCCGGCCATAAGTGGGCTTGACGCCCACCACGCCGCAGAAGCTGGCAGGCTGCCGCACCGAGCCGCCGGTCTCGGAGCCCAGGGCCGCGGGAACCACGCCCGCCGCAACCAGCGCAGCCGATCCTCCCGAGGAGCCTCCCGGGACCCGGCTGGGATCGAGCGGGTGCTTCACCCTTCCAAAGGCCGAGTGCTCGGTAGACGAGCCCATGGCAAACTCGTCCAGGTTGGTCTTGGCTGCGATCATGGCGCCGGCGGAACGGAGGCGCTCGACTACTGTCGCGTTGTACGGCGACACGTACCCCTCGAGAATCCGGGAGCCGCAGGTAGTGGGCTGCTCCACCGTCACGATGTTGTCCTTCAGCGCCACCGGCATCCTTGCCAACGGTCCGGGAGCGGCCATAGCATCCACCCGCGCCCCCTCAGCATCGAGCAGCTCCTGCGACCAGTGCAGGGTTGCATTGAGGTTCTCTGCCGCGGAAAGCCTCTTACCGGTTTCAGCCGCCACACTCGCGGCCGCCCCGCCCCGCTGTTCCGCTGCCACTGTCACTGATCCTCCATAGCACCATGCCGCGGCACCAGGAAAAACCCTCCGGCAAACTCGGGCGCCATCTCGGCCGGCGGCCGGGCGAGCGGCACCGCACCCTCCCGGTCTTCCCGGAGGCTTACCGATGGGGGCCCGGCCAGGAACGGCTCGGCGATACGGTCGGCGGGGACCTCGTTGAGTGTGGCCACGTAATCCACGATCCGGTTCATCTGCTCGACCAGCCGGCGCAGCTCGGTCTCACGCACGGCCAGCTCGGCCAGCTTGGCCACGTGAAGCACCTCATCCAAGCCGATGCTCATGCGCTCTCCCAGTCCCGTTCCAGGCCGGCGTAGGCAACCAGCAGCTGCTTGACACCGAACTCCTCGTCGTCGAAGGCCACGGATACCTTGAGATCGCGTCCGGTGCCGAGCAGGCCCTGGATGGTACCGCTGCCGAACCGGCGGTGGCGGACGCGCTCACCCTTGACGAAGCGGGGGCTGTCCTGGTTGTCAGCGGTGCCGCTAGGCAGCGGGGCAGAGCCGTCGGCCTCGTACGCTCGCGATTCCCAGGTGCGCCGAGGCTGCCCACCTGCCCCGCCACCCCGCTGCCCCACGCCCCAGGCGGGCGCCCACAGCGATGTAGTCCGGCGCTCCTCGATGATGCCGGGCGGGATTGCCTTCAGGAACCCGGAGGGAATCCCCGGGCGCAACTCACCGCCCCGGCGGCGGGCCCGGGCCCAGGTGAGATAGAGCTTGTCCTTTGCCCGGGTGAGACCCACATAGCACAGCCGCCGCTCCTCCTCCAGGCCCGACGGTTGCTCTTCCGCCCTGGCGAGCGGGAACAGTCCGTGCTCCAGGCCCGTGATCACCACGACCGGCCACTCCAGACCCTTGGCCGTGTGCAGAGTCATGAGGGTGATCCCCTGCTCTTCTCCCACTTCATTGTCCACCGCGGAGAGCAGCGCCGCCTCTGCCAGGAACCGTTGCAGCGGCGTCTCGATGCCTTCGGGGTCGGCGGGGACTTCCTCAGACCAGTTTGCCGCGCTCGCAATCAGCTCGCGCACGTTCTCCCATCGATCGGCCCCCTCGGGCCCCTCCGCGTGCAGCACCGCTTCGTAATCGATGGCGCGGATGATGTGCTCGAGCAGATCCGCCGGCGGCCGCTCATGGAGCTGGACGGCTCGGTCGATGAGCTCGGCAAAGCCGCGGAATGCCTGGCGCACATTGGGGCGAAGCTCGGGGACCCGGTCGGCGATGCGAGCCGTCTCCAAGAGCGGCTTGCCCCACTGGCTCGCCGCCTGCCCCAACAGCGTCAAGCTGGTCTCGCCCAGACCCCGCCGGGGGACCGCGACCGCACGAAGGAAGGCCTCGTCATCCGACTGGTTGGCCACCAGCCGGAGGTAAGCCAGCAGATCCTTCACCTCACGCCGCTCGTAGAAGCTGATGGCGCCGACCAAACGGTAAGGCACACCCGCCCGGCGGCAGGCCTCCTCGAGCGCGCGAGACTGCGCGTTGGTGCGATAGAGCACCGCCATGTCACGATACTGCCAGTCGGCCGCCGCACCTCGTTTCTGGAGCTCGCGTACCACCCACTCGGCTTCGTCGCGCTCGTCGGCGGCCGCAACCAGGGTGACCGGCTCACCGCCCCGACGACGTGTGGTCAGGGTCTTGCCGATGCGGCTGCTGTTCTCGGAGATGATCCCGTTGGCTGCGTCGAGCACGATCTGGGTCGAGCGATAGTTCTCCTCCAGACGAACCAGCCTGGCACCGGGGAAGTCCTTCAGAAAGTCCTGCATGTTGCGCACATCGGCGCCGCGCCAGCCGTAGATGGCCTGGTCGTCGTCTCCGACCGCGGCCACGTTGCCGTGGGCTCCGAACAGGCGGATCAGCTCGTACTGCGCCCGGTTGGTATCCTGAAACTCGTCCACCAGGACGAACCTGAACCGGCCCTGGTATGCACCCAAGCGGTCGGGGTGCTCCCGAAAAAGCGAGAGCGGATGCAGCAGCAGGTCGTCGAAATCCATGGCGTTCGCGTGCTTCAACGCCGGACCGAGAGCCGTGTACACCTCGGCCGCCACCTGCGCCAGCCGGTCGAACGGCGCGCCCGATACCAGCTCGGAGGGTCCCACCATCCGGTTCTTGGCCGCGGAAATCAGCGACTGGACGGCACGCGGGGGGAAGAGCTTCACCGAGTAGCCGCGCTGTTCCATCAGCCGCTTGATCAGGCCGAGCCGGTCATCTTCATCGTAGATGGTGAACTGCCGGGTGAAACCCAACAGCTCGGCTTCGCGCCGGAGCAGTCGCGCCGAGAGGGAGTGGAACGTGCCGATCCACAAGCCCGAGGGATCCCGGCGGA
The DNA here is from genome assembly GCA_050733075.1 of Gemmatimonadales bacterium. Lineage (GTDB taxonomy): Bacteria > Gemmatimonadota > Gemmatimonadetes > Gemmatimonadales > GWC2-71-9 > CAVVWJ01. The sequence continues at coordinate 53,283 of JBOHSD010000002.1, forward strand.
GCAGGTGCCCGATGCGCTGCTTCATCTCGCTGGCGGCCTTGTTGGTGAAAGTCACCGCGAAGATCCGTTCTGGAGGCACCCCGTGCCGGTCGATGAGGGTGGCAATGCGCGTGGTGAGCACCCGGGTCTTGCCCGAGCCAGCGCCGGCAAGCACCAGCAGGGGGCCGTGCACGTGCTCCACCGCTTCCCGCTGGGCGGGATTGAGCGCGTGCTCCAGGGTCCGTTCCGACGTCTCGATCATGTTCGCGCGGCCAGCGGGACACGTATCACGAAGCAGGTTCCCTTCTCGGTTGGCTCCAGGATCAATGCGCCGCCATGGGCGTCCTCGACCACCCGGCGCGAGAGGGCTAGTCCGATGCCCCACCCACCCCGTTTGGTGGTGGTGCCTGGCTCGAACAGGGTGCGGCGGAGCTCCTTGGGCACACCCGGCCCGTCGTCGATTACCCGGATGGCGGCCATCTCGTCCTCGACTCCGATTCGCAGGATAATCGCGCCGGGCCGCCCCTGCAGGGCGTCGATGGCGTTCTTCACCAGCGATTCGAGCGCCCACTCGAGCAGGACGGGGTCGCCCAGGACGGTGGGGCCTGCCCCGGGAGCCTCGACCCGTAGGTCTATGGTATTGGCATGGCGCGGGAGCCGGGGACGGAAATAACCGGCCACCCGATCCGCCAACGCGCCGAGTCCGATCGGTTCGCGCTTGGCGGGGTTGCCGATTCGCTCGAAACGCTGCGCCACCCGGTCGAGTCGTTCCGCGTCGGCGGATAGATGGTCGGCGAGGTCCGGGGGCGGCGTGGGACGGGTGCGGACTCGCTCGATCCAGCCTTGAAGACTGGTCAGCGGAGTACCCATCTGATGCGCGGCCTCCCGCGCCATGGCTACCCAGAGGCGATCTCGCTGAGCCGACATGGCGCTCCGGTAAGCAAAGATCGCCACGCCCACCATCACGGCAATCGTAAGCCCCTGCAAGACGGCGAGCCCGACGAGGTTCCGCCGGGCGGGCAGGGGCCCATAGTGGACGGTTCCGATTGCCTCTTCCACAATGGGCGGGTTCTGCCGGTCGAGCCGGTTGGCGTAGAGCTTTACCCGCGGATCATCGAGCTCCGCCTCGAACGGCAGGTTGGCCGCGGCGGTCACCCTGCCGGTCCGATCGGTCACGATCAGGGGCAGACCCAGCGCGCGCACCTGCTCGCCCAGTCGCAGCAAAGCCTCGGCTTCAGCTCCGGGACGGGCATCGTTGAGTCCGCCGAACACGCCGGAATAAAGGCGACTGGTGGCGGAAGCGTCGGCCTGGAAGTGGCGGAAGATCAGAATGCCCGTACCGAAGCTCAAGAAGGCCAGGAGGGCGACCAGCGCCACGACCGTCACCGGCGCGAGACGCTGCAGCCGTTCGCTACGCACGTGGTATCAAGCGCCCGGTGCCTAGATACGGCACCAGCGGCTCCGGAACCCGCACCGACCCATCGGCCGCCTGATAATTCTCCAGAAGCGCGATGATCGTGCGAGGGAAGGCAACGCCAGAGGCATTGAGTGTATGGACGAACTCGGGTTTGGCTTTCGGCTCCGGCCGATACCGGATGTTCGCCCGCCGGGCCTGAAAGTCGGTGAAGGTACTGGAGCTCGACACCTCCAGCCAGTCACCCACGCCGGCTGCCCACACCTCGATATCGTAGGTCCTGGCACTCGCAAATCCGGTGTCTTCCGCCGCGAGCTCCACCACCCGGTAGGGCAGCCCCAGCCGCTGAAGAATGGCCTCGGCGTGAGCCGTGATCCGCTCGTGCTCGGCGGCAGAGTCTTCCGGCTTTACGATCCGGACCAGCTCCACCTTGTCGAACTGGTGGACCCGGATAAGTCCCCGAGTGTCCTTTCCGTGGGAGAAGGCTTCCCGCCGGAAGCAGGGCGTGTAAGCCACGTAGCTTCGGGGCAGCGTCCGTGCCTCCAGGATCTCGTCCCGGTGAATATTGGTGACCGGCACTTCCGCGGTGGGTATCAGGAACAGGTCGTCCTCGGGGGAGGCGTACACCTCTTCGGCGAACCTGGGCAGCTGGCCGGTACCGGTGAGAGTGGCGCGATTCACCAGATATGGAGGCGCTATCTCCAGATAGCCGTGCTCCTGGGTGTGCACATCGATCATGAACCCGGCGAGCGCCCGCCCCAGCTTTGCCCCCATGCCGGTGAAGAGCGGAAAGCCGGAGCCAGCCACCTTGACGCCGGCCGGAAGGTCCAGCAATCCGAGGGAGACCCCCAGCTCCCAATGGGGCTTGGGAACGAACTCGAATGCCGGCGGCTCGCCCCGGGAACGGACCAGCCGGTTGGCGGACGCGCCGCCATCCGGCACCTGGTCGTCGAGAAGGTTTGGTACGGTAAGGGCCAGGGCCTCGAGCGCGGACTCGATCTCTCGAATCCGGGAATCCAGTAACTTGACCTCCTCGCCGGAGGCCTTCAGCTGCTCCATGAGGTGATCGACTGACTCCTTTGCCCGCTTCCTCCGGGCGACTTCGTCGGTCGCGACATTCCGTTCGGCCTTGAGGGTCTCGGCCCGCACCAGAAGATCGCGGCGTTGGCGGTCGAGCTCGAGAATGGCGTCGATGGTCGAGTCCACGGCGGGATCGCCGCGCCGCATCAGTCGGGCACGAGTGCCGGCCGGATCCTGCCGCAGGCGCCTGAGGTCGATCACACTCAGCGGTCGGGAAGGCCGGGCTCGAGGCTCCGGAACCCGCAGTTGTCGTTGATGAGCACCCGGAAAGCCACCATCCGGGTCACCTCATCGAGCTCGATGATCTCCAGCTTGCCATACTTGGGAACACCGAGCGCGCAGGTGACGCGGCTGCGGGCCACGTACCGCTGCCCGACAGCTATCGGCACCGGCTCGTCGGTGATGTACCCGTCCCCGGGGGCGCTGGTGATGGCCTCGAAGCTCTCGTCGCGAGGCTGGAGTCCGGGATTCACGGCGTTGGCCGTGTCGATCCCCAACGCGGCTCGAGGCAGGAAGACGTGCCGGCCCTCGTTCTCGATGTTATAGGCAAAATCGAACTCGACCGAGAGGTCGGTTCGGATCCGCCTGCCTCCGTCCAGGGCGTACCCGCTGGGTGTGGAGACCGGCGTGCCGACCAGCGCCCACAACGTATCGGTGCGCTCGATGTTCTCGAAGGTCGGGTCGGGCAGCCCATTCGAGTCGCTGCAGCCGGCGCCGGCCAGAACGAAGCAAAGGACTATGAGAGGGAGTGGCCGCATTGAGCCTGGAACGTTAATCATTTCTTGACTTCAACAGAAGCGGTTCGTACGTTCCCGGAGCTTTTTTCCGCTGCCGTGGAGTGATTGGGATGGCCGGTCTGGGAGATGTGGTGCGTGGGCTGGCGGCCCGCGAGGGGGTAGAGGCGGTGTTGGTGCTGAGTGCCGACGGCCTGCCTATCGAGCACGCCTCCCGCGTGCCTTTCGAAGCCGAGTCCCTGGCGGCACTCACTGCCACGCTGGCGCAGTATGCCACACGCCTGGGCCTGGGTACCGGCCGGGGCGCTCTCCGTACAGCCGTGCTCGAGTATGAGGGCGGGCTCCTCGTGGTGGCTCAGATAGGGGCTGGGGATGGGCTCGCGGTACTCGCGGCACCGGATGCCAACCTGGGAGAGCTACTCTACGACATCCGCCAGCACCGGCCGGCCCTCGCGGGGTTGCTGTAGGCGGGTAAGCGGGTAAGCGGGTAAGCCTGAAGGTGTGTGTTTTTCTTCCCTATGTAGTTACTCTCTCCCACGATATGTTTCCATGGAGCCTAACGGAGCTTCTGCGATTACTCTCCTGACTGCCTACCCACTTACCCGCTTACCCGCTTACCCGCCTATATGAGATGGGCTGTCGTGCTCGCCGGCGGCTCCGGCACGCGGTTCTGGCCGCTCAGCACGCCGGAAAACCCCAAACAACTGCTTCCGCTCGCGGGCTCGACCTCGACGGCAGAGGAGTCGATCGACCGGCTCTCCGGTCTCATCCCCCGGGAGCGCATCCTGGTGGTGACCGGTGCAGCCCTGGCGGCACGCATCCGCGACCGGCTCAATATTCCGGCGGCCAACATTCTGGTAGAGCCTCGAGCCGCCTCCACGGCGCCGGCGTTGATCTGGGCCACCTCCGAGGCCCAGCGCCGCGATCCCGAGGCCGAGGTTTTGTCGCTCCACGCCGATTGGGCCATCGGCGATGGGTCCGCATTCCGCCGTACCGCTGACATGGCGTTGGCAACCGCACGGCAGCATCAGTGCCTGGTTACCGTGGGCGTCGTACCATCGCGGCCCGAGACTGGCTACGGATATATCGTCCCCGGTCCTCCGCTGGGTAGCGACGGCGCCCGCATGGTCGCGCGCTTTTCGGAGAAACCCGATGCCGCCACCGCACTGGATCTGATGGCCGCGGGAGCGCTCTGGAATAGCGGACTGTTCGCCTGGACCGCCGAGCGATTGATGGTCGAAGTAGAAGCTCATACGCCGGAGATTGCGTCCCACCTCCCGAGCCTCCGGGCTGGCGAGGTCGAGCGCTTCTTTCGCGAGGTGACGCCGATCTCGATCGATGTGGGCCTGCTGGAGCGGAGCTCCGCTGTGGCCGTGGTGAGCGGCGCCTTCGCATGGGACGATGTGGGAACCTGGCAGGCGCTGGCCCGGGTTCGGCCTAAGGACCCCAACGGCAACGTCATCGTGGGCGGCGCCTTCATGCACGACTCGGAAGACTGCATCGTCTGGTCTGACCGCGACACAGTCGTGCTGAGCGGAGTACAGGACCTCATCGTGGTGCAGGCCAACGGCCGGATACTGGTGATGCCGACCGAGCGCGCGGCCTCGATGAAAGAGCTGCTGGACAATCTCCCCCCCGAGATACGCGACATCCCCTCGTGACGGCGCTTTACCTGCTGGAGCCGGAGTCGCCAGGGGCGGTTTGGGCTCCGTTTGCGGGCATCCGTCCCATCGCCGAGCTGCGCGCGGGCATCTGGCGCATCCGTGAGCGATGGGAAGCGGCGGTTGGCAATGACGCGACAGCCATTGTCGGCGCTCACGCTGCCGGGTTTCGCGAGGGAGAGGAGCCGCCTACTCTGCCTCCGACCCCGATCCAGGGGCCGGCACTTATCGGGGCGGCATGGTTTGCCCCTACTGGCGCGCCGATCGTGCCCGGAGCCGGCATTCGCCGGCTGGTATGCCGGCATGAGACCGTCGGCTGGGTGGTGCCCGAAGGGGAGCACTGGACCGAGCCCCACGAGGAAGGCCTGGCCCTCGAGATCGAAGGGCTTCGCCTCCACGGCACGTACGATCTTCTCACCGCGCTCGAGACTCTGCTTCCAGCAGATTGCGCCGACTTCCTCGCCGCTCCCCGTGACCCTGTTCCACCAGGAAGCCTGGTACTGGGCGACCCGGCCCATCTAGTGTGCCTCAGGGCCGCGGTCGAGCCGGGCGCCGTGTTCGACCTGAGGCATGGGCCGGTAGTTCTGGACAACGGGGCAGAAGTCCGCAACGGCACCCGGCTCGAAGGGCCGGCCTACGTTGGTCCCGGTACCAGAGTTCTCGGCGGTTACGTCCGCGGATCGGTGCTGGGCCCCGAGTGCCGGGTGCGGGGCGAGGTAGCGATCAGCGTCTTCCTGGGCTTTGCCAACAAGAGCCACGACGGCTTCGTCGGCCACAGCGTGGTGGGCCAGTGGGTCAATCTCGGAGCCGGCACGACTACTTCGAACCTCAAGAACACATACGGCCCCGTGCGGCTCGAGGTAGATGGGGAACGGATCGAGACCGGCCGGATAAATTTGGGCACCCTGTTCGGTGATCATGCCAAGACTGCGATCGGAACCATGCTGGCCACCGGTACCGTGGTGTCCGCCGGAGCCAACGTGTTCGGCACCCCGACTCCTCCCAAATACATCCCACCGTTCGCCTGGGGCTGTGCCGGTGCAGAGCGGATGTCGGAGGAGGGCTTCCTGCGCGTTGCCGAGCGGGTAATGGCTCGGCGCAATGTGGCGTTCTCGACGGAACGGCGCGAGTCGTTGCGACAAGCGCTTCAGCGGAGCACCCGCCAATGATCACGCTCTATATGCTTGGCAGTGGATCCCGAGGAAACTGCTGCGCCGTGGAGTCGGATGGGATGGCGTTGCTGATCGATGCCGGGTTCAGCGCCCGCGAGGTCGAGCGCCGCGCCCAAACGGCTGGTTTCGATCTCGGCCGGGTGGCGGGAATCGTCCTTACTCACGAGCACGGCGACCATGCCTGCGGTGCCGCCCGGCTGGCGAGGCGCCTTCGAGCTCCGGTGCTCACCGCACCGGGCACCTGGGCTCGCCTCGCGCCCGCCATGCGCCAGGCCCAACACTGGACCCTTGGCCTGTGCGCCGGATTGGAGCTGGGGCCGTTCACCATCGAGGCATGCCCCACCAGCCACGATGCCGCAGAGCCGCTCGCCATCGTGGTGCGGGGTCCGGATGGGGTGAGCGTCGGCGTGGCCTATGACCTAGGCCGTCCGACTACAGCGGTGCGCTATCTGCTCCGCGGCTTGAGCGCAATCGTCCTGGAGGCCAACCACGACGAGATCCAACTTCGCACCAGCGGCTACCCGCCCGTGGTGCGGCGGCGCATTGCCGGCTCAGGTGGTCATCTATCGAATCGCGCGGCCGCCGAGCTGCTTACCGAATTGCACCATCCCGGCCTCCTGACCGTCGTGCTGGCGCACCTGAGCGAACAGTGCAACACCGCGGTGGCCGCCCGGGCTACAGTGGTGCCGGCCCTCCGGCGCGCCGGCTTTGGCGGGGTACTTCACGTGGCCGACCAGAACCGGCCGCTTCCCCCCATCCGGGTGACGCAGTTTGCCGGGATCCAGCTCGGGTTGGCGCTGTAAGGGGTCAAGCTCGGGCAGACCGAATCATCCGGGGAGGACGCATCTCCAGGTGGCCTGGTTCAGCGCGTATCCGGTCCGCGGAAGCAGCTCCGCAATGGCGAGCATGATGCCATAAAGCAGGAGGATCAGGGATAACACGTGGGCCAACCCGCTCCGGAATCTCCAAGCCGCGGCGGCAGCCCACCCACCGGCTAACCCGACCGCAACGACCGCGCCCAGATACCCCAGGAGCGGTGTTCCGCATATCCTCGAGTAGGGCCACGCCGCCATCATGATTCCCAGAGTGAGTCCCAAGAAAACTCGAATCCAGACCCCGATCAGCTCGCGTTGGGTAGGCTTCTGGAGGGTTCGTGTCGAGGGAGTTCCGCCCACCACGGTGGGGAATGGGCCGAAGCTCCCCTGGACGGAAGCCGGCTCGCCTTTCAGGCCGGGAAGCTGAGCCAGCAGGCGATCCACGACGCTGGCCATCGGGTCCGGCTCGCGTCCAGGAGGTGGCTTGGGCATTTGGCTCCACCGCTGTTGTGGTGTGATCGATGCGGACCTTCTTCGCGCGCGGCATTTGTCGTACCAGCTACGCGCAAGGCGTAAGTGGTTGGGCCGCGTCATGGTGCGCTGTTCTGCACCCCTGCGATCCACCCGAGGCAGTGAAATACGCGAGGCCCAGAGAACAAAGCGCCCCGGGGAGCGTCCCCGGGGCGTTCTTCCATCAGAAGTAGAAGATCCTTCGTCGCTGCCGCTCCTCAGGATACTGGATCGGCAGCAAACTTACGGCGGGAAACAGCCCCGCCGTAAGTCTGGCCGATCTCAGTACATCCCTCCCATTCCGCCGCCCGGAGGCGCGGCGGGGGCGGGCTTGTCTTCCTTCTTCTCCACTACCACCGCCTCGGTGGTGAGCAGAAGCCCAGCAATAGACGCGGCGTTCTGCAGCGCCGTACGGGTGACCTTGGTGGGGTCGATGACGCCGGCCTTTACCAGATCTTCGTATGTGTCGGTAGCGGCGTTGTAGCCGAAGTTCTTCTCCTTCGACTCCTTGACCCGGGCCACCACGATCGAGCCCTCTGCGCCCGCGTTCTGGGCGATCATCCTGATGGGCTCCTCGAGCGCGCGCCGAACGATCTCGACGCCGACCCGCTCATCCTCGCTGCCCCTGAGCTTTTCGAGGGCAGGCTGGGCCCGAATCAGAGCGACGCCGCCGCCCGGCACGATGCCCTCTTCCACCGCGGCACGAGTGGCGTGCAGCGCGTCCTCCACCCGGGCCTTCTTCTCCTTCAGCTCCGTCTCGGTGGCGGCACCAACGTTGATCACCGCCACGCCGCCGGAGAGCTTGGCCAGCCGCTCCTGCAGCTTCTCGCGGTCGTAGTCGCTGGTGCTCTTGTCGATAGCGGACTTGATCTCAGCGATCCGGCCCTGGATGGCATCGGGCTTCCCGCGGCCATCGACGATGGTAGTGTTGTCCTTGTCCACCACCACCCGCTTGGCGCGGCCCATATCGCTGAGGGTGGCGTTCTCCAGCTTGAAGCCCAGCTCTTCCGAGATGACCTGCCCGCCGGTAAGGACGGCGATGTCGCGGAGCATCTCCTTGCGCCGGTCGCCGAAGCCGGGAGCCTTGACCGCCACCACCTTCAGGGTGCCGCGCAGCTTGTTGACCACCAGCGTTGCCAGCGCCTCGCCCTCGACGTCTTCCGCGATGATGAGCAGCGGCTTACCGCTCTGGGCCACCTTCTCGAGCAGCGGAAGGAGCTCCTTCATTGCCGAGATCTTCTTGTCGTGGATCAGAATATAGGGGTCATCCAGCACCGCCTCCATCTTCTCCGGATCGGTGACAAAGTAGGGCGACAGGTAGCCGCGATCGAACTGCATGCCTTCTACCGTCTCGAGGGTGGTCTCCAGGCCGCGCGCCTCTTCGACCGTAATGACCCCGTCCTTCCCTACCTTCTCCATAGCCTCGGCGATCAGGTTGCCGATCTCCTTGTCGTTGTTCGCCGAAATGGTCCCTACCTGGGCGATCTCCTTCTTGCCCGCCGACGGAACCGAGATGGCCTTCAACTGTTCCACCACGGCCTCGACCGCGCGCTCGATGCCCCGCTTCAACTCCATCGGATTGGCGCCGGCCGTAACGTTCTTGAGGCCTTCACGGAAGATGGCCTGGGCCAGCACCGTGGCGGTGGTGGTCCCGTCGCCGGCGAGATCGGAGGTCTTGGTGGCAACCTCCTTTACCATCTGGGCGCCCATGTTCTCGACCGGATCGCTCAGCTCGACCTCTTTGGCGACGGTGACGCCGTCCTTAGTGACGGTAGGCGAGCCAAACTTCTTGTCGATGACGACGTTTCTGCCCTTGGGACCGAGGGTGACCTTCACCGCCTCGGCGAGGTGGTCCACCCCCTTCTTGAGCCGCGCACGCGCATCGGTATTGAAAATGAGCTCTTTAGCTGCCATGTCTGAATCTCCTGATGGGTTCGGGTTAGGCCGGCCGCGCCGGCTTCATCCCGGGTTCGGTTTAGCTGATCTTCGCCAGGACGTCGGAGGCCTTGATGATGATGACTTCGTCGCCGCCGAGCTGAAACGGGGTGCCGCTGTATTTGCCGTAGATCACGCTGTCCCCGACCTTGAGGTCCACCGGGACCCGCGTGCCCTTCTCGATCCGGCCGGGACCCACGGCGATGACTTCGCCCTGCGTCGGCTTTTCCTTTGCCGTGTCCGGGATATACAGACCGCCTCGCATCGTCTCCGCCTCGTCCGACGGCATGATGACGACCCGGTCCTCGAGTGGCTGGATTTTCAGGCTGGGCTTGGCCTTGGTAGCAGTTGCCATCTGTGCGACCTCCACTACTGGGGATGATTAATACCTTAAGTCATTAAACGACAAGTGATTGGCACTCGCAGTACAGGAGTGCTGGACCGCAAAGATAAGAGTAAAGCACCGGGTGTCAAGCGGGGTAAGTGGTAGCCGGGACCAGGCCAGTCGGGTTGTCCGTCCGGGCGGTGTGCAGGGGGGACTCGACCGGGGAGTGCCGCGACTACAGGTCGAACCGGAATTCCAGACCCACGTATTGGCTCTCCTGCCGGAAGAACTGGCGCTGGGTAGAAAGCCCGTCGTGGACTATGAGCGCCAGGCTGAACTGGCGGCTCCTGCCCGGTGTGGCCGCCACCACTCCCAGCTTGGCCGAACTGCTGAGGCGCCACCGGGTGGCGGAAGTGGCTTCGGTGAAGAGCCCCAGCACTGGACGCAACGAGGGCGTGCCGTCCGGGGAAGCCGAGCCCCGGAAGTCGATGCCCAGGGAGGCCGCAGGCCGGGGCAGCTCGAGCCCGTCGAGAAAGACGTAGCTGGCCCCCCCGGTGAAGCGCCAGGAACCGGCGGTATAAGCGAGCCAGCCGGTCATCACTTCCCTGCTCCAGTCGAGCCGGCTGATCTGGAAACGATCTCTGTACTCGTCCCCCAGGTGGCTGCTCTCGTGATACAGCTCGAGGGTGAGAGCCCAGGCTCCCAGCATGGCGGTAGCGTTCAAGCCGGCCAGCCAGTCTACGCTGATGAGCGCGCTCTTTGCGTCTGCCAGGCTGAACCGGCCGTAGACCTGCGAGCCGATACCGAGAACGATCGGGTGGGGTCCGCGCTTGAGCGCCACCACCGGGAAGTTCTCTCCCAGCACTACCTCACCTTCCTGCTGCTGGCCAAAGCGGCTGTCACCCCGCTTGGCCGACAGTACGCGACCCACCATGCCATGCACCCGGGGAGAGGCTTCAGGAAGCTCGAAGCTGCGCACCGCGGGGAAGAACCGCTCCTGCGGACTTCCATCGGCGACACCCAGTAGGGTCAGGAGGCCGAGCATGACCAGGGCTCGGATGCTTGACATTGTGTTTCCTTTTCAAGATTATCCGCGGTCCAGCGTCGGCAGATCGTGCCGGACGCGACAAGATGTCGCCCTACTTTCGCCTGCGCAATAAGCCCTTCCCCGGCACGGAGTGTTGTCATGCTGCTGTGGAGTTGGATTCTCGGCACGGCGCTGACCGGCCCGTTCGATGACCCCGCCCCCACGGTGACCGTAACCGTGGACTCGTCGCGCCACGAGCTCACCGTCACCAGCGGACCTTTCGACCTGCCGAACATGCCCCCGATGGACGATCACGCCATGATGGATCTCGGCGCGTCACACGACACCAAGCTCCAGCGCTTCGAGTGGCCGGTGCACGGCTGGTTCCGTGGGTTCCGGGTGGAGCTGGTGGACGGCAAGGGGCGGGCGGTTGCGGCGCACGTCATGCACCACATGATCATGGTGAACTACAGCCGCCGGCAACTGCTCTATTCGGCGGCCGAGCGATTGATGGGCACCGGGACGGAAACCGACGAAGTCAGCGTCCCCAAGAGCATCGGCGTGCCGATGAAGCCTGGCATGCAATTAGGCATGTACATCGCCTGGCACAACGATACGGGTGAGGATCTCGAGGGGGTGAATCTGAAGCTCACCATGCTTTGGACGCCGAGAAACCAGAACCCTCCGCCGGTCAACGCGCTGCCGATCTACATGGACGTCAATCTCACCGTGGGTGGCAGCAACACCTTCGATATCCCACCCGGCAAGTCGGCAAAGGCCTACGAATTCACCCTACCCGTGGGTGGCAGACTTCTAGGCGTGGGCGGCCACATGCACGACTACGGCACCCGGGTGCGGCTCGAGGATGCCGAGACGGGTAAGGTGCTGACCCAGGTGATGGCCGAACGGGATTCCGCGGGGAAGCTGGTAAGGGTGAGCCGCAAGCTCTTCGGGGTAACCGGCAAAGGACTGAAGCTGAAAGCAGGCCGGAGTTATCGCGTCGTTGGCGAATACGACAATCCGACCGGAGAGGTCCTGGTAAAGGGGGCCATGGCAAGCATGGTGGGACTCTTCGTTCCCGACGACATCGGGCGCTGGCCGGCTATCGATCCGCGGGACCCGATTTACCGCCGCGACCTGGCTTCACTCGAGGTTCGGGGGACAGGCGGGGAGTCGGCGCACCACCACCGCAAGGGACCCGGAGACCGTGCCACCGGAGAGCACCCGCGGCCGCACCAGCACGGTCAGTAGGCGAAATGTGCCCTCAGGAAAGCGCGGGCTCCGTCCCTAGGGCACGACGCGCCTCACCCCGACCCACCGTTTGTACCACCAGCGTCCGTAGGGATCTTCCGGACTCAGAGTGCTCACCTGCACTCCGCGGGTGGCGCTGTGAATGAAGCGGCCGTCGCCCATATAGAGTCCCACATGGGTCACCTGTCCGCCGCGGTTTGAAAACGTCAGGATGTCGGCCGGCGACAGGTCCTCGAGCCTGCGGGCGATCTTTCTTCCCGCCTTCGCCTGATCTACACTCCGCCGCGGCAGCTCGATCCCATGCCTGGCGTAGGAGTGTTGGATCAGCCCCGAACAATCGAATCCTTCGCCATCCACCCCGGTGCCGCCGAACTCATAAGGGCGGCCCATCGCATCGGCGGCCGTAGCAACGATGGAATCGGCCACAGTGGCCGGGAGGGGCGGCCCGGCCGACGACGAACCCTGTATCGGCGCCGACACCACTGGACGGCCTGCCGCAGGCAGCGGCCCGGGGAGGGGTTCCGGCCGCCGGGATCCGCGCCCAAGATGCAGTGCCAGCCCGATACCGAGCTCCAAACCACTGCGTCCGCCCATGGAGAGCTCGCGCCAGCGGCCTTCGGCGCCCAGCGAGATGAAGGAGGCGGGAAACAGATCATACCCTAAGCCTGCGGACCAGGACCCCCAGGCGGCCGAGTAAGCGTCCGAGTCGTCGGATCCGAGGCCGCCACTCAATCCGGCGACTAGATACGGCCCGTCCCGGCCACCGCGAAAGGCGGTGAGATCGGTGCCGACCCCGGCAAACCCGCCGGCGTGCCCGAGCCGCCGCAGAACGTCTCCATGCACCTGCACGGCGAAGGCGCCTCCTAACGGCCGGCTGAATCCAAGCCGATAGGTACTCCACCCCGGCGAATCGTAGAACCTGCCGAACCGGGCCTCGACTACCTGGGCCGCGGCAACATGCCAGGAGCTCCCACACAGCAGGAACGCGAGTCCCCAACCTCGCAATGATCCGCGACAGGAAAGACGACGGAGAGTCATCGGTTGCTCGGCTCTGGTGTGGCCTCAGGAGCATCCACTTCAGGATCGGCCGCGAACTCGGTGGTATCCGGGGTACCGTCCTCTGTGACGGCGAGAACCTCTCGGACTTCCGGTGACTGCCGGAGGTAGCGCAGCCAGGCGATAAGGCAGGCAAACCCCGCAAGACCGCCGCACAGGGCGGTAATGGCAAGACCCCGGACCGGGTCATCCAGCTTCAGGGCGAGCAGGGCGCCAGCGACCGCCCCAAAAAATGAAGCTGCCCATGCCAGGAACGGTGTGAGCAGCCATCCGAAGATGCGGAAGAGGAGGCGGATCCAGCGCATCACTCAGGTGCGACGCTTCCCCATGGCGGAAACACCGGTGGCGAGAACCAGTCCGGGAATGAACGCTACAGCGAAGGTGGCGAGCGTCCAGTTCGCGCCGGGGAGCCCGAGCACCACAGCACCGGCACCGAGCACAATGGTGAACCCCAGGGCAGTGGCCAGCCCGGAGACGGCCGCCGGCCGTTCTTCCTTCTCGGTCTGATTGGCCAGAATCCACGCTCCCAGCCAGGGCAGCAAAGTTCCGGCCATCCACCACACAGGGTGATACCACCAGTTGCTCCCGCCGCCCACCGCGTACCAGCGATGGGTATAGGTGCCGATGTTCTGAAGCAAAATCACATCGATGAGGAGGAAGACGACCGCTGCCCCGAGCCCGATGCCGGCGGCGCCCGCTATCCCCTCGATAGTGCGCGCCCGGGTCCAGAGCCCGGGGAGCATGGTGACGGCAGCGAGACCGAGCAGCAGTATGAGGCCTCCCGCGAGCGCCTCCAGCACCCCACCGAGGAACCGCGAGGCAAGGGAGAACGCGAGCACCAGAACGCTCTCGAGCAGCCCGAGCTTGACGGCGCCCTGAACGATCAGAGGCACCGCGGTAAGGTCGTACTCGCCCTTCGGCTGGGGCGTGGAAGCCATGCCATCTCCGGGAAGGTTGAGAAGTTTCCCAAGTATACCGTGGCTCCCGTTGGCCGGCCAAGTGGCTGCGCTCAAATGCCCCACGCCAGCACCACTCCGAGGTCAGTCAGGGCCCAGGCGCCCAGTGCCCGGTACATCCCGCGCTGGTGTTCCCCTGTGGTCATCGTGTCCTGATGCCGATACCACGGCAGCAGCACCACGAGCCACACCAGCGCGCAAAGGCCCAGCACAAGCCAACGCCACTGATCCCCAATTTCCCAGCCCGCACGCACGCCTGCCGCAGTGAACAAGGCAAAGGCCAATCCGCACGCAGCCAGCGCGAGGCGCAGACTTCGGCGCGTCCCGAGCAGGCCGGCCAGCGTGCGATCGCCCCGGCGGCGGTCTTCGTCCAGTTGGTAGATCTGAGTCAGGGGATAGAGGGCTCCGAACAAAGGACAGAACCCGAGCAGCACCAGGCCTCGGGCGCCACCGACCGGCAGGCCAGTCGCGGCCCAACCGGCATAGGGCGTGAGGGTCCCGAAGCCGCACATGTTGATGATCCAGTCTGGCCCGGGCACCGCCTTGAGTCGAAAGGGCGGGACTGAATAGAGCACCGAGAGTCCCAGGCAGACCGAGTACGCCGCTCGATACCCGGCCGGGAGCAGAAACGCGCCGCCGAGTCCGACGACCATGAGACCGAACCCGAACTCTCCCAGCCTACGGGGTGGAGGCGGCGGCCGGCGGAGGTAGGCCACATCGCCTTCGTCCCGATCGTACGCGCTGTTCAGCGCCAGGGTGCCACCGTTGAGGCATCCCACCCAGAGGGCGGTGCCGAAGAGCGCGAGCTCCCACCGCTCTCCCCTGGCCGCGCCGGACAAACCGACCGCGAGCAGATATCCTACCAGGGTATGCGCCGCCAGGATCGGCCACTCGACCGGACGGGTATGGAGTAGATAGTCAAAGTACCGGCCCAGCAGGCGATATCCGGCTCGGCGGGCGGAGATCACCACGTGAGGCCGAGGTGGCCTGCGGCGATGCGCAGCCCGCGGAGGGTAAGATCGGGATCGGTGAGCTCGATCGCTGTGGTGAGTGGAGCGATGATCGGAGCGAGTCCGCCGGTAGCCACGACTCTCGGCTTTTTGTCGCCTGGCCACTCTGCCGCGATCCGCCGAACCATCCCGTCTACCGCGTCCGCCGCACCGAACAGGACTCCGGCTTGAATGCACTCTTCGGTACGCCGGCCAATCACCCGGGCGGGGGGCCGGAGCTCCGTTGCCGGCAGCTTGGCTGCACGACGGGTGAGCTGGTCAGCAGAGGTTCGAAGGCCGGGCATGATGGCGCCACCCATGAAGCGGGCGTCGCCGGTGACACAGTCGAACGTCGTTGCGGTGCCGAAATCGACCACCAGGCTGTCGGCACGAAATAACTCGACCGCGGCCAGAACGTTCACGATGCGATCGGCCCCTACGCTCAGCGGCTCTTCCACGTCGAGTATCACCGGCAGGGGAGAAGTCGCATCCACAGCGACCCCGGTGCAGCCGGTGGAAAGAGCCACGCCCTCGACCACGCTCTGGGTCACGGCGGGCGCGACCGACGCCAGACAGACCGCGCGCACTTCGTTGGGCGAGTGACCACCCTGAACCAGGAACCCGCCTATCGCGCTGCCCCACTCGTCGGGTGTGCGATCGGGGTTGGTGGTGAGACGCCAGTGGCCTTCCAGCTCCCGGCCCCGGAACAGGCCGACAGTGATCTCGGTGTTGCCGACATCCAGGGCGAGCAGCATTCGACGTTACCGGCTGTGAGATGCCGAGGCCAATTCCACCGGGCCGCTGCGGAGCGGAAGCTCGTCGCCATCAGCGGTACGCACGAGCAGCGCGCCATCTTCCCGCAGCCCGGCGACGGTTCCGGCTATGGGTTCTCGCACCGTTCTACCCCGAAGCCAATCGCGTTGGGCGAATCGAGTCAGCTCGCCCGGGGAGAGCTCCCCGGCGCCAAGGTCGAGGCCCCTCAACGCCTTCACGATCGGCTCCACGACGTTATCACACGTGATGCCGGGCCGAGCTGCCGTAAGTGAGACGGCCAGTGGTGCCAACTCCGGTGGAATGCTGTTGCGGACGTTCATGCCTATTCCGATGGCGGCCCAACCGAGAATGTCACCCTGCCATCGGGCCTCACAGAGCACCCCACCGAGCTTGCGGCCGTAGAGCATCAGGTCGTTGGGCCACTTCAACTCGATCCGCAGCCCGAACGAGTCGAGAGCCTCGGCCACCGCCAGGCCCGCCCGGATGCTGACCACCTCGACGGCCCCTGCCGAAGCGGGCCGGAACAGCACGCTCAGCCACAGCCCCCCGGGAGGCGAATGCCAGATTCGTCCCCGGGACCCCCGGCCTTGGAGCTGCTCCCCAGCCACGACGGCCGTACCGGCCTGGGCCCCCTCGGCGGCCAGCTGGTGCATGACATCCATGGTCGAGCCGACTCGCTCGTAATAGTACAGTGGAGAGGTCAAGAATCCACGGCTCTGGTTATCCGGGCTCATCCGAGACTCTAGCCCGCGGCCAGCAGCAACCCGGCGCCGAAAACGATCCGGTACCACGCGAACACGCCGAAGCTGTGGCGCGAGACATAGGTAAGAAAAACCCGGACCACGAGAATCGCCGACCCGAACGACACGATGAACCCGACGGCGAACATCGGAATATCGCTGACCGCCAGGACCGGCCAGCTCTTGAGCAGGTCGTACATCGTTGCCGCAATCATGATCGGGATTGCCAGAAAGAAGGAGAACTCCGTTGCTGCGGTGCGCGACAGCCCCAGTACGTAACCACCCATGATGGTAGCACCCGAGCGTGACGTCCCCGGAACCAGCGATAGCACCTGGGCCAGACCGATACCCAGTGCGGTCCGATGGGGCACTTTGGTGACGCCGTGGATGGTGGTCCTTGGAGACCAGCGCTCGATCAGCAGGATTATGATGCCGCCGGCGATGAGGGCGGCGGCCACCACGGTGGGATTGAAGAGCCGGCTCTTGATCCACTCGTGGGTGAGAAAGCCGACGATTGCCGCCGGAAGGAACCCGATGAGCATGTTCAGGAGAAACCGCCGGCTGTCCCGATCTTCTCGGGCGGCGACCAGCGTCGTACCGAGCCGCACTCGATAGAGCCACACGATGGCCAGGATCGCCCCCAGCTGAATGAAGATGTCGAAGGTCCTGGCTCGCTCGTCCACCAGTCCCATCCACTCGCTCACCACTATCAGGTGTCCGGTCGAGGAAACCGGAATGAACTCCGTCGCTCCTTCCACCAACCCGAGGACCGCCGCTTTGAGCAGCAGCTCAGGCGACACGCGGCCGCCTCAAGCGAGCACTTCCCGATAGAACGACTCGTACATGGGGACGATCCGGTCGCCGGAGTACTGCTCCGCTTTCGCCAGGGCAGCGGCGCGCATGCTGGCAAAGCGCTCTGGATCCCGGAGCAACTCGACGGCGCGGCGGCCCATCGCTTCCACCGATCCCACCGGCTCCAGGATGCCGTTCACACCGTCGTCGATGACCTCGGGAAGGCCTCCGGACCGGGTGGCGACCACCGGTGCCCCGCACGCCATGGCCTCCAATGCGGCGAGCCCGAACGATTCGGTCTGAGACGGAAGAATGAACAGGTCACTCGCCTGGAGCAGCGATGCCACCGAGTCGAGCCGCCCCAGGAAGCGAACATCCGCGTTCACCCCCAGGTCGCGGGCTTCGTTTTCGGCGTCGACCCGCTCCGGGCCGTCACCGATCATAATCAGCGTTGCCGGCATGGCCCGGCGCACCCGGGCAAACACCCGGACGACGTCCTTGACCCGCTTGACTTCCCGGAAGTTCGACACGTGGGTGACCACCTTGTGCCCCTCGGGCGCGACTTTTCCCCGGCAGGCGGGATCGCCGGGCCGGTACTCCTGGAGGTTCACAAAGTTGGGTATGACCCGCACGTCGCACTGCCCGCAGCCGAAGGCCCGGTAGGTCTCCTCTCTGAGGTAGGCCGAGACGGCCGTCACCCCGTTGGACTGCTCGATGGAGAACTTGGTGATGCCGTAGAAGCTCGACTCCTGCC
The DNA here is from genome assembly GCA_050733075.1 of Gemmatimonadales bacterium. Taxonomy (GTDB): domain Bacteria; phylum Gemmatimonadota; class Gemmatimonadetes; order Gemmatimonadales; family GWC2-71-9; genus CAVVWJ01. The sequence continues at coordinate 71,247 of JBOHSD010000002.1, forward strand.
CCACGAGCGTGATATCGGTCCCGTGAAGGGTGGTGATCACCTGGAGTGGGCGCTCGCCCTTGATCATCTCGCGCGCCAGGTAAGCGGTCGTGGCGTGCGGAATGGCATAATGGACGTGCAGCAGGTCGAGCTGCTCCCGAAGCACGACCTCGTACTGCTTGGAAGCCAGCGCCAGGGTATAGGGGAAATGGTCGAACAGCGGGTAGCGACCCATTCGGGTCTCGACCTGGTGAAAGAACACCCGCTCGGTATACCCCCTGAGCCGGAACGGTGAGTCATAAGTGATGAAGTGGACCTGATGGCCCCGCCGCGCGAGCTCGAGACCGAGCTCGGTTGCGACGGCGCCCGATCCGCCGTACGTGGGGTAGCAGGTGATACCGATCTTCATAGAGCTGGGAGCTGGGAGCTCGGAGCTGGGAGCTGGGAGCTGGGAGCTGGGAGCTCGGAGCTCGGAGCTGGGGGCTGGGAGCTGGAAGCTGGGAGCTCGGAGTCAACCGGTATTGTGCCGTGCGTCATCGAGATCTCGTCCCAAACCATGGTTGAAAGGCGCGGAGTCACTGCGAGCCGAGGCAATCGGCCCCTCCCAGCTCCTAGCTCCCAGCTCCTAGCTCCCAGCTCCTTCCCACATCACAGCGATCTCGGCTGCCAACCTCTCCGGCGGGCGGGTCGCGTCCACGGCGACCACGTCGCCGGTGAGCTGGTGGCCGAACCAGGTCTGCTGCCGCTTGGCATATTGGCGGGTACCCACGGTGATGGCGTCGGCGACGGTTTCGCGGGGCCGCTGTCCATGGAGGTACTCCACCGCCTCCCTGACTCCGATGCCATCGAGTCCCGGGGCGCCGGCCGGGTGGCCTTCAGCCAGCACTGCGGCGACCTCCTCGATCAGCCCCCGATGCACCATCTCCTCGGCTCGTCGCGCGATCCGCTGGTGCAACACCGGCCGGGGGACGGTGAGAACAATGTACCATGGGTCCAGCGATCCCTGCGCCCGCGCGGCCTCCTGCCAGTGCGAGAGCGGGTATCCACTCAGAAGCGCGACCTCGATGGCCCGCGCGGCCCGCTGCCTGCCCCCGCCGCGGAAGCCGGGATCCAACCGGCTGGCCCAGCGGAGCAGCTCGATGGGCTCGAGCCTGGCGGTCCATGCATCCAGGGAGCGGCGCTTCGCCGGGTCGAGCGGCGGCTCGGCAAACAGTCCCTCGGCCAGCGCTCGCACGTAGAGACCGGTCCCGCCCACGACCACCGGAAGATTGCCGCGACTGCGAATCTCGTGGAGCCAGCGCACGGCATCGCGGGCGAAATGCCCGGCGCTGTATCTCTCTCCGGGCTCGATCAGATCGAGTCCGTGATGAGGCGCGCGAGCTCGCTCCTTGCGGGTAGGTTTGGCCGTACCGATGTCGAGGCGGCGGTACACCTGGCGGGAATCGGCTGAAATGATCTCGAGGGGCCAGTGCGCGGCGAGCGCGACCGCGACTGCTGTCTTCCCCACTGCCGTCGGGCCAACCAGCACCGGCACTCTACCGCCGGCCAAACCGTCGCTCCAACTCCTCGCGGGGCAGCTGCACGATGGTGGCGCGCCCGTGTACGTCGTGCGGCGGGAGGTCGGTGGCAAAAAGCCGGAGGAGCAGCGCCCGCATCTCCCGGTCTTCCAGGCGCTGTCCAGCCTTTATGGCGGCGCGGCAGGCGAAGGTGGCGGCGAAGCGCTCCAGCCGGTTGGACCAACCGCCGAAGCGCCCCCGCGCCAGGTCGGCCACCATCTCTCGAAAACAGGCTGCCGCATCGAAGCGGGGGTGCGGAGTGGGCACCGCGTGCACCATTACGGCACGGCCCCCAAACCCTTCGGCCTCGAAGCCCACCCGGCGAAGCTCCTGAGAGTGAGCCTCGAACGCGTCGAGCTCCTCATCGGTCAGCTCCAAGGTCAGGGGAAGCAGGAGTCGTTGGGCCGGGGCTCCGGGGCCGCTGAGCTGGGCCAGAACCGCCTCGTAAAGGATGCGTTCGTGGGCGGAGTGCTGGTCCACGATGATCACGCCATCGGGACCTTGGTACACGATGTAGCTGTCGAATACCTGGACCAGAGGGACGTCAAAGCCTGCGGTGCCGGTAGGTGAGCCCTGGAGACCGCTCTCCGGCTCGGCCGGAAAGAGCTGAGCCAGGTGCACCAGCTCTCCGGAGCCGCCCGCTGGGCTCCCTGCTCCGCTGCCGACCGGGAGCGGCCGCCAATCGCCGATGGGCGCCGCTGCGTTCAGCGCGCCAAGCCCGGCGCGTACCGCCTCCTCCACCACCCGCTCCACGCCGATACGGTCGCGGAAACGAACCTCGAGCTTGGCCGGGTGGACGTTCACATCAACGTCCCCGGGAGCGACCTCGATCCGGACATAGAGTGACGGCCGATCTCCGGGATGGATGGCAGCCCGGTATCCGGCTTCGGCCGCGCGGATGAGGAAGGAATCCTTGAAAGGGCGGCCGTTGACGAAGAGCTGGGTCCGCCGGCCGGTAGGTTGTGCGTCGCTGGGCCGCTGGATATATCCGCTCACCTGGAAGGCTCCGGCGGCGTACTGAATCGGCAGGAGGGTCCCGGCCAGATCGCGGCCCCAGACCGCCGCGAGCCTGTCCGCCGGATCCTTGGTGGGACGGACCGCCAGCCGGCAGGTCCCATCTACATGGAGCTCGAAGCCGGTTTCGGGATGAGCCAGCGCCAGGGTGGCGACGGTCTCCGTCGCTGCCCGGGTCTCGCTGGCGGCGGATCGGAGAAACTTTCGCCGTGCCGGGGTGTTGAAGAACAACCCCCGCACGCTGACCGTGGTGCCTTGCTGTCGCGGCGCGGACGTGACGCGCTCCAGCCGGCCACCCACTACCGCGAGCTCCGAGCCTTCGGTCTCGCCATCGTGTGTTGCAAGGGTGAGCCGGGAGACCGATGCGATTGCGGGGAGCGCTTCTCCCCGGAAGCCGAACGTGGTCACGCCCACGAGATCCGCTGCGGTCCTTACCTTACTCGTGGCATGGCGATCGAGGGCCAGGACGGCGTCCTCCCGTCCCATCCCGCTGCCGTCATCGCTGACCTCGATCAGCACCTTTCCGCCGTTCTCGAGCTCCACGCGCACCTGCCGGGCACCGGCATCGAGCGCGTTCTCGACCAGCTCCTTTACCACCGAGGAGGGACGCTCGACCACCTCACCCGCGGCGATCTGATCGGCTACGGCGTCGGGAAGTATGGCAATACGGCGAGGCATGGGGAAACCTACCCCCCGATCGCAGCGACCGCGTCGGACGCAACCCAACCCTCCCGGGACCCTGCCGCACGGAGCAGGAGCCAGCCGCGGTCACGGCGCAGGATCCGCACGGCGCTTCCTGGCTCCAGGGGCTCCAGCTCCGGCGCGCGCCCGTGAGGCGAGACCCGCATCGTGGTCGCGTCGAGTACGATCCCCAGTGGACGGCGGTTCCAGGCTCGCAGAGCAAAGCCTGCTACGATGGCGCCGGCAGCGAAGACCAGCAGAATGGTCCAGCGGTCTCGCGCTCGGGGCCGCAGGGTCCAGCCCAGCCAGCCAAGCACCCACCCGAAACCTCCCAGAGCGAGCAGCTCCTCGGAGGTAACGGGTGGAGACCAGGTCCACCGGCTGGATGCGGCATCAGGCGGAGGCGTCAGCCGAAGTGCTCGCCGGATGGTCGAGTTGCGCGGCTCGAGGCGCTTGGCACGGAGCCAGGCTGCTGCCGCATGCCCATTGTAGCCGAGGCGATAGCGGGCGGCCCCCAGACCATACCAGTGCGCCGCAACCGCCGGCTCGAGCTCGGCCCGCCGGCCAAACCCCTCCGCTGCGGCGCGCAGAGCACCGGTTTCATAGAGCCGTTCGGGCGTAGGTGACTGCGCCTCGAGGGAGCCGGCAAACAACACCAGGGACAGGCCGGCCATGACCCCTCGCCCACTCCAGCCCCGGAGCGACCCACCGAGACGGCTCACCAGGTTGCGGACTTCGGCGACCAGCTCGGGGTCCTCCTCCGACGATTCCCCGGGGCCGTAGCGCCAGGCGAGCAGTCGTTCTCGGGCAGCCGCCAGGCGCGAGGCGGTCTCGGCGTCGGCGCCGGCAGCCCGCACCGCTGCTGCGAGCCCGGCGCGGGAGCGGTGATCCAGGTCGGGCACCAGGTCGCGCACGACCGCATCGAGCTCTTCCTCCGCGCTTCGCAAACCGGTGGTGATGGGCAGAGGACGGCGGCGGCGGGGTGGGCGCCAGCCGCGGGCAAGAGCCAGGGCCGGCGGAAGCAGCAGAATGCCGACCCAGCCCCAGCCAGGTATCGCCTGCACCATACGCCAGGCAGGCTCGGGTGGCGTGGTTGCCAATAGTGGCGGGGGGAGGGCCGCCGCCGCCGCCTTTCGTCCCGGCGCGACTGGGATTGAGGCGGCCGGTAGCCCGATCGAACGGTAGCCCCGACTGGCCAGATCGTAATAGGAATAGCTCACGGAAGGCAGCTTCAGTGGACCAGCCGAGTCGGGCACGACCAGAAAACGGAAAGTCTTCACCCCGCCCAGCCGTCCTCCGGAGCTGGTCACCTGCTCTTCCACCCGGTCAACGTAGGCCCGAGCCGTGCCTGGCCAGTGCATCGCGGGCGGCGGCCAGAGGGCGGTGTTCCCTACCCCGGAGACTGCAAGCTCAACGGCAACTCCTTCGCCCGCATGCGCCACGGGAGGGGTGACCTGGCGCTCCAGGCGCAGGGAGGTTCCGACGGCGCCGTCGAAGTCGGCCGGGCGTTGGTAGGCCGGCAAGCCACGGACTGCCAGGGTTTCGGGAGGGCTGGTGAGCGCAAAACGCTCCTCCTGGCTGAAGAACTGTAAGGCCAGGGGGGTGCTGTACTTCAACATGGCTCGCGGGATGACGATGGTTCCGGCGACCAAGGGGAACACCACCTGATGGGCAACGAACAGATCGTAGGCAACGCCGGCAATGTTGCGGGTCACCGCTATGCCGGCGGGTGCCGCTTGAGGAAAGCTCCATACCCCGTCGATCACCGGGGGCTGCAGTGTGGGAGGGCGGCGGAGCTGCAACCGCAGATCGCGGGGAAACCAGGCCGCGGTGACCACGTCCACCTGCTCACCCACCCTCACGGTGTCTGCCGAGACGACCAGGGCAACCGCTGCCTTTCCCCCGGGAGGCGGAGGAGTGCGCTCGAGGAGGGTGCGCAGCCGGGGGTTGAGGGTGGTCGCCGCCAAGGCGGCACTCGGCGAGACATCCACGACGACGGCATCGGCCTCGGCCAGCTCACCTCCCTGCCTGGCCCGTGCGGGGCCGATCGGCCATCGTCCCGGGCGCAGCGCTCGAAGCCGGATCTCCAACAGGGTGGTCCGGATCGGGCCTCCGGAAAACGACACCTCGGTCCGCTCGCTGCGGGAGATAATCTCGAAGCCGTTGATGGGGGCGATCGACAGATCCATCGGCTCCTGCGAGTGACTTACCGCCCGAACGGTGTACACGAGCTCTTCGCCAACCGACGCCCGATCGCGGTCGAGCGAGACGTGCAGCTCCGGAGGTGCCCACTGGAGCAGAGCGATGCCCAGGAGCGCGATCACCAATCCTTCACTCCGGCGGCCGCACTTCCCCGCAAGCGCCGCTGCTGGTCCGCCCGCGTCTCGCGCTCGCGACGTTCCATGGAACTCAGAATCTGTTCGGCCTGGCTTCGGCTGAGACCCTGATCCGGCGGTTCCGGCCGGCTCGGCTCGGGTGACTGGGATTCTCCGCCTCCGCCGGACGGCGGCGATCCGGCACCACCGCCGCCGCCGCCGCCAGATGCCGGCGGCTGCCGCCGTAATGCCAACTCGAGGTTCCACTTTGCCCGGGCTGACGATGGCTGCAACAGCAGAGCCTCACGCAGGCGGTCAGCCGCATCACCGAGCAGCTCCTCACTCTTGGTTGCGTCCCTGTCGGCGGCCAGGAGGCCGGCAAGGCCCAGGTTGTAGAGCGCGCGATAGCGCAAATCGGGATCGAGCGACTTGGCCGCCTCGGTGAGGGCGCCGCGCGCCACCTCGAAGCGTCTTGCCTCGAGAGCGGCGGTGCCCGCGTTGTAGAAGGCGGTGTCGCGGCCGCCGCTTTTGGCATCCTTCAGAAACTCCGCCGCGGCACGGGCAGGGTCGCCCTCAGCCATCGCCCGGGCGCCACGAGTCGGGCGTTGCGCCTGAGCCGGCAGCGACAGGAACAGGATCCCGCCGATTCCGATGAGGGCCGGGCCCGGCCTGGCCAGAGTGTACCCGGCCAGCAGGAGCAGTGCCCCGAGTACGGGAATCCAGGCCCTGGGCACCAGATCGGCTGTTCGGGTCTCGGATGTGGGGGCTCGCTTCATCGCCGCGACGAGGTCGCGCACGGCGCCTGCCTGGTCGGGAAGCTCGCTGGGGACCAGAGTGCCTTCTGCGGCGTCAACGATGGGGCGGAGCACGTCGTCGCGCCGCTGGGTCCGGACCACATTCCCATCTGCGTCCTGCTTGTACTCCCTGAGCGTCCCGGCCGAGTCTCGAATGGGGATTCGGGTGGGCAACGCCCGTCCCTGGGCCACGACGATGAGGCGAACACCGGCTTCCCTGAGAGCCTCCGCCTCGGCTAACCCCTCTGCCAGGCTGTCGTGCGCCTCCCCATCGGTGAAGAGGACCAGGACGCGGTCGGCAGCGTCGGTGGCGGCGCTGAGTAGCTGGGTGCCTTGGGCCAGGACGGCCCCCATGCTGGTGCCACCCTCACTCGCGAGATCCGGATCGAGACCATCGAGATACATGCGCACGGCTCCGCCGTCGACCGTGAGCGGAGCCAGGATGTAACTCCGGCCGGCAAAAGCGATGAGGCCGAGCCGGTCGCCCTCGAGGTCCTGGATGAGGCGGCGAGCCTCGCGGACCGCCCGCCGCAGCCGGCTCGGGGCTACGTCTTCCGCCAGCATGGAGCGGCTGATATCGATGGCAAAGACCAGATTCAGAGCCCGGGTCTCGGTCTTGACCTCGGTGCGCCCCGACCGGGGGCCGGCCAGACCGACTACCGCGAGGAGGGCGCCGAAGCCCAGCACCATAGGAGCCCAGCCGCCGCGCGCCTGCGCGAAGCGGCCGAGCGATGCCGACCAGGAGCGCGCCAGCTGAACGCGCCGGCGCCGCGCGAGCCAGGCCCCGAGGCCGAACGCCATAGCCAGAAGGGGGGAGAGAAGCAGTAGAAGGGGCGCGTCGAAAGTCATGGAACCCGCACCACGAGAGTGGTGGCGAGGAGAAGCTCGAAGGCCAAAGCCCCGAGCCCGAGAAGAATCAGCGGCCGGGTGGTCTCGTCATACCTGGTGTAACGCGTCACCTGAATCGGGGTCTTCTCCAGCTCGTCGATCTGCCGGAAAATCCGACTCAGCGCCTCGCTATCCTTGGCCCTGAAGTATCGACCTCCGGTCTTGCGGGCAATGTCCTGCAGCAGTGGCTCGTCGATCCGGACCGGGAGCAGCTCGTAACGAAAGCCACCCAGACCTCGCCCGGTGGGAATGGGCGCTTCACCGATGGTGCCGACTCCGATGGTGTAAACCTTGATGCCGAAGGCCGCGGCGGTGGCCGCGGCGGTACGCGGGTCGATCAATCCCTTGTTGTTCTCACCATCCGTCAGCAGCAGAATCACCTTGGACTTGTCCGGCGCGCGCCGCAGCCGGTTCACGGCCGTGGCCAGCCCACTTCCGATGGCGGTGCCGTCTTCCAGGCTTCCGATCTTCAGGTCCATCACCGCCTGCTCGATGACGGGATAGTCCAGCGTCACCGGCACCTGGGTCAGCGCCTCCCCCGCGAATGCGACCAGTCCGATCCGGTCCGCGCTTCGGCCGCGGATGAAGCCCACCGCCTGCCGTTTGGCAACCTCGAGGCGGTTGGAAGGGGCGAAGTCTTCGGCCAGCATGCTGCTTGAAATGTCTACGGTGACGACGATCGCGATCCCCTCCTTCTTGACCTCGACAGTATCGCCACCGATCCGCGGGCCCGCGGCGGCCAGACCCAGCGCGACCAGCGAGAGCGCTCGCATCCCCGGGGGCAGCAGCACCCACCACCGCCGGTGGCCGGCCTGGGCCGGAAGGGTGACATCGCTGTACGGAGCACCCGGCGCATCCCGGCTGCGGCGGCGCCACCACCAGACCACCAGGGCCACCAGGAGCAACAGGAGGAGCCAGGGTCTAGCGAAGGTCATGCGGCTGCCCGTGACAAGCGGTCGCGCAGGTCGCTGCTCGACCGGGAGAGCTCCAGGGCTTCCTGAGACGGGGTCAGGCCGAAGCGTGCGTCGTCGAGCGCGCGGAGCAGGTCGCCCAACTCCTGGAGCGGCCACTCCGGGCAGGCAGCCGCGAGCTCGGCGAGAACCCTCTCGGTGTCCAAGCCGGGGTGTGCCGCCGCCACACGCTCGGCGACAACCGCCCGAAGCCGGGCGGCCGAAACAGCCGCTACGGCGCGGTACTCTCCGGCGTCAGCCCACCGGGCCAGTGGGGGCTCGAGTGTCTCGGGCCTGATTGATAGGGGCTGGGCTCGAGTCGGGGTCCCGCGCCGGCGCCACCAGAGGTGAGCTGGGAGGAGGAGAGCAGCAGCAATGGCCCAGAGCGTCAGGAGAGGAGCCAAGGTCACCGCCCGGCTCTCGACCAGGGCCGCGGGGGGTTGGGGCGGCGGCTGCGAGTCGGCCGGTGCTGGCGGCAATACGCTCGTGATCTCGATTCGCACCCGCGCCCCAGCGACCGAGTCCACCGTTCCACCGGGCCCGAGCAGGAGGGGACCGGGCACCTCGACCCGATGAGACCCGGGGCGCCAGAAGACCACCGGATACTCCACCCTGGCAGAATCTCCGAAGACGGTGACACGGGCGCGGCCGAGCAGCTCGAAGTCGTCGGCCGGCTCCCAGTCGGCGGGGCGGATGGCGTGGCCGGAAGGGACCCCGACCGTCCGGCTGAGCCAGACCGTGTCGCCCACCGTGTTCCCGACCGATCCGCCCGCCCCTTGCGCGAGCAGGGTGGTGAACCAGCAACCCTTCAACGCCAGGGACGAGACGAGTGCCGCAAAGTGACCTGTCATCAGCGATGGATTCGCCGGGCTCGAAGCGCGAAAGCGCGACGCAGAGGGATGGCGTAGCCCCTGCCGGTCTCGAGACGCACGTGGTCGGCCCCAGAGGCAGCCAGTGAGCGGGCCCGTTCCTCCCGGCGCCGCTCGGCCAGGTGGGCCATGCGGGTACGCACCTCACGGCTGCCTGTGTCCACCAGTACTCGACGCCCGGATTCGGCGTCCACCATCTCTATCCAGCCGGACACGGGCAGGTCGTGCTCCCGGGGGTCGTCAACCGTGATCGCCACGACCTCGTGACGTGCGCTCAGACGGCGCAGCGGCCGCTCCCATCCTTCGGCAATGAAATCGGACAACACTACCACGATGCTCCGATGGCGGAGCACCCGGCTGGCGTAGGAGAGACTCGCGCCCAGATTGGTCCGACGGCCCGCCGGCTGGAACGCGACCAGGTCGCGGATGACGCGGAGCGCGTGGCGTCGCCCCTTCCGTGGGGGGATGACGCGCTCGACGGTGTCGGAGAAGAGCAGCGCTCCGACCCGGTCGTTGTGATGGGCGGCCGCCAGAGCCAGCACGGCCGCGATCTCGATTGCGAGCGCCGCTTTGGTCAGCGGCTCGCCGAAACGGGTCGAACCGGATTGGTCCACCACCAGCATCACCGTGAGCTCCCGCTCTTCGGTGAAGGTCTTGACGAAAGGGCTCGCAAGCCGGGCCGAGACGTTCCAGTCGATCGAGCGAAAGTCGTCTCCATGCTCGTAGGCGCGGACCTCGGCGAACTCCATGCCCTGTCCTCGGAACACCGAACGGTACTCGCCCGCGAACAAAGAGCCCACCAGCCCGCGAGTGCGGAGCTCGATGGACTTTACCTGCTTGAGAATTTCTGGAGTGACGCTCATGGAACCCGCAACGCGCCCAGCACTCTCGTCACCACGTCATCGGTGGTTACGTCTTCCGCCTCGGCTTCGAACGTGAGCACGATGCGGTGGCGCAGAACGTCGGGAGCGAGGGCGCGCACGTCCTCGGGGACGACGTACGCCCGATCGCGCAGGAAGGCATGGGCCCGGGCCGCCTGCGCCAGGGCTATGGAGGCCCGAGGGGATCCGCCGAAGGCTACCAGAGCCTTGATATCGTTGAGGCCGACCAAACCGGGATCGCGCGTGGCGCGCACCAGGTCGACTATATAATCCACCACCTTCTGATCCATGTAGAGACTGGCTATGGCGTCGCGCGCGGCCAGAATGGCGGCGGGCTCCAGCAGCCGGTCTACGGTGATCTCCTGGCCACCGCTCATCCGCAACAGGACTTCCTTCTCCTCGTCGCGGGTGGGATAGCCCACCCGGACCTTGAGCATGAACCGATCCAGCTGAGCTTCCGGGAGCGGATAGGTGCCTTCGCTCTCGATCGGGTTCTGGGTTGCCAGAACCAGGAACGGCTCCTGGAGCGGGTAGGTAGTACCGCCGATGGTCACCTGATGCTCCTGCATGGCCTCCAGGAGCGCCGCCTGGACCTTCGCGGGGGCACGATTGATCTCATCGGCCAAGATGATCTGGGCAAACAGTGGCCCCTTCTTGACGTGAAATTCCTGGCTCTTCTGGTTGAAGACCATCGTGCCGATCACGTCGGCGGGCAGCAGGTCGGGGGTGAACTGGATGCGGGAGAACGAGGCCCGGATGATCTCGGCCAGAGTTCGAACCGCCAGTGTCTTTGCCAGGCCGGGGACCCCCTCGAGAAGGATGTGACCACCAGTGAGTAGTCCCACCAGGAGCCGCTCGACCATGGCATCCTGCCCGACGATACGCCGGGAAACCTCCTTCAGGATCCGCTGCACCGGCAGCAGCTCCGCGGGCCTGGTAGTCAGTTTGGGGGCGCTCACGGCGAGTGGCTCCTCCGCAATCGGGGGGTGTAACAGGGGCAGTCCCGGTAGTCCCGGCCGCTCTCCCGACGCCGGGTGTCACGGGTCGGTTTCACGGCTTCTCCCGATCCAAACGGATCCATTTGTACAGGGCGGTCTCCTCCCGGGGTGTAAGCGGGCGGTATCGGCCCGGTGCGAGGTCCCCCAGTCTGACGGGGCCGTAGGACAGGCGGGCCAGACGATCGACCTTGAGTCCCATGGCCTCACACCAGCGGCGCACGATCCGGTTGCGGCCTTCCTCGAGAGTGATGTCCAGAATGCTTCTGCCTTCGGTGCCGGGACGCACCTTGACCTCGCTGGGGACCACTGGCCGTCCGTCGATCACGATTCGATCCCGGGCAGCCGCGGCGATCTCAGCGGTGGGGCGGCCGTGCACCAGGGCGGTATAGCGCCGGGGGATGTGGTAGCGCGGGTGGGTGAGACGGTGCACCGCCTCGCCGTCGGTGGTCAGCAGCAGCAGCCCGGTGGTCATTACATCGAGCCGGCCCACATAAGTGAGGGCCGATGGATCGGGAATGAAGTCGAGCACAGTGCGCCGGCCCTCTTCGTCACTGGCCGTGGTTACCACGCCGAGCGGTTTGTGGAAGGCGAGCCACCTGCGCTCTTTGACCTTGATGGCCCGGTTACCAACGGTGATCCGCTGGAGCTCAGGGTCGACCTTCATGCCGAGGATGGCGGGCTTGCCGTCGACCCGAACCCGGCCCTCCTCGATCAGCTTCTCGGCGGCTCGTCGTGAGGCGACCCCGGCCCGGGCCAGGGCCCGTTGGAGCCGCATCTCGGTCACGATTCCGCCTCCACGTACGCCGCGGCATCGTCGGCTCCCTCGGTTACGGGGCGATGGGGTCGCAGCGCGATGGTGAGCTCGTCGGTCTTGGGCAGATCGGCCAGGTCTCGCATGCCGAGAAGCTCCAGGAACAGCGGGGTCGTACCATAGAGGAGCGGCCGTCCCAGAGCCTCGCTCCGCCCCACTACCTCGATGAGTCCGCGCTCCTGAAGCGAGCGCAGCACTCCGCCGGCCGACACCCCGCGAATCTCTTCGATCTCCACCCGGCCGACCGGCTGCCGATAGGCGATCACCGCCAGGGTCTCGAGTGTCGCCGCGGTGAGCTTCGGCGCCCTGACGGAGAACTGGGCCCGCTCGATGGAGGCAGCGTGGATCGGGCGGCTCAGTATCTGATAGCCGCCGGCGAGCTCGACGAGCTCGATGCCATGCTGGTTGAAATCGTAGTGCTCACGAAGCTGCTCCAGGGCCACCCGCACGTCGGCAGGACCGGCATCCGGATCGAGAGTCGCCAGCTCCTCCGCCGTCAAGGGACGGGAGGCCGAGAACAGGGCCGCTTCAAGCAGCTGGGCGAGCGGAGTCACGAGCGATCACCATGGGTGAGAACGGGGTGGGCTGGAGCAAGCGGAGGTTTCCCCGCTTAGCCAGCTCGAGCAGGGCCAGCAGGGTCGACAGGACATCTACGATCGTGGCCCTGGAGCCGAGCGCGTCCAGCCAGCGGATCTCCGCATGTTCCGCCAGCAGACCTTCGATGCGCCGAGTGGCCGTCTCCACATCCAGGGGGCGGGCCACTACCCGGTGCAGCACCGGGAATGGGATAGCCGCCAGAACGCGATCGACTGCGGCGAGCAGATCCAGCAGGTTCAACGTGAGTGGTGGCGGAGGAATCTCGGGAGGTGGGGGCAAGTATCCGCGCGCGAACCGTTCGGCTCGGCGCTCAGCCGCCCGGCCCATCCAGACGGCAACCTCACGGATTTGCTGATATTCCAGCAGGCGGCGCACCAGCTCCGCACGGGGATCCTCCCAGCCGTCCTCCTCGTTTCCCCGGGGCAGCAGCATCTGCACCTTTAGCCGCACCAGACGGCTGGCCATGTCCAGGTAGTCGGCTGCCTGGTTGAGGCCCAGCTCGTGCACGGCCTGGAGAAACTGGTCGGCGATCCGCGCAATCGGGATGTCGGCGATCTCCAGCTGCTCCTCTCTAAGCAGATGCAGGAGCAAGTCCAGCGGGCCGGAGAACGCCTCGAGCTCGACGACGAAGCCTGCCCCTGCCGGGGCGCTGGGCGGCGCCTTGGGTGCGGTCATGGCTTCGGGCGCGGTCATGACTGAAAGATGTTCCATCCGTAACCCACCCGGAACGGGTAGATAAAGTTGAGGAGCAGTATCATCCCCTGGTAGGCCGGGGTGAGAAGTATTGCGATAGCGGGGCGGAACAAGAACATCAGGGCGAAGATAGGTAGATAGCCGAAGCGCTGGAGGCCGCGGTACCATTCGCCCGCGCGGGGCGGCAGCAGATGATAAAACAGGTGCGAGCCATCCAGCGGCGGAATCGGGATCAGATTGAAGAAACAGAGAATCAGGTTGAGCCAGATGCCGTAGACGACCATGCGTTGAGCGGTGTCGAGCACCGGCACCGCCGCGGGGAATGAATGGGCCACCAGGCCGAGGACCACGAAGACCACCGACCATACCAGCGCCAGGATGAGGTTGGTGGTGACCCCGGCGGCCGAGACCAGGATATCACCCTTACGATAATTCCGATACTTACGCGGATTCACCGGCACCGGCTTTGCGCCACCGAAGGTGAAGCTGCCGCCGGAGCCAAACCAGAGCAGGGCCGGAAAGAGGATACTCATCAGAGGGTCGATGTGCGGCAGGGGATTGAGAGTGACCCGGCCGAGCTGATAGGCCGTATCGTCTCCCTGCCGGAGCGCGGTCGCCGCGTGGGCGTATTCGTGAGTCACCATCGCGAAGACCAGCATGGGAAGGGCGAGCACGAAATCGCCGAGCTGTCGATCCAGTGATCGTCCTCCTGGGAAGGGCGCCGAAGGTTAAACGCCCCGCAAGGCCAAAGTCAAAGCGGCCTCCCGCTTGACCTTGCAGCCGCGGAGGCCTATGTTTGCCGGCTCAGTTCCGGAGCCGTTCCGGATCGAGCTTCTTTCGTTGCCGAGGTCGCGTTGCCCCGTATCAAGTCCGCCGCCAAGCGCATGCGCCAGGCCCGTGTCCGGGCCACTCATAACCGTACCCACCGGAGCGCGCTCCGGACCGCGCTCAAGAAGGTCCGCTCGGCCACCGGCGCCGAGGCCGCAGCCGCTTATGCCGAAGCCGAGAAGCTGCTCGACCGGGCGGGACAGAAGAACATCGTGCACCGAAATGCCGCAGCCCGGCTGAAGAGCCGACTGGCCAAGCTGATCACCGATAAGAACGGTGAACGGTGAAACGGTGAACGGCGAACCGTAAACGTGAACGGGAAGTGATTTCGAAGAACAGGGGAGGCAGGTAGCGGGGCGCCCGAATGTGCGGGCGCCCCTTTTTGATTTCAGAGGCGAGAAACTACTTTGAGGCTAAGGCCCAGGCTGTTGTCCTCTAAGCGCTTGCAGCTTACCGCTCGCCTCCCACCTCTTACGACGCTCCCGGTTCACAGTTCACTTACCGTCCACCGTTCACCGTTCACCGTTTACCGTTCACCCCTCAAACCCCCGCCAGCTCGGCCCCACAGCGCTCGCAGTACCACTCGGTTGGACGGTTGAGCGTGCCGCATTCACCGCACTTCAACGTTTTGGCGACTCCCGAGGCCGCCTTGCCACTGGCCGCTGGGGGCGCAGCCGGCTCCGACGCGCGCTGAGTCCCCGTGGCGGCCGGTGCCGGCGCCGGGCTGGCTGGGCGCCGGGCCGCTGGCCGGGTGGGCTCCTCATCGGACACCGACTTCAAAAACGCGAGCTCATCGGGATCCGGTTGCGCCCGGGTCGGCGCCGGCGGCGGGGGATGGGGCACTGCCTCGGACTCATCGATCGGCTCTGCGAGGTGGGTAACCAGGGGGGCCTCCTCTGCCGCATCCTGGCGCGAGACCCGTGGAGGCGCCGTGGGAGCCGGGGCCGCCCCAGCGCGGGGCGCGGCGATGAGACTCTGCACCTCGGTTAGCCGGGTGATCTCGGCGCCCACTCCCCTGAGCCGGCCTCGGAGCTGCTCGATCTCCCGGCGACTCTGCTCGCTCAGCCGGCGCCACTCGCCCTCGTCGTACTCGCCGACCGAGTGGCGGACCTCCGCCTCCGCGAGCGCCTCCTCCGCGGCCCGGCGCTCGCGATCGAGCTCGGCCTGAGAAGCGTGCTGCCGCTCGAGCTCTTCGGCAACCGTGGCACTCCGGCCCCTGAGCTGCTCCATGACGGCGTCGAGCCGGGACTGGTAGTCTCCTCGCACGCGCTGGCGGACCGCAGGAGACGCCTTGTCTCCCGAAGTGTCCAGCCGCAGGAGCCACTCCTCGTACTGGGCGCGTTGCTCGAGAAGCGCCTCGATCGTCGCTTCAGTATCCGTGGTGGTCTTGGCCATGGGAAGGGTTTCCTCTCATCCGTTCTAAGGCGTCGATCTGGTCCCGGGTGAGGCGATTCACCCTGCCAAGAGCACGGGCGGCCAGGAGGATGCGCGCTCCATGCTCGAGACTCTCCATGCGAATCCGGGCCTCGGTCAAGTCTCTCCCCCAGGTGAGCGCACCATGGTTCGCCAGCAACAGGGCGAGGTGTCGCCTGAGGAAGGGCTCGGCGGCATCGCCCAGGGCGGGTGTGCCCGTGGTCGCGTAGGGGACGCACGGTACCTCGCCCAGCAGCAGCGTAATCTCAGGGAGTACGTCACCAGGGAGCCCCTGCCCGACCACCGCAAACCCGGTGGCCGTAGGAGGATGGGCATGTATCACCGCGCCACATTCCTCCCGCACTCGATAGACCCTCAAATGCAAATCTAATTCGGTCGTGGCATCACGACAGCCATGCCGGCGGCGTCCGTTCAAGTCGACTTCGACCAGGTCGCGAGGCCGCAACTCGGATTTGAGAACTCCACGGGGTGTGACCAGGAGGCGTTCCCGACCGAGCCTGACTGAGACGTTTCCAGCAGCCCCCGCGATGAGACCCGCTTCATAGAGACTCCGGCAACAACGCACGATATCCCGGGAAGTTTCTCGTGCTCGCACCCGGACCTCAGAGGGGCCGCTGGTACACGACCAGGCCTCGTACGATGGTGGTGTCGGCTCGTCCGGTGAGCCGTCGCCCGGCGAAGGGAGTATTGCGGCTCTTGGAGAAGAACCCGGACGGATCGACCACCCAGGTTGTCCTGGAGTCCACGATCACCACATCGGCGGGAGAACCGGGCGCCAGGGTCCCCCCGGGAAGATTGAAGATCCGGGCCGGCATGGTACTCATACGGCTGACCAGATCGGCGATGCTCAACAACCCGGTCTCCACCAGCTCGGTGATGGCAAGACCGAGGGCGGTCTCCAGGCCGAGTATCCCATTGGGGGCGTCGTCGAACTCTCGCTCCTTGGCGTCGTAATGGTGGGGAGCGTGGTCGGTACAGATAGCATCGACCGTCCCATCACGCAGAGCCTGGCGGATAGCGTCGCGATCTTCGGCCTCGCGCAGGGGTGGGTTCATTTTGGCGTTGGTGTCGTATCCCTCGCAGCGCTCGTGGGTGAGCGTGAAGTGGTGGGGACAGGCTTCAGCGGTGACCCGGATACCACTCTCTTTTGCCTGCCGGATGAGCGCTACCGAGCCGCGAGTGGACATATGACAGAGGTGCACATGGCCACCGGTGAGCTGAGAGAGCAGGATGTCGCGCGCCACCATGATCTCCTCGGCCGCGGCCGGTATCCCCTTGAGGCCCAGCCTGGTGGAGACGATACCCTCGTGCATCGCGCCACCGGCTGAGAGGGTGGGGTCCTCGCAGTGGTCCGCCACCGGGATGCCGAAGGTACGGGCATACTCCAGCGCCGTGCGCATCAGGTGACTGGATACCACCGGCTTGCCGTCGTCGCTCACCGCGACAGCGCCAGCGCCGACCAGCTCCCCGAACTCTGCGAGCTGCTGGCCTTTCTGCCCCAGCGATATGGCGCCGATCGGGTAGACTCTGGCCTTCCCCGCTCGTTGGGCCTGGCTCACGATGAAGCCCACCGCCGCCTGGTTGTCGGTGACCGGATCGGTGTTGGGCATGGCGCAGACCGCGGTGAACCCGCCCGCCGCGGCCGCCATGGCGCCGGAGGCCACAGTCTCTATGTCTTCCTGGCCGGGCTCCCGCAGGTGGACATGCAAGTCGATCAGGCCGGGTGCTACGATCTTGCCGCTTGCCGGAATCACCAGCGCCTCATCGGGCGACCCGATGTCGGACCCCACTGAGGCGACTTTGCCGTCCTCCAGGTAGACGTCGGCCACGCCATCGGTGCCGCGTGAGGGGTCAACGACGCGCCCGCCTCGAATGAGGATCGGCCTCATCCGTCGTCCCCCCCGCTCTGGCCCCAATCGGGCGATCCGCCGGCGAGGAGGTAGAGCACCGCCATGCGTACCGCCACCCCGTTGGTCACCTGTGGAAGGATGAGGCTGTGGGGGCCGTCGGCCACATCACTGTCGATCTCGACGCCGCGATTCATGGGACCGGGATGCAGAATGGTCAGATCCTTCGGCGCCCGCGCCAGGCGCTCGGTGGTAACCCCGAAGACCCGGTTGTATTCCCGCAGCGACGGGAGAAAGCCGCTTTCCATCCGCTCGAGCTGGAGCCGGAGAACGTTGAGGGCATCGGCCCACTGGATCGCGTCCTCGATTCGCGGGAGGATGGTGACCCCTAGATCCTCCACGTTCCGCGGCAGCAGCGAGGCCGGCCCGCAGACGCCGACTTCGGCCCCCAACTTGGTTAGTCCCCAGATGTTGCTGCGGGCCACCCGGCTGTGGAGTATGTCGCCGCAGATCGCGACCTTGAGGCCCTCGAGCCGCTGGAAACGGTCACGCAAGGTCAGCATGTCGAGCAATGCCTGGGTGGGATGCTCGTGCTTGCCGTCTCCGGCATTGACCACGTTCGATCGAATCCGCTGGCCCAGGAACTGGGCGGCTCCGGACGATCCATGGCGGATCACGACCATGTCGATCCGCATGGCCTCCAGGTTCTTGGCCGTGTCCACCAGAGTCTCGCCCTTACTCACCGAGGAGCCGGCGACGGCCACGTTGACCGTGTCCGCCGAGAGACGCTTCTCGGCAAACTCGAAGGAGATGCGGGTGCGGGTGGAAGGCTCGAAAAAGAGGTTGACGATGGTACGCCCGCGAAGCGCGGGGACCTTTTTGATGGGCCGCTCGCTGACTTCCTTGAAGGGCTCCGCCGTGTCCAGAATCAGCTGGATCTGCTCCGCACTCAGCGGCTCCAGACCGACCAGATCCTTGCCTAGGGAAGGAGCGCTCACCGGCCGCTCCGTACCAGTTCGACCGCGTCCCGCCCGTCGAGCTCGGACACGAAGACGTCAACCCGGTCCCTGGTCCCGGTGCTCACGCTGGTACCGATGATGTCGGCCTGAATCGGGAGCTCGCGCCCGCCACGATCGATGAGGACGCAGAGGAGAATCCGGCGAGGACGGCCAAAGTCGGCGCACTCGTCAAGGGCAGCCCGCACGGTACGTCCGGTGTAGAGCACGTCATCCACGATCACCACAGTCTTGGCGTCGAGGTCGGGCAGCCTCGTCTCCCCGACGACGGGGCGCGGGCCGATAGCCTGGAGATCGTCTCGGTACAGGGTAATGTCGAGCTTGCCACAAGGGAGGTTCGACCCTTCGGCACCATCGATGAGTCGCTTCAATCGGCCGGCGAGCTCTACACCACGGCGCTGGATCCCGACCAGTACGAGGTCTTCCGTGCCGCCACTTCGCTCGACGATCTCGCTGGCCATACGCGCCAGCGTGCGGCTGAAGGCGCGTTCGTCCAATAGAGGCGTGCGGGATGGCATCGGGGCGGGAAGGTAGTGGTGAGGCGGAAGGGGCGGAAGGGGCGGAAGAGGCGGAAGAGGCGGAAGAGGCGGAAGAGGCGGAAGAGGCGAAGCGGCGGAACAAACTGCGGCGGAAGGTGAAGAGGCGGAACAAACTGCGGAGGAAGGTGGAAGAGACTGAAGATGAGGAGAGGGAAGGAAAGTGGCGGAAGAGGAAGAGGCAGAAGGGTGGGCAGTCGTTTCATCCCGTTCGGTGCCGGCCCAGGCAGACATATAGTCGCCAGGTAAGTATCCCGGCACGATTTCTTAGCTCATCCAGAGCCTGGAACGTTTCCTCGTCCAGTATGCCGCGGTCCTTGCTGAATCGAAGCAGATATGACAATTCGGATAGCGATCCCAACGCTATGTCGACGTAGCGGCGGAATTCACGACAACCGCGCTTAGCGGCCCTTTCCGCAATGTTGGTCGGAGCAGGGGCTGCTCGACGTGCCTGTCCAGTCAGCTCGTATCGCTCTGTCTTAGGCCAGCTTTCTGTAACCCGATACACTTCCAGCGCCAGCTGGTGGGCTGTCTTCCACGCGTCGAACTTTTCGTAGGGCATCATAGGACGAGGCTGTTCCAACGATTCCCAAGAATGGTATCCGAAACACCCAGCCATGACTTTATCCGCGCTCCTTCTGCCCTTTGCCAACGGCTGCCGTCTCGTAATTATTCCGCCGCAGTACTTTCCGCTCCCTGTCTTCCGCCGCAGTATCTTCCGCCTCCCCTATAGCTTCCCACTCCTCAGCAGGATCTCCGACTGCCCGACCCGAGGGAGCTGCTGTACCGCCCTTGGATCGCTCATGTCCAGCCGTGCCGCCAGTTTGGCCCTATGCTCCGCCGCGGTCGTCTGGCTCCAGGCCACGGCTACCGAGTCACCGTAGACGGCAACCACGGGAAAGCTGGCTGCGACGCCGGGCTCGCTCAGGACGACTGCCCGGCCGAAGCTCCGTCCTCCATCCTGCGACCGTCTGAGGAGCACTCTCGGGATCTCGCCCAGCCCGTCGTCCCACGCAACGTATATCGCTCCCGCGGGCGCGAGCGCCAACTGCACGTGCGCGGGCCGGGCTCGTTCCCCTACCTCCATGGCTTGGGCAGTGAACGTCTTCCCCTCGTCGGTGGAGCGAGCGTAGTAGACTCCGGCCTCGCCTTCCTTCCCGGTCCACCAGGCCACGTGTACCGCGCCACCGGCATCGACTTCGAGCGACGGTCCGGCGTGAGGGCATCCGGGATACACCCAGGCATCGGATCTGGGACGGACCGGAGATGCCCAGCTCTGCCCACCATCGGTGGACTTGGTTACTACCACGTCCCGGACGTCGCCAGGGAGAATTGCCCGCCAGGCCACGTAGACGGTTCCGTCGGAGGACACGGCAACGGAGGTGCGGCAGCAAGGACAGGTCGGGTCGGAGTAGATGGGCTGGTTGGCTTCCCAGCTTCGTCCACCATCCGTCGAGCGACTCATCCAGACACCGGAGTGGCCCTCGCGCCCATCCAGCCAGGTAGCCAGGAGGATGCCATGGGAGCCCACCGTCAGTGCGTGAAAGTTGTGAGATCCAAACTCCGTGCCGTCGTTCACGGTTACGGGCCTGGTCCAGGTCCTCCCGTCATCGGTGGACTGGATGAAGCGCAGAGCGCTGACCGGGAATCGTTTGCCGGGGACCTCCTTACCGACCGCATACAGGACCGATAGCGCTCCCGCTGAATCGGCGGCGAGCTGGGGCGGCGCCTCGCCATGAGCCTCGATCGAGCCCAGCGGATCCCGTAGTGTGACCGTGGGCAATGGGTCGGAAGCCCCGGCCGGCGTCACCGAGATGTTGAGACTACCGTCGGATCCGCCGGACCGAGCCGACACCCAGGCCACCACCCGGGCGCCACGAGGCGTAGAGAGGAACATGGGAGTAGCCCCGTTCTCGGTCTCGTGTGAGACCACCCGGGCCGGGGTGAAGCCGAAGTCGTGGCGGCCGGAACCGCTCCCGCACGCGAGAACCAGCGATGCAGCCGTGTAAAGGATCAATCGCTTCATGGCCGTCAATTGAACCGGTACTGGGCGCCGAGATAAAACTGGCGGGGCGCCCCGGGACGGTAACGCTCACCTTGTTGCGCGTCGAACGAGGACGTCTCGGCAAAGCGGCGGTTGCCCAGGTTGGTTACCCGTCCGGTGAGCTCCAGGTGGCCCACCACCGGCACGGTCCCGTGGAAATTGAAAAGGCTGTGCCCGCCGTACCTCTGAGCGTTCTCCGGATCCATCCAATAGGAGCCCAGGCGCACCCACTCTAGAGCTATCACCCCGCCCGACAGGAACCCCGGCCGATAAGTGAGCCGGCTGTTACCGAGGAAGCGGGGCGCCAGCTCCATCTCGTTGCCGCTGTAGTCCACATCCGGACGTGGTTGCCACGCGGCATAGGTATGTCTCGCATAGGAGATCGCCCCATCCAGCCGCAGCCCGCGTAAGAGCAAGAGTCCCACCCCGAGCTCCACGCCCCGATGGTTTGTAGCTCCTGCATTCTGAGTGAGTCGGAGCCCGTTCTCGGGGTTGAAAAAGGTCAGGATGTCATCGCGCAGGCGCATAGTGTAGGCCGTTGCCTCGATCGTCATGACGCCGCCCAGGGCAGTCCGGAAGCCGGCTTCCCAGCTTCCGGCGCGAACCGGCTTCAGGTCTATCGTGCTCTCTGCCGACCCCTGGCGGAACAGCTGGCTCTCGGACGGCGCCCGGAAGGCTGCGCGATAGGAGCCGAAGAAGCTGGTGTTGGGAGCCACTTCCCAGGTGGCACCGAGCTTGGGGCTGACTCGATCGAACGCGACTCCGGTGGAACCCGGACGGCGATGGGAGCCGGTTGCGAGAACGCCGAGCCGGTTGGTGTAGTCGTAGCCGATCCGGTCGTACCGCACGCCGGCGCTGAGTTGCACCCCGCCGGGCAGAGCCACCTCCGCCTGAGCGTAGGGCGAGGCCTGCCAGAAGGCCACGTCGTAGTGGTACTGAACCTGGCCGGGAGTGTAGCCGGTGAACACCTGCCCCGCCCGCTGCGGCTCGATCTCGCTCTCGACTCTGTGGCCGGGGCTGTACTCGAGATCGATCCCAGTGCTCACGTTGGTGCGCAGTGACGCGAGAGTCCGGCGCCACCGGGTCAGCAAGCCGATGGAAGAGTGACGGGTCTCCCACCCCTGGGGATCGAAGCTCAACTGCCAAGCGGGGAGCAGATCCAGCTCGTTATAGCGGGTGTACAGCGTCGCCCCGAAAGAGGACTGCTCGGTCCGCACCTGTAGCTCCGACGAGAGTCGCGCCGCCATTACCCGGCGAAATGCAATCGGCGTATAGCTCCGAGCAGGAGCGTTCTGGAAGTCGGCGGCGGTAAGATCGCTTCCGCCGTCTCCCGGCTGATCGATGTGGGAGATGGCAGCGATGGTCTTCAGTCGGGTGCGGTCGCTCACATGAAGGTCCCATCTCAGGGTTCCGCTTTGCCGGTCGTAAGGAGTCCCGTCCCGCCAGCCGTCGGCCCGGGTAAGGTTGAGGTCGGCCCTGAGGCCGCTTCGCCCAACCGTGGTGCTGGCCGAGCCAAGCGCCCGGAGGTAAGTCGTGCTCCCGCCTTCGACAAACACCTCCGCCTCCCGTTGCGACGAGGGCTCGCGGGTGAACGAGTTTACCACCCCACCGATCGCATCGCTGCCATATACCGCGGTCCCCGGCCCCTTGATGACCTCGAGGCGACCCGCCTGCGGGATATTGATCTCGTAGAGAGCATTGTGGTTGAAGAATCCGGTGGACCGGATCGGGACGCCATCTTCCAGGTAAGCGTAGAGAGCCTTGGTCGTAATCGGCTGGCGGATGGCAGTGGCGTGACCCTCTCCCCCGAAGTTGCTCACGTAGACGCCAGGCGAGCGGTTGACGATCTCCGCGGGATGGTGTCCCCGCGTTTCCCGGATCTCCTCCTCCCCGATGACGCCCACGCTGAGCGGGGTGGACGAGACGAGTCGTTGCTCGCGGCTCGTGCTCACCACCACGTCGGGCAGGGTCACCGCCGCAGTCTCGAGGCGGAATGCCAAAGTCGCGCTGTCGCCGGGAACTATCGTGACTGACCGCCATGCCGGTTGGTAGCCGGGGGCGCGGGCTTCGACCACGTGACTGCCGAAGCGCACCGCCTCGAGCGTGAATCGTCCGGCAGAATCGGACGCGGTGTACCGGCCGAGGCTGGCGATACCCACCGATGCCTGGGCAATTGGCTCACCGCCGGCGCCGATGACGAGGCCGCTGATACTGCCCTCTAGATCCTGGGCGCCCGCGACCACAGGGGCTGCGGTCATGCCCAGCACCAGCAACGCGCCGCACAGGACGGTATGTCTAGCTCTCATGTGACCTCTCCACCGCTGAACCCGCTTGGGGCGGGGACTCGTTTGAGCCGGTGGCGCGGGATGCGCCTTACCGGGCTCGGGGAGTACGCGCTCTCAGAGCGCGCTCAGGCCGGCGGAGCGGTAGCAGGAGGAAGGAGATCCGAAGGGGTGATGGCGGGAACGAAGCTGGCAGCAGGCGGCGGAACGGCTGGCGCAGTCGGCTGGACGACAGCCGTTGAAACGGTGACCGGTCTGGGGGGCGACACCGGACCGGCCGCGTTGCAAGAGCCGATGCATTGGCAGGTCTGTGAGTGGCCCGATTCGGAGGGGCTGGAGTCGTGGTGTTGGTGATCGGCCAGGACTGGGGTGTCGACCGGGCAGGCGTGCAGCCACTGCACCGCATTCCCAGCGATTCCGGGAGCTAAGAGAACGAGGGCGAGAGCCAGAGTGCGGCTCTGTCGCAGGAGCGCCAGCATGCCCAAAGATAGGGGGCGGGGAGATCGAGCGAAAGGATCCGGCATCGCTACGGACGCAGAGTAGAGTCACTTCTACTAGGCGGCAGGCTTGGCCTCAGCGGCACTCCGCGCGGGCTGCCGGCGGGCCCTGCGGTCCCAGGCGATCCAGATCCTCGCGCCCAGCAGCACGAGCAGGACAGCCCCATAGAGCAGAGGCAGTCGGATGTCCTTCTTGACCAGCCAGAGATAGTGCACCACGCCCGCAGCGGCCGCGACGTAGACCAGTCGATGCAGCCGCTGCCACCGCTTACCACCCAGGCGCCGAACCCATCCGTTGGTGGAGGTGACGGCGAGGGGAACCAGGCAGAGGAAGCCGGCGAAGCCCACGAGCACCCACGGATGCTTGACGATATCCATGAGGATTTCGGAAACCGACAGCGACTGGTCGAAGACCAGATAAGTCGTCAGATGCAAGCAGGCGTACCAGAACGCCGTGAGGCCGATCAGGCGCCTGACCCGGATGATCTCGTTCCAGCCGGTGAGCCGGCGTAGGGGGGTGACGCCGAGGGTCAGCATCAGACACGTGAGCACCGTGTCACCGGTAACGTGCTGCATGAACTTGACCTCGTCGCCCATCACCCGGCCGGTGAACAACGCGAAGAGCAGCCAGGCCAGCGGCAGCACTGCGGTCGAGTAGAGCACGGGCTTCACTACCCGCGTCACGATGGCGATGCGGGTCACGACCTGGAGCTCAGAAGTTCCGCCGGAGGTCCATCCCCGCGTAGAGCGAGGCGACCTGATCCGCGTAGCCGTTGAACATCAGAGTCTTGCGCTTGAACAGCTCGCCCACCCGCCGCTCGCGCGCCTGGCTCCACCGCGGATGGTCCACCTCCGGGTTCACGTTGGCGTAGAACCCGTACTCGTTCGGTGCGGCGATGTTCCAGGTGGTGCGCGGCTGCCTCTTGGTAAAGCGAATCTTCACGATCGACTTACCGCCCTTGAACCCGTATTTCCAGGGCACGATCAGCCTGAGAGGAGCTCCGTTCTGGTTGGGTAGCCCCTTCCCGTACAGTCCGGTAACCAGCAGCGTCAGGGGATGCCGTGCCTCATCCATCCGCAGCCCTTCGACATAGGGCCACTCGAGAATATTCCGCCGCTGGCCAGGCATCTGCTGGGGGTCGTAGAGCGTGGTGAACTCGACGTACTTGGCCCTGGAGGTAGGCTCGAGGCGGTCTATGATCTGAATCAGCGGGATTCCAAGCCACGGCACCACCATGGACCAGCCCTCGACGCAGCGAAGGCGGTAAACCCGCTCAATTGGGGTAAATGACTGGAGCAGGTCATCCAGATCGTACACCGCGGCCCGCTTCACCTCTCCGGCCACCTCTACCTTCCAGGGCCGGGTGCGCAGATGGGTCGCGTTCCGGGCGGGATCGCCTTTGTCGGTGCCGAACTCGTAATAATTATTGTAGCCGGCTACATCTTCGTACGGAGTGAGCTTCTCCTCCTGCTGGGCGTCCCGCTCGTCGTCGCCAGCGTATCGACAAGCGGGAAGCGGGAACAGCCCGCTTACCGCCGCCGCGCCGAAGCCGGTGACCTTGAGGAACTCGCGCCGGTTCCAGAACAGCGCTTCGTCGGTGATCTCTGAGACGGGTATGTCGGCGGGGCGTCTGATCAACATGAGTGGCCTTCGGTAACCGTGAGCCTGTGTGGGGTACGCTCTTAAGATACGCCACGGGCGCCAAAACGGTTCCCGGAACGGACAGGGAGGGATTCGAACCCTCGATACCCTTGCGGGTATGCCACCTTTCCAGGGTGGTGCCTTCAACCACTCGGCCACCTGTCCTCAATCGTTGCCGGGCCGCAACTTAGCGGGCTGAAATAGGACCAGTCAATGCGCTTCGCCATCCCGTACTCGCTGGTCGCGCTCGGCTGCGCCATGGCCGTGGCAGGGGGGCATAGGTCTCCGGATAACGTGACCATTCCAGCGCTCCAGGGCCGAGCTCACCTTTCTCCGTTGCTGGGGCAGGAAGTGCGCTCGAGCGGGATCGTGACCGCGGTAGCCGCCGAGAATATCTACCTGCAGGACCCGGCCGGCGACGGAGATCCGGCCACCTCCGACGCCATCCTGGTACGGACCCGCACGCGCGGCATCGCTCGGGGAGACGAGGTGCGCTTCACCGGAGTCGTGACCGAGCTGGTGCCCGGCGGAGCTCGAACGGCCAATCTCTCGGTCACGGCCATCGAAGCGCCCGCGGTCGAAGTGCTCCGCCGGGGCAGGCCGCTACCTCGGCCCGTGGTCCTGGGGCAGGATGGAAGACTCCCTCCGCCGCGGGACGTGATCTCCCCCGATGAGCTGCCGGTGAACCTGCAGGTCGCCGAGGAGGTCCGGCGCAACCGCTTCGATCCGGAGAACGACGCCATTGACTTCTTCGAGTCGCTGGAAGGGATGCTGGTGACGGTGCGTCGTCCCGTCGCCGTGTCCGCCACCCGGACGTTCAGCCGGAAACAGAGCGAGTTTGTAACGCTGCCTGACGCCGGCGCGGGTGTGCCGGGCTCGCGGCGCACCCGCGCCGGCGGGATTCTGCTCCAGTCGGGTCGCCACAACCTCGGCGGTCAGAATCCCGAGCGGGTTCAGATTCACCTCGATGCCGGGTTGCTCCCTGATCCCGTCCCGCTGGTGCGAGTCGGCGACAGCCTGGGGGACATTACCGGGGTCATGCGCTACGACTTCGGCAATTACGAGGTCGCCGCGACTGCGGGGTTTGCCATCAGAACCCGGGACTCGATGTCCGATGCCGCCTCTCTCGTGGGCACACCCACCGCCGTCACGGTAGCCACCTATAACGTTCTCAACCTGAGCGCGACCGCCCCCGACGGCGCACAACGGCGATTACTCGCGAGGCAGATCGTCGAGGCGCTCCGCTCACCCGACATCATTGCTCTTCAGGAGATCCAGGACGACAGTGGCGAGGCGGACGACGGGACCACCAGCGCACGAGGTACCCTCACGGCGCTCGGGGAGGCCATCGTGGCTGCCGGCGGCCCCCGGTACGAGTTCTTTGACGTCGCCCCCGAGGATGGCCGGCCCGGAGGCGCACCCGGCGGCAACATCCGGAATGCTTTCCTGTACCATCCCGGTCGGGTGCGGCTTCTCTCCTACCGCTCGCTCACGCCTTCCGTCCTGGCGATGGCGGGAGCTCGCGACAGCCTGGCGTTTCGAGACTCGAGGGATCCGTTGGAGGGCGTGTTCGAGTTCCGCGGACGGCGGCTCAGCGTAATCGGCAATCATCTCAGCTCGCGCTTTGGCTCGACACCCGTATTCGGCGCGATTCAGCCGTTCGTGCAGGCCGGCGAGGCGGAACGGGCCGCGCAGGTCCGCGCCCTCCATGATTATGCGGGGCACCTGCTGGAGGCCGATCCGGGGGCCCGGCTCATAGTCCTGGGCGACATGAACACCTTCGAGTTCAGCGACGAGCTGGCCGAGCTGCTTCCAGGCACGCCCGCGGCGCTGCACCCGCTGATGCCGCTGGTCCCAGCGGGTGAGCGGTACTCCTACAACTACGAGGGCAACTCGCAGGCCCTGGACCACGTCTTCGTCAGCCGCGCGTTACGCCCCGGCGCAGAGCTCGATGTGGTGCATTTGAACGCGGACTTCCCTGCCCTCCCGGAACGCACCGCCAGCGATCACGATCCGCTGGTGGCGCGGTTCCGCTGACCGGCGGGTTGGGGAGGGTAAAAATCTGGTAAATTGTGCGTCGGTTGCTTGACGTCGTTCCCCCGTGACGTAACTTCTCCTGCGCAGTGCTCGAACCTTCTTCTGCTTCCAATTCAGGGGTGACTCCAATGAACTCGTGGTCTGTTCAGATCACACGCTACGCTCTTGTCCTGGGGCTAGCGCTCCTCGCTGGAACGGCTCGAGGGGAGGCGCAGGTCACGACGGGCGGGATTTCCGGGAACGTGGTGGATAGCACCGGAGCACCAGTGGCCGACGCCACGGTGGAGGTAGTCCATTCCGAGACCGGACTCCGGCGAACCGTCACCGTTAACCAGCGCGGCAACTACACCGTCCTGGGCCTCGCGCCCGGCGGTCCCTACCGGGTAACCATCCGGGCTATTGGGCACCGCCCGGTGGTTCGTGACGGTGTCCGAGTGCCGCTTTCGCAGAGCATCCGGGTGGACGCCACGCTGGCGCGTCAGGCAGTCCAGGTCGAGGAGTTGGTGGTGATGGCCGATGCCGCGGGTGCGGATTTCGCGCCCAGCCGACAGGGTGCACAGACCACCATCAACGACACGCTCCTGCGGCGTCTGCCGACGCTGGACCGCGACTTTACCGACTTCGTGAAGCTCACCCCACAGGTCCAGGTTCGGGAGGGCGAAGGCGGCATCACTGCGGCCGGGCAGAACAACCGCTTCAACACCATCCAGGTGGACGGCGCCACGGTCAACGACCGGTTCGGGCTGGGCCGCACCGGCCAGGCCGGCGGACAGGCCGACGGCCGCTCGGTCGGACTCGAGGCGGTGAAGGAGTACCAGGTCCTCCTCTCACCCTACGACGTCCGGCAAGGCAACTTCTCCGGGGCGCTCATCAACGCGGTGACCAAGAGCGGCACCAACCGGTTCAGCGGCTCGGTGTTTGGGTACCACCGCAACGAGGGATGGACCGGATTTCCGGTGAGTGAGAGCGACTTCAGCAATTGGCAGTTCGGTGGCTCGCTGGGCGGACCGATTCAGCGGGACCGGATTCATTTCTTTGCCAACTTCGAGCGCCGCAGCGAGGATCGCCCCGCGGCCGGCCCCTACTTCGGCGGACCCGAGACGGTCGTGGTCCGGCCCGAAGATATCGCCAGCTACAACGCGACCGCCGCCTCGTACGGGCTCTCCGGCGGAACCTTCGATCTGGTGGACATCAGCCGCCCTGCCACCAACCTGCTGGGCCGGGTGGACTTCCTGATCGGCGATAACAGTCGTCTGGTGGCCAAATTCCAGTACAACGAGGCGTCCCTCGATGTGTTCGACCGTAGCACGTCGCTCAGCAATCCCACCATCGAGCTGAGCAACAACGGCTACTTCTTCGACGACGATACCTACAACCCGTCGCTTCAGTTCTTCACCAACTTCGCCAACGGCTCGGCCAACGAGCTGTTGGTGAGTGCCAACATCATACGGGACCGCCGAACCCCGTTTGTGCGCGAGCCGGTAGTGGTGGTGCAGAACTACACGCAGGTCTCGGATCCTTCCCAGATCTACAGTATCCAGGCGGGGGGTGAGGAGTTCTCCCACGCCAACGAGCTGGACCAGGATATCTACGAGATCACGAACAACTTCTCCATCCCGCTCGGGGCGCACCGGTTCACGGTGGGAGCCCGCTGGGAGGGCTACAAGGTCCGCAATGTCTTCGGTCAGAACACATTCGGGCGGTGGCAGTTCGACAATCAAGGGGATTTCGAGGCCGGCATCGTGGAGCAATACCAAATCCGCTTCGGGCTGCCGGGCTCCAATGAGGGCGAGTCCAGGTTCCGAGCCGGGCAGTTCGCCCTGTATGCCCAGGATGACTGGTCTATCAGTCCCACATTCACGCTCAATCCCGGCATCCGGCTCGACCTGCCGTACTTCACCACCGCACTGAGCTACGATGCACGCGTCATTGAGGACTTCGGCGCGCAGGACAAGCCGGGCCCGGGTGTGATGTTCTCTCCCCGGCTCGGTTTCAACTGGGACATGCGCGGCGATGGCAATAGCCAGCTCCGCGGCGGCGCGGGTGTCTTCACCGGTGCTCCCGCCTTCGTGTGGTACTCCAACGCGTATGCCAACAACGGCCTCGGTCTGGTGGCGCTCACCTGCGACGTGAACAGCGGGCAGACCCCGCCGGCGTTCAACCCCGATCCGGACAATCCGCCGATCGCCTGCGCCAGCGGGGAGACGGTGGCCCCAGGTGGGGCCCTGGGCGAGGTGGACCTGATCGCCGAGGACACCAAGTTCCCCCAGGTGTTCCGGGCGAATCTCGCCTACGACCGGCGCCTGCCGTACGATATCGTCGCCTCGGTCGAGGGGTTGTATTCGAAGGACATCAATCAGTTCTTCATCGTGAACCGGAACCTCCTCGCTCCCGCCCGCACCGACGCGACCGGCCGGGCGATCTATCCGGGTACCCTGAACACGAACGGCACCCTGTCTCCCCAATACTTCGACCTGGCGCTCTACGGGCCGTCGTTCAACGGCGGGGTCTACGAGCTGCGGAACACGGACGAGGGATACTCGTGGAGCATGACCGGACAGCTGCGGAAGGAGTTCGGCCGCAGTATACAGGCATCGCTGGGCTATACCTACTCCGAAGCCTACGACGTCCAGAGCTTCACCTCGAGCCGCGCCATCTCCAACTGGCGCTTCAGCCGGATGCTTCTCGGCGCCGACCTGGATGACACCCGCACCCGGTCGAGCTTCGACCGGCCGCACCGGATCGTCGGAAATCTGACCTACACCTTCCCCTGGCGCTTGCCGACTGACATCTCGCTCACCTACATCGGCCAGTCGGGCACGCCCTACACTCTCCGCACCGGCGGAAGCAGCGGCCGAGGCGACCTCAACCTGGACGGGACCAACACGAACGACGCTATCTACATCCCCACTGGCGCCGGTGATCCCAACTCTCCGTATCTTTTCCTGGATCCGGCGAACGAGGCGGCCTTCCAGGAATACATCGACGGTGAATCCTGCCTCAGCTCACAGCGGGGCGAGGTCATGGAGCGCAACACTTGCCGCAACCCCTGGCAGAATCAGCTGGATGTGGCCATTCGCCAGCGGCTCCCGGTGCTCCGCGGCGACGCCGCCCTGGAGATCCAGATCTTCAACTTCCTCCGGATGCTGGACAGTGACTGGGGACAGGTGAAGACGGTAGGCGGCGGCGAGTTCTTCGACCAGGAGGTGCTCACGGTCGTTGACGCCACCGACGAGCTGGATCCAGACGTTCGCCGGCACATCGTGAACTTCAACGAGGAGCTCCTGACCCAGCGATTCCAGCCGGTGAGCTCGAACGCCTCTCTCAATCGCAGCACCTACTACATCCAGGCCGGGCTCCGCTACTCGTTCTGAGGAGCGCCTGCCCTTCTAGGGCAATATCTCGTCCAATACCCGCCCCTGCGTTCCCGCAGGGTCGGGTATGCCCACAAGGGCGGCGAGCGTCGGTGCAATGTTCGCCACACTGACCACTCCATGGTGAGTGCCCTGGGTGATAGGCCCACCCAACCAAAGAAGCGGCACCCGGGTATCGTAGTTCCACGGCGAGGAGCCAGTGCTCCTGCGGTTAAGCCGCTGATGACCAGCAAACCCACGAGCTGGAGCGCCCCTCCCATCATAAAGTCCGCCGGGCCGGGAACTTCATCACCGGGCTCTACTCCGCCCGCGCCAGTACACCACGCCCCCGACGATCACGAACAGTGCAGCGCCCCCGATCACCTTCAGCCGGAATAGCCAGGGCTCGGCCGTATCGCCCGGAGGGATGGTTGCCACCACCATCGCCCCCAACGTGAGCAGCAGACCGCTGACGCCCATTACCGCCGAGCCGGCCTTGCCGCCGTACCATGGCCTCGAGTGGGTTGCAGTCTCCCTCAACCGCACCACCAGGTAGCAGGTGAACAGATAGATGTAGGGGATGAAGTAGATCAGCAGCATGGTGTCCAGCACGATCAGATAGCCCTTCTCCACCGTCGTTCCCCTCCCTATCAGCGACAGCAGCAGGAAGACCGTCGCCAGCACGCCCTGGGTAAGGATGACCACATACGGGGTCTTCCAGCGTGGATGCACCCGGCCGAATGCTGGCGGGAAGTACCGGTCCAGCCCAATCACAAACGCCACCCGCGCGGGGCCGGTGAGCCAGGCTCCAATACCACCGATATTCCCCAGCACGTAGAAGGTGGCCGCGATGGGGATGATCCAAGCCAATCCGCCGAAGTCTCGAGCCCCGGCCGCCATCGCCTGGAAGAAGCCGGAGACGACATGGACCTCGGTGCTGGGCACCAGCCACAGAACCGATGCGCTGCCGGCGATGTACAGAAAGGCGATCAGTGGCCCCGCAACATAGATCGAGCGTGGCAAGTTCCGGCGGGGCTCCTTGATCTCGTCACCCATTACCGCGGACAGCTCCAGGCCCGCATAAGCGAAGGCGATCGAGGCCCAGAGATTCAGCGCCGACATGTCGCCGAAATGGGGAGTAATGGTGTCCAGCGTGATCGGCGTGGCCGATCCCCTCGTGAGCGCCGCATGGAGGCCGAAGCCGACCAGCACTGCTCCAGGGATATAGGTACCGAGGGCGCCGGCATTCTGCAGCCATCGCCCGGTCTTGAGGCCTATCACGTTCAGCCAGACCGCCAGCCAGAGCGCAGTCAGCGTCGCCAGGAGGATATAGGTCCAATCATCCATGAGGGCGGTATCGCCGCGACCGATCATATAGGTACCGATGACGGCCGTGGACATGAGAAGGTTGGGGTAATACAGGATGTTGTTGACCCAGTAGCACCAGCCACACAGAAACCCGTGGCCTTCGCCGAAGGCGCGCTTGGTCCAGGAATAGATGCCGCCCTCGTGGGGATAGCGGGCCGCCAGGTGGGTCACCGCCAGCCCCTGGGGAATGAAGAAGAGCAGCCCGGCGAGAACCCAGAGGGTCAGCGAGCTGGGGCCTGCAGCCGCAGCGGTAGCGGTCCACCGGAGGCTCAGGATGGCCACAATGTTGAACAGCACCAGATCGCGCAGCGTGAGAACGCGCGGCAGCTCGACTGGCGGGGCCGGGGCGGAGGCCGGATAGCTGTGGCTCATGAGTGAATCGCCGAATGTGCCGATCCGGGCCCCCTGGCGCCAGGGAAGGAGGGCACCGATGTGGCCCATATTCTGCATACCAAGAGGGGTACCGTGCCGCCCCCCGGGCCGAGGCGGTAACCTTTTCCGCTGGTCGAACCGATGCCATCTCCACTCGTCGTCGATGCGTTACGCGAACAGCTCGTCAGAGTGCTGGACTGGTATAGGCAGCAACGGCCGGTTTTTGGCTGGGGTGTGGTGCTGCACCGACGAAATGAGCGAGGCAAATTGCGGTTTGGGGCCGTAACCCCCAATGGCGAGAGCCTACTATTGAGCCAGCCCCTGCTGGGCGAGCTGGCCGCCGGCCCCTGCTGGCTCGATGGCGCTGTACGGGTCCGGCTCTCCTGCAGGCAGGTCACCCAGCGGCACCCCTGGCTCGACGCGCTCGAGCGGCCTGACCGGCCGCCCCTGGTGGAAGCGCTGGCGGTGTGCTTCGATCCCGATGCTTCCGCGGCAGAATGCGAGACCTTTCAGGCCATGGCCGGTACCCTGACGCCGGCGACTCTCCCCTCCGAGCTGTTTCTTCTCCTGCGAAAGCGATCACCAGGGTGGCCGTTGTGAGCTGGGAGCTGGGAGCTGGGAGCTGGGAGCCAGGAGCTGGGAGCTGGGAGCTGGAGTCGAAGCCAAAGTCCATGTAGTCTGTTGCACCGGGCCGCAATCTTTTGTACCAACCTCGGCAGCACATCCCCATATGATTGTACCAGCCTATGGGGAACTTTCGGCAGCTCTCGGTTTGGAAGCGCGCGCATGCCCTGGCGATAGAGATTCATCGGCTTACCGGTAGCTTCCCCGCCTCGGAGCGCTATGGGCTCGCAGCCCAGATGAGGCGAGCTGCCGTGTCAGTCGTGTCAAACATCGCGGAGGGATGTGGCAGGCGAAACGACCGAGAGCTCGCCTATTTTCTCCGTATCGCGCGTGGATCGGTGCGAGAGATCGAGTGCCAGCTTCTCCTATGCCGTGACCTGGGATACATACCCGCCAAAGTGTGGGTCGCTGGAGATGCGGAGGCTCAGGAGATCAGTAAAATGCTGAATCGCCTGGGATCCACTGTTAGTGCCGCCGGACGGCAGACCTCCTGAACCAGTTCCCACCAGGCCCAGCTCCCGGCTCCTAGCTTCCAGCTACTTCAAAAACAACAGATCCCGGTAGGTCGGTAAGGGCCACAGGTTTGCGGCTACCAGGTTCTCGAGCGTGTCCACCGTGTCCCTCAGCTCGGCCATGGCGGGCTTTAGCTCGCTGCTGATCTGAGCCGCATGGCGGATCGGATCACTGTCCTGATGGGCGGCGGCCTGTTCCACCCCGTTCGTGGCGGTGCGAAGCCTGGTTACCACCCCGACGAAGCTCTTGAGCGCGGCAACGGTGTCGGCACATTCCACCCCGGCGGCCCTGGTGGCTGTCGCCGTCTCGGCCATCGACTGTTGATGCTGGAGGGCGGCCGGCAGGATCTGGCTTCGGGCCATGGAAACCATGGTCTCGGCCTCGATAGAGAGCTGCTTGATGTATTTCTCGATGGCGATGTGGGTGCGGGAGTCGTGTTCCGCCTGGCTCAGCACCCCGTATTTGCGGAAGAGATCCAGGTTCTTCTTATCGCGTAACACAGCGAACGCCTCGACCGAGTCGCGCAGGTTGGGAAGCCCGCGTCGCTCTGCTTCCGTGTGCCATTCCCTGGAGTAGTTGTCCCCGTCGAAGATCACCCGCTTGTGCGCCTTGATCAGCTTCTTCAACACCGAGATCACTCCCGCCTGGAGCTTCGCGGGAGTCGGCCGGGCCCCGGCTGCATGCTCCAGCTCGGTGGCCATGTGGTCCAGCGACTCAGCCACTATCGTGTTGAGTACGGTGTTGGGCCAGGCGATGCTGGCGCTCGACCCCACTGCCCGGAACTCGAACTTGTTGCCGGTGAAAGCGAACGGCGAGGTGCGGTTGCGGTCTCCGGAGTGGCGCGGCAGCATGGGCAGCGTCTTGGCACCCAGGTCCAGGATCCCGCCCTGGATGGTGCGATTGGGAAGCCCCCGCTCCACCTGCTCCAGGATGTCGGTGAGCATCTTGCCCAGGAAGATCGAGATGATAGCCGGCGGGGCCTCGTTGGCACCCAGGCGGTGATCGTTGGCTGCGGAGGCGATGGAAGCACGGAGCAGGTCGGCGTGGAGGTCTACCGCGCGAATGGTGGCGCAGAGGAAGACCAGGAACTGCATGTTGGTGTGGGTCTCGTCCTGAGGGTCCAGAAGATTGACCCCGGTATCGGTGGACATGGACCAGTTGTTGTGCTTGCCGGAGCCGTTCACCCCCGCAAACGGCTTCTCGTGCAGCAACGCCTGGAGGCCGTATCGCGGGGCCACCCGCTTGAGCGTCTCCATGAGCAGCATCTGGTGATCGCTGGCGATGTGACTGGCCTCGAAGAGCGGCGCGATCTCGTACTGGCCGGGGGCCACCTCGTTGTGCCGGGTCTTTACCGGCACACCCAGGCGGTACAGCTCCCGCTCGGCTTCGGCCATAAATGCGAGCACCCGCGGCGGAATGGTGCCGAAGTAATGATCCTCGAGCTGTTGGCCCTTGGGCGGCTTGGCGCCGAAGACGGTGCGCTCGCAGGTGAGCAGGTCGGGTCGCTGGAAGAACAGCTCGCGGTCGACCAGGAAATATTCCTGTTCCGGCCCTACTGTCGTGATGATCTGCGAGACCCCCTCGTCGGTGCCGAAGACCTTCAGGATGCGGAGCGCCTGGCGGGAGAGCGCCTCGACCGAGCGGAGCAGCGGGATCTTGGTGTCGAGCGCCTCTCCGGTCCACGAGACGAACGCCGTCGGTATGCAGAGGGTGACGTTGTTGTCGCCCCGCATGAGAAACGCGGGGCTGGTAGCATCCCAGGCGGTGTAGCCGCGGGCCTCGAAGGTGGCGCGCAGGCCACCCGACGGGAAGCTCGAGGCGTCGGGCTCGCCCTGCACCAGCTCCGACCCCGAAAAGTTGAACACCACGCCACCGCTGCCGTCCGGCGCCGCCAGCGAATCGTGCTTCTCGGCGGTGAGCCCGGTGAGCGGCTGGAACCAGTGGGTGTAATGGGTCGCCCCGTTCTCGATGGCCCAATCCTTCATCGAGGCGGCCACGACGTCGGCGACGGCGGGATCGAGCGGCTCGCCCTGGTCAATGGTCCTGAGAAGGCTCTTGTAGACCTCCTTGGGAAGCCGCTGCCGCATCATGCTGCGGGAGAAGACGTCGCTGCCGAAGATGCTGTCGATTCGCTCGGTATCGGCCATGCCGCCGTTCAGGAAACGTGCAGTGGTGGTCACGGGTGCTCGCGCCTCGTGCGTGTGAGTGATATCGAGTGAAGCTACGGAGGTCGGCTATGCCAGCGCGCTCGGCACTTCCAGCGCGGCCTCGATATCCGAGAGGGCCGGGTCGGGCAGCTCGGTGTACACCGGATGGGTCAGATAGCGCTCGCCGAAATCGCAGACGATCGAGACGATCAGCTTGCCCGCGTTCTCCCGCCGGCCGGCCACCTGCAGCGCCGCCCAGGTGATGGACCCGCTGGAGATGCCCGCGAAGATCGCCTCCTCCCGGGCCAGCCTGCGCGTAGTTGCGATGGCATCGTCATTGGTGACTCTAATGATCTCGTCGTACACACCGGTATCCAGTATGCCGGGAACGAACCCCGCGCCGATGCCTTGCTGCTTGTGGGGCGAGGGCTCGCCACCGGAGAGCACCGGGCTTTCGGCCGGCTCCACCGCCACGATGCGGATACCGGGCTTCTGCTCCCGGAGATAGCGTCCGGCGCCGGTGATGGTGCCGCCGGTACCCACGCCCGAGACCAAAGCATCCACCGCTCCACCGGTGTCGGCCCAGATCTCCGGTCCCGTGGTCCGGTAATGAATGGCAGGGTTGGCGGGGTTATCGAACTGGCGTGGCATCCACGCCCGTTCCCCCAGTCGAGCGACTATCTCCTCCGCCCGCGCAATGGCGCCCTTCATGCCCTTGGCGCCTTCAGTGAGGACCAGCTTGGCACCCAGCGCGCGCAGCAGGTGCCGGCGCTCCATGGTCATAGTATCGGGCATGGTGAAGATGCAGTGGTAGCCCCGGGCGGCCGCCACGTAGGCCAGGCCGATCCCGGTATTCCCGCTGGTAGGCTCGACGATGATCATGCCCTGACGCAGCCGTCCCTTCTCCACGGCGTCGTCGATCATGGCCGCCCCGATGCGGTCCTTCACCGAGTTGAAGGGATTGTAGCCCTCGTGCTTCACGGCGACTGCCGCCGGCAGGCCGGCAGCCATCCGGTTTAGCCGGATGAGAGGCGTACCGCCGACGGTCTCGATGACGTTCGGGTAGATCTTACCGTGCGGGGGCATGGACGGCCTCGACTGAACAAAGTGCCAACAACCCTGGGCTCCTAGCGCCAAGGATAACAGGGTGCCTCAGGCGCTGCGGCTTCCTGCCGAATCGGAATGGCTGGTAAGCCGTTCGCACGAAAGCGCCAGGCCGGTAAGCGCGTCTGCACCCCACGAGCCACGGTCGTTTACCCGAGCGACCAGGTCCTGGGGGAGACCGGCCACGCCGACCCTGGCCCCACTGATGGCGCCGGCAATGGCGGCCATGGTATCGGTATCGCCTCCAACCGCAATAGCGGTACAGATCGTTTCCCAGTAGTCATCGGGCGAGCGGAGGAAGGCGTAGAGGCTCCAGAGGACGCTGGGAATGACAAACGCTGAAATGCCCTGCCAGCGGTGGATGTGCGCCGGATCGAGACCGGATTCATGTACGTGACGCGCCGCTGCCTCAGGCTCGAGGTGCAGCCACTCCGGCAGCCGCCGGATGGCGTCGGCCACCGACGAGTCGTCGGCTTCGGCCCAGCCGGCCAGCTCAGCCAAGAACGCCGCCGGCTCGACGCTCGCGCGCTGGCCCGCGAGTGCCACCGCCCGGGCGACGGTCACGGCACCCGCCGCGCAGCGTTGGTCGAGATGGGTCACCCGGGCCTGCTCCCGGGCTGCCCGGCACATGGCGGCCCGGTCGCGCAACAGCAGTCCCAGAGGGCCCGCCCGCATAGCCCCACCGTTACCGGCGTAGGGAGCCGGAGTTCCGGCCTCGTGCCAGGCCACACCCATCAGCAAGCGCAGCGCGGCGGATCGGGTGCCCCGCCCCGCGCCGACTTCGGACCCCTCACGAAAGAGCTCCGCGAGCCTACCGGCAAAGGCGGCCGGGCTCCATCCGCCCGCATCCTGAAAACTCCTCAGCAGCTCTCTGGCGAGCTGGGTGTCGTCACTGTACTGACCGAAGGGGAACTGTGGGTGGGCCCATTCTCCTGCGCGCCCGGCGCGGAGCCAGCCCTCGACGTAGACCCGGGCAACCTCGGGCGGCTGAGCCTCGACCACAAACCCCAGGGCATCACCGAGCGCCTGCCCCAGGATCGACCCGCAGAGACGGTCGTCCGTCACTCTGGTACCGGCACGACGTCCTGCCCGCAGTGCTTGCATACCCTGGCGCGCGCCAGAATGCGTTCGGCACAATAGGGACACTCGCGTTCGACCCGGGCCGCGGCCGGCCCGCCATCGGTCACCCCGTGCGCCGGCATTCCCCTCCGCTCGTCGAGAGCAACGACCTGGGTCTGGATCTGCCGGCGGAACTCGAGTGGAGCGGAGATGGCGGGGAACCAGCCTTGGGTACCGCCGGTACCCGTGATCGTCACCGTACCGAAACCGAGAAGGCGACCCAATATGCCCTGATCCACGCCGATCGCCTCGATCTTGCTGAGAAGGGTCTCGTCCGATTCCCGCTCGATGAAACCGACTTTGCCGAGCACGCGCTTGTCGGTGACGGCGAACTCCGAGGTGACGTAGCGGATGGCGGGACCGATGGCCACCAGCAGGCCGAGCCCGGCAACGGCGGTACCCAGATACCAGTAATCCGGCTGGTACATGCGCAGGAAGATTGCGAGGAGAGCGCCAAACAAGACGACACCGATAGCCCCGGCGAAGATGATCCAGTGCAGCCGGGCGCGGTACACGATGCGCTCGCCAGCCAAGAGATGGTCGTCTAGATAGCTCATGGATAACGGACAGGGTGGGATTCGAACCCACGAAGCCCTTGCGGGCTTACCGGTTTTCGAGACCGGCTCCTTCAACCACTCGGACACCTGTCCAGGCAAGGCTCGGCTGCGTTCGGGCCGGAAGTTTACATGCGTGAAATCAACTTTTCCAGCCGAGCCGGCGGGGGGCCCAGGCTCGACCCGCCGCCGGTTTGCACCCCTTCTCTGAGCCAGGTAGGTTGCAGCAGCAGCTCAGCAGAAAGGCCGGCCTTCTGCCTGCCAAGCCCAGTATCCGAACCGAGGTTCGACCCCGCTGCCCACTCGCCTGATTCTCATCCGACACGGACATACCGCCGCTAACGACGAAGGGAACGAAGCCCTGATGTGCGGCTGGACGGATCTCCCGCTTACCCGGCTCGGCCACGCACAGGTCGACCTGCTCCGGCGGCGCCTGAGCAGAGGCGCATCATTCGCTGCCATCTACTCCAGTCCTCTGAGGCGGGCGCGCGAGACGGCCAATGCGCTGAGAGGTCTCGGTCCCTTGCACCTGCGAGCGGAGTTACGAGAGATCTGCTGTGGCGAGCTGGACGGCATGACGCTGGGCCAGGTCCGGGAACGGTTTCCAGAGCTGTGGGAGGCTAACGTCCGCCAGGACGACGAGGACTTTCGCTGGCCAGGAGGTGAGAGCTATCGCGAGTTCCGCCACCGGTGCCTCTCGGCTCTCGGACGCGTCATTGCCGGGCATCCAGCGGCAACAGTCGCCATCGTTACCCACGCAGGGTTCATCAGCCAAATCGTCGGCGCCATGAAGGGGGAGAGCCCCGCGCGCTGGGATAGGCACCGGGCCGGTAACACGTCCGTTACCGAGATCGTCTGGGACCGAGGATCAGGCGTTCTGGTGGGGTTCGACGACGGGGCTCACCTGGCCGACCGGAGAGCTCTGGAACGCAGGCCTGTCCGAGCTACCCGGAGAGGCCTCGGGAGTAGGCGTCTGCCCGTCGGATAACCCTGAGCCAATCGCGCGCGGCGTGGGCTGCGCCGGCCCGCCTTGCGGTGGGCACCTGCCCGTCGCCGACAACCCCGAGATGATGCCGCAGGGCGCCAGCCAGCGCGTTCGAAGCCCCCGCCAGCCAGCATGCCGCCCGGATAGCGTTGCTGGGCTTTCGCTCTTCCCCCCGTGCCGAGAGATACAGGCCCAGCAGCGTGTCGTGCCGGCGGCGGGCTTCCGGCTCCCAATACCCCAGCGATTGGAGCCAGGAGACCACGTCCTCGAGCGGCGACCCGATTCGGGCGCGGCCCCAGTCGAGCAGGGCCGGCTCCTGGCCGCCCCGCCGCCGACGCAGGAGCGCGTTGCCGGGATGCATGTCGCCGTGGACCGCCGTCCGGCCGAAAGGGGCAAAGTCCAGGAGCTGCCGCCGTACTACCGGCAGGGCCTCGACTATCCGCCGGGCGGCTGGCAGACGGTGCCGCATACCGGAGAGGAGGGGCTGGCTGCGGCACCGCTCCAGCAGCTCGAGGGTGCTCTCCGCCGAAGCCTGGAGATCGGAATCGTAATCCCAGGTGGTCAGGGCATCGGTGACGTCGCTGCCCAGCGTGGTGCGGTGCAGGCGAGCCAGGCCATCCAGGACCCTTCCGGCAACGCGAGTCTCCCGCCAGGGCCACCGATTGACCGGGCGGACCGCCTCCAGGTAGAGCACGGCCTGGTCCGGGGAGGATTGCTCTATACCGAGCAGGCGAGGGGAGAGGTCGCTGACATGCCGTTGGACCAAGTGGCGGTACACCGTTGCTTCCCGGACCGCCGTTCCACGGAGCTTCTTGACCACGAGAGACGATACTTGGGAGCGCCCGCGGGCGTCCCGATAGCGTGCCGTGACGTGCAGGATGCTGGAGCTCTCGAGTCCGCCGAGGAGAGGGCGCGCCTGGAGGTGAAGGTCCCGTGGCGGGTTCTCCTCACGCCGCGCCAGAA
Organism: Gemmatimonadales bacterium; assembly: GCA_050733075.1. GTDB lineage: Bacteria > Gemmatimonadota > Gemmatimonadetes > Gemmatimonadales > GWC2-71-9 > CAVVWJ01. The sequence continues at coordinate 111,538 of JBOHSD010000002.1, forward strand.
GGGCGCTGATCGCCGAATACTCCTGAGTCAGCGTCTTCATATGCGGATGATAATTGCCGGGCGTCGCGGATTCTACGCTGCTGCTACCGGTGACCGGCTAGAGGCTCATGCGTCTGCTCTGGAAGAATCGCTTGAGCAGCTCCCCGCACTCCTCGGCCAGGAGACCGCCCATGACCTCGGGCCGGTGATTGAGCTTGGGATTGCGTAACAGATCGTACACCGAGCCGGCCATGCCACACCTGGCGTCATAGGCGCCGAACACTACGCGGCCCACCTTGGTGAGCACGATGGCGCCGGCGCACTGAGCGCACGGCTCCAGCGTAACGTAGAGGGTGGCCATCAGGAGACGGTCTTCACCGGCGTTTTGAAGGGCCCGGTGTAGCACCAGGAGCTCGGCGTGTGCGGTTGGATCCCGGCGCTGTACTGTTTCGTTGTAAGCCTCGGCCAGTACCTCTCCTTCGGCTACGACGACCGCCCCGACCGGAACTTCCTCCCGAACCGACGCGGCCCGGGCAAGGCGAAGCGCAGCCTGCATTCCCGCAAGGTCACTGGGCGATGGTGTCCCTCTACGCACCGGCCATCTCGGGCTCCCTCGCTCCCCGCACCGCCTTCTCGAACCGCAGAACGTCGCCATCCCGCTCCACCCGGATGACATCGCCTTCGTGGAAGTTGCCCTCCAGGAGCTCCAGCGCGATGGGATTCTGCAACAGCCTCTGGATCACCCGCTTGAGCGGGCGAGCCCCGTAAACCGGGTCGTACCCCTGGCCAGCGATAAGAGCCTTAGCCTCCGGAGTAACCTCCAGGAAGATGTGCCGCTGGGCCAGCGCCTTGATGAGCTTCTCGAGCTGCAGGTCTACGATGCGAACCAGGTCTTCCCTGCTGAGCTGCCGGAAGACGATTATGTCGTCGACCCGGTTGAGGAACTCGGGGCGGAAGTGGTTGCGGAGCTCGTCCCGCACCCGTTCCTCCACCCGTTCCCATCCGCGCGGATCCAGCTGGGCACCTGCATCCACGATGTACTGGCTACCGATGTTGGAGGTCATGATGATCACGGTGTTCCGGAAGTCGACCAGCCGGCCCTGGCTGTCGGTGAGCCGGCCGTCGTCCAGAATCTGGAGCAGCACGTTGAAGACGTCGGGATGCGCCTTCTCGATCTCGTCGAACAGGATAACGCTGTAGGGGCGGCGGCGGACCGCCTCGGTCAATTGCCCGCCCTCCTCGTAACCGACGTAGCCCGGCGGAGCCCCGATCATCCGCGCCACCGAATGCTTCTCCATGTACTCGGACATGTCCAGCCGGATCATCGCCCGCTCGTCGTCGAAGAGAAATTCAGCGAGCGCCCGGGCCGTCTCGGTCTTGCCCACCCCGGTGGGGCCGAGAAAGATGAACGAGCCCAGCGGACGGTTTATGTCCTGGAGGCCCGCCCGGCTCCGCCGGACCGCGTTTGACACGGCTGTGACCGCAGCGTGCTGGCCGATAACCCGGCGGGCAAGCTCCTCTTCCAGCCGGGTCAGCCGCTCACGCTCGGACTCCAGCATCTTGGAGACCGGGATGCCGGTCCACTTGGACACGATCTCGGCGATGTCCTCCGCATCGACGGCCTCCTTTAGATACATGGCATCAGCCTGCACCTCGTGCAGGCGGCGCTCGTCTTCGGCCACCTTGCGCTCGAGCTCCGGAAGCCTCCCATAGCGCAGCTCTGCGGCTTTCTGGAGATCACCCCGCCTGGTGGCCTGGTCGATCTCGGAGCGGACCGACTCGATCTCCGCCTTGAGGTGCTGAATCTCCTGGAGGGCACTCTTCTCGGCTTGCCATTGCGCCTTCATCCCGGCGCTCTTCTCCCTCAACGTGGCGATCTCTCGATCGAGGGACTCGCGCCGTTCGATTGCCGCCTTGTCTTTCTCCTTGAGCAAAGCTTGGCGCTCGATCTCCAGCTGAACGATCCGCCGTTCGACCTCGTCGATCTCCTGGGGGAGGCTGTCGATCTCGATCCGGAGACGGCTCGCGGCCTCGTCTATGAGGTCGATCGCCTTGTCGGGCAGGAAACGATCACCGATGTAGCGGTCTGACAGGGTAGCGGCCGCGATGATGGCGTTGTCGGTGATCTTCACGCCGTGATGGACCTCGTACTTCTCCTTGAGTCCGCGCAGGATGGCAATGGTGTCCGCGACGGTGGGCTCGCCCACCATGACCGGCTGAAAGCGCCGTTCCAGCGCCGGGTCCTTCTCGATGTGCTTACGGTACTCGCCCAGAGTCGTGGCACCGATTACGTGCAGCTCCCCCCGGGCCAGGGGCGGCTTGAGCATGTTGCTCGCGTCTACGGCGCCTTCCGCGGCGCCGGCACCGACGATCGTATGCAACTCATCGATGAACGTGATGTACTTGCCTTCGCTCTCGGTCAGCTCCTTGACCACAGCCTTGAGCCGCTCCTCGAACTCGCCCCGGAACTTGGCCCCGGCCAGCAGGGCACCGATATCCAGGGCCACCAGCTCGCGATTGCGCAGCGACTCGGGCACGTCCCCATTCACGATTCGCTGGGCCAGGCCCTCGACGATGGCGGTCTTGCCCACGCCCGGCTCTCCGATCAGGACCGGGTTGTTCTTGGTGCGACGGGAAAGCACCTGCATGACCCTGCGGATCTCTTCGTCCCGGCCGATCACAGGATCCAGCTTTCCCTTGCGCGCCTCGTCCGTCAGGTTGCGGGTATAACGCTCGAGGGACTGATACTTCCCTTCGGGTGTCTGGTCGGTGACACGGTGGGAACCGCGGATCCCCTGTAACGACGAGCGCAGATCGTCCGCAGTGAGGTTCTGGGCACTGACGAGGGCGCGAGCAGTGGTGCCCTTCTCGTCCGCCATTGCCAGCAGCAGGTGCTCGGTGGAGATGTATGCATCGCCCAGCTTCTTGGCCTCCGCCTCAGCCCGGTCGAAGATCCGATGGACCTCCCGGCTGAAGCTGGGCTCGACCCCGTCTCCCGCCTGACTGGGGAAGCGGGCGATTTCTCGCTCTACTGCCTCCGCCACTGCCGTCAAGTTGAGGCCGGCCTTCTGAAGCAATGGCCGCACCACGCCTTCATCCTGGGCCAGCAGCGCAGCCAACAGGTGGGCGTCGTTCACCACAGGATTGCCCCGGGACCGGGCAAGCTCACCGGCGTCCCGAAGGGCCTCCTGCGCCTTTATGGTCAACCGCTCTGGTCGGATCATCACGTCCTCACATGGCCTCGGCCTGCCGTTCCGTACGGTTCAGCGTCGGCTCGTTTTCCGGAACCTCAAAAGGATTCATCAGGATTGGCAAGCCCTGTACCCCGCAACTCTGCCGATTTGGCAGCATTTTTCAAGGGAGGCTCGCCGTCACCAGGTCAGGACACGCAGAGAGGCAGCCGCACTGGCTGCCTCTCTGGTCACTTCTGGCTGGTGACTTTCTTTTGCGCGATCATCTTTCTGGTAAATCGCTCGCCGTCAACCGTGAGCTGGTAGTAGTAGACTCCGGGGATAGCCTTCCTCTCGCCATCCATGTACTGGCCATCCCAGTATGCTCGATACTCGCCGCAACGCAGCCGCAAGCTATCCAGCCGCTCACTCGATCCACTCGCCAGCCTGGGGATCGCGACCACCTGTACCAGCACGTTGTAGATCTTCAAGCTGACCACCGGCTGATGACCCCTTGCGCACACCTCCCGGGAAATCTCGAAGGGAATGGTCGTCGCCGGAAAAAACGGATTGGGGTAGTTCTCCTTCAGCTCGATCCTAGGCGGGCTCACGTTCGCTTGTGCCGCTACCGGAGAGCCGGTCCCTACCAGAAGCCCGAGCCACCACCCCGGCCACACAAAGCGGACCATGGGCGCTCCTCTTCAGACGAGATGTTGAAACGGTAGTGGCACCTCCAGAGGTCGGGATACGGGTTCGGACACCTTCAGTGCTGAAGGTCTAGAGTCTGGAGTCCGGAGTCAAGGTGGGCCCGGTCAGGGCCGCTGCCGGGGACTTCAGGGCCTTGGACTGGCGGACTCCACTTTCTCCCTCAACCTCCTGCCATCTCCTACCCTGACCGTAATCCCCCTGGAATCGGCCCATTCGAGCAACGGAATCAAGTACTTCCGGGTAATGCCGAGGCGGTCACGGATCGCCCCGGGAGTGATCTCGCCCTGGCGGCCCAGGTCGTTTACGGTAGCGGTGAATTGATCCAGCGCCTGACGGGTGTAGTACCGGTCGCGTTCTACCGCCTCGACCCGGCCGCTGGCGGCGGCCAGGCGTAAGACGGCAAGCACGTCCTGGCCCCCGGTCGAGCGCTCCAGCTCAGCGACCGACGGCGGCTGGAGATGGGCCTGGAGCAGAATTCCCACCACCCGGTCGATCTCCGCGTCTCCGCCTGCCACCCGGGGGGCGAAGCCCGCCAGCGCCACTATCCCGTCATACCGGCGGAGCCGGCCGGCTCGAGTGCAATCACCCAGGGCCGCCTCGACTACAGCGTCTCTGGCCTGAAGCTCGTGTCGCAAGGTTTCGAGGGGCATGCCTCGATCGCTGATATGCTGCCGGTGATACTCCCGCAGCAGATCGAGCGCCCTGCCGGCGACATGCTCCACCGAGCCCTGCGTCACCCAGGTGTCGCCGAGGAAGCGGGCCGACGGCTCGCTCCCGGCCACCCGGCCAGCCTCTGCACCCGGTAGTCCCAGCACGATGGGAAGCGCTGCAGCGGATATCCCGTCGGCGCGCCGAGCCAACGCGGCACGGAACCGCTCACCCGGGTCGGGGGACGAGAGTCCGGTTGGCCAGACGGCGCGCCGCACGGGAGGCAGGGGATCGAGCACCCGGCCGCCACCGATGGTGGTGATCGGGCTGTAGCTCCGGAGCACGAACCGGTCCTCCGCCCTAGCGACGACCGGCTTCTCGAGCGCCAGCCGGGCCACACCTTTCCCGCCGGGCTCGATCGGCGCTCTCGGCAGCACTCGCGCCATGACTTCCGCCGTGCCGGCATGGAGACGGACGCGTGCGCGAGACTTGAGCGGCCGGCCTGCCCCGGGCAGCAGTTCGATCTCCACATCGAGCGCCGACACGGCGGTCCAGGGCAGCTCATCGGTTACCAGCACGTCTCCCCTGCCGATGGCGCTCCGCTCGATGCCGGCGATACCGACGGCGGTGCGCGCCCGCGGCTCACTGCGTTCCACCGCGTGGCCATAGCTTTCGAGCGAGCGCACCCGAGCTACGATGCCCGTCGGGAGAATGCGCACCTGATCTCCGACCCGCAGGCTCCCGGACCATGCAGTGCCGGTAGTGATCGTCCCGACACCCGGCAGAGAGAACACCCGGTCCACCGGCATCCGGAAAGCATCGGGCGGAGATCTGCGCGCAAGCCCCATGGCGCGCGCCGCCAGGCGTTCGCGCAAGTTCGGGATTCCAGCCCCGGTTCGCGCCGACACGGCGACAGGCGAGTCGAACTGGATGGGGGAGGCCGCCGTCCTTTCCGAGAGCTCGAGCATCACCAGTTGCAGCCACTCGCTATCCGCCAGGTCGGCTTTGGTGATGACCGGTATTCCACAGGGCACTTTCAGTTGTTCCAGGATTGCGAGGTGCTCCGCCGTCTGGGGCATGATGCCCTCGTCGGCCGCCACCACCAGCAGCACCAGATCGATGCCGGAGGCGCCCGCCACCATGGTCCGGATGAAATCCTCGTGTCCCGGAACGTCTACTATCCCTGCCATCCGGCCCGGGCCCAGCTCGAATGGAGCGAAGTTGAGCTCGATCGTGATCTCGCGTCGTCGCTCTTCAGCCAGCCGGTCCACCGGCCGCCCGGTGAGGGCCGTCACCAGGGTGGACTTCCCATGATCGATGTGGCCCGCGGTCCCGATGATCATGCTCCAACCCAGGGGCGCTGAGTCCAGAACTCGATGGCCGGCAGCTCGACCCCTTCGGCGAGATGATACCTGATGTAGCGGGCGAGCAGCCGTCGGTGCGCGGCTCCATGCTTGGGGTCGAGCTCGGGCAGCTCGGCTTTGGGGTCGAGCAGGGCGCCGAGATCGAGCCGGGCCTGCTCGGGGAGCTGCGTCGCTCCTGAGTGCCCCGCGCAGGAGGGGCAGAGGGCTCCGCCATCACGGGTGCTGAACGGGAGCGGTCCGGCCACTGCAAGGGGAGCTCCATCGATCACGCAGGCCTGGAGCGACGGGGCGAAACCGAGCACGCTCACCAGCTGCCAGAGGAGACGATATCCCAGCGCCTCGACCGCCAGCGCCGGGGCGACCTCCAGCTCGGCCAGGGCGCGCTGCAGCAGATCGAAGCTCTCTGGGTGGGGGTCCGGAGGGGCAACACGGAGCATCACCTCGGCCAGCGCGCAGGCCACCGCATATCGCTCCAGATCGACCACCAACCCGACATGAAGCCGCTTCAGATCGAAGGCAGCGAGGAGGTGCAGCTCGCGATTTTCCTTGAGCAGGAGCTGCGCCTCGCCCTCGCTCAGGAGCTGCAGAGCCGCCCCGAAACGGCTCCTGGGGCGCAGGGCGCCCTTGGCGATTGCACTCTGCACTCCGTGGTGCCGCGTGGCCAGACGGACGATCTTGGAGGTCTCGCTGTATCTGAGTGTCGAGAGAACGATCGCGGGCGTGGAAACCTGAGGCATGGTGCGGAATGTAGCTCCGGTACCGGTCTCCGGCCCGCTAAAACTGAGGTTCGTCCGCGATCTCCACCCCCTGGGCCGGTACCCGCGCGAGCAGCGCCTGGGTGGCGCACTGCCCGACCGGAACCGTCCGGATCTGGGTATAGTCGGAACGAAGCACGTGCACCACACCCGCTCCGGCGCATCCGGACTCCAGGGCATAGATGCGGCCGCGGGAATCCACCGCGACCCCGGTGTTGCCCGGGATGATGACGCCGTTTCCCTCTCCCCGTACTACGGTTCGCTCCGCCACATCGAACTCCATCAGCCCCTCGGTACGCGAACTGATCAGCACCCGGTCGCCGCCATCCCCGCTCAGGTCGCCCGGCCCGAAACCGAACCCACCGAAGCTGGCCAGCTCGCGCTGACCGACCGGGTCCACTATGGAAAGCCGACCCTCGTCAACGGCAGGATCGCCCTCCTGGATCACGTAGACCAGACCGTCTCCCCCTATCGTGCTGAACCGCGCGTTGCCCGGTCCGACCAGCGGAATGAGGCCGATCCGCCCGGCCGCAGGATCGGTGGCAGGATCTATCACACTGATCGAGCTCTCTCCCGCCGGTTTGCCAAGCTGATCTAGATTGGAGTTCATCACCAGCACCCGGCCACGGGTGAAGGTCACGTGCTGCGGTGTGCTCCCCACCAGAACGCTGGCAGTGTCACCGGTCGCCAGATCCACCCTGGTCACGCTGTTCAGCAGCGAGTTGGAGACATAAGCGACCGAGTCGTCAATCAGCGCGGCGCCTGCTACACCCGAGCCGGGCGCGAGGGGGATGGTGTTGACCAGTTGCCCCTCGCGAAGATCGACGACTGCGATCGCGTCGCGGCCGCGGAGGGTGACCACCGCCGTTGCCCCCCGGGCAGCCACGCTCACGGGCTGCACGTCCGACGCTCCAAGAGGGACGGTGGAGACCTGGGTTGGCGCGGCAACCGGCACCAGGCTCAGCGTGGCGGCAGTGCTATTGAGAACCACCACCACCTCTTCCGGCGGGGGAAGCGGTGCCGATGTCTCGGCGCAGGAGCCAGCCGCGGCCACTGTCGTCACCAGGAACAGCCGGATACCCAGTCTTGGCAAGCTCATACCTTGAAAGATCGAAGCCCTCCGTCCGCCCCGCCAGTCGTCGCCGGTCAGAAATGGAACCTCGCTCCCCCGTACACCCCTCGCGGCCGCCCGGGAAAGCCGGCGGCCTGATGGTACCTCTCCTGGAAGAGGTTCTCCACCCTGAGCATGCCGGAGAGTCCCCCGCGCCCGTAGGCTGCGGGCAGAACCTGGAGCTCGGCGGTCAGGTCCACCAGGGTGTAGGGAGAGAGCTCGACTCGTTGGCTGGAGAATTGGTCGAAGGCTACATCATCGCGGCGCCCCACGTACGACACCGAGCCTCCCAGGGTGACTCGCCCGGCCAGGCGAACCCGGGCCACGAGCTGGGCCGAATGGGCCGGCCGTCGGATGAGGCGCTGCCCCCGTTGGAAGGATGCCGAAGGCAATCCTGCGTCATCAGTCGCTCGCGTCAGCAGATAGACGTACGCCACGGAGGCCGTCACGGCCGACCCCAGTGACGCTTTCACGCCGGTCTCTATGCCGCGCGCGAGGGCCGCGGCGCCGTTCCGATAGGTCGGCTCGCCTGGAGCCCCGCTGCCATCGTACAGTATCATGTCGCGGAACCGCTGATCGAAGTAGGTCGCCCAGGCAGACACTCGGCCGGAGGCCAGCCCCTGCTCCAGGGCGGCCTCCCAGGACGTGGCCCGTTCGGGCCTGAGGGTCGGGTCGCCCACCACAAAGGGAGCGTCGCAGAACTGCTCGCAGAAGGTCGGAGCCTTGAACGACCGGCCCACCGAGGCGCGCACCCGTGTCCCGGAAGCCCAACGGTATGCCACGCCGGCCCGGTAGGCGAAGAAGGTGCCAAACGCACTGTTGTCGTCTACCCGCGCGTTGAGATTGAGAGCCAGGCCGGAAGCGAAATCGAGCAGGCTCTGCGCGTAGTAACCCAGCGTGGTGCGGCCACGGTCGAACGGTGTGTCGCTCGTGGTAACGATCTCGCCGAAATTCGAGGTGGTCTCGCCCGCCTGACTCTCGGTTTCCCGCTCCAACTGGCCTCCCAGCGTGACGGTGAGCACCCGGCTGAGGTTCCCGTTCACCCTCAGGTCCAGGTTGCCGCGGTCGGCCTGCCAGGTCCGGTGGGAAGCAAAGCCGAAACCCAGGGTGTCCGTGGAGTTGTCGGGGCGGTCGTCGAACTCACCATCGGTACGGGCTCCGCCGGCCGTGAGGCGCAGCTCATAGCGCTCACCCAGGCGGCCTCCGATGTCCGCCCCCAGCGAGAGCGCCTTTTCAGCGTTCGATTGGTTGCTGTCGGCCAGCACCCCTGCAAAATCGGTGGGAAAGTGATACCGGCTGTCGCTGTAGCGGACCGAGAGCGTTGCATCGCTGCCCGGCGCCGGGAAGCCCTGTACCGATCCGCTCAGAACGGTATTGCCGTACCCGCTGTTGAACGGGTATGTGCCGTCGGTCGAGAAACGACTCGCGTCCGCCGAGTAGCTGAGCCGACCGCTGCCGCCGAGAACGCCGCCGTGGCCGTTCACCGTACCAAAGCTGCCCGCTTCCCCGCCCGCCTCGATAGCAAGGCCTCCCTGTCCCCGCCGGGTGAAGATCTGCACTACACCGGTCATGGCGTCGGATCCATAGACCACGCTGGCCGGTCCCCGCAGGATCTCGATTCGATCCAGGTTCTCGGTAGTGAGGTTGGCCCAGTTGTACCCGCCACCGGACTGGTTCACCGGTATGCCGTCCACCAGCACCTTGACGTAGTCGCTCTCGCCACCGCGCAGGAAGAGGGAGCTCAGGCCGCCGAAGGACCCTCCTTGCACCAGAGTTGCGCCTGGCACTTCACGCAACGCATCCTGCACGAAGCGCACGCCCCGGGCCCGGAGGTCATCGCCACTGATGGTGGTCACCGATGACACCACGGCATCCGGATGGGTCGGGAGCCGGGTGGCCGTGACTACCAGTTCATCCAGCCGGGTGGTGTCCTGCGACTCCTGCGCCTCAAGCGAGCCGGAAAGGATCGCTGCCGACAACAGATTCAATACGGCGAACCGCATGGTAAGCCTCCAGCACAGAAGTTTCATGGGGAGCGTTTCTCGCCTGCTCTGAGGGGGACCACCTGCGGGCATCCGTCGGACCAGGTGGTGACCGCCACAGGCCACTCGAAGACCCGGCTCAAGGTGCCCTCATCGAGGACCGTGGCCGGTGTTCCCTCCGACACGACCCGACCCTGGTCCAGGAGGATTATCCGATCGGCGAACCGGGCAGCCAGGTTTAGATCGTGGGTGATGACGAGACCGGCGAGACCGTTATCCACCAGTTGCCGCACCAGCTCGAGGAGCTCCATCTCATGGCGCACATCGAGCGAGGCGGTAGGCTCGTCGAGCAGGAGCGCGCGAGGCTCCTGGGCAAGCGCACGGGCGATCCGGACTCGCTTCCACTCGCCTCCGGAGAGGGAGTCGGTAGATCGCTCTGCCAGCTCGAGCACATCGCAGCGTTCAAGCGCCGCATGCACCGCCCGCCGATCCGTGATTCCCGGAGCCGAGAGTGCCCCAAGACGGGCATAGCGGCCCAGCATCACCGTTTCAGCCACCGTGAGGCGGAAGACCGCGTCCTCCTGTTGCCCGACCACTCCCAGCACCTGCGCCAGGGAGCGGCGGGGCCATTCGCTGACTGGCCGCCCGTCTACCAGCACGATCCCGCGTTCGAGCGCTACCAGCCCGAGCAGGGCGCGAACCAGCGTGGTCTTCCCGCTGCCGTTCGGTCCCGCCACGGCCACCAGCTCCGAGCCGGCCACCTGGCAGGTCACGCCGTCCAGCGCGGCAGGTGCTCCGGGACGGTAGCGTACCGTGATGCCCCTGGCCTCGAGGATCATGTCAGTGTTCTCCGCAGCAGGACTGCAAACAGCGGCACTCCGATGAGCGCCGTTATCACGCCGACGGGTAGCTCCAGCGGACGCACGGCCGTGCGGGATACCACGTCGGCGAGCACGAGAAAGCATCCACCCACCAGAAACACCAGCGGAAGCAGAACGCGGTGCAGAGGGCGGAACATGGTGCGCACGGCATGCGGTACTACCAGGCCAACGAAGCCGATGATACCGCAGGTGGCGACGCTTGCCGCGGTGAGAAGAGCGGTGCACAGATAGATGGTCCGGCGCAGGCGATCGACTTCCGCTCCCAGGTGGTGGGCCGGCTCATCGCCGAGCGCAATCAAGTCCAGCGATCGGGCGTGGAACATGATCAGCGCGATCGGGATGGAGGCATAGACCGAAAAGACCGCGAGGGCCCGCCAGGAAGAGGCACCGAAGCCCCCGAGCAGCCAGAGGAAGGCGTTGCGCACCCCGGGCGCGTCCGAGAGCACCATGACGGCGCTCATGAGGGCTCCCGCAAACGCCCCTACAACGACACCCGAGAGAAGCAGCACGTGAGGATCGAGCCGCCGTCCGGCGACCAGGCTCAGACGGTATACCAGGGCTATCGCGGCGAGGGCACCGACAAACGCGGCCAGCGGGATTGCCCATGCACCGCCGGCGCGGGTCGCGATAGCGACCACGGCGCCCAGTCCTGCACCGCTGGAGAGGCCCAGGAGATAGGGTTCGGCAAGGGGGTTGCGGATCATGGCTTGGAGGGCGGCGCCACAGATTCCGAGGCTGCCACCCACCAGGAAAGCGAGCATCACCCGGGGGGCCCGGAGGTCGCGAACGATGGGCGAGGCTGGAGCATCGGCGTACCAGAGGCCGTCCCAGACCTCGCCCAGCGGAAGTGAGACCGCGCCGGCACTAAGTCCCAGCAGGAGAGAGGCCGCCACGACGCCGGCTAGTGCACCCAGCCGCGGCGCCCTCACCTATGCCGCCCGTCGAGCTGGGCGGTGAGCCTCCGAATGGCCTGGGGCGAGCGGGGACTGGGGCGGCTGAACTCGGAGCCGTGGACCCGCAGGAATCGGCGCTCCCGGACGGCGGGCACCACCTGCCATTCGGGCCGCCCCGCGAAGGCGGAGGGTCCATCGGCGGTGATGAAGATCAGATCCGGGTTCCGCGCGGCCACCGCCTCGATGCTCACCACGCCGGAAGATGCGGCCACGTCGGCAAAGAGGTTCTGGCCCCCGGCACGCTCCAGCAGCTCGTTGAGAAAGCTGCCCCGCCCGATGGTCATGGGTGGCTGCTCCCAGACGAGGAGCAGAACCCGGGGCCGGCCGGCTGCTCTCGACCTGGTGGCGGATGTCAGCGCGGTATCGAAGACGGCGGCGAGCGAGTCGGCCGCTCGCTCCCGGCCCGTGAGCCTTCCAAGGATACCGGCCACGCGCGGCACACTGCTCAGGTCATCGGTGTTCACCCGGAGCGCCGCGATGCCTAGCTCGCTGAGTCGGCCCGCGACAGCGGCGTTCTGACCTGAGTTGTACAGGACCACGAGGTCCGGGCTCCGGGCCAGGACGGCCTCGATGTTGGGCCTGATGCCGTCGCCCACATCAGGCACGTCTCCAGCGGCAGCGGGGTAGTCGCAGTAACTGGTTCGGCCAACCACGGCGGAACCAGCCCCGATGGCAAAGAGCAACTCGGTGGTCGCCGGGATCAGTGAGACGACGCGTTTGGCCGCCGCGGTGAGTCTCACGGTATCGCCGGAATCGTCTACCAGACTGATAACGGCAGGGCCGGCGGGGGCGGGCCGGCAGGCGCTCCCCCCAACACCGGCGCCGACCAGGAGGAAGGCGACGAATGATCCAGCGAGCGACGGACGGGGTGGGCTGAAAATGATGGCGCCCATCTCCTGGACTCGGAGGATGGGCGATAGCGGGGGTTACCCGGGCACGCCACCAACCCTCCCCCGAGGGCTTCATGGTGGCACGAACGGAGAGGTCTCCTGGCTTCGGGCCTCCACTCGCCTTCCCGGTTTCCCAGTGGCGTTGTGAGTGGAGAGCCTGGCCGTCAACGGCCAGGTGCCCGTTACAGTGGCGGGGCCGCGCCGGTCTTGCACCGGCTTCCGAGTAGCCCCGTTCGTGTTCCTTCAGTTGTTCCGCAGCGGCTAGTCTATGGGCTTTCCCTCCGAGCCGCAAGGGACGCCTCGAGTTGCGTCTTGAGCCGGGCCCGGTTGCTCTGATAGGAGCGCCACTCCGCGGGCGAGGTTTCCAGCTCACGCCCGGCGTACCTGGCATCGAGCGTGGCAATCATCTCCAGCAACTCCTCCGCCGGCGGCCGGGAAAGCGCGGTCCTGCGGTGGGAGAGCACGTACCACCCTGCTCCGACGAGCACCAGGACAACCGCACCAACCAGCGCTGCCAATAACCGTTCCGGAGCCCGCGAAGCGACCGGGAGCATGACCCGCACCAGCCCTCCGGCGGGAACCGCGCCAGTCCAGCGCCGGAACCAGCGCCCCTGGATGAATTGACTGTCGGCCAACGCCAGCCCGCCGTTCGCGGTCACATTCTTTTCCTCGGCCAGCACGTTCACCATCGAGACCGGCTCCGGAAAGGGAAGCTCGAGGACCTGCTCACCCGGCGGGATCACATACTGCACGGTGACCTGCTTCTCCCCCGGTGCCAGTGGAGCCGTCACGATCAACGAGTCGTTGCGCCGGCTGACGGCGTCTGGTGAGAGGTCGCTCTCCCCCAGCTCCATCCCGAGCGTCCCCGGAGGCAGCGGGCCACCCCACGCCGGCCGTGAGCTGTCCGGCGCTACCCGGGTGAGCCGCCCATTGTTTCGCAAGATGATGAGATCCAGCACGCTGCGGGTACCTTCCTCACCTGGACGCGTCAGCACCAGATGCCGGGCCTCCAGGGCGATCGGAGCTGTGGTGGATGTGTCGTATACCACGATCGGAATGGCGGTGTCGGGCCGCTCGGGGTTGGTGTGCACCGGGGTTGAGAAGTACTCGATCCCGGCGTACCGGGCACTGAGCAGGTAGAGGGCGGCTGTGTCCGAAGGAAACCGGAAACGGAAGCGGCCCCGCCGGTCCGAGCTGGTGGAGTCCAGCGGTCCCTGCACCGCTCGTCCAACCCGATGCAGTACCACTCTAGCTCCGGCCACCGGAGTTGAATCGGCCCGAAGCACTCGGCCTTCAGCCCGGACGGTTTGAGCGGAGAGGGTGACGGAGAAGGCGGAGAAGGCGGAGAGGACCCACCCAACGGTCCGCTTCGCCATCTCCATCCGGCCACTACGGATTGAACTTCCCGAAGTCCTGCGGATCCATCTTCTCCAGGTAATCCTTGAGCTTGTCCGCCTCGAGAGAGGGGTTGGGCGAGGGCTCGTCGGTCTCGACTCCGCTCTGATCCAGAAGCTGGTCACTGGTGAAGATCGGGGCCCGCATCCGTAGCGCCAGGGCGATGCTGTCGGAGGGACGGGCGTCCACCTGGAAGACATGATCCTCCCGGCGGATCAGCAGCTCGGCGAAATAGGTGTTCTCCTTGACGGCGCTGATCACGACCCGCCGGAGATCGCCTCCGAGTCCTACCAGGATCTGCTTCAGCAGGTCGTGGGTGAGAGGGCGCTGGGCTTTCATGCCCTGGAGCTCCATGGCGATGGCGCTCGCCTCGGCGGGCCCGATCCAGATCGGGAGGACCCGCGAGCCCTCCTTCTCCCGTAGAATCACTACCGGTGTATTGGTGGTTCTGTCGAGACCGAGGTGCGCCACCGTAACTTCGATCATCGGATCATCCACTCACGTTCCGGCATCCCAGCTTGCGAGGTACTCGGCCTGCTCAGCCGTGAGCGTATCGATCGAAATGCCCATGCTCGTAAGCTTCAGGCGCGCGATTTCCTGGTCTATGGCGGGTGGCAGCCGGTGGACCGACTTGCTCATCTTACCGGCCTCCTTGGCGAGAACCTCGGCGGCCAGCGCCTGATTGGCGAACGACATGTCCATGACGCTGGCGGGGTGTCCTTCGGCCGCTGCCAGATTGATCAGCCGGCCTTCGCCGAGCACCATGATCCTACGCTCCTTGACCACGAACTCCTCGACCATTTCGCGTACGTAGCGGCGGGAGGAAGCCACCCGGCCGAGCCCCTCGAGGTCGAGCTCGACGTTGAAGTGCCCCGAGTTGCAGACTATGGCCCCATCCTTCATGGCCGAGAAGTGCTCCGCCCGGATGACGTGCAGGTTGCCGGTGAGGGTGATGAACAGGTCGCCGAGCGGCGCCGCCCGGGCCATCGGCATGACCTCGAATCCATCCATCCGGGCCTCGAGCGCCGGGAGGGGATCCACCTCGGTGACGATGACATGGGACCCGGCGCCCCTAGCCCTGCTGGCCACTCCCCGCCCGCACCAGCCGTACCCCGCTACGACAACCGTGCTCCCGGCCAGCAGGAGGTTGGTTGCCCGCACCACCCCATCCAATGTGGACTGCCCGGTGCCATACCGATTGTCGAACATGTGCTTGGTGTTCGAATCGTTCACGGCGATGATCGGGAACTGGAGTACCCCTTCCTTGGCCATCGCCTTGAGCCGGATAACGCCGGTTGTGGTCTCTTCGGTCGAGCCCCTGACGGCGCCCACCAACGCCTTGCGCTCGGCTGGGGAGAGGCCCTCCACCCACCGGCGAATCGGTGGGGCCAGGTCGTCGAGCCGGCTCAGGGCGATCATATGGAGCGCGCCCACCAGGTCGGCGCCGTCATCCTGCGTCATCTGGGGACCGAATGCGAGGGTCTGCGCTATGTGAGTGTAGTAGGTATCGTGATCCTCGCCCTTGATGGCGTAGACGTGAACCCCATGGTCTCGCACCAGGTGCGCGGCGACGTCATCCTGAGTGGACAGTGGGTTGGAGGCGCAGAGGGCGATCTCTGCCCCTGCAGCCCGCAACGTAGCCATCAGATTGGCCGTCTCGGTGGTGACATGCAGGCAGGCCGAGAGCTTGACCCCCCTGAGCGGCTGCTCTCTGGCAAAGCGAGCACGGATCTGCCGGAGCACAGGCATGGACCGTTCAGCCCATTGGGTGCGACGCTTACCCTCGTCGGCCAGGGTCAGGTCCTTGATATCGTACTTGGCTGCGACAGTCTGGACGGTCATGAGCTCCTCAGCGGGCGGCCGACAGCAGATCCTTCACCCGGTCGGCCTGTTCCCAGGTAAAGAAATCAACCTTCTTTCCATTATACTGGCCGCTCTTGGGCTGGCGGCCGAAATGACCGTAACTGGCGGTCGGCCTGTAAATTGGACGCTTCAGCTTCAACGCGTCAATGATGCCCTTCGGTGTAAGGTCGAATACTTCATTGACCATCTTCTCCAGCGCGGTGTCGGGTAGCACACCGGTGCCGAAGGTCTGCACCAGCACCGACACCGGCCGTGCCACGCCAATGGCATAGGCCAACTGCACCTCGCACCGGCGCGCCAGCTTTGCGTCCACGATGTTCTTGGCGACCCACCTGGCTGCGTACGCCGCCGAGCGGTCCACCTTCGACGGGTCCTTGCCGCTGAAGGCGCCACCCCCATGCCGGGCCATGCCACCGTAGGTATCTACGATGATCTTGCGGCCGGTGAGGCCCGCGTCACCGTGGGGACCACCGATGACGAAGCGGCCTGTGGGGTTGATGAGAAATTTGACCCCGCGACGCTCCAGGCCGGCCTCCTCGAGCACCGGCTTGATGACTTCCTCGACCACTGCATCACGGATCGTGCCATACGCGAGCCGCCGGGAACCGTTGCGCTCCGCATGCTGGGTCGAGACCACGACCGTCCGCACCCCTATCGGGCGATCGTCTTCGTATTCGACTGAGACCTGCGACTTGCCGTCCGGCCGGAGCCACTCGATCCGGCGGTTTCCGTTGGTCCCTTTTCGCACGGCGGCCAACCGCTCGGCAATCCGGTGGGCCAGCACGATGGGCAGGGGCATGCGCTCCCGGGTCTCCCGGGTGGCGTAGCCGAACATCATCCCCTGGTCTCCGGCCCCCTGCTCTTTCCTGGCGCCGGAATCGACTCCCATGGCGATGTCGGGTGACTGCCGGCCGATTGTGGTGAGCACGGCACAGGTGCGGCCGTCGAACCCATAGGATGCGTCGGTGTAGCCGATGGACTCGATGGTCTGGCGGACGAGATCCGGGATATGGACGTAGGTGTTGGTGGTGATCTCACCGGCTACCACTGCCATACCGGTGGTCACCAGGGTCTCGCAGGCAACCCGTCCGGCCGGATCGTCGGCGAGAATAGCGTCGAGTATGGCGTCCGAGATCTGGTCGGCCACCTTGTCGGGGTGTCCCTCGGTAACCGACTCGGAAGTAAACACGTGACGCCTTGCAGCGGCCATGAAACCGGTCTCTGTTGGGGGACGATGATCGGCGAGATTAAACGCTGCTCTTGCCGGGGGGCAAGGTAGCCACCCGACCACGGCCAGGCAACGCCGATTGAGGATCGAGGAGACGAAGGTCGATGTGCTCCCCCACGGCCTCTCTCAAGACGGCAGCCACCTCGGCGGCGCTGGCGGCGCCGAGCGCCAGGGCGGCCGCGCGGCGGGCCGACTCCTCCGGAACGGTGCGTATTACCCATTTTACCAGGGGAAGAGCCGGCGGCGATACACTAAGCCGGTCGTAGCCCAGCCCGATCAGGAGCACCGCGCTCAGCGGTTCGGATGCCATCTCGCCGCAGACGCTGACGGGGAGACCAGCAGCCCTGCCCACCTCCAGGACCCGGTGCAGTTGTCGCACCACCGATGGGTCGTGCGGGGTGAAGCGGTTGGCCAGCCGCGCGTTTCCCCGGTCTACGGCCATGGTATACTGGGTCAGGTCGTTGGTGCCGACGCTGAAAAACGAGCTCACCTCGGCCAGCCGGTCCACCATCAATACGGCCGCGGGAGTCTCGATCATGACCCCCACTGGAACCGACGGGGCGCTCTGCACGCCGGCTTCCTGAAGGGCCCGGGCCTCTTCGCGGACCATGTCGGAGGCCTCCTGCACTTCCTGGACCGTGGTCACGAGCGGCAGCATCAGCTGGATATCGTATTCGGCCGCCGCGCGGAGCACCGCACGAATCTGGGGTCGGAACACCTCGGGCTGATCGAGGCAGACCCGGATCGAGCGCCAACCCAGGAACGGATTGGCCTCTGCCGGCGCCTTGAAGGACGCGGGGAACTTGTCGCCCCCCAGATCGAAGGAGCGGATCACAATCGTCTTGCCGGGAAATGCGCGGGCCACCCGCCGGAAGTAGGCGGTCTGCTCGTCCTCGGTGGGTAGATGGGTGCGGCCGGTAAGCAGGAACTCGGTGCGCAACAACCCCACCCCCTGGGCCCCCTGACGGGTGGCAGCCTCTATCTCCTCGGGCAAGTCGACATTGCCCATCAGCGTAATGGCGCGCCCCGAGGGAGTGACGGCCGCCTCACCCACTACGGCCTCGAGCTGGAGCTCGAGTCTGTGCCGCCGGCTGACCTGGACCTTGGCCTCCTCCAGCTCATCGCGGTTCGGGTCGAGCACGATGGTGCCGCTCTGGCCGTCCAGCAGGAGCGTGGTCCCGTTGGGAATTCCCACCAGGGCCCCCGCCACTCCCATCACGGCCGGGATCCCCAGCGAGTGGGCCAGGATTGCGGCATGGGCCGTACGGGTCCCTTCCTCGCTTACCAGGCCAACGACGTGCTCCCGGTCGAGCTGAACGGTCAGCCCGGGAGAGAGCTCGTGTGCCACGACGATCACCTGCTCGTCGGCCGGGATGGACCACAGTTCGCTGTCGGTGCGGGCCCCCAGGAGCCGTTGCAACATCCTCATCTGGATTGCATGCAGGTCGGCCAGGCGCTCACGCAGCCGGGCGGCACCGGACCACTGGGCCCGGAGCTCGAGTGCCTTGAACTCGTAGGCGGTCTCGGCGCTGAGCTGGTTGTTGCGGATCAGGGTTTCGACCGAGGCGAGGAAATCTTCGTCTTGCGCCATGAGGATCTGGGCGTCGAAGATCCGCGACTCCTCGGGCCCGGCCCGCTGAAGCACACGTTCACCGAGCTCTCTCAGGTGAGAGACGACATAGTCCACGGCTTCCCGAAGCCGGCGCACCTCCTCCTCGACCTGATCCGGATGTACGGTCCGATCCGGGACCTCGGGAAAGTCCCACCGGAGAACCAGCGCCGGGGCGCAGGCCACGCCGGGAGATACCCCGATCCCGCGCAGCAGCCGGGGCCCGGTCATTCCTCGCCGAACCCGCCCGAAACCAGGGCAGCGAGCGCCTCCGCAGCCCGCTCGGCATCCGGCCCCGTGGCCCGGATGGTGATCGAGCTGCCGCATTCGGCCGCCAGCATCATCACACCCATTATGCTCTTGCCATTCACCCCCACACCGTCCTTGCAGATCTCGATATCGGAGTCGAACGAGTTGGCCAGACGCACGATACGCGCGGCGGGACGGGCATGGAGTCCCTCCTGGTTCACGATCGTGGCCTCGCGCTCGATCACAGGTTTGCCCGCCGCAGGAGTAATAGAAGGATCATGGCTGCCAGGGCGAAACGCACCGTCGTCAGGGCCGGCCCGAACCAGCGCGTCAGTGCGATGCCGGCCATGGCGACGGCCGCGGCACCAAATCCAACCGACCAGCCGAACCCCTTCAGGTACCAGGCGGCCACCACCGGAATCGCAGCTCCACTGACGAACGCAGCCGCCGGCCCTACCCGCTCGATGGCGCGAGGAAGCCAGGAAACGGTGATGGCCGAGCCGACGCCCATACCCGAGGCCATACCGGTCCGGAGCGACCAGTAGCTGGTCCACAGGCGGATGCCGTTGTAGGCGAGGAGAAAGCCGCCGATTGCCCACCATCCGGCCCCAAGCACAACTCCGACCAGGGCTGCTCCCACCAGGGCTGGCACCAGTCCGGCCCAGAACAGCTCGTCTCCCATCGCTCCGAGCGGGCTGCATAGCGCGGTACGGAGCCGGATTATCTGGGCGCCGGGCACCGCCTCGTACTCCGCCCGGGTAGTGGCGCCGAGCGCCAGGCCGGCGAGGTTGGGATTGCAGTTGAAGAACTCAGCCGACCTTACCACGGCTTCGCCATGGCGCACCGGATCTACCGCCTTGAGGTCTTCCAGCAGGGGCTCGGCCGCGTATCCCATGCCGACGCCCAGCATTCGCTCGTAGTTCCAGGTGCCCTGGACGGCGAACAGCCGAAGCATGGCGCGCAAGGTCCCGGTCATGCGATTACCGCCAGGACGACGCCTACACCCACACCGGCCATGAGCCACTTGAGTCGAATGCTGCGACCGGCGCTGCGGAACGCGCCATTCACCGCCGCCGCGAACGCCGCTCCAATGGCCACCAGAGTAAGCGCCACTGCGGTCTGCTTGTCGAGTTGCACCACGTCTCTGATGGCCAACGCGAGCACGACTCCGAGCAGCGTCAACCCGAATCCGCGGGCCGCATCCCGCAGCAGGCCTCCGTACTGAAGCCGGCGAATGGCGCTGGTCTCGCCAGCCGCCAGAGCAGCCGCCCGCCGCTGGATCGCCCGCGCATTCGACCGGCGCACCGCCTGGAGAGACCACTCTCCGGCCACCGCCAGCACCAGGGCCAGGGCGACGCTGAGACCGAGACCCAGCTCCCACGGAGTGCCGACACCCAGGGTGACCGCCGCCACCGTCGCCGGGCCATAGTCGGGATAGCGTACCGCCCCCACAGGGAGGACGTCGAGGGCGAACAGCTCAAGGAGGACACCGATCCTGAGCCCGGCTTCGATGTCTCCGGCCAGCCAGCCCGCAACGCTCCCGGCCACCAGCGGCCGCGAAATCATCGCCTGGGGAACGCTGACCAGATCGAGTCCTACCAGAGTTCCCCAGAGCAGAAGCGCAACGATGACCTGGAGCGGAAAGTCGATCATACCAGCGACCTCAGCGCGACCGGAGGCGTGGTGGGCAGGTCCTGCGCCGTAATGACGGCACCGCCTTCCTCGAGGGAAAGGAGGCTGCTCAGCTCCTGGTCGGTCAAATAGATGAAAGGCAGCCGCTCGCGCCGACCCGGCCGGTGGTGGATTCCCCCCAGATTGATCCGCTGCACCACGTCAGGGTTCGCCGCCCGCAGGGCCGCCATGGTATCCAGATCGCCGGTCAGCAGGAGCCCTCGCCTGCCGTTGGACTGCCAGTCGGCCATCTGCGAGGCGGCGTCCGCTACCTTGATGAAGCGGACCTCTATCTCGGGCGACACGGCCATCTGGTAGAGCTCCTGCTCCCAGGGGCTGGCGGCAACCTGGTCGTCCACCAGTATGATGAGATCGATCCCCAGGGGCCGCCCCCAGCCGATCACCACCTGTCCGTGGATGAGACGGTCGTCTATACGGCACAGCACGATGGACATCAGGGGAGTTTAATCGACTTCTCGCCGGCGGCGGCGGCTCGAGCCGCGGCTTCTGCGGGCGAGAGCGAGCGGTGGAAAACAAAATCCACCAGCATGGCGAGATTCACCCCGGTGACGACCTTCACCAACTGCGTGGCCCGGATGCGGTTCAGTACGGCGAAGAGACAGGACCCGCTGGCCAGGTCCACGAACACGACCGCGGGGCGCCCGTCCACGGCAGCCAGCACCCGCTCCTCGAGAGTGTCGCGGTCGCAGCCCGAGTTGGATACCGGCACCAGGACGTCGTTCATTCCGCTGATCTGCTCGGCCGCCTGCACCAGGGCACCCGCTAGCGTGCCGTGACAAACCACCACTCCGCGCAACTCCTCACTCATAGTCTTCCTGAAGGTACTCCCTCACTCCGCGCTGCTCCTTCATCCGCTTGATGAGGCGGGCGTTGAAAGCAGCCGCGACATCGACTCCGGAGTAGCGCAGGAGGTGCATCATCGCCACCACTTCCGAGACCACGGTGATGTTCTTTCCCGGATTGAGAGGAACCACCACACGGGGCACCGGCACGTCGAGGATGGTCGTGTCCTCGCGGGAGAGTCCGGTTCGGTCCGAATCCTTGGCGGTCTCCCAGTCCTCCAGTTGAACGACCACCTCGATGCGTTTCTGCTGTCTCACGGCGCGTACCCCGAACAGAGCGGGGATGTCGATGAGACCGATACCGCGAATCTCCATGTGGTGGGCCGCGAGCTCATGGCCCCGGCCGATCAGCACGTCGTTGCCGCGGCGGGTCACCTGCACCACGTCGTCGGCCACCAGCCGATGCCCGCGCTCGACCAGGTCGAGAACACACTCACTCTTACCGATTCCCGATCGGCCCACGAAGAGCAGTCCGACACCGTAAACGTCGGCCAGCGACCCGTGCAGCGTGGTGCGGGGAGCGAAGGCCTCCTCTACCACCGGCTTGATGCGCCGGTAAAACTCGGCGGTCTTGAGCCGGGTTCGGAGGATCGGCACTCCCTTCGACCGGGCCAGCTCCAGCATCTCCGGCGGCACGTCCTGGCCCTTGGTCACGAAGATGCAAGGCAGATCAAAGCCGAAAAAATTGGTGAGCGCCTGGCGGCGCTGCTCCGGAGGCAAGGAGTTGAGGTAGGTGATCTCGGTCTCGCCGAAGACATGAAGCCGGTTGGCCGCAAAGCGGCCGGTGTACCCGGCCAGGGCCAGGCCGGGGCTCGCCACCTCGGCATCGGGGATCTGGCGATCGAGTCCCAGCTCGCCCGTGAGAGCCTCCAGTTGAAGCGGGTCGCCGCGGCGGGAGACGAAATCACCCAGTCGCAGCATCAGAGTGGATTCTTGGTCTGTTGCAAGGAACGGCCTCGGCGCGGACGATCGGAGGCGCGCTCGACCTGTCGCCGCAGCTTGTCCTCCGCCCGGTCGAGGGCGGAGCGGTGGTCGGGCCCTTCGCCCTTGGCGACCAGGATCTCGCCGCCCGCGAGGTGGAGCCGGAGCTCGACCGTTTGCTCGATACCGTCGGTATCGAACACCACGGTCATGTCCATGGGCCGGGAGGCGAGATTCTCCAGGCGCTCCACAACCGTGAGCGCACGCTCCCGAAGCGGCTCGGCAACCTCGCAATGACGGGCAGTGATGGTCGTCTGCATGATTACTCCTCCCGGCTCAGCTCCTTGCCGAGCCCTCGATGATATCCTTCAGGTGAATCTCGGTTGCCTCGGCCGTCCGCTCCCAGGTAAGCCCCTCGGCAAAGCGGCGGGCTCGGGCACCGAGGCTCTCCACCAGCAGAGGCGAGTCGGCCAGCTCCACCATGCGCGCTGCCAGGGCCTCGACATCGCCGTGAGAAACCAGGAAGCCGGTCTCGCCATGGCAAACGGAATCGCGCAGCCCCGGGCTGTTCGAGGCCAGCGACGGCGTTCCACACGCCGCGGCCTCGATCACCGTAATTCCCCACCCTTCCTTGGGGGAGGGAAAGACGTTGGCCCAGGCGCCGCGCATCAGGTCGATCTTGCGCTCCTCACTGACGAAGCCATGGAAGGTGACCGCCTGATCGACCTTCAAGGTTGCGGCCACCCGCTCGAGCTCTGCTCGGTAGTCGCCGGTTCCCGCGATGTCCAAACGCAGATCGGCACGGTAGCGGCGGGCAACAGCCAAGGCCCGGATGGCGAAAGCTATCCCTTTATAACGCTTGAGCCGTCCAACATACAAGAAGCTGGGGTGGGCCGAGCGGCGGCCCGGAGGGCCCGGTCTGAAGTGCACGCCGTCCACTCCAGGATGGATCACGCGAATGCGATTGGAGGGAACGCCGCGCGAGATGAGATCATTTCGGGTGCTTTCGCTGATCGCGTGGAATCCCGCGCGCCGGTAGGCCCAGGGGAGCGGTCGCTCCGCGGCCCACACTACAGCGGCCACCGGCCAGTTGGCCTCGTTGAAGGCGGTAGTGCCGAAGAGATGGGGCACCACCGCGCAGAACGGCAGCCGGGTGCCGAGCCCCAGAAAGAGCGGGAGCTTGTTCACGTCTTCCACCAGGACGTCGGGGCGCTCCGCAGCTATGGCTCGCCTTACGGCGCCGCGGCCCAGCAGAGCGAAAGTATGGCGGCCCCCCACCCGCTCGATGGCGATCCCGTCGATGGTTGCCGCCGGCGGCGCGCCGGGCCACCCTGAACAGACCAGCCTCACCCGGTGACCCGCCGAGGCCAGGCGCCCAAAGATCTCGAACAGATGGATTTCGGCTCCCCCGGCCTGCGGATTGGCCCGGTCCTGCCAGTTGACGAGGAGGATATTCACGAGGCGGCTGCGTAGCGGTGCCCTATATCCGCCCCAGTGAGCGGGCGACACCGTCGAGAACTCCGTTGACGAACGCGGGGGCGCGCTCGCCTCCGAAGCGGTGGGCCAGCTGAACCGCTTCATCGATGGCCACCTTGGGTGGCACCTCTCCCTGGCGCAGCTCGTGGACGCCGAGCCGGAGAATATTTCGCTCGACCACGGCGATCCGGCTCAGGCGCCAGTTCTCCGCCCCTTGCGCAACCTCCGCATCCAGCAGATCGAGCTCCGCGACGATGCCGCTGGCCAGCTCCTCGGCCCGGTCTAGGATCCGGGGCTGAGGGCCGGTCAGCCGCGCGACGCCGGTGACTACGGCGGGGATCGGCGGCCCACCCTGCAACTCCCAGGCGTACAGGATCTGCAGCGCGCGGGCCCGGCTCTTGGTCTCAACCCTGAGCATGGTGGGTCCGCAGCTGAGCCAGTGCGTCGGCGGCCTGCAGCGCGGCGCCGGCTGCCTCGTGTCCCTTGTTGCCGGCATTGCCACCGGCCCGATCCACCGCCTGCTGTAGCGTGTCGGTGGTCAACACCCCGAAGCCGATCGGCAAGGCATAGCGCACCGCCACCGAGGTGAGCCCGCGTGCCGTTTCTCCCGCGACGTAGTCGAAATGGGGCGTCTCCCCCCGGATGACGGCGCCCAGAGCCACCAGGCAGCAGTACCGGCCACTCTCGGCGGCCGCGGCCGCGGCCACGGACAACTCGAACGCTCCCGGCAGCCAGACCACGTCCACGTCGTCGCGCGGCAGTCCCGCTTCTCGCAGGCAGGCCAGGGCCCCCTCCAGGAGCCTCGTGGTAACCAGCTCGTTATAGCGGCTGACCAGGATCGCCACCCGCCCCGAGGCGCGAAGGCGGCCGGAGAAGTCGGGCACGGGATCAGTGGGTGAAGAGGTGGCCGAGCTTATCGCGCTTGACCTGGAGATAGGTGCTGTTCTCGTGGTTGGGATCGGCCAGAAGCGGCACGCGCTCGACGATCTCCAGGCCGTACCCGTCCAGGCCGACCAGCTTCCGCGGGTTGTTGGTCATTACCCGAATGGAGGAAAGCCCCAGATCCCGCAGGATCTGCGCTCCGATGCCATAGTTGCGGAGGTCGGGGGCGAATCCCAGGCGCTCGTTAGCCTGGACCGTGTCGTCGCCGCTGTCCTGAAGGGCGTAGGCCCGGAGCTTGTTGAGAAGCCCAATGCCGCGCCCCTCCTGGTCCAGGTAAACCACCGCCCCCTTGCCTTCGATGGCAATGAGCTCCATGGCCCGCTGAAGCTGGAAGCCGCAGTCGCACCGCTGGGAGCCGAAGACGTCTCCGGTCAAACACTTCGAGTGCATGCGGACCAGAACGTTCGGCTGCCCGGCGATGTCTCCACGGACCAGCGCGACATGCTCGGCCGGGTCGACGTCGTTCCGGTAGCCGATGATGGTGAACTCACCGAACCGGGTTGGAACGCGAGCCTCGGCTACGCGATGGACCAGCCGCTCCGTCCTCAGCCGATAGGCCACCAGCTGAGCGACGGTGACGAACGTCAACCCATGCTGCTGCGCGATTTCCTCCAGCTCCGGCCGGCGCGCCATGGAACCATCGGCGCTGAGGATCTCGCAGATCACCCCTGCCGGATTCAGCCCGGCCATCCTGGCCAGGTCGACGCTGGCCTCGGTTTGCCCCACCCGCTGAAGAACGCCGCCCGGGCGGGCTCGCAGCGGAAAGACGTGGCCCGGCCGGCGGAGGTCCGAGGGAACGGTCGCCGGATTGATGGCGACGTGGATCGTGGTGGCCCGGTCTCTCGCGGAAATGCCCGTGGTGACCCCGAACTTGCGCTGGGCATCTATGCTGATGGTGAAGGCGGTGGACAGGTCCTCGGTATTGCGCTCGGTCATCTGGGGCAGGCCCAGCTGATCGCAGCGTTCACCGGTCAGAGCGAGACAGATCAACCCCCGTCCATGCAGGGTCATGAAGTTGATCATCTCGGGCGTAGCCAGCTCCGCCGCACAGACGAGATCGCCTTCGTTCTCGCGATCCTCATCGTCGGCCACGATGACGATCTTACCGTTTCGCAGATCGTCGATGGCCTGATCGATAGTCCCGTATGTCGTCATGTCGATTTGACCAAAAGGGTGAACGGTGAACAGTGAACCGTGGCGGCCGGTAGTTGCCGTGATCGTCCTGTTCACCGGTTCACTGTTCACCGTTCACCGTTCACCGTTTACTGTTCACGCTTTTTCATAAGAGCGCGCACATACTTCCCGATCGTATCAGCCTCGAGGTGAACCCGATCTCCCACCCGGCGCTCGCCCAGGGTCGTGTGCTGTAAGGTAAACGGGATCAGGGAGATCTGGATTAGAGTCGGGGCCGGCTTTGCGTTCACCGTCAGGCTCACGCCATCCACGGCGATCGATCCCAGGGGCACCGAAACCCGAGATACGTCTTTGGGAACCCGAAGATCCAAGATCCGTACGTCGTGCCGGTCGATCAGTTCCTCGATGGTCCCGATACCATCCACATGGCCCTGGACCAGGTGCCCGCCAAGGCGGTCGCCCACCCGAAGCGCCCGCTCGAGGTTGACCCGCTGGCCCGGGGTGTAGCCGGTAAAACGGGTCCGATCGAGGGACGTCCGCACGAGGTGCACTTTGAAAGCGCGCGGGTCCGCCGATTCGACCGTCAGGCACGCACCATCCACGGCAACGCTCTCGCCGGGCTGCAGGTCGCCATAGGAGCACAGGATGCTGAGCTCGATCCCACCGGCGGCAGATCTCAGCTCCTGTACCCTGCCGATCTCGGTGACGATTCCCGTGAACATCAGGCCCGGTCCAGCACCAGCAGAGTGTCCTCGCCCATAGAGCGCCGTTCCACGACCTGCCAGCGGGTGGCCTGATCCAGCGGCCGGCCTGGGAGCCCGGCAACGGCGGGCACCGCCCCATCTCCCAGCCAGAGCGGGGCCTGAATCCAGTAGTAGCGGTCTACCAGCCCATCTCGCAGCAACGCGCCAGCCAGTTCCCCGCCCCCTTCGACCAGGAGCGAGCCGATACCCATTGCATGCAGGGACCCGAGCGCGTCCTCGAGGCTGGCTGCCACCACAACCGTGAGACCGGAAGACTCCAGCAGCTTCACTTTGGCCCTGTCGGCACTGGCGGACACTACGGCGATGGTTGGGGTCTCGGTTGCGGTGCGTACCAGGCTCAGCCCCGGCCCGAGGTCCGCAGTGCGGTCGAACACGATGCGGCGGGGAGGTCTCCGTGGTTTTAAGGGGCCGCGAACCGTGAGGGAAGGATCGTCCAGGCGAGCGGTGCGGCCCCCTATGGCGAGGGCATCAAAGCCAGCTCGAAGCCACTGCACGTACTCCCGGGCCGGCTCACCCGAAATCCAGCGGGACCGGCCCCCGGCATCCGCGATTCGGCAGTCGAGCGTAGTGGCGAGCTTGAGCGCCACGAAGGGTCGCGCCAGGCCCCGAACGGCGTGCAGGAACATGGCGTTCTGTGCCCGGGCGAGTTCGCGGAGCGTTCCGACCTCGACTTCGAGGCCGGCCGAGCGAAGCCGTTCCCCACCGCCGGCCGCGGCTGGATGGGGGTCGAGGATTGCGACAACCACGCGACGAACGCCCGAGCGCAGGATCATCTCCGTGCAGGGGGGCTGTTTGCCCTGATGGGCGCAGGGCTCGAGAGTGACCACCAGCGTCGCCCCTCGAGCCCGCTCACCTGCCGCAGCCAGCGCCATCGCCTCGGCATGCCGATCGCCGTATTCCGGATGCCACCCTTCGCCGACCGGCTCCTCCCCCACCAGCACTACCGCACCTACCAGCGGATTCGGCTGTACCCGCCCCCACCCTCGCCAGGCGAGGTCGAGGGCGCGTGCCATTGCCTCCCGCTCGTTCACTTCAGCGCTAGAAGCCCACTCGCAGGCCGAGACCGGCGAATAACTTCCCCTTGGTAGTATCGAAGTCTTCGAAATCGGTGGATAGGTTCTGATCCTTACCGGCCTGGTATCCGATCTCACCGGTCAACCGTACCACCGACAGGCTCATGCCCGCGTTGAGAAAGCCAAGCACCCGCGAATTGCTCAGCTCCACCGGCACATCGGGCTGGGCAACCAGCGTGATCGGATCGCGAAACCGGATCACCGCGTCACCGGTGTACTTGTCCCACCCGAAGCCTGCGGCCAGATCGAACACGACCAGCCGCTTACTCGCCACCAATCGAAGGTTGGTCGCATGAAGATCCACCGAGTAACTGTACCGGTCACCCGCGGCCATGTCGCCATAAGTCACTTCGGGTATGTCGCGCCGCATGACGCTGACCGAGACTGCCGGCAGGGGACCCATCTCGCGGAGCAGGCCGATGCGGGCGCCGTATCCGAGACCGAGGGCAATCCCTCCGATCTTTCGCGCCCCGGAATCGACCGTGAGGTTATCGATCTGGTCGGTAGGGAGAAGCTGGGCCGAACCCAGGAGGTCTACGGCCAGGAGGCCGGTCGGCATTCCCTTGTAGATGCCCAGAGCTCCTTCCATCAAAGGAGCGGGGACGAAGAGCTTCTCACCGGCAGGAACCGTCGTGCTGCTTCCATCATAGGATAGATCCGGAAGGACCAGACCCACGGCGTTGGCCCGCAAGGTCAGCGAAGCGTGGCCGATACCACCCAGCGTTCCAGCCGATCCGATGGTAGGGTTTCCCCCACTGACCAATACCCCGACCACCGGGTGAAATGCCCGGGTGCCATCGACCGCGGCATCACAGACCCGGCGGGCGTTGGAAACATAGGCGGAGCATTCGCTGTTCTGAGCGAGCCCGGGCGAGGCCATGGCAAGGGCGAAGAGACCGGCAAGTAGCTGAGGGGCGCGCATGTATTCTCCGTTACGGACGGGCGAAACGCACGGCCTGGCTGCCCTTATGAATCTCGCCCATCACCCATGTGGGGACCCCCTCCGCAGCGGCGGCGGTTTGGGCGGCCGCGACGGCATCGGGGGGCAGCACGGCGATGAGCCCCACGCCGAGGTTGAATACGTCCCGCATTTCCTCGGTGGAGATTCGCCCCGCCTGCTGCAGTGTGGTGAAAAGCGGCGGCCACTCCCAGGTACCGGGGTCCACCGTCGCCGAGCAGCGCTGGGGCAATATCCGCACCAGATTGCCGGCAATTCCGCCACCCGTGATGTGGGCCAGTCCGTGCACCCGCTCGAGAACCGGTGCGACGCTACGGTAGTAACTCCGGTGGACCGCGAGGAGCGCGTCGGCCACGGTCCGGCCGGTGTCGCCCAGCCGGTCGGATATCTGCAAGTTCATGCGCTCGAAGATGATGCGGCGCGCCAGAGTGTAGCCATTGGTATGCAGGCCGGTGGAAGCGTACCCCAGCAGCCTGTCGCCGGGCTGGATCGAGTCGCCATGGAGAGCGCGATCTTCCTCCACCACTCCGACGATCGTTCCCGCGAGATCGTACGTCCCCGGCTGGTACAACCCCGGCATCTGTGCCGTTTCGCCGCCTGCCAGAGCCATTCCATGCGCCCGGCAAGCGCGGGCGATGCCCTCGACGATCTGGGCGATCTCTTCGAGGCCGAGTGCGGCGCCGGCAATGTAGTCCATGAACGCGATAGGCATGGCCCCGTGGACCAGGATATCGTTGACGCTGTGGTTGACCAGGTCCTGGCCCACGGTATCGAATCGTTGCGCCTGCATTGCCACCAGCACCTTGGTACCGACACCATCGGTGCTCAGAACCAGGGTGGGTTTACGCATCCCCTCCGGGATCCGAACCATCCCGCCGAATGCGCCTACCCTGCCGGCCGACAGCCGGGTGCGAGTACTCGAGACCAGCTCCCCGATCCGCCGCTTGGCTGCTTCCGCGGCATCCAGGTCAACTCCTGCCGCGGCGTACTCGCGGGATTCGCCCGCTCCCTTCACGTAAGCGCCTCGGCCAGAGACACGTGGGTCAGATCCTGGAAGGCGCGCACCCGTGCCTCGACCGCAGCAAGGGTGACATGATCGAAGCCCCGAATGCCGAACTGTTCCACCGCGTACGAGCCCATGGCCGCACCATAGACCATCGCTCGCCGAATGTTCTCCTCGGTGACCGAGCGGGTGCGCGCCAGGTACGCCATGAACCCGCCGGCAAACGCGTCTCCCGCTCCGGTGGGGTCGAAGACCGTCTCCAGCGGAAACGCAGGCACGTAGAAGGTGCGTTTCGGCTCGATGAGCAGCGCCCCGTGCTCCCCCTGCTTGATGACCACGCGCTTGGGGCCGTGCGCCAGAATCCAGCGGCCGGCCCGGTGAATGTTCCAGTCGCCACTCAACTCCCGGGCCTCGCTGTCGTTCACCATCAGCACGTCCACCCGGGGCAACAGCTGGAGCAGTGACGCCTTCTTGCTCTGAATCCAGTAGTTCATCGTGTCGCAGACCACGAGCTCGGGACGATGAACTTGGTCGAGCACCCCTAGCTGCAAATCGGGATCGATGTTCCCCAGGAACAGGAAATGCGCGGAGCGAAATGCGTCCGGCAGCTTGGGCTGAAAGTCGGCGAAGACGCCGAGCCGGGTCTCCAGGGTTTCCCGGCTCTGCAGGTCGTAGGAATATTTTCCCTTCCAGCGGAAGCTCTCCCCTTCGGTCCGCTCGACGCCGGACCAGTCGATGCCCCGGGCTGTCAGCCGCTCCAGCTCGGAGTGAGGGTAGTCGTGCCCTACGACCCCCACTACCTGCACCGGATAGAGGATCGATCCCGCTACGCTGAAATAGACGGCCGACCCGCCCAGGGCATCGGCGGTCTCGCCGAAGGGCGTGAAGATGGAGTCGAGCGCGATACTGCCGACCACGAGCAGGCTCATCAGGTCACATCCGGTCAGGGGCGGAAACGCCGAGCAGGCCGAGGGCATTGGCCAGCACTATGCGAGCGCCGCGGGCGAGCAGGAGGCGGGAGCGCTCGGTGGCCTCTCCCTCGGGGGCGCCTACGGCGCGGGTATGGTGATACCAGGCGTGGACGATCGCCGCCAGCTCGTGGAGGTAGGTGGTGATGCGGTGGGGCTCCCGCTCGCGCGCCGCGCCTTCGGCTACTTCAGGGAATGCCGCCAACTTCTTGAGGAGCTCGGTATCCTGGGGCGCGGGGAGGGCAGCCAGGTCCAGGTCGCCGGTGACCGAGTCGGGGTCTCGCCCGGCGGTGCGAAAGATCCCGCTCAGCCGAGCGTGGGCCATCTGCACATAGAACACCGGGTTCTCGTCGGTCTGCTTGCGGGCGAGGTCCACGTCGAAAACCAGCTGCGACTCTCCCCGGCGCATCAGAAAGTAGTAGCGGACCGCGTCCCGCCCCACCTCGTCGATCAGCTCCCGGACGGTGACGTAGCTGCCCGCCCGCTTGGAGATCTTGAGCTCCTCTCCACCCCTGGTCACGGTCACCATCTGGTGCAGCACGTACTCGGGATAATCGGCAGGCACCCCGAGCCCGAGCGCCTGGAGTCCGGCGCGCACCCGGGTGATGGTGCTGTGGTGATCCGCGCCCTGCACGTTGATGGCCCGGCGGAAGCCTCGCTCCCACTTGGTGACGTGGTACGCCACATCCGGAACGAAGTAGGTGTAGGTCCCGTCGGATTTTCGCATGACCCGGTCTTTGTCGTCGCCATAAGCTGTGGTCCGGAGCCACAGCGCCCCCTCGTCCTGGTAAGTCTGACCTCGGGCGCTGAGCGCTCCCACCACCGAATCCACTTTACCCTGCTCGTAGAGCGATGACTCCAGATAGTAGACGTCGAAGACGACGCCCAGGGCCTTGAGGTCGAGATCCTGCTCGCGCCTCAGCTCGCGGACCGCTACCCGGCGCACCTCTTCGAGCTGTTCCGCTCGGCGATCGTGCGGGTTCTCCCGCAGGTACGCGGCGGCGATGTCCTTGATGTACTCGCCATGGTAGCCTCCCTCCGGAATGGCGAGAGGCTCGCCGGCAGCCTCACGTACTCGCGCCTGCACGCTGAGCGCGAGGTTTGCTATCTGGACGCCGGCGTCGTTGTAGTAGAACTCGCGGGTGACGGCGTGGCCGGTCCACTCGAGCAGTGCGGCAAGCGCGTCGCCAAGCGCGGCCTGGCGGCCGTGGCCGACGTGCAGTGGCCCGGTGGGATTGGCCGAGACGAACTCGACGTTGACTCGGGTACCAGCCCCGAAGGTGCTCCGGCCGTACCTTGAGCCCTGGGAGATGATGTGACGGTGGACCGAGACGAGCTGGTCCTCGGCGAGCCAGAAGTTGATGAACCCGGGGCCGGCTATCTCGGCCTTGGCCACCAGCTCGGGCGAGAGACGGAGCTCACCCAGGATTCGTTCGGCGGTCTTACGAGGGTTGGCCCGCTCGCGCCGCGCGAGCACCATGGCAAGGTTGGTGGCCAGATCGCCGTGGCCCGGGTCGCGGGGACGCTCCAGGACAAACTCGATTGCATCGGCCCCGAGCTGTGCAGCCACCCGCGACAGCTCCGCGCGGAGG
The DNA here is from genome assembly GCA_050733075.1 of Gemmatimonadales bacterium. Lineage (GTDB taxonomy): Bacteria > Gemmatimonadota > Gemmatimonadetes > Gemmatimonadales > GWC2-71-9 > CAVVWJ01. The sequence continues at coordinate 143,688 of JBOHSD010000002.1, forward strand.
GCATCGCTCACTCTGAGGCGGCCTTCCCCTTCGGGGCGGCCTTGGCAGGTCCCGCATCGGGCTTCTTCGGTGCGTCGCCGGCAGGCTGCTTCGCTTCGGTCCTGTCCGTCCTGTCCGTCCTCTCCGACTTCTCCGCCTTCTCGAGGCCCTCTTTCCGGGGTCCTTTGCCGTCCTTACCGTAGTCGGTGATGTAGAAGCCGCTGCCCTTGAACACCAGCCCCGCCCCCCCTGAGATCTTGCGGGTGGCCGGCTTGCCGCAGACCGGACACCTGGCCCGGGGCCTGCCGGACATCTTCTGGAATTTTTCGGAGACATGCCCGTCAGGGCATTGGTATTCGTATGTCGGCATCGTCGTCCGTCAGAGGTAAACGAAAACAGATATTTAACTTACCGAGTGCTGCCGGAGGGTACAAGCAGTCTGGCTGCTGCCTCGTGACAATCTCAAACCGACCTATTCACGCCTTGCTGATCGCGATCACGCAGGCCGGTACACACCCCACACATCACGGAGCGTGTCGCTGATCTCACCCAGCGTGGCGCGAGCGCGTACCGCGCCAATGATGGGAGGCATGAGAGGAGAGGCTCCCCCTGCTGCCTCGCGAACCGCCTCGAGCCCGGCCGCCACGGCCCCGGCATCCCGGCGGCGCTTGACCTCTGCCAGCCGGGCGCGCTGATCCGACTCCAGTGCCGAGAAATCGGGCGCCTCGATCGTGACCGGCGGCGACTCATCGGTGAAGCGATTGACCCCCACTATCACCCGCTCACCCGACTCCTGGGCCATCTGCAGGGCATAGGCGCTCTGGGCGATCGCCTCCTGAAAGAACCCCTGCTCGATCGCCCGAGCCGCCCCGCCGAGGGCGTCCACCTCTGACACCAGCTTGCGTGCCTCGGTCTCGATCTGGTCGGTGAGCGACTCGACGTAGTAGCTCCCGCCGAGGGGGTCGGCCACCTCCGCCACCCCGGACTCGAGCGCCAGCACCTGCTGGGTCCTGAGAGCCAGCGTGGCGGACTCCGCGGTGGGAAGCGCCAGGGCCTCATCGTACCCGTTGGTGTGGAGCGACTGGGTGCCGCCCAGCACCGCCGCGAGCGCCTGCACGGCCACCCGCACGACGTTGTTGAGCGGCTGCTGAGCCTGCAGCGTAACCCCGCCCGTCTGGGTGTGAAACCTCATCCGGGCGGTCGCGTCGCCGGCGCCGAACCGCTCCCGTACCAGCCGGGCCCACAGCCTGCGGGCAGCGCGGAACTTTGCCGCCTCCTCGAAGAGGTTATTGTGGCTGGCAAAGAAGAAAGAAAGCCGGGGGCCGAAGCTGTCCACGGGAAGCCCCGCCTCCAGGGCAACTCGGACGTACTCCAGAGCGTTGGCCAAGGTGAACGCCACCTCCTGCACCGGGGTGGCACCGGCCTCGCGCATGTGGTAGCCACTGATGGATATGGGGTTGAAGCTCATCTTCTCGTGCACCACAAACCGGAAGATGTCCGCCACCAGCCGGAGCGAGGGACCCGCCGGATAGATGTACGTGCCGCGGGCGATATACTCCTTGAGCACGTCGTTCTGCACCGTCCCGGTAAGCTTGCCGCGCGGAACACCCTGCTCTTCCCCGACCACGATGTACATGGCGAGCAGAATCGCTGCGGTGGCATTGATGGTCATCGAAGTGGAGACCTGGTCCAGCGGGATTTCCCGAAAGAGCGCCTCGAGATCCTCCACCGTATCGATGGCGACGCCCACCCGCCCCACCTCTCCCTGTGCCATGGGGTGATCGGAGTCGTAGCCCATCTGAGTAGGCAGATCGAACGCGGTCGAGAGGCCCATCTGGCCGGCGGCTAGCAGCCGGCGGAAACGGCGGTTGGTCTCCTGAGGTGTGCCGAACCCGGCGTACTGGCGCATGGTCCAGAGCCGGCCGGTGTACATGTTGGGATAGGGCCCGCGGGTGAAGGGAAACTCGCCCGGATTTCCCAGATCGCGGGCTGGATCGCCGGTCCAGTCGTCGGGTCCGAAGACCGTCTTCACAGGGCCGGTTGGGAGACCGGCCCGCTAGCGCGATCCGCCACCCGCCTTAACGTATCGGCGACGAAGCCCACGTCTTCACGCGAGCCGATCACCAGGGGCGTGCGCTGATGCAGGCTCTCGGGCACGATATCGAGTATGCGGTTGACCCCATCCGTGGCGGAGCCTTCGGCCTGCTCCGCGATGAACGCCATGGGGCTGGCTTCGTAGAGCAGCCGCAGCTTCCCGCGCGGGTTCCTGGTGTCCGCCGGATAAAGGAAGATGCCGCCGGCTATCAGATTACGGTGAAAGTCGCCGACCAGTGAACCGATATAGCGGCTGTTCTTCGGCTCTACGCCGTCAGGAATGTCCCCCTTGAGTCCCCGCACCGCCATCTGCATCCCCTTGTCCCATCGCCCGAAGTTGCTCTCGTTGACGCTGTAATACTTCCCGACTCGGGGCGTGATAATCCGCGGGTGCGACAGCAGGAACTCGCCGATGGTGGGATCCAGAGTGAAGCCGTGGGCACCTTGCCCGGTGGTGTACACCAGCATAGTGCTGGAGCCGTACATCACATATCCGGCAGCCACCTGCTTGCACCCGGGCTGGAGAACGTCGCCGGCGGTGCCGCGGCCGTGGATGCTGATCCGCCGATAAATGCTGAAGATGGTGCCGACGGCGGAGTTGACGTCGATATTGGAGGAGCCGTCCAGCGGGTCGAAGAGAACAGCGTACTTGCCCGCTGAGTATTCGGGAGGGACCGGGATGATATCCTTGTCTTCCTCCGATCCCATGGCGCAGACCCGGCCCGTGTGCTTGAGACAGTTCTTGAGGGTCTCGTTGGCAAACGCGTCCAGCTTCTGCTGCTCCTCTCCCTGAACGTTCTGTATCCCGGAGCCGCCGAGAATGTCCACCAGGCCTGCCCGGCGGATCGCGGCGGCGATGATCTTGGAGCCCAGCGCAATGTCATAGAGAAGATTCGAGAGCTCTCCCGTGGCTTCGGGATAGCGGTCTTCCTGATCCAGGATGAAGCGCTCGATGGTGGTGACTGAGGTCAGCAAGAATCCCTCCAAACCAAACCGTGGACGGTGAACAGCGAACAGTAAACGGGGTGAACAGTAGGACCCGTTTACCGTTCACCGTTTACTGTTTACGTCTTTTCTACCGGACGTCGTGCGTCATCGAGCGGCGCCTGGATTCCACGGTCATATGCCGGCCATCGGTGGTGACGGTTACCGTACCCTCCCGATCGGTACGCCATACCTCTACCCTGCGTGCCAGCAGCCGGCCCAGGGTTTCCGCCGAGGGATGTCCGTACCGGTTCCGGCCTACCGAGATGACGGCGGCTCGCGGGCGCAGGGAATCGAGCCATTCGCCGCCGGTGCTACCCCGGCTTCCATGATGACCCACCTTCAAGAGATCCACCGCCGATGCCCGGCTCCGCAACTCCGCCTCGGCGGGAAATCCGGCATCGCCGGCAAAGATCGCCTGAAACCCGAGGTACTCTATGAGAAGCACGAGAGAATCCTCGTTCACGTCCTCGCCCCAGCCATGCCAGGCGGAATCGGGATGGAGGACGCTGAAGGTGACTCCATCGAGGGCGATCCGCTCGCCGCGGCGGCCTGGGTGCCAGCGGGTGGCTTCCGCAGCCAGCTCATTCAGAAAACCGTAGTACAGTGGGTCGGCCACCAGCGCGCCGGGCTCTACCACCAGGGAAATCGGAAACCGGTCCAGCACGGCGGGAACTCCGCCCAGATGATCGGCGTGGGCGTGCGACACGATCACCAGTGCCAGCTCCCGAACGCCGTGCCGTGCCAGGAACGGAACTACCACTCTTCGGCCGGCATCGCTGTGCTCGGTTCGGGGCCCCGCGTCGATCAGCACCCAGCTTCCGGCAGGTGTCCGGAGAATCGCGCCATCCCCCTGCCCTACATCGAGAAAATGTAACGCCAGTCCTGAACCGGTGTTAGAAGAGACTGGAGCCCAGGTCCAGAGTAGAGCGGCCCAGAGCCCAGCCACGCCCACCCACGCCCATCGCCTCAGGGCTTCCGCCAGAGTGTTCCTTTTTCCGATGCACCACAGACTGAGCGCCAAGCCAAACGTCCAGGGAAGCGCGGTCCGGAGCTCGGCGCTGGCCACCGTGTGCCCATAAGGCACTGCGGCGCCGGCGGTGGCTAGAAGCTCGAGGAGATGAAGCGCGAAGCCGGCGCCCCCAGCCAGTGCCTCGGCTGCCGGGGGCCAGAAAGGAAAGAGCAGAAGACTCGAAAGCACGCCCGGCACGGCCACCGCGGCGAGGGGGATGGCGAGAAAGTTGAGCGCTATGCCCACGACAGCCACGGTGCCGAGCACCCCCGCCGTAATGGGAGCGGTGGCGAGAGTGGCTCCCACGGACGAACCTAGGGTTCGCCACCAGGCTGTGGCACCGAGGGTTAGGTCGGTCCATCGGCTGAAGGTGCTGGCACCCCAAAGCGCCGCCGCGGAGAGCCAGGCTCCCAGGTCCACTATGGCCCAGGGGTCGACCAGCAGGACACAGAGGCAGGTCGCCGAGAGGAGAGCATTGGCCTGCACCCGGCGCTGGCGGATCCGACTCATAGCCACCAGCACCGCGAGTGCCGCTGCCCGGGTGGCCGGCGCCGGCCATCCCAAAAAGGCTACGTAAGCGACGCTCACTCCTGCTGCCAAGCCCAGAGCGGGGCCTCGCCGGAGCCAGAGGAGCCGGGAGAGGAGAAAGATCCACGCCGTAATGACTCCCACGTGGAATCCCGATATCGAAAGCAGGTGCACCAGGCCGGATTGCGCGAAACGATCCTGAAGGTTCCGGTCGAGACCACTGCGCCTACCCAGAATGAGCGCGTCCACCATTGGCGCTCTAGTGCCGTACAGGTGGCGGCTGACCCGGGTCACGCCGGTGCGGATCCGGTAGGAGAAGGCCGGCCGACCGGAGACATTTCCCACCTCTGCGGCAATCAGAGTGCCCGAGGCTCGGCCAATGACCCCCGGCCGCGGAATCCATCTGCCGGTCACCTCGGCGACGAGCCCGGCTGCCAGAGACTCACCCGCCGGCCACCGGGCGGTGACCGGTCCACTACAACCCACCCCGATGGGCTGGACCGGGAGGCGCCCGCCGGCTGAATCGGTCGGCTCGAGCAGGCGAACGGACAGGCGGAGCCGGTTCTCCGGCAGCCGTGCGGCGCACCGATTGGCCTCGGCGAGCCACGCCAGCTCACCGCTCAGCCTTCCCAGGAGGCCCGCGGCCGCCAGCAGAGCGACGAGCGGTACCCGCCTCATGAGGGCCGTGCCTAGTGTTACCGCGGCTACGCCGAACAGACCCCCAAAATGCAAAAGGCCGGTCGCTAGACCGGCCCCGTACGCTGCCGTGAACAGGATGGCAGGCCGCCATCTCACTGCCACCCCGATCTCAGCCGGCGGGTGCGCCTCCGCGGTTGCGACAGCGCGGCGCGACGGAGATCTTGCGCAGCGCCTCCATGACTACCACCTCGATGGCCGCACGGCTCTGCTCCTTTTCCAGACTGACTTCGGTCACCACCGCACCCTCGCGCCTCGACACGTAACGCGGAGGAATCCGGTTGAGAGCAAATGTCAGCACGTCGTCGCGACAGAGCTCGCAGCCACAGTAAGCCGGAAAATGAGGCCGAAGGGTGTCGTAAGCCGCCGCGACATGCTCCTCGACCAGGTTTTTGATCACAGGACCGCCAGCGCAGAGCGGGCCTTGAGCACCACCGAGGGCCCGACCACCGATCCCGTGAAAGTCGAGCCGGTGGTGCCCGTAAGACAGACGGTGTGATACTCACCCACGGCAGACGGCGGCAGATCGAGAAGCACCAGATGGTTGGTGCGGGTGCGCGCCAGCATGAGGTTGCCCCGCCGCGCAGGCCTTTCGACCAGGACTTCGTGAGTCTCACCGATGCGGGCGATGTTCTTCCGCCGAACGTTGGCGCGCACCACCTCGATGAGCCGCTGGAGCCGGGCCGAGGCATGCTCGTCGGCGATGTGATCTTTGAGCCTGACCGCCGGGGTTCCGTCACGCACCGAGTACTTGAAGGTATAGGCGTCGTCGAAATCGGCATCGGCGATGAGACTGAGCGTGGCCTCGAACTGTTCGTCGGTCTCGCCGGGAAACCCGACAATGACATCGGTCGAGAACGTGATACCGGGAACGGCCCGCCGCAGCTCGGCCATGACCTCCAGATAGCGCTCGCGGGTGTAACGCCGCAGCATTCGCCTGAGCACCGCATTGGAGCCGCTCTGAACCGGCAGGTGCACGTGCTCGCAGACAGCCGGGGTGGCAGCGAAGGCCTCGATGACCGCGGGAGTGAAGTCGGTCGGGTAGGGGCTGGTGAACCGGATTCTCCGGAGTCCGTCTACCCGGCCCAGCGCCCGCAGCAGATCGGCAAAATCGTGCTTGCCATCGTTATAGCTGTTGACGGTCTGCCCCAGCAGCGTGACTTCAGTAGTACCCCGTTCCATCAATCCGGTCACTTCCCGAACTACGTCTACCAGCTGGCGGCTTCGCTCGGGGCCCCGCGTCTGGGGGACGATGCAAAAGGTGCATCGGTAGTCGCACCCACGCTGTACCGTGACGAATGCAGTCGGTCCATTTTCCCGCGTCGCGGGCACGTCTTCGTAATGTTCCCAGGAGCGGAACTCCGTGTCGCTCACGCGCTGGCCGCCCTGAGCGAGACTGATCAGCTCGGGCAGGTTGCGATAAGCGTCAGGCCCCACCACGAGATCGACCCGCGGTGCCTGGGCGAGAAGCGCGGGACCCAGCCGCTGGGCCATGCACCCCACCACGCCGAGCACGCCGTCTGCGCGCTTATAACGCTGGAGCTCGCCTACCCGACCGATCACCCGCTGCTCAGCGTTGTCCCGCACGGCGCAGGTGTTGACGAGCACGACGTCGGCATCCTCCGGTAGGTCGGCGCGCGCATAGCCATCGCGGCCCAGGACCCCGAACATCAGCTCGGAGTCGGCCACATTCATCTGGCAGCCGTAGGTCTCGATGTAGACGCGTTTCTGCATGGGCATATTATAGCCCGATGGGCGGACGGGCGGGCGGGCCGGCGGACTCACGGCCTGACCGAGACCCCCACCGAAAGAACGAAGCCTCGCTCGGTGTAGGAGCCTTCCGTGCGCCAGACGTGCTCCAGCGCCAGATCGACACCGGCACGCTGCTGGGCGAACCGCAGGCCGCTGCCGGCAGACACTCCGAGCTCGCGCCCTTGCCGCCCCGGCTCCAGGGGGAACGGCAAGCTGGCATAACGCGCACCCAGCCGGAGGGGACGGCGGTAGGGCCGCCTGGGATCGGATGTATACTCCGCGCCAACAGCCACTTCGATGGTATTTCGCGCCCCTGTTCCACCCAGTGCGAGCAGGTCACTGTTGGCGCCCGACCAGGTACGAAACAGCCCCTGACTGGACAGATCCAGGCTTGGGACAGGCCGCCACCGCACCCCAACACCGAAGGTGTAAGGCAAGTCCACCGTGGCGACCCGGATGGAGTCCCGATCCATGTTGACATGGCCGTCGGACCGCACCACTGCCGCGAGCCCGAAATTCGCCCCGAACTGGCGCAGCAGCCCGGCCGACACGCCTACGCCTGCATATGAAATCTCCGTTCTCTGCCGACTGGAGAGGTAGCTCGGGTCGTCGAACACCCGCGTGGCGGTGAGCCGGTTGGATCCGGTGATGATATGGAGTCCAGCCCCCACAGACCACTGCGTCCCCAGCCGGTAGGCGCCGGCCAGTCGGACGTCGTTCAGGCCACCTCGCGAGGCAAGCGTATCGGTCACACCTACGGGCACGCCTCGAAGGTCGAGCGTTCCCGCGGTAGCCAGGGTGAAGTCCCTGCTGGTGTAGTTCGAGAAGCTGATCCCGAGCGCAGCGGGAAAGGTCCGGATCGGCCCTACGATCATGAACTGGGGAAATCGGGTATCCCGGACCGACGCGCTGCCGGCGGGATTCTCGACCCGACGAAAGCTCTGGGTGATGGTAAACCCGCTCGTCAAGGCTGCGGCGGCACTCAGGGCGGCCGGGTTCTGACTCGACTCCGGATCGAACAACCCGAAAGCTCCCCCGCTCCCTATGGACCGGACCGAGATCGAGCGCCCGGGGAACCCCAGTCCGCGCACGCCGAATTGCGACGATTGCGCGCCCGCTATGACCGGCACCGTGGCCAGGAGAAGAACGAGAAGGACGGGACGCAACTAGGGATTCTCGAAGGCGAACGAGAGCAGGTAGGTTATCCGAAGCCGCGGCCGCACCGCTGGATCTGCGGCGCGGGTGGAAAAGAAGACGGGCCTGGTAAAACTCGCCGCCTCGTGATCGGGAGTGAGCGACAGCATAAGCGCTGAAGGCCGAGCGGCACCCAGCCATAGCTCGACCAGCCGGACCGCATCCACACTGACGAGGCCGGCGCCGATCTCCAGGGTGTCCATCGGAACTCGCCCCGCTGCGGAGCTAACCGGTGACTTGGCTCCTACGTCCGCCAGCACCGTCTGGGCCTGCAGCCGTGCCGGATCTGTCGGCAGACCGGTAATGGGCGCCACCGGAGTCAGCTCGAGGGTGGCCCGCACCACAGTCGCTGAATCGAGTATGCGTGACGGAAGGCTGAAGCGGAGCAGCGCCCGGGCGGAGGGCTCCCCACCCACCGCCAGGAGAGTAGGATCCTCTGGCTGAGGAGGAACCTCGGTTACGAAGGTGTTGAACGCAGCCGCCACCGGAAGGGTCCTGAGCTTCGCGGTGCCGGTGTCGGGGATATCCGCGGTCACGTAAGTCGTGAACGTGGCACCGGTGCCGCTGGCCAGCGCCCCCACCCGTATACCGGTCGGCGTGAGCGATGCGATCCGGACGCCTACGGCGAGTCGTCCGCTGTCAGCCGGCGCTATCTGGAACCGTTCCAGCTCAGCGCCCTGGATGACCGTGCCGATCGGTCCACTGGGTACTGAATCCGGCACCGCGATGGTGGCGATGAGACTCTCGGGAACGAATCCGGGGGCGGTGGCCGCGAAAGTGGACGTCGAATCGATCGAGGGCGAGAGCCGGTAAAACAGGACCTGAAGGCCACCGAGGTTGGAATCTCTCGCAATCATCGTCAAGCTGAGCGCCACGGAATCGATGGTGTAGGCCCGGAGCGTGTCTCGCACGCTCACCGAGTCCAGCCGCCGGCCAAACCGTACCAGGGTCCGCTCCTCGAAGCCGAGAAGGCCATTGGAGACCAGGAGCGCAGGAGCCGCATGCGGTTGGACGTACCCGCGGAAGCTGCTATCAGCGCCTATGATAGGGGAAAACACCTCATCAAAGACTTGAGACTGACCGCCGGGACAGAGCGCGGGGCAATCGGCCGGCGCCGTCAGCTTCTCCTGACAGCCTGCCGAGGTGAGCGCCGCTACCAGGATTCCGGTCATCCTCCACTTCACCGAAGCTGCTCCGGGCCGAAGGCGGCCGGCAGCAGATCGGACAGTATCCAGCGTAGCGTTCGCTGGGAGCCAACCCCGTCTATCGGAAGGTCCAGACCGAACTCCGCCAGCACCTGCCGACACGCCCCGCAGGGGGCCGCGGGAGGATCTACGTCGGAAACCACGACTGCGCGGCGAAAGCGGGTTGCCCCGGCGCTCACGGCAGCGAACACGGCGGCACGCTCGGCGCAGATGGTAAGCCCATAGGAGGCGTTCTCGACGTTGCACCCGAGGAAAACCTCCCCCTCCGCGCTCTCGAGCGCAGCACCCACCCGAAAGTTCGAGTAGGGCGCATAGGCGCGGCTTTGAGCGTTTCGCGCGGCCACTACAAGGGAATCAGTCACGCCATACCTCGGGAAGAAACGAGGTGCCGGCCGCCAGAGCCGGTACCTCGAGGAACTCGGCCACCGTCTGGCCGATATCTGCGAATGTGTAGCGGCGGCCCAGGCTCGCCGGACGCACTCGGGGACCCACGACGAGCAGTGGAACCACCTCGCGCGAATGATCGGTCGACGGCGTAGTCGGGTCATTGCCGTGATCGGCGGTAAAGATAACGAGGTCATCCTCTCGGACCCCACCGATCAGGCGAGGCAGGACGCGGTCCAGCTCCAGCAAGCCCCCCTGAAAGCCCGCGACGTCGTTCCGGTGCCCCCAGGTCTGATCAAACTCGATCACATTGGCCAGGAGCAAGCCGCGCTGCATGCTCCGGAACGCATCCTCGATCAGCGCGTATGCTTCCGCATTGGTCTCGGTATGGATGCTGCTGATGCCGCGACCGGCAAACAGGTCATCCACCTTTCCGACACCCACTCGAGGTATCTGCCGTTCGGCCAACCGGTCCAGCAAGGTGGGACCCGGTGGGGCCAGGCTGAAGTCGCGCCGGTGCCCCGTTCGCTTCCAGGTCCCGGGGCTGCCCACGAACGGCCGCGCTATGATGCGGGACACGGCGTGCTCGCCCCGGCACAACTCCCGGGCAATCGTGCAAGCCTGGTAAAGCTCTGCCAGGGAGACGGTTTCCTCGTGAGCCGCCACCTGAAACACGCTGTCGGCCGAGGTGTAGACGATCCACTTGCCGGTCCGCCGATGCTCCTCTCCATACTCATCCAGCACGGCAGTGCCTGAAGCAGGCTTATTTCCCAGCACCCCACGAGCAGTGCTGCGGGCAAAATCCTCCAGCAGCGAGGCCGGAAAGCCGCGGGGATAAGTCGGGAATGGCGCCTCGAGAATGAGCCCGCAGATTTCCCAGTGGCCGGCCGTGCTGTCCTTTCCGGGACTGGCGGGCTCACAAACCCCGTGCGCCGCGCGAGGAGCGGCAACCGGGGCAACTCCTCTGATCTCAGCGCAGCGCCCGAGCCCCAAAGCCTCGAGCCGTGGTAGCGCCAGGCCCCCCACAGCGCGAGCGACATTGCCCAGGGTGTTGCTACCCTCGTCTCCGTAAGCCGCGGAGTCGTGGGCGGGACCGATGCCGACGCCGTCCAGGACGATTATGGCCGCCCGCCGTGTCATGCCTTGGGCATGGTCTGGACGAAGCGGAAGCGCAGATCGATCAAGACCTGCGCCAGCTGTCGCCCGTCTTCGACCCGCTCGGCTCTGGGCGGCAGCTCGCCGCTCAGCGCAGCATCCGCTTGCTGGAAGAGACCAAGCACCAGCGAAGCAAAGTGGGGATTCATCCCAAGCTCCCGTAGCGGCGGGCGACCCGGGGCCCCAGTCGGGTCAGCAGCTCATAGGAGATGGTTCCCGCGGCCTCCGCCTGCCGGTCCAACGGGATCAACCCGCCGAAGACCGTAGCCACGTCTCCAATAGACGTTTCGTGCGTCACCGCGGCCATACACATGTCCATGGTGACCGGCCCGACGAGCGGTGCGAGAATGCCGTTCAGCTCTATCTCCCGCCGGAATCGCCGCTGGGTGTCTTGCGGAGCCGAGCGCGGCAGGCCGTCGGCATACCCGATACTGACAGTGACGATCCTGGTTGGCCGCTCCGCGCGCCAGGTTCCCCCATAGCCGACCGTGTCGCCCGCGGCGATCGACCTCACAGCAACCACTGTGCCCCTGAGAGCCGCAACCGGGATCGGCGGCTGGGCGCCGGCAGCGCCACCGTACAGAAAGATGCCGGGCCGGACCAGATCGCCCGCGAACGACTTTCCCTGAAGCGCGGCCGCACTGTTAGCCGCATGGACCAGGGCAGGACGGCTCGGCAGTCCGCGGAGCACCTCCTGAAATCGATTCCATTGACGCCCGGTCGTGGCCGCATCCGACTCGGCCGCGAGAAAGTGGGTGAACACCCCTTCCCAACTTTCATTGTGGTCCAGCAGCGTACGCAAGCGTTCTAGGCTGCCGTGATCGTCCCACCGCACGCCCGCGCGGCTCATACCGGTGTCGATCTCGAGGTGGAACGGCCGCCGGCTTCGCCCCATCCAGGCGTCGAGAGCAGGGACGTCGCCGATGGCGGGACGTAAGCCGAGCTCGAGACAATCGTCGATCCAGGGCGAGACCAGTGGAGTGACCAGAAGGATTGGCCGGGTGATCCCGGCTGCGCGAAGGGCAGCGGCTTCAGCTACGGATGCGACGCCGAAGCCCCAGGGATCGACCGACTCAAGCGCCCGGGCCACCTCAACCGCACCTAACCCGTAGCCGTTAGCTTTGACCATCGGCAACAAGCGGCTGCCGCTGACCGTGGCGACCGTGCGCGCGTTGGCGACCAGCGCACCGAGGTCGACGTCCACCCAGGCACGGGTTGTCTCGGGGGAAAAGGTCATGGTCGAGCCGGCGGGTATGATATTCGGCACGGGGGATAAATGCAAGACAATTCAGCGCTTGGACGCGCTATGGCCACCGTGCGCGACCTCCGCGAGCGGTGTCCCTGGGACCGGGCCCAAACCCGGGAAACCTTGCGCCCATACCTGGTGGAGGAGGTTCTGGAGCTCGACCACGCACTCAGCGAGGGCGAGATAGCCGGGATCCAGGCAGAGTTGAGCGACCTGTTGCTTCACCTGGCCTTCCAACTGGTCATCGCGGAGGAATCCAGGGACTTCACCGCGTCCGAGGTAGCCGACGAGCTGGAAGCGAAAATGCGCCGCCGGCATCCTCACCTGTTCGACCTGGGCCGTGCCGAGCCGTGGGAGCAGATCAAACGCCGGGAGAGCCGGGGACACGTCCTGGCCGGATTGGTACCGACATTGCCTCCCCTCCTGATGGCGTACCGGCTTCAGGAGCGTGCCGCGTCGGTCGGCTTTGACTGGCCCGACGTAGGGGGGCCGGTCGCCAAGATCCGCGAGGAGCTCGCCGAGGTGGAGGAGGAGTTGCGCTCCGGCCCCAACGCTCCACCCGCTCCAAGCCAGGAGCTCGCGGACGAGATAGGGGATCTCCTGTTTGCGGTAGTCAACCTGGCCCGGAAGGCGGGTGTGCAGCCCGGGCCGGCGCTGGATCGGACCAACCGGAAGTTCCGCAACCGATTCGAGGAGATGGAGCTTCTCGCGGCCAGGCGGGGCCTGGATGTCTCGACGGCTGGACTGGAGGCGCTGGACCGGCTTTGGAATGAGGTGAAGAGGGTGGATAGTAAACGGTGAACAGTAAACGGTGAACAGTGAACGGTGAACAGTGAACGGTGAACAGTAAACGAGGCGCACCCCACCTCCCGTTCACCGTCTACTGTTTATGCTTTTGTCTAGGGATAAAGACGATGTATCTGTCTGGGGAACGCGATCGCCTCGCGAATGTGGGGAATCCCGCAAATCCAGGCCACGGTCCGCTCGATGCCCAGGCCGAAGCCGGAGTGCACGAAGGTCCCGTACTTTCGCAGGTCCAGATACCAGCGATACACCTCGGGATCGAGCCCTTGCTCCTCGATCCGGGCCAGCAGTTTATCGTAGTTGTCCTCCCGCTGAGACCCGCCGATGATCTCGCCGTAACCCTCGGGGGCCAGGCAGTCGTTGTTGAGCACTGTCCGGGGGTCCTCCGGGTTCTCCTTCATGTAGAACGCCTTCACTTGCTTGGGGTAGTTGTAGATGAAGACCGGGCGGTCGTACTCCTTGGCCAGCAGCGTCTCATCGTCACCTCCGAGATCGCTTCCCCAGGTTATATCCGAGCCCAGTGCGTTGAGGCGATTGACGGCCTCGGTGTAGGAGAGTCGAGGGAACGGAGCCTGGACCCTTTGAAGAGGGGCGGTATCCCGCTCCAGCTCCTGGAGCTCCTGCCTACGGCGCTCGAGCGACCGGCCCACGATATAGCTTACCAGCTCTTCCTGGAGCCGCATGTTGGCATCGGAGTCGTTGAAGGCAACCTCGGGCTCCACCATCCAGAACTCGGTGAGGTGGCGGCGGGTCTTGGATTTCTCTGCCCGGAACGTGGGGCCGAAGCAATAGACTTTGCCCAGCGCTGCGGCAGCCGCTTCCACGTATAGCTGCCCGGTCTGCGCCAGATAGGCGTTGCCGAGATCGAAGTACTCGGTGGCGAAGAGGCTGCCCGACTCCTCGCCGACCGCGCCGGTGAGGATCGGGGTGTCTACCAGGACAAATTCCCGTTGGTAGAAAAAATCCCGGATGGCCTGCACCACCTCGTGGCGTACGCGCGCAACCGCGGCCTGGCGCCGGCTGCGGAGCCAGAGGTGTCTATGTTCGAAGAGGAAAGTCGTCCCATGTTCTTTAGGGGTGATGGGATATTCCGGGCTCGAGCCGAGTAGCTCGATCTCCTTCAGGGCCAGCTCGTAGCCTCCGGGCGAGCGTGGCTCTTCCCGCACGGCACCAGTCACTGCGACGCTGGCCTCCTGGGTCAGCGTCGCGAAGGTAGCCCAGGTTGATTCGGGCACCTCCTTCTTGGACAGGACTCCTTGCACATAACCCGATCCGTCCCGCAGAACGATAAATGCGATCTTTCCGCTCGACCGGGTGGTCACCACCCAGCCGCGGACCGTTACCGTCTCGCCCACGTGCGCGGAGAGCCCGCTGATCTCTACTGCCGCCATGCCGTATCCAGTGGGAGAATGAGTCGGCGACGAGGAGCGTTGAGTCTACTTCTGCTCCTGGGAAGCGTCAACGCGGGATGCGTGAATTTTCGTCCGCCACCGACGCCGATCGCTGCCACCGCGGCCGGCAATGCACCCACCCCGATATGGACCACGCGGGCGGGACGGCGGCTGACGGGTCAGGTCGAGATCCGGGACAACACTCTGTACGGCGGCGGAACCGATCGCAAGGTATACGCCGTGGATCTCGCCAGCGGTGAAGTTCGCTGGTCCAAACGACTCTCGGGGATGGTAGTGGGGGGCGTGGTCGTGTCCGGCGACACGGTCTACGCCGCCAGCTCACGGCCGGAGGGCCGGATCTATGCCCTTCGCCGGGAAGACGGCAAACAGATCTGGCGCACTTCCGCCGAGCCCATCGGGGCACCTCTGGCCCTGGTCCAGGGAGTGCTCGTGGCCGAAACCCAGCGCGGTAGAGTGGTGGCTTTCGAGCCGGCAACCGGCAAGGTTCGGTGGCGGCAACGGGTAGGTGTGGCTCGGATACCGGCCATGCCGGCCGGGCCGGGTGCGCTGGTAGTGGCCACCACGGACTCTCTCTTTCGCATCGCGTTAGCGGATGGAAAGGTCACTCACAAGGCCGCGTCTCCGGGCACCGTGTTGTCAGCCTGGCTGCCGCACGATGGCGCGCTCCTGGCGGGAACCACGGATTCTCTGGTGATCTCCATCAGCCCTGAAGACCTGCACCGGAACTGGACCTTGCAGGTGGACGCCCCGGTGCTCAGCTCCCCGGCCCTGCTCGGCGACACCGTGTTTCTGGCGACCCGTATCGGAACCGTCTACCGTATCGAGCCGGATTCCGCGCCCGTCCCGGAGCAGATTGCCGCGCTGGAGTGGCCGGTCACGGCGCCGGTGACGATCCTGGGTACCCAGATTCTCCTGGGTGGAGCCGATGGAACGATTCGAGCCTTGCGGCCCGATGGCAGCGAGATCTGGCGCGTGCGAGTGTGGCGGCCGGTCGAGCTGAGCCCGATTGCTCTTCCAGACGGGCTTCTCGCCATCGGCGGCAACGGTGACCTCCACCGGTACCGCCAGTGACCCGCGGCCTCATCGCCCTGCTGCTTCTCGGTATCGTCGCCGGCCGGGCCGAGGCCCAGGGCCTCAGTCCGGCGGTCAAGTACGGCAAGTGGGTACTGCTGGCCGGCTCGATAGGAATGAACTATTTGGCGGTCCGGGCTCACAACACCGCTGAAGATGCGTTCGACGACCTGGAGGCCCACTGCAACGCGGATCGAGCGCGTTGCGACCTGGGACCGGAGGGGAGCTACACCGATCCGGCGAGCGAGGATCTCTACCAGGCATCTCTGCGCTACGACCGCCGGGCCCGTTACTGGCTGATCGGTGGTGAGGCGGCACTGGCCGGCGCCGCGGTCCTGTTCATCTGGGAGCTGGCCCGGCCGAAGGAACGGCCGGACAACATTCCGTTCGAGCCGGAGGTGCGAAGTATAGGGGTTGGGGGAACCGGACTCGGGCTACGGGTAGGGTTTTAGATCAGGAACATGATAGATCGCATAAGGTCACCACAAAGGCACAGAGGACACAGAGGCAGCGTCATCCATTGATGATCCGGTAGATGCCACTGCGAAGCAGGCCGGGGCCAAGCCGCCGGTGGACCTCGATGGCGGCACCCAGGATGTCGTGAGTGCTGCAACGAGACGACCCCTCTGTGGCCTCTGTGGCTCGGTGGTGAATCATTGCCAACACTGCCGAGCGCTCTGGCAGCGCACCAGCCAAGAAACCGCGGAGGTGAGCCTAACCACGCAGTTTCCTACCCCACGCGAAACAGCTCCACCGCCCGGGGATATCGGGCGACGGCCCGCTCGCGGAGCGGCAGGTTCTCCCGCCGCTGAAGCGCCGGATCCGCTGCGATGATCTTCAGGGCCAGGTCCCGCGCCTGGTCGAGCAGATCGGAGTCGGCGGGGAGTTGGGCGTGGCGGATCTCGACCCCCCCTGACTGGCGAGCTCCGATGAGGTCGCCCATCCCGCGCTCTTCCAGATCCAGCTCCGCGATTCGGAACCCGTCCTGGGTCGCGGCAAAGGCGTGTAGCCGATCGGGGGAATTCCCTTCCGCCATCAGGATGCAGTAGCTCTCTTCCGCGCCCCGCCCGATACGACCTCGCAACTGGTGCAGCTGAGCCAGCCCGAAGCGATCGGGATGCTCGATCACCATGATGGTCGCGTCAGGTACGTCGATGCCGACCTCGATCACCGTGGTTGCCACCAGCACGTTCAGCTCGCCGCTCCGAAAGCGGCGCATTGCCAGATCCCGTTCCTCGGCCTTGAGCCGGCCGTGAACCAGGCCAATCTCCAGCTCCGGCCAGCGCGCGGCCAGACTCTGGGCCATCGTGGTCGCTGCCCTCAGGTCTGCACGCTCGGACTCCTCGATGACCGGAAGCACGACGTAGGCCTGCCTCCCCTTCTCGCACTCGTCTTTTACGAACTCGAGCACCCGCTCCCGCTGCGCAGGGGTGCGAACCGCGGTGCGTACCGTGCCTCGCCCGGGCGGCCGCTCCCTCAGGGTGGACACGTCGAGATCCCCATAAAGGGTCAGTGCCAGCGAGCGGGGGATCGGCGTCGCCGTGAGGAGCAGGACGTCGGGGGCCGCTCCCTTGCCGATCAGCGCCGCCCGCTGCTCGACCCCGAACCGATGTTGCTCGTCGATCACCACCAGCCCGAGCCGCCGGAAGGACACGCTCTCCTGAAGCAGCGCGTGGGTACCGACTGCGAGCCGCGACTGTCCGGAGGCGAGGCGTTTCCGCGCTGCCGCCTTCTCGGCGGCCGTCTGGCGGCCCAGCAGCATCTCGGGCTTGAGCTCGAGCGGGGCCAGCAGACTCTCGAGCGTTTCGCCATGTTGCTCGGCCAGCAACTCAGTGGGCGCCATTAGCACCGCCTGGAAGTCATTCTCCAGGGCGAGCAGCATGGCGAACAGGGCGACCACGGTCTTCCCGGTCCCCACGTCCCCCATCAATAACCGGTGCATCCGGTCCGGGGCGGTCATGTCGCTCGTGATCTCGCGGAGAGCCCGCTGCTGATCTGCGGTGAGCTGCCAGGGCAAATGTTGCCGCAGCCGGGTGGTGAGCTCCCGCTTCACGGTGAACGCCACGCCGCTCCGGTGTCGCTTGGCCACAGCCCGGGCCCGGATCAGCATGAGCTGGAGATCGAACAGCTCGTCGAACGCCAGCCGGCGTCTTCCCCGCTCGGCCTCCTCCGCCGAGGCTGGGCGGTGCACCGCACGGAGAGCCTCGGGTAAGCCCGGCAAGCCCAGACCCTGCCGTATCGGTTCGGGCAGCTCATCATGCGACAACGCGATGAGGGTGTCGAGGTGGCGGTCGATCAATGAGCGTATGATCCGGTGACTCAAACCTTCGGTGGCCGGATAGACCGGGAGCACCTTCCCGGCACTGAGGAGATCGGGCTCACTGTCAGCGTCCGCGAGAATGACGTAGTCCCTGGGCGCCATCTGCCGGCCGTGATAGAAGCGGACCGGCCCCGACACCAGCACGGTTTGCCCGGTCGTGATAGTACGGTCCAGGAACGGCTGTCCCGGCCAGACACACTCCAGCACGCCGCTCTCGTCCCTTAACACGGCATGGAAGATTCGAAGACCGCGCCGGGTGGGAAGCACTCCCTTGGCCACGACCCGGCCCACGCAGGCGACCTCCTGACCGAGTTGGGCTTTGGCCAGAGGGGTTACCGTGGATGCGTCGACGTAGCGGTGGGGAAGATGCCAGAGAAGATCACGCGCCGTGCGGACCCCGAGTCGCTCCAGGGCTTCGGCTCGCCGCTCGCCGATTCCCTTGAGGAACTTGACGGCGGTGTCGAGGCGAATACTAGGAGGCCTCGACCGTCGATTCGGCGAGAAGGTTTTCCGCAAATCGTTCCGGGTCGAAGGGCTCGAGGTCTTCGACCGTCTCTCCCAGTCCAACGAAACGAATCGGCATCCCGAGCTCCCGCCGAAGAGCGGCGACAGCCCCGCCTCGGGCGCTGCCATCGAGCTTGGTGACCACGATTCCGGTGGGCGAGACCGCCTCGGAGAACAGCTTGCCCTGCTGGATCGCATTCTGGCCCACCGTCCCATCGAGCACCAGCAAGGTCTCGTGAGGTGCCCCCGGAAGCCGGCGGCCGACCACGCGGGTCACCTTGCGCAGCTCATCCATCAGACCTTCCTGGGTATGAAGCCGCCCCGCGGTGTCGATGATGACGGTGTCGAGCCTTCGGGAGACGGCCGCATCGATCGCATCGAACGCAACCGAGGCGGGATCACCTCCCGGCGCACCGGCGACGCAGGGCATGCCCAGCCGGTCGGCCCAAACCTGGAGCTGCGCGATAGCGCCGGCCCGGTAGGTGTCGGCGGCCGCGAGCAGAACCCTGCGGCCCTGGCGCTGAAGCCGCCAGCCGAGCTTGGCCGCGGTAGTGGTCTTCCCAGTTCCGTTGACACCGACCAGGAGTATGATGGTGGGCCCGGGCTCGGCCACGGCCACTTCGCCGGGGTTCTCGGCTCCTCCGAGCATGGTGGCCAGCCGGTCCTGCAGCGCCCGCTTCAGGTCACCTTCGGTCTTCAGCTTTCCGCGGCGAACCTCGTCTTCCAGCGCCTGGATGAGCTCGACGGTGGTGGTCACCCCGAAGTCGGCCTCGATCAGCACCCGCTCCATGTTCTCCAGGTCGTCGGCATTGAGTCCGCGCACCAGCGCTCCGACGTCGGTCAGCGCGATCCGCTTGATGCGCGACCACAGACTCTGTTTGTCGCCGTCTCCCAGTCGGTTTGGCCTCATCTCCTCGTCTTCCAGCTGCCAAGGTTATCCACGGTCCTGCTCTCGGGAATCTACCCTATCAGCGAAGCCCCAGTCGCCTCCGCGACAGCCATTCACCGGACAATGCCAGGATGCAGATCCCGAAGAGCCAGAGCCAATCGCGCGCGCTGGTGCGGCCGCCGGACCGAACCTGCCTCCCCACCTGGTCCGTCATACTCACTGGCCGCGGGAGCAGCTCTTCGGAATACTGCTCCACGGCTACGGTTCCCCCACCACCCCGGGCGAATCGGTAGCGGTACTCTCCCGGCGGCAGCCACACGGCGGCGCGGCCGTCCCCATCGAACTCGAGGGTATCGGCCTGCTGCCCTGCGGGGCCGGACCACTCCAGCTCCTGGGCTTGGGGCGTGTCGGAACCGGCCCACTCGAACACCACGGGACGGCCGTTGTGCACGACCGGCTGGACCGGCCGGGCTGCCCCACGAGCCGAGTCGATGCCGCCGAGAAGCCAGCTGGTAGTGGCAGCCACCCACGCACGGTAGCTTTGCTCGCTCGAGCCACCCCGGAAGGGCCAGCGCCACAGGCCTTCTACGGCCACCGTCACCCGCCGCACCGGTCCATCCTGGCGTCCGATCACTGCCGGACGCTGCTGCCCCCGACGTCCAAGCTGCGCATAGAGCGCCACCCAGTCGCGAGCGCCGGTTTCGATCGGGGTGAGCTGGATGGCCGGCGGAAACGAGTCGACCGGCTGGCCCAGAAAAGCGCCCGCGACCGGCGAAGCATCCCCGGCGGAGAGATACCAGTCGCCCGGCAACTGGTCCTCGCCTCCCTCACCGCTGGGCCAGATCCAGATTCCGCGCGCGGCGGCTCCCCGAGAGAAACCGGCTACGCCACCCTTGAGAATCAGCAGGTCGGCCCGGCGTGCCGCCTGGCGCACGGCGGTGCCGGACACGGCTCGGACGTCCGCCATGGATCGCCAACGATCGCCATCGAGCCGGACATAGCCGCGCAAGGGAAGCTGGGCTACCTCCCGCAGGGCGCGAAACAGAAACCGGCTGTCCCAATCGGCCGGACTGGCCAGAAGGACCACCCCCGGGGTCGGCGCCACCGTGACCAGATGCAGCCGCGTGTCCGTGCGGGGCTCGGCATCGGCGGCATTCGCCAGGCTCAGCCGCAGCAGGTGATCGCCCGCGGACAAACCGGCGGATGGAATGACGATCCGGGCCCGGCCTCCGGCTTCGCCTCGCAAGCTGACGGTGCGCCGGGCCAGGCGGGTCGTGCCCGAGAGTACGTCCACAACGGCAGTGTCAGCCATACTGCCGCCCAGAGGCAGGACCTCGACTTCGAGGGAAATCGAGTCGCCCCTGGTCACCCGGCCAGGCCCGGTCACCCGGCTGATCGCCAGGTCCCGCTGCGGATCGCGGCGAAAGAGCCGCACGGTGCTTCGGGCGAGAATGTCCGGCGGTATCTCCGTCAGATCCTCGAGCTCTCCGTCGGTTGCGACGATGAGCGGCCGGTCGGAGGCCGAGGCGGCGAGGAGAGCCGGAGCGAGTAACGAGCGGCCTCGCGTCGCCGTCGTGTCACCATTGTGCCGCTCGTCGCCGAAATAGCGTACCTCGCCCCACCGGCCGGCCGAGTCCCTGGCCTCACTCCAGCGGCCGCCGGCTGCTCCCATGCTCATTGAGGCGTCCAGCAGGACCAGAGGCTGGAGCCGGTTGCGCGACACGGGACAGCTCACATTGATCAGGAGCAGTCCGAGAGCGGACCAGGCCACCCCGCGGCAGATCAGGGGAAGCCAGGCTCGGCGGCCGAGTCGCTCGAGACGGAAGTAGGTGAACCCGGCCAGCGTGAAAGCCGCGAGCACCACGAGGGCGGCTCTGAATATCAGCATTCGGCGGCGGCGATCGCCTGGGCCAGGGTGAGCCGCCCCTCGTATAGCGCCCGGCCAACGATGGTTCCCGCCAGTCCGGCCTGGCGGACGGCGCGGATGTCATCGCTGCTCGCGACGCCGCCACTCGCGATGACTCGCGCGCCAACCCCTTGAAGCGCCAGGGCCCCGGAAATATCGGGGCCGGCAAGCATGCCATCCCGACCGACATCGGTGTAGATCACCGTCTCGACACCGGCCTCCACGACTTGCCGGGCCAGGTCACCGGCCTGGGTGGGAGACGTCTCGGCCCATCCCCGCAGGGCAACCCTGCCGTCACGAGCGTCGATTCCCACGGCGAGGCGGCCGGCCCCGATGGTGGCCACCATCTCGGCGACGAAGCCGGGATCTACCGCGGCCGCGGTTCCGATCACGACTCGGGCGATGCCGAGATCCAGAGCCGCCTGGATCAGGTCTGCGTTGCGCAGGCCGCCGCCGAGCTGAAGCCGGGTTCTCGCACCGGTGCGATCGGCAATCCGGCGGATTATGAGCTGATTGTCGCCGACGCCGAACGCGCGGTCCAGATCGACAACGTGAATCCAGCGTGCTCCCTGGTCCACGAAGCGCTC
Organism: Gemmatimonadales bacterium; assembly: GCA_050733075.1. Taxonomy (GTDB): domain Bacteria; phylum Gemmatimonadota; class Gemmatimonadetes; order Gemmatimonadales; family GWC2-71-9; genus CAVVWJ01. Next base: position 165,410 of record JBOHSD010000002.1, read on the forward strand.
CGCGACCGCCACCGGGTCGTCGCCATAAACGGTTTGCCGCGCCCGTTCGCCCTGGCTCAGGCGAACGACGCGGCCGTTTCGAATGTCGATGGCGGGAAGAAGATCCACTACTCCAGCGCTACGGCAGCCACCGCGTTGAGGTTTCCGCTACTTGCTGGACGATCGCATCGGGCTGAGCGACGGTACCGGCGGGTGGGTGCAGCAGAGCCAGGAGACGGTCTCGCTCGACCTCGAAGGCTGAAAGATCCTGGCGGGCCACGGGCGTGCCGGTCCCGATCTGGACCCTGCGCGAGTCCTTGGCTATTCCTCTCACGCGAAACTCGTAGTGCAGGTGGGGCCCGCTGGCCAGCCCGGTGGAGCCCACATAACCAATGGTCTGTCCCTGCACTACCCGAACTCCCCGCCGGATGTTGCGGGCAAATCTCCGGAGATGCGCGTACCGGGTGGTAATGCCGTTCAGGTGGCGAAGCTCGATGAGATTGCCGTACCCGCCGATCCATCCGGCCCGGAGAACCACTCCATCGCCGGCCGCCATCACTGGGGTCCCCGGGCGAGCCGCGTAATCGGTTCCTTCGTGCCGCCGTTTCCTGCCGAGCACCGGATGGAACCGGGCCCTCGCGAAGTTGGAGGAGATCCGGCGGAACTCGACCGGTGCACGCAGGAAGGCCCGCCGCAGGGACTTGCCGGACTCGTCGTAATAGAGCGCCCGGCTCCTGGAGCCGGAGCTGAAGCGGAAGGCCATCAGGCTCTTTCCGGAGACAGTCAAATCGCTCGCCAGTACCCGCCCGAACCGGATCTCGCCGTCTTCCGAGACCAGGCGCTCGAAGACCACCAGGAACCGATCTCCCGGCCGGATGTCGCGGGTGAAGTCGACAGCCCAGGCGTAAACATCGGCCAGGTCCCAGGCCAGGCGCAGGCGGTTGCTCTTATCCAGCACCTCGTCGCCGACGCCGGCGTCGAGTGCTTCATACAACGAATTGTCTATCGGGCCTTCGATCCGCATCTCCTCCGGCCGCCACTGAATGGGCTGCGTCTCCGCATTCCAGCCGGTAGCAACCCGCTCGAAGGTGACCCGCTGTTCCGGGCTGGTACGGACCACGACGTGGCTGGGAGCGGAATCACCGACCGTTTGCCGGAACCTGAAGACCAGCCCGGGGCGGAGACGACGGGGGTTGAGGGACAGCGCGGGATCCAGCCGGTGGAAATCGATGCCGGCCACTTTGTGCCGGGAGAACAGGTCGGAGAGTGTCTCGCCGCGGTCGAGCGTGTCGACCGTCTCGGTGAAAATGACGGCGGCCGGAGTCGGGGCGACGGGTGCCGCCGCAGGTGGATCCAGACGTTGCCAGGGCCAATCGAGGCCGGTCCCGAAGAAAGCCGCGGCGCTGCACGCCAGTGCGGCGATAGAGATACCCCAGGCCCGCATCAGTCCATCTGCCGTCGAATGAACGTCGGGATTTCCATCTCGGGCACATCTGGAGAGGTGCCTGCCGCCGGGGGCTGATGGATCCTGGGCTGTGGCCGGGTGATGACCGGATTGGCCGCCGGGACCGGGGTGGAAGGTCGCTGTCTCGGCGACGGAAAGTTGATGACTCCGGCTCCCGAGGCCCGTCCTATGGGCTGTTCCGCGCTCACCGGCCGATCGAAGCCGGTGGCAATGACGGTAACCCGGACCTCGCCGTGCATGGCGGGGTCGTTCCCCGCGCCGAAGATGATCTCGGCGTCATCGCCGACGGCGTCATGAATGATGTCATTGATCTGGGTCGTCTCGCCGAGGGTGAGATCGTCGCCGCCGATGATATTGATGAGCACACCCATGGCGCCGGCGATGGAGATGTTGTCCAGCAGGGGGCTGGAGATGGCCTGCTGAGCCGCCTCGAGAGCGCGGTTCTCGCCCCGTCCGATTCCAGTGCCCATCAGGGCCGCTCCGCCGTTTTGCATGACGGTGCGCACGTCGGCGAAGTCCACGTTGATGATGCCGGTCGAGGTGATGAGGCTCGCGATACCCTGGGTGGCGTGGAGGAGGACCTCGTCTGCCTTCTTCAGTGCCTCCTGAAACGGTATTCCCTTCCCGACCACCGCCAGCAGGCGCTCGTTCGGCACCACGATCATGGTGTCGACGTTCTTCCGCATTTCGGCGATCCCACCCTCGGCCTGCTTCATCCGGCGGCGGCCTTCGAACAGGAACGGCTTGGTGACGATCCCGACAGTGAGCGCGCCTGCCTCGCGGGCCATCTGGGCCACTACCGGCGCGGCGCCGGTACCGGTGCCTCCACCCATACCGCAGGTCACGAAGACCATGTCGGCGCCTTGAACCGCGTGGAGGACCTCCTCCCGGTTTTCCTCGATGGCCTGGCGGCCGATCTCCGGCCGGGCCCCGGCGCCCAATCCCCGGGTGAGCTTCCGGCCGATCTGAATCTTGACGTCCGACTTCGACATCGCGAGCGCCTGCGAATCGGTGTTCACCGAGATGAACTCGACTCCGCCCAGTTGATCCTCGATCATTCGGTTGACGGCGTTTCCCCCGCCGCCGCCGACGCCGACCACCTTCATCCGCGCGGTCTGGGCTGCGCCCTCTTCCAGCTCAAAGATCATGGTTTTGTCCTCGGACCTGCTCAGAAGAAGTCCTGGAGCCACCGCTTGACTGGAGCGAGCACCTTTTCGACCGCCGGTGACTTCCGCCCCCCCATACCCAACCCGCTGACCGCGACTTGCCTGGCGCCGTACAGCACCAGGCCTGCCGGCACCGCCATCCGCGGTGATTCGACACTGTCTGCCAGGCCGCGGAGACGTTGCCCGGGCACACCGCATCGGGCCGGCATGGCGAACACCTCGCGCGCCAGCTCCACGATTCCGGGCGCCAGGGCACCGCCTCCGGTGACGATCACGCCCGCGGGCAGGCGCTGGTGATACCCGGCGCGGGTGATCTCGTCGAACGCGTACTCCAGCACTTCCTGGAGCCGCATGTGCATGATGTGCGCCAGCACACGGCGTTGGGCGTTGCGCGCGCCCTGCCCCGGCGTGCTTGGAAGATCGAAAACATCGCTCTCCGGCACCAGGGGCTCGAAGGCGGCGCCGAACCGCTCCTTCAAGCGCTCCGCATCGTGCTGGGTGACCTGAAGCCCGTGCACGATATCGGCTGTCACGTGGCCGCCGGCGCAGAGCAGCGATCCGGTGTGGCGGATCTTCCCGCTCTGGAAGATGGAGACGTTGGTGGATCCGCCTCCCAACTCCACGATGGCGCAGCCCAGCTCGATCTCGTCCGCCGTGAGCACGGCCAGCGACGCCGCCAGCGGTTCCAGCACGAACTCCGCTACGTGGTATCCGGCCCGCTCCACGCATTTGCGCAGGTTCTGGAGCACGCTCGACAGGACCGTCACCAGATAGACCTCGACCTCCAGACGGGAGCCCGTCATTCCGATCGGCTCGCTGATCCCCCCCTGCTGGTCGATCAGATAGTCCTGGGGGATGGCGTGCAGCAGCTCGTGATCTCGCCCGAAGCTGACATTGCTTGCCATATCGTTTACCCGGGCCACGTCGCTGGTGCGGATCTCCTCCCCGGTGACCGACACCATTCCGTGCGAGCTGCGGCCGGCCACGTGCTCCCCGGCGATTCCGCAGTAGATGGCGCCCACCTCGACCCCGGCCATCCGCTGAGCGCCCTTCATGGCCTTGTCGATTGCCCTGGTGGTCTCCTCGATGTCGCGCACCACTCCGCGGCGAATGCCGCCGCTCCGCTCGACGCCCAGTCCCAGGATCTTGGCCCCGGGATCGCGAGCGTCTCCGGTGACTTCAGCGATTACGGCAACGACCTTGGTTGAGCCGAGATCCAGCGCGGCAACCAGCCGCTGAGGTTGGGCGCTCATACTCCGGCCCAGCGGACGATCACCTGGCCGGCGAAGCGTCCATCAAGCTCCTGATAGTTCCGCCCCTGCCGGGCGAGGTCCTGCGCGACCGCCATCACCGCTCGTATGTCCTCCGCCGTGACCGCCGGGCCGAACCAGAACCGCCGCCCGTCTACATCCAGAAGCACATCGTCGCGCACTCGCCAGGCCGTCCGTACCCGGGCAAACAAGGCCGGACCGTGTTCCTGAATCCGCGCCAAGACTCGGGCCACCATTCGATCGGCGCTGGCGGCAATCGGGAGGTCGGGCGCCGTGGCTGCCGGATCAAAGGGAAGGATCTCCCCACCCACGTCCAGGAGGGCCATCCCGCCGTTGCCCGGTGCCAGCGCTACCGGGACCGCCTCCACCAGGACGATCTCGAGCGTGCCGGGCAGGCGGCGACTCACCTGCGCTGACAGGACCCCCGGCAGGGCTCGTACCCGGTGGCCGGCTGAGGACAGGTCATCAAAGACGCTGGCACTGGAATCCAATGCCAGTGCTTCCATCACCCTGGCTGGAGCAAGATACCGGAGCCCGGCGATTTCCACTCGCCTGACCCGGAAAAACTCGAGCCGGTTAAGCAGCCGTGGCGCGCCGGCCCAGACCAAGCCCAGCACCAGGAGAGCACCAAGCAGCTGCGAGCCGAGCAGAAGGCGGGGGTAACCGGCAGCAACCCGCTTCAGGCGGCGCTCAACCAACGCACGAGCTCGGGAGCCACCCGGGTGATGTCACCTGCCCCGAGAGTGAGCACCACGTCACCGGCCTTGAGCTCTCGATATACGGTCCTGCCCACCTGGGCCCGGGTCGGCTCGAACCGCGCGTCGACCCCGGCCCGTCCTGCCGCCTCGGCCACCTGTTGCCCGCTCACGCCGGCGATCGGCTGCTCGCGGGACGGATAGATCTCGGTTACGATCACGAGATCGGCCGCCGCCAGAGCTTCACCCATCGCAGCCCCGTGCGCCGCCGTGCGCGAGTAGAGGTGGGGCTGAAACACGGCCACCAGGCGCCGGCCGGGGAACGCCTGCCGGGCGGCGGACAGCGTGGCAGCGAGCTCCGAGGGATGGTGCGCGTAGTCATCGACCACCGCCACCCCGGCATACTCGCCCAGGCGCTCGAACCGGCGTCCGACGCCGCGGAACTCCGCCAGGGCCGCGGCTGCGCTCTCGAGAGAGCCGCCCAGTGCATCCACCACACCCAGAGCGGCCACCGCATTGCGAAGGTTGTGGAGCCCGGGAACCTTTAACCGAAGGTCGAGAGAGCGCCCGTCCCTCCAGCTGATCCGCGCCTCGGTGAGCTCGGGGTGCTGCTTTACGCCGGCGATCCTGATATCGGCGTCGGCACCACAGCCGAATCGCCGTACCGTGGTGCCGGCCCGATCGCCCACCCGGGAGGCGCCAGGGTCATCGGCATTGACGACCGCCACCTGAGCCCGGCCGGCAAACTCCACAAAGGCATCCTCGAGCGCGGCCAACGAGCCGTAGCACTCGAGATGATCGGGCTCGACGTTGTTGACGACGGACACCGTGGGGTACAGCGTCAGGAACGCCTGGTCGAACTCGTCGGCCTCCACCACGAACAACCCGTCGCCTGCCACCCGGGCGTTACCGCCCCAGCTGCTCACCCTGCCGCCCGCGATTCCCGTGGGATCGAGCCCCGCGGCGGTAAGCGCCTCCGTGGCCATGACAGTGGTGGTGGTCTTGCCATGGGTTCCGGCGATTCCTACGGCACGAGCCCCTTCGATGAGCTCGGCGAGGGCCAGCTTGCGGGGCACGATCGGGACACCCAGCTCCCGGGCCCGATCGAGCTCGGGATGGCCGGACGGTACCGCGGCAGTGACCACCACCGCCCGGACACCCGAGAGATGAGCCCGGTCGTGCCCCTCTGCAATACGCACCCCGAGCGCGGCCAGATCGGCGGCCCCGGCCGGATCCATGTCGCAGCCACTCACGGCAACCCCGCGGCGGCACGCGATCAGTGCGAGCGCACTCATCCCGGCTCCGCCTATTCCCATGAAGTGGACAGTGCGCTTATCCGTGGGGCTGAACAGTGCCATGTTTGGTGAGCTAATGTAAGATGTTGCTGGAAGTTCCGAAAGTCCGCGGCTCAGGAGGCCAGTGTCAACAAGTTCGACACTATGTCATGGGCTGCCCGGGGGCGCCCGCGGGCCAAGGCCCGGTCGCCCATCTGTTTCCGCCGGCTGGCATTCCCCAGCAGATCGGTGACGACATCGCGCAGTCGGTCGGGCGTCAACTGAGACTGCGGTAGCAGCAGTGAGGCGCCCGCCTTTTCGAGAACCCTGGCGTTATGGCTCTGGTGATCGGCCGCGGCGGTGGGCAGTGGCACCAGGATGTTGGGAAGTCCCCACGCACATAGCTCGGCCACGGTAATCATGCCGGCGCGGGATACCACCAGATCGGCTACCGCGTAGCCATCTGCCATGGGATCGAGAAAGTCGAGCACCTGCACTTCGGGCGGCCGGTGATAACGGGCAAACTCATCGTAGGTCCCCCGTCCGGTCACCCAGATCAAGCTCGCATCGCCCGGTCCTCCCGTGTCCAGCCAGCCAGCCACCGCCCGGTTGATTGCCAGCGCGCCCTGGCTGCCACCCGTCACGAGCACGACCGGCCGCCCGTGCACTCCGAAGCGCGCCCGAGCCGTCCCTCGCCGCTCGGGCGTAGGCGGCACGATGGGATTTCCGGTGTCGAACACCTGGGTCTGGTCGCCGAAGCGGAGCAGACGCCGTGCTTCAGGGAGGCCGAGGTAAACGTGCCGCACCCGCTTGCTCAACCAGCGGCTCGCCAGTCCCGGGTATGCGTTCTGTTCCTGGATGGCAGTCGGAACCCCGTGGCGGGCCCCCCACCAGACTACCGGACCCGACGCATACCCACCGGTGCCGATTACGGCTCTGGGTTGCTCTAGGTCGAAGACGCGGCCCACCTCTCTCAGCAGCTTCCCGGCGACGAACGGCCAACGGAAGTTTTTCCACCAGGCGCGCCGGTAGATGGGCTCCGATGGAAGAAGGTGAAACCGGAAATCCCGGGTGGGGAGAAGGCGCGCCTCGACCCCCCGAACCGCTCCCACCAGGACGGGCTCGATCCCCGGAGCATGCTCCTGAAGGGCCTGTGCGATCGCGAGCGCCGGCATTAGATGTCCGCCGGTGCCGCCCCCGGCGATGAGGATACACGGGGCAGCGGGGCGGCTGGGTGACGGGGCACCAGGAATGTCACCCACGCGAGCGCCGGTGGGAATGCGCTTCTGCTCCTCCACCCCGCTGCCCCGCTGCCCTGCTGCTCACCCGCCGGTCCGGCCGGCCATCAGTCCGCCGGTCCGCCCGTCTGTCTCCGCGCTCGCCCACCCGCCGCTCCCGTGGTCCCGCTGCCCTCGGGCTGGCTCGGAGTCGCCCGATATTGATGAGTATCCCTGCACCCAGCAAGGAGATCACCTGGCTCGAGCGCCCATAGGACATGAAGGGCAAGGTGAGCCCTGTGGTCGGCATCAAGCCGAGGGACACGGCCATGTGCATGAAAGCGGTGAGCCCGATGGTGGCGGTGAGCCCTACGGCCAGGTACTGCCCGAAGGGGTCGGCGGCGGTTCGGGCGATGCGGAAACCCAGCATACAGAACAGTGAGAAGAGGCTGACCACGACGAAGACGCCGACAAAGCCCCACTCCTCGCCGATGGTGCTGAAGAGAAAGTCGGAGTAGGCATACGGCAGGTATCCCAGCTTCTGCTGCCCCTCCCCGAAACCGACCCCCAAGAGCCGGCCGGAGCCGATCCCCGTCAATGATTGATTGATCTGAAAGCCGGCGTCCGCCGTGGCATCTCCCGGATTCATGAAGGTTACGAGACGGGCCAGCCGGTACTGCGCGTCCCGGATCTGGTGGAAGATCAGAATCATCCCGACCCCCGCCAGAAGCGCGAAATGCCCTATCTTGGCGCCGGAGGTGAAGAGCACCAGTCCGCCCAGTATCGCCACGAGGGTCGCCATGGACAGGTTCGGCTCCAGCAGAATCAGGACCGAGACCAGGGCCAGGATCAGCATGAACGGCAGCACGCCCTTCTTGAATTCCCGCACCTGCTCGCCCTTCTTCGACGCCAGCATGGCGCACCAGATTACGATGACGAGCCGCGCTACCTCCGAGGGCTGAAAGTTGAAGGGGCCGAGATGGATCCACCGTCGCGCCCCGTTGACCGGTGGGGCCATGGCCAGGGTAAACGGAAGGAGGGGAACGAGGAGAAAGGCGAGGGTGAGAAGGAGGAGGGGCCAGGCGACCTGGCGCCAACGATAGTAGTCCAGGCGCGAGGCCAGAAGCATGAGGACCCCTCCTATGGCCGCGCCGGAAAGCTGGCGCAGGGCGAACCCCAGGCCGGCGTTCTGGCCCTGCAAGGTGACCAGGCTGGCCGCGCCGTACGTGGCCGCAATCCCGAAGACGACCAGTACCAGGGTGACCATGGCCAGGAGCCGGGTCTCCCACCTGAGCTCGCCGGGGTGGCGGACGGCGCGCGGGCTCACAGGGCCTCCACCGCAGCGCGAAAGCGATCGCCGCGCTCTTCGTAGTTGCGGAACATGTCGTAGCTGGAGCACGCAGGCGACAGCAACACGGCGTCGCCCGGCCGCGCCAGATCGCGTGCCACTGTCAGGACGTCGGTAAAGCTCCGGGCCGGCACTACCTTCAGGCTGGTGCCCAGGTCGTTCACGATCAGCGGCCCGGCCTCACCGTATGCCACCACAGCCCGACACCGGTCCCGGAGGCGCTCGGCGAGCCGGGTGTAAGGCTCTCCCTTATGCCTCCCACCCAGAAGAAGCACGAAAGTGCGGTCGAGTGCGGCGACCGCGACCTCGGTCGAGGTGATGTTGGTGGACTTCGAGTCATTGATCCAGAGGACCCCATTGACCTCCCGGACCGGCTCGACCCGGTGGGGGATGGCACGAAAGGAACGAAGCCCTTCGGCAATGCGATCGACCGGGCAGCCGGCCCCCGAGGCCACCAGCACCGCGGCCAATGCATTGGCCACATTGTGGTCGCCCAGCAAGGGAAGCTCGGACCGGCCCATCACCGCAGAGTCACCGAGCATCAGCCGGCCGCCGGCACGATCGTACCAGGCGTCTGCCCGCCGCTCGACTGAGAAACGAACCCGCTTGCCGGTTATGGCGCGGGTCATATCCTCGACTGCGGCATCGTCGGCATTGGTGATCCAGACCGATGACGGCTCCGCATTGCGGAAAAGCAGCGCCTTGTCCCCGTAGTACTCGTCCAGAGTGGCGTACCGGTCGAGATGATTGGGTGCGAGGTTCGTGAGCACTCCCATCGCGGGTCTGAGATTCGGCGCGTCGTGCAGCTGAAACGAGGAAAGCTCGAGTGCCAGCCAGTCAGGCGTCGGGTCGGACCGCGCCACGTCACATAGCGGGCGCCCGATGTTTCCCGCCGCCTCGGCTCGGAACCCCGCGCTGCTCAACACATGCGCGACCAGGGAGGTGGTGGTGGTCTTCCCGTTGGTTCCCGTGATGCCCACACACCGCGTGCCCCGAAGCGCCAGGAACCCAACGTCTATTTCGGCGTGGATGGCGAGGCCGGCGTGGCGTGCTGCCTCCAGGGCGGGCGCATTCGGAGGTACGCCAGGTGCCACCACCACGGCCACCGCCCGCCCGATCCGCGCCAGGTCGTGCCCACCAAGATCGACCTCGGCTCCCGCCTGCCGCAGGGTCCGGGCCCAGCCCTCGAAGCCCGGTCCGGACCCGCTATCGGACGCGTACACCGGAACCCCGTGGTCCCGCAGGAGCAGCGAGGCCGAGACGCCGCTCTTGCCCAGACCGATTACCGCGACCTCCTGCCCGCTGGCCGCCCAGCGATCGAGGAGCCGGGAGTCGGTGGCCGGGGTCATCGCACCTTGAGGGTCGAGAGAGCCACGAGCGCGCACAAGAGTCCGAGGATGTAGAACCGGGTCACGACTGTCGTCTCCGCCCAGCCGAGCTTTTCGAAGTGGTGGTGAAGTGGGGCCATGCGAAAGACCCGGTGGGCGTCGGCGAACTCGCGCCCTCTGGTTCGCTTGAACCACCGATAGGTCCCGGTCTGAATCAGGACCGAAATGGCTTCCGCCGCGAACACCCCGCCGATGACCAGCAGGAGGAACTCGGCCTTGAGCAGGATGGCCACGGTCCCCAGAGCGCCACCGATCGCCAGGCTGCCGGTATCTCCCATGAAGACCTCGGCAGGATGCGCGTTGAACCAGAGAAAGCCTACGGTGGCACCCATCAGGGCGGCACAGAACACCGCCAGCTCGCCGGCGCCGGGAAGATAAAAGACGTTGAGATAAGTGGTGACATCCACCCGGCCGAACAGATAGGCAAACACCGCGAACGCCGCGGCTGCGATACCGGCCAACCCGGTGGCCAGCCCGTCCAGGCCATCGGTCAGATTGACCGCGTTACTGCTTCCGGTAATCACTACCGTTACGAAGACCACGAACAGCCAGGGCGCGAAGTTGATCACCAGATATTTGAAGAAGGGGAGAGTCGTGGCCGTGGCCGGTATCGTATCGGTGGGGACCACCGGATTAAATGCGAGAAAGAGACCCAGCAGCAGGCCGAAGCTGCACTGGCCGGCGAGCTTCCACCTGGCCACCAGGCCCCGGGACTTCCCCTGGACGATCTTGAGGTAATCGTCCAGAAAGCCGATGCAGCCCATCCAGAGGGTGGACAACATTGCCACCACCACAAAGCGATTGGTGAGCGGCGCCCACAAAAGAGTCGGGACGACGGTGGCGAGCAGGATGATGAGACCGCCCATGGTGGGCGTTCCCCGCTTACTCTGATGGCTCGCCGGGCCTTCCGCCCGGACCACTTGCCCCACCTTCCGTGCCCGAAGCCGCCGGATTACTGGCGGCCCGACCACGAACGCGAGCAGCAGCGCGGTGACGGTGGCGCCCGCCGCGCGAAAGCTGATGTAGTTGAAGAGGTTGAAGATGATGTACTGCTTGCCGAGCGGGGCCAGCAAGTGATAAAGCATCGATCCTCAGCGGGAACGGAAAGGTGCCGGGGGAGCACCTTGACTCCTCGCGCGGGCCGCGAGCGTGGGAAGTATACGCTCCAGCGCCACCCCGCGGGATGCCTTCAGCACCACGATCTCATCCCCCTGGATGCGCGGAGCCAGGAGCGGCGCAAGGGCCAGCGGGTCGGGTGCCGTCACCAGCCGGTCGCCCAGCACCCTGGTGTGTGGCTCGAGCGCGGGAACAAAATCGCCAACCACCGCAAGAAGATCGGGTCGAAGCTCGAGCAACGCCTCGGCCACCTCCCGGTGGAGCGCCGCCGAGTCCTCACCCAGCTCGCGCATGGTTCCCGCTACGAAGATCAGGCGGCGGTCTCCCCGGAGCTCCGCCGCGGTTGCAATGGCAGCCCGAAAGGATTGGGGATTGGCGTTGTAGCAATCGTTCAGGATGGTGAGTCCGGCCTCCTGCAGCAGCTCGCCGCGACCGGCCGGTATGGAGAATCCTTCCAGCGCGTGCGCCGCCGCCCCTGGGTCGAGGCCCAGCTCTTCGACAACCGCCCACACCCGGATTGCATTGTCGGCCTGGTGCAGCCCGCGTGCGGCCAGGACGAAGGTGGTGCCCCCAATGCTGATCACCGGCCGGGCCGAGTCGTCCAGGACGACCCGGTCAGGGGTCAGATCGGCCCCGCGCAGGGCGGCGGTGCGCACCCGGCGGGCCCGCTTTCTGGCGGCCGCAGCGAGCTCTGTCGGCTCGACACCGACCACTGCCAACGCCACGTCATCGGTGAGGGAAAGCTTCTCTTCCACCACGCCGGCCAGTGAACCGAAGCCTTCCAGGTGGCCGGCGACGGCATTGGTCACCACCGTCAGGGAGGGCTCGATGATCTCCCGAGAGCGGGCGATCTCTCCGGGCAGGTTAGCCCCGGCCTCCACAATCAGCGCCTCGGTGTCCGCGGGAGCCTCCAGAATAGTCAGAGGAACCCCCACCAGGTTGTTGAGATTGGCGCGAGTGGCGTGGGTCGTGTACCCGGTGCCGAGCACGGCGGCGAGCATCTCCTTGGTGCTCGTCTTGCCGTTGGTTCCGGTAATGGCGATCACCGGGCCCTTGATGGTGCGCCGCCGGGCGCGCGCGAGCAGGCCGAAGGCACGCAGAGTGTCGCCCACCTCGAATAACGTGAGCCCCGGCACCGGCGCCGTACCCGCGCACACGACCGCCCCTTTCGCCCCACCGGCGGCAACGGCCGCCAGGTAATCATGCCCGTCGAAACGCTCACCCTGGAGCGCAACGAACAGTGCTCCAGGCCGTATGGCACGACTATCGGTGGAAATGCTCGAGAAGGTGACCGCCCCGCTGCCGGTCTCCGGAAGCCCCAGTGTCTCCCGCACCACCGTCCCGGACCAGGTGGCGGTGTCGAGCCGGATCCGCTCACCGGCCACGCTCACCCCTTACCGCCCTCAGCACGATCTCGCGCTCGTCGAATGGGAGCTTGTCCGTCCCGATGATCTGGTAGGTCTCATGTCCTTTGCCCGCCAGCAGAATCGTGTCACCCGGCCGACCCTCGTCCAGGGCGGCGTAAATCGCGGCCAGCCGGTCTTTGATGCGGAGGTGGGGGAGCCCGGCCATTCCTCGCTCGATGTCGTCTATGATGGCGTCCGGGTCCTCCTTACGCGGATTGTCCGAGGTCGCTATGGCCAGGTGGGAATGCTCGGCGGCTATGCGGCCCATGAGTGGACGCTTGCCCCGATCCCGGTCTCCGCCGCAACCGAACACCACGATCAACCGCCCCTGGGTCAGCGGTCGAAGCGACGTCAATGCCCGCTCGAGTGCGTCGGGGGTGTGCGCATAATCACGCAGCACGATACAGGGAGTGTCGCTGATCCGCTCCATCCGTCCCGGCACCTGCGGCGCCGAGCCCAGCCGCTCGGCCACCTTCGGCAGCGGCATGCCGAGCCCCAGCCCAGCAGCAGCCGCAGCCAGTGCGTTGGCAACGTTGAAGTCTCCCAGCAGGGGGAGGTGGATGTTGGCGCAACCAAACCGGCCGCTCACCTGAAAGCGAGATCCGCCGGCGTCCAGCAGGATCTCGGTTGCGCGGACATCGGCTGCGGGGTGGACTCCGAACGTGAGCCGGGACGCGCGTGACGGCAGCGTCTGCCAGTTGTCCTCGTCGAGGTTCACGACCTCGATGCCGCTCAGCCCGAGCAGCGAGCTCAGCCGGAGCTTGGAAGCGAGATAGGCGTCCATGGTGCCGTGATAGTCGAGATGGTCACGGGTGAGGTTGGTGAACACACCGGCCGCAAAGGTGAGCCCGTCCAGCCGGCGCTGATCCAGACTATGAGAGGATGCTTCCATGGCCACGTGGGTGGCGCCCCGGGCGACCATCACCGCGAGCGTCGCCTGAAGATCAACCGGGCCCGGCGTCGTCAGAGATCCGGCCGTCGACGGGATCGCCTCGCCCCGGCCATCGAAGGCACCCAGGGTCCCGATGCTTCCAGCGGTCTCCCGCTCGTTGAACAGATGGCGAATCAGCCCAGTCGTGGTGGTCTTTCCGTTGGTTCCGGTAACTCCGACCAGGGTCAGGCGCCGGGCTGGGTACCCGTACCAGGCGCTCCCCAGCACCAGCGCCGCGCGGTGGCTGTCTCGAACCACGACCTGAGGAACTGGGGTTTCCTGCGGCAGCTCGACCAGCACGGACGAGGCCCCGCGGCTTACCGCATCGGACACATAACTGTGTCCGTCCACCTGCGACCCACGGAGCGCAACGTACAGCATCCCGGGACCGATAGACCGGCTATCCACTCCGATGCCTGTTGGATCGGATGCGATTGCCGGAGCCGAATCGAGGAGCTCGGCCTGGCGAAGCTCGTGGAGAACGGCGGCCCAGGTCAGCGGCACCGAGGCTCCGGGCCTACTCCGCCCACACGATCACCGCAGTGCCCGGGGTGCCCGTCTTGCCGCCGGACGGCTGGGTGCGATTCACCAGCCCGAGACCCCGGAGCTTCACCCGAAAGCCGCGGCGATGGAGGGCGAGTGCGGCCTCGCGGGCCGGTCTTCCCGCTACGTCCGGGACTACAACGGGAGCCGCCTTTGCCAGGGGAGGAGCATAGGGCCACGAAAGGACCACCGGAGGTATTCCGGCCGTACCGGCGAGGGCAGGCTGCCCCGGAGGAATCGTGCCAGGGTGCGGGGTGAGACGGCTGCGGTCGATGGCGATGCGACGGGAAGCGAGTGCCTGCTGGAGCATGGCCCGGGTTACCGGGGCGGCTGTAAGTCCGCCGTAGTAAGGACCTTTGGGGTTGTCGATCTTCACGATCACTACCAGCTGCGGATCGTCAGCCGGAAAGAGCGCAGCAAACGAGGCGGTATACTCGCCGCGCACGTAGCGTCCCCTCTCGAAGCGAACCGCTGTTCCCGTCTTCCCCAGGAGCGAGTACCTGGCCAGTTGCCCCTCCTCGCCAGTGCCGCCATCACCTACGGCTTCCCTCATGAAGCTCCGCAGCTTTGCCGCCACCGCCGGGGTGACCACCTGCCGAACCGGCTCCGGCCGATGGCGATACAGCAGATCGCCCGCCGGACCCCGGATCTCTCGCACCAGCGTCGGAGTCAGAAGCAGCCCATCGTTCGCGATAGCGCCGTAAGCCGCCGCGAGTTGGACTGGAGTGACCCCGAGCTCGTATCCCATCGCCATGCTCGCCCTGGTATACATGGGCTGCCATCGGTCGGGATGGGCCAACCGGCCTCGTGATTCCGAGGGAACCTCGGCCCCCGTCGGAGTCCCGAAGCCGAAGTCTCGCAGGACCTCGAACTGCTCCTCGGGAGAGAGCCGGGACGAGAACTTCGCCATGCCGACGTTGCTGGAAACCTGGATCGTACGGGCCAGAGTGAGATTGCCCTTCGTCTGGTGCGCATCGCTGATCATCCGGGTCCGCCCACTGCTGGTGGTCGGCATACGCCATTGACCACCCTCGGCGAATACCACGTCGTTGCTATCCACCCGGCGGTACCTGAGCAGCGCGGCGGCGGTGAACAGTTTGGCGGTAGATCCGGGCTCGAAAGGGTCGGTAAAGGTGGAAGCCCGATACGAACCCAGTCCATTACGCCCCGACTGGCGGGAGGCCAGCGCGAGCAGCTCGCCGTTGGTCGGGTCGAGGAAAACCACGTCGCCACCCTCGGCCTTCATCCCCTCCAGCGCCTCGTCCAGGCCACGCTCGGCTATCTCCTGAAGTTCAGCATCCAGGGTCAGGATGATGTCGTTGCCCGGCACCGGCTCCCGAATCAGGCGAGCGGGCGAGTTGTACCGCCGCCCTGCCCTGTCCTTGAGCAATACCGCTTCGCCTGGCTTGCCCTTGAGAATTGAGTCGAGTGAAAGCTCGAGCCCTGCCGTCCCGAACGGCTGATCGGGCGAGAGCCCGCCGATGATGGGCCGGGCCAGAGCGCGGGAGGGATAGATTCGGTGGAAATCGCCGGTGAGGTGAACCCCTCCGAGTGGACGGAGGGGTTGCACCTGGGTGGCCGTGAATGGCCCGTTGTAATAGATCCACCGTTTCGATCGGAGATCGCGCTCCAGAACCCGCAGTGAAACACGGAGATGCCGGCTGATCAGCCGGGCGGCGCGCCCGCGGTCGGGCAGCTCATTCGGCGCCACCCCCACATGGTACAACTCCTGGCTGACCGCGAGCGGCACGCCATTGCGGTCATAGAGAGCTCCTCGGCGGGCGGGAAGGACGGTCAGCTCGGTTCGCTGACGGAGAGCCTGCTCTGCCCAGCGGTCGCCCTGCACGAGTTGGAGCTGCGCCGCACGGGCGAGAATGGCGATGACGCCCAGGGCAAAGCAAAACTGCACAACCGCGATGCGCACCGCCGGCTTTGCCATCAGGGTCTCCGCGATCCCGGTGCCGGCGGCATCGGAAAGAGAACGAATTCGGAGTCAGCCGGCTCGTGCAATCCGAACGCCCGCTCCGCCCTGGGCACGAGCACCTTGCGGCTGGAGGCGACCCGTATCCGGCGCTCGAGCTCGGCGCGGCGCGCCTCCAGGCTGCTCCGCTCCTCACGCAGGTGATGGACCCGCCGCGCGGTCCGGAGGCCAGCCGTCTGACGGGCGACCACTGCCAGGGCGGCCCCTAGGAAGATCAGGAGCCACAGCAGGATCCAGTGCCGTCCCTTAAGCCGCATCATCTACGACGAAGGTCCGCAGTTTGGCGCTCCTTGCTCGAGGGTTAGCCGCCAGCTCCGCCGCATCGGGCACCACCGGCTTCCGCGGCTCGGTACGCCCCAGGGGTCGGCCGCGGCAGCTGCAAACCGGGAGCTCTGGCGGGCAAACACAGCTTCGGGCCCAATCCCTGAACGCCCGCTTTACCAAACGATCCTCGCCCGAGTGATAGGTGATGACCGACAGTCGTCCGGCCGGGCCGAGCGCGTCTCTGAACGCAGGCAGCGCTCGCTCGAGCTCTCCCAGCTCGTCGTTCACGGCCACGCGTACCGCCTGAAACAGCCTGGCGAACTCCGAGGGGCCCGCTCTGGCTCCTAGTGTGGCCCGAATCGCGTTTACCAGATCCTCGCTGATCTCGAAAGGCCGCTGGGCTCGCCGCCGCACAATCTCTGACGCCAGGCGACGGGCCCGGCGCTCGTCTCCGTAATCCCTGAAGATGGTCTCCAGCGTCCTGACCGATGCCTGGTTCAGAAGATCGGTAGCGGCGCTGCCGCTGGACGCCATCCGCATGTCGAGGGGCGCACCTGGACGGAAGGTAAATCCCCGTGCCTCCTGGTCCAGTTGCCGGGAGGAAACCCCCAGGTCGAGCAGAATGAAGTCAGGCCGGAACCGGGCAATGGCCGCGAGCGCCTCAGGGGAGGCATACGGCGCTTCAATGTAGTGTATCCGGCTATGGCCGAGCCGGGCCCGGCTAACGGCGAGCGCCTCGGGATCGCGGTCGATGCCGAGCACCTCGAGCCCATGATCCCGTAGGGACGCCGCATGCCCGCCGTCACCCAGCGTAGCATCCACCGCCCGGCGAGCTCCCCGCGCAGCGGCCAGAACCGGCTCCAGGAGCACGGGCAGGTGGTAGACTGCTGGATCAGACATTGACAGCTCGAATGTCGGAAACACAACACCCCGTCCGGGGGGACGGGGTGAGGGATCATACCAAGGAAGAGCGGGGCTGACGGGGCTCGAACCCGCGACCTCCGCAGTGACAGTGCGGCACTCTAACCAAGCTGAGCTACAGCCCCCTGACGGAGGGCGGAATATATCAGGGCCATTGGCTATTGGCCAATAGCCAATGGCTCATCTTCCTTTACAATACGCCTTCAGCATCGAGGCGATCCGCGGCTTGTACTTCTTGATGATGCCGAGGTTCTTGTCCACGGCCTCGGGGTTGACGGACCGGCCGGCGGTAAGGGCCGAATCGGACGCGAGCAACAGCGCCTCCTCCTGCCTGGCCAGCTCACAGGACTTCTGCTTCTCGGCCAGAGGATCGATCTTGGGCACCTGGAACAGCGTGGCAAGACCGAGCATGTAGTTGGCGGCAGGATAGACCCTTCCCGATGGGTTGGCGGCCGCGATGGACATCCTCAGCAACTCCTCGGCGCCTTCGAGATCCTGCGGCTCCTGCAGCAGTGGGACAGCGGCCGAGTAGAGCAGCGCCGCGGCGTTTTCCTTGGCCTGCGGGTCGCCGTGGTTTATGGCAAACTCGAGAAACGGCACGGCTTCCTTAGGTCGCGGCGTAAACTTGACCGAGTCGGTCTTCAGTGGAGCGGCTCCCACTGAGACCCCAGCGGTATCGCGCCGGGGTTGCTCCGGCGGCAGGAGCAGCGCCTTCGCTGCGGACAGGGCGGCCACTACGCCGGTTTCCGTAGTGTCTTTGGCGATGATCCGGTTGGTGACGGAAATAACGCTGTCCACCTGGCCGGTCATGGAGTACGCCCGATTCAGGTATCCCAGGAGGGTGAGGTTGCCGGGGTACTTGCGCACCCCGATCTGCGACCACTTGAGCAACCTGACTGCGTCGGGGTTCTCGCCCTCGGCTGCTGCTGCCGAGATCTTGGTGAAGAAGAGAGTGTCTGCCTTGGTGGAGTCGGTGGCGTACATCGTCTCGAGCGCGTCCACCGCGCACTTGAAGTCACCCAGGAAAAGACAGGCGTTGCTCTTGAGATCGTAGAGATCGGCGTTGTAGGGGTCGATTTTCAGGCCCTCGTCCGCTACTTCGCGAGCGGTCTCCGGATGGCCCGACTGGAGGAAGTACTTGAACAGCTCCTCACGCAGCCTCTGGTTGGTGGGCGCAACGCGGAGCATCTGCTTGAAGGCTACCAGAGTGTTGGCGGTGTCGTTGGCCTGCTGATACTGGCTGGCGAGCGCGGTCCATACCGGCAGACTCAGCGGATCGCCCTTTACCGAGGCTTGCAGATGTTTCACTACCTCGGAACGAGGAGCCTTCCGGTCCATGGCGAGCTGAGCCAGACAGAAGTGGGCCAGGCCATGATTGGGGAGCGTCCTGATGGCCTTCCGGGCGGCCTCGGCTGCCTTGTCGGGCTTGCTGGGCCGCTGATCTATGCAGGCTTTCGCCTCAGGGAGCGATTTGACCGCTGGGGCAAGCGCCTGAGCCATCTTCTTTCCGAAATCCTCGAGACTCTGTCCCTGCTGGGTGAGGGTCACGACATTTCCGGCATCGTCGTTAACGCCGACGAGACGGGCGGTCACCGTGAGGCGGCCCCCCTCGCCGCGAGCC
Organism: Gemmatimonadales bacterium; assembly: GCA_050733075.1. Taxonomy (GTDB): domain Bacteria; phylum Gemmatimonadota; class Gemmatimonadetes; order Gemmatimonadales; family GWC2-71-9; genus CAVVWJ01. The sequence continues at coordinate 183,996 of JBOHSD010000002.1, forward strand.
ATGGTCCCGGTCATCAGCACCCGGGCCTGGATGTTCTTTGCCAGGGTGGTGGCCAGCGGCGGGCTCAGGATGGCGTCGGTAGGGTAGCCGTACTGCTGCAACGCGTCATTCATCTGGGACTGCTCGATGACGCTGAAGTTACGGCCGACGATGCTCTTCATTTGCTCCCGCGCCGCAGTGCCGATCTTGACGGCGTCGGCCGAATCGGTGGCGGCAAAGGCAAAGGGGTTGGCCACCATCAGTCGCGGGGCGGCGACTACAGTCTGGGTCCGGGCACCGCGGGGTATGCCCTGCGCCCACAGCGGCGCGGCAGAAGTCACACCGGCAAGCGCGATCAGAATCACACGGGACAGGTACATTCCTCGACCTCCAACAGGACGGCCCTCACGAGCCAGGAACAGCCGCGCAGGCGCGGTACACATGGGCGAAGAGGGATTCGAACCCCCGACATCCTGCGTGTAAGGCAGGCGCTCTGAACCAACTGAGCTATTCGCCCGGGATCGGCGCCCCGACTACGGTTTTTAGCGATATTGCAGGGACCGTGCCGTGATGACCGACACTCTAGCTACGATGCGATACCGATCGGAAACAGCACGCAATAGCCCAGGACCAGGATCACCGCGGCCGCGCTGGGATGGCCGGCGCGCAGGGTGAGGTACCCCGCTACCAACACCATGACCGCCACAGCGAGAATGATCAAGTTGCGTGGCGCCAGTAAAAAGTGCCGCGGTGGAGGAGAAGGGCGAGAATTTGGCATAGACCATGGACGCTATCACCGTTCCTTGCTGGGGTCAAGTTCAGGCGTTTCTGTGAGTTCGGGGGCAATCTCCCAGCCCTGATCGAGGGCGGCTCGGCGCACCCGGTCCGCCTTGCGCCGCCGCCGCAGCACTGCCCAAAGCACCAGGGCCAGTATGCCCCATCCTCCCCCAGCCAGGAGCCAGGTGGCCAGGCTGTAGCGCCGGCGAACCGCTCGCCGCCATTCTTCGTCGAATCGATCCACCGTGAGTCCGGTGGTACCGAGTACCGCCGCGTCGAAGTCCTCCCCGGCGGTTAACCGCTCCAGGAGCGGGGTGAGCGTGCGGGACGGGTTTCGTCTCGCCAGCTCGGCTACCGCCGAAACCGCCAGCGCGTAGGCGGCGTCGGCCGTGCTCTCCGAGCCCCGCAGTGCTCCGTCCAGGGCACGGAGATCCGGCACCACACCACGCACTACTGCCAGGTTCAGCTCGAGCGAGCCCAGGCGCTCCCATTCGCCGGCGGCCCACGCGGCGTATCCCTCGTCGAACCACAATGGCACCCGGACCCGCACCGCCTGGTGTAACGCCAGGTGGGCGAGCTCGTGCCGCAAGGTGGCGTAGATATCTCCCCGGTCGGCGCGCAGCAGGATTGTTCGTGCACCAGGAACTGCAATGCCGGCACCCCAAGAGGGAGCGCGACCCGAGGTCAGGGAGTCGAGATAGCGGCCGTCGGGAACGACGATGAGTCTCAGCGGGCCGGGATCCCGGCGGCCCAGGCCGGGCCACTCGGCAGGGCGGTCGGCACGTGCCGCAAGATCGCCCGCCAGCTTCATTTGGCCGGGCCAGGCGAGCACGGTCACCTGCCCTACCCTCATCACGGCGGCCTCGCCTTGCAGTGCCGCCAGATTCGATGCGGGGAGAAACAGCCAGAGAAGCCGAAGCACCAACCTGGGAAACAACGCTACGTGAGGGGACTGCGCGGGACTTCGCCTCCTGCTGAAGCAACGTCCAGCATCTCCTGGCACCGTTTGGCCCAGGGGTTGAACTTGTTGGCCTTGTAACCTTCGGTCCAGACCTGTACCGCCTCTTCCCGCGCTCCACCCAGCCAGAGCGCCCGCCCCAGCTCGAAGTACGCCTCGATCAGATTGGGGCCCAGCTTGAGCGTCTTGCGCAGAAACGTTTGGGCATCCTCGTACATCTCCCGCTCCAGATAGACCAGCCCCAGGTAATAGTGCGCGTAGAGCGTGGCCTTTCGGTCGTTATCGAGTCGAATGGCCTTGGAGAGATGCTCGATAGCTTCGCCGAAAATCTGCTTCTTGAGACAAATGTAACCGACATTGATGCGGGCCAGCGCATTGGCCGGCTCCTTCATCAGCACCTTGGAGAAATTACCCAGGGCTTCATCATAGTCTTCGTTGAGCATCTGGGCCCAGCCCAGCAGAGACGTCGCCTGTACCGCGCCGGGTGAGAGCGCCAGCGCCTTCTCCAGTGCCTGAATGGCGGCCGGATGGTCGCCCAGCGAGATCAGGCTCCAGCCCTTCTCTATGTAGGTGGAAGCGCCGAGATGGTCGGCGTGCACTGCGGGAGCGGCTCCATTGAACTGGGGTGCCGGGCTGGTGTCGGCAACGCCGCTCGCCTGCTTGTAGCGCTCGACCAGGCTCCGGATCTCGTCCTTCATCTGCCCGAGGTCGGAGAGGGCCCCGTCCACCCGCTTGAACAGCGCGATGATATCGCGCTTCACCGCCTCCCGTTCCGCCGGGGCCGTGGCACCGACCCGGCCGGCAAGGTCCTGGAGCTGAGTCCGCATGGCGGTGAGCCACTGATCGTTCATCTACGCGGCCCCGAGGTTGTCCAGCGCCAGCCGCTCGGTAGATGAGAGCAGCTTGCGGGCGTTGAGGATGATGATGGTTCGCCCCGGACGGGTGATGATACCCGAGATGTAAGCCGCAGCCAGGCCGCTGACCATGGGTCCGGGTGCCGCGATGGTCGTGGTATCGATCCGCATCACCTCGCGGACCTCGTCCACCAGCACCGCCACCCGCTGCGCCTCGAGCTCCAGCACCATGACTCGGGTCTCCTCCCGGATGACCGCCTCGACCTCGAACCGCTTGCGGAGGTCGATGACCGGCACGGCGCCGTCGCCGTAAGGCATCACGCCCTCCAGAAAATGCGGTGCCTTCGGTAGCGGCGAGGGTGCCGCATAGCGCAGAATGCGCTCGACCTGGAGGATGTCCAGCGCGAACTCCTGCCGGCCGACCCGGAAGGTCACGACCTGGATATCGTCGCCGGTGTTCATGCCGATATGGCCTCCGAGAAGCGGGAGCTGAGCGCGGCCAGATCCAGAAGCGGGACCAGCCCGTCGGGGTGGCGGGCAACGCCGATGGCCCAGGGAAGGGTTGAGCCGGGAGGGACCGGCAGCGCGGGCTCCCGGATAAGCACTTCGGCGTCGTCTATCTCGAGACAGACGGGCCGCCCGCCCAGGATCACCACGACAGCGAGATCTCCCACCACCGGCGGACAGGCGGCCGCGTCCAGCAGGGCACCGAGATGAACGACCGGGACGAGCCGCCCGTGCAGCGCCACCACTCCACGCACTGCCGGTTCCATCGCCGGCACCGGGTGTACCCGGCCTATTTGGCTGACCTCGACCACATGGGCCAGCTCCAGCCCCACCCGCCGGCTGCCGGTTCGAACCAGCAGAAATCCGCTCCCAGCGCGACTCATCGAGGACTCAGCCGGGCCAACTCGGCCGCTACTCGGCCAGCGATTTCACTAACGGGGAGCACATATCGGGCGCCTCCGGCCTGAAAGGCGGCGCCCGGCATTCCGTAGATGGTGGCGGTCTCGCGGTCCTGCGCGATGCCGATACCGCCCGCATCGTGGATCTGCCGCAAGCCCTCGGCGCCGTCCCTCCCGATGCCGGTCAAGACCACGCCGATGGCGCGGGCGCCGAAGTGGCGCGCGACGCTGCCGAACAACGGATCCGCGGCCGGACGCACTCCCCACATGGTAGGCTCCTGGTTGAGGGCCACCCGGGCTCCTTGCGGTCCCGGGACGACGCGCATGTGGAAGTCACCCGGGGCCACATACGCAGTATCGGCCAGGACCGGCATCTCGTCGCGCGCCTCCACCACTCGGAAACGGCCCTGAGAGGCCAACCGGTCGGCCAGGCTCTGGGTGAACTTGGGAGGCATGTGCTGTACGATGAGCACCGTCGCCTCGAGCCCCGTAGGCAGATTCGGCACGATCTCGGCGAGCGCGCGAGGACCTCCAGTCGAGGCAGCCATGGCAACGCAGAGCCGCGCCTGACCGGGGGACTCGATTGGAGCATCCGGAGTCTCCTCGCGCTGGCGCCGTGACGACACCGCTAAACGCTTGACATCAGCCGAGCGGGCGGTTCGGAGCACGCCCAAGAGCCGTTCGGTGAAGCGAGCGGTGGCCGCTGGACCCCTCTCCTCTTCCTTGGCGACGAGATCTACCGCGCCCAGCTCCAGGGCCCGGATTGCGGCAGCGGCTCCGGCGCCAACGTGGGCGCTCACCACCACGATCGGGCGGGGGGACTCGGCCATGATGTATCCGATCGCGCCCAGTCCATCGAGCTCCGGCATCTCGAGATCCATCAGCACCACGTCGGGCGCGTGGGCCCGCACTTTCCGGAGAGCGTCCATCCCGTCGCGCGCTGTGGCCACCACCCTGAACTCGCCCGATCCATCCACCACTTCGGTAAGGAGACGGCGGAAGAACGGGCTATCGTCCACCACCAGCACCCGGCCCGGGTCAGAGCTGCTGAACACCGTGCGCCACCGTAATGACCTCAACCCGCCCGTCGGAGACGCGGAGGCGGACAGTACGTCCGTAATCGCCCCCCACCGCTTCCCCCACGAGGGGAACGCCGTTCGTGCTCAGCACCTGGCGTGCCGCCACCAGATTGCGCTCACCCATTTGAACCGTCCCGGGAGGCGCCAGGGCCGAGAACATGCTGGCCCCGCCCGCCAGCCGAGCCGTGATGCGCTCGACCTGCGCACCCTCGGCGACCATCAGCTCCACCAGACGCGGCACCGCAGACTGGGGGAATTTGGCGGGGTTGCCTCCCCTCCGGCTCAACGCCGGTGACGGGAGCAGGACGTGCGCCAGGCCGCCCACCCGAGCTTCCGCATCGTACAGCAGAATGGCCACGCAGCTCCCCAGACCGACCGTGACGAGCGTGTCATCGGCCCCGCCGGTGCGGAGGTCCGCCACTCGCACCAGGACGTCCCGGCCGCTCACGCCGTCCGCCGGTAGACCCGCTCGCGCGGGTCCAACAGGGTGAGCCGCTCGCGGGCCGGCCCGAACAGCGACTCGACCTTTCCCAGGACCAGAATGCCACCCGGCGCAAGCGCGTCGGCAAAGGCGAGGAACACCCGCTCCTGGGCCGCACGCCCGAAGTAAATGACGACGTTGCGGCAAAGGATGAGCTGATAGTGCTGCCGGGGCGGCGGCGCGCTGCAGAGATCGAGCACCCGCGGGAAGACCCGGCGGCGGACCCGCTCTATGACCCTATACCCCGCGCCGTCTTGCTCGAAATACCGGCCGACCAGGTCGGCCGGGAGATCGGCCAGAGCCTCCCTACGGTAGCGACCGTCCTGCACCCGCTGGAGGCATTCACGGTCGATGTCCGTGGCGTCCACGGTCACCCGCTCCAAGCGGTCGCCCAGGCCCTGGCGGTCCAGGTAATCGGCGATCAGCACTGTGAGAGTATAGGGCTCCTCTCCCGAGGAGCAGCCCGCGCTCCAGGCGCGCACCTCGCCGCCGCTCGGGTCGCAGACCTCGTGCAGCAGTTTGGCGCGGAGCAGGTCCCAGGTCTCGGCGTTGCGATAGAACCTGGTGACGTTGATCGTGATGGCATCTTTGAGCAGCTCGTACTCGGCCGGACTGCGGTCCAGCAGGGCCTGGTAGTCGGGGTAGGTATGCACGCCGCACGCGCGCATCCTGACCGCTATGCGGCGGCGCAGACACTTGTCCTTGTAGGCATCGAGGCTGAGCCCGGCCTCTCGCGAGATCTTTCGCGTGAGGTCTGCAAACGCTGCTTCATCCGCGGAGCTCACTGGGCCAGGTCCAGCATCTCGAGATTGGCCCGGGCCAGCTGATGGCCCGGATTGAGCGAGGTGGCCTGGGCCCAGCTTTCCCGGGCTCGCGTGTGATCCCTCTTCTTGTAGGCGATGTTGCCCAGCTTGAAATACAGATCGTCGCCCAGCTCCGGGTTGAGCTTGGCCGCTCGCTCGTAGGCTTCCGCCGCCTCTTCGTAACGCCCGTTCCGGTAGAGGATGTCCGCCAGGTTTTTGGAGACCTGGGGCAAGGTGGGGTCCTCGGACAGTGCGGTGCGAAGCATGGCCTCGGCGGCCTCGATATCGCCGGCCAACTCCAGCAGCACCGCCAGGTTGTTCTGCAACACCGCGTTGTTGGGAAAGGCGGCCACTCCCTCCCGGGCTGACTTCAGCGCCCCTTCGGCATCGTCCAATCCCGCGCTGGCCAGGCTGGCGGCCCAGTACCAGAGTGCAGGCCTGGGCTTGCCGTTGAGCAGCTCGCAGGCGCGGGTCAGACGCGCCAGCGCCACCTTGTGATCGCCCCGCTTCAAGGCAACGATGCTCCAGCCCAACATGATGCGGGCGTCGTCGCGCGCCCGTCCGGCAGCGTCGCCGTACGCGGCTTCGGCCTCATCCAGCCGGCCAAGCTGCTCCAGAGCAAACCCGAGATTGTGCAGCGCCGCCGGCTTGGGGACGCCCGAATCCGACGCCTGGCGCAGCGCCCCGGCAGCCTCGTCCCACCGCGCCTGCCGGATAGCGATGAGTCCCAGAAACAGCGGCGCGCTGCTGTCGGAGGGCCGCAGATCCGTCACCCGGCGGAACTCGCGCAGCGCTTCCTCCAGCATCCCCGCCTTGTAAAAGGCTATCCCCAGGTTGCGGTGTTCTTCCACCCGGCTGTCGTTGGCCTTGGGTGCGGCGGCAGTGGACGTGCCCACCCGGTGGGCAAACCCTGCCGTGATGAGGCCGTACAACGCCTTGCCCACCTCGAACTCGACCAGCCCTGATTCCTCGATGAGCTGCTGGACGTCGCGGGTGCCGTCGATCAGCGGCAGGAGCCGCTGCTGCTCGGACGAAAGGGTGGGCGCCGACTGTCCGATGTGATCCTGGTCGACCGAGAAGATCAGATCGAACGAGGGGACCTTCTTCTCTATGAGACTCCACTCGTCCACTCGCCGGGCCCCCTCGAGGAGAAGCGCCTCGGGACTGATCCGGACCAGGAAATCCTCGCTCTCCGGCCGGACGCCAGCCTCGAAGTTGAAGGTTCCCGAGGTCCAGGTGAACAGGTAGTAGACCGCCTCCTCGATCTGAATGCGCATGTACTCCTCGAGCTCGGCGCGGGTCAGCGTTCCCTTGCCGACGAGGATCTCCCCCAGCTTGTGCTCCCGATCGTCTTCCTGGGCGGCGATTGCCTGTTGCAGCTGCTCCGCGGTGATGCGGCCCTTGCGGATCAACAGGTCGCCCAGCCGGTCACGGCGATTGACGATGGAGGCGAACGTGATGAGACCTTCATCCAGATAGATGGTCCCGAAGTTGTGCCGGTCGGCGAGAGCCAGGCACCCGGTGCGGCGACCCAGAAAGAGGAGCTGGATCACGTCCGGGAGACTGGCCTCCTTGAGGCTGCCCTTGATGGCCATCAGCGCCACTCCTCGACGATGCGGTCGCCAACATCGGGCCAGTCCCATACGATCTTTTCGCGGCTTCGGGCACCGCTGGCAGGAGCGACCACCCCACTCGAGCGGGTCGCGGTGGGACGCCGCGCCGGCCTGGGAGCGGGCGGCTCGAGCACTTCGCGCGCCAGAGCGCCAGAGGGAGTTGCGCCCCGGGACTCGGCCGCGTTCAGCACCCGCTGGAGCAATCCATGCACCGCTCTGACCGAATCCGCCGGCCGGGAGCCGAGGTAATCCACCAGTTCCGGGTCCACGGCTCCCAGCTTCGTCTGAAGCAGCCGCTCGAGCACGTGATGGCGGATCTCCCGATCCGGTGCCGGCAGGTCCACCACCAGCCCACCTTCCAGGCGGGTGCGGAGCCGGGCCTCGACTCCCTTGAGCTCCGAGAGCGGCACCGCCGAGCTGAAGGCCATCTGGCGGCCGGACTCCATCAGGTGGTTGAACAGAACGAATAGCTCGTCCTGGGTGCGTTCCTTATCGGTTACCAGGTGCACATCATCGAGCAAGAAGGCGGAGGCTGACCGGTACCTGGCCCGCCAGACTCCCACCGCGTCCCGACCTATTGCCTCGATGAGCTCGTTGGTGAACTCGTGGGCACTGAGACATGCCACCGGGCCCTTGCCGGACGAGGCGAGGGCGTTGCCGACCGCATGCAGAAGATGGGTCTTGCCCACGCCGCTCGCCCCCACGATCACGAGGGGGTTGTAGCGGCCGGCCGGCTCAGCCAGCACGGTGCGCGCGGCCTGAAGGGCCATCCGGTTTCCAGCAGCCTCGACAAGGTCCTCCAGTTTCCAGAGCGGCGAGGGGGGCGGCGGCGGGTGGGCACCCTCCCGCGCGCGCCGGGTCAGGGCCTCGGCGCCGGCGATGTCATCGGGATCTCGGAAGGCGGTGGAGCCAGCCAGGTCCGGAGCCAGCTCCGCGGCCTCGGCTTGCAGAGTCTGGAGCTGCTTGACGTCGGCCTCGAACCGCTGCAGCACCTGCTCGGGATCGGTTGCCATCTCCTGCTGGAGCAGCGCCTCGATGCGAGTGGTGCGATATCCTTCGCCCTCCCACCGCAGGATGGCGGCGGCGACTTTGGTGCGCCAGGAATCCACCTGCTGGGCCACGGTGGCAGAGACCTCGGAGAGGAAATCGCTGAACTCGTCCGGGGTACCCTCGCGTCCGGTCGAGGCATGCGTCTCCGCCGCCTGCACCTTCTCATTGCCGCCCGCCAGCAGCCGAGCCTGGTCCGGTTGCAGCGGCGTATCGCTCACGGCCTGAAAGGCGACCAGCCGGTTGAGCGCACCCAGCAGCTCGCGCACGTTGTCGATTGCCAGCGAAGCCACCGCCTCGAGCACGCCCTTGCCGAAGCTCGCCCGCCGTTCCTCCGCCTTCCGCTGCAGGATGGCCACCCGAGTCTCATAGTCCGGGGCCGCGACGTCGATCACGAGGCCGCCGGCAAAGCGGCGGATAAGCCGCTCGTCGAGCGCCTCGATATCGGCCGGAGGCCGGTCGCTGGTGAGCACGATCTGGCGGTTGGCGGTCTGAAGCGTGTCGGTGAGTCGAAGGAGCTCGGCTTGCATCTCCCGGCGGTGGGTGAGGAATTGCACGTCGTCCACCAGGAGAAGATCCACATCGATGAATCGCCGGCGATACGCTTCCCCTTGCCCCGCGGCAATGGCGGCGTGGAACGACTCCACGAACTCATCCAGCGTGAGATACTCGACCGCCAGGCCGGAGTTGATCGCGCGGGCGGCGTGGCCGATTCCCATGAGCAAATGGGTCTTTCCCAGCCCCGGGCGGGCATAGATGAACAGCGGGTTGTAGACCGTGCCGGGCGACTCCGCCACCGCCTTGGCCGCGGTGAACGCCAGCCGGTTCGCCGCGCCGACAACCAGGGTGTCGAAGCGGTAGAGCGGGTTCAGTGTGGCGGTCATGCGGCCGGGCTCCCCAGGGCCAACTTCTTCAGGACCAGCTCGGACACACCTTTCAGGGTCTCGAACACTCCGGTCCCATGAAGAGCATCCGCCGAGAAGCTTTGGACCGCACGGAAGTTCAGCGCATCATCCATCTCGTCCTGAGTGAGGATCAGATCGCGAGGCAGGTCCTGTTTGTTGTACTGTAAGACCACCGGCAGCTGGCGAATGTCCACCCCCTGCCCCAGAAGATTGTCCTGCAGGTTCTGGAGGCTCTCCAGGTTGTCGTCGAACCGCCGGGCCTGGCTGTCGGCAACGAAGACCACACCATCGGCACCCTGGAGCACCAGCTTGCGGGTAGCGTTGTAGTAGCTCTGACCGGGGACGGTGTAGAGCTGAAACCTGGTAGTGAAGCCTGAGATCGTTCCCAGCTCGAGGGGCAGAAAATCGAAGAAGAGGGTCCGGTCCGTCTGGGTAGCCAGCGACACCATGCGGCCCCGGCGAACCTCGGGCACGCGGCCGTAAACGTATTGCAAGTTCGTCGTCTTGCCGGACCGCCCCGGTCCGTAATAGACGATCTTGCAGGTGATCTCACGCGCGGTGAAGTTGACGAGGGACATTCCAGTTACCGTCCGAAAAGCTCTTTGAGGCTCGCATCGAGCTCGTGCTCGAAGTTCTCCGCCACCAGCGGCGGCGACGGCCGTTCCCGGGGCGCCGCGCCCACCAGCTCCTCCACCATCTGGTCAAAGAAGAGCTGCACGAGACCGACCGAGGTTTCCGGCCCGAAGACGACGAGACCGATCCACCGGCCGCGGGGAGTGCCGAAGGCCGACAGCATGCAGCTCTGCCGGTTGCCGCCGTGCACCAGGGCCCCAAACCGGGGTGCGCCCATGATTCGGGCCAGCTCCTCGGTCGACGCTACGATGGCCGAGCCCAGCGCGGCCGCCGTCATCACCTCGAAGGAGCGGGCGAATCCGTGCTGGGCGACCACCTGACCCGAAGTGGTCATCAGCAGGATCAACCGGGCTGAAGACTCGGTGAGGAAGGTCTCCAGCGGTCCCAGCACCCAGGGCTCGAGCGCGCGCATCAGGCGAGGCGGCCGATGGCATCGAGCATCTCCAGACGGGCGAGCCCCAGATTGGCATCCAGCCCCACCAACGCCACCAGCACGAGATCGTTGGTCCCTGGTGCCGCGAGCACCGACCCCGCATTGCCCCGCAGGTGCACGAAGGTGGGGATCTGCATCCCCGCCCCGAGGGTGGCACGGACCAGCCGTTGAATCAGATTGGCGGCCAGGGCGGCGATCGCCCGACCATCGATCCCATCCATCAGCCGTTCCGCGACCACCAGGCCGTCGCCGGCTGAGATCAGCAGCGAGCCCCGGACTCCCGCTACCTGGGTTACCCGCTCGAGCGCGACGTGTGCGGCGCTCATCCGTGCCGCCCCAGCCATTCGCGCGCCTCCTTTGCCCCGCGTTCGGCCATCAGGCCGAGCCGTGCCATTGGCAGCGAGGGATCGCCCACCGTGAGCAGGACCGTGTCGGAGGTGGGCGCAACCAGGAACAGGTTTCCTGCGGGCGACTCAACGGCGATCGCCTGCCAGGCACCCAGGCCCAACAAGCGACTCGTCCTCGAGGCCTCTTTCGAGACACCGGCGAGCTCGGCGGCCACCCGGTCGCCCACATCTTCCCGGCCGGGGCTGCTCAGCGTGCCGGTAAGCCGGAGTCCGTTGGCGTCAACCAGCATCGATGCCTGGTTCCCGCTCTCCAGGGTCGGAAACTCCGCGGTGGCGACGGCGCCACTTTCCAGGGGAGTGGCAGCCGGTAGCGTCGGAGCAGCCCCGGCCGTAGCGCTCACCGGTTCGTTTCGAGCCGGCGACCGGTCATGGCGGGCCTCGCGGCCCTCGGCTCTGACGCGCTCCAGGGCCTGAACGATCGACTGGTCGTCGGGGTCGATCTCGGCCGCGCGCTCCAAGTGCTCCAGTGCCGCCGCCACATCACCCGCGCGGAAATACAGGAAGGCAATTCCCTTGAGGGCTCCGAGGTGCATCGGGTCGAGGCGGAGAGCCTCGACCAGGGCGTCGAAGGATCCGGCCAGGTCGCCTTGATCGCTCAGGATTCGGCCGACCAGATCGTGGGCATCGGCGAGTCCGGGATACCTGCTCAGGCCTCCACGCGCCACCTTGTAGGCCGCATCCAGCTGCCCGCGCCGGCGCAAAGCTTCCCCCAGCTCCAGAAAGGCGAGGCTGGAGGGCTCATCGGCCAGTCGGGCCGTCAGTGCGCGTATGGGGTCAGTCACGGTAACTCTCGAGCTCCTCGGCCAGGGTTTCCGCCGCCTCTCTCAGGCGCTCGACTTCCGGCGCCAGCGCCTCCTCGCCGGGCGTTCGCGTGCCCAGCCGAGCCCAGCTGCTCCAGGTTTCCGCGGCGCTGCGGAAGCGGCCCAGCGACGCCTGGCACAGGCCGAACAAGCGCCGCGCCTCCGGCATTAGCGGATCCGAACGCAACACCTCCTGGAGTACATTGGCCGCCTTCTGGTACTCCCCCGCGGCCAATGCCCGGCGGACCGGGGCAAGCGAGGTAGCCTGATCCGACGCGTGGTCACGCGGGGCCGCGGCGGGTCCGCCGTCCAGGACGACCACGCCGGCGGCGGACAGCGCATATACCGTCCGGGCGACGTCGAACTCCGAGCGCCCGAGGGCTGCGGCAAGCGCATGGAGGTCGCGCTGGCCGTCCACCGCAGCGAGCACCTCCCACTCGAACGGCACCAGGTCGAGCCTTCCGCCCGCCGCGCTGTCGGACGGTGGCAGTCGCGGGACCAGGCGCAGGTGGGGAACTTTGGCTTCGATCCGAGACCACTCGTCCATGCGGCGGGCGGCCTCCATGAGGAGCACCTCGGTGGGAATCCGAACCGGGGCCTGCACCATCGCCTCGCACGGGGCCCCCTCCTCGAAACGGAAGTACCCCTCCGACCAGTTCATCAGCTCGAAGATCGCCTCCTCGATCTGGGCCTTGAGTTGCCGGTCGAGCTCGCGCCGCGCGATGGCCCCGGTGGAGACCAGGATGTCTCCTAGGCGCCGGGAGTCTCCGGATTCCTGGAGGGCGAGCGCCTGCTCGAGCTGCTGCGCGGTGATCTTTCCGGAGCGAACCAGTCGGCCGCCGAGAGGTTGCGGGTCCCTTCCCAGCGCCGCAGCCACCACCCCACCCCGTTCGAAGGACACCGTTCCGCCGGTCTGACGCAGCTCGGAGGTGATCCGCAGCACCCCGCTCTTCCGGCCGAGGTCGAGCAGCTGGAAGACGTCCTGAATGTGCAGCTCCTTGAGAGGCCCCTCGAGCGCCACGGCTCAGCCCGCCGCCGCAAAGATGTGTTGCAGATCGCGGGCGGAACGGGCCCGGCTTCGGGCTTCGGTGGCGAACGGCCCGTCCGGGTCGAGCTGGATGACACGCTCCCAGACCTGCACCGCCCGATCGAACTGCCGTTGCCGCGCGAAGCACGTGCCCTGGTGGTAGAGCGCAGCCGCGTGCTCGGGATCGAAACGCAGCACCCGGGAAAAGGCCTCGAGCGCCTGGGTGGTTCGTCCGTCTTCGAGCAGGGCCTGGCCCAGCGCCGTCAGCGCCTCCAGCTCGTAGGGATCGGCTTCCAGGATCCGTACCAGCACCGGGATCGCCGCCCGGGGAGCCTCGGTGCGGCGGATCAGATCGGCGAGTGCGAGCGCGGCCGGGCCATAGGTCGGCAGCAGATCGAGCGCACGCTCATACGCCGAACGCGCGGCCGCCCAGTTGTGCCGCTCCTCCTCCATCTCTCCGAGCTCACACCATACGCGAACCAGCGACGGATCGAGCTGAAGGGCGGCGTTGAAGGCGGCCAACGCGGCGGCCCGGTCGCCCAGGCGGACCGAGGCCTGGGCCTGGAGATGGAAGAGGTCGGGCCGCCCCGGCGCGAGTGACTGCGCCTCTCGAATGCAGTCGAGCGCACCGATGGCATCTCCCACAGCCAACCGGACCCGCGCCCGGGCTAGGAGCACCTCGATGTCGCCCCGTACCCGGGAAGCGAGATCGTCCGCCAGCGAGACAGCGTCCTTGGCCCAACCAAGAGCGAGCAGGGCCCGAATCTCGCCCAGGGTAGCGTCGGGGTCGGTGGGTACCAGGGCTCGCGCTTCGCGGTAGCGCTCGAGCGCCTCCCCGTATAGCCCGCGCCTGGCGAAGATGTCGCCCTTAAGAACCACCGTCGCTCCCCGGGGCGCGCCCCTTGCCGCCGCCCGGGACAGCTCGGAGCCCGCGAGATCCAGCAGGCCTTTGGCGATGAGCTCGCGCGCGGAGTCGAGCGATTCGTCGGTCTGGTCTATGGCAGCCGCCGTCTGAGGTGGGGCGAGCTCCTCGAAAAGGCGATCGAGCGCGGGCGAATCGAAGCTGAACTCGCCGGCGAGCTCCTCCCCGCTGACCTCGGCCGTCAGCTCCGGCGCGATCGCGATGGTCGGATCTTCGTACTGCAGGTCTATCGTCAACGCGAATTTCTGCGGCACGTACAAGGGCTCCAGCTCCAGGGCTCGCCGGGTTTCCCGCAACGCGGCATCGAAGTCGCCCAACTGGCTGAGCACGAAGCTCAGGTTGTAGTGGGCCGCCGCGAAGTCCGGCTCGGCATCCACCGCGCGCCCGAAAGCGTTGCGCGCGTCCTCGTAGCGTTTCAGCTCCATGAGAACCAGGCCCACCCCGTTCCAGCCGACCGCACTGGACGGCTGCTCGGCGAGGGCGCGTTGATACTCTTCCAAAGCGCTCTTGTGCTGGCGGCGCTGGAGTAGAAGGAGGGCCAGATTGAGCCGGGCCGTGAACAGCGGCCGGGAGCCTCCCAGCGCCTGGCGGAACGCGGCCACTGCTCCATCGCTGGATGGCTCGCTTGCCCGGATGACTCCCAGGTTGTTCCAGGCGAGCTGGTATGCAGAATCGGCGCCGACGGCTTTTTCGTAGGAGTCTAGCGCTTCGGCGCGCCTGCCCGCCTGGTGGAGGCATACGCCGCGCTCGTTCCAGAGCTTGGGCGAATCGGAGTCCTCAGCCACCAGAGCGTCGTATAGCTCGAGCGCAACCGTGAGATCCCGCCTCAGCAGGTGAACCTCGGCCATCGCCTGCAGGTTGAGGCGCCGGTCCTCGCCGGCGTCCAGCGCCTGCTGGTACTCGCGGAGCGACTCCTCGTGATAGCCCTTCTGACGGAGGGCCACGCCGAGGTTGTAGTGCGCCAGCGGGGCACCCGCGACCGGCTGCGGGGCAGCGGGGCAGCGGGGCAGCGGGGAGGTTGACTCATACCTGGGATGTGGCATGCCATTCCGTCCTGTTGCCCCGCTGCCCTGCTGCCCTGCTTGCGAGCGGTCCAGCGCCAGGTTGGCCTGAGCGCGCGCCAGCATCGGATTGAGCCCTATGGCTCGCTTGGTCGCCGCCCGGGCTGCCTCATGCTGGCCCAGGTCGCCGTAGACGAAGGCCAGCAGATAGTGCGCTTCGGCGTAATCGGGGTTTCGGGCAATGGCTTCCTGCAGTGCGGCGAGCGCGGGCTCGTTGAGACCGCGGTTGTAGAGCACTTCACCGTACTGGAAGCGGGCGACCGGGTTGGCGGGATCCTGAGTGCAGGCCCGGCTCAGCCACTCGCTGGCTGCGTCGAGCCGCCCGCGAGCCTTGTGGGCGAGGCCCAGCTGAAGCATGGCCGGAACATCTTCAGGGTGGCTCGCGAGCAACGCCTCGAACTCGGCCACTGCCTCTTCGTGCCGGCCTATGGTAGCGTAGGCCCTGCCGAGCTCCCACCGGGCTTTGCGATCGTTGGGACGGCGGCGGGCTTCCTGGACGAGATCGGCGATCCGCCGATCGTAGTGACCGCTGTCGCGGTACGCGATCTCCAGGTTGGTTTGCGCCACCTGCATCCTCGAGTCGAGCTCGAGCGCCCGGGCAAACTCGGCGATGGCCTCTTCTACCAGCCCTTTTTGATAGTAGAGAACGCCGAGGTTGTTGTGGGCTCCCGCGTCGGAAGGATCGATCCGGCGGGCAAACGAGCGGAGCACCGTGAGGTCGCGCTCCGACAGTGCAGGGGCCGGCATGGATCAGCTTAGGCGGATAGCGTCGAAAATAGACCGCAGCGAGGCCACGTCGGGCAGCAGCAGGAAATGGCCTCCCAGCGATTCGGCGGCGCCTTCCACCCGGAACGAAGTTTCGACACAGAAGGCATGGTCCCGGTCATGACCGAAGTTCAGGTGAGCCGACATGAGGATGGCCCCACTCAGGTCGATCACCAGACTGGGCACCGAAGGTACCAGCATCATCCCCATGAAGTCGCTGAGCGCGTTCAGATACGCGCTGGCCAGGATGTTGCCGGCCTCCTTCAGGCTGGACTGCTCCATCGGGTCGAAGGATTGGGTGGTACCGGGCTCGCGCCGCAGCAGGAAGTCGCAGAGCGTTCGCGCGGCAGGCTCCGGGAACAGCAGCAGGGCCCGGCCGGTGAGATCGCCCATCATGTGCATGAGGATCGCGGCGGTGACGCTATCGGGGGGGCCGACCATGTCGCGGGCGTCTTCCAGCGGACGCACGTTGACCCGGGGCACAGTGATCATGATGGTGCGATTGGTCATCTGGGACAGGGCGGTGGCAGCGTGCCCGGCGCCGATGTTGGCGACCTCGCGCATGGCGTCGAGCTGCGACTCCTTCAGGTCACGCACGTCTTCCATGCTTTCCTCCTACAGGAGCGCCGCGGCGTCCAGGATGAGCGCCGGCGCACCATCCGCGAGAATCGTCGCCCCCCCGACGAAGGGCGGCAGTCCCTCAGGGGCATCGAACGGCTCGACTACGATGTCCTGCTGGCCCAGCAGGGCGTCTACCACCAGAGCGGCGCGGCGTTCTCCGACTTCCAGGATGACTGTCGGCCGCTTGGCCGGCGTGCCGTTGGATCGGGCCGAGACCAGGTGACGGAGGTGGACCGTAGGAATCACCTGCTCCCGGACGACCAGGGCCTCGCGGTCCCGCAACGAGGTGACCGCCCGCGCGTCGAACTCGACCGTCTCGGCGACGTAGGCCAGCGGCACCGCGTAACGCTCGCCCCCGGCCTCGGCCAGCAACGCCCGCACGATCGCCAGGGTGAGGGGCACCCGGATCAAAAAGGTGCTCCCGCGGCCCATCTCGCTGCGCACTTCCAGGGTTCCGCCCAGCGCCCGGACCCGCGTCATGGCCACATCCACTCCCACGCCCCGCCCCGATACGCCGCTGACCGCCTTGGCGGTGCTGAACCCAGGCCGGGCCAGGACCCGGACCAGCAGGTCGTCGGTCAGGGCCTCCACGTCCTGGGGTGCCGCGCCCTCCCGGCGAGCCTGGTCGAGAATTCGCTCCCGGTCGATCCCCCGACCGTCGTCCGTCACCCGAAGCGCGACAGTGTTGCGTTCCCGGGTAGCGGAGAGGAGGATCCGGGCTTCTGCCGGCTTACCCGCTGCCATGCGCTGTTCCGGCGACTCGATCCCGTGATCGGCAGCGTTGCGGATCAGGTGCAGCAGCGGGTCGCCGATCTCGTCCAGAATCGAGCGGTCGAGCTCGATCTCCTCGCCTTCCATGTCGAACCGGATCCGCTTTCCCAGATCACGCGCCAGGTCGCGCACCAGCCGGGGGAACCGCTCGAACACCTCACCCACCGGAGTCATCCGGGCGGCCAGGACCTCGCCTTGCATTGCCGACACCAGCCGGGAGATGCGCTCGCTCAGCTCGGTAAGGGTGGGATCCGCCGCCTCGCTCGAGAGCACGACGAGGCGGTTCTTGGCGACCACGAGCTCGCCGACCTGCTTCATCAGCGCGTCCAGCCGGCGGAGAGCCACCCGGATCTGCCGGCCCTGCGACGCGCCGTTGGCCTCCGCCACGGCTTCCCCAAACTGCACCGCTTCGACGTCTCCGACGGCAGCGAGCGTCGCTGCTATCTCCGCGTCCGGACGCCGGGTGTGAAGCCGGAAGCTGAACCGGCCATCGAACTCGTCTCGTTCCAGTTGAGCCGCGGGTGGCCGTAGACCGCTCACGGCACCCAGGCCTTCGGCGCGCCGGAGCACCAGCGCAGCTCTAGCTCCTCGCATCACGGCACCGGGCCGGATGACTACCTGAACCGGCCGCAAGCGAGCGGCGTCGGAGGCTCGCCGATTCCTGGCACCCTCGGGATCAGCCGCCGCGGCGGACGGCCCGGGCCGGCTCGGCACCGCGGCGGCATCGGCTTCCTTACCGGAGGCAGCGGAGTCGAGCTCGGCGATCAGCTCGTGGTCGGGCTCCTCGTCGGTTCCTGCCGCAGCCGCCTCGACCGATTCACCCAGCCGGTCCACCGCACGGAACAGGAGCTGGAAGACGGTGGGCGTGGCCGGCGCTCGGCCATGCCGGAGCCCGTCCAGCAGGTTCTCGGTGGCGTGCGCGAGCTGGGCGACGGCGCCATACCCCATGGTCGCCGCCATCCCCTTGATGGTATGGATAGCGCGGAAAAGGCGGCCCACCGGCTCGAGCGACGCCGGCTCCCGCTCCCATTCCAGCAGCGACCCGTTACACGCACTGAGATGCTCACGACTCTCGGCAAGAAAGAGAGCGGCGTACTGGGACAGGTCCATGAATCAGGCCAGGACGCGCTGAACCGCCTCGAGCACCCGGGATGGTTGGAACGGCTTGACCACGAAGTCCTTGGCTCCTGCCTGGATCGCCTCGACCACCAGAGCCTGCTGTCCCATCGCGCTGCACATCAGAATCCTGGCTTCGGGATCGTCCTTGCAGATCTCGCGCACCGCCTCGATCCCGCCCATGTCCGGCATGACGATGTCCATGGTGACGAGGTCAGGCTTGAGCACCCGGTACTTCTCGACCGCCTGCAAACCCGACTCCGCCTCACCCACGATCTCGAACCCGGCCTGGCTCAGGATGTCGCTGATCATCGTGCGCATGAAGATGGCGTCGTCGCACACCAGCACAGTTTGGTTCACGGACTTCCTCCGGGCATGTTAGCGGGGCGGCGACCATCTAGGCTCCGATGATCGGCGCGAACAGTGCGTCCACATCGAGCAGAATGAAATGCCGATCCGCTGCGAGGCCGACCGCCTTCACCAGCCGGGGGTCTACCCCGGGAAGGTCCCGGCGCTCGACTACCGAGCCACCGGGTAGCTCCAGGAAGTCGAGGACCTGTCCGACTCCGAGACCGTAGCTCCGGCCCTTGACCTCGAGCACCACGATGGCGCCCTCATCGGCCTGGCGCCGCGGCTGCTGAAGCAGCAGGTGGCCATCGAGTACGGTCAGCAGGCTGCCGCGAACGTTGACCAGACCTTCCACCGCCTCGGACACACCCGGAATCCGGGTGGCCGTCAGGCGAGGGAGGATCTCACGCACGATCCCTGCCGGGGCCGCGCAAACGACCTCACCGATCCGAAAGATGACGGCGTGAAGCGCGGGAGGGTTAGCCATCTCTATTAAAGAAACGAAGATAGCTCAGAGGGTCAGATCGAGCAACCAGTTCTTCGCCACCTGCGACACCAAGTGCATCCCTTAAATCCGAGGGCCACTCGGCATGAAACTCAAGTTGTGCTCCGCTCACAGGATGGCGGAATGCCAGAGCCGCCGCGTGGAGTGCCTGCCGCGGGGTGGATCGCTCCAGGAGCCCGGCCGCTCGGCGCGGCGAGCCGGAGATTCGCCGGCTCCCACCGCCGCCATAGACCGGATCTCCCACGATCGGGTGGCCCAGATGCTCCAGATGAACCCGGATCTGGTGGGTGCGGCCGGTATGCAGCTCCAGTCTCAGCAGGTCTACGACCTCGAAGCGGGCGACCACCGTGGCGTGGGTCCGTGCCGGTCTGCCCTGGGGGGAAACGGTCATGCGCTTCCGGTCCTGCCGATGCCGGGCGAGCGGGGCATCGATGCGCACCGAGCCGGAGTCCAGGTGGCCCCAGACCAAGGCGGCGTAGACGCGCCGCACCCGGCGGGCAGCGATGGCAGCCCCTAACCTCCGATGGGCCAGGTCGGTCTTGGCCACTATCATGAGGCCGGAGGTGTCCCGGTCGAGCCGATGCACGATCCCGGGACGTCCCTCGGCGCCGCCTGCCAGCGTGGTGCCCCGGGCCACGAGGGCGTTCACGAGGGTGTCGCCCCAATGTCCGGGAGCCGGATGCACCACCAGCCCGGCAGGTTTGTCGATGATGGCTAGGTGCTCATCCTCGAACACCACTGCCAGGGGGATGGCAGCGGGTTGGATGGTGCGGGGCGGCTGATGGGCGGGGATTCGAATGGTTACCCGTTCGCCGCGCACCAGGAGCCGCGAGGCACGGGCGGGCTTGCCCTCCACCGCCACCAGCTTGTCGGCCACCAGCCGAGCGGCCTGGGTGCGAGACACCGCCAACTGGTCGGCCAGGAACCGGTCGAGACGCTCGGTTTGTGAGCTGAGAACGGTAAGGTCGATCTCGTGAGCGGCCGAGGTACCGGGAGCGTCAATCGGGCAGTCCTTCCCGCCTTCCCCGCTTCCCCGCTTCCCCGCTGTCATATCATGCAGTCGAGACCGACTCCGAGTCTGCCCGGCGGGTGTCCTCCCTCCAGAGCGAGACGGCGAGAGCAATGGCGCCGCAGCTCACGGCGATATCTGCGACGTTGAAGGTGGGCCAGCGCAGGGCACCGATGCCCACATCGAGAAAGTCGACTACGCCCCGGGCGCTCCGTACCCGGTCGATCAGGTTTCCGGCGGCGCCACCCGCAACCAGGCCGAGGGCCAGCTGGCGGAAACGGTCGCCGATAGGGCTGGTGCGCGACATCCGGGCCAGGACGAACACGGCGACCAGCGCCACCGCGAAGAAGATCCAGCGGGAGTAGGGCCCCACATGGAGCCCGAACGCGGCGCCCTGGTTGTAGACCAGGCGAAGCTGGAACCAGTCGCCGAATACCGAGACCCCCGGGGTGCGGAGCAGGGTGGCCTCGGCGATCAGCTTGGTGATGAGATCGAGCACCAGGGTGGCCAGCGCCGTCAGCACGAACAGCCGGCGCGGGGAGCCCGCTCCAGCGGCCTCAACGTCGCTTGCCATCTTCCTCTCTCTCTTTGCAGGTGATACACAGCCGGGCGTGCGGCAATGCGTCCAGCCGCTCGAAGTTGATCTCCTGGCCGCACTGCTGGCAATGTCCGAACTTGTCGGGGCTGCCGTAGAGACGCCGGAGCGCCTCGTTCACGTGCCAAAGATAGCGGCCTTCCTGCGACGCGAAGAGGAACTGCTTTTCCCGCTCCATCGCATCGGTACCCTGATCCGCCATGTGGAACGAATAGGAGGAGAGATCGCCGTCGGAGGACTGCAGCGTTGCATTGAAGGACTCGTCGTAGTAGCCCAGCTCCTTCATCACGCGGGCGCGCTCCTCCATCAGGCGCTTCTCCAGATGAGCCAGTTGTTTCTTGTTCATTACTCGTCCATTGGTTAAGGGCCGACTCCATCCCGGCCGTCTTGATGACGTTGCACTCCCACCACCACCCCGTACCCGTCGATGTCCAGCTGCTGCTCCAAGTCAGGCGCGGGAGCGCGGGCGCCGACCTCCAGACACCGCGCAAGCGTCTCGGTACGAATGAATCCGGCATGTGCCCGAACCCCGTCGAGCACCCGCCCGTCACCGTCGATCCACAGCCCGATGCGGTCGCTGTACTGGTACCCCGCCTCTTTGCGAATGCGCTGTACCCGGTTCACAACCTCGCGAGCCAGCCCTTCGCGGACGAGCGCCTCGTCCAAATGAGGGTTCAGCGCTGCCACGAACGGCCCACTGCTCTGCACCAGCCAGTCGCTGGCGACCTCCCGCTCCACGGCGACGTCTTCCGGAAGGTAGGTCACCGGCTCCCCTTCCAGCTCGAGGGTGGCGGGACTGCCGTCCTCGAGATTCCTGAGCTGCCCCGGCGTGAGGGCGGAGGCTGCCGCCGCCACAGCCGGGGTGCGGCTGCCGTAGCGCTTGCCCAGGGTGCGAAAGTTGGGCCGCGGTCGCAGCCGCACCAGGTCGGTGTCGGAGGCGACGATGTCGATCTCCTTCACGTTGACCTCCAGGCGCAGCAGATCCAACAGCTCGTCCAGCATGGGCCCGCGGACCGCCGCCGGCACCGCGACCTGCATTCGGCCCAGCGGCTGCCGTACCCGGAGATTTCGCTCTTCGCGAGCCGAACGGGCCAGCGAAGCCAACCGCCGCACGGCGTCCATGGCGGCCTCCAGCTGGGCCGAGCGGAGCCCACGAGGTAGCGGAAACCGTGCAAGATGCGCAGATGTTCCCGCCAGCGCCCGGTGGAGCCAGTCGCTTACGAACGGTGCGGCCGGCGCAAGCAGGCGACTGACGGTGGTCAGGGCTTCATGAAGCGTGGCGAGGGCGCTCCGATCAGCGACCGTATCTGGAGCCCAGAAGCGGGACCGGTTCACCCGCACGTACCACTGGGAAACGTCATCCACCACGAAGTCCATGATGGCCCGGACCCCCGCGGTCACGTCATACCCATTCCACGCGGCTCCCACCGTTTCCACCGTGGCATCGAGGCGGCTCAGCAGCCATCGGTCCACCAGTGGCCGCTCGCTGGCGGGAGGCGACTCCGCCGGGCTCCACTCGCCGGCGTAGTCGGCAAAGAACTTGTAGCTGTTCTTGAGGGCGTTGAGGAACTTGCCGGCGACCTCCGGAATGGTCCGGGGATCGAACCGTTTGGGCAGCCAGACCTGGCTGGACGCCAGAAGATACAGCCGGATCGTGTCGGCCCCGAACTGCTCGATCATACTCCAGGGGTCAACCACGTTTCCCCTGCTCTTCGACATCTTCTGGCCCTCGGGGTCGAGCACCAGCTCGTTCACGATCACGTGCCGGTAGGCCAGGTCATCGAAGACGCCGGCCGCAATTGCCAGGAGCGAGTAGAACCAGCCCCGGGTCTGGTCCACACCCTCGCAGATGAAGTCCGCCGGGAAATGGCGCTCGAACTCGCCCTGGTGCTCGAACGGGTAATGCCACTGGGCGTAGGGCATGGAGCCCGAGTCAAACCAGGCGTCGATCACCTCGGGGGTGCGACGCATCACTCCGCCGCAGCGACACGCCCAGGTGAATTGATCGATGAACGGCTTATGGGGATCGAAGCCTTCAGGCAACGCGCGGCCCCAACGTTCGGCAAGCTGGGCATAGCTCCCGATCACCTCGACATGGGCAGGGTCCGCCTGGCACACCCATACCGGAAGCGGCGTCCCCCAGTAACGATCGCGCGAGAGCGCCCAGTCGACGTTGTTCGCCAGCCACTCGCCAAACCGCCCTGCCCCCACCTCGGCGGGATGCCAGTCCACCTGGCGATTGAGCTCCAGCATCCGCTCCTTGAGGGACGAGGTGCGGACGAACCAGGAGTCGCGGGCGTAATAGATCAGCGGACTGGAGCAGCGCCAGCAGTGCGGGTAAGCGTGAGTATAGGGTGCGGTGAGATGCCAGCGGCCTTCCTGCTTGAGGCGCCGTACGATCAGGTCGTTGGTCTCTCGGGCAGTCACCAGGCGGCCCTCGATCTCAGGCCAGGTGGTGCCGGCGAAGGTGCCGTCGGGGCCCACCGGCCGCACCAGCCCGAGCCCATGCTCCAGGCCGGTCTGGTAGTCGTCGGAGCCGAATGCCGGTGCCAGATGCACCAGACCCGAACCGTCGTCCGCGGTCACGAAGGCGCCGAGCACCACCAGCCGGGATGGCCGGTCTTCGGGAAGCGGAACCACCTCGAGCGGGCGCTGGTAACGGAGGCCGATCAGGTCGCGCCCCTTGAAGGTGCGGGTAGCGCCGATCTCGCCGAAGCTGGGGGCGCCCGGCTGGGGGCCGCTCGGCAGCGATGATCTAGAGGTGGCCAGGATCAGCCGGCGACCGTCTACCGGGTACTCGCCATACTCCAGATCAGGGTGCACCGCCACCGCGACGTTGGAGAGCAGCGTCCACGGCGTGGTGGTCCAGACCAGGAGCTGGCGGCTGGGATCATCCGCTGTCGGGAAGGTCACATAAACCGAGTTGGTCGTGACCGTCTCGTAGCCCAGGGCCAGCTCATGGCTCGACAACACGGTTCCGCAACGGGGGCAGTACGGCAAGACCCGGTGGCCGCGATGGAGCAGGTCGCGCTGGTGCAGCCGGCTGAGCAGCCACCATACGGTTTCGATGTAGTCGTTGGTGAAGGTGACGTACGGGTGCTCGTAGTCCAGCCAATAGCCGATGCGATCCGACAGGTTTTCCCACTCGGCCTTGTACCTGAAGACGCTCTCGCGGGCCCGGGCGTTGAACCTCTCGACCCCATACTTCTCGATATCCTTTTTCCCGCTGAGCTGGAGCTCCTTCTCGACCTCGATCTCCACCGGCAGGCCGTGGGTGTCCCACCCCGCTATCCGGGTCACCGATTTGCCCTGCATGGAGTGAAACCGGCAGACCAGATCCTTGATCGTCCGGGAGAAGACGTGATGGATCCCGGGGCGGCCGTTGGCGGTAGGAGGCCCCTCATAGAAGACGAACGGGGGCTGATCCCGCCCAGCCTCAATGGTCTGGCGAAAGAGTCCCTCGGTCTTCCAGAGCTCGAGCTGCCGCTGCTCGAGGGCATCGGCGGTGAGATCGGGCCAGGACGGGTACGACATCAGGGAAGGCGCTCCACCACCAGCCTGATCAGCCGGGTCAGCGACGGCTCGGCTCGCGCGGCAGTGGCGATGATCCGGCCGATATCGGCGGGCTCCAGCGCGTCGGGCAGGCACTGATCGGTTATGATCGAGATTCCCAGCGTCCGCATTCCGGCATGCGCCGCCACGATTACTTCGGGCACCGTTGACATGCCAACGACATCGGCCCCCATGCCCCGGAGCATGCGGTACTCGGCCCGGGTCTCCAGGCTGGGGCCGGGCACCGCCACATATACTCCCTCGCGCAGCACTATGCCGAGCTCCAGCGCGGCCGCTCTGGCGACCGCCCGCAGTGCGGCGTCGTAGGGGTCCGACATATCGGGAAATCGAGAGCCCAGCCGCTCGTCATTGGGCCCCACCAGCGGATTGTCACCCAGCAGGTTGATGTGATCGCTGAGAAGAACCAGATCGCCCGGACTCCAAAGCGGGTTCATGCCGCCGCAGGCATTGGAGACGACCAGTGTGCTGGCTCCGAGGGCACGCATCACGCGAACGGGAAAGGTCACTGCGGCGAGATCATAGCCCTCGTAGCGGTGAAATCGGCCCTGCATTGCAACCACGGGCCGCCCTCCCAGCCGGCCGAGCAGCAGCCGGCCGGCATGGCTCTCGACGGTTGAAAGCGGAAAGCCGGGGATCTCCTCGTATGAAACAGACGCTTCGGCGGCGATCTCCGCGGCGAGACCACCGAGGCCGGTTCCCAGAATGATGCCTGCCTCCGGCGTCATTCGAGCATGCTCGCGCACGACCTCTACAGCGGCCTGGACCCGTTCGAGCAGCGCCGGAGCGGCGGTCACTGGGGACCTCCGGTCGTCCGATCGGGTGGCGGGGTGGCGCCGCCGGGACCAGTCCGTCGCTGAAGGCCGTCCACCTCGCCCAGGTGTCGCTCCAGCAGGGTTCGGAAGCTCGCCACGTAGGCGGCGAATTGGCGTGCGGCTCCGTCGGCGCGCTCTCGCACCACGGCCTCATCCTGGCGCGCCCATTCAATGATCCGCTCGGCCTCGGCCTTGGCCTCACGCAGCAACAACTCCGCCTCACGCTCGGCCTGTGCCTTGCTGTCCACTCTCAGTTGCTGGGCCGCAATCAGCGCCTCGTTCATGGCTCGTTCCCGGTCGCGGAACGCCCGCAGCTGGTCCTGTGCCCCCCGGAGTCGCTCCTCGTATTGGGCGCGATCACGCAGCAGCCTTTCGAGCTCGTCGGAGATCGCGAGCTTGAACTCGTTCACCTGGTTTCGGTCGAACCCGCGAAACGCGTGGGTGAACTCCTGCGACCGCACATCCAGTGGGGTGAGATGGAAGGCGTGATCGTCGCTCATGAGCCTCGCTCGCCGAACAGGACCGTACCCAGCCGGATCATCGTTGCGCCCTCCTCTACCGCGATGGGATAGTCTCCCGACATGCCCATCGACAGCTCGGGCAGCCGGTGTCCCGAGCGCTCTGCCGAGTCCCGGAGCTCCCGCAGGACCCGGAAGGCACGGCGCTGTTCGGCCTGGTCTTCGGTCAGCGCGCTCATCGTCATCAGGCCTTGTACCTCGATTCGCTCGAGTCGCTGGAGCTGGTCCAAAAGGCCCGGAAGCGCTTCGGGCGAGATGCCACCCTTCTGGGGCTCGCCCGAGCAATTGACTTGCACCAGTACACTCTGGCTGCTGCCCGGTGGAAGCCGCCGCTCCACCTCGGCAGCGAGATCCAGCCGATCGATCGAGTGAATGAGCGCAAACCGCGAGGCATGGCGGGCCTTGTTGCGTTGCAGGGTGCCGACCAGGTGCCATTCGAGCTTCAGATCCGACAGCGCTTCCTGCTTCTGAAGCGCCTCCTGGACCCGGCTCTCGCCGATATCCCGAAGACCGGCCGCCACAGCCGCCCTCACGGCGGCGGGGCCATGGGTTTTAGTGACCCCCACAATCCGCACCGGGTGCCGCCACCCCCGTGCGGCCTGGCATCGGGCCACCGTCTCGCGCACCACGGCGAGTCGGGCCGGGAGGCCTGGGAAATCCATAACCCTTTAATTTACCGTGGGATGCTCCGTTATTGAAGCTATGGACCATGGTCAACCGCACACCGGCAAAGTTCGCAGCCAGGTGGTGGGCTGTTCATTGCCGACCGCGCGACTTATTCCGTCGCAGTATCCGGAGTGCGGATTCTCAGTTCGGTCAGCGCGGCCTGCAGTGCGGGATTGGGAGACAGTCTGAGCGCATAGTCCAGCGCACGCTGCAGCTTCTCTTCCTCGCCGCGATCGCTGTAGGCATATGCAAGCTGCACGAAGGGGAAGGACAACGTGGCGGCGATGCTGGCGCTGGTGCTCTCCAGCCGGGTGACGTCACCCTGAAGCAAGCCGCCATAGCGGTAAGTACCCCAGACCAGCCGTTCGGTGGTCGGCACATCGAGCGGCGCTCCGGCCAGGCGGCGCAGGTCGAGCGAGGGTGAGGTGGTGTCGGGTCGAGCGGTTTGCAGCGCGAACCCCAGCGCCTGCTGGACCACGTACTCGCCGAGACCGGCAAACTCGCGCCCGGCGGTAATGGCCCACACGATAGGCCGGCGCCCGACGTTCCGCTGGACGATACTCAGCGAGACGATCTCGTTGGGAAGCAGATACGTTCTTGCTTCCAGAGTCCGACGCAACGGTCCCAGCCTGAGCTCCTGACTCTGGGGGACTACGTACCCCATCATGGCGCTCGCGATCACCGAGTCCGACATGGTGTGGAGTGGCCAGTCGGGCGGAGGACCGGTTTCGTTCTGCCAGATGGCCGGAAGCGCCGAGCGATCTACCGGGCGTACCGGTGTGTCCCGCAGCTGCCGCATGTACCAGTGGGTGTTGGCCAGCGCGAGACAGACGACCGTCACATCCTGCCGGATTCCCGCGACCTCCTGAGCCCACCAGAGAGGAAAGGTGTCGTTGTCTCCGTAGGTAAAGAGAATGCCGTAAGGCGGCGCGGTGTTCAGGAGGTCGTAGGCAAAGTCAGCCGCCAGCCGGGCGTCCGGCCCATGGCGCCTCGATGCGGCCGACCAGTTGAGCACGAACGGAACCAGCGCGAGCACGAGAGCAGTCGGAGCCACGCGGCGTACCATGCCCCGCTGCTCGAGCAGCGCACGCGCCAGCACCACCAGGCCCATGCCGGCCCAGATTCCCCACACGATGAAGCTCACCACGAAGAAATAGTCCCGCTCGCGGACCTCGTGTGTGCCCGGCAGCGGGTATTCATCGAACCAGCGGCCGAATCCCGGCCTGAAGTTCATGTAGATCACCAGACCGACGCCGGTAACCAGGAACAGGCCGGCGAGCAGCCACCAGGCGGATCGGTCGGACCGGCGCTGGGCCAACGAGCCGCGCAGCCCGAGCCCGGCGTAGAGCACAGCGATCGAAGCCTGCATCCAGGCTGCGGCCGACTTGGCCCACTGCCAGGTGAAGTACACCACGTAATCGGCCAGCTGGATGCCGAGAAGCGGGAGCGTCCTGCCCGGGTTATCCGGTCCGTGAGCCACCGTAGGATCGTCGAACGGGGTGCGGGGCGGATACTGGGCCCGGCGGATTACCTCGAGTAGTGCGTCGAGGGTTGCCGGGGCGGCCTCGTTGATCGGCGGATTCTGTGCCGATCTGATATACAGATAGAGGTAGGGGGTGATGCCGATACAGGCGACGAACAGGGTGAGAAGCGCAAACCCGCCGGCCTTGCCCAAGGTGGCATATATGGCCGCCGCCGCGAAGCAGAGGCTGCCGATCAGGATCAAGCCGGTGCTGCCGAGGCCGGTGCCGATGAGTAACGCCCACACCCCCGCCACGACAGCTACCTGCCCCCACTCGGCCCGGCGATCCATGGCGTCGACGGCCGGAGCGGCCCGCAGCGTCGTCACCATGAACATGACGATCGCAGGACCCGCCAGAAGGGCCAGCAGGTGGTTACCGATCGAGATGCCGGCGAGGTATACGATCAGCAGCAGCACGCGGGGTGCTCTATCGGTCCCACGCTCCCGGCGCCACACGTGCGCCAGCCAGCTCATCGCCGCGATGGTGAAGGTGGCGACCGTGTAAACCTCGGTCTCGTTCGAGTTCTGCCAATTGGTGAAGGTGAAGGCGCCGAGCAAGACCGCCGCAGCCGACCCACCCAGCGCGAGCACCCGGGCAGTCGGATCGGCGAGACCGTAGGTGAATCGCTGGATTGTCGCGTGGGCCACCAGGAAGAAGAAGCCGCCGGCGGCGGCGCTCAGCACCGCGCTGAGGAGGTTGGTCCGGACCGCGTATTCCCCCACCGGAACCAGCAGCGCCCAGACGTGAGCGATCAGGACGAAGAGGGGAGTGCCCGGCGGGTGAGGAATCCCCAGCGTCTTGGCCGCGGCGATGAACTCGCCGGCGTCCCAGAACGTGACGGTCGGAGCGAGCGTGAGGACGTAGCCGAGAAGGACCAGCGTGGCGACCGCGAAGGCCAGACGGTAAGGCGGGCGGGCAGGCGGATCGTCGAGCGCGGAACCGGCCACTATCCCGCTCCGACCGCGTGGGTGAGCGCGAGTGCCTCACGCGCGGACCCTACATCATGCACCCGGAAAAGGCGGGCCCCTCGCTCGTACGCCAGGGCACACGTCATTGCGGTGGCGCGGTCGCGCTCTTCCGCCGTGAGACCGGCAGCAGATCCGAGAAACCGCTTACGGGACGGCCCCACCAGGATGGGGCGGCCGAGCGCCTGGAGAGCCGCGAGCTGATCGAGCAGTACCAGGTTCTGTTCGACGGTCTTGGAGAAGCCGTAGCCGGGATCGATGACGGTGGCGTCGGGGCCGATGCCCGCCCCGGCAGCCACTGCAAGCGTGTCTCGCAGCTCCGACACGACCCCGCCGACCACATCGCCGCCGTAGTCGGCGTGCTGGTATGAGGCCAGCTCGAGGATGGATCCGCGCGAATGCATCAGGATGACTCCGGCACCGGCAGACGCCACCGTCCTGGCCATGGCAGGGTCCAGGCGGAGCGCGGATACGTCGTTGACGACCGCGGCACCCAGGTCGAGCGCGGCACGGGCGACGCCCGCCTTTACCGTGTCGATCGAGATGATCAGGTCCGGGTAACTGCGGGCGAGCGACTCCACCACCGGCACCACCCGGCGGAGCTCCTCCTCGGCCGGCACGTCTTCGGAACGGCCCGGTCTGGTAGACTCACCGCCGACATCCACTATCGTCGCGCCAGCCTCGAGCAGCCCTGCGGCGTGCGCGAGCGCCGCGTCCTTATGGGCAAAGCGGCCCCCGTCGCTGAAGCTGTCCGGGGTGACGTTGAGAATTCCTACCAGGATGGGACCATCGAGAAAGACGGGGCCGCGCGCCGTCTGCCACAGGGTGGCCGGTGCGGGAGGCAGAGCGCTGCCGATCTGGAGGGCCAGCTGGGCCAGAGCCTCTGGAACCGTCCAGGGACGCGCCAGCGCGCTCAGCCGTGACCGGCTGCCCGCCAGAATCGCCCAGGAATCGCCGGTAAGAACCTCGAGGCCGAGCCCGCCGGCAAAGGGAACCAGGGCTTCGATGGAGTCCTGGTTCAGCCCGGTCAGGTGAAATGCGGCGGTTTGAATTCCTTGAGCGGCCGTGTCCGCCAGCGCCTCCTCCCAACCGTGGGAGCGGAGCGCGTCTCGCACCGCTCGCGGCGAGTGAAGCGCCAGCGGCGTGACATTCACGCGCCGGCTGGTTCGGCCGGTGGCGCTCCAAGTATCGGGGCGCGAGCCGGGGCGGCGCCCGGCTTGGCCGGTGGGCCCGGCTGCGCTGCCGGCTCGGTCGGCGGCAGGCTACGCGGGGGAAGCGGCTGATCCTTTACCAGCCGGTCGAGGTCCTCCCGGTCGATGGTCTCCCGATCGAGCAGCGCCTGGGCGATGCGGTCGAGCAGCTCGCGGTTGACGCTCAGAATGCTGCTGGCGCGCGAGTAAGCCTCGTCTATCAACCGCTTGACCTCGTCGTCCACCATCTGGGCGGTACGCTCGGAAATCTCCCGGCGCTGGGCGAACTCCCGGCCGAGGAAGATCTCCTGCTCCTTGTCGCCGACGGCCAGCGGACCGATGAGCTCGCTCATTCCGAACTGGGTGACCATCCGCCGGGCCAGGCCGGTGGCGCGCTCGATGTCGTTGCCCGCACCGGTCGTGATCTTGTCGGCGCCGAACACGATCTCCTCGGCCACCCGGCCCCCGAAGAACATGGCCAGGCTGCCGATCAGCCAATCCTTGCTGTAGTTGTGCCGGTCCACCTCGGGGAGCGAGGCGGTGAGCCCGAGTGCCCTGCCCCGCGGCACGATGGTGACCTTATGGATCGGGTCGCTGCCCGGGATCTTGATGGCGACGATGGCGTGCCCCGCCTCGTGGTACGCGGTCAGAGTCCGCTCGTCTTCGGTCAGCACCAGGCTCCGGCGCTCGACGCCCAGCATGACCTTGTCCTTGGCGTCCTCGAAGTCCGACATGTCCACCAGCGTCTTGTTGCGCCGGGCCGCGAGCACCGCGGCCTCGTTGACCAGGTTGGCCAGGTCGGCCCCGGCCATCCCGGGCGTCCCCTTGGCGATCACATCGAGCCGCACGTCGCCGGCCAGCGGGATTTTCCGGGTGTGCACCCGGAGGATTCCTTCGCGCCCCCGGACATCGGGAGCGTCGACCACGATCTGCCGGTCGAACCGGCCCGGCCGGAGCAGCGCGGGATCGAGCACGTCCGGACGGTTGGTGGCTGCCACCAGAATCACACCGTCGTTCGACTCGAAGCCGTCCATCTCCACCAGGAGCTGATTCAAGGTCTGCTCCCGCTCGTCGTGCCCGCCACCGAGGCCGGCACCGCGGTGCCGTCCGACGGCGTCGATCTCATCGATGAAGATGATGCAGGGCGCGTGCGACTTACCCTGCTCGAAGAGATCGCGCACCCGGCTGGCGCCGACACCCACGAACATCTCCACGAAATCGGAGCCCGACATGGAGAAGAAGGGCCGACCGGCCTCACCCGCGACCGCCTTGGCGAGCAGGGTCTTGCCGGTTCCCGGCGGACCCACCAGCAGCGCCCCCTTGGGAAGGCGGCCGCCGAGCCGGGTGAATTTCTGCGGATCCTTCAGGAACTCGATGATTTCCTGAAGCTCGACCTTGGCCTCATCGGCGCCGGCCACGTCGGCGAAGGTCACCTTGGGCGTATCGCCGGCCAACAGCTTGGCCTTGGATTTGCCGAAGGCAAAGGCGCGGCTGCCGCCGGCTTGAAGCTGACGCAGGAGGAAGAACCAGAGCCCGAGAATTACGATCCAGGGCAGCGCGGCGATGATGATGGCCGTGATCCCACCCTTCGGCTCCTTGGCCAGGATGGGGACGTTGGCGTCTTCGAGCCGCTTGATGAAGGCTTCGCTGTTGGCTACCGGCAGCAGCACCTGGAAGCTCTTGGCGCTGCGTCCGTCCTGGGTGACCGGGTTGCGGAAATCGCCTTCCAAACGCTTGCCGTCGAACACCTCGACCCGAGCCACGTTGCCCTGGTCGAGCTGCTTGCTGAACTCCGTATAGGAGAACTCCTGAGTCGGGTTGCGCTGCCGGCTCATCATCTGGAACAATGCGAGCGCCAGCAGGCCCACCAGGAGCCAGAGAGCGAGGTTCTTGCTGAAGTTTCCCCAGTTGGGGCGGGGGGATCGAGATGGGAGTCGGTCTGCCATTTATTCCAAGTCCGCAATGAACGGGAGATGACGAAAATTCTCGGCATGATCGAGCCCGTACCCGACCAGAAAAGCCGGCGGCGCCCGGAACCCCACGAAGTGGAGCTCGGGACGCGGCTCGGGCGCCAGTTGCTTGTCGAGGAGAGCGCAAATGGCCAGGCTCCGCGGCCGCCGCGCCTCCAGCAGCCCCATCAGGCGCTGCAGGGTTTTCCCCGTATCAATTATATCCTCAACCAGGAGGATATGTTTGCCTTCCAGCCGGGTCTCGGGATCGTACAGCAGGCGGACCGTGCCTCCTGACACCTTTCCATCGCCGTACGAGCTGGCCACGAGAAAATCGATCTGGATCGGCCGCTGGATGTTGCGGACCAGATCGCTCAGAAAGATGAAGCTCCCCTTGAGAAGCCCCAGCACCAGCAGCTCGCCGTCGGGGTAGGCCCGGGTGATCTCTCCGCCGAGCGCCTGGACCCGGGCGGCGATCGTCGGCTCGTCGAAAACGATCGACTTGACCGGCCGCCCCCCGGTACGGCGCAACACCTCAGGCGTACTCAGCATCGATCCGCAGCGCCTCCGTTCCCTCGGCGGGGAGCAAGGCGTCGGAACGGCAGACGCCTGGGATCCATACGATCTCTTCGTCTCGCGCCAGCACCGGCCAGGACCCCCGCCGGCTACGGGGAACCTCGAGCTCCTGAAAGCAACGGACGATCAGCCGGCGTCCCGCGCGGCCCAGGGGTTTGACCTTCTCGCCGGGAGACCAACCGCGAACGGTGAGGCTGCCGGAGGTGAACCAGGCGCTCATAGCGGTTCGGTCTTGCCGCCCCGGGGCGATGTCCGGCCCCCAGCGCAACACCCACCGCCCCCAGACGCCCTGCCCCGCCTTCCCCTGCAGCTGCCAGGGCACCGGTTCGGAGGACTCGGTGTCGCTGCAAATTCTCAGCCGGCCGAATGCCATCTCTGCCGACCAGGTACCGCCCAGCGGCACCCGCGAGCCGCTGGACCCGCTGTTCAGCAGATCGATCACACGCCCTACTCGTGCCGGACCAGGCCGGCATCCGGTGCGCCGCGCTGCTGCCAGAATCACCGCCTGTGCCAGGGGTGAATCATACCCCCTGAGGGGGTGGGCAGCAACGGAAATTCCGTCACTTTCGACCCGTAAATCCAGGTCGGGCAACGCCTCGAGGACAGAGTCCCAGGCGGCTCTATCGCGGGCCGCGTGGCGGGACACCTGAAGCAGCTTTGCGTCCACCTCCGGGAGCCGTTTTCGGAGCGCCGGCAGCAGGCCGGTTCGGATCCAGGAGCGCAGATGCCTGGGGTCGCGGTTGGCAGGATCGTCCCAGGGGTGCAGCCCGGTATCCTCCAGATGGCGTACCAGCTCCGCCCGGGAGAAAGGCAGAAGCGGCCGGACCAGCCTCCCGCTTACCGGGCTCATCGCGGAGAGACCGGCGGGTCCCGAGCCTTCGAGCACCCGCATCAGCACCGTTTCCACCTGGTCGTCGGCGTGATGCGCAGTGAGCACCAGGCCCGCCTCGAGCCGCGTGCGCGTCTCCTCCAACCAGGCGTACCGCTCGGCTCTAGCGATGGTCTCGCTGGTACCGGGGCCGAGTGCCAGCCGACCGATCTCGACAGGAAGCCCATACCCGGTCGCGAGCGCCCGCACCTGCTCAGCCACCCCGGCGCTGTCGGCGTGAATTCCATGGTCGGCGTGAGCGACCACGAGATCCAGCCGATGGACGTCCCGGCTATGGACCAGAAGGTCGAGCAGGGCGAGCGAATCGGGGCCGCCGGAAACGGCGACGAGCGCCCGGCCCGCCGGGAGCTTCAGTTCCGCGAGATGACGGCGAAAAGCTTCGAGCAGGGGCATGGATCGAAGCTAACGTGCCCAGAGGGTGCCGCGGCAAGCCAGGTGTACTTATACTAGGGTCTCTTCTAACCTGCCCGGACCTCTCCCCGCCCGGGCCCTGCCCCTGTCGCCGTTGCCGCTCATCCCTCGTCGTTGTGGCGACGATGCTGCGAGCCGTCCTGGAGGCCGCATGATGTGCCCTGCACTTTTCTCGCGCCTGCGGTCGGGGGCGCTGGTTCTCCTCGCACTGCCCCTAACCGGGCTCGGCTGTGGTGGCAACGGCGGCACTGATATCGTGTTGCCGTCGCTGACGATCACCACGTCCACTACCGGTGTGGAGCTCGACCCTGACGGCTACAGCTTCTCCGTCGACGGACAGGCAGCCCAGCCGATTGGCGCGCAGGCGACGGTTACCGTCGATCGACTGGGAGACGGGCAACACACGATCGAGCTCTCCGGTATGGCCCCCAACTGCGCCGTGGAGGGCGAGAACCCAAGAACGGTGACGGTTGCGAGCGGTGCTACGGCTACGGTGGCGTTCGCGATCGTCTGTGGCGCGGGGACCGGTGCGGTTCGAGTGGTCACGGCGACGAGCGGACCCGGCACCGACCCCGATGGGTTCATTCTGTTGCTCGACGGAGCCGATCGGGGGACTACCGGACCGAGTGCCACGACGACGCTCAGCGGGATCGAGCCCGGACCACACACGGTCGGCCTTGCGGGGCTGGCCGGGAACTGTCAGGCTGCCGGCGA
Source organism: Gemmatimonadales bacterium (assembly GCA_050733075.1). Classification (GTDB taxonomy): domain Bacteria; phylum Gemmatimonadota; class Gemmatimonadetes; order Gemmatimonadales; family GWC2-71-9; genus CAVVWJ01. Next base: position 218,196 of record JBOHSD010000002.1, read on the forward strand.
AAACCCGCGGGAGGTGACGGTCGTCGCGGGGCAGACTGCCGAGCTCAGCTTCGCCGTCACCTGCACCGCACCCGGGCCAACTACCGGCAGCCTCGAGATCAGCGTCACGACCACCGGTACGAATCAGGATCCCAACGGCTACCAGGTGAGCGTGGATGGGGGAGCAAGCCAGCCGATCGGGACCAACGCTACCGTTACGCTCGCCAACGTCTCCGCCGTCCAGCACACGGTGCAGCTCCTTGGCCTTGCGGCTAACTGCGCGGTCACCGGCGATAACCCGATTGGCGCGGCGGTACCGGCCGGGGGGACGGCGACAGTCGCATTTAGCGTCAACTGTGTTGCGACAGCAGGCGAGCTTGCGGTCACTATCTCCGGCCTGCCCAGTGGGGCCCAGGCAGCGGTCACGGTCTCGGGACCGAACAATTTCTCACAGATCCTCGCCGCAACTCAGACGCTGACCGGCCTTGCTCCCGGCCGCTACACCGTGAGCGCGTCCAACGTGGTGTCTGGCGGGACCACGTATACCCCGAGCATCGGCCGGCCCAACGTCGATGTTGTAGCCGGCGGCACCGCGGAGGTCGCTGTCAGCTACACCGCGGTTGCCCCCGTCACCCTCAACCTTCGTATCGACGGTCTCTATCTGACGCAAAGCACGCAAACGTATGAGTCCGACGTTCCGCTGGTAGCCGATCGCCCAGGATATCTCCGGGTCTTCGTTGTCGCCAACGAGAGCAATACGGCAAGGCCAAGTGTGCGGGTGCGGCTCCGCAACGGATCCGGGACGACCACCCGCACCCTTGTCGCTCCGGGCGGATCTACACCAACCATCGTGAGGGAGGAGGTGCTGGAGAGCTCCTGGAACCTGGCGGTCGAGGCCGAACTGGTCCGGCCAGGTCTGTCGATCGAGGCAGAGGTCGATCCCGGCAACACGATCGAAGAAAGCAACGAGGGTGACAACCGATTTCCGGCATCGGGCACCAAGCCGCTGACCGTGCGGACGGTGCCCGTGGCCGCAATTCGGTTCGTCCGGGTGTTGCAGACCGCAAATGGCCTCGAGGGAACCATCGGAAGCACTAGCGAGCTCATGGGGCTGGCCCGGCGGGTATACCCGCTGAACGAAATTCAATCCGAGGTTCGCTCGGAGGTTTTTTCCACGGCCGGGCCGTTGCATCGCGATGGTAGCAGCGGCTGGAATCAACTTCTGAGCGATCTCGAGGCCGCGCGGGTGGCGGAAGCTCCGGATCGCACGTACTTCGGCATAGTCAAGCTGGACTACGGACGCTCCGATGGAGTAGTCGGCCTGGCATTCCAGGCAGTCCCCACCGCGGTAGGCTGGGACGATCCCTCAGATGCGAGCCGGGTCGTTGCCCACGAACTGGGCCACACCTGGGGACGGAGACACTCACCTTGCGGCAATCCTCCGGCTAGCACCCTGGACGATCTCTACCCCTACCCAGGCGGCCAAATCGGGGTCTTTGGTATGGATGTGACGCCCAAGACCCTCAAGGCTCCTTCGTCTCCGGACATCATGGGATACTGTTTTCAGAGTCCCTGGATCAGCGACTACACCTACCAGAACGTGATGACGTTTCGGGAATCGAGCGCCGCCGCTATACGAGTCGCCGCGCTGCCGCAGCCTTCCATGCTCATCCGGGGACGCGTCGTAAACGGCCGGCCCGTGCTCGAGCCCACCTTCCAGATCGTGGCCCGGCCCAGCTTGCCCACCCGACCCGGCCCTTATTCTGTAATCGGCACGGCTGTAGACGGTGCGCAGCTCTTTGCAATTTCGTTTGAGGCGACGCCAGTGGCAGACGACCCGCAGGATAGCCGCCATTTCGCCTTTGCCGTGCCTCTGGATCCCACTCAGGCGGCGCGACTGAGCAGCGTGCAGTTGGCCGGGCCAGGCGGCCTGGTGGCCAATTCCCGGGCGCCTGCTCAGCTGCAGGTGAAGCCGGCGGAGGAATCGATCGTCGCGCGCCGGGAAGGACAGAGCGTCGTCCTCCAGTGGAACGCGTCCGCACACCCCACCATCATGGTTCGAGATCCGGATACGGGGCAGGTACTTTCTTTCGCCCGGGGCGGAATCGCCCGGGTGTGGACTACCAGAAACGAGCTCGACCTCGAACTATCTGACGGGGTACAGAGTCAGCGGCTACGCCTGGCCATCAGGCGTTCGTAAGCAGAAGCCGGCGGCCTCTTCGGCACCTTGGAAGTGGCGCCGGCGCGCGAACCGGCCCTAGGCCGAGGCTTCTGTTGGTCCACACGGTTCGATCGCCAGACCCGGCTCTTTCCCTGGGCGATCTCCTCCATCGTGCGGCCGGTAGCCACCGAGGTCTGGTAGTCGGCTGTGACGTCGGAGCCCGGAGCGGCGTGCTCGTCGCGATGCTTGATCAGAAGCCACTGCGGCTTCCCGCCCTGGTCACGCCGCATGCGCACCAGAGCCCACGACCCCTTCAACCGTTTGCCGTTGAGGACGAACTTGAAGTCGCCCTTCTGAAAGCCCCGCCGCAGTCCCTCCTCCGGATCGGGATCGTCACCACCGTAACGGTACGTTCCCCGGTCCCACAGCATGACCGTACCGCCGCCGTACTCACCCTGAGGTATCGTCCCCTCGAACTTGTTGTACTCGATAGGGTGATCCTCCACCTCCATAGCCAGGCGCTTGACCGCGGGGTCCAGACTGGGACCCTTGGGTACGGCCCAACTCTTCATGACGCCGTCGTGCTCCAGGCGCAGGTCGTAATGCATGTGACTGGCCGCATGCTTCTGAATCACGAAGGCGCGCTTCCTGGCCTTGCGCTCGCTGCCGCCCTTCGGCTCCGCCGTGCGGGTGAAGTCGCGCTTGCGCCGGTACTCGGCGAGCTGGGATTCTGGTCTCCGCCGCCGGCCGGTCTTCTTGGCCATCAGCTTCTCCGGCTGCCGCGCTTCTCGCCGGTAGGGCGATTGAACACCTTTCGCAGCTCCGTCTTTGCCTGGGTCAGGACTCGCTTGCGTTCCGGGCTCAGCTTCCTGCCGGCGCGGTTGATGTAGAGATTCAGCATCGACATGGCCGACCGGAACGGCTCCGACTTGCGGCGCCGGCTCCGCTCGGCCGACCGCTTGAGCGAGAGAGCCACTCGCTTCGCGCTGCGTTGGCTGAATACCCCCTGCTCGAGGTCGAGTGCGTCGCTGGTTCGGGTAACCCGGCGCGACCAGCGCTGCTGACCGGATGCTCCGCTGGTTCCCCGGGCGGCCTTCTTGGATCTCTTGGGCGTGCGGCGAGGCTTTGCGCTCATTTTGCCCACCTCCGGGAAGGCGCGCGGCGCTTTGGCACTGCTCCTTACCTCCATTCTTCCGAGGCATCCGGCTGCTGCCAGGCGTACTTTGGGCCCTCCGCCCTCACCCCGCGGTGCCCGGAATCACCGCAATTGATCCATGGTGCACTGCTCCGGCGCCTTATCCGGTCGCCAGCGGAGAAACCGGGTTCCGTGCCTGAACCTCCCGCCCGAGACGTGGTCGTAGCCGACCTCCACCACAAGCCTGGGCGCCAGGGGCTGCCACTCACCCGAGCGCTCCGTACTCCACCGGCTGGGCCCCCCGGGAGCCTTCCCGGTGAACCCCGGTGGCTGAATCAGGCGCTCCAGCTTCCCAGTGAGCCCCTTGCGCTCCTCGGCGCGGAGGCTCGAGGTGAAGCCCACGTGGTTGAGCCGGCCCTCGTCGTCGTACAGCCCCAGCAGGAGGGAGCCCACGACACCGCCCCTGGAGGCGTAGCGAAATCCACCCACGACGCATTCCGCTGTCCGCTGCCGCTTGACCTTCTGCATGCCATTGCGCTCGCCCGAGCGATACGAAAAATCCAGCCGCTTGGCGATGACCCCGTCGAGGTCGCCCTTACCCCCGCCTTCCAGCCACGAGCGCGCGGTCTCCAGCCGGCGGGTCGCGTCTGAGAGCACGATCGAGCCGGATGGCGGGAAGTACTTTTCCGCGAACGCCTCGAGCCGCGGCCGCCGCTCGGCCAGAGGGAGGTGCACCAGCGGCTTTCCCCGCTCATCCACCAGGAGATCGAACACCACCAGCCGGGCCGGGTGAGCCTCGACCAGGGCACGTACCCGGCTCGCGGCCGGATGCACCCGGAGCAACAGCTCGTCGAACGAGAGACGTCCACCGACCGGGATCACGATCTCGCCGTCCAGGACGAACCGCTTGGGGTCGAGGGCAGCCAGAGCTCCGACTACATCGGGGAAGTACCGCTCCAGCGGCTTCCCCGACTTGGATTGGATCCGTACCGACGCACCGTCCTTGAACGCCAGGCTGCGAAAGCCATCCCACTTGGGCTCGTACAACCAGTCGGAGCCATCCGGAAGGGTACTGGCTGAATCGGCTTCCATGGGAGGATAGGGAAACTCCAGCGGGAGACTCACAGCACCCCCTCCAGGCGAAAGCGTCCCCTGGAGGCAAGCAGCGGCTTCCAGAGATCGCCGACCTCACGTAGCCGCTTGGGAACGTTGTCAATCCTGAAATCTTCGATCTCGAAGCCCGATTCCACCTCTTCCCAGGTCACTGGGGTTGACACCGTGGCTCGGACGGTGGGGCGAACCGAATAGACCGATGCCAACGTGCGCCCCCAGGCGTTCTGGTTGTAATCCACCAACACCCGTCCCCGGGGTCGCCTGGCGATGCGGTACTCGGCCGTGATGAGCTCGGGATAGAGCTTGTCCAGCTGCTTGGCGAGAGCCTTCGCGAACCGCCATACGTCTTTTTGGACCGGTCCGCGGACGATCGGGACGTACACATGAAGCCCCTTCGAGCCGCTCGTCTTGACCAGTGGCTGCATGTCCAGGGCTCTCAGCGCGTCCCGGACTACCAGCCCGGTGCTCAGGACCCGGTCGAACCCGGCCCCCTCGACCGGATCGAGATCGAAGTGGAGATAATCAGGGCGATCGACGTCGTCACAGCGGGCGTACCATGGGTTGAGGTCGATGCAGCCGAGATTCACGACCCAGAGCAGCGAGGCAAGGTCCTGCACCATGGGGAAGGCGATCAGGTTCTGCGATTTGTGCATGATCTCGCAGGTCTCCAGCCACTCCGGACGGGGCGACGGAGTTCGCTTCATGAAAAAGCACTTCCCGTGAATGCCGTTGGGGTAGCGCTTCATCACCATGGCCCGGTCCTCGAGGTGGGGCAGAAGGGCCTGGGAGACGTCGGCGTAATACTGGAGCAGATCCCGCTTGGTGAGCCCGAGCTCGGGCCAGAACACCTTCTCCAGATTGGTGAGCTGCACCTTGTGGCGACCGGCCTGAACCACAGCGTTCTCGGCCGAGGGGATACGCAGGCGTCCTGGCGCCGCCTTGGTGGCGGTCATCTCTCGACTCTCATTCTCCTGGACCGCCGGGCACGCCGGACGGCGCCGATAACAGGCTGGTACTCCAGCTCGAAACCATCCCGGGCCGCCCGAAGCAGCAGCGCACCTCGACTCATGTCGCCCCGGCCCACGAACTCGGCCGGGAAGACCAGCCGCTCGCCCAGGCTACCGAGCAGCACGTCGACGTATTTCCCGGTGGCAACGCTTCCCAGCAGGACTACCTCGACATCGGGGGCTTGCCCCAGGTGGGCTCCGTCGCGCTCGAGCGGCAGGCGATAGCCAAGGTGATCCGAGCGGATATCCACGGCCCCGAAATCCAGCAGGTCACGCTGTCCAACCGGCGTACTGGCGGGCAGCAGCCCCCGGTTGGTGGTGATCACTTGCACGCCGCATTTGCCGGCCGGTGGGCGGGCAAAGCGGTCGGCGTACGCCAGCTTGCCCCGGAAATAGAGGCCGCTGAGAAAGCTGAACGCTTCACCCAGGGTTATGCCGGAGGAGGAGCGAAGCCGGAGGGCGAGGGAGAACGCGGCCTGCCGGTTAAGCAGGAGCTCGGCGCGCTTCCCTCCGCAAAGAGCTGGGGAAAGGAGAAAGACTCTGAATGGCAGCATGACAGCTCAAGTCGATTGCCTCGTACGGTCGCGGTAGCGGACCCGATCGTTCGCGCGGCGGCCTCTCGAGTGGGGCGCCGGCCCCAGCAGAGGCGTGAGCACCCGGGACAGACCTTCTGTGGTGAAGGGCTTCTCGAGAAAGGGCAGCTCGGGATAGCCCGCGATCAGCTCTGCGACTTCTCCTTCGGGATACGCCGACATCAGCACGATAGGGAGCCGCGGATGAAGGTCCCGCGCACGTTCGGCCAGCTCACCCCCATCCATGTAGGGCATCACGAGGTCGGCCAGGACCAACCTGACTTCGCCGGGATGCTGCTGGAGGTAACGTAAGGCTTCGCGCCCGTCTCGAGCGGACCGTGCCTCGTAGCCGAGGCCCCGGACCATGCGGCACGCGACCGAACGGGGGGTCTCTTCATCGTCAACGATCAACACCGTGGGCTCGGCTGCGAAGCGGGACCGGCGGTCTCTTCGTTGGGGCATACGGGCTCCCGGCAGCAATTTTGCCACCTTGGGCCCTCCCCACGAAGAGGGTGTCGAGTTGTGGGCCTAGCCTACCCGGCCAGAATAGGACGCCGCTGTGAGCTGCGTCAACACGCCCTGATGTCGCAGCGGCCTGGCGAGCGGCCATTCACTTGACATCTTACCTGAGATCGTTCTTGCAACATATGCTGCCGCAGCCCCTTATGCTACCTAGACTACGCCGCACGCCCGGACCGGTCAGCCCCACGTTATATTTGCCGCGGCCTGGAGGCCTGGTCCGCCCGGGTTGGTAGACTGGATCTGCATTCCTGTCTCCATCTATTTCAGCTGCCACGACATCTCATATAGGCTATCGCGCATTTTGTCGATCGGCGAGCGCCTGCCCTCTGAAGAGCGATGAACATGGATTGGCTGCTGGTCGTAGCCTCCTTCGGCATCGGCATTGTGGTGGGCCTCACCGGCATGGGCGGCGGAGCACTGATGACTCCGGTGCTCGTGCTCTTCTTCAATGTGCCGCCTCTCACCGCAGTGTCCTCTGACCTGGTGGCCAGTGCCGTGATGAAGCCGGTAGGCTCGGTCGTTCATCTGCGGCGGGGGACCGTCCATCTCGGTTTGGTCAAGTGGCTTTGCGTCGGGTCGGTTCCCGGGGCTTTCAGTGGGGTCGTCATCGCGCGATCTCTTGGAACCGGCCAACAGGTCCAGGACGTCATCCGCCTCGCGCTAGGCCTTGCGCTGCTCCTGGCGGCCGCGGGGCTGACGGTCCGCGCTTATCTCCGGCTGGTCGAGTATGCGCGCCGCCGCGACGGGCGTGCGGAGCCGCTCCCCCAGGGCCGGCCGTCGGTCACTCTCCGGCTGCTGCCCACGGTTACCGTCGGAGCGCTCGGGGGCGTCGTTGTAGGTCTGACGTCGGTCGGTTCAGGGTCGCTCATCATAATTGCGTTGATGGCCCTGTATCCAACCCTCAAGGCCAGCGAACTGGTCGGTACGGACCTGGTCCAGGCCGTCCCACTGGTCGTTTCGGCCGCCCTGGGCCACATCCTTTTCGGCGACTTCCAACTGGACCTGACGACATCGCTGCTGGTGGGATCTATCCCGGGTGTCTGGCTGGGGGCTCACCTATCGGCGCGCGCCCCGGGTGGCCTGGTGCGCCGGGCGCTGGCGTTCGTCTTGCTCGCCTCGTCGCTCAAGCTCCTCAATGTATCTACGGCGCACACCGGCATCATCCTGGCGCTGGTAGCCGCCGTTGCCCCTCTCCTATGGATGCAGGTGCGTCGCCGCCACGGCTTCCCGGCCCTGGCCTCGCGGAGTCGCCGGTCGTAAGCCCAACCGACCCCGGCCCCCGAGTGGACCGTCCTCAATCGACGTTGAATGGATTGCTGAACAAATAAGGCTCCGGCCCGTGAGGTCCCAGCGCGGGCAGCTCATCGGAGAGGGCGCGGAAGCGGTAAGGCCCCTCTCTGGTGACCCGAAGGGTGAATGCGGCAACCCCCCTCTCAGTATCTCGAAACCGGTCGCCCAGCAGGAAGTTGTTGGAGGGCACGTCGCTCCCTTCAGGGAACAGGCCCAGGTAGATCTCGATGCCGGACAGGGGAACTATGTGACCCGAGGCGTCCACCAGGGCCACCTCGATCGAGAACGGCTCGTCCTCCTCTACGCTCCTGGGTTGCACGAGGAAAACGAAGTGGTGAGGCTCGGATATGCCCGGCCTGGCCGTGGCCTCGAATACGACGGGGCTTCCGCTGAGCGAGCCGGCGCGTGCCTCGAGGGTGTTCGGGCCGGGCGAGCCCAGGGTCCAGCTTTCCACCCGCGCGATGCCATCCACATCGGTCGGCTGCAAGGCGCCGGTGACAGCTCCTCCCCCCCGTGTGACGAGGAACGTCACCTCGAAGCCGGCGACCGGTTGACCCTGGGCGTCGGTCACCCGGACGGCCGGACGCACCGGCACTTCGGTGCCGGGCGCGGCACTCTGGTCGTCGCCCTCCACCAGCTCTATCCGGCTGGCCGGCACGAGCGATACCGACACCTGCGCAGTCTGATCTATCCGCGTGGAGCCGTTCACCGTCGCGGTAACATCCTTGGTTCCGGGGATGGTGGATTGGAGTGCGCCGGTCGCGACGCCGTCGGAACCGGTGGGCCCGGCAGGCTGGGTCACCGTGTTGCCGCTGCCGCTCGCGGAGAGCTGCACGGTGGCGCCGGCCAGCGGGGCTCCCGCCCGGTCGCGCACCGTCACCCTGATGGTAGAGGTGCCGGTCTCCGCCGGTATCGATGCCGGGTCCGCCGAAACCGTGGAGCGGCTGGCGCTGGGGCTGGTATCACCAGCTTCATCCCCTGGCGCCGGGCCGGAAGGGAGGACCAGATCTTCATTCCCGCACCCGAAGGCGGCGAGCGTTGCTAGCGTCACACCCAGGTGGCGGAGGAACTGCGAGTGCATGTGGGGAGTTTAGTGAACGCGAGAGGCACCGCTGTGATTCCGGCCACAGGACCGTTGCCTTCGTCCTTCAGCGCTCCGGCTGGTCCCCGGGATTGAGCGCGCGCTTCACAGCTTCCAGCAGCTCGGCTGCAGCAAACGGCTTCGTGATCGATCGCACCGCCCCCAGGAGCCTGGCGTCTCCGAGCAGATCTAGCCTATTGCCCTCCTTGCCTCCTCCAGACATTGCGATGATCAGGACCCCGGGACTGTGTGCCCGGAGCTCCGTGATCGTCTCAATGCCATCCTTTTCCGGCATGAAGAGATCCAGGATGACGAGGTCTCCTCCGGACTCCCGCCACACGCGGACGGCCTCGGCTCCGTTGCTCGCCTGAGTTACCCGGTACCCGGCTTTTGTGAGCAACTGGCTGAGGGAGGCTCTGGTGCCCGCGTCGTCATCGACAACCAGGATCCTCGGCTGAGTCATGGCTAGCCCTTAGAATGCGACAGCTGAATGCTTACCTCCGCCTCGAATACCATTCCATCAGTGCCAGAGCGATCAACGCCAACACTAGCGATTTCATGGTAAGTTGCTTTGGATACCGTGCCATCCGATCGGAGGCATGCCGCAAACTGAATCGCGATGTTCCCTCGTCCCGCCCCGCCCAAAGACTGCCGAGTATGATGATGCCAGGTATGAGAAACCAGGTGAGATATGCCGCGGAACTTATTGTCATGCGAGTAGCAGGGGCGGGACTCGAACCCGCGACCCCGGCATTATGAGTGCCGTGCTCTAACCACCTGAGCTACCCTGCCATCTTCTCAATACTGCGTGAACCGTAAACAGTGAACGGGAACTACTCTCGAGCGAGTGATACCGTGTCAGGCCATAAAAATAACCCGGTTCACAGTTTACCGTTCACCGTTCACGCCGTTTCCATCAGTCGGGACTAAACGGTACAGAAACTCCCCCTTCCGGATCATTCCAAACCGCTCCCGTGCCACCCGCTCCTGCACCCGCGGGTCCCCCTCGATGGCCCTCGCCGCCTTGGTGAGCGAGTCCACCAGCCGCTCGAGCCGGGCGACGTTTGCCTGCTCCTCCCTTTCTTCCCGCCGGAGCTGGAGCAGATCCAGGGTCCCGTACTCTCCTCCCTGAAGCGCGAAGTAGAGCGCAAAGGCCAGGCCGAGTATGGCGGCCCAGCGCGCCGGCGTCACAGCGGGTAGAGATCCCGGCCCGGATAGTGGGCCAGATCACCCAGTTCCTCCGAGATCCGGAGCAGCTGGTTGTACTTGGCGGTGCGGTCGGTGCGGCTGGCGCTGCCGGTCTTGATCTGCCCCGCCCCGGTGGCCACCGCGAGATCGGCGATGAAGGTGTCCTCGGTCTCCCCCGAGCGATGGGAAATCACGACACCGTAGGCGCTCCCCTTGGCCAGCTCGATACACTGGAGCGTCTCGGTCAGGGTGCCGATCTGGTTCACCTTGATCAGCACCGCGTTGGCGACACCCTCTTCGATCCCCCGCCCCAGGCGGTCCACATTGGTGACGAAGAGATCGTCACCCACCAGCTGGACCCGCTCGTGCAGCCGCTCGGTGAGCAGGGCCCAGCCCTTCCAGTCGTTTTCCGCCAGGCCGTCCTCGATCGACACGATGGGATACCGGTCCACCCAGCCGGCGTACAGGTCCACCATCGCCTCCGCGCTCTTCCGGCTCTTGTCGCCCTTCTTGAAGACATACTCCCCATCCTCGTAGAGCTCGGAGGCCGCCACATCGAGGGCGATGGCAATGTCACCGCCCGGCTCATAGCCGGCGGCCTCGATCGCCTGCATCACCACGTCGAGCGCCGCCTCGTTGGACGGCAGCATTGGGGCGAATCCCCCCTCGTCCCCGACGGCGGTGGATAAACCCATCTTGGTCAGGACCTTCTTCAGCGCGTGAAACACCTCGACACCCATGCGCAATCCTTCCGGGAAGCTGTCGGCCCCGATCGGCACGATCATGAACTCCTGGGCATCGACGTTATTCGAGGAATGAGCCCCGCCGTTCAGAATGTTCATCATGGGGACGGGGAGCACTCGCGCCATCGGCCCGCCGAGGTAGCGGTACAAGGGCAACCCGCAGTCCTGGGCCGCGGCCCGCGCCACCGCGAGAGAAATACTGAGGATGGCGTTGGCGCCGAGGTTGCTCTTGTTGGGCGTGCCGTCCGCATCCATCATCTCGGCGTCAACCTCGATCTGATCGGCGGCCGCTCTTCCCTCCAGCCTGGGCCCGAGCACCTCGTTCACGTTCCGCACCGCCTCACGCGCGCCCTTGCCGCCATAGCGTTTGGCATCGCCGTCGCGCAGCTCGACCGCCTCGTGCTCCCCGGTCGACGCACCGCTGGGCACCGCGGCCCGGCCCTGAGCGCCGCTCGACAGAACCACGTCGGTCTCGACAGTCGGGTTGCCCCGGCTATCCAGGATCTCGCGAGCATGCACTTCGATGATGGTGGACATGCGGCACCGAACCTAGCGGACCTGACCAGACCCCGTCAACGGAAGTGATCGAAGCCGTGAAGCTCGATGGTGTGGCCGGCCAGCTGGAAGCGCACACCGCTCCCCGGTACCACCGATCCGACCGGGGTCAGAATGGTGCCGCAATCGTTGGCGAACGCCTCCCGAGCGGCGAACTCCGGTGGCATTGCCACCAGGAGCTCGTAATCCTCTCCCCCTTCCGCGGCAAACTGCTGGGGAGCCAGGCCGAGACGGGCGGCCTCCTGGTGGGCCTCGGGCGCGAGTGGAATCGAATTCAGATCGATCTCGAGAGCTACGTTGGAGGCGGCGGCCAGATGTCGCGCATCGCCGCCGAGACCGTCGCTCAGGTCGAGCATGGCGCGTGCGCCATGACGGGCGAGCCAGCGCCCGGCCGCGATCCTTGGCTCCGGATGGGCGAATCGTGCGCGCGCTCCCGGCAAAGGCATCTCACCACGCCGCCACGCCTCCAGGGCTGCGCGGGCGCCACCGAGGCTTCCGGTAACCCAGAGCCGATCACCCGCCCCCGCCCCGGCCCGAGTGACCGGTGCCGGGGTGCGCCCGAGGACGGTGAGAGCGAGGCTCCACAATGGGCCCGACGAGAGATCGCCACCCAGCACCAGCGCGCCCGCAGACCCGGCTGCCGCTCTCACCCCCGACATCAGCTCCAACAGCTGGGCCTTGGCAGCCGACAGCGGCACGGTCACCGCACACAAGAGGCCGATCGGCTCGGCGCCCTCGGCGGCGAGATCTGACAGGGCTCCGGCCGTCGCGCGCCAGCCTGCCTCCTCCAGACTGATCCACTCGGTACGAAAGTGTACCCCCTCCACACTCACATCGGTGCTCAGAGCCAGGAACCCCTCTCCCTCCTGCACGAGTCCGCAGTCATCACCGATTCCAGACCCCTGTTCGTCCAACACGTGAACGATTTCCCGGATCCGATCGAACTCAGGGCCGGGACCGAGTGCCAGCGTTCGCCGCCGGAGGGAAGACCGGCTCACGGGCGCAGGATCTCGAGCCGGAAACGCACCAGGCCCCCGTCAGTGGCCACCCAGAGATAGTCCTCGTCCACGGCGAGATCGTTTACGGTGCCTGGCAGGTCACCCTCTCGCAGCTGCCGAAGCGGAGGCGTGCTCAGCCGGGCGTAGCCCAGCCCGCGATCTCCTGCCACCCAGAACCCGGGGCCATCCGCCACGAAGCGGCGGAGCCGGCCGAGGAGCGCGGAGAGATTGGGACCCAGGGTCCAACGTCCGGTCTTCGGGTTTTGCCACAGGAGCTGATCGCGAGTCAGCGCCACCAGGGTATCGCCCAGGGCGGCCAGGTCCATCACCGGACTCTGAAGGCTGGGTGAGGCGAGGGCCTCGGGCCTGACCAGGGTCGCCCGCCCAGGGAGCGCCAGCAACAGGCCGGCAGTGGATCCAACCCAGACAGAGTCGCCCGCTGGAAGCACCGCGTATACCGGGTCGCTGAAGGCGGGGGCAAGCCGCTCGACCTCGAGGGAGTCGCTGATGCGGACCAGTCCCCGTGCGGTACCCGCTGTGATCCGGCCCTGCCGGGATACGACGGAGTAGACTCGGCTGTCGGGTAAACCGCCATGGTAATCAATCAGCTGGATGCGCCCTTCGGGTGGCTCGACTCGGGCCACCCCGAGATCGGTGGCCGCCCAGAGTGCCTTCCCCTGCCCCACCAGTTCACGTGCCTGGTTGAAGGGGGTTCCCAGCGCCGAAGGGCCGGGGATGGTCTCGAACTCCTCCAGCTCCGGATCGACGAAAGTGAACGCCGCATCGGCTTGAGGAGTGCGGTTGGTTGCCACCCACACCCCGCCCGGCCAACTGAAAACGGCTCCGACGGCATCGGACGAGAGTCCGAAGCTCAGGCGCTGCGGGAGGGCCGCTCCATCTGCCAGGTAGAGTGCCCCAATACCGGAGGTACCGAGATACCAGCCGCTGTTGTCGAACGCACGCGCTGCGGCAGTGTAGCGTACCGTCCGCAGGCGAGAGTCGGTCAGGATGGCTGCGGCGTTAGCCTGGAGTGTCGGGTTGTCGCGGATGGCCTGCTCGGCCGTCGCAGGCATCTGAGGGCGGGCCGGAGCGCGGCCGGGGATGGGCACGGCGCCACCTCGCGGCAGCAACTGCCATCCCCTCCGGGTGCGTAGAAAAAGGCCGGCGGCGAGATCGTCCTGGTCGAAGGCAATGCCGACGATACCCTCCGGAGCGATACCCTGATCCCAGAGATCGATGTCGGGCTGGTAATGCACCCAGCCGTCGGGGCGGGCCAGCCAAACCGAGTTATCGAGTGGATCGGTGAGTGCGGTGAACACCCGGGCGAGAAGGGTCCGGTCCGGCGGATCGAAGGCTCCTTCCCAGCGGCGGAACTGCGGGTTCCAAATGAGCAAAGCGGTGGGCGAGCTGATGAACACACGTTCGGCGGAGGTGGCGATCGCGGTGATCCGGCTGAAGTCTCCGATCACCGTGCGATCCTCCGGTCGCCAGTCCCGGGTGGATTGAGCGGCAGCGTGAGATGCCAGGCACAGAGCCGCCAGCACCACGAGAGGACGACGCATCAGGAGAATCTACCTGGATCGGGCCGAGTGCGAGCTTCCCTACGTCGTCTGCGGCCTTGACAGCTCGAACAGGACCGGTGGGTGTGGCGCCGGCGGCGCGGTTCGCAGGGACTCCCATTCGCGCCAGAGGTCGGGCAAGGCGTTCACGACATCCATCGGCCGGAGACTCCGCGCGGTGTGGCGCCGCGCGGCCAGGTCCCCGGCGCGTCCGAGCATCTGCGCTCCCAGTGCCGCGGCGACATCCGGCTCGAGCCCGCCCGCCAGGTTGGTGCCGACCAGGCCACTCAGAACGTCTCCGCTCCCTCCCGTGCCCAGGCCGGGGTTGCCGGCCACGACGGTGAGGAGCTGCCTTCCGGGCGAGGCCACCACGGTCGGCACGCCCTTGAGCAGAACCGTGGCGCCGGTTTGCTCGGAGGCGGCTGCTGCGGCCGCCCAGGGATCGAGCTCACGCTCCGCCGCCAGTGCCGGGAACAGCGCGCGGAACTCTCCGGGGTGGGGAGTGAGGACCAATCGGCGACCTGCCGCCAGGGGCGCGAGCTCGGCGGCTGCTCCGGCAAACGCCACCAAGGCATCGGCATCGAGCACGACCGCCCGGGCCGCCTCGACCAGCGGCGTAATGAGCGCGCGCCGTCCGGGATCCCGTCCCAGGCCCGGTCCGATCACCACGGCATCCGCTCGCGCGATAAGCTCGAGCAGCGCCGAAGCCGGGGGCTGGTCGAAACGCTGGGCCAGAGTCTGGACATCCGGCTCGGCCTGCATCAGCGCCGCAACCGTGTCCGGCGGCGCCACCGCGTGAACCAGGCCCGCGCCCGCACCGAAAGCAGCGCGAGCGGCCATCCTGAGAGCGCCACTCATGGCGCCGTCGCCCCCGACCACCACCACCCGGCCGCGGTTGCCCTTGTGATCGACGGCACGCAGCCGCCGCATCCCGAGTGCGGCCTGGATGTCGGTGACCACCGCCGGCCAGCCGGGGTCGGGTGGCGGGTGGCCGATGTCAACCACTACGAGATCGCCGACTTCATCGCGCGCCAGGAGGTGACCACGCCGCAATCCGCCGAAGGTGACCGTTAGGTGGGCTGCGGCGGCGCCGTGAACGATGCCGGACATGAGGTCCAGGCCGGTGGGCCCATCCACGGCCACGATTGGTACGTCGAGGTCGTGGACCCGCCCGAGCAACCTCGCCAGGTCCGGCCGGGGCGCTCCGGCGGCACCGGTGCCGAGCAGCGCGTCCACCGCGACCGCCACGGTGGGCCACGGGCCGTCGGGTGCGACCTCGCGAACTCCCTCGGCTCGAGCGAGCGCCGCCATCCGCTCCCGTAACTCCGAACCCGGACCGGGCGAGGTCACCCAGACGGGAACCTCGACTCGATGCAGCGCCCGGGCGACCACCCAGCCATCGCCGCCGTTATTTCCGGGACCGGCGGCCACCAGCACCCCGGTGCGGAGTAGATGGGAATAGCGATTCGCCATTACAACGGCAACCGCCCGCCCGGCGGTCTCCATCAGCGTGGCGAGCTCGACGCCGGCGCTGACGGCGATACGGTCCCACTTGTTGGATTGATCGGGTGTGAGGACTGGAATGTTGGAGGCCATGGGCTATTGGCTATTCGCTATGGCTGGTGCGTCCTTCTGAGAAGGGCTCCGCGTTAGCAACGAACAGTGGCCTTGACCCGGTCACAGCCCATAGCCAATAGCCCATAGCTTACTTATAGCTCTGCCCTATCGCCCGCCCGAAGCTGATCTCGCCGTTGTCGATGCGCAGGTTGAACCCGCAGTCGGGATTGGTGCAGACCCAGGCCTTGTAAGTGATGGGTGCGCCTTCGCGGCCGTAGTCGGACAGCGGAATCAGGGTTCCCTTGGAGCACTTCTGACAACCCGGCAGCTCTTGTATTTCCATCTCCCCCTCCCCGCCACGAGGCTACGCGCCGCGCAGACCCTGCCACTCGTAGGAATCGCCGAAGGCATCGGCAAACTGGTAGACCGCCTCGAAATCGAATTCCGCGTCGCCCGGTTGGGTCACCAGCAGCCCCACCTCCACCAGGATATAGACGATGCGGCCGATATCCTCGGTCCGGGTAATTCCCCAGTGGGCGAGGACCACGCGGGCGAGGAGACCGTACTGCTGCCGGGCGAAATCCCGGCAGGCCCAGCAGAGCTCGGCGCCAGTCACGTGACGCCGCGCCTCGAGGCGCGACTGAAGAAATTCGATAGTGCCGAGCACGAAGAGGTAGCCGCGCTCGTGGTATCGCCCTCCCCGCGAGCGGATGCGAGCCATGATGTCGTCGGCGAACTGAAGCTCGCTCACCGGGACACTCCGGGTTGACGGGCGACCCGCATTCAGGCGCTCCGCCGGACCCGGCTCGGGGTCCGTCTGGGTTGGTATAGGGGGAAGGCTGCCGCCAGCTCTTCCGCTTCGGCCCTGACCCGTGCCAGGGTCTCCTCTTCCGGATGAGTGAGCGCCTGGTCGATGAGCTCTGCAACCTGAACCATTTCCGAGACACCCATACCCCGGGTAGTGGCCGCGGGCGTGCCGATCCGGATGCCGCTGGTCACGAAGGGAGACTGCGGATCGTCGGGAATGGTGTTCTTGTTGACCGTGATGCTCGCCTGGCCCAGCAGCTTCTCCGCCGCCTTCCCGGTCAGATTCTTGGGCCGCAAGTCGACCAGCATGAGATGCGAGTCGGTCCCGCCCGAGACGATGGCAAAGCCGCGCTCGGACAGGGCACCGGCGAGGGCCCTGGCATTCTCCACGATTCGGCGGGCGTAGGCCTTGAAGTCGTCGGTCAGTGCCTCGCCGAACGCCACCGCCTTGGCGGCGATCACGTGTTGCAGCGGACCGCCCTGGGTTCCTGGAAACACCGACTTGTCGATCGCCTTGGCGTGCTCGGCGGTGGAGAGGATCAGACCGGCGCGGGGCCCCCGCAGGGTCTTGTGGGTGGTGCTGGTGACGACCTGCGCGTGGGGCACCGGCGAAGGGTATACGCCGCCGGCAACGAGGCCGGCGAAGTGAGCCATGTCTACCAGCAAGAAGGCGCCCACCTCGTCGGCGATCGACCGGAAGGCGGCGAAGTCGATGATGCGGGCGTAGGCGCTACCCCCGGCGATGATCAGCCTGGGTCGCTCCTGCCGGGCCTGGTCGCGCACCTTGTCGTAATCGATCCGGCCGGTAACCGGATCCACCCCGTAGTGAGTCGCCCGCCAGACCACCCCGCTATGGTTGACCGCGGCTCCATGCGACAGGTGGCCTCCGTGGGGCAACGACATGCCCATCAGCAGCTCACCGGGCCGGATGAGCGCCATGAAGGCCGCGAAGTTGGCCTGCGCGCCCGAATGCGGCTGCACGTTGGCGTGCTCGGCACCGAAGAGCTGCTTGAGTCGGTCGATTGCGAGCTGCTCCACCTCGTCCACTACCTCGCAGCCGCCGTAATACCGCCGGCCGGGATAGCCTTCGGCGTACTTGTTGGTCAAGGGCGTGCCCATGGCGTCTATCACTGCCCGGCTGGCGAAGTTCTCGCTGGCAATGAGCTCCAGCCCGCGCTGCTGGCGGCGCAGCTCGGCGTCGACCAGTCGCGCGACAGTCGGGTCTACTTCGCGGAGAGCGGCATTGTGATCGAGGCTCATTCGTGCTCCTGGTCGATCTTCTCTACTCGGCGGCTGTGCCGGCCACCGGCGAACGCGGTATTCAGCCAGGTCTTCAGGATCTCGACTCCCTCGTCCTCACTCACGAAACGCGCCGGCAGAATGAGCACGTTGGCGTCGTTGTGCTCCCGGGCGAGCCTGGCGAGCTCGGGTGACCAGACCACGGCGGCGCGGACGCCCGGGTGGCGGTTGGCTGCGTACGACATCCCCAGTCCGGTGCCGCAGAGCAGGACGCCTCGGTTGGCGTCGTGATGCTCTACCTTGGACGCCACGCCGTGGGCGTAATCCGGATAGTCGGTGGATTCGGGACTGTGGGTGCCGAGGTCCAGCGGCTCGTAACCCAATGCCCGCAGCTCCTCAACCAGCCGCTCCTTGAGCTGAAAGCCGGCATGGTCCGACCCGATGGGAATGACTTCGGCCATTGGGTTTAAGGTAAGAGATGGTGGGAAGGACGGAAAGGACGGCAAGGCTGGTGGCCTGAGGGTCTAGAAGTTGCAGCCTCTGCGGACCTTCCCGTCATTCCCGTCTTGCCCGTGGCGCCATCCACATCCTGTCGAGCCCCGCCACCGCCGAGATCCGCTGCTCGGCGAGCCGGTCGGCGGCGCGGTAGGTGGGGATCCGCTCCCGGCGGGCGATCTCGAAGATGCGGAGCAAGGTCTCATAAATCTCGCCGGCTTTGCGTTTGGCCCGCTCCACCGGCCAGCGGTGAAGCTCGCCGTAAACATTGATGACCCCACCACCGTTGATGACGTAATCGGGCGCGTAGAGAATCCCCCGCCTCTCCAGCTCGTCCCCGTGACGGTCTTCAGCCAACTGGTTGTTGGCTCCGCCGGCGATGATCTGGACCTTGAGCCGCGGCAGGGTGTCGTCATTGATCGTCGCCCCCAAGGCACAGGGGGCGTAGATCTCGGCTTCCTGATCGTAGATGGCGTCGGGTGGCACGTCTCGGGCACCGAACTCCTGCACTACCCGTCTGACCTTCTCGGCGTCGATATCGGTGACGATGAGCTTGGCGCCCTCGGCGTGCAGATGCTGGATCAGGTGATAGGCCACCTTACCGCAGCCTTGTACCGCTACCGTTTTGCCCGACAGGCTGTCGCTTCCCCAGCGAACCTTGGCCGCCGCCTTCATGCCCACATACACTCCGTAGGCGGTGACCGGTGAAGGATCTCCCGACAGACCGAGCAGGCCCGCGACGTGATCAGTCTCCAGCTTGATGTACTCCATGTCTGAAGGACTGGTGCCGATGTCTTCCGCCGTTATGTAGCGGCCACCCAGCGTCTCGATGAACCGGCCGTGGGCGCGGAACAGCGCTTCCCGGTCCGGCCGCTTGTTATCGCCGATGATGACCGACTTGCCGCCTCCCAGGTTGATTCCGGCAACCGCCGACTTGTAGGTCATGCCCCGGGCCAGCCGCAGGGCGTCGGTAACGGCTTCCTCGGTGCTGGCGTACTCCCAGAAGCGGGTGCCCCCGAGCGCCGGGCCCAAAGTCGTGTCATGGATGGCGATGATGCCAAAATACCCACACGAGGGGTCGTGCGAGAGCAGGACCTGCTCGTGGCCCATCGCCTGCATGGCCGCGAAGATGTCGGACCCTGCTCCAGGAGCGGAAACGGCGAGAGGTGAGCGGTGAGCGGGGCCGTTGGTTGGGTCCGCCGAAACACTCCCGCTTACCGCTGACCGCTTACCGCTCACGCTTTTGCTGGTAGTCATAGAACCCTCTCCCGCTCTTCCGCCCCAGATGTCCCGCCGCCACCATCTTCCGCAGCAACGGGCAGGCCCGGTACTTGTCGTCTCCCAGCCCGCGGTGAAGCACCTCGAGGATTGCCAGGCACACATCCAGACCGATGAAATCCGCCAGGGCCAGCGGCCCCATGGGGTGAGCCATGCCGAGCTTCATTACGGTATCGATCGATTCCGGGGTGGCAACCCCCTCCATGACGCAGAAGATCGCCTCAT
Source organism: Gemmatimonadales bacterium (assembly GCA_050733075.1). Lineage (GTDB taxonomy): Bacteria > Gemmatimonadota > Gemmatimonadetes > Gemmatimonadales > GWC2-71-9 > CAVVWJ01. The sequence continues at coordinate 237,700 of JBOHSD010000002.1, forward strand.
TGATCATGGGCATGAGGACGCGATTGGAGACGAAGCCTGGATAATCGTTCACCTCTACCGGCGTCTTCCCCAGAGCCCGGGCGGTTTCCATGACCGCAGCCGTCGTCGCATCGCTGGTTGCATGGCCCCGGATCACCTCGACCAGCTGCATCACCGGTACCGGGTTCATGAAGTGCATGCCGATCACCTGCGCGGGCCGGGTGGTCCGGGCCGCGATCTCGGTAATCGAGATCGAGCTCGTGTTGGTCGCGAGGATGGCGCCGCCGCCGGCCAACCGGTCGAGCTGCTCGAAAAGCAAGAACTTGACAGCGGGATTCTCGCTGGCTGCCTCGACCACCATCTCCGCACCGGCCACCCCCTCCAGCGCGATACCACTGCTTATGCGGCCCAGCACCTGCGCCGGCGCCTCTGGGGACAGGGTGCCCTTCTTAACCTGGCGCTCGAGATTCGAGCGGATGGTGGCCTTTGCCTGGTCGAGCGCGGTGGCTGCGGTGTCGATCAGCGCCACGGTCCAGCCGTGTTGGGCAAATACATGAGCGATACCGTTGCCCATCGTCCCTGCGCCAACCACCGCGACCCGTCTCAACTCGGCTCCTTGCGAGACCAGCGCAGAGCAACCAGCAGGGCAATCGTGATAGCCACTGTCGCCATGAGGCCGCCCTCGGGTCCGAACTGTCCTCCCGACAACCACACCGGGTCGCCGGCGCAGTAGTCGAGCAGCGGTATGTCGAAGGGTAGTCCACTTACCGGCGCGTCCAGCGCGGCCAGGGTTGCATTCCAGCCCAGGTGGGCGCCGAACGCGGTCCACAGGCCGCCCGGGGCATAGAAGGCCACTCCCAGGAAAATGCCGGCGAGGGCGATGTTCCCCAGACCCAGGGGAGTGATCCCGGGGTTGAGGCTGTGAAAGAGTGCGAAGACCAGTCCGGCGACGAGCACGAGGGCCGTGCCACGGCCGATGGCCGCCGCCATCAGCACGAGCGGAACTCCCCGGAACATGACCTCCTCGCTCAAGGCCGCGGGAGCCAGCACCAAAAAGGTCTTGAGAGCCTGTACCAGGTAGTCATTGAGCCCGCCGGTGTCGCGAGACCAGTGAGAATCGGCCAGCAGCACCGCGCCCAGGAGAGCCAAGCCGGCCGCGGCTCCACCGATGCCCAGGCCAAAGCCGAAGCCACGCAGCCCCTGCCGGGGGGGCGCTAGCCGCAAGTTGTACCGACCCAGCCTCAACATGCGGACGCCTACGATCCAGGTGGCGAAGGCGAAGCCGAGCAGCTGGCTCGTGCCGGCGACCACGATCTGCTCCGGGCCGGGAGTGAGCAGGGTCATCAGACCCTGCCTTACGTCGCCGTAGGCAACCAGAGCCCACAGTGACAAAACGCCCGCGCTGACGCTCATCCCCAATAGCATGAAGGCGACCGACCATCCGATCGCCTTGCCCAGAGACATTCGCTCAGGACCGCCCGGCGCGAAGGTCAAAGGAGCGATCGGATCTTGGGGCCTGCGGCAAGGATCAGGGCGGCGGAAAGTCCGATCTTCAGGAGATCGCCGGTGAGGAAGGGGATAAAGCCGACCCGGAATGCCAGGCTGGGGTCACCACCAAGCAGGGCCAGCTGTGATACCCCGCCGGCGTGGATGATGACCATGCCCACCGCACAGGCGAGCAGCACCATTAATACCGAGCCGGCAGCGGACCTGGATCCAGGCTTTACCAGAGCACCCGTGATGGCAGCGGCGATTGGAAACGCCAGGAGATAACCTCCGGTGGGTCCGAGCAGGTGCAGTGCGCCCGAGGCGCCGGCGGCAAAGACCGGCAGTCCCAGGATACCCAGGATCAGGTAGAGAACCAGCGCCGAGAGACCGACCGCCGCTCCAAGGAGCCCGCCCACTGCAAGCACCGCCAGAGGCTGGAGCGTCATGGGAACCGGGCTGAAAGGCACTGGAACGACGACCCGAGCGGCGATCGCGACCGCAACGGCACCAAGTGCGACCGCGATGACTCGCCGGGCAACCAACGCAGCGCCGCTGGAGCCGACCAGGGGAGCCCGCTCCACTCTATGGTCCAGGGGCATCAGATCCGCTCCACGCTGAGGGCAACCGCATTGCCACCACCCAGGCAGAGGGTGGCGAGACCGGTGCTGCCGCCCCGATCGCGGAGGGCATAAAGCAAGGTTGTAAGCACCCGGGCGCCGCTCGCGCCTATGGGGTGGCCCAGAGCAACGGCACCGCCGTGCACGTTTACCCGGTCCCAATCCCATCCGAGCTCGCGCCCGTCGGCCAGTGCCTGAACCGCGAAAGCCTCATTGGCTTCGATGAGGTCGTAATCGCCGATGCGCGTCCCGGCCTTCTCCATCAAGGTGCGAACCGCGATCACGGGAGCGAAGAACAGGTCCCGCGGCTCTCCACCACCGGTGGCGTAGGCGGTGACACGGGCCAGCGGCTTGAGTCCGTGAGCCCGGGCAAAAGCCAGAGAGGTAACCACGAGAGCGCTGGCCCCGTCGTTCAAGCCAGGTGCGTTGCCCGCGGTGACGCTGCCGCCATCCTTTCGGAAAGCCGGCTTCAGCTTTCCCAGGCTCTCGGCGGTGGTGTCCCGGCGCGGCGATTCGTCGGCCGTGACCGTGGCGGGGCCGACCTTGCCGGGCACCGGCACCGGCAGGATCTCGGCCCTGAATTTGCCAGCGTCGGTGGCCGCGACTGCCTTCCGATGGCTGTCGTAGGCGAAGGCGTCCTGGTCGGCCCGGCTGATACCGGCCTTGTCGGCCGTGTATTCGGCGTACTCTCCCATGTGGCAGCAGCCGAACGAGTCCCACAGCCCGTCGTGGATCATGCCGTCGACCATCGTCTGGTTGCCGGCCTTGATGCCAGCCCGCATTCCGTAGATGTAGTGAGGCGCGCTCGACATCGACTCCTGTCCGCCCGCTACGATGCACTCGGCATCGCCCGCCCTGATGGCCTGGGATGCGAGCATCACCGCCTTGAGGCCGGAGCCGCAGACTTTGTTGATGGTGAGTGCGGGAATCGAGGCCGGAAGCCCGGCATGAATGAGCGCCTGCCGCGCGGGGGCCTGGCCCGACCCCCCCTGAACCACCTGCCCCATGATCACCTCTTCTACCGCGCCCGGATCGACCCCGGCGCGAGAAATTGCTTCGCGGATGACCATGGCGCCGAGCTGAGGCGCGGTGAAGGAGGAGAGCCCGCCGAGATAGCGGCCGATCGGGGTTCGGACGGCGGAAACGATGACTGGAGTGGTGCTATCGGTCACGTTGTACGATCCAGTTCGAGTTTGGCTGCGGGCAAATTACGCGGGAAACTCGGGTTTGTCACCCTGAGGGAGGCGAAGGGAACCACCAAAGCTCAGGGTGACAACCATAGCTCAGGGAACCATCGCACGGGTCCGAACCTCCTCGCCGAGTCGCTCGATGAGCGCACCCACGGGCATGACCTCCTGCTTCTTCCCCGCCCCGCGGACCCGAAGCGCCAGGCTGTCAGACTCCGCCTCGCGCTGCCCCACCACCGCCATGTAAGGCACCTTCTGCACCTCGCCCTCACGGATCCGGTAGTTGAGCGTTTCGCTGCGGTCGTCCACGTGGACCCTGAGCCCAGCCTGCCGGAGCCGGTCGGCCAGCCGTCGAGCCACATCGGCCTGCGCATCGGAGATCGGGATGACCCGCACCTGCTCGGGGGCGAGCCACACGGGGAAGGCGCCGGCAAAGTGCTCGATCAGGTTGCCGATGAACCGCTCCAGGGTGCCGTAAATGGCGCGGTGGATCATCACCGGACGATGAGGCCGGTTGTCGGCACCGGTGTACTCCAGCTGGAACCGCTCGGGGAGATTGAGGTCGAGCTGGATGGTGGGGCCCTGCCATAGCCGGCCGATGGCGTCACGGAACTTGATATCGATCTTGGGCCCGTAGAAAGCGCCTCCACCCTCCTCGATCCGGAAGGGGATTCCCTTTCTCTCCAGGGCACGCTGGAGCATCGCTTCGGCCCGGTCCCAGGTCTCGTCGTCGCCCAGCCGCTCGGCAGGCCGGGTGGACACCTCGAAGTCGAGCTCGAAACCGAACGTCTGCCGCACCAGCCGATCCACCTGACCCAGGCAAAGAAAGATCTCGTCCTCGACCTGATCGAGCGTGCAGAAGATGTGGGCGTCGTCCATGGAGAGCCCCCGCACCCTGAGAAGGCCGTGCAGCACGCCGGAGCGCTCGTTGCGGTAGACGTTCGCGACCTCCGAGAGGCGAACCGGCAGGTCGCGATAGCTCCGCTGCTGGCTCTTGAAGATCAGGGCGTGCATGGGGCAGTTCATCGGCTTTGCCCTGTAGCGAACGTCCTCCGCTTCCTCGTGGCCCCCCGCCATCGGGGGATACTGATTGGCCTCATAGAGCGGCAAGTGACCCGAGATCTTGAACAGCTCTTCGCGGGTGATATTGGGCGTATAAACCAGCTCGTAGCCGCTCCGCAGGTTGTCGTCCTCCACCGCCCGGGTCAGGAGCCACTTTATCATGGCGCCCTTGGGATGCCAGAATACCAGTCCGGGGCCGACTAGCTCCTGAATCGAGAACAGGTCGAGCTGCTTTCCGAGCACGCGGTGGTCGCGCTTTCGGGCTTCCTCCAGACGATGAAGGTACGCATCGAGATCTTCCTTCTTGAACCAGGCGGTGCCGTAGATCCGCTGCAGCATCTGCCGCTTTTCGTCGCCCCGCCAGTAGGCGCCGGCGGCGTGCAGCAGCTTGAAATGCTTGAGCCGGCCGGTCCCGGGAAGGTGGGGGCCGCGGCAGAGATCCACGAACGGCCCGTCGGTGTAGATCGTGATCGTCTCTTCGTCTCCCAGCTCGGCGATCCGCTCCAGCTTGAGAGGGTCGTCCGCGAACCGGCGCCTGGCCTCCGCCCGGTCCACCACTTCGCGGACGAAGGGAAAGTCTCTGGCGGCCACCTCGGCCATCTTGGCTTCGAGCCGCTCGAGATCTTCCGGTGTGAATGGGCGATCCACCTGGAAGTCGTAGTAGAACCCGTCCTCGATCGGGGGGCCGAAGCCGATACCCGCGTTGGGGAACAGCTCGCGTACCGCGGTGGCGAGGATGTGCGCCGATGAATGCCGCAGCACCTGGAGGGCCTCGGCATCCCGCTCGGTCAGGATGGCAACCGACGCGTCTCTATCCAGCGGACGGTCCAGGTCCCAGACCTCCCCGTCCACCCGCGCTGCCAGCGCGGCTCGGGCGAGCCCGGGGCCGATGCTCTCCGCGATCTGCCGCGGCGTGGTGCCGGCCGGGGCATCGCGCAGGCTGCCGTCCGGAAGGGTGACCCGCACCATGGTCATGGTGCGGGTTCCTGCACCGTGGGCGGGACCGCCGGGTCGGTCGAGGGGGCGAAATAGAAATAGAGCGCTATGCCCGCCAAGATGATGGCGGCCAAGACCAGCCAGCGAACCAGCACCGATCCCGACAGCTCTGCTCGATCCTTGTCCATTACCACGGCCTTGACCTGAAAGACATTTTCCTGCTTTCGGTTCGGAAAAAGGTTAACTTAATCGCAGTCCGAATTCTTCTGTAAGAGGCTCCGCGTGCGTCGAAGCGATCGATTGAGCGGAATTCAGATCCTTCTCTGGACCACCTTCGGGGTGGGAACCGGCCTGGTGGCGGGGTTTGCCCTGAGCGAGTGGGTTGGAGACGTGAACCAGACGCGGGTCCGCAGGGCCGCGCGCCGCCTGGGGCAGACGGCGCCGGTGCGCCACACGCTGGCGGCCTCGGCCCGGGCAGTACAGGCCGCCCTGGGAGCGGAGCCGCGCCTGGCCGGGTGCGCCCTCGAGGTGGTCCCCATCAGCCGCGGCAGTGTGGAGCTGCGCGGATGGGTGGGAGACCGTGCCGCCCGCACCATCGCGGCCCGCGTGGCCCGCGCGGTCGCCGGCATCGAAACCGTCATCAACAGCATTCTGGTCCGGGGCGAGGACGACCGGGTCTTTCCCGGCAAGCGGGTCAAAGACCAGAGCGCATGAGCGAACCGCTGGCCCCGCAGTACAATCCATCCACGATCGAGTCCGAGCTCTACCGCTGGTGGACCGAACGCGGGCTTTTCTCGCCCGAGTCGCACGCACCCGGTTCCGGCGAACCCTACGTCATCATGATGCCGCCGCCCAACGTGACGGCGGTGTTGCACATGGGGCATGGCCTCAACAACACGGTGCAGGACGTTCTCATCCGCTTCGAGCGGATGCGCGGGAGGCGGGCGCTCTGGGTTCCCGGCACCGACCACGCCGGCATCGCCACCCAGAACGTGGTGGAGCGGCTGCTGGCGGAGGAGGGGCTCACCCGCTTCGACCTGGGCCGCGAGGCGTTCGTGGAGCGGGTCTGGGCATTTGTGCGCCAGACCGGCTCGGTGATCCTCGAGCAGCTGCAGGCAATCGGAAGCTCGGCCGACTGGTCCCGAACCTATTTCACCCTGGACGAGGGACTCTCCCGTGCCGTGCGAGAGGTATTCGTCCGCCTGTACGAACAGGACCTGGTCTACCGCGGCCACTACATCATCAACTGGTGCCCCCGCTGCCTTACCGCCCTCTCCAATGAGGAAGTCGAGAAGGAGGAGGTGGACGGCCGGCTGTGGCACCTCCGTTATCCCCTGGCGGACGGAGCCGGACATCTCACCGTGGCCACCACCCGGCCCGAGACCATGCTGGGTGACACCGCCGTGGCAGTCCACCCCGAGGACGAACGCTATCGGAGCCTGATCGGCCGCGAGGTCCTCCTTCCGGTAGTGGACCGAAGAATCCCTGTCGTGGCCGACGATGCGGTCGATCGGGAGTTCGGCTCGGGAGCGGTAAAGGTTACTCCGGCACACGACCCACTCGACTTCGAGATCGGGCGCCGGCATCAACTCCCCAGCGTCGACGTAATGACACCCGAGGCGCGGATCAGCCTTGCCGCTCCGGACCGGTTTCAGGGGCTCGACCGGTACGAAGCCCGCCGCCGGGTGGTGGCTGAGCTCGAATCTGCCGGGTTGCTGGAGCGGGTCGAGGAGCATTGTCACGCGGTGGGCCACTGCTATCGCTGCAACACCGTGGTCGAGCCCCGGCTCTCCGAGCAATGGTTCGTGCGCATGGAGCCGCTCGCGCGTCACGCCCTGGCGGCATATCGGGAAGGCGAGCTCCGGTTCGTACCCGAGCGCCGGGGCGACGATTACACGACTTGGCTGGAGAACATCCGCGACTGGTGCATCTCACGGCAACTCTGGTGGGGCCACCGGATTCCGGTCTGGTACTGTGAGGCGCCCGGATGCGGCCGCACCAGTGTAAGCCGGACCGACCTGGATGCTTGCCCTGGCTGTGCTGGCCCGGTGCGCCAGGACGAAGATGTCCTCGATACCTGGTTCTCGTCCTGGCTGGTGCCGTTCTCCAGCCTTGGCTGGCCCGAGCGCACCCCAGACCTCGCAACCTTCTATCCCGGCCATACTCTGGTCTCGGCGCCCGATATCCTGTTCTTCTGGGTGGCGCGTATGATCATGTCCGGCCTCCACTTCATGGGCCAGGTGCCATACACCGACATCTACCTGCATGGGGTGGTGCGTGACACTCAGCACCGCAGAATGTCGAAGTCCCTGGGCAACGGAATCGACCCGCTCGAGGTGGTGGAGCGTTACGGCGCAGACGCCTTGCGCTACTCGCTGGTGTCCGGCATGTCGGTGGGAACCGACGTCATCCTCGACCCCAGCGACCTCGAGAGCTCCTTCGCCGCGGGACGCAACTTCGCCAACAAGCTGTGGAACGCGGGACGCTTCGTCCTGTCCAACCTGCCCGAGCAGCCGGTGCGGCCGCTCGCGGGGGTCACGTCCGATGCAGTCCGGAAGAGCGAGCTTACGCTAGCCGACCGGTGGATCATCGCGCGCTGCGATGCGACTATCGTCGAGGCCACCGCGGCGTACGAAGGCTTTCGCCTGAACGAGGCGGCCGGCGCAGTCTACCGGTTCATCTGGAGCGATCTGGCGGATTGGTACATCGAGCAGGTCAAGCCGCGGCTCTACGGAGACCAGCCCGGCGGCGACGTTGCCCGAGCCGTGGTGACCCAGACGTTCGATGTCGCCCTCCGCCTGCTGCATCCGGTCATGCCCTTCATCACCGAGGCGCTCTGGCGCCGGTTTCGGGGACGTCCGGCGACAGCCTCGATCTCGGTCGCGCCCTGGCCGGCCGCCGATTCCCGGGCCCGCGATCCCGACGCCCTTCAGGAGTTCGGACTGGTGCAGGAGCTGGTCGGCGCCATCCGGGGCATACGGGCGGAGTACGGGGTGCAGCCCGGCCAGGTAGTGAGGTCGATGGTGAGTGGAGCCGACAGGAAGACCCGGGCCGCGCTGGAGCAGGAAAGATCGACGATCGTCCGGCTTGCCAAGCTCTCCGACCTCACCTTCGGCGAGAGCCGGGAGCGTGGTGGCGGCCATGCCGTGCTCTCCGACGGTACCGCGGTCTTCGTGCCGCTGGGAGATGCCATAGACCTGGGCCGCGAGTGCAGCCGGCTGGGCTCGGAGGTGGACCGTCTCGCCCGGCTGGTCGAGGTTCAGGAGAAAAAGCTCGGCAACGAGCAGTTCGTCGCCCGGGCTCCATCCGACGTCGTCCAGCGGGAGCGGCAGAAACTCTCCAGCTGGAAGGAACAGCGCGAGGTACTGGTGAAGAAGCGGGAGCTGCTGGGGTGTTCGTAAGGACGGAGAAGGCGGAGAAGACGGAGAAGACGGAGAGGACCACGCCCGGCCTGTCCGTCCTCTCCGTCCTCTCCGTCCTCTCCATCCTCTCCTCTTGCGCCCGCATGGAGCCTCCGCCGGGGGGGCCGCCGGATGCCCAGCCGCCGAGGCTGATCGCCACCCGACCCGATACCCTCGCATCGCTGGGGGCGTTCCGAGGGGTCGCGGAATTTCAGTTCGACGAGGTTATCTCCGAGGGCGGAACACCCAGCCGGGGTGAGGGCACCGGCGACCTCGAGAGGCTGGTCATTCTCTCACCCACCACCCGGGTTCCCGAGGTCAGTTGGCGGCGCAACCGTATTACGGTCCGGCCGCGCGAGGGCTGGCAACCGAACCGGGTTTACCGAGTCCAGCTCCTTCCGGGAGTAACCGACCTGCGTAACAACCGGAGCGAGGAGGCGGCGGTGCTCACCTTCAGCACGGGTGCGCCCCGGCCGCGGCGAACCCTTCAGGGGCAGGTGGTGGATTGGGGCACCAGCCGGCCTGCTCCCAACGCACTGGTGATCGCCACCCTTCTGCCGGACAGCCTCGATTACCGGGCCGTGGCCGACTCGAGTGGCCGCTTCAACATCGGGCCGCTTCCGGACGGGGAGTACCTCGTCACTGGTGTGCTCGACCAGAACGCCGACCACCGGCAGGACTCGCGTGAAGCCTACGGCACCGCCCGCGCCCCACGTGGAAAGTCCGATGCAGGAGAGATCTGGGCATTCGTACATGACACCAACCCGCCTCGCATCCAGACTATCGCCGTGAACGATAGCCTGTCGGCCACGATCACCTTCTCGCAGAAGCTGGATCCCAGGCAGCGCCTTGCCGCCAGAGACGTCAGACTGCTTCTACTTCCGGACTCTACCCCTTACCCGGTTGCATCCATCCTGCCCCAGCCGGTGGACGACAGTCTCCACGCAGCCGCCGTCATTCCAGACACCGCGGGACGAGCCGATACAACGAGGGCAGGCCGGAGAGCGGCGCCCAGGTTGCGCGGCCGGGCCGACACCGGGGAGGTAAGGACCACCCGACCACCGTTGTTCGATCGTCTGGTTCTGCGGGTTCCCCGGCCCTGGCCCCCTGGTGCTCGCCTGGCCCTGGAACTGCGAGGCGTTCGCAACGTTACCGGGGCTGCCGGAAACCCAGTGGGCGTGGTTGCCGTTCCGGAGCGCGCGCCGTCACCCAAAGACACGGCGGCCGTCCAGCAGCCTCGCGACACTGCCGGTGCGGCCAGACCGAAGCGGCCCCCAACCGCTCCAGCAAACCGGTGACGGACCAGAGGCGGCAGCTTCCGTCGGTTGACCGGCTACTGCACCAGCCGGCGGTCCAGGAGCTCCTGCAGACCGCGCCCCGGGCTGCCGTGATAGCCGCGGTCCGCGAGTCCATCGAGGCTGCCCGGAACCGACGGGCTGGGCCGCCCGAGCGGTGGGACGAGGACATCCGGGATCGCTTGGCACGGCAAACCGGCCAGAGTCTGAGGCCGGTGCTCAACGCCACCGGGGTCGTGCTCCACACCAATCTGGGACGCTCCCCCCTGGCCGATGCGGCCATCCGAGCGCTCTCATCCGCGGCGGCCGGTTACAGCAATCTGGAGCTCGATCTCTCCTCCGGCACCCGGGGGCGCCGCAGCGATCACTGCCGCCGTGCGCTCCAGATGGCGACCGGAGCCGAAGACGGCCTCGTGGTCAACAATGCCGCCGGCGCGTTGCTCCTCGTCCTAAACGCCATGGCCCAGGGCCGGGACGTTCTCATCTCGCGCGGCGAGCTGATCGAGATCGGCGGCTCGTTTCGCATTCCTGACATATTGGAAAAGAGCGGGGCCCGTCTCCGCGAAGTCGGTACCACCAACCGCACCCATCTGGACGATTATCGACGGGCCCTCGACGACGACGTGGCCGCCGTGCTGACCGTCCACCGCTCGAATTTCGAGCAGCGGGGCTTCGTTACATCTCCTGAGCCGAAGGCACTGGCAACGCTCGCGAGGGCGGCTGGGATCCCGTACGTATATGACATCGGAAGCGGATTGATCCCCGACCTCTCGAGGTGGGGACTCACCGGCGAGCCGCGGGTGGGCGATGCCCTTGCGGGCGGCGCTGACCTGGTGCTCTTCAGCGGCGACAAACTGCTGGGAGGGCCTCAGGCAGGCTGCATAGTGGGACGGGGCGAGCTGGTCGCCGAGTGCCGGCAGAATCCAATCGCGCGGGCGGTTCGGGCCGACAAGCTGACGCTGGCCGCACTCTCGGCCACGCTCGACCTCTATCAGGACCTTGAAGCCGCGGTGCAGTCGGTCCCGGTGCTGGCGATGCTCACGCTCGACCCGGGGGAGCTGGCCCGCCGCGCTGAACGGCTGGCTTCGCTCTGTCCGGCTGCGGTTGGAGCGCTCATCATGCCGGGCGAGTCCGCCGTGGGCGGCGGAGCGTTTCCCGGCGCGGTGCTGGCGACGACCCTGGTAGCACTCGATGCAGGACCGCTGGGGGCCGACGGCCTGGCGCTCCGGCTTCGTCTGGGGGAGCCATCGGTGGTGGCCCGAGTGGCCGGTGAACGGGTGCTCCTCGATCCCCGCACTCTGCCGCAAGATGACTTCCCGGTTCTGGCGCGAGCGATCGAGCAGGCTCTGCAGTCGTGAGCCGGCGGTGCGCGGTATTTCTGGATCGTGACGGCACCATCATCGAGGATAGGGGATACCTGCGTGACCCGGACCAGGTTCAGCTACTGCCGGGAGCGGCCGGTGCCATCACCCGGCTGAACCAGACCGGTCTTCTGGCCATCGTGGTGACCAACCAGTCGGGCATCGCCAGGGGAATGCTCACCCGGACCGACTACGAGATGACCCAGCGCCGGGTAGACGAGCTTCTGGCACGCCAGGGAGCCCGGCTCGACGGCCACTACTTCTGTCCCCACCTCCCCGAACTGACCGGTCCCTGCGACTGCCGGAAGCCAGGCCCACTGCTGTACCAGCAGGCAGCGGAGCATTTCGGCATCGATCTCGGCGAGAGCTGGTGGGTGGGCGACCGGGTCCGGGATGCGCTCCCGGCCCAGGTATTCAACGGCCGGGGCATTCTGGTGGGCACGGGAGCCGGTGAGACCGCGGCAGAGAATCAGAACCCGGCCCGGCTTGCCACGGTGAGGGATCTCGCCGAGGCAGTCGAGTTGATCCTCCGCGACTCTTCCGACTCCTGGCTCCGGACTCCCAGCCCCCATTACTTTCCCCCGCCATGACAATGCGCATAGCCGTAGCCATCTCAGGGCGCGGCAGCAATCTGGAGGCGCTGCTCCGAGCGCTGGAACCGAGTGCGCCGGCCGAGATCGTGCTCGTCATAAGCGATCGGGCCGATGCGGCCGGATTGGCCCATGCGCACACCCGCGGTATTCCGGTGCAAGTGCTTGCAAGCTCGACAGATCCGGCTGAATGGTTAAAGCTGCTTCAGAAGTATGGTGTCGAGCTGCTGGTACTGGCGGGCTACCTGAGGCTGGTCCCTGCCCCGGTGATCGCGGCCTATCGAGGGCGAATAATCAACACCCATCCCTCTCTTCTTCCCGCCTTCGGCGGCAAGGGCATGTACGGCGAGCGGGTGCACCAGGCGGTGCTGGCGAGCGGTGCCCGTGAGACGGGGGTGACCGTTCACCTCGTGGATGAGGCCTACGATCGCGGAGAGGTGCTGGCTCAGGTTCGCGTGCCGGTGCGGCCCGACGATTCCGCCGAGCTGCTGGCGTCCAGGGTGCTCGAGATCGAGCACCGGCTGCTGCCTGCCGTAGTGCTGGCGGCGGCCCAGGCGGGACGACCGGTTCGGTTGAACGAGTCAGGAGTCGGGAGCCAGGAGCCGGGGCTGCTCCGGAGCTCCGGCCCCCGGCGCTGAAGCCCGTGCCCCGAGCGCTGATCTCCGTCTCCGACAAGCGCGGTGTGGTGGCCTTCGCGCAGGGTCTGGTTCAGCTCGGCTGGGAGATCATTTCCACCGGAGGCACGGCCTCGGCCCTGCGCGCGGCAAACGTGCCGGTGCTGGAGGTGGAGAAGGTGACGGGCTTTCCCGAGCTCCTCGACGGCCTGGTGAAGACTCTGCATCCGGCCATACACGCCGCGCTCCTGGCCAGGCGTAGCGTTGCGAGCCATGAGGCGGCGCTCCGGAAGCATGACATCCTTCCTATCGATCTCGTGGCGGTCAATCTCTATCCGTTTCAAGCGACCATTTCACAGGAAGGCGCATCCCTGGAGGATGCCATCGAGAACATCGACGTCGGCGGGCCCGCCATGCTCCGCTCCGCTGCCAAGAACCACGAGTCCGTCCTCCCGGTCGTAGATCCCACTGATTACCCTCTCGTGCTCGAGATGTTGCGGTCGAACAAGCTGACCTCCGAGGTCCGGCGCGAGTTCGCGGCCAAGGTCTTTACCCACACCTCCGACTACGATGCCGCGGTCGCCTCCTATCTCGCGCTGAGCGAGGAAGGGCTCCCCCAGCGGCTGGGGGTAGCCATGGAGCGGGTCCAGGCGCTCCGGTATGGCGAGAATCCGGGCCAGCGCGCGGCGCTCTACGTGACCGAGGAACCGCGCGGCATGCGGGACCTCACTCAGCGGCAGGGGAAGGAGCTCTCCTTCAACAACCTCCTCGACGTGGATGCCGGAATGTGGGCGGTGGCGTCGTGGACCATCCGGCCGGCCTGCGCGATCATCAAGCACACGACGCCCTGCGGCATTGCAGTGGCCAGCTCCCCGCTGGAGGCTTTCCGTCGAGCCCGCGCTACCGATCCGCTCTCGGCCTTTGGATCGGTCATCGCCTTCAACACCATTGTGGACCAGGCTACGGCACAGTCGATGGCCGATCTGTTCGTGGAAGTCGTGGTCGCCCCGTCATTTCACTCGGAGGCGCTTGAAGTCTTCGGGTCCAGGAAGCAGCTCCGGGTGGTGGAGCTCCCGGTTAGCAGGGGGGTCGGCACCCTGGATTACAAGCGGGTCCGGGGCGGGTTCCTGGTGCAGGATCAGTTCCTGTTCGATCCTTCCGAGCAGGGGTGGAAGGTGGCTACCGAGCGGCAGCCGGACCAGCGGGAGTGGAGCGATCTGCGGTTCGCCTGGACCGCAGTGGCCGCAGTCAAATCCAACGCGATCCTGCTGGCCCGGAACGAAATGGCCATCGGTATCGGTGCGGGGCAGATGAGCCGGGTAGACAGTGTGTTCCTGGCGGTGCACAAGGCGCGCCAGCAGGGCCACGATCCGGCGGGTAGCGTGCTCGCCTCCGACGCGTTTTTCCCGTTTGCCGACGGCGTCGAGCAGGCGGCTGCCGCCGGAATCACCGCCATCATTCAGCCCGGAGGTTCGGTGCGCGATGCCGAGATCGTCGAGGCGGCCAACCGGTCCGGGATCGCCATGGTCATGACTGGCAAGCGGCAGTTTCGACATTAGGACGGTCAGAGGTAAGAGGTAAGAGGTAAGAGGTAAGAGGGAGAGTGGGGGCGCAGAGGAAGACCCTCTAACTTCTCACCTCTCACCTCTCACCTCTCACCTCTCACCTCTTACCTCTTACTTCTTACCTCTTACTTCTTACCTCTTACTTCTTACCTCTTACTTCTTACTTCGTACCCACATGAATTCTAGGGCCGATAAGCCACCGTATCTCTGGGCACTAGTGACCGGGGTGGTCGTCTTTGCGATCTATCTCGCCACGCTGGCTCCGACAACGGCATTCTGGGATACGTCCGAGTACATCGCTGCCGCCAAGGTCTTGGGAATCCCCCATCCTCCCGGTAACCCTCTGTTCATCGTTCTGGCTCACACGTTCGGGCTCCTACCGCTGGCCGAGTCTTACGCGGTCCGGATCAACCTGTTCGGCGCGGTGGCCAGCGCCGCCGCCGCCGGTCTCTGGTTCCTGGTGGCGGAGCGATGGCTGCGCGGCATTGTCCCCCACCGGTGGGCGCGCTACGGCGCCGCTTTCGCCGGGGTCCTGGTGGGCGCCACCTCGTGGAGCGTGTGGAACCAGTCCGCGGTCAACGAGAAGGTCTACACCCTCTCGTTGCTGTCCATCGCGCTGGTCATGTGGCTCGTCGTGAGGTGGGGCGATGACGAGCCGGGCACCCACCGCGATCGCTGGCTGGTGCTGATCGCCTACGTGCTGGCGCTCACCTCGACCAACCACCTGATGGGCGTGCTGGCGCTGCCGGCTCTGGCTGTCTACGTCCTCTGGACCGACTGGCGTACCGTGCTGCGGCCGTGGGCGATCGTCACCTTCTGGGCACTCCTCCTGGCGGTGAGCGGCGAGTGGATCGCCATGCTCCACGGAGGCACGCTCCAGGCAGTGCTGGTCGCCACCACTCTGGCCATCTTCGGGTACGCGCTCTGGAAGTCGCCTCGCGACCCCCTGGTGTATCTCGGGCTCGCTGCGGTGGTGGTCGGCATCTCGCTCAACTACGTATGGCTTCCAATGCGCGCCGCCCAGTACCCGCCGATCAACGAGGGAGAGCCGGTGGGATTCCTGAGCCAGGCACTTCAGGACGTACTCAACCGGGTTCAGTACGGGAAGCCGCCGCTCTCGCAGCGCCAGGCCACCTTCACCGCCCAACTGGCGAATTTCTGGCAATACTTCTCGTGGCAGTACGCCCGCGAGTGGGGCCGGATCGGCGCCGCAATAGCGCTGCTGTTCACCGTCCTCGGCTTGAGCGGGCTCTGGGCCTTATGGAAGAGCGACCGCCGGGCCGGAATAGCGGGCGTGGCGCTTCTGGGCACGCTCTCGGTCGGCCTGGTGTTCTACATGAACTTCAAGTACGGCTTCTCGCTGTATCCCGAGGAGACGTCGCTGTCCCGCGAAGTCCGCGAGCGGGACTACTTCTTCGTAGGTTCCTTCGCGGTCTTCGGCGCCTTTATCGCGCTTGGCTTCGGCGCGCTGATGCGAGCGGTTGCCGAGTTCTTCCGCCACCGCGGCACCGTGGCGCGCCGCTGGGCTGCGGCCAGCCCGGTGCTCGCCCTGGCTCTCATTCCTTTGTTTGGCAACCGCGAAACCGCCAGTCGGGCGGGCGAGACCATCGCCCGAGACTTTGCCTATGACATCCTGGAATCGGTGGAGCCCTATGGCATCCTGATCACGGCGGGAGACAACGACACGTTCCCGCTGTGGTACGCCCAGGAGGTAGAGGGCATCCGCCGCGATGTGACGCTGGCAAACCTCTCGCTGATGAACACCCGCTGGCACCTGCGGCAGCTTCGGCGACGCCGGACACCGCCGCTCGATCCGGCTCGGGCCGCAGCACTCTGGAGGCCGCAACCCGACGAAGCGGGCGTCCCGCTCACCGACTCCGTCCAGGACACCGCTGCGTCACCGGGGCGCTGGATTCGGCCGACCGAGCCGGTCTTCAGCCTGAGCGTTGCGGGCCTCGACAGCTTGCCGGAAGCGATGCAGGTGCCGGCCAACGGAGGCGTGGCGTTCGACAGCCTCCAGATCAGATTCGGGCAGGAGGTCCTGATGCTTCAGGATCTGGCCACCATTTTCCTGATCCGCGACAACATGGGTAAGCGACCCATCTTCTTCAGTTGGAGCGACGGCGGGTACCCAGATCAGACCCTCGGGCTCAGCCCGTACCTCGTGTCGCAGGGGTTAGTGCGCAAACTGATGCCCAGGCCGGTTGTGGCCAACGACTCGATAGTGTTGAGCCCGAGCCTCGGTTTTCTCGACCTCCCACGGACGGAGAAGCTTCTGTGGGACGTATACCACTGGAAGGCGGCGGCGCGCGAGCGGCCGAGGGGCTGGGTAGACCAGCCCTCCGGATCGATTCTGCAGTTGTATGCGGTGGTCTACAGCGGCGCGGCCCGAGCCTTCGCAGCCGCAGGACAGCGGGAGCTCGCCGCCCGGGCAGATTCGGTAGCCCGAGAGGTCTCGGAGAGCCTCAACCCCAAGAACCCCCTCTAATCGATCCGTTGCGGGGCAAGGCGGGTGGCGCTCAAGCCCGCCGCGCCGCCGTTCCAGCTCTCCCAGGTCAACGGGCAGCCTTCGCCGAACGGAGGATCGGGATGGCCGGGGCGGCCGAGCAGGTCGTGCAGCATCTCATGCCGCACCACCATCTCGTCCATGATCCAGTCGCTCGCGAGGAAGATGTGGTGATCGGTTCTCCAGTGCCCGGCGCATTCACCGCTCGAGCAGGGAAAGCTGCGACCCTCGATCACCGACCAGCGCAGCCGGTCGAAGTTGGCCCCACGACCGGAGCACGCCTCCGTCTTGGCCCACCATTCCCGGTATACGGGCGGCGGATCCATCGGTACGTCCCCCTCGGGGTCGAAGCCGCATCCGGTCAGCAGTGCCAGCAGACCGATTCCCTGACAGAGTCGTGCCGGCAGCCTTCTCCGCTTCATTCCACCTCCGACAACCAGTTACCGCCGTACCCATGCGCTCAGGCGGGGTCATAGCTGGTATCGGCATCGGGTGGATAGAACTGAAGGGGGGCTTTTCTGCCGCGCACTGCGCGAGATCAGGGCAGATGAGCAACGCGGACGGGTAAGGCTGCTGGCGGGTAGTGACGCCGGAGCCGCGAGGCGACATAATCCAGGGCGTGAGCTGGCGAGCGACCCCGGAGTGCGATCCCGCGCTCAGAAACTACTGGAGGGTGCTTGCGTAAGCTGCGGCGCTCTAAGAGCTTTAATGCTAAGGCGTGGTGGCAGAGTGGTTGAATGCAGCGGTCTTGAAAACCGCCGAACCCGCAAGGGTTCCGTGAGTTCGAATCTCACCCACGCCGCTGTAACTAACATACTTAGCATGCCTCGGGCCACTTATAGTTGGGGGCCGCTTTTTTCGAATGGTGCCTAACGGTACCTAACTTCTCGCGCTGAGAGGTGAGAGATGTCAGCCCCATTCGCCTGCGACATGACAGCAATCCCGGCCGCAGATCGTCCCGCCCATCACGAGCTGATCCGCAGGCTGATGCACCGGGCTGTGAAGGGGACCCGAGAGCTACCTGACGGCATCACGTTCCCGGCTGACGCCGCAAACCGTGCCTCATGATGGGCTCGGTAGGCCGTTCGATTATCTACTTCCTGCTTGCGGGCTTGCTTGAGATCGGCGGCGGCTACCTGGTATGGCTCTGGCTTCGGGAAGGTCGCCCCGCATGGCTGGGGGTGCTTGGTGGCCTTGCGCTCGCCGGTTATGGAATGGTCGCCACGCTGCAGCCGGCCAACTTCGGCCGAGTCTATGCCGCCTATGGGGGCGTCTTCATCATTCTTTCACTCGCCTGGGGCTGGGCCATAGACGGCCACCGCCCGGATCGATGGGACTATCTGGGCGGGGCACTCTGCGTATTCGGTATGGCACTGATCATGTATGCCCCCCGGGGCGGGCCGAGCTAACAAGGAAGGAACGTTGTGAAGCGTTACGTCTCGTGGCTTGTTGCTGCTGGGACCGTCCTGCTGGGTGTTGTGGGAGTCGCCCTACTGATGCCCGCCGACAAGTATGAAGCCAGCGACCCAGCGCTTGTAGCTGCTACGGGACGACCTCAGCTAGTCGAGTTCTTCCACCACGCCTGACTCGGCTGCCGCGATATGATGCCCATCGTGCATGGGCTCCAGCAGCAGTATCGGGGCAAAGTCGATTTCCTCTACCTCGATGTCCAAAACCCGCGCACCTCGGCCGCTAAGGGGCGGTTGGGCTTCGTGGCTACGCCACACTTTTTCCTCCTCGCACCGGAGGGGAACGTGCTTGGAGAGTGGCAAGGTGTACAGAATAGGGAAGTCCTGGCGGAAGCGTTACAGGAAGCCGCTGCCAAGGAGCCCTGACAACAGTCGGCGTCCGCCTGTCCAACCGGCGGAGCAGCATCGTCGCGGGTGCGGCCGCCGATCGTCCAGACCAGACTCATCTCCGACAGGTCTTCTTGGGAAGACTTTTCGCCTGGCGGCTCAGATCCTCGAGAGCCGACTGGATTTCCGGGCGCGAGAAATAAGCCGCGCGGTACTCCCAGATGATGAATAGACAGACATCCTCCGACAGCAATCTCCCGCCCCAAGTCCGCAGCTCTGAAGGGCTCATCGAGGTCTTGTTGATCCCGTAGCTGGGCATGCCGTTGTCCTTGGCCCCGCCATGGATCGCGTTTACGCCCCCGACCACCGCCAGGCCGAGCGCTTTGGCATCATGGACCCTGGTGGCGATGAACTCTTCCAAGTCACCGAAACGGTCGAGGTACTGAATCCAGGTCGCGTCGAGATGCCGGTACTCGTATCCCTTCAGGAAAGAGGGCCACGCGCGAATGATGGTCGTCAGCGAGGGCCAGATCTCCTTGCTGTATCTGGCCATCTCCTCGATCTCGGCCAGGGGAACCACCTTGCCGTTCCAGTTATGGGGATCGCTCGGCTCATCCAGGAGCAAATGGCCGATGATAGTTCCGTCCTCGATGTAGGACGCGAAATCGATCGAGCGGAAGCGGTCCACCCGCTGCTTCCACAGGGTGATGCTGAAGCCGTTCGCGTCACGGTTCCATTGCTCGTTGCCGGTCAGGCTGACCATGACGCGGGCGCTGGCCCGCCGGGCCGCCTCCAGTTGAACGAGCAGTTGATCGGGCTGCACGTTCTGGTGGCCGCCGGTGTACACCGCTCCAAAGACCGTCGAGGGAGCGCCGGATGGCCCGAACGCAACCCCACTATGGCTAGGTGGAGCCGATGGCGGCGGGGGCGGTGGTGGCGGAACTACGGTATCGGTGCTTGGTGGGGAGGTCGTGTCGGCTGGTGGCGTGGTCGTGTCGGCCGGTGGCGCGGTAGGATCGCCAGGGGGCAGTGGGGTCTCCGAGGAGACCAGCTGCTCGCCGCCACCACAAGCACCGAGCGCGAGCGTGAGAACGAGCACTGACCAGCTCGACCAAAATGCTGCTCGAGCGGCCAAAAGGGCCCGGCTCATGGTATTGGATCGCTAACCCGTCGGCATAAAAGCGCTGCATCTGATGACAGGCCGGGGGGTTGGCCGACGTAAGCACCCACCCCGGCACTGGGATCACATGCAATTCTCGTCACGCCGGGAGGATTGTCAAGGCTGCGGCGGCTTGAATCCCTCCCATTCCTTCCGAAGAGCTGCGGCGATCCCGGGACCGATCCGGAGCTCCCGGTAGAGCTCGGAGGCAACCCCGCCGTCAGGCATCCTCAGCCGCCGCCGCGCCTCGGCCACCGGTACGGCCCACAACTCCTTGACCGGAATGTGAAACAGGTTGGTCAACCGGGTGCGCCGCGCGTACCGGTAGGCGGCGTTGAAGACGCCTATCCGAATGCCGCGGGCAACCTGGCGGAACGACGCGATGCCGCGGGCGCACTCCACCAAGGCACCGCCGTAGAACAGCACCCACCCCAACACCCTGGGCACACCCCGGGACCCGAAGTAGAGACCCTGCTCCGCCGCCTCGCCGGCCAGCAGCACCAAGGGGGGCTCATCATGAGTGAAGGTGGTCCCGGTGAGAACGTGGGACGCATCATGCACCAGATAGATCTCTTCCGGCGGGCGTGAGCCGTTGATCAGCTTGCGGAACAGCTTCAGAAAGTGGGGTCGGGCTGGGATCGGCAAGCCCACGTACCGGTTCACATCCCGGAATCGGGCGACGGCATCGCCCAGTGTAATCGTCTCGCGGTCGGTCTCCCAGTCGTAGGAGGAAAGCAGGAGAGGTTCTCCACTGGAGTTAGCCGTGCCCTCAACGGCCGACGTCACCGCCTGAAGCCGCGAGCTCACGAGGCGCTCCTGGCCAGCGCCGCCGGCCGGGTGAAGCGATCAGCCAGCTCCATTTCGAGATCGGCCTCGGAGCGGCGGCTGATGTAGCGGCGATACCAGACCTCCGCGCTCAGCAGAAGCCATATCCGGTTGCCGTGGTCGTACCGACGGGAAAGGTGCTCGTCCACCAGCTCCCTGACACGCTCGGCCCGGAGGAATCCCTCCCGCACCAGCTCGCTCTTCAACAATAGCCGCGGCGCCAGAGACCGCACCTCTTCCTCGAGGATGTACATCAGCGGAGACGCGAAGCCCTGCTTTCGACGGCGGAGCACCTGTGGTGGCAGGTAACGCTCGCCCAGGCGGCGCTCGAGGTACCGCAGCCGGCGGCCCCGGATCTTGAGGGAAGTCGGGACCCGGGCCATGAACTCGGCGAAGCGTGGATCCAGGAAGGGGGAGCGCGACTCGAGACTATACGCCATGCTCGCGCGGTCCAGAATGGTCAGCGACTGCCCGGGCAGCCGGGACATGCAGTCCACGTACATCATGCGGTCGATCGGCGCCTCGGCATTGGGCGTGGCGTAAAGATCGAGCAGGCAGGCATCGGGACGGCTACCCACGAGCTGACTCCGGAAGGCCGGAGTGTAGAGCTCGGCTCGATGGGCTTCATTGAACCAGAAGAACTGAAGACTTTCGGCGTAGCGCTCCCCACCGGTCTTTCGTGCCATGAGGTCGGCCCAGCGGAGCTTGTGGGTGACGCTCTTGAAAGTGAACTGGTCGGGCAGCCGCTGGAGCACCTGCCTGGCCACCAGGTTGCGAACGGCCTCGGGCACCGCGCGGTAGCCGTCGAGCCAGCGGTCCGCCGCATAGCGGTCGTAACCACCGAACAGCTCGTCACCGCCATCGCCACCGAGCACGACCTTGACGTGGCGGGCGGTCATCCGGGCCAGATGAAGCAGACAGATCGAAAGCGGATCCGCCGGCTCATCCAGCGCCGAGACCAGTCGCGGCAGGTCGTCCACCACGCTGGGGGTCACTTCCTCGGCGAAGTGGCGGGTGCCATAGCGCCCCGCGACCGCCGCCGCATACGGCAGCTCGTTCAGGTCTCGATAGGGGATGCCCATCGAAAAGGTCCGCAGCTCCGAGCCGAGAGTGCGGGCGGCATAGGAGGCGATCAGGGTCGAGTCCAACCCGCCGCTCAGAAACGCTCCCACCGGCACGTCGCTCAGCAGGTGCAGCTTTACTGTTTCGGCCAGGAGCTCGTCCACCCGGTCCAGGGTGTCGGCCTCCGAGTAGGTCCACTTCGGCCCGTAGCTGAGATCCCAGTAGCGCTCCACCCTGCTGCGCCCGTTTTCCCATACCATGAAGTGGGCCGGGGGTAGGGCCCGAATCCGGGCAAAAAATGTCTCGGGTGGCTGGACGAACCGCATCGTCAGGTACTGGTCCAGGGCCCGGGGGGAGAGCTCGGCCAGGGAGGCGTCGTCGGCCAGGAGCGCCTTGATCTCGGACCCGAAGGTGAGCGTCGTTCCCGACTCCGTATAAAAGAGCGGCTTCTGCCCGAAATGGTCCCGCGCCAACAGCAGCCGCCGGCGAGCCCGGTCCCAGATGGCAAACGCGAACATGCCGCGCAGCCTGGCGACCATTTGCTCGCCGTGATCCTCGTAGAGATGAACCAGGACCTCGGTGTCGGTGCGGGTAATGAAGCGATGGCCCTTGGCCACCAGCTCGGCGTAAAGACTCGTGTAGTTGTACAACTCGCCATTGAACACCACCACCACGTTGCCGTCTTCGTTGGCAATGGGCTGATGGCCGCCGGCGAGGTCGATGATGCTCAGCCGGCGCATGCCGAGCCCGACCCCACCCTCCACGAAGGTGCCCCAGTCATCGGGGCCGCGGTGCGCGATCGCATCGCACATCCGGAGCATTTCCGCTTCGCTGACTGGGGCCGGGCCAACCCGGCCGACAATGCCGCACATATCAGGCGGTCTTCCTGCCCCAGGCTACCATCATGTAGCCCCGGGTAAAGGGGATGAGATAATCCAGCAGGGTCCAGGCCCTCAGCGCCGGATAGACTGCCGAGTACAGCTTGTAAGCTGTGCCCACCTGATTCAGGGCCTCGGCCGACATGGGCGCGGTGTCTCCATGAAAGTCCTGCTGCTGAGTGTTCTTCCCCTTCATCGATTTGCGGTGGTAGGCGTAGTTGAGCAGGTCCTCGAGCGACTCGGTAAAGAACCGGCAGTAGTCGTCCACCCCGGCCAAAACCACCCCATGGCGCTCCATCAGCGCACGCACCGCCGGGGGTGGATATCCGTCGCGGGCGTGGCCGAACCCCTCCTGATCGGCGGTGAAGCCTAGGAGCCGCTTCACAGCATACCCCGCCCGACCCTTCTCCCCCTTGGGGGCCATGAAGAGGAAATCGCCCCCGGGCCGGAGCACCCGTACCATCTCCTTAAAGAAGGTCTCGTCGTCCTCGATGTGCTCCAGAAAGTTGATCGCGGCCACCAGATCGAAGGACTTGCTTCGGAACGGCAACTCCGCCACGCCGGTCTGGAGCACTCGGTCACCCACCAGTTGCCTGGCCGAACGCACATGATCGCGCTCGAAATCGGTGCTCACCCAGGTGCCGCCTCTCCGCCGCAGGAAATGCGAGGTGAGACCCGTGCCGCACCCTACCTCCAGGCACAAGCGCCCCTCGGCCGCCGGTAGATGCTCCATGAGAGCGTTGACGGTGAGCTTCTTCTTGAGCGAGCGGCGGTACAGCTGCAACTGCCACGGTTCGGCCAATTCAGATCTCCAGTTGGACTGCGATCCTCTATCTTACCGGCTCAAGCTCCTCTAGCTCATGGCGCCGCTGCGCCGGTAATCCTCCAGCGTCCGCCGGATTCCCTCCCACAAATCTACCCTCGGCTCCCAGCCGAGCACTTGCCGGGCGCGGGAGGTATCGAACTCCGAATCGCTGCGAAAGAAATCCATGCGGCGCCGATAAATCGGCGGATCCACCTTCAGCGCCGAGCACACATCCTCTACTCCGGCGGCGAGCACCAGCATCGGCCCCAGTGGCAACCGGAAGCCGTAGCGCTTGCTTCCGGTGGCCTGGGCAACCTCGGCGATCAGCTCCCGCAGGGTACAGGATCGGGGTCCGGCCACGATGAGTCCTTCGCCCACCGCCTCCTCACGCTCGCAGGCCCGAAAGAAGCCGGATACGACGTCATCCACGTACACCATGTGGCGCCGGCCTCTTCCCGGGCCAAAAAGCGGAAAACGGCCGCGGCTCACCCCCTTGAACAGCTTGAGCAGTCGCTGATCCCGGGGCCCGTAGACGTCGGCGGGGCGAAGGACGACGGCCCGCAGCCCGCAATTCTCGGCGAACTCCCGTACCAGTCGCTCGGCCGCAACCTTGGTGCGCTCATAGATATTGCCGGGAGCCAGGGGAGACCGCTCCGAGGTGATGCCCGGAGCCCGGTGCCCGTAGATCCCGATGGTGCTGCAGTACACGAAGCGCGCCACCTGCTGCGAGGTTGCCGCCTCGAGCAGATGGCGGGTGCCGTCCAGGTTGATGGACTCGAAGAAGGCGTCACTGCGGCCACCCTCCCGCATTGCCACTGCGAGATGAAAGACGTGGGTGACTCCCGAGGTCGCGCGACGGCAGAGGTCGGCATCGGTGATGCTTCCGGACAGCACCTCTACGCCCTTCCGCGAAAGCAGCTCCGCATTGGACCGCTCTTCCGGGCGTTCCGTCAAACCGAGCACGGCCACTTCCGCGCCCCGTCGCCTGCCCTCTTCCGCCAGGTGCGAGCCGATGAACCCGGTACCTCCGGTGACCAGCAGTCTCATCCGAATCGCTCGGCCAGCGCGGCGGCGATCCGCCCGCTCGCGCGACCGTCCCCATAAGGATTCACCGAGTTGGCCATTCGTTCGTAGGCAGCACGCGAGGTGAGCAGGTCACTGGCGACGCTGACTATCTTCTCGCGGTCGGTTCCGACAATCACGGCGGTGCCGGCCTCCACCCCCTCCGGGCGTTCGGTCACCTCGCGGAGCACCAGGACCGGCTTCCCCAGGGCAGGCGCCTCCTCCTGGACCCCGCCGCTGTCGGTGAGCACCAGGTACGCCCGGTTCATGAGGTGCACGAACTCGACGTAATCCACCGGTTCGATCAGATACATCCCGGGCACATCGCAGAGCAGCCGCTCCACCGGGTCCTTGACCTCGGGGTTGGGGTGGACCGGCAGGACGAACTGGAGATCGGGATGACGCCCGGCCAGCTCACGGATCGCGGCGCAGGTGGACCGCAGGGGGGCTCCGAAGCTCTCCCGCCGATGAGTCGTGATGAGTACCAGCCGTCTACCCGGATCGAGTGATGCCAGCTGGGGTGAGCGAAAGGTGTAGTCGGGACGTACGGTCTGGAGGAGGGCGTCTATGACGGTGTTGCCGGTAAGGTGCACGTCGCCGGGAGGGACGCCTTCTTTGAGGAGCGCTGCCCGAGCCCGCGCCGTGGGGGCAAAGTGGATCGAGGCCAGGCGGCTGGTCAAGACCCGGTTCATCTCTTCGGGGAACGGCTGATACGCGTCGCCGGTGCGGAGCCCAGCCTCGACGTGACCGGATGGGATCCGCTCGAGGTACGCCGCGAAGGATGCCGCGAAGGTCGTCATCGTGTCGCCCTGCACCAGCAGGACTTCGGGTCGGATCTCTCGCAGCAGTGCCGGCAGCCGCTCGAGCACCTTGCCGGCTATATCCGCCGGCGACTGGCCCGCAGTCATGAGATCCAGGTCGTAGTCGGCCTCGATGCCGAAGACCTCCAGCACCTGGTCGAGCATGGCGCGGTGCTGAGCGGAGACGCAAATAATGCTCTCGAAGCGATCGGAGGCCTGCTCCAGGGCTCGAACCACCGGCGCCATCTTGACCGCTTCCGGGCGGGTCCCGAAGACGCTGAGAACCCGGATCATGGACCGATCGCTACCGCCCGCAGCCGCTCGGCCAGGGTCTGCATGGTAACGAAGCGAAAGCCTTGCTCGAGCACGGTGGCAAAGACCTGGCGCAGCATGCGGTGTCGCACCCCCTCATAACACGGGTGCCCGTAGAGCACCACCAGCTCGTGCTGGTCCAGGTGACGGGCCAATTGGCGGAGCACCTCGGATTCTTCGGTACGGCGCGCCCCGTGGTACTCCAGAAAAGGAATGGTGCGAGGACCCGAGAGCGTGACCGGGATAGTCCAGTGGCGAACCGGCCGGCCCGCTACGGCGGCCCGGCGCGGCTCCCCACCGATGGCGTCGCCGTTGTAGACGAAGCCGAGCCGGTCGAGCAGTGCCATCACGCGATCGTCGGAGTAGAAACCGGGCGACGAGAATCCGGCCGGCTTCCCGAAGTGGCGCACGAAGTGACCGTAGGACTGCTCGACATCGGCTTGGAGCACATGGTCGGGGAGCTCGTGAAACCGGCGGCTCCACACGACGTGGTCCATGCCGCCATGGAGACCCAGCTCGTGTCCTTCAGCCTGAAGCGCCTGGAGCAGCGGCACGAACGAGAGGCCGACCGGCCGGGCTAAAGCCGTCTCGACCAGAAACCGCGGCCAGCCGGTCTTCTTGATCAGGTGCACTGCATCGCGGTCGCCGAGCTTGGCCTTCGACCTGGCCGTTCCCTTGCCGATCCATTCCAGAAGATTGGTGGACCGGCCCATGTTCACGAAGAAGGTGTTGGGCACGCCAAAATCCCGGCAGACCTCCCGGATCCGGGGAAGTCCGTCGGTGGCGCAGACGCGATGATCGACGTCCCAGCGAAACGCGAACAGGCGCTCCGTCACCGGACAGTCCGAACGCCGATCTCGCGATAGAGCTGCTCGAATTGCTCGGCTGAGCGGTCCCAGTCGAACAGCCGCAGTGCCCGTGCCCGGCCCGCCTGCCCCATAGCGCGCCGGCGTTGAGGGTCGGCGAGCAGAGAGCCGATGGCTCCCGCGAGGGCGCTGGAATTTCCCCGCGGGACCACCAGACCGGTGACGCCATCCTCGACCACCTCGGGAAGACCACCGGCATCGCTGGCCACCACGGCGACCTCGCAGCCCATTGCCTCGGCGGCCGGGATGCCGAATCCCTCCTCCAGCGACGGGATGACCGAAAGCGCCGCAGCCCGGTAGTACGGGGGCAGCTCCGCGTTGGGAACCCAGCCCAGGAAGGTTACGTCCGCGGCGATCCCCAGTCGGGTGGCCAGGTGGACCAGCTCGGGCCGCTCAAAGCCATCGCCCGCGACCACCACCTTCAGATCGGGAAACCGCGGCTTCAGCTGCGCGGCCGCCTCGAGCAGGAAGCGGATCCCCTTTCTCGGAAACAGCTGCCGGCAAGCAAAAATCATGTGGGGGCCGAACCTGGAGTCGGGTCGGCCGCCGTTCTCGCCCGGGCTGAAACGTCGAAGATCGGTGCCGTTGAACACCAGACGGATGCGTTCGGCCGGCGCCCCTGCACGCAAGGCGTGCTGGCGGCAGTCCTCGGTGATTGCCGTCAACGCACCAGCATGACGCAGGGTCCAACGCAGGGCGGGTCGAATATACCAGCGGGTGGGGAAATCGTATCCCTGCTCCGGGTTCACGTACACGTCGCCACCATGCATCGTGATGACGCTGGGGAGTCCGAGCTTTCGGGCCGCGAGCACCGCAGCCGGGCCGGTGGGAATGGCCCAGTGGGCGTGGATGACGTCAGCGCCTTTTCGGGTCTCGGCGATGATGGCCCGGTGCTGGGCCTCCAGGTAGTGCGCCATCACCACGAGTCTGGCAAACCGGCCGATCCAGCTCACCCGGCTTTGTGCCACTCGCCCATACGTCAGATCGGTGGGGAGCTCGAACGGAAACCGTACGATCTGAACCCCGTCGAACGTGTCTCCCCGGGGAAGTGAAGGATCGCCCGGCGTGACTACCGTGACCGAGTGCCCCCGGCGCACGAGGTGCCGGTTTATATCGTGGACGTATGTAGCCTGGGTGTCGTTGGCGTGCTGCGGATACCAGTAGGTGGGACAAACGATGCGCAACGGAATTCCCCGCCCCCCATAAGTCCTAGGAGGGGGCTCCTGCGGTGTGGCTACCACCACTCCCCCCACTATCATGGCATAGTCGTTTCAGAAGACGGCTGCTGGGCTAAGGCTAGAAGAACGGCCTGCAAAGATCAACATTTATGCCACCCTTACGTGCTATAGTGAAGGGAGTTAGCTGACAGGAGACCCAACTTGACGAAGGAGCGCCACAGGAATGTGCTGCCTGCGTGCTGCGGGTCCGGCCTGCAGCACCTGACGGAGTCGGAACCCACGACACGGCCCGCGGTTCCCCCCCGGTGACTCAACCGGCCAGCAGCGCTCGGACCTTGAGGGCCAGGTCCTCCTGGGTAAACGGCTTGGAGAGAAAGGGGGCGCCCGGCTCGAGGAGCCCGCCCTGGAACACCTCCGAGGCGAAACCGGACATATACAGCATCGGTTTGCCCGGCCAGCGCTGCTCGATCTGGCGGCCCAGTTCCCGCCCGTTCATACCGGGCATTTTAATATCGGTGAGAACGAGATGAATACCACCGGCATGCTGCTCCATGGTGGCGATCGCTTCCCGTCCATGGCTGGCCTCCAGGGCCTGGTAGCCGGCCCCGATGAGCATGCGGCGAGCCAGGCGGCGCACGGCCTCCTCGTCATCGACAACCAGCACGGAGTACCCGCCGGGCGGGCGCTCGGGGATAGCCGGGCTGGTCCTGGTTGAGGCCTGGGCTGGCAGGGGCATAGTCCGATGCTGTTCGGTAAGTACGCCGAAACTATCGCTGCCCCGGCTCGAGCCGCAAGCGCCAGATCATGGCCAACTTGGCGGCCTGATCTCAGGTGTTGCGACTTGTGACGTGGAACACGAACTGACCGGCCGGTGGCAGGAAATATGGGTCGCCGACCGCCACGGCGGTTGCCCCGGCCAGACGTGCGGCCGTATCTTGGGGGACAGACTCGGAACCCGAGCCCGACTAAGGTCATGATGATGTCGCTCTGCGCCAAACTGCTCGACCATCCTCATCCTGAAGCACACATCGTCCAGCTCTACGGCAAGGACGATCGACTCCTCACCCGGAATCTCACCCGTTACCTGGCAGAGGGCCTGCGTCGGGGAGACGGACTCCTCGTCATCGCCACTCCCGAGCACAGCGGGTCGGTTGCCCGCCAGCTCAAAGAGGATCAGGCGTACTCCAAGGCCGTGCTCGAGGGACGGCTGGTGTTTCTCGACGCTCAAGCCACCCTGGTCCGCATCATGGTAGACGACCAGCCGGACCGGGAGTTGTTCGAGACCGTCATCGGAGAGGCCGTCAGTGGGGTGCAGGACCGAGCCGGGCATTCCGGAGTGCGCGCCTACGGTGAGATGGTGGGACTGTTGTGGAAGGCGGGTCAGTGCGCCGCCGCGGTGCGGCTGGAGGAGTATTGGAACGGGCTCCTGCAATCCAGCGATATCAGCCTCTTCTGCGCCTATCCCATAGATGTCCTCGGTGAAGAATTCCAGGTCGAGACCGTGGATGCGGTGCTGTGCGCGCACACCCACCTCCTGCCGTTGGACGAGGCCCTGGAGAGCGCGCTGAACCAGGCCATGGAAGAGGTTCTGGGATCGCGGATGAACAGCTTGCGCGGGTTGATCAAGACCAACTACCGCCCGTCCTGGGGCGTCGTCCCGAGATCCGAAGCCATCATCCTCTGGCTCAGGAACAACCTGCCAGGCTCTGCGGGCGAGATCCTGGAGCTTGCCAAGCGCTACTACCAGCCGGCAGCCGCGGCGCGGGTATAGCCCGGCCCCTTGCCTAAGCACAACGAGGCCGCGAATTTCCCTGCGCGGTTCGGAGTGGTGGCCGAGTGGCTGAAGGCACCGGTTTGCTAAACCGGCATAGGGGGTCAACCCCTATCGAGGGTTCGAATCCCTCCCGCTCCGTGTTGGAGGTGAGAGGTGACAGGTGAGAGGTGAGAGGGCCCACCCCTTCCCCACCTCTCACTTCTTACCTCTCACTTCCCACTGTTGACATGTCGCCTCCCCGCGTCCGCTTCGCCCCTTCACCCACCGGGTACCTCCACGTCGGCGGTGCCCGGACCGCCCTGTTCAACTGGCTGTACGCGCGCCATACCGGTGGAACCCATGTACTTCGGATCGAGGACACCGACCGGGAACGGAGCACCGAGGAACACACCCGGGTGATACTCGATGGACTCACCTGGTTGGGGATCGGCTGGGACGAGGGCCCCTTCTTCCAGGGTGAGTACGGGCCCCGGCATCAGGCCGACGCGGAGCGGCTCCTGGCCGAGCGGAAAGCTTACCGATGTTTCTGTACCCGGGAGGAGCTGGACGCGCAACGTACCGGGGCCGAAGCGGCGGGGGCCGGCTTCCGGTATGACCGCCGCTGCTTCAGCCTCAGCGCCACCGAGGTGGAGCGTCGCGTCCGGTCCGGCGTGCCGTCGACCATCCGGTTCGTGATGCACGATGAGGAGATTGCCTGGGATGACGCCGTGCACGGACGTATCAGCTTCCAGGGAAGGGACCTCGACGATTTCGTGATCCTGCGCAGCGACAACTCCGCCATCTATAACCTGGCTGTGGTCTCCGACGACATCGCCATGGGTATCACCCACGTCATCCGCGGCGACGACCACATCTCGAATACCCCCAAGCAGATCGCGCTCTATCGCGCGCTGGGTCACCAGCCGCCGGTGTTCGCCCACGTGCCCATGATTCTCGGTAGCGATGGCAAGAAGCTGTCGAAGCGGCATGGGGCCACGGCGGTGGGCGACTACCAGGAGCAGGGCATCCTCCCCGCGGCCCTGCGTAACTTTCTGGCCCTTCTGGGCTGGTCTCCCGGCGGCGACCGCGAGATCCTGGCAGAGGACGAGATGATCCGGCTCTTCTCGCTCGAGGGGATTCAGAAGAAAGCGGCGGTCTTCGACACCACCAAGCTCGAGTGGATGAACAGCCAGTATCTCTCCGCCTTCCCGGCAGACGAGCTGCTCCCGCCGGTACGCCGGCAGCTCGCCCGCATGGGCGTGGATGACGGCCGCGACCTCCGACCCTTGATCGATTCGGTAAAGGCGCGCTCCCGAACCGTTCTCCACGTGGCCGAGCAGGTCGCCGTTCGGCTCGATCCATCGCGGTCCAGCCTGGATCCCAAGGGTGAGGCTCTGATCCGGAAGATGGGTCCTGCTTTCGCCGCTAATCTCGGTCTGGGAGCCAGAACCCTCGACGCGCTGGGACCGGCTGACTGGAGGCCCGATCGGTTGTTGGAGTCCCTCAGGGCCCTGGCCGAGTCGCGCAGTCTCAAGCTGGCCGACATCATGCAGCCTATCAGGGTCGCCCTGACCGGATCTACCGTTTCGGAGCCGGTGAATGAGCTGCTCGCCGTCATCGGCCGGGAGAGCAGCCTCCGGCGGATGAACGAGGTGGCTCGCCGGTGGGGAGGAGGGGTTAGCGCGGCGTGAGGTTGAGCCCGCGCTGGCTGGGTCTTTCTCTGGTTCTGGCTGCCTGCTCCAGGCCGCAGCCCCCTCCCCAGCCACAGCCGGTCCCGCCGCCAGCGCCGCCGTTAGAGCACGCCGACACCGCCGGAGCTGAACCGTCTCCTCTACTGGAGCCCACGCCAGCTCCGCCTCCCCGACTTTACGCGGGGGTTCGGCTCGCCTTCGTCGGTGACATCAACCTCGGAACGGCAACCCTTCCGGATGGCATTCCGCCCGACAGCGGACGCGGCCTGCTCGACCGCGCGCAGCCGAGTCTCCAGGGTGACCTGGTAGTTGGAAACTTCGAGGGTGTGCTGGCTGACACCGGGACTTCAACCAAATGCCTGGTGCGCTCGACCCGGAAACAGCGGCCAAACTGTTACTCCTTTAGAACCCCCACCTATCTCGCTCCCAGACTGGTAGAGGCCGGCTTCACTCACCTGAACCTGGCCAACAATCACGCGAACGACCTGGGCCCCGGTGGACGCGAATCAACGGAACGGATTCTCGACAGTCTGGGAATCCGGCTGTATGGGCCGCTCGGCCAGATCAGCCTGGACACCATAAAACGGGGTGACAGCATCACCACCGTCGGGCTTATCGGTTTCGCCACCTACCCGTTTGCCTACAACCTGCTCGATATCGAGCGCAGCGCGGCGATAGTCGATTCCGTCCGGAAATCGGTGGACCTCTTGCTGGTGACGTTTCACGGCGGAGCGGAGGGAGTGAAAGCGCTGCGGACCAGCGAGGTTGCGGAATCACTCGGCCGGGAGCCCAGAGGGGAGCTTCGGCGCTGGGCTCGAGCCATCATCGACGCCGGAGCGGACGCGGTGATCGGCCACGGTCCGCACGTTCTGCGGGGCATGGAGTTTTACCGAGGACGCCTGATCGCCTACTCGCTGGGCAACTTCGCCACCTACCGCGGATTCAATCTGGCCGGTCCGCTCGGCATTACCGGTGTGCTGCAGCTCGAGTTTGTCGGCGGCGGCGAGCTGAAGAGCGCCCGTCTGGTGCCGATGCTCCAGCTGCCACGGCAAGGACCCTTTCCCGATACCGGCAGGACGGCCCTGCGTCTGGTTGACAGCCTCTCCGCCGGCGACTTCGGGCTCTCGGCGGCGCGCCTGGAACCCGACGGCAACATCAGGCCGCCACCCACCTCTCGATAGGTACTTTCCCCGTCTTGCCGTATCCCTGCCCTCCGCGTACTGATTCCCTATGACGTCGGAAACGCCTGAGCCCGGCGAGGAAAACACAGTCCCGATGCCTCCCGCCATAGCTGCAACCGAGGAACCGGTTCAGCTGAAAGTGGATCTGGTCCAGGACGATCGGGTGCCTGCCGGCATGGTTTGCATGGGCACCTTCCGGAACGAGCGCCTGGTAGCCCGCGCGGTTCTTTCGCCGGAGGCCTGGGCCCAGATTCAGGAACACGGCTTCTTCGACCAGCCACTGCAGGTCGTGCTCGTGGCCCGGCTCGCGCCACCCGGACTCCAGTGTCAGCTTTTCGCAATGGTGCCGATTCCCGACGAGGAGGCGGACGAGCCGGAGGAGCCCTGGTCTGCCAGCGTTCCCGGCCCTTCGTACGAGGCCTCGCTGGAGGCCGACACGCCTCAGGACGACCCCCGCATCGCCCCGGTTCCTCTGGGCAACATCGTGCGTTACGAGCGCGACCGGGTGCATCCCGGGAGCTTGCCTCTCGAGGCGGCAGCCGT
This sequence comes from Gemmatimonadales bacterium, assembly GCA_050733075.1. GTDB lineage: Bacteria > Gemmatimonadota > Gemmatimonadetes > Gemmatimonadales > GWC2-71-9 > CAVVWJ01. The sequence continues at coordinate 270,212 of JBOHSD010000002.1, forward strand.
GCTCAGGAAGATCATCGAGGGAGACGCATCGGAGGTGCTGGACCGGGCGCTGGCGGACCTGCTGGGCTTGCAGGACGGTGAGAAGTAACAGTTGCTGCCGGCTTCAGGGGATGCCTGGGGTTTCCGGAGAAGGCGCAGTGCGCTGGTTCCTTTCGAGCTCCTCCTCCCGCTCTTTCCTGAGCCTGATCTCCCGGATGATCTGCTTGAACTCCTCCATGGTCTGAGCCCGCTGAGCCGCATATTGAAGATCGGCCCGAAGATCCATGAGGCGATTGTAGGCCCGGTTCTGGTCGATGTTGCCGGCAGGTATGGGGAGGAGAGCCAGTACGGCAGCCGGAATCTTGAGCCCGGCAATGTAGATGTTCTTCGAGTCCAGCCCGAACTTCTTGCCTGCTATCTCGGTGGTCCAGCTCGGGAGCCCGACGTTCCTGCTGGCGGGGTCGTTGGCGATCGAGTCCAGATAGGCTTGCACGATAACTGTCACCGCGCTGTCGACCAGCTCCACGTGGCTGCGAGACAGCCGCTGAGCCAGCTCCTTCGGAGGAAGCGGCAACGGGCGTACCCAGAGTCGTCCATCGGCGAGGCCGGGTCCGATGCGGGCGACGCGGGCCGGTGCTCGTGCAATTGGGGTGCCGCCGGTGTCGGCGCGGGTTGGCTCCGGGATTTCGGGAGCCGGTAAAACCCGCACGGCTTCGCGCCGTGCCGGCAGCTCCGGTCGGTCCGGACGGCGGCCCGGAGTGGGGCGGCGGCTCTCCCGGCGCTGGCGCTCACCCACTCGTTCGGGGAGCTGATACGGGGTGACAACATGTTCGGGCCCGTCGGCGGGAGGAGCCAGTACGATAAGCTGGGGTGGCAGCCTGGGCAGGTCCGGCAGCCGGCCGGTGACCCATCCGAATAACAGCAGGCTGTGCACGACGATACTTACCGCGATCGCGATCCATGGCCAGCGCGGGCGTTTCGGAAGGCTGAGATCAAAGCGTGGTGGCAAAAGCTCCTCTACGCGCAGTCTCCAGTGCGCGACCCAGCCGGCCGGCGGCCAACTGGAGACGCTCCGGCCCGACTGTCAGGGCAATGCGGAAAAATCCCTCACCCGCGGGTCCAAACCCGCTTCCGGGCAGCACCACGACTCCGGTCTGCTCGAGCGCCTGCTTGGCAAAATCAGCGGATGGTATCCCCGCCGGCAGGGGAACCCAGACGTACATGGCCGCCTTCGGAGGTTCCACGGTGAACCCCGCCTGCCTTAGCGCCATGACCCCGGCATCCCGGCGCCGCTGGAGCTCGGCCCGGATGGGCGCCACCAGCTCTTCTCCATGGTCGAGCGCTTCCGCCCCGGCCTTCTGCACCGCCAGGAAGGGACCGGTGTCGACATAGGACTTGACCCGGGTGAGCGCACCGATCAGTTCCGCGCGTCCGACCGCAAAGCCCAGCCGCCAACCGGTCATCGAGTAGCTCTTCGAAAGTGAAAAGAACTCCAACGCCACGTCACGTGCTCCCGGGGTCTGGAAGATGCTCGGCGCCTGATAACCGTCGAAGGTGAGATCGCAGTACGCGTTATCGTACGCGAGCAGGATTCCGTGCGCCCGGCAGACGGCGACCGTCCGTTCAAGATAGTCCGGCGACGCCACGGCGGCTGTCGGGTTATTGGGATAGTTGACGAAGACGATCTTTGCCCGGCGCAGCACGTCGTCGGGGACCTTATCGAGCTGGAGAAGAAAGCCGTTTTCCGCCCGCAGCGGTGCTATGTACGGCTCCGCTCCGGCCAGCAGCGCTCCTCCGAGATATGCCTGGTAGCCCGGCTCCGGCACGATGGCGACGTCGCCCGGATCGATCACGGCCAACGGGAGGTGAGACAGTCCTTCCTTGGAGCCGATCAGCGGCAGCGTCTCGCTGGCAGGATCGAACCGCAGGTTGAACCGCCGCTCGATCCAGCGCGAGGCCGCCTGCCTGAACTCCGGCAGTCCCTGCTGGAACCCGTATTTGCTCAGAGCCGGGTTACGGAGCGCGGCCGCCATCGTCTCCACCACGCGTTGGGGAGGAGGAGCATCGTTATCGCCGGCACCCAGATCGATGACATCGACCCCGGCCTCGATCAGCCGCCGCTTGATGGCGGGGATCTCGGCCAACGGATATCCCGGCAAGCCTTGCACTCTCCGGCTGAGAGAGATCATCTGAGATCTCCGCCCCGAACCGGGTTGGAGAGCACGCCGACGCCGGGGATCTCGACCTCAACCACGTCGCCATGGTGCAGCGCCGCGGTGCCCGCGGGCGTGCCCGTCGCGATGAGGTCTCCCGGCTCCAGGGTCATGATCCCGCTGACGAACGAGACCAGCTCGGGAATCGAGAAGTGCATGTCGGTCGCTCTGGCTCGCTGCCGCTCGCTACCGTTCACCCGGCAGATCAGCTCGAGCTTGCGCCAGTCGAGTCCGTTTGCCACCCGTGGCCCGACGGGGCAGAAGGTATCGAAGCCTTTGGCCCGGCCCCACTGCCCGTCGATCCTCTGAAGGTCGCGGCAGGTGACGTCGTTGACGCAGACGTATCCGCCGACCGCACGCTCGGCCGCGGCAGGATCGGCGTTGTGAAGCCGCCTCTCGATCACCACGCCGATCTCGGCTTCGAACTCGACCCTGGTGCAAACGTCGGGCAGGTAGATGGCGTCACCGGTTCCGATGAGGGAGCTGGGCGGCTTGAAGAAGATGATGGGAACCGCGGGGATCTCGTTCCCCAGCTCCCGCGCATGCTCCACATAGTTGCGTCCGATGCCGATGATCTTCGAAGGACGCACCGGCATCATACCGCAGCACCGATGCCCTGGCGGGCAAAGAAATCCTCACATTTGGTACGTACCTGAACCCAGCTTCCCACCACCCGCTCCGCCCGCGGAAGGCCGCTAAGGAGCAGCGGCCCGTAGCGCTTGGTCACGACCCGGCTGTCCAGCAGGATCACGACGCCGGTATCCTGGCGGCTGCGAATCAGACGTCCGAAGCCTTGCTTGAGCTTGAGCGCGGCGTGAGGGAGCAGGTAGTTCATGAACCCGTCCGCTCCTTCCTCGGCGAGCCGCTCCAGCCGCGCCGCGGTGATCGGCTCGGACGGCACCTTGAAAGGTAGCTTGTTCAAAACCAGGGCCCGGAGCGCGCGCCCCGGCACGTCCACGCCCTCCCAGAAGGAATCGGTTCCCAGCAGAATGGCGTTCTCCAGCTCGCGGAAGCGGCAAAGCAGGACGTCGCGAGGCGACTCGCCCTGTACCAGGATCGGCCAGCGGCCGCCCAGGGCCACCCGAAGCTCCCGAGCCGCACGGCGCAAGGCGGCGTGACTGGTGAAGAGCACGAACATGCCGCCGTCCGACGCGTAGGCCAGATCGGTTACCACCTGAACCACCGCGGCGCCATGGGCGGGCTCGTCATCCCGGGGCTCGGGGAGATCGTTGGGAACTCCGAAGACACACTGCGACGGATAGTCGAAGGGAGAGGGGAAGATCTCGCGCACGGTCACGGGTGACGACTCGCCGTCAAGGCCCAGGCGAGTCTCCAGAAAGGTGAACTCACCGGCGGCAGCCAGGGTGGCGCTGGTGAGCACAACCGTTCTTAGCCGGTCGAAGAGCAGCTGCCGCAGCAGGGGAGCCAGATCGAGGGGCACCGCCGAGAGGGACACGTGCTGGCCCCGGGAGCTGCGCTCCATCCAGCGCACCGTCGGAGTGCCGCCCGGTCCCGGGCGCAAGGCCCGGTTGAGGCCGTCCGAAATGCTCTCCAGCCGCCGCATGACGCCCCGTAACTCCTGGAGGAGCTGCCCCCGGCGTTCGGTTTCCTCCGCTTGGGCAAGACGATCCGCAATGGTCTCGACCGTCTCCCGGAGCGAGCGGAACGCGCCCAGCGTGGCGTCGAGGTCGAAGGTCAGCCCCTCGCCCCAGATCGGGTCGACGGCGAAGTTGTGGTCCAGCCGGAGTTGTCCCGCCGGTACCTCGTCGAGCCGCTGAAAGAGGCGGAGGAAGAGCGCCTCGGTCGCCCGCCGCGCGTCGCCGACTGCGGGCAGGAGTCTCTGCTGCAGCAGGTCCAGGCTGGCGCGGCTCATCAGATCGTTCCGGCTCAGCAGCTCGTGCGAGAGTGACGGGGCCAGCCCCCGGCCGTTTCGCTCGAACCTGCCAAGCAGACGCCGCACCGCCCGGCTGGTCACCTGGATACCGAGGTGGTTGGCCGCGACATCCTCCAGATGGTGGGCCTCGTCCAGCACCAGCCGCTGGTACGGCGGCAACACGGCCGCGTCCTGCCAGTTGTCCTGGGCCTGCCGCACCGAGAGGTCGGCGGCCAGCAGATGATGGTTGACGACCACTACGTCGGCCTCGGCGGCGCGCCGGCGAGCCCGGAACAGGAAGCAGCGATCGAAGTGAGAACATTTGAGGCGGGTGCAGAGGTCGGCCTCCGCGCTCACCTCGTCCCACACCTCCCCGCTGGGTGTGTCCGGCAGGTCGCTCAGGGTGCCGTCGGCCGTGTGGCCGGCCCATTCGGCAATGGCGAGCAACTCTTCCACCTTCTCCTGCTCGAGCAGAGTGCGCTGGGCCGACACCGCCTGGTGCAGGCGGGAGAGGCAGAGATAATTCCGCCAGCCTTTGAGGAGGGCAAACGTGGGCGTGTAATCTTCGGTGCTCAGTGCCTTTCGAAGCAGGGGGAGATCTTTTCCCACCAGCTGCTCCTGGAGGTTGATCGTGTTGGTGCTCACCACGGTGCGCTCGCGGTTGGCCCGTGCCCAGGCCAGGGCAGGGACCAGGTAGGCAAAGGACTTCCCTACCCCGGTGCCCGCCTCCAGCAGCTGCACACCGCCGTCGTTGTATCCATCCGAAATGTGCGCCGCCATATCACGCTGGCTCCGCCGATCCTCGTACCGGCTGAGCTGGGCGGCGATGGGTCCCTTCTCACCCAGTGTATCGACCACGTCGAATGGATCGAGGGGGGTTACGGGCCGGTCGCGAGGCACCTCCACTACAATGTAGAGCTCGCTCGCGTCATTGTTGAGAATGCCAAAACCCACACCGGCATCGTGCAGCCGTACGGCTACATCGAGATCGGCCCCGGAGGGCTCGAGCACGCCACCAGGGTGGTTGTGGAGGAGGACCTCTCCGCGGGAGGCGCCTCCGGGAAGCGCGAGCACCGCGCCCGCGCCACCTCGGGCCATGACCCTGGCAGCCGTGATGACCCCGTCACGGTCCATCTGGGCCACGAAGCAGACTTCCCGGCCCCCCGCTGCCGAGATCTCGCCGGCGAGGTAAGCCCGGGCACCCGGGGCGATACGTTCGCTCAAGTCTTGAGCTCTTTCTTCTTTGCCGCCGGGAACAGCACGTTGTTCAGAATGAGCCGGTATCCCGGCGAGTGGGGGTGGAGAGAGAGATCGGTCGGGGCATCGCCGATCTGATGCTGGGGGTCCTCCGGGTCGTGCCCTCCCAGGAAGGTCCAGGTGCCCTGACCGTGCTCGCCGTGGATGTACTTTACCCAGGGCGCGCCCGTCTCCTCGGCCAAAACCGTGACACTCGGCTTCAAGGTATTGCGGGTGAAGGAAGTCGTAAGACCGTAAAAGTCCGGAATGACCTGCCGGTGGTTCTGAACCAGCATGGTGGCCACCGGGTCGATCTTGGCGCTGAAGTTGAACAGGCTGAAGGACCCCAGCGGCTGGCGCCGGTCAGGCGAGTTCACTTGATGCCCATCGATATCCGAGTACACCGGCACCGTAGGACTCAGCTCCAGCTGGGCGCCACGAAAGGCGAGTGCCCGGTCCCAGCGCATCCGGGCCGTCGCGTTGGGGTCCATGGGGTCGCCATCGGCATACGACGCCGCGATATCCACGCCGTCGGCCGCCAACGCGAGGTCGAGGGTCTCGGTTGCCGTGCACATGGCGAAAAGAAAGCCCCCCTGCTCGACGAAGCTGGAGATGGCTCCGGCAACGGCGCGCTTTTCTGCCGGGACCGACGGAAAACCCAGCGTCCGGGCCATGCTGCGGTTTCGCTCGACCATTTCGACCAGCCAGGCGCTGCCGGCGTAATTCAGGAAGAACTTGGAGTACTGGCCGGTGAAATCTTCATGGTGGAGATGGAGCCAGTCGTAGGTCTGGAGTCTGCGGCCCAGCACTTCGGCATCCCACACTTTCTCGAAATCTATGCCGGCGTAGTTCAGCGCCATCGTAACCGCATCGTCCCAGGGAGGCGCGTTGGGTGGCGCATACACGGCTACCTTGGGCGGCTTTTCCAAGGGGACCGCATCCATGTTTCCACCTTCCATCTCTCCGCGGATACGAACCAGCTGGCCATCCTCGAGCGGCTCGACCGACACTCCGGCCAGCGCGGCATCCCGGGCCGTGAGACCGTCACTGGGAAGCAGAAATGCGCCGCTACGATAGTTCAGGAGCCACTCTGCCCGGACCCCGCGCTTGAGCGCCCGAAACGTGAGTCCGTAGGCCTTCAGGTGGTCGGCTTGCCCATCGTCCATCGGCACCAATAGCCAAGGCGCCGCCGAGCCCAGGCTGAGCCACGGCGGCGCGGGATACAGAGCCACGATTCCGGCACAAGTGCGGGAGACGAAATCGCGCCGGTTCATGTCTTGGGCACGGCTCCACGGGCTTCTTCCAGCCTCCGCCTGGCCTGAGGCACGAGCGCGCTTTCGGGATATGAAAGAATGAGGTGCTCGAGCAGCTCCACGGCCTCGGCCGTCCGGCGTGAGGAGAGGAGCAGCTCGGCCAGGGCCAGCTCTGCCGCAGGCGCGGTGGCAGGCGCCGCCTTCACTGCCGCGGTACGGAGGAGCCGCTCGGCGTCGATCGAGTTGCCGGCCGCCGCCGACAGCCGGCCGGCGAGCAGATGTAGTTCCGCCCCGCCATTGCGGGCCGGGAGCTCGGCAGCCACCCGCTCGAGCCCGGCGATGGCTTGTACGGTATCGCCCCGCTCCAGCTGTAGCAGGGCCCGGCCCAGCTCCGGCGAACTGTCCGCCTCGATCGGCTGCAGGAGCGCCAGCAGCGCAGTACGCTGGGTGGCCTGGGACCGCTCACCAGCATACGGTCCGGCCGCCTTGAGCCGCTCCACCGCGCCGGCCAGGTCGCCCTGATACAGCCGGATCCGGCCACTCAACGCGAGGCCCTCGACGCTGCTGTCGGTCGCGATGGTCGCGTCAGCCCGACCCAGGTTTCCCTGTCGCATCCAGCCCAGCGCGAGTCGCCGCCGGAGCGCGTCATACTGGTCGGCCGAGAGAGTGGAGCGGCGCTCAGCCAGCCGCTGAGCAGCGTCGTCGAGTTTCCCCTCACTTATGAGCACTCCTACCAGCGTGGTGGCGGCCTCCGCTGCCACCGAGGCCGGCGCCGCGCCATCGTCCGTGAGGCCGGCGAGCATGCGGCGGGCAGCAACCCGGTCCCCGGCGGCGGAGTATGCCTGGCCCGCCTCGAGCCTGAGCCGTGCTGCCTGGCTCTCGGGCGACCGTTCGGCCATGGCCTCGAGAACCCGACCCTGGGCTTGTCTGGACAGAGGGCTTCGCGACGTTCTGAGCTGATCGAGCAGTCCGCGAAGCGCCGCGACGGCCTGGACCCGATCGGCTGGGAGTGATGCCGCAAGGATACGGTAGCCGCCGAGGGGGTCTCCCCACTGGGCACGCAGCTCAGCCTCGAGCTGGGTGGAGATCAGGTCGGACTCCCGCTCCAGGAGTTGAAGCAGACCGGCTCGTGCGGCTGCGGGGGCCCGACCCAAGGTCGCCACCGCCGTGGCGCGGTAGCCCGGCAGACGGCGTATTGCCAGGAGCCACTCTCGAAGTGCGTTCTGGTACTCCCCTTCGGCCAGCGATAGCTGAGCCAGCTCCGCCGCGAGGGCATCGGGGCGACCGAGCCGCTCCCGGCCCCGCAGGTACGCCGTGCGCGCACCTAACCGGTTCTGGCGAGCAAGCTCCGCGGCACCCCACTCGCGGTAGGGCGTTTCCTCCGTCGGCGCAATCCGGGCCCACCGTTCCGCCGCGCTGCGCACGCTGTCCGGCTCCCCGGCCGCCGCCCACGCGCGCAAGGCGATGCCGTGCACGGCAGAGCTCGTGGGCGCAGCGGCGAGCGCAGCGCGCACCACCGGGAGCATCTCGGCAGTCCGGTTCAGTGGGAGGAGCGACCGTTCCAGGCCGAGCAGGGCGGAGACGTCGGCTGGTTTTGCCGCCAGCAGCGCTCGATAGGCCTCGGCGGCAGCGGCGTAGTCGCCCCGCCGCTCGAGGTCGAACGCCTTCGTCACCCCAGTCTGCTGGGCTCCGGCTCCGGTGGGCAGCAGGAGACAGGCCATTAAGAGCGCCGATGCGACGAAGCCTGGCATCAAGTCACCTCGAGGGGGGATCGGACAGGCGGCGGAAGTAATCTACCACCAGCCGGCGCTCCTCCGGAGAGAGCCGCTGAAGCTCGTCCCACGAGGGCATCCGAAGCTGCTTGTCCTGATCCTCCAGACGCGCCCGAAGGGCCGGCGGGAGCTGCACGCTATCGCCGGTAGCAGCGGTGCTCTGACGCTCCTTCTTCTGATCCTCTTCCCGCCCACGCAGCGTCCGGCCGGCATCGAGCATACGCCGGAACAGGCGCTCCTGCCGTTCCACAACCTGGCGTTCCAACCGCCCTGATTCCAGTCTGCGGGCGAGTTGGGCGGCCTCGTCGGCCATGTCTCCTGCGCCGGAGATGTTTCCCTCTCCCCGCAACTTTTCGAGCTCCTGGGCCAACGCGCGCTGTCGCGCGGCGAGCCTTTGTAGCTGCTCTTGGATCGCCCCGGTCCCGGCCAGGGGAAGAAGTCCCGCCCCTTGCTGGCCCAGACCTCCCTGTTGCTGGGCCAGCTGAGCCAGGCGCTCGAGGGCTTCCGTGAGCCCCGATCCCGATTGCGAGCCGGAGACATCGCTCCAGGCCCGCAGGAGCTGGTGGGCCGCGGCATTCAGAGCATCCACGGCGCCACCGGCGTGGTCGGCCGCCTCGCGGCTGTTGGGAGCCGCCGAAGAGACGGCCTCGCGGGTCTGTTGCATTCTCATCTGGGCCGCGCCCAGAGCGGCGCCGATCTGTGGTGGAACCAGCGCGTTCTTACCGCTAGCCTGCTTGACCTGCTCCAGGACCTTCCTCACCCCCTCCTCGATGGCGGCCTGCTCGGCACGGATGGCTGTGGCCGTCTCACCCCGCTCCTGAAGCTCCTCCTGTACCCGGAGCTGCCGTTCGGCCAGGCGGCTGGTCTCGGCAAGCGCCTGGTCTATCGCCTGGGCCACTTGCCTGCGCCACTCTCTCTGCATCTCCTGGCGCCGGCGCTGGATCTGGTCGCCCAGCGGCTCCAATGATCGAAGCGCCTCCTCGCCGTGCCGCCTGGCGTTTTGACGTTGCCCCTGCCGAGCCGACCGGGCAGCCTGTTGCATCCGGTCGGATGCCTGGCCTGCCTGCCGGGAAATTTCTCGGAGCTCGGCTTCCTTGCCCTCCGCGGCGTTCTCCCTGGCCAGCTCGTCAAGCGCCGCGGAGAGCGAGTCGGTTCTGGCTGCCAACTGCTGCTCGCTTACGGCGGCCCGCGAGCTGTCGGCGGAGACAACCTGCGCGTTCCATTCCCGCTGCTCCCTGGCTAGCTGCTTCGATTCCTCGCTCAAATTGGCGAGATCGCCCTCTAACGCCGCCCTCCGGAAGAGCTCGCGGCTCCGCTCCAGCGCTTCGCGCAGATCCTTCTGCACCTCCGCCAGCCGCTCCAGCGCCTCCTTGACGCGCTCGGCATCCAGATCCTTCAACGCCGCTTGAAGTGCGGCGAGCTTCTCCCGGAGCTCCGGCGAAACCGCTCGCTCGAGCTGGTCGCGCAGCTCAGCCAACTGTCGTTGCCAGGTGGAGTCGTTTACTCCCGCAGCCTCGGCGCTCCGGCGCAGCGCCTCGAGCGACTGCGTGAGCGCCTCGGCCTGACGAAGCAGCCGCTCCTGAGAGCGGGCCACGCCCTCGGCCCGCCGAGCCTCCTCGAACGGCAGCGACTCACCCTCGCTGGGCTCCGATCCCTCCATTGGCCGGGACCGCTCTCGAGCCAGGTCGCTGGTTTGCCTTTCCACTCGTCTGCTCGCGTCGGTGATCGAATCGAGCTGGCCCGCCACCGCGTCGGTTGCCTGTCTCTGAGCAGCCCTGACTTCGCTCATGGTGGGAAGCCGAAGCACGAACTCGCGGGATCGCCCTACCTGGCCCCGAGGGGTGTTGTCGGTTGCGGTGGCGAAATACCGAACCGTGTCGCCCGGAAGGAGGCCACGACGGTTCAGGTCGAGGCTGAAGGTCAGAATGGCGCGGTCGGAACGCCCGGCTGGCAGCGGAACGCTCTCCCGCCGGGCCGAATCCACCAGCCCCAGGCGGCTGATTCGCCGGCTTTCCAGTATGACTCTGGTCACGCCGTAGTCGTCGCGCGCGTCGATTATCAAGGGCACCTGAAGGCTGAGCGGTGCGAGCGTGTCCACCCCGGGCACGGGTATTTCCACCGAGGGCGCGCTGTCGGGCACTATGCGCACCGCCAAGCGAACCGAGTCTCCCGCCAGAGAGGCACCGGATGCGGTGACCAGTGAGAGCCGGTACTCGCCCGATCCTGCCGGGACCAGCGTCCCGCTGAAACGGGCCCCGGTGGTCTTCAGGGGCTCGGCCTTGTCGCGGACGGACCACGCCGCGCTCGCGAGCCGCGCGGTTGCTTCTCCCCGGGTCTCGAGCTTCGTGCCGGCCGGCAGGATGAGTGTGTCGCCACCGGTAGGAACGGGCTCGCTCTCCAGACCCAGATATCGGGGGTAGTGGGCAATCACACTCAGCGATCCCAGGAAGACCGGGAGCCGAACGCGGACCACCACGGTATCGGACGAGCGGCTACCGCTGGTGAGACGGGCAAAAAGGTCGCTCTGAAGCGGCGGAGTGGAGAACGTGGCACGGCCCAGCGAGTCGAGCCGTGCCCCCCACGGTCTCCAGGCCTCGCCCGGAGCACGGAGCCACAGCGTCGCCACCCTGCGTCCCATTGCCTCGAGATGCAGATCCACCGGCTGGCCACGATCTACCTGATCGGTTGCGGCGCGAAGTTGAACCGGCGCCCATGTCGCGGCCCAGGCTCGGCGAGGATACCAGAGTGCCGCGGCAGCGCCACTCACCGGGCCGGCCGACGAAAATGCGGCGGCACCGATCATGAGGCACGCCAGGCCGGCCAGAGAAGTCAGCCGTACCGGTCGTGCAATAGGGACCACGGCGGCAGCCCCCCGCCGGGCGACGTCCTCTGCCTGCGCCCGATCGGCGAGGTCGAGCAACTCGCCGCTGGTGCCGGACGCCGCCTGGTCGAGGAGGGAGGTCAGAGTGCCCCTTCGCCACGCTCCGAGCTCCTCCAGCCTTCGCGCCAGGTGGGCCGTCGAAAGACTGTTCTGGACTCTCCAGGCGTAGTAAACCACGGCCGCGAGACCTACCAGGGCCATGCCCCAGGCCACCAGAACCCAGTACGGAGCGTTCAGCCAGCCGAGCCGGACGGCCCAGGACCATCCGCCGAGCAGCAGAGCCACGGTTCCGAGCGCAAGCGCCGCCCACCCGGCCCGGTTACGGGTCCGAAGCGGTCGCCCCAGCCGCTGGAGGGCCCCCTGGGTAGCAGGCGCTGTCACCCGCCGTACCCTACGGCGTAGGCAAAGAGATTCACGCCCATCCGCAGCGCGGCCTCGCGCCGCTCCAGGGGGTCGTCATGCACCTGGGGATCTTCCCAGCCGTCTCCCAGATCGGACTGATAGGAGTAATAGACGGCGAGGCGGCCATCGAGAAATACGCCGAATCCCTGGGCCGGCTTTCCATCATGTACGTGGACCTTCGGTATTCCCCTGGGGAAGTCGTACACGAGATGGTATATGGGATGATCGAGCGGAACTTCTACCAGGGAGCGGTCCGGGAAGAGCCGCGCCAGCTCGCGCCGGATCGACCGATCCATTCCGTAGTTATCATCGGCGTGGAGAAAACCACCCTGCCGAAGGTACCGCCGCAGGATGCCGAGGTCCCGGTCGCTCCAATGCACGTTCCCGTGCCCGGTCATATAGAGGTAGGGGACGTTCCAGAGGTCGTCATCGCTCAGGGTGACGACCTTTTCCCGGTCAGCGACACGCATAGTGGTACGGGTACGGAGAGCCGAGAGCAGGTTGGGGAGACTCGACGGGTTGGCGTACCAGTCACCCCCGCCATCGTAGTGCAACCGTCCGATGGTCATGACCGGGGCGGGATCCGGGCGGAAAACCGGGGTCCCGACCAGAACGCCGAGTGACAGCAGCATCCGTACTATCAAGGCAGCTCCATGACGAGCTTGTAGGCTACGTTGCGGGCCAGCCCCAGCGATTCCGTCAGCCGCCGGGCCACCTCACGGCGGGTGAGACCCTCGGCCAGGAGTGCGGTGGCATGCTCGATGGCGTCGTCGATTCGGTCGGGCTCGACGCCGGGCTCGCCGCTGCCCTGAAGTATGACCGTCAGCTCGCCGCGCGGAGGCACTGCCGTAAAATAATCGACCAACTCGCCCAGAGACCCCCGGCGGATCTCTTCATGGATCTTGGTCAGCTCCCGGGCCACCACTCCGATCCGGTCGGACCCGGCAAGCGGAATGAGGTCTTCGAGCAATGCCACCAGGCGGGTCGGTGCCTCGAAAAGGACTACGCTCCACTCCTCGCTTGCCGCACGACTGAGCAGTCTCGAGCGTTCCTTGCCCTTGCGCGGAAGGAAGCCAAGAAACAGATAGCGGTCGCCGTGAAGTCCAGCCACCGAGAGAGCGGTTGCAACCGCCGATGGGCCCGGGATCGGCACCACCGGAATCCCCGCTGTGCGGGCCGCGGCGACGAGATCGGTACCGGGATCGCTCACGGTTGGAGTTCCGGCATCGGATACCAACGCCACATCCCGCCCTGACTGCAGCATCTCCAGCAGGGTCTCCAGCCGATGCTCGCGGGAGTGGGCATGGAAGCTGAGGAGACTGGGCGCGGCGCCGAGATGGCTCAACAGCCCGCGTGTGCGCCGGGTGTCTTCCGCTGCCACGACAGGAACCCTGCCCAATATCTCTGCCGCGCGGCTGGAGAGGTCGCCCAGATTGCCGATTGGCGTGGCGACGATGTAGAGGGTGCCGGGGGGCATGTTAGGGAAGATGCTGCTTGATCTTCCCCTCGAGTGTGGCTTTAGGAACCGCGCCGATCACGGTGTCGACATGCTGTCCGTTCTTGAAGAACAGGATGCTCGGGATGGACCGGACGTTGAACCGCATAGCGGTGCGCTGGTTCGCGTCGACGTCGACCTTGGCGACTTTGGCCTTTCCGACGTATTCGCCGGCGAGCTGATCGAGGATCGGCGCCACGATCTGGCAGGGGCCGCACCACGACGCCCAGAAATCCACCAGCACGAGTCCGTTTACCTGCTCGATCTCCATGGCAAACGACGCGTCGCTCACGTGCACGGTCAAAGTATTCGTCCCGCCCATGTTGATTATTCTCCTGTAGTGTGATTTTCGGCGGGACAGCTGGGCGGCGGGGCCGCACTTACGCCTGATGTTACCGCCCCGCTGCCCCGCTGCCCCGCTTACCTGGAGGGACCGTGGCAAATCGCCCCCGCATCGCTCACGTCGGAATCGCCGTTGCCGACCTCGATACGGCCCTGGGCTTTTACCGGGACGTACTGGGGGTCGTGCCTGGCCCGCCGGAAGTCGTCGATGGCGCCACCATCCTGTCGCTTCCCTTCGGCGAGTCCGAGGTCGAGCTGCTGGCTCCTCTCCACCCCGACACTCCCATCGGAAGATTCCTGGCCAAGCGAGGGCCCGGCATTCACCACATCTGCTACCGGGTGCCGGATCTGGATGCGGCACTCGAATCTTGCCGAGCCGCGGGCTATCGTCTGGTCGACGAAGTTCCCCGCACCGGAGCGGCTGGACATCGGATTGCCTTCGTGCATCCGAAGGCAACGGCCGGAATCCTGCTCGAGCTGACCGACTAGACTAGAAGATAACAGCGCCCGGGATGGAAGGTTCCCGGCTAATTGGGGGACACGGTGTCCGCCACACCGGCTTCAATGCAGGTACGTGCGGGGTTGCCGGCGGCCGCGAGGTCTACCTGAGTCACGATCCAGGAGCCATCGCGGGTCTTGATGGAGATGAACGGAACATTCCAGGTACAGCTCTGCCGGCGGATCTCGACTTGCTGGGCCCTGCGGGTTTCGTCCGGGGCCGGCAGGTCGGACGTGATGCGGAAGGAATCGTTCCGGAGATACGCCTGCATGACCACAATCCGGCGTTTCCAATCGGGCGGCTGGTTGGTCTTGGAGGCCGGACCACTGGCGGTGCCCCAGAGGGCCGCCATCTTGACCAGATTGCTGTCGGCCACGGCCTGCATGAAGCCCTGCACAGCGCCAGCTGCGGAGGTGGCGGGCTCGATTGGCGGGGTGCCACTGCCACCGCCACAAGCACCGAGGCCAATCCCCATGGCAATCCAGAGTCCCTTGTTCACAAGTCTCTCGCTGGACGAATGTTAGGCTGCGAAGTTAAACGGCACCGGAGCGGCGAGCAATGACTCCGACGCGATTGTACGTCAATATCGACCATGTGGCCACCGTCCGTGAGGCGCGGCGAACGGATGAGCCCGATCCGGTGGGGGCGGCCCTGCTCTGCCAGGAAGCGGGCGCCGACGGGATCACGGCCCACCTGCGGGAGGACCGCCGGCATATCCAGGACCATGACGTCGAGGGTCTCAGGGCCAGTGTCAGGCTACTCAATCTGGAGCTCGCCACCAGTCCCGAAGTCCTCGGCCTCGCCTGCCGGATCCGGCCCTACCAGGCCACGCTGGTGCCGGAGCGGCGGGAGGAGATCACTACGGAGGGTGGGCTCGACCTCAGCCGGCCCAATCCACGGATGCGGGAGACCATTCGCCGGCTGGAGGAGGCAGGCGCCCGCATCAGTCTCTTCGTGGATCCGGATCTCCGCACCCTCGACGCAGCCAAGGACCTCGGCGTCCCCGCCGTGGAGCTTCACACCGGACGCTACTCTCATACCTGGCAGCAGAATGACACGGCGCTGAACGAGCTTCGCCGGGCAGCCCGGCATGCAGCGGATATGGGACTGTTCGTGCACGCCGGCCATGGCCTCACCTACGCCAATGTGGCACCGGTGGCCGCGATCCCGGAGATCGAGGAGCTGAACATCGGGCACAGTATCGTGAGCCGCGCCGTCATGGTGGGCATGCGGGTCGCCGTCGCCGAGATGAGGGAGGCAATGGGAGCTGGGAGCTGGGAGCTGGGAGCTAGGAGCTGGGAGCTGGGAGCTGGGAGCTGAAGTGTTGATGCGGCGAACCCTGCCCCCTACCTTTCCAGCCCAATAGCTCCCAGCTCCTGGCTCCTAGCTACTGGCTCGCATGACTACTCCCCTCGGGGCAGCAGACTTCTTTGCGCTTGAAGCGGGCGAGTGCCTCGACCGGCTCGCGGTGTTCGCGGATCGAGCGGAGCCGCCGCCGGCCGATGAGTTCCTCCGCACTACCCGGGTGCTCCGCGGGTCGGCCCTGATGGCCGGCCAGCCCCAGATCGCACGGGCGGCCGCCGGGCTGGAAGCGGTGGCGCGAGGACACCGCGATCGGGGTCTCAGCTGGGACGCGGCTACCCGGGAGCAAGTGGCTCAAGCGGTCGAGGAGTTCCGGCTGCTGGTGCGCAGGGTGCGGGAGTGGAGCGATGCGGACTCCGCCCGAGCCGTACGGCTGGGGAGGGCGCTGGAGAGTCTCTCGGGCCGACCGCCCGCAGAGAGCTCCGTGCCCGGCGCCACCCAGGCCGAGCTGAACACCGGTGTCCGCGCGTTTGTCGCACGCGAAGGCGCCCTGATCGCCAGCGCTCTCGACCGGGCCGCGCGGGCCTTGCGTGCCGCGCCGGACGACCGGGAGCCACTCTACAATGTCATCCGCCGAATGCAGTCGCTTCGGGGCCTTGCCGAGTTAGGAGACCTCACTCCGCTCCCCGAGATCCTCGACGGCATCGAGCTCGCGGTCGGCGATCTTACCCGGCTGTTCGCCCCACCACCCGACGTCCATCAGGTCATGGAAAGCGCGTCCCTGGCTCTCACCCGCATCTCCCGCGACGTCGCGGAACGGGGACGGCCCGATCCCGACGCCGACGAGGCTCGCCGCTTTACCGAGCTTCTCCTCCGCGCCTTTGCCGTCGAACGGGACGTCGTGCCGATCGAATCACTCTACTTCGCGGGCGATCCGGAGCCGCTTACCCGCCCCGTATCGCAACCCCAGTTCGCTCCACCAGAGCCCCTGGGGCCGCTCGAATTGGTGAGCCAGGGAGAACACCTCTGCCAGACGGCCGACCTGATCGGCAGCGCAGGCTCCGCTACCCAGCGCGACCTCAGACTCTATCATCTGCTCGGCGCCCTCCGCTCGGCTGGCGCTCCCACCAGCGATCCCGTCGGGGGCGCGCTGGGAATCTTTGCCCGTTCGGCTCAGCAGGCGCTTGCAGCCGGCGTGGCATCACGTTCCCTGGCCGGTCTGCTCGGGCAGCTGCGGAAGGCCGGGGAGCTGCTCCGGGCCGTGGGAGAATCGGACGACCGCATGTTGATCTCCCGCCGGCTGCTCGATGTAGCCTACCGGCTGGACGCTCTCCGCGAGGGAGGAGAGCCTGAAGAGCAGCCGGTGCCGATCGAGTCATTGGGCTACGGGCCGGAAGCGGTAGGAGTGGAAGAGGCCGACACCGCCGTGGTGCCGATCCAGAGTCTTGCCCCGGACGAAACGGTCGCGGCGGAGTCCGGCGGGCTGGTGGGCAGCTTTCAGACCTTCGACCTGCTGCTTCGGAGCCGAGGAAGCGTTTCCCCATCCCTGGACCCATTTCTGGGAAGACCGGGTGAGGCAGATGGCTCCGCGCCGGCGCCGGCGCCGACACCGACCGCGGCCACTCCTGCCGCCGCAGCCCCGGCACCGGAGACGGTTTCAGATGCCGTAGCCATCAGCACATTGTGCTACCGCGGCCAGGCGGCCCTGGAACGGGCGAACGTGGTCCGGCAACAGATCGCCGGAGAGCTCACCCGCGATGCCAGCCTCGAGTCACTGCAACCGCTACTCCAGGAGCTGCTCGACCTCGTTGCGCTCGCGCTTGACCAAACCTGAGTCGCCAGCTTCTCCGCGGCACGGTGCTCCCGAGGTGCAGCCCGCCCGCCGGGGCCGACTCCGCCGCGCTCTCCCCGGCGCAGTCGTCGTCGGAATATCCCTGGCCCTTCTGGCCTGGAGCCTGCGAGGGGTCAGCGCCAGCGCCCTGTTGCGGCACATCGCCTCCGCTGAGCCGGGCCCACTGGTAGCAGCAGTGGTCGTGGCCACTCTCACCTTTCCACTCCGCCTGGTGCGATGGCGCCTTCTCTTGCGAGACGAACGCGGCACCTCTTATCCCGCCGGCCCACTGTGGCACGCGATTGCGGTTGGCTTCATGGCGAACAACATCCTGCCCTTTCGGGCCGGGGAGCTGGTTCGCTCCTACACTGCCGCCCGGCTCGCCCCTGCACGATTCACCACCGTCTTTTCGTCCGTCGCGGTAGAGCGCATCTTCGACGCGCTCACGGTGGTCGCGCTGCTGACCCTCGCCCTGCTTACATCCCATCTGCCCGACTCGGTGGAGGTCGGTGGAACCTCGGTCGCGAATCTGGCGCGTGCCGCCGGAGTGATCGGACTGATCGCGCTGCTGGGTGCCATTCTGGTCGTGGTCGCGCCGCTCGCGGCCGAGCGGCTGGTGCGCCGGCTGCTTCACCGAACCAGGTTGGCGGACAGGATCGTGGACCTGATAGAGGGGATCAGGCAGGGTCTCACCGTGCTGCGCTCTCCCGCCCGTCTGGCCGGTGTCGTGTTCTGGTCTCTGGTCCTGTGGCTGGCCAACGCGCTGGCGTTCTACCTGGCGTTTGGGGCCTTCGACATCCCGGTGAGTTATACCGGCGCCCTCCTGCTACAGGGCCTTCTGGTGCTCGGCATCTCGATCCCCTCCACTCCCGGCTTCTTCGGACCGTTCGAGGCGGTCATCGTCGCGGTGCTGGCACTGTATGGCGTGCCGAGCAGCCTGGCTTTCTCCTACGCTATCGCGTTTCACGTCACCTCGTTCGTTCCCATAACCCTGCTCGGTCTCTGGTCGCTGGCCCGGAGCCCGGAAGGCTTCAACGCTTTACGGCGGACGGCCAGATGACTGACGCCGTGGTGAGCATGCCCTCGTTGGGCAAGGTCAACCTCTTCCTGCGGGTGCTCTCGCGGGAGCAAGACGGCTATCACGGGATCGAGACCCTTCTCTGCCTGATCAGCCTGGCCGACACGCTGCACGCGGAACGTCGAGAGGGGCATGGTGTGACTCTCGAGGTAGCCGGAGCGGAGATCGGATCTCCGGAAGAGAATCTGGCTGTACGAGCCGCGACATCCGTGCTGGGATCGATCGGCCACCGATTCGGGATCCATCTCAGCCTCACCAAGCGGATTCCGATGCGGGCCGGCCTGGGTGGCGGCTCGAGCAACGCTGCCGCTGCCCTGCACGCCGCCAACCGGCTGGCCGGCGAGGCCATTCCGCGTCACGAGCTGCTGCAACTGGCTGCCCGGCTCGGCGGCGATGTGCCCTTTTTCTTCGCCGGCGCTCCCCTGGCCCTCGCCTGGAACCGAGGTGAGCGGATGCTCGGACTCCCACCTCTCCCCTCCGCCCCTGCGCTGCTGGTCACCCCGCCGGTGCCGGTCTCGACCGGCGATGCTTACGGCTGGGTGGATGAGGCCAGACAGTCGGCAGGGCGGCGTGGAGCGGTTGCTCTCGATCTGAATGCGTTGTCGGGATGGGGAGACATAGGACGGATGGCCGGCAACGACTTCGAGTCACCGGTTTTCGGCCGCTACAGCGAGGTCCGCAGAGCTTTCGAGGCGCTTGCCGGCACGCGCCCGCTGCTGTGCAGGATGAGTGGCTCGGGCTCTACCCTGTTCGCCATCTACCGCTCGGCGCGCGATCGTGACGATGCCGCGATGATGCTCGGCCGGAAGCACGGGGCCGTCACGCCGGTCGAGACCCTCGCGACCGCTGCACCCGGCCCGGCGCCGGCCTCCACTACCTGATCCGCACGACCCTTGCCGTGGAGGGCACACCCTTCCCGTTCAGGATGAACAGCATGTAATGACCCGGGGGAGCCAGGTTACGACTGCCCGGCGCGGTGACGTTCAACCCCTCGGACGCCCGGACGAAGGTCAGCTCGTTGAATCTCTGGTTCGAATCGAAGGCGTGGGTGACCGAGCCGAGCCGGATCCAGGTCACTCTGGCGATGGAGGCCGCATCTGCCGTGCCCACGAGGAAGGTCTGACCATAGCCTACCGCAGAGGGGGCGCTGGACATTCGCGGCCGGCGCCCCTGAAAGAGATAAGGAGGGGAGAAAATCTCGGCGTCGAAGTGGTCGGCATTGCCGGCCGCGTCGCCGCTTCCGGTATGCAGAACCCGGCCGTCCTTGAGCAGCAAGGAAGTGGAGTGGTAAACGCGAATGACCGAGTTGCTGGCCAGCGTGGTCCACTTTCCCGTGACTGGGTCCCACAGCTCCGCGGCGTGGACGGCCTGGTTCTCGTCGCTAAATCCGGTACCACTGGTTCCCCCGGTCACCAGCACCTGGCCGGTGGGAAGAATCGTGGCGTTCAGGTGGCGGCGGGCATAGGCCATCGATCCGGTCCATTTCCAGGCCGGGGCAGCCTGGTTGAGATCGATGATTTCGGCGGTGCTGGTCGTGCGGCCACCGCCGGCGTATAGAACCCTTCCCGGCTGGTACATAACGGCCGAGCCGTAGTTTCTGGCCCCATAGCGGCGGCTCCCGACCTCGGTCCAGGAGCCGGTGCCTGAAGTAGACAGGTAGGCCGTAGACCGGCTCTCCCCGGCATAAAACACCTTCCCGTTGGGAGCGAGGAAGGTGCGGGGATAATAGGGGAGCGCGCGGCCGGCCGAGCTGAGCGGTCTCCAACGAGAGCCGGTCCAGACCTCGGGGATTTTTACCAGCATGCCGTTCTGGTCCCGCCCCGCGATCGTCACGGCCTCTCCACTGCCCAAGATGGTCGTCGTCGGGTACCAGCGGCCCCGGGCCATCGAGGAGCGGCTCGACCAGGACAACTTCCCGGGATCGAACACATTGGCGTCGGCTATTCCGTGGTCGTCGCTGATGTGCCCGCCATTGACCAGTAGGCGGCCGTCGGGAAGAAATGCGTGACCGCTACAGAAGATCCAGTCGGGAGCCGGTACGGCCGAAAAGACTTTGGTGGATGGGTTCCACACCTGGGGTTGGCCGAACTTGCCCCAGCTCAGCACCTTGCCGTTCCGGAGCAGGTGCAGATGGAGCCCTATGACAGGCCAGGGAAACGGGGCGCTCCACTTGCCGGTGGTTGCTTCGGTGCCGGCCGCAACCAGTGCCGCTGAGACTGCAGGTGTTCCACAGGGGGCTCCATCATTGGTCCGAACGGCCACTCGAACATCGTCCCGGTAGAGCTCGACAATACCGGTGGTGGCTGTCTCCAGCTCGGTCTCACTGTAGCCGGGGTCTTCGCCCGGCCCTTCGCGAAGGGTCAGGCCTCCAGTCTCCCGGGTCTCGACTACGTGATAGGTCACGTGGATCGGCGATGGGCTGCCGTTGGTAGCGATGAATTTGTTGCCGCAGACGTAGATGAGATCCACCGGCTTCAGCAGGCTACCTTCGGGATCGTCGTCCGAAGGCAAGTCGGGACGGGCCGGCGGAGACTGCCCGCTGTCGAAACAGGCCCCGAGCACCAGAGCGCCGCTGATGCAGACCAGGAGGAAGAGCGCCGACCGGTGCGGATGCATGGGTTTCTCCTGCGAGAAAACGGGGCCTTTACCCCAGGCGCACCATCCGAGCCACCGACGGCACCCCTGCGTCGCTCACAATGAATAGCAGGTAGTCACCCGGCGGAGCCAGGTCACCCGTCGAAGGCGCCTTCAGCGAAAGGCCCGCGGCCGTCCTTTGGAGCGCCAGCTCCAGGAACCGCTGGTTTTGATCGAAACCGTGGGTAACCGAGCCCAGCCGCACCAGCGTGGCACGGACCGCCAGGCCTGCATCCGGGGTTCTGACAAAGAACTGCTGTCCATAGCTCACGGTGGCGGGTGCTTCGGCTATTACCGGGCGCCGTCCCCGGAACAGATAAGGCGGTGAGAAGATCTCGGCGCTCAGCTCCCTCGGAAGCCCCGCCCCGTCACCGCTTCCCGCGTGCAGAACCCTCCCATCCGGAAGAAGGAGGGTACTCGAGTGATAGACTCGGGTAACCCGATTGCCGGCGAGCACCTGCCAGTCGCCGGTCAGGGGATCCCAGACTTCCGCCACCCTCACCGCGCCCGCGGGATTGCTGAAGCCGGCGGCACTGGTGCCGCCGGTGGCCAGCACCCGGCCATCCGGCAGGAGAGTCGTGTTGAGTTGGCGCCGGGGGTGTGCCATGGGTCCGGTGTACTGCCAGCCAGGCGCAGGATCACCCAGGTCGATGACCTCGGCTGTGTTCGTGGGAGTCCCCTCCGGCGGATCGCTTCCACCCACAATCATCACCTTCCCCGGCCGGTACATGACGGCCGAGCCATAGTCTCGCCGGCCGTACCTGCTGGCGGCCACCGGCGTCCAGTGGCCGGAGCCCTCAGGATCGAGGTACGCGGTTTCCCGCAACTCGCCGGCGTAGAACACCAGGCCGTGCGGGGCCACGAAGGTTCGAGGGTAGTATGGCAGAGCCCTCCGCGCGCCCGGGAGCGGCTGCCATGCGCTGCCGGTCCAGACCTCCGGCACATCGACTTCAGTACCCGACCCGTCCCTGCCTCCGAGCGTGAGGACTCGGCCGTCGGCCAGGGTGGTGCTGGTCGGATACCAGCGGCCCCGGCTCATGGACGGGGCCGAGATCCATGTCTGCGCCATCGGGTCGAAGAGGTTGGCATCCGGCAGCCCACGGTGCTCGGCTATGTGCCCACCGGCCACCAGCAGATTTCCGTTGGGCAGGAACGCATGGCCGCTGCAGAACAGCATGGTCGAGCTGGGCGCCGGGGTGAATTCGCCAGTCTCGGGGTTCCACACCTGCGGGGTTCCGACCGCACCCCAGGACAGCACCTTTCCACTCGGCAAAAGGTGGAGGTGGACGGCGACCACCGGCCATGCAAGCGGCGTATCCCAATGACCCGACGTGGCTGCCGGGCCTGCTTCCGGGGCTGCCTCGGGGCAGGCGGTGCCAGGATTGTCTACCGGGGACAGTGCCTTGTCCCGGTGGAACAGCCGAATGGTACCCGAATGGAGAGTGACGAGACGGGTGACGCTTACCGATTCCCGATCGGGGGCCGGAGGAAGCAGCAGCTCCCCCTGCTCGGATGAGCCCATCACCTCGTAACGTATGGTGACGGAGCTGGTATTGCGGTTCTCGAGGTCGAAGCGGTTGCCGCAGACGTATAGGACCGAAACCTGGGGGGCGTCGTCGGAAGGGCTGGGCGGCGTGTTCTCCTGGCAGCCGGCAAGGGCAGCCGCCAGGAGAACGGCCCTGGCTGATCCATTCGTCACCTCAGTGCTTCAACACCCGGCGTCCACCATCTCACGCACCTTGCGCGCCAGGGCCTCGGGGGCGAGAGGCTTCTGAATAAACTCACGCCCATCTTCCAGCAGACCGCGTCGGACCACCTCCAGGCCGGTGTATCCCGACGTGAAGAGCACGGGCAACTGCGGCCACCGCTCCGCGACTCGAGCGGCCATCTCGCGGCCGCCCATATCCGGCATGACGACATCCGCGACGATGAGGCTGACCCGGTGGCCCTCGGTCTCGAGGAGGTCCAGCGCCTCGCGGCCGTGCCCGGCCTCCAGGACGGTGTAGCCGCAATCCCGAAGGGTCCGGGCCATGATCGAGCGAACCATGGCCTCGTCTTCCGCAATCAGCACGACCTCTCCGGCCTGGGCGCCGGCAGCCGGCAGCCGCGGCCCGGTAGCGTCGGGCGCGAACGTGATGAGTGGGAAGTACAGCTTGAAGGTGGTGCCCAGGCCCGGCTCGCTGTAGACCCAGATGAAGCCTCCGCTCTGCTTTACGATGCCGTAAACCGTGGAGAGGCCCAGCCCGGTACCCTCGCCAACGCCTTTGGTGGTGAAGAACGGCTCGAAGATCTTGGACAGGGTGTCGCGGTCCATTCCCTGCCCCGTGTCGCTCACCACCAGAGCGGCGTAGCTACCGGGCTTGAGGGTCTCGACCGCCTTGCCGGCCGCATACCTGGCATCGAGCGCTACGTTCATGGTCTCGATGGTGAGCCTGCCGCCGGTCGGCATGGCATCGCGGGCATTCAGCGTCAGGTTGAGGAGCACCTGCTCGAGTTGGCCGGGATCGGCTCTCACCGAGCCCAGGCTGGGGGAGAGGTGCATCCGGAGCCCCCGGCTCTCGCCCAGAGTACGGGTCAGAATGGGCTCCAGGCCTCTCACCGTTGCGTTCAGGTCCAGCACCTGTGGCTGGAGCACCTGCCGCCGGCTGAACGCAAGCAGCTGCTGAGTGATCCCGGCGGTGCGCTTGGCCGCGCGCCAGATCTGATCGACATCATCTCTGACTTCGCGCGAGAGATCGCTCCGCTGGAGCACGTAATCGGCGCAACCCAGCACGACCGACATCATGTTGTTCGCCTCGTGCGCGATGCCGCCGGCAAGCTGTCCCACCGAGTCCATACGCTGCGCCTGGCGCAGGCGCTCCTCAACCGCCTTGCGCTCGGTTACGTCGAGGCACACACCAGTCAGGTACAGAACCCTCCCGGCATCGTCGCGTACGACGTGGCCCTGGTCGGCAAGCCAGCGCACCCGGCCGTCCGGAAGGAGGATGCGGAACTCGTAGTCGAGTCCACCGGTTCCATCGAGGGCGCGCTCGACCGCTCCTGCCACGAAAGGCCGGTCATCGGGATGAACCCGCTCGAGGAAATGCTCGTACCGGGTGACATCGTCCGATTCGTTTCCGTAGAGCTGGCGCAAGCCTGCGTCCCAGCTCAGCGCCTCGGTCTTGAGATCCCAGCGCCAGGTGCCCATCCGCGCGGCCTTCAGCGCGAGCTGCAGCCGCTCCTGACTCTGAATCAGGGCCTCGGCGGCTTGCTTGCGCTCGGTGATATCTCGCTTGATGGACGAGGCGCCGATCACGTGCCCGTAGGCGTCCCGGATGGGCGAGACGCTCACGTCCATCTGGATCCGCCGGCCGTCCTTTCCGATCCGCTCGGTCTCGGAGAATCGGACCCCCTGGCCGGCAGTTATTCGTTCGAGCAGCGAGCGCTCGGCCTGGTGGAGCTCCTCCGGTATGAGCTTGAAGATGGATTGGCCTACCATTTCGCTCGCGGTGTAGCCGAAGATCCGTTCTGCGGCCGCGTTCCAGCTGCTGACGACCCCCTCGAGCGTCTTGCCCACGATGGCGTCCGAGGAGGAGGCGACGATCGCGGCCAGGCGGGCGGTTGCCTCGCCGGCCCTTCTCTGTAAGGTGACGTCACGGGTGAACCAGCGGGTGTGGTCCACCCGTCCTTCCTCGAAGTAGGTGCTGGCATCGATCAGCACCTCCTTAATGGAGCCATCCTTGCACCTGAGCCGGGCGGGATACTCGTGGAGCACCTCACCGGCGGCGAGCCGGCGCAGGATCTGGTCCACGACCGGCCTCTCCAGGTGGAAGTCGGCGATGTTCCGGCCCACGAACTCGTCGCGACCGTATCCCAGGAGATCGAGCTCCGCCTGGTTGGCGCGAAGTATGGTCCCATCTTCCGCGCCCCAGTGCAGCCCGACCGTGGCGCTCTCGAACAGGTCGGTGAGCTCCTGCTCCCGGCGCCGGAGCGCCGCTTCGGTGTGCTTGAGGTGATCGATATCAACCAACATTCCAAGCCAACCCTGAGGCTGGCCGGCTGAGTCGCTTTGTGAGATGGCGCGGGCCAGCATCCAGCGATAGTCACCATCGTAGCGCCGGTAGCGGACTTCCATCTCGAAGGCCCGGTCCGACTCCAGCATCCGGCACCACTTCTCCTGCAGGTCGGCAAGGTCGCCGGGGTGGGCGAACTGCTGCCAGTGGATCCCGTGCAGGTGGTCGAGCGCCGATCCGGTGTACGCCTCCAGGCCCCGGTTGACGTACACAAAACGGCCGGCGGTGTCGGTCAGCCACATGAGGCCGGGGGCAACGTTGCCAACCACCTCGTACCACTGCTGACTACCCTGAAGGGCGGTTCCGGTCATGCGCTGCCAGGTGGTGGACGGAAGAAGAACCTGTGGGCCCAGAGAAGCGCGGGCATCGGTTGGTGGGCACGAGATCAGGTCAGACTAACTAACGCGCGTTGTTAGCTATCCGGTGTGGCACGAATGTACGGGAGGCAGAACCGGGGTCGCAAGTGCCGCCCTTTCGCCCCCCCTGGGAGACAGCTAGGCTTCAACTTGCCCGGGCTGGAAATCGACCGGTGCGCTGGCCCTTCGTCCAATGGCAGGACAGCGGACTTTGGATCCGTTAATGGTGGTTCGAATCCACCAGGGCCAATTGAAGTTACGAAAAGCTGCTCCAGTTTGCTGCTCCAGGATGGGTGGCAACATGGTCCGTCGTCTGCTCCAGGATGAGCATGAGATCGTGGCCTGGGACCGAAGCGCCGCTGCGCTCGAAATGACGTGCTTGTCGGTGCCACCGCCCCGCCCGAGCGCAACGACCCCCGCCACTGTGAGCCGGACCACGGCGCCCCTCCCCGTAATTCCCTACTGTTAAGCCGCTCCTGATCTCCAGCGCCGACCTCGCCTCCGCGGGGAGCCATGACCCGAGCCATCCTGCTTAACTCTGCCTGCGTCATCACCCTGCTGGGAGCCGCTGCCTGCGGACCGGATGAGACGGCCAAACAACTTGAGGTGACCCTGTCATCCGCCAATGCGGCACCGGCGGTCGGCGCCCGCTTGGAGCTGGTGCGCAGGGTCTATCTTGATCGGGACTACCGGCCCCTGTGGATCGATGGCTCGAAACTCGAAGGCCGAGCCCGCGACCTCATCGAGACGCTGTGCCATGCGGAGGGGGAGGGACTGCGCGCCGCCGACTACGACCTCGCTCGCCTCCAGGCCGAGCTGGCTCGGCTCAGGGATGACAAGAAATCCAATCCGGCGGCGCTTGCGGCACTCGATCTCCGCCTGACCCGAGCCTTCCTGGACTACGGGGGCGACCTGCTCGCCGGCCGGCTCGATCCCCAGGCGGTGGACAATGGGTGGTACATCAAGGCCCGGCGCGCCGCCATCGACAGCACCCTGCGCTCGGCGCTATCGAAGGACGACTTCGACGACATGGTTTCGCCGCTCCGGCCCCGCCAGAAGGAGTACAAGGAGCTACTCCAGATGCTGGCGGATTACCGCGAGCTCGAGGCGAAGGGCGGATGGGGCACGATCGCAGAAGTCTCACGGCTCCAGTGGGGCGACGAGGGCCCCTGGGTCGGCGCCCTCCGCCACCGGCTGAAGGCGACGGGAGATCTGGGGAAGGCCGCAGGGAAGCCGGTATACGACGACAAGGTCGCGAAGGCGGTCGCCCGATTCCAGGAGCGTCACGGCATTGCGGCGGACGGCTCGGTGGGCCCTACAACGCTGGCGGCCCTCAACCTGCCGGTGGAGACCCGCATCCGGATAATCGAGCTCAATCTCGAGCGCTACCGCTGGCTGCCGAGCGACTTCGGGAAGCGCTACATCCTGGTCAACATCCCGGACTACCGGCTCCATGCCTACGACGGCGGTAAAGAGCGCCTCACGATGCGGGTGATCGTGGGTGACGAGTACAGCCACGCCACTCCGGTGTTCGCCGACTCGATGACGCACGTCGTCTTCCGGCCCCAGTGGGACGTACCGCGCCGGATCCTGGTGGACGAGGTGATCCCCAATGTGCGGAAGAACATTCATTACCTGGCCCAGCACTCGTACGAGGTGGTGGACATCGCGCGGAACGAGGTCATTGCCGACCCGTCGGCAATCAACTGGTCCAAGCTGGACATGACTAAGATTCCCTTCCGGGTCCGACAGAAGCCCGGCTCCGGCAACGAGCTCGGCACCGTGAAGTTCATGTTCCCCAACCAGTTCTCCATCTATCTCCACGCCACTCCGGCCGATAGTCTCTTCGAGAAGCAGAACAGGACGCTGAGTCACGGCTGCGTGAGAGTGGAGGATCCGGTCAAGTTGGCGGGGTACGTCCTGGACAAACAGGAGGGCTGGGGGGACGACGAGATTCTCGAGGCGATAGCGGCCGACCCCACCAAGGACATCGCGCCCACCTCGGTGTATCTGAAGCACCCGGTACCGGTCTACCTGCTCTATCTCACCGCCTTCGTGCGGGACGGGGTGCTTCACTTCCGCGACGATCCCTACAGCAAGGACCGTCGGGCAATGGCCCGTATGGGACGGCCGGCACCGGGCGATCGCTCCGAATGTGAACACCTCAAGGAGCTGGCGGAGGGGCGGTGGGTGAGATGAGGCTGGCACTGGCGGCGGCCCGGCTGGGAGCGACGTCGCTCCGTCGCTGAGCTCGAGCGACTCTCCTGGACCCAGCCATTCACCGCCGGTGCGGTTCGAATTCCCAACTGCCCCATCCCCTAGGCTATCGGATGACCCGATCCAACGGCACCGCCCCCTTGAGCGCATAGACAAAGTGCCACCACGCCTGGTCGTGAGTGCTGAACCCTTCCGATTCCATCGTCCGTACCAGAATCTCCTGATAGCGCAATGCCCGGCCGGTGGTGTTGGCCGTGTGACCGGCGGTGGTGGAGCTGTCGAAGGCGGTTCCCATTGGGACTGCGGTCCCCGTCACCAGGTCGACCAGCGTGACATCCACCGCCACGCCCAGGTTATGCCGGCTCCGCCGGCCGATAAACCCGCTCTCGAGGAGCTCCCGGTGCCCCGTCCGCTTGGCCCAATCGACCATCGCGAGGGTTGCCCTCACCGGCCGGTACGCATCGAAGATGCTGAGGCCCAGGCCGCCGGGGCGGAGCCGGGCCTGAACTCGGCTGAGTGCGGTAGCCACCTCCCGGTGGAGCAGCGCGCGCGGCGCCTCGTAGCCGGGAAGCGGTGCACCCGTGAAGTTATTCGCCGTTGCGTAGCGGAGATCGACCTGGATGGTCGAGTCCACCGACTGCACATCCACCAACAGCGATTCGGCGACCGCCGGAGCCGAGTCGTGGCTCGCCCGGCTGGTGGGCGTGTGGAGCACGGAGTCCGTGGGAATCTGGGCAGCCGCTGAGTGGTGCCGGCCCACTGCCACCGGCCCCGAGTCAGCGGGAAGGCGAGCCAACGCAGAGGACGAGTCGGGCTCGACGGCCGCAATGGACCCGCGTTCCTGTGATCTGGCGCGTGCCGATGCACCTACCGACGGCCGCTGGGTACCCCAGGGCAGCCAGAGTCCGGCCACCACTCCGACTAGGGCGGCAGCAGCCCCGAACGCGAGGGCACGCCTCCAGGCTGGTCTCGCCGGTCCGCACGGCGCGAGGATCGGAAATACTTCCTCGTGCGACGGAGCGAGCGCCGCCGCAAACTCCGCGATCGTCTGAAAGCGTCGGGCCGGTGAAGGGGCGAGCGCCCGGTTGAGCACGGCGCGCATGGCCTTGGGAACGCGGCCACCCCGCGAGCCGGGCGTGGGCGGTGCTCCGGTGAGAAGATGATGGAGCACCGCGCCCAGGCTGAACACATCGCTCCGCTCGTCGGGTGGGTGTCCGGCGATCCGCTCGGGGCTCGCATACACCCCCCCCTCGATTGGTGACTCAGCCTCCGACTGTCGCAGCGGGAACTCGTGGGCGAAGCCTATCAGCTTGACCAGTGGACGTCCGCCGACCGTCTGGGCCAGCAGAATGGTGTACGGCGAGAGACTCCCGTGAACCCAGCCGAGATCGTGCGCCGCCCGCAGGCCGGCCGCGGCTTGCAGGCAGAGATCCAGGGCCTCCTCCAGCGGCAGGGCGCCACGCCTGGCCAGAGTAACCGACAGGAACTCGCCCGTAAGGCGCTCGGCCACCGCGTAGACCAGCCCATCGTGAGTCTCGTTCAGATCATGAATGGCGGCGACATTCGGATGCTGGATCTGGATTGCGGGCTGGAGGCTTGGCCACCGGAGAGCGAGTTCGGCAGAGGAGCCCAGGATCAGGACCGCGACCTCAAGCCCGGTCGGGTACTCGGCACGATAGTGCGGGCCGACCGGGGTGTCCCCCAACAGTTCCCGGACGCGGATCCCGGCACGGAGGGTCCGGCCCACCATAGGTTCGCGGCAGGGACTCGCGCCTGGATCGTGCTCGGCTCCGCAGTTGGGACAGGAGGTCGCGGTCAATGCCTGTCCTCCCATGGAAACCTTGGTGGTCGGGTCGGTGGCCCGGGAGGTCGTAGGGTGCTTCGGGGCATCGAAGTGAGGCGTCGGAAGGCGAGGACTCGTGGCTTTGTGGCCCCGGCTTTCGCCGGGTGTGCATTTATCGATCGGAAATTCTGGCTGGTGATTTCTACCTTAGGTGCTGGTACCGAGGCCGTCAAGCGGCATTCTGCTGGGGCATTGGGTTCACCCGCCAGCATCGGTCGCACCCGCCCAGCGCGTCGCAGGCCTATTACTAATGGCAGGCTCTACTTTCCCTACCCTGACTCTCATTGAGGTTCGCAATGAGGTTCGAATCCTCCAGGGCCAATCCCGGGAAGATCATCTGAACTCCACCACCACCTCGTTCGAGCAGACGGCGCTCCCCGCCTGGCAGACCTTGAACACGTAGGTGGCCGCACCGGTGAACTTACGGCCATTGGTGTCCCGGCCGTCGTTTGCGGTGTTTCGCAGAAAGCTCGCGTTCCGATAGATGTCTACCGTGGTACCGGTAGCCCCGCCCCACTCCAGTCTCATGTACTGCCGTCCGTCCGCGACCCATCCCGTAGCGCTGAGCGTGATGGGGTTGGGCGATCCGTCGAACTGCACCGTAGCCTCGTTGGAGCAGTTCGTAGTGCCCGTCTCGCAGACCTTGAACACGTAGGTGGCCGCACCGGTGAAGTTGCGCGAGTTCGTGTCGCGTCCGTCATTTGAGGTATTTCGCAGTAAGCGGCTGTTCCGGTAAATGTCCACCGTGGTACCGCTCGCCCCGCTCCATTCAAGCCGCATCCTCTGCCGGGTGCCGTCAACCCATCCGGTCGCGCTGAGGATGATCGCCGGGGTGGCCTCGAACCGTACGGTCACCTCGCTCGAGCACAGGACGGTACCTGCCTCACACACTTTGAAGACGTAGATTGCGGCGCCCGTGACCTTCCGCCCGTTGGTGTCCCGCCCGTCATTGAGGGTGTTCCTCAGCAGGCTGCCGTTCCGATAGATGTCCACGGTGGTCCCGGTCGCTCCGCTCCACTCCAGCCGCATATACTGCCTGCCGGCATCAGCCCAGCCGGTGGCCGTAAGCGTAATCGCCGGAGGAGCGGTTATCGTCACCTTCGCAGACGCCTGGTTGGTCCCCCCGGCGTCATCAGAGACGGTAAGGACGACGTCGTAGGAGCCGGCGGCCACGTAGGCGTGGCTCGGGTTGCGGTCGGTTGCCATCTCACCGTCGCCAAAGCTCCAGCTCCACCCAGTGATGGTTCCGTCCGGGTCGGTGCTGGCGTCGCTGAACGTGCAAGTCAGGTGAGTGCAGCTCGAGGTGAACCCGGCGGAGGGCGGCTGGTTCGGCCCGGGAGGCGCCACGGTGACCTGGTGGGATACCGTCCCGGTGGCACCATCATCATCCGTGGCCGTCAGGCTGATATCATAACTGCCCTCCGCGCCATAGGTGTAACTGGGGTTCTGATCCGACGAGGTCCCGGCATCATCGCCGAAGTCCCAGCTCCAACCCGCCACAGTCCCGTCGGCATCGGTGCTGGTGTCGGTAAAGCGACACGACAGGTCCACGCACTCGGCGCTGAAGCTCGCCGCCGGCGCCTGGTTTGCGGGCGGGCCAGACTCCGAGGTGGAGCCGACCCTGACGATTTTGGCCACCGACGGCACCCCGTCATCGAGGATGAACAGCATGTAGTGGCCGGGAGGAGTGACGTTGCGGCTGGCGGGCGCGCTGATGCTCAGGTCGCCGGCCCCGCGGGTGAAGGAAAGCCACTGGAACCGCTGGTTCATGTCGAATGCGTGAGTGGTAGACCCCAACCGGATCAGACTCACCTTGTCTATGCTCGCTGCCTGCGGGGTGGCCAGCGTGAACCTGCTGCCGTAAGCGACTTTGGACGGCGCGGCATCGATCGTCGGCCGAGAGCCCTGGAACAGGTAGGGCGGCGAGAAGATCTCGGCCGTTTCCTCGTTCGGTCCTCCGCCGCCGTTGCCGCTTCCGGCATGCAGCACACGGCCATCCGGCAGCAGGAGCGAGGTCGAATGATAGGCACGCCTCACGCTGTTGCCGGCCAGAGTCCGCCAGGTGCCGGTGAGGGGACTCCACAACTCGGCGGCGTGCACCGCCTGCTCGAAGTCATTGAATGTGGTCCCGGCCGACCCGCCGGTGACGAGGACCTCTCCGGTGGGAAGCACGTTGGCGTTGAGATGCCGGCGTGGATACGCCATGGACCCGGTCCACTGCCAGGCGGGGGCCGCGAAGTTAAGATCGATGATCTCGGCGGTATTGGTAGTGAGGCCGCCGCCCGCATACAGGATCTTGCCCTCGTCATATACGACGGCAGCCCCGTAGCTTCGGGCCGAGGGATAGAGCTGCTGCGGGCCCAGCGTCCAGTGCCCCGTGCCGCTCGGGTCCAGGAACTTCGATCCCAGCTGGGAACCGGCGTAGAAGATCCTGCCGTCCGGCATCAGGAAGGTGCGAGGATAGTAAGGCAAACCTCGGCCGGCGCCGCTCAACGATCGCTGGCCGCCGGGCGTCCACAGTTCCGGCTCGCGAACCCACTCGCTCAACTCGTCGCGCCCACCGATGATGAGCACATCGCCATCGCCGAGCGTGGTGCTGGTGGCATACCAGCGGCCGCGCGGCATGGGAGGGGC
This sequence comes from Gemmatimonadales bacterium, assembly GCA_050733075.1. GTDB lineage: Bacteria > Gemmatimonadota > Gemmatimonadetes > Gemmatimonadales > GWC2-71-9 > CAVVWJ01. Next base: position 302,104 of record JBOHSD010000002.1, read on the forward strand.
CCGGCTCCAGCTCTCGGTGAAGGGATCGAAGATGCTGATGTCCGGAAAGCCCCGGTCTCTTCCCAGGTGCCCGCCGGCGACCAGCAGGCGGCCGTCACCCAGAAATGTATGGCCGGAGCAAAAGACGTTTATCGGGCTTGGCACCGGAGTGTAGCTTCCCGTCGCCGGGTCCCAGATCTGGGGCGGCTTGAACTCTCCCCAGGCAAGAACCTTTCCGGTGGGCAGCAGGCTCAGATGCACCAGGACTTCCGGCGTGGGGAACGGAGCACTCCAGCTGCCTCCCTCAGCACTCGCCGCGCCGGCTACTGAGGAAGCCATTGAGGAGGGACCGCAGGAAGTCCCCCGGTTCTGCCGGAGCGCAATCCGCTCGCCATCCAGAAACAGCTCCACGCTGCCGCGGGCCTTAGTCTCGAGCTCGCTTTCGCTGAATCCCTCGTCCTCGGCGAGTCCCGCCGGCAAGGTCAGGCCTCCGGCTTCCCGTGTCCCCACGACCCGGTAGGTCACGTGCACAACCGATGGAGTGGAGTTGATCGCGAGAAATCTGTTGCCGCAGACGTAGGCCAGGTCTACCGGCTCCGACATGGTCTCTTCCGATAGGTCGCCTGCGATAGGGGGCTGAGGACGGGAAGGAGGTGAGTGGGAGGATTCCTGGCAGGCGCCCAGGAGCAGAACGCTGCCGATGCTGAGAACGGCCGGCAAGACTGCTCTTGTCGGATGCATGTGCCCCCGAGCGGTACCCTGCGCGCTGCGGCAGGAGCCGACCTCAAACGCAAGAAGCTGCTGCTATGGTGCAGTGCGGATGGGGGGCCGTCAAGCGGTTAGAGGGATGTCATGGTGCAGCGGAGGCTCAGGCCGCTGAGTCTGCTCGGGGTGATAGCCTGGTAATCTTGTCAGAAGATACCCATACTGGTGAGACTCACCCTGCGTCTCACATCAATCCTTCACCGACACCTCTGGCCTCATGATCGATCTCCTCACGCGCGCGAACGCCTGGCTGAACGGTCTCGTCTGGGGTCCTCCGATGCTGGTGCTGCTGGTGGGCACCGGACTCTTGCTCACCCTTCTCACCGGCGGCGTGCAGTTCCGGCGCCTTGGCACCGCACTCGGCGAGGTGCTGGGAAAGCTGAGACGTCCCGCCGCCGGCGAGGGCAGCGTCACTCCGTTCCAGGCGGTGGCGACGGCGCTCGCCTCGACCGTAGGCGTGGGCAACATCGCCGGCGTGGCGACCGCGATCGCGCTGGGCGGCCCCGGCGCGCTCTTCTGGCTCTGGGTTTCAGGGCTGGTCGGGATGGCGACCAAGTACTCCGAGATCGTCGTGGCGCTCCACTATCGGGAGCGGGACGCCTCGGGGACGATGCGCGGCGGCGCCATGTACACCCTGCGGCGGCTCGGGCTCCCCTGGCTGGGCGGGATCTTCGCGTTGCTCACCGCCCTTGCCGCCTTCGGCATCGGCAACATGGTGCAGGCGAACTCGGTGGCGCAGAGCCTCCAGGCGACTTTCGGCTTCGCGCCGCCGCTGGTAGGCCTCGCGCTGGTGGTGCTGGCCGGCGCGGTGATCCTGGGTGGTATCCGCCGCATCGCCGCCTTCGCCGAGATCCTGGTGCCGTTCATGAGCCTGCTGTACCTGACCGGCGGCCTGGTGGTGCTGGTCATACACGCCGGCGAGATCCCCGGCGCCCTGCGGCTCGTGTTCGAGGGCGCGTTCAGCGGAACCGCCGCGGTCGGTGGCTTCGCCGGCGGGACCGTCGCGCTCGCCCTGCGCTACGGGATCGCCCGCGGACTCTTCTCCAACGAGGCCGGCCTGGGCAGCGCGCCGCTGGTGCACGCGGCTGCGAGCACCGACCACCCTGTGCGCCAGGGCATGTACGGCATCTTCGAGGTGTTCGTGGACACGCTCCTCATCTGCACCACGACCGGCCTGGTGATCCTGGTGACCGGCGCCTGGGAGACCGGCGAGACCAGCGCCGCGCTCACGGGGAGGGCGTTCGAGACCGGACTGCCCGGCGTGTGGGGCGACGTTCTGGTGACGACTGGGCTGGTGCTGTTCGCGTTCTCCACCATCGTCGGGTGGAGCTACTACGGGGAGACCGGCATCGTTTACCTGTTCGGCCGCCGGGCGGCGGTGCCCTACCGGGTCGTCTGGCTGGGGTTCATCTATCTGGGCGCGGTAGGCTCGCTGCACCTGGTCTGGGACATCGCCGACACGCTCAACGGGCTGATGGCGATCCCCAACCTGGTCTCGGTGCTGATCTCGATCCCGCTGCTCCGGCGGCTGCAGCGGGAGTTCTTCAGGCCTGCACCTATTCCCCACCCTTGAGGGCACGATCCACCGTTGCCATCAGCTCGGCCTGGGCAAAGGGCTTCTCCAGCGTCAGCACGGCGCCGAGCAGCTTGGCATGGCCCAGGACCTCCAGTCGCTTCTTCTCTCCGCCGCCTGACATCGCGATGATGCGAATGCCGGGACTGTGCGCCCGCAGCTCCAGAATGGATCCAAAGTCCGCTGTCCTGCCATTGGACGAAGGGCCAGCGCACCGGTCGATCAGCCCGGGCAGGTTCGAATCCACCAGGGCCAATTGAAGTCCTTCCCCCCGCTGCCTCTTGTCGAACTCGGTCTTCACTTCAGTTGGATCCACCCCCCGAGCTAAGAGAAACCGTAGTCGCCAGGTTCGGTGGCCTCCGCCTTGCATTCGTGAAGCCGTGCGGCCCCCGCTCTGATCGGCTGGTGGTAGCCGGTAAAACCTGAACAACCCGGGTCTAGCGACGCAAACCATGTCGGCCCAAAGGTTTGAAGCCTTAGGAACCAGCCGGCGAGATGGCTCCCTGAGAAATATGCACACTTGAGGCTGCTAGGGCTGGTGTCTCGTTTCACGGCACGCCTCTCAAAATCTCTGGCTCGCGCTTCAGGCCAGGCTGGCGCAAGCTGCACTGCACAGCCACCGCTCAAGTGGAGAGGCAAGATGATGATCCGCGGTGGGGGTCGGGAACAGGTACTGATCGTAACCGCCGGCACGTGTGCCTGTGCCATCCCGTTCTACGACGTGGTGGAGACGATGCGTCCACTGCCGATCGAGCCCATCGCCGGCATGCCCGCGTTTGTTCAAGGAGTCTCGGTGATCCGCGGCATCCCGATTCCGGTCCTCGATTTAGGCGCTCTCTTGCAGCTCAGCGACCGGGGTGACACTTGCGGCCGTTTTGTGACGGTGAAAATCGGGGAGCGCCGAGCGGCTCTGGCCGTGGATGGCGTCATCGGGCTGCGGATCCTGGACCCGGCCCGGATGGGAGAGCTGCCTCCTCTGCTGCGAGCCTCTGCGTCTCACGTTATTGACGCAATCGGCACCTCCGATGCCCAGCTTCTCGTCCTGCTCCGTTCCATGCGCATCGTCCCTCACGAGGTCTGGACTGCGCTCGAGGCCAGGGAAACAGGATGATGACGGCCATCGAGCGTGGGCACATCGACCGATTTCGGACCATCGTGGCCAACCGGCTGGGCCTGCAATACGAGGACGGCAACCTCGATTATCTCGCCGATGTCCTGCGGCAACGTATGGCATTCGCTGGATGCCCGCGCCCCGATGCGTACCTCGAGCGCCTGGCGTCCTCATCTAAGAGCTCGGACGAGCTTCGGGCGCTCGCCGGGCAGCTCACGGTCAACGAGACCTTCTTCTTCCGGAACTCCGATCACTTCCGGGCACTGGCCGAGCTGGTTCTTCCCGACCGGATTGGCGCGAAGACGCGGGAGAAGCGGCTCCGCATTTTATCGGCCGGGTGTGCCTCGGGCGACGAGGCTTACTCGATCGCCATAGTGCTGCGCGAGCTGTTGCCCGACCTTGAGTCCTGGGACATAAAGATTGTCGGCATCGACGTCAACCCGGAGATCCTGGCAAAGGCAGCGCGAGCCCGCTATTCCGGCTGGGCGCTTCGGGCGACTTCGGAGCATTGCCAGCGGCGCTACTTCCGGCCGGAGGGGCGCGACTTCGTGCTGGACCCCGCGATTCGAAAGATGGTGACGTTCGAAGAGCGAAATCTGGCGGAGGAGGATCTCCGGTTCTGGCAGTCGCTCCACTGCGACGTCGTCTTTTGTCGCAACGTCATCATGTACTTCACCCCCGACACGGCCCATGACGTGGTGCACCGCATCAGCCAGGCGCTGTTGCCGGGCGGATTCCTCTTTCTGGGTCACGCGGAAACTCTTCGGGGACTCACCCAGGAGTTCCACCTCTGCCATACCCACGACACCTTCTACTACCGGCGGCGTGAGGCGTCCGAGACGGTGCTCGCCACGGACCCATGGGGAAGATCACGGAGGAATCAGGCGGCGGTCCTGCTTCCCGCCGTGGTCGAATCGGCGGTGTCGTGGGTAGACGCCATTCAACTGGCCTCGGAGCGCATAGCCACTCTGACCGATGGCCGAGCTCGATCGTCCAATCGCCCTGCGCCGCGCGCCGTCCCGGCCGGGGTGGCGGGCCTGGCGACCACCCGCACGTGGGACCTGGGACTCGTGCTCGAGGCCATGAGACAGGAACGCTTTTCCGACGCCCTGACGATCATCAGCTCGTTACCTTCCGATTCCCACCAAGATCTCGACGCCCTGCTTCTCAGGGCGGTGCTGCTCACCAACCACGGCAAGCTCGATGAGTCGGAAGAAGTCTGTAGGCGTCTCCTCGCGCTCGATGAGCTCAATGCCGGCGCTCACTACCTCATGGCCCTCTGCCGGGAGCACGCCGGCGATGCGGCCGGCGCCGTCGAACAGGACCAGACCGCGATCTATCTCGATACCGGTTTTGCGATGCCCCACCTTCACCAGGGACTGATGGCTGCGCGTTCTGGTGATACTGCCACGGCGCGACGCGAGTTGGGGCAGGCGCTGAGTCTCCTCGCCCGGGAAGATGCTTCTCGCATTCTCCTGTTCGGGGGTGGCTTCTCTCGAGAGACGCTGGTGGCGCTGTGTCGCGCTGAGCTCCGCTCCGCTGGAGGGGAAGAATGAGCCAGACCCCAGGCCTCGACGTGAGGGTCGCGGCGCTTCGGCAAGCGTTCGATGAGTCGTTCGCGGCGCCACCACCGGAGGAATCGCAGGGGCTCGAGGACCTGCTCAGGATTCGGGTGGCCGGCGACCCCTACGCGATACGGCTCCGCGACATCGCCGGAGTAGTGGCGCGCCGCAAGGTCGTTCCGATTCCGGGCGGCTCGTCCGACTTCCTCGGCTCGGCGGGCATTCGCGGCGGCATCGTGCCGGTGTTCGCCCTGGCGCTACTCCTGGGCTACGATCAGGCCGCCGATTTGCCCTCATGGATGGTTCTTTGCGGGCCGGACGAGTCTGTCGCCCTCGCCTTCCCCGAGTTCGAGGGATACTCCCGGCTTCCGCACTCCTGGATTCACGTGGACGACAACCTGCGCCCTGCCAGCCGGCATGTGAAAGAGGTAGCCCGGATGGGCCTCGAGTTCCGCCCCATCATCAGCATCCCCCTAATTGTGGCCACCATCCGGAATCGCACTGGCCAAACCAGGAGCATTGATCAATGACTCGTTCGTGGACCTTTGGACAGAAGATCGCCGGCGGTTTCGCGGCGGTCGTCGCGCTGGCGATGCTGCTCAGCGGCATCGCCGCCTACGCCCTCAAGACCGTGGTGGCGAGCAAGGATCGCGTCATCGAGGTCCACGCGGAGAACCTCGTGAACGCGGAGAAGCTCCGCGCCGCCACCGAACGAAAGGGCGGTGCGGTGCGAGGGTATCTGCTGACGGCCGAGGAGCCATTCCTCGATCAGGCGAGGTCAGCTCGGGCCAACTTCGCCGCCATAATCATGCACCTGAAGGCGGCGGCCGACAGCCCTGAGAACGAGCGGCTGATCGAGCAGATGGAGCGGGCCGAAGCGGACTACCAGGGCGCGCTGGACGGGGTCATCTCCCTTCGGAAGAGCAACGCCGCCATCGCTGCGGTGAGCCAGGCCTTCGAGACCGATGTTCTTCCCCGGCGGGAGATGCTCGACCAGACGGTATCGTCGTTGGCCGCCTTTGAGCACCGCCTGCTCGATGAGGGCAAGAAAGCGGCTACCGACACGGCCTCCTCCGCCACGACCGTTGTCGCAATCGTCTCGCTCGTAGCGCTCATCCTGGCAGCGGTGATCGCCCTGGTTCTCACCCGGACGCTGTCGCGGCAGATCGGTGCTGCGGTTCAGCACGTGCAGAGCTCCTCGAGCGAGCTGCAGGCCGCCTCGAACCAGCAGGCCACGGGGGCCAAGGAGCAGGCCACCGCGATGAACGAGATCACCACGACGATTACCGAGCTGCTCGCGACGTCGAAGCAGATTGCCGAGAGCGCCCAGCGGGTGGCCCACATCGCGGAGGAAACGGCGGAGGGGGCCCGCTCCGGGGAGCAGACGGTCGTGAAGACCACCGACTCGCTGGGGACCATCAAGCGCCAGGTCGATCTGATCGTGAGTCACATGCTCGACCTCGGCAAGAAGTCTCAGCAGATCGGCGGCATCCTGGAGATCATCAACGAGCTGGCGGAGCAGACCAACATCCTGGCCATCAATGCCACAATCGAGGCCGCCGGGGCGGGCGAGGCCGGCAAGCGTTTCGCCGTGGTGGCGGACGAAATCCGCAAGCTGGCCGACCGGGTCGGCGGCTCCACCAAGGAGATCCGGGGGCTCATCGAGGAGATCCGTGCGGCCGTGAATACCACCGTTATGACCACCGAGGGCGGGACCAAGGCGGTCGAGGCAGGCGCCCGCCACTTCGCCGATGTCGCGGAGGCTTTCAAGCAGATCGTGAGCCTGGTGAGCACCACCACCGAGGCGGCCCGCGAGATCGAGCTCAGCACGAAGCAGCAGGCTACCGCCGTCGAGCAGGTTAACCTGGCGGTCGCCAACGTCGCCCAGGCCACCAGGGAGACCGAGGCCAGCTCCAGCCAGACGTTCCAGACCGCATCCCAGCTCACCGGGCTGTCGCTCGACCTGATGCGGTTGATTCAACCGCAGACCGCGTAACCAAATGGGGAAAGACCCGTACCGGTACTTTCGCGTCGAGGCGCGGGAGCTGCTCGAGGGACTCACGCAGGGCATCCTGCAACTCGAGAAGGGCCCGGTTACTCCCGACCAGGTCGCTCGCCTGCTGCGCCTGGGTCACACCCTCAAGGGAGCTTCCCGGGTGGTCAAGCAGCCCGGGATCGCCGAGCTCGCGCACGCCACCGAAGGCATCCTGGCCAGTCACCGTGATTCGGGTCAGCCGCTGTCGCGGGAGCAGGGAACCGAGCTGTTGCGGCTCTGCGATGAGATCGCATCGCAGCTCCGGACACTCGACCCTACCTCCGAGAGCGAGGCGGGAAAGTCGTCTCGCCCCACGGCGGAGGAGTCGTTCGATACTTTGCGGGTCGAGATGCGGGAGATGGACCTGCTGCTTCGCGGCACCACCGAAGCAGCGGTACAGCTCGGCGCGATCCGCAGGGACCTCGACGCCATCGGCCGTCTCCGCGGCGTTGCCGGCCTTCTGCTGGCGCAGCTCGGCACCCCGCGGATAGGGAACGGCGGCGGGCCTTCCCCGGCCCTGGTGCGAGCGCAATCACTCGCAGAAGAGCTGCGGACCAGCCTTGATCGCCTGCAGCGAGACCTTTCGGTGCAGGTCGAGCGAGTGGACGGCGAGCTCGCCGAAGTCGGGGACCTTGCCTACCGGCTTCGATTGGTGCCGGCTCACGCAATTTTTCCATCGCTCGACCGCGCGACGCGCGACGCGGCGGAAGCGGTCGGCAAGCGGGTCGAGCTCGAGGTGTCCGGCGGCGAGGTGCGTCTCGACGCCACGGTGCTGGCCGCGCTGCGTGACGCACTCCTGCACGTGGTGCGCAATGCCGTCGCCCACGGAGTCGAAAACGAATCCGAGCGGGCGGCCGTGGGAAAATCGCCGGCCGGGCACGTTCGGGTCGAGGTCGAGCGCCGGGGAAACCGGGTGGCCTTCGTGTGCCGGGATGACGGACGTGGCATTGACCTGGAGGCGGTGAGAGCAGCGGCCGTGGCGCGAGGCCTTGTGTCCGCTTCGCAGGCCTCCGCTCTGTCGGCCGATCAGGTCATCGGACTCCTTCTCCGTGGCGGGCTCACCACCGCGAGAGACGTCACCGAGCTTTCGGGAAGAGGGATCGGCCTGGATGTCGCGCGGGAAACCGCGGCCCGGCTGAAGGGAGATCTGAGCATCCGGAGCGAGGTCGGACGGGGTACCATGGTGGAGATCCGGGCTCCAGTCTCCATCGCGGCCCTCCACGGGCTGGTCGTCGAGGCGGCAGGAACCCTGGCGACCATCCCGCTGGAAGCGATCCGGCAGACGCTTCGCATTGCGGAAACCGATGTGGCTCGCTCCGCGGAGAGCAACTCGATCCTGCACGAGGGGAAAGTCATCCCCTTCCTGGCGCTCGACCGGGCGTTGGGCCGCTCCACCTCCGTCAGCCGCGCCCGTCGCGCCTGGTCGGCGGTAGTCGTGCAAACCGGCGACCGGAGCGTCGCGGTCGGAGTGGACCGGCTTCTCGGAACCTCCAGCATCGTGATGCGGTCCCTGCCCGCCGCAGTTGCGGCCCACCCGATCGTGGCGGGCGCGTCGCTCGATGCCGAGGGGAACCCGCAACTGGTACTGGACCCGATCGAGCTCGTGGCGCTGGCCGAGCGCGGCCACGGCTCGGCGCTGGGAGGCACCCCCCCGGGGCCGGCACCGATCCTCGTCATTGATGACTCGCTGACCACCCGGATGCTGGAGAAGAGCATCCTGGAGTCCGCCGGCTACGAGGTCGAAATGGCGGTGTCGGCGGAGGACGCGCTGGCCAAGGCCTGCGATGGCCGGTACAGCCTCTTCCTGGTGGACGTGGAGATGCCCGGCATGGACGGGTTCGAATTCCTGGAGGCCACGCGCGCTGATCCGACGCTGCGTAGCATCCCGGCGATCCTGGTCACCTCCCGCAACGCGCCGGAGGACCGCCGCCGGGGAGAGCAGGCCGGCGCGCGTGCGTACATCGTCAAGGGCGAATTCGACCAGGGGAAGCTCCTGCAGACCATTCGCGAGTTGATCGGCTGAGCCATGCCGAAGACCCGGGTGCTGGTGGTGGAGGATTCTCTAACGGTGCGAAAGCGCATCGTAGAAGTTCTTGCGGCCGACCCGGGCCTCGAGGTGGTGGGAGAGGCCGAGGACGGTAAGCGCGGGATCGAGCTATGCCAGAGCTTGCGACCCGACGTCGTCACGCTGGACATGATGTTGCCTGCCATGAGCGGGCTGGCCGCCACCGAGTTCATCATGGCCTACTGCCCGACTCCGATTCTGATCGTATCCGCCTCCACCAACCGGGGCGAGCTTTTCAAGACCTACGAGGCACTGGCCGCCGGCGCTTTGGACGTGCTCGATAAGCCGCTGGGCAACGAGCCGGACGATGCCTGGGAACGGAAGCTAGTATCCACCGTGAAGCTCATCTCCCGCATTAGGGTCATCACCCACCCTCGCGCTCGACTGGCGCCGGTGGATCGGATGTCTGCCAGCCCGGGCCTCTCTCCCCCGGTGCAGCATACGGATGGCCGGGTTCGGGTGATTGCGATCGGAGTGTCAACCGGCGGGCCGGCCGCCCTTCTCAAAATCCTTCGCGGGCTGCCGCAAGACTTCGCTCTTCCCATTCTCCTGGTCATTCACATTGGACACCTTTTCGCCGCAACCTTCGCCGAATGGCTGGAGGGCCAGTGTCCGCTCCGGGTGTCCTTTGCGCGTGATGGCGAGCCGGTGCCGGCCATTGGGGAAGGGCGAGTGCTCATGGCCCCGCCCAACCGCCACCTCCTGCTTCATCAGGGCCGGCTCCGGCTGACCCAGGACCCCGAGCGACACTCCTGCCGGCCGGCGGTGGATGTCCTCTTCGCGTCGTTGGCCCGGGAGATGGGTCCTGAGGGCGCGGCCTGCCTCCTCACCGGCATGGGAAAGGACGGCGCCGAGGGTCTCCTTGCGGTGCGGCTCGCCGGAGGCAGGACGATCGCCCAGGACGAGGGGACCTCAGTCGTGTTCGGTATGCCCCGGGAAGCGATCCTTCTTGGCGGAGCCGAACAGATCCTTCCGCTGGATGAGATTGCGCCCGCGTTGCTGGCGCTGGGCCGCGGCGCGCGAGCCAGGAGGCCGGCGTGAGATCGCGGGTCCTCATCGTGGACGACAGCCTGACCGTCCGGATGGACCTCGGTGAGGCATTACAGGCGGCAGGATTCGACCCGGTCTTTTGCGCCGACATCCGGAGCGCACGGCAGGCGCTGGCCCGCGACGGGTACGGCCTGGTTGTCCTGGATGTCCTGCTGCCGGATGGGGACGGGCTCGATCTCCTCAAGGAGATCAAGGAATCGCCGGCAACCGCCGGCACGCCAGTGATGCTGCTGTCGACCGAGGCCGAGATCCGGAACCGCGTTCGGGGAATGGGCGCGGGGGCGGATGAGTATATCGGCAAGCCCTACGACCTCGGCCAGCTCGTCGCGCGAGCCCGGGCGCTGGTGCGGCACGGCACCGGGAACGGAGCAGACCGGCGCCGCCGGGTGCTGGTGATCGACGACAGCGCCACGTTCCGCGACGAGCTCACGCGGGCGCTGGAGGGTGCCGGGTATGAGGTTCAAGAGGCGGCCACCGGAGAGGAAGGACTGGCGCTGGCTGGAGCCGTCCGGCCGGATGCGGTAATCGTCGATGGAATTCTCCCCGGAATCGACGGCGCGACAGTGGTACGACGCCTCAAGTCGGACACCGCGATGCGGGATGCGCCATGCCTTCTGTTGACCGCGGCCGAGGGCACCGCGGAAGAGCTGCGGTCGCTCGAAGCCGGCGCCGATGCCTACGTACGAAAGAGCGAGGACCTTGGCGTCATCCTGGTCCGCCTCACCGCGCTCCTGCGGGGCGTGACCGCCATCCCCAACGGAACCAGCCCCAGCCTTCTCGGCCCCAAACGGCTGCTCGCCGTGGACGACAGCATCACCTACCTTCAGGAGCTCGGGAGCCAGCTTCGCCAGGAAGGCTACGATGTGGTCCTGGCCCAGTCGGGCGAGGAGGCATTGGATCTCCTCGCGGCTCAGCCGGTGGACGGCATCCTGCTCGATCTCCTCATGCCGGGCCTATCCGGCCAGGACACCTGCCGGCGGATCAAGCAGTCGGCCCAATGGCGTGACATTCCCCTCCTCATGGTCACCGCGCGGGACGACCGGGACGCGATGATCGAGGGCATCAACGCCGGCGCCGACGATTACATCGCCAAATCGGCCGACTTCGACGTGCTCAAGGCCCGCCTCCGGGCGCAGCTTCGGCGCAAGCACTTCGAGGACGAGAACCGGCGCATCCGGGAGACGCTGGTTCGGAGAGAGACCGACGCCCGCTTTCAACGGCTCATTCACTCGAACATCATCGGTGTCATACTCGGCGACCTCCGCGAGCGCCTCACCGATGCCAACGACGCCTTCCTCGCGATGCTCGGCTACTCGCGGGCCGAGCTCGAGGCAGGCGAGTTGACCTGGAGTAAATTGACCCCACCCGAATGGCACCCGCGGGATGAGATTGCAGTCGAGCAGCTTCGAAGGAGCGGCAGCACCACTCCGTTCGAGAAGGAGTACATCTGCAAAGACGGCAGGCGCCTGCCAATCGTGCTGGGGCTGGTTCTGTTGGAGGGGAGCGACACCGTGGTGGGATTCGTGCTCGACCGAACCGCCCAGAAAGCCGCCGAAGAGAAGCTCAAGACATACGCCGCCGCCCTCGAGGGTGCCAACCGCGAGCTCGAGCTGGCAAAGGCGAGGGCCGAGCAGGAGAGCCGATTCAAGTCGAAGTTCCTCGCCAGCATGTCGCATGAGCTGCGGACCCCGCTCAACGCGATCATCGGCTTCTCCGACCTCCTCGACCAGGAGCTCTTCGGGCCGTTAGTAGATCGGCAGAAGAGATACGTTCAAAACGTCCTGGTGAGTGGCCGGCACCTGCTCAACCTGGTCAACGACATCCTCGATCTCTCCAAGGTCGCGGCAGGACGGATGGAGCTCTCACGCGAATGGACTCCACTTGCGGTGGTGGTCGAGGCAGTCAATGGCACCATCAAGCCCCTCGCCGATAAGCAAGGCATCGAAGTATCCGTGTCGCTGCCCCCGAACCTGCCGAACCTCTACATCGACCCGGTGCGCACGAAACAGATCCTCTATAACCTGCTGTCCAACGCGATCAAGTTCACGCCGCCGGGCGGCGCCGTCGAGCTCAGCGCCGAGCTTCAGGCTAAGACCCTCACCGTATCCTGCAAGGACACGGGCATCGGCATTCGCGCGGAGGACATGCCGCGCCTGTTCCGTGAGTTCGAGCAAATGGAGCACCTGGATGGGGAGAAGCCGGAGGGAACCGGTCTGGGGCTGGCGCTCACCAAGCGTTTCGTAGAGCTGCATGGTGGGGACATCAGCGTGGTGAGTGAGCCTGGAAAAGGCAGCACGTTCACCTTCACGCTGCCGGAGCTACACCCAGAGACTGACTCCTGACCAAAAAAAGACCGGTGAAAACCTTCAGCGATCCAGCACGTCCCGGACCGCGCCACCGAGCTCGGCCAGGCTGAACGGCTTGGCCAGGAACGCAAGAGTCTCGCTGCCGACGCCACGCCGGATGAGATCGCTCTCCGTGTGGCCCGACATGTACAGTACCCGGAGGCCGGGTTGCTGGCGGGGTAGGCTCGTCGCCAATGCAATCCCGCTTCCCCCGGGGAGCACGACGTCGGTGATCAGGAGATCGATTTTTCCCGGGTGCTCCCGAGCGGCTCGGAGAGCCTCCTCCTGATCACCAGCTGTGAGCACCTTATATCCCTGCGCCAGGAGGAAACGCCCAACTGGCCGGCAGATAGCCGTCTCGTCATCGACGAGAAGGATGGTTTCCGTACCCCGAGCGGCTCCCCCTTGGCCTGAACTGAGCTTGCGTCCCTGGGGGTCAGATCGCCGCTCCCATGGGAGCAGAACGGTAAACGCGCTCCCTTGCCCAAGCTCGCTGTGGACCTCCACCGCCCCGCCGCTCTGCCGCACAAATCCGTGAACCATTGAAAGACCGAGCCCGGTGCCTTTGCCGGACTCCTTGGTGGTATAAAATGGCTCAAAGATACGGGCCAGGGTTTTGGCGTCCATGCCGATCCCGGTATCGCGAACCGTAAGGGCGACCACCTTCCCCGACCGCGACAGCCCAAGAGCCCGGGCGTCGGCCTCCGGAACCTCCCGCAGAGCGGTCTCGATCGTCAGGCGACCACCCGATGGCATCGCATCACGCGCGTTCACGGCCAGGTTGATGACGACCTGCTCGAGCTGATTCGGATCGGCGAAGACCGGCTTCGGTCCAGATGCCAACGCCAGCGCGATCTCCACATCCTCGCGGATGAGACGACGGAGCAGGCTCTCCAGGTCTGCCAGCACTTCGTTGACGTCCAACAGCTTCGGCTGGAGGATCTGCTTTCGGCTGAACGCGAGCAACTGGCCGGTGAGGGAAGCTGCCCGCTGGGCTGCGGCCTGAATTTCCTGGACCAGCCCTCGCGCCCCGTTGCTCGCCGATCCGAGCTCTTCAGTCAGGAGATCGCAGCACGCGAGGGTCGCCGTCAACAGATTGTTGAAGTCGTGAGCAATGCCGCCTGCCAGCTGCCCCACGGCCTCCATTTTCTGGGCCTGGAGGAGTTGACCTTCGAGAACCTTGCGCTTGCTGACGTCCTGAGCCATGGCCAATGCGGCACGACGAGTGCCAACCGACAGGGTGTGCCGAGTGATCGCCACATCGATGACGGTACCGTCCTTCTTGCGGTGCCGCCACTCGCCGGCATCGAGCAGCCCATCTTCTGAGCTGCTCCGACGCTCGCGCAGTCTCTCGACATCCTCGGGCGGGCGGATGTCCTCCAAAGTCATCCCCAGAAATTCTTCCCGGCTGTAGCCGTAGTGACGCACCGCCGCCTCGTTCACGGCGAGGAATCTCAGGGTCTCCCGATCGTACACCCAGAGGGGATGGGGATGCCCTTCGAAGAGGACGCGATAGTGGGCCTCGGATTCGGTCACCGCCCGTGCTGCGGCATTGCGCTCGGAAGTCCTGGCGGCCAGGAGCAGCGTCGTCACCGCAAGCAGCCCGATGAAGGTCTGCAGGAGGGCCAGATTGTGCGCTGGGGTAGAGTCGACGAAGGGACCCAGTCCGTGTAAGGTATGCCAAACCGCCAGGCCGCACACGAGCAGCGTGGCAGTGGTCGCTCCTCGGGGGCCGAACCGCAGCGCCGCCCAGCCGGCGATGGGGAAAATGGCGTACACGTAGCTGAAGGGCATTCGGAACAGGACCGCGGTCAGAACCACCAACATCAGAAGCACGGCCAGCGCCTCGACCACTCGAAGGGCCGAGTCCCGGTCCCGGGTGATTGTCCACCATGTGAGGATGAACGGTGCCACCACTAGCGCACCGATCCCGTCTCCTGACCACCACACCAACCAGAGCGGCCCCAGGGAACCGGAATCAATCGCTCCGCTCAGCCAAAGACTGCCGACCCCGATGGTCGCGCCGATCGCGGTGCTGATCGCCGCTGCCATGACCAGCGCAAACACATCCTGGAGGCGTTCCAGTGAAGGAAGGAACCGCGCCAGGCGCTGGAGCAGCAGCGCTCCGACCACCGCCTCCAGGGTATTTCCAACCGCGATCCCTGCTACGCCGCCGAGCGACACGCCGGCCGTGGCGTTGAGGAGCAGCGCCCCTATGGCAATACCCGGCCAGTAGCGGACTCCGTACAGGAGGAGGGCCGCGAGTGCGATGCCTGTCGGCGGCCAGGCCGACGACACCACATCGTGCGCCACTGCTGCGAGCAACCCCAGCCGGGCTGAGCCGAAATACACCAGCGCCAGGAGCGCAATGGCCGCGAGATAGGGAAGCCGTCTTACCATCGAGGTTCCTAGTGAACCGTGGAGCACAGTAGGCCTGGGCTGGGGGGCGCACTCCAGGATGGCCCCGGTCTGGCCGGAAGAAGGGCAAAATCCAGACCTGCGCTCCCGGGTTACCTGCCACGGGCTCAGGTCGGTGCCGACCCGCTGTAACCGTGTACCCCCTCAGGGTATGCCTCGAAATCCCCACTTGTGCCCCGGATTTAACGCCGAGCCGTCGTGGCGGAGGGACATGGAATCCGCCATAGACCATGCGACCCGGGGTGAACGCGAGGTGGTAGGAGAAGCCTAAGGCTCTGGACGAATTGAGGATGACTTATGGCGCGGGACCTGCTTGAAATGGAGCAAGCAGTCGGCTTCGAGCATCATCCCTTACGCGCCCTCCCTCGAGCGGGACAGGAACAGAATGAGCACGGGACTCGGGCAACGGATCCTGGTTGTAGATGACGACGCGAGCACGCGAAACTCACTGGAAATCCTGCTCAACCGGGCGGGCTATCAGGTTATTCAAGCACCCAACGGCGCCGAGGCCACCAGGCTCTGGCGGGAAGCCGGCGGGGATCTTGTCATCCTAGACCTGTTTATGCCGGAGAAGGACGGGATCGAGACGATCCTCGAGCTGCGGGCCCACAGCCCTGGCGTTCGCATCATCGCGATGTCCGGTGGCGGAGAGAAGCAACGAGTCGACGTGCTGGGGCATGCGAAGCTGCTCGGCGCGGTACTCACGATCAAGAAGCCCTTCACTCAAGCCGAGATGATGACGATGGTGGATCGCGCGCTCAAATAGAAATCAGCTCGAAAGGAGCGCTCGATACACCTCCAGAGTTGCGTCTGCCGCCGCCCCCCAGTCGAAGAAGCGAGTGCGCTGATATCCCAGGGAGCGAAGCCTGCCGGCTTCTTCTGGAACAATCGCCCGCTCCAATCCGGCCGCAATGCTCTGTACATCGAACGGGTCCACCAGGATTGCGGCCCCTCCGGCAACCTCGGGAGCGGCACCGGTGTTCGAGGTCACGACCGGTGTGCCTGATGCCATCGCTTCGATTATCGGGAGACCGAATCCTTCGTAAATGGCGGGATAGAGGAAAGCTGACGCCCCGGCGTACAGCCCCGGGAGCTCGGCCTTATCTACGTATCCCAACAGCGACACGGCCTCGGGCAACACCGCCCCGGCGGCGTACTCGTGGTCGAGCGACAGGCCGGTGATGAGCAGCCGATAGGCCTTGCGGTCGCCTCGCTTCTCTCGCCAGCGGGTAAACGCCTCGATCAGGCGGCGGGTGTTCTTGCGGGGCGACACTCCCCCTACAGCGAGCACGTATGGATGTGAGGTGTCCGGTCTGCCGGCACTCTGGACCGGGCTGGTGAAGGCGGGATCGAGTCCATGATAGACCACTTCGATTCTCGCCATCGGAATCCCGGCCCGACGCGCCAGGTCATCCGCGGTATAGCGGGAGACAGCTATGAAACGGTCGGCCCGTCGCACGACCCAGGGGAAGAGCGCCCGGTACATCAGTCGCAGCCGTTTATCGTACAGCTCGGGGTACGCCTGCCAGCCGAGATCGTGGACCGTCACTACGCAGCGGTCGCGGGAGCGTAAGGAGTACGGCAGGAAACCTTCCATGCCATGAAAGAGAATTGCCTGCCTGGGGGCGACGGCGCGCAGAGAGAACCACTGGTCGAACCACAGCTTCCACAGCGTCGCACGGAGTCCGGCCAGATCGGGCCGCAGAGCGGGAACCACTTCCCGTAAGTTCGGGATGCCTAGATTGAGCGGCGCCCAGGTCAGCGCCGTGATTCTCACCCGTCCGGTACGACCCAACGCTTCCAGCAGCTGCTCCATGTACACTTCGATGCCGGTCTTGGGCCCCGCCAGATGGCGGGCATTCACCAGGACCTCGATGGTATCGCTCCGGGCACTCACGAGGGAGTCAGTATGGCTCACGAGCTAGAAGCCGCAGCGGCGTTGGGATGGCGCCGCTGCGTCCGGCTCCTCTCCGAGTGGACCCGCTCCAGCACTGCCAGCGTCTCCTTCGCGCAGCGGCGCCACTCGAACTCGCGGCTACGCTCCCGGCCGGCCGCGATCAGTCTGGCGCGCAGCGCGGCGTCGTCCAGCGCGCGCCGGATGCCGTCCGCGATGCTTTCCACAGATTCGGGATCGACCAGAACGGCAGCGCCTTCCGCCAGCTCCCGAGTACCGTAGCGGTCGGCAGTCACCACCGGGCAGCCGGCCGCCATGGCCTCGAGCACCGGGAGCCCGCATGACTCGAAGAGCGAGGGCAGAAGCAGTGCCTCGCTCAGCGCATAGAAGGCGGCCAGCTCCTCCTGCTCCACCCATCCTGCCCAATGGACCCACTCTCCGATTCCCATCGCCTCGGGCTCCCGGAGCTCGTGTTCAGACAGATACCGGTTCTGTCCTCCCGCCACTACAAGTGGAATTCCCCGCCCCGGTCCCACCTGGGCATAGGCTCGCACCAGACGGGTGAAGTTCTTTGGAGGGTAAACGGCACCGGCATACAGGACGAAGCGCTCCGGCAGCGAGTATTTCGCCCGGATCTCGCGCAGCCGGGTCTCCCCCAACGGGCGGCGAAACACGTCGTCCACTCCAGAGTAGACCGTGACCACCCGCTCCGGTGGCACGGCAAGGTACTGCATGATGTGCTGGCGGGTGATTTCCGACACCGCGATGATCGCGGCGGCCCTGGAGGCATAGCGGGGTACCAGGAACCGGTGACTCAGCCGATCCACCAGCCGGGATGCCCAGGGCATCACGTACCAGTCCAGTCCATGGCACACCCAGACCGAGGGACACGAAGCAGTCAGGGGAATGGAGTACTTGGGGTTGTACAGCACATCGAGGCCGTGGCGCCGAACGGCGGCGGGAACTGCCACCTGGTCCCAACTGAGGACCGTCCGGGCCGGCAGGGCCACCTCTTCGACCGCGGGATCTCCCCGGTAGGTGCCGACCAGGGCCGGACTTCTATAAAGGAAGACGAACTCGTGGCTGGACCGGAGATCGAGAATGGCGCGCAGGAGCCGCTGGGTATACACCCTGACCCCACCGCCGTGCTGATCGTAGTGCCGCAGCATGACTCCGATGCGCAACCACCTGCTCCCGTGATGAGAGATCCGGTAAGCTACACCACGCTGCTGTGGCCGGGGAGCGGCGGGAAAAAAGTAGAACGAAACAGCCTCGGTACCGCCACGTTCGTCAGGAGCGGTGCCGAGGCCGATCGTCGCAAGCCCGGATCAGGGCAGCGCGGTCAACGTCATTACCAGATCGTCGAAATCCTCGTCGAACCCGTCTTCATAGGTGAGAACCCACTCCGGATACTCGCCGCTCACCCGCAGCTGCGGCGGGTTTGATAGTATCGGGGCCTCCACTTCGGCGCTGATCTCAGTTCCTGCCTCGAACGGGCCCGGGAATACGATCTGCTTTCCGTCCGTCTCGTAACAGCCATCCTCGGTGAGCGTCTCGACCACGGGAGCCGTGATCCGGAAGATGTTGCCATGAGCTTCGCAGTTGGTGCTGTTCAGCACCACCTTGAAGCCGGCATCCTGCTCCAGCTTCAGGGTACAGGCCACGTACCCGCCCGGCGCCGAGCCGTCCACGCAGGTGAGCGATGTGACCGCGGGCTCGGTGGCAACCGCCTGCTTGGTCATGGTGGAGGTCTCGCCCTCATCGTCGGTGACCGTCAGGCTCACGTCGTAGGAGCCCGCTGCACCGTATGTATGTATCGGGCTCCGCTGGGAAGACGCGGCGGCATCACCGAAGGCCCAGCTCCAACTCTCGATCCCGGTGTCGTCCTGGCTGCGGTCGGTGAACTCGCACCGAAGTGCGAGGCACTGCGCCGAAAAGTTCGCCTCGGGCGCCTCATTGCTCGGCCCGCCCGAATGATCCGGGCCATTGGAATCCTTGCAGGCCGTGACCAGGCCCGCCCCAGCAACCAGTGCTGCGAGCCAAATCGTCGCTCTCATCGTGCGCCTCAGGGGGTGAATTGGGTTTATAGCGTCGCGGATCGGCCGCGGACTTCCGTCCTGCCCGCCGGCGGAGATCCCTCCGGCGGCATCCTGCCCTCCTACGCCTCAGCTGATCTGAGTCTTGGTCTTCGATTTCCTTCAGGCCCGCCGGAGGTTGCCCTCCGGCGGGTACTGCGCCTCACACTTCCACTTCTAAGCTCGAGCCTAGGGCGAAGGTGTTGCCTGGACGCTCAGAACAACGTCATCGAAATCCGGCTCGCCCTCGGCGCCTGCAGCCCCACCGTCGTCGATGTTGAGCGTCCAGTTGGGGTAGCTTCCCGTGATGCGAATCCCCGGATCGCTCGTGGCCGGGTCGCCGGGACCCGGCGTACCCTGGTCGAAGCGGAGACCTAGCTGACTGCCCGCTCCGAACACCAGCGTCCCACCGGCGCCATCCATGATGGTGTATTCCTCGCCAACGGTCCGGTTACAGAGATTGAAGAAGACCGTCTGCGCTATTGGGCTTGAAACGCTGAGCCTGTTGCCTGTGAGCTCGCAGGCCACACTCGTAATAGTGATCTTGACCGTAGCCTGCTGTGTAATGGTGAGGGAGCAGTTGACCACGGTGCCCGAGGTGGTGCAGTCCTGGCTTGCAGCCGGGGAGACGGTAAGTTGCTGGGTCGCATTCGCGGTCGCGCCGTCATCATCGGTTACGGTCAGCGTCACGTCATAAGTGCCGGCTGCCGCGTAAGTATGGGTAGCATCCAGTCCCTCAGCCGTCTCGCCGTCGCCGAAGTTCCAGAGCGCTGAAGCGATCACACCGTCTGGATCCGTGCTGGTGCTGTGGAACCCGCAAGGAGTCCCTGCAGTACAGTCGGCGGGCAGGTCGAAGCTGGCGGTCGGAGAAATGTTTCCCGGTGTCCCCCCAGTGACGGTCACCGGCTTGCTGAAATCGTCTTGTGCGCCTGCGTTGTCGGTGACGGTGAGCACCACGGTGTACGTGCCGTCGGCCGCATAGACGTGCGTCGGGTTGGTCTCGGTCGACAAGGGAGTGTTGTCCCCGAAGTTCCAGCTGCGCGCCGTAATGGTGTTGCTGCCCTCGGGATCGGTGCTGGTATCGGTGAAGACGCAACTGAGTTGAGTACAGACCTCACTGAAACCTGCTACGGGGGGCTCATTATCCGGTGGAGGGGTGCCGCCACCGTCACCGCCACACGCCGAGGCCAGGGACAGAGTTCCCACTGCCGCCAGCATTCTGATTAATCGCATAGAACCATCTCAGACTAGAAGTGACAGGGTGCCCACGGGAGTCGATGGGATTGATGCGTGTGTCCTCCACCGTCCGCCCGCCGCATGCGCCAGAGCCGTGCCAGTCCCGGTTGGTTGATTCGGCCGCTCATGTCAGCCACGCAACAAGCAATGGCATATGGACCTAGCTCACGGAACTGAAGCAACACCCGAACGGTGCGGCGAACCTACAACTGTGGCGGGCGGCCCATACTTCATCTCTTGCACGCCGTCCGGATGGGCGGGAGGAAGCGGCAATGCAGCTACCAACAGGCGTGGCCTCGCCGTTGACTGGAGCCCCTTGGTCTGGCTACGTTTGCGGGCTGTAAACCATGACGGACTTGTCGCTGTCGCGCAGCCAGATGCTGCTCCTGAGCGGGTCGGCTAACCGCCCCCTTGCCGAAGAGGTGGCCGCCCACCTGGGGCAGCCTCTCTGCCAGGTAACGCTGCGCCGCTTTGCCGATGGCGAGATCTTCGTCAAGATCGACGAAAACGTGCGTGGGCGGGACGTCTACATCATCCAGCCCACCAACCCGCCGGCGGAAAACATGGTCGAGCTCCTGCTCCTCATGGATGCCGCCAAGCGGGCCAGCGCCGCGCGGGTAACGTCGGTCATTCCCTACTTCGGGTATGCCCGGCAGGACCGGAAGGATCAGCCGCGGGTGGCAATCAGCGCCAAGCTGATGGCCAACATGGTATCGATGGCCGGGGCCGACCGGGTGCTGGCAATGGACTTCCACCAGCACCAGCTCCAGGGGTTCTTCGATCTTCCGGTCGATCACCTCTACGCCGCGCCCGTATTCGTCAACCATTACCGGCAGAAGTCGTTGCGCGACCTGGTCATCGTGGCACCCGACGTGGGCTCGGCCAAGATGGCCCGCGGCTTCGCCAAACGGCTCAACGCCTCGCTGGCGATCATCGACAAGCGCCGCCCGTCGGCCAACATCGCCGAAGTGCTGAACGTGGTCGGCGAAGTAACCGGGAAAGACTGCATCATCCCGGACGACATGATCGACACGGCGGGCACCATGGCCGAGGCGGTCACCGCCCTGAAGCGGCTCGGGGCCGAGGACGTGTACTGCTGCGCTACCCACGCGCTGCTGTCAGGCCCGGCGGTCGACCGGCTGATGGCCTCAGGGGTAAAGGAAGTGGCGGTCACCAACACCATCGCCATTCCCTCGGAGCGCCGCTTCGAGCGCCTGAAGGTGCTCTCGATCGCCGGGCTCCTGGCCAAGGCGATCGGCTACACCCACAGCGATCAGTCGGTGAGCTCGTTGTTTGATTAGGAGTCGGGAGTCAGGAGTCGGGAGTCAGGCGCTGGACCAAGCTGCTACCCCGACTCCAAGCTCCCGACTCCCGACTACTTGAGAGGAACAATCATGGCACAGCAAGCCAACCTTCAGGCCGCCACCCGTTCCGAGACCGGCAAGGGCGCGGCCCGCAGCCTCCGCCGACAAGGAAAGGTTCCCGGCGTCATCTACGGACATAACCGCCAGGCGGAGCCCGTCGCCATCGATACCGCCGCGCTGAACAAGATGCTGATCGGCATCAGTGCCGGAACCACGGTGTTCGACGTAGTGGTGGACGACCGCCCTGCGGTCAAGGCGCTCATTCGGGAGATGCAGAGGGATCCGGTTCGGCCGGGCGAGATCCTGCACCTGGACCTCTACGAGGTACGGGCGGATGAGAAGGTCACCCTTGCTGTACCGATCCACCTCGTGGGCGTGCCCGACGGGGTCCGCAACTTTGGCGGCGTGCTCGACCATGTTTTGCGGGAGCTCGAGATCGAGGTCCTTCCTGCGGACATCCCCGAGCACGTGGAGCTCGACGTCACCGCCCTGGCGATCGGGCACTCTCTCTTCGTGCGCGATCTCAGAATAGAGAAGGCCGAGATTCTCAACGAGCCGGACACCCCGGTGTGCACCGTCGTGGCGCCTCGTGCCGAGGAGGCTCCCGCGCCGGTGGAAGAGGCCGCCGTCCCGACCGAGCCGGAGCTCATCCGGAAGCCGAAGCCGGAGGGCGAGGGTGAGGACGAGGCCGAGCCGAAAGCTTAGGCCCTGTACACGATCGTGGGGCTGGGAAACCCCGGCCCGGAGTATGAGGGCACCCGGCACAATGCCGGGTTCCGACTCGCCGATCGCCTCGTGGCCCGCTGGCAGTTACCTCAGTTCCGCCGGGGCGACCGGGTCCGCGAGACCGGGGGTTCCTGGCAGTCGCTGCCGGTCAGGGTAGTAAAGCCGCAGACTTACATGAACCGGAGCGGCGCGGCCATCGCCCCGCTCCGGACTCTCCCGGAGTTCGATCCCAGCCGACATCTCCTGGTTCTGGTGGACGACGTAGCGCTGCCGGTAGGCCGGTTTCGCCTGCGCGGTGCCGGCTCGGCCGGCGGCCACAAGGGTCTTAAGAGCATCGAAGGCGTGCTCCAGCGCCAGGACTACGCCCGGTTCCGGATCGGCGTCGGTCCCGTCCCGCCGGGACTCGAAGATCTCGCGGACTTCGTGCTGGATGAGTTCACTGAGGAGGAGGGTGTCGCGATCACCAGCCTCCTCGATCCGATGAGCGAGGCGGTCGAGGTCTGGCTGCAGGATGGTATTGAGATGGCGATGAACAGGTTCAACCGGTGAGCAAACGAGTCGGGAGTCGGGAGTCGGGAGTCAGGAGTCGGGGTCAGGGGACAGGACACGGATATCGAAATGACCGGATTAGACGGTTGAGCATGCGGCTGATTGCCTGGGATTCGGAATCAAGCTTGGTGTGAACCTCTGGCTCCATCTACCCGAGTTCACACGAGAGTAGTAGTTGACACTCGAGCTCACGCACCGACCCACGGGCTATTTGGAGGAAGCGGGCCAATCCTCGATCACCCTGCCTCCCGCATCCCTCCGCAATATTGGAGGATACCGAGACGGCGGCACGTCTCATCTGGGCGGAGAGCCCATAGCGCTCCTCCTTAGGGAACGAGCTTGTGGACCGATACACAGCCAAAGCCAGGTCTTGGGCTCGCCTCCAGACCACCAGTTCACGAAAGTTGCCCATGAGAGAACCTATTATTTCCTCCAGATGAGCGAACACCAATTCGTCGCAGACCGTCTCCAATTCAACCCACTCCCGACTCCCGACTCCTGACTCCCGACTCCTGACTCCTGACTCCTGACTCCTGACTCCTGACTCCTGACTATCATGCTTCGGCTAGGAATCGTGGGACTCCCCAACGTGGGCAAGTCGACGCTCTTTAACGCCCTGACCTCGGCCAGGGCGTTGGTGGCTAACTATCCGTTTGCAACCATCGAGCCGAACACCGGCATCGTCCAGGTTCCCGACCCCCGCCTCGACGCGCTCGCCCAGATAGTGAAGCCGGAGCGAACCGTCCCCGCCACAGTCGAGTTCGTGGACATCGCAGGGTTGGTGAAGGGCGCCAGCGAAGGCGAAGGTCTCGGCAACCTGTTCCTGGCCAACATCCGGGAGGTGGACGCTATCGTGCACGTGGTGCGCTGCTTCGAGGATCCCGACGTGCAGCACCTGATGGGCGCGGTGGACCCGGTGCGGGACCGCGAGATCGTCAATATCGAGCTCGGTCTGGCCGACCTGGCCAGCGTGGAGAAACGCCTCGACAAGACCGCCAGAGCCGCCAAATCGGGCGATCCGCAGGTCCGGCTGGAGCTGCGGCTTCTTGTGGCCCTTCAGGCGGCGCTCGCCGCCGGCCAGCCGGCCCGTACCGTGACGCCGAGTGGGGAGGAGGCACCCACCTACCGCGCCTTCAACCTGCTTACGGCCAAGCCGGTGCTCTACGCCGCCAACGTAGCCGAATACGAGATCGGCTCCGGGAACCGATTCGTACGCGCACTCGCGGCCGCGCTGGCCGGCGATCAGGAGACCGCGGAAGTGGTCACCTTCTCCGCCAAGGTCGAGGCCGAGCTGGCGGAGCTCGCGCCCGAGGACCGGAGCGAGTTCCTCGAATCGCTGGACCTCACCGAATCGGGGCTCGACCGCCTGGCCCACGCCGCCTATCACCTGCTCGGTCTCCAGAGCTACTTCACCGCCGGTGAGAAGGAGGTCCGCGCCTGGACCATTCACCGGGGCGAGAAGGCCCCGGGGGCCGCGGGCGTCATCCACTCCGATTTCGAGGAGGGATTCATCCGGGCGGAGACCGTGGCCTATGGAGACTTCGTCCGGGTCGGTGGCTGGAAGCCGGCGCGGGAACAAGGCCTGGCCCGCGCCGAGGGAAAAGAGTACGTCGTGCAGGACGGTGACGTGATGCTGTTTCGCTTCAGCAGCTAGACGGCAGAGCGCACTGCGCCTATCTTACCGCCCACATATCTCCTCCCCGGGCCTGCACCAGACCCGGGGCAACCGGGCCGGCAGCTTCGCGTTGCCGGCACCAGACCGAAGGAAGGTGTCATGACCCGTCAGTACGAGGTGGTCTATATCTTCGACAGTGCACTCGAAGAGACCGCCATCAACGAGCGCCTCGCGCGCTTCCACGCTCTCATCCAGCCGGCCGGAGCCGAACCTCCCCAGGTGAGCCACTGGGGCAAGCGGACGCTGGCATACCCCGTCAAGAAGCATGAGACCGGCTATTACGTCGTGGCCAAGTTCGATGCCGAAGCCGCCGCGTTGCCCGAGTTCGAGCGGGCCGTCAAGCTCGACGATGGAGTGCTCCGGTTCCTCCTCGTGGTCAGCGAGGGGGCCCAGCCGGTGCCCGTCACGGCAGGCAAGAGCGACGAGGAGGACGACGAATGAGGCGGCCGCAGAAGACCTGTGCCATCTGCGAGTCGGGCGTTCGGGTCGTGGACTTCAAGGACGAGCGTACCCTGTCCCGCTTTCTGACCGAGCGCGGCAAGATCCTTCCCAGCCGCCTATCGGGCACCTGTGCGCGACACCAGCGCCAGTTGAGCACCGCGATCAAGCGTGCGCGCCAGCTTGCATTGCTCCCCTACATCAAGGGGTTCGGCGGCTGACCACGGACGCACGGACCGACTGGCAGACCAGAGCCGGATGGGGCCCGGTGTTGGTCCTGGTGGGCTACCTTCTCCTGGCGCCGCCCGTTCTGCTGTTCGGCCCCCTGGCCGCCCTGCTGCTACTCAGCCGACCCGGCACCGTTCGCGAGTGGCTCTGGCTCCTCGGCGCGGCGACCTGGACCGCGCTCTGGCTGAACCAGGCCGGAGGACTGGCGGCGCAGTTCGCCCGGGCCAATGCCGTACTGCTTACCGGTACTTTCCTTGCCCTGACTGTATGGCGGCCATCGGCGCAGTTCTCTCGGGCCCTGGCGGCAAGCGGTCTGGCCGGGATAGCACTCCTGGCCTGGATGTGGCACTTCGGCGTCGGGTGGGGGGAGATCCAGCGGGCGGTGGAGCACAGCCTCTGGACCAACAACCGGGAGTTGCTGACCCGGCTGAGCCAGGCGGCTCCGTTCCGCTCGGGATCCGAGGGGCTGCTCGACCAGATGTCCGCCATGGTGCGCACTGTAGGCTCGCTCTATCCAGGGCTCCTGACGCTGGCGGGGCTGGGCGGGCTGCGGCTCGCCTGGAGCTGGCATCACCGAATCGCTCGTAACCCGGTCGGCCCGCCCCCAACTCCCTTCGCCGCATTCAAGTTCAGCGATCAACTGGTCTGGGGCTGGGTGGTGGGACTCGGCCTCTACCTTCTGCCGCTTCCGCCGGTCTGGACTTTTCTGGGCACCAACCTCCTGTTGATCTGGGCGGTGCTGTACGCGGTACGCGGTCTCGCCGTCTTTTCGGCCGGATCGCGGCGGGTGCCGCGCCCGGTCATCGCGACGCTCATGGTCGTCGCCATGTTCCTGTTGCCTTTCGTGGTGGGCGGGCTGACGCTGCTCGGCCTCGCCGATACCTGGCTAGATTTCCGGCGCAGGCTGGCTGCGCCGGCCAACTGAGGGTACGTCCATGATCGAAGTGATCCTGCGGGAGGATGTGAAGACACTCGGCCGGGCCGGCGAGATGGTCCGGGTCAAGCCGGGTTACGCCCGGAACTATCTCCTGCCCCAGGGCCTGGCTTACGAGGCCACCGAGGGCAACCGGAAGCGGATAGCCGCCGAGACCCGGGCCCGGACCTCCCGGGATCAGGCCGAGCGGACCGAAGCGCAGCGCCTGGCGGCGGCGCTGGGCGAAGTGACCCTCGCCCTTTCCGGTAAGGCGGGGGAGGAAGGGAAGCTTTTCGGGTCCATCACGTCGCAGGACATCGCCGACGCCCTCGCCCAGAAGGGTCACACAGTAGACAAGCGCCGGATCGAGCTGGAGCACCCGATCAAAACGACCGGGGAGCACAGGGTCACGATACGAATGCACCCCGAGGTACATGCCGAGCTGCGCATCTCCGTCCTGGCGGAGTGATGCCTCGGGCATGACGGTCCGGATCGGGTACGTAGACGGACCGCGCCTGGCTCGCTCCGTGTTAGCCGCCGCCGACTGGGTAGCGGCGGGCCGGGAAGAGATCAATCGGATCAACGTCTTCCCGGTCCCCGACGGCGACACGGGCACGAACCTGAAGCTGACGGTTCGCGGGATCGTCGAGGCGCTCGATGCGAGCGAGGCCGCCGGCCGGGCCGAGCTCGCCCGCGAGGTGACGCGCGCGGCTCTGATGGCGGCGCGGGGAAACTCCGGGGTGATCCTCTCCCAGATGGTGCGGGGCGCGGCTGAGTCGCTGGCGAAGACCGACGACGTGACGGCCGCCCTCCGAAGCGCCAGCGACGCTGCCTATCGGGCCGTTCGGACGCCGGTCGAGGGGACGATGCTGACCGTGATCCGGTCGGCCGCCGAAGGAGCTTGGCAGGCGGTCGAGCCGGATCAGGGCCTCGCTATGGTGCTCAATCGCGCGCATGACGCCGCTATGGACGCATTGCGCCGGACGCCGGAGATGCTCGATATTCTGCGTCAAGCGGGTGTGGTCGATGCCGGAGGCAGTGGTCTTGTTATTCTTTTAGGAGGACTGCGGCGGTTTGCCTCCGGAATCACGTTGGAGATACCTGCTGGTGAGGTCGCGGAAGCGCCGGACTCGGCCTCGATGACCTTCCTGGATCATGTCGAGTTGAGCCACGGAGGCGAGAGATTCGGCTATTGCACCAATTTCCTGGTGACC
>JBOHSD010000003.1:0-310043 GCA_050733075.1 Gemmatimonadales bacterium
GCATCCCCGTCACCGGGCTGAACGACCTGGGCAACGGTACCAAGATCTACCAGTACGACTCCTGCGCCCTCACCCGCGCCCTGGGCCGGATCGGCTCGATCCAGCGGGTGCGGAACGGCTGGACCGACGCCTGGCCGAGCTACTGAATCCTTGAACGCCGCGAAGGGCGGCCTATAGCGGTTCAATCGGCGGTCATCGGTCTCCCGGTGACCGCCGAATTCCTTCCCCAACCAAGAAGATCGGGTCACTTGCCCGACTGGGGATTACCGGGAATGCAGTGGTTGTGGAACTGGAGGTTGCCCCCCGACAGCGTCCGTAGGGTAGGCAGGCCGCCCGACGGGGGCCCTGAAATCACCTCGGTGCCGGCGACTCTGAAGAAGATTCGGTCTACCCCTCTTCCCGGCTCTCCACTGTCATTCACATAAGCCGTGAAATTCCGAACCGCGCGCCCGTTTACTCTGACCGTACCCTCGAACACCCGGGTCACGCCGCTGCCTGGAACAGAGACGAAGAAAGGCGCTGCCGGCCTTCCGTACGCTGTGATCCGGGTGCTCTGATAGCGGGTCTTGTTGCGGTGGTCCACGACCGTCAGGCGGCCGAAAACGGTGCCTCCTCGGCTCCTGCCGGCATGGAGACCGAACGTGACCCTTCCACTGTGGACGACGGACCCGCCTCCGGTCACGAAATCGCATTTGGCCGATATGACGTGGAGATCTGCTTCGGATACGTCCGCCGGAGCCGCCGGATCGTCGGAGCATGCTCCGAGGATGAGCGCGGCCGGGACGGCGCTCATGAGAAACCGGTGACGGTACCGCATTGTCGCACCTCCTGGGACATCGGTGGAGAGTCGAGCCAACAAGTAGGACTCTGACCGTAAGCGTGGCAGCCGACCAGGATCAATGATGCAGATCACCTTTATCCGGCGCCGGCGCTATACTTCCAACGGCTGCCCCTGTCGCTCGCTGGATCCTCTGCTTCTGGTATCTCCATTATGTCCATGAGCTTGAAAGGCAAAACGATACTCTTCTTCGCCGGTCCCCTCTACGAGGACCTCGAGCTCTGGTACCCCAAGATCCGGCTGGAGGAGGAAGGAGGCCGCACGGTAGTGGCCGGCACCGGGGAGAAAACCTACCAGGGGAAACGCGGCTACCCTCTCACGGTGGACACCAGTGTGGACGACATCGAGTCCGGTGACTTCGACGGTCTCGTCATCCCGGGCGGCTACGCCCCCGACATCATGCGGCGCTCGCAAAAGCTCCTTGACCTCACCCGGGAGATCTACCAGGCGGGGAAGCCGGTGGCCTTCATATGTCACGCAGGCTGGGTGCCGATCTCGGCCGGGATAGTCCGGGGCAAGCGCGGCACCAGCGTCGGCGCGATCAAGGACGACCTGGTGAATGCGGGAATGCTCTGGGAGGACAGCCCGGTGGTGGTGGACGGCAATCTGATCTCGTCCCGGACGCCAGCGGACCTGCCCCAGTTCTGCAGGGCGATCATTGCTGCGCTCAATGAGTCAGGAGTCAGGAGTCGGGAGTCGGGGGCTCCCGCGAAGGCGACGTCCCGGGCGCTCTCCTCAGACTCCTGACTCCAGACTCCAGACTCCTGTCTCCCGACTCCTGACTCCTGACTCCTGACTCCTGACATGTCCCTACAAGATGCCCAGGCTCGTGTCGACGCCTGGATCAGTCGGTTCGAGGAGGGGTATTTCCATCCGTTGACCAATATGGCCAGGCTGGCCGAAGAGGTGGGCGAGCTGGCGCGCGAGGTGAACCACCGCTTCGGCCAGAAATCCAAGAAGCCTGATGAAGCCGATGGCGATCTCGGCATGGAGATGGCGGACATCCTCTTCGTACTGATCTGCATGGCCAACCGGGAAGGGATTGATCTCGACTCGGCGTTCGATAGGATGATGGAAAAGGTCGAGACACGAGACGAAAGGAGATGGACGAAGAAAAGGATGTCACCCTGAGCCGTAGCGCAGCGAAGGCGAGGGGGCCATAGCTCAACCCGCTCTCTGGCCCCCTCGGTCGCTACGCTCCCTCAGGGTGACAACTCCGCTCACCGCTTACGCCTGTGCTTGTCCCGCTCACGCTTCTCGCAGCTCACTCCCACTCTTCCGGCGCGCTCTCCAGTTCCTCTCGCAGGATCCGGTAGCTCTCCATCCGGTCCGGCCTGATCTCTCCCGTTTGAACCGCGGCCTGGATCCGGCAACCCGGCTCGCTCATATGCCGGCAATCGGCATAGCGGCACTCGCCGATGAATGGCCGCATTTCGGGAAAGCAGGTGGGCAGCTCTCGCGGCACCACACCCCAAAGACCAACTTCACTGAAGCCCGGCGTGTCCACCAGGTAACCACCGGTGTGCAGCGGAATCATTATGGCCGATACCGTGGTGTTCTTGCCTCGACGAACTTTGGCGCTGATCTCGCCGATGCGGAGCCGGAGGCCGGGCTGAACCTGGTTGAGCAGGCTCGACTTGCCCACGCCCGAAGGGCCGGTCACTACCGAGGTGCGACCCGCCAGCGCCTGCGAAAAGGCCGCGATGCCTTCCCCGGTGCGCACACTGGCGGGATACACCGCGTACCCGGCAGTCCGGCAGCGCTCGATCAAGGCATGCCCGGGATCGAGGTCGATCTTGTTGATCACGACTGCGGCTGGAATGGAGTTGGCTTCGGCTACCACCAGGAGTCGGTCGATCAGCTGCGGGATAGCCGGAGGATCCATGACCGACGCGACCACGAAGACCTGGTCGATGTTGGCAGCCACGGGGCGGGTGCCACGTCCCTCGGGGACTCGGCGCTCGAGCAGCGAGGTGCGGTCGTGCACACCGGTGACTCCGTAAAGACCACCGGTGGCCTCAGGCTCCAGCCTCACCCGATCGCCCACCACCACCCGGGGTGAATCTCTTTTGAGCTTACCCCGGAGTACCGCCCTCACCTCACCCCCTGGAGTCGCTACCCGGTATACTGCACCGTCCCGCTCCAGGACGGTGCCGACCAGTTCGGTCACCAGGGCCCGGGGGCGCGAGCGATAGCCTCGTCCAGCGCGGCTTTCACGTCGTACAATGATAGAGCCGCCAGGCGCGACCCGGCCTCGGCCGGCGTCTTACCCCACGCGAGGGTCTCGGTCTCCACGTGTCCCAGCGGGCGGTCTCCCCCAGCCGACCACCTGACGAAGAGCAACGCGGCCCCATACAACCCGCGAAGGTCCGGCTCCTCGTCCACATAGATGGCGACGGAGTACGCCTGGCCATCGCTGCCACCGAAGGCAGCGGCCCGGTCGTGTTTCTCCATGTACCCGCCCAACGTAAACTCGCTCACGGGCTCCGTACCGTTTCCCGCACCAGGTTTCCCAGAATGAAGGCGATGTTGGCGGGCCGCTCCGCCAGCCGCCGCATCAGATAAGGATACCACTGGGTACCAAATGGGATGTAGACCCGCATGTTGTAGCCGGCCCGGCGAAGCTGCCCCTGAAGGTCGCGGCGCACCCCGTACAACATCTGGAACTCGAAGCGCTCGGCGGCGATGTTCTGGCGCCGGGCAAACTGCCGCGCGTGGGTGATGATCGCCTGATCGTGGGTGGCAATGCCGGGATAGGTTCCCCCGAGCAGAAGGCGCTCCATGAGGCGAACGTAGTTCTGGTCGACATCCGACTTCTCCGGAAACGCCACTGCGGGCGGCTCGAGGTAGGCGCCCTTACAGAGCCTGACCCGGGCCTTCATGCCAATGAGATCGTTGATGTCGCTCTCCGAGCGGCGGAGCGCCGACTGGATCACCACCCCACAGTGGGGCCCATACTTACCGAAGAGCCGCTGGCTGAAGAAGTCGAGAGTACGCTGGGTGTAGGCCGAGCCTTCCATGTCCAGCCGGACGAAGCCGCGGAGCGCCCGCGCCTGGTCCAGAATACTTGTCATGTTCACGTAGCACAGGTCTTCGTCGATGTCGAGGCCCATCTGGGTCAGCTTGACCGAGACGTTGACCTCGACTCCCAGCGCGGCCATGCGATCGAGCATGGCCAGGTACTGGTCTCTCGCGGCTACGGCCTCCGCTTCCACCTCCACGCTCTCACCCAGCAGATCCAGCGAGGGGGTGATCCCCCGATCGGCCAGCTCCCGGGCGGCCCGAACCGCCTCAGCAACCGTTTCTCCCGCCACGAATCGCGATGCGAACTTGCGCGCCAGCCCGTTTCGCCGGACAAAGTCGAAGACTTTCTGCTGCTCCGAGAGCCAGAGCAGCCCCTGTCTCATGATCAGATGAGTACCCTGTGCTATCGGTAAGCGGGTGGCGAAGCGCACCCGAAGGTAGCCGGGAAAGTCGAGAGCCGGGAGTCAGGAGTCGGGCATGGACACTAGTGTCCCTGAGCTCCTAGCTCCTGACTCCCAGTAGCGCACGACCTTGGCCTCCCGGGGCTGTGTCGTAAGAAGGTGCTTGCCACTGTGGTGCGCTTGCTCGAGTGTACCGGTATACGAGTCGGTAGCGACGAGTATGCCCGCGAGAACCGCTCGTTCGGTCTCACTACCCTCCGCGACCACCACGTTGAGATATCCGGATCGAGCCTGCGGTTCGAGTTCAGGGGGAAGAGCAGCAAGATCCACCGGGTGTCGCTCAGCGATCGCCGGCTCGCCCGAATCGTGCAGCGCTGCCAGGCACTGCCGGGCGAAGAGCTGTTTCAGTACCTGGACGACGAAGGCAGCCGGCAGTCGGTGGGATCCGGAGACGTGAATGAGTACCTCCGGGAGATTTCCGGGCAGGAGTTTACCACCAAGGACTTTCGCACCTGGGCGGGGACGATCATTCATCCGGCCGTGTTCGACACCTACCTGGCCGGCACCATGGCTGGTACGCCTCCTTCAGCATCAAGCCTGCCTGGATGCTTCATCCTCGAAGTAAACGGCAGTAGTAACCTCTGTGTGACACCTATCTCCTTTCGGCGTCTCCTCAGCAGTATCTAACCCAACCCGGGTTTCGCCGTGCCGCGCGGCTGCGCCGTGCACCTGCTCCTCTCCAGCAGGCTTTCATGCCACCGGACGTGTAGCTCATGCCGGAAACGTTCGTGGAACAATGGGCGCTACTTAACGTAGGTCGCAGTATGTGGTCCAGGAGGACCCAGTGGGGCACCGCGCCGGCGCCCCAGCCGATGAGTCCGGTGAGCTCCCCGGCTGCTTCCACGCTCGGAGTCCTGCCTGGGCGGCAGGGAGCTGCGTGGCTAATGGTGGTGGGCGGCTGGACTCTCTTCGGGTTTTGCTGCTTCGGCTTCTCCGTCATGGCGGCCACCGGCACCGGATTGGGGGTGCAACGTCTGGGCCGGCTGCTGGCATTCTCGGTGGGAGCGGCATGGATCTGGGCCGCACTGACGCCGGCCGCGCTGTGGCTGACCCGGAACGCCTCCTTCAGGCCGGGTCGTCGGACGCGAAGCGCCGGCATACACGCCCTGACAGCAGCCGGCTTCGTCCTGCTTTCCATCACCATGCAGGGTGCGCTGGCGGAAGCCACGAGCTCGACGGCAGCCGGGCCGAACCTGCTCCAACCGCGATTGCAGGCGGCCCTGCTCGCCTACCTGGTGATCGTCGGGCTAGGCCAGGCCGCCCGGTATCTCAGGCTGTCCCGCTCTCGCCAGGTCCACGCCTCGGAGTTGGAGGCCCGGCTGGCCAAGACCCACCTCCAGGTACTCAGAATGCAGCTCCAGCCGCACTTTCTCTTCAACACTCTGAATACGGTAGCCGAGCTGGTTCACTCCGATCCCGATGCCGCGGATCAGATGATCACCCGGCTGGGCCGCCTCCTTCGGCTCTCACTCGATCAGGCGGGCCACCACGTGGTTCCACTGCGCCAGGAGATCGAGTTTCTCCGGATGTACGTCGAGATCGAGCAGGTACGCTTTCAGGACCGGCTCCAGATCGTATGGGACGTGGCGCCGGACACGCTCGATGCGGCAGTGCCGACCCTCCTGTGGCACCCTCTTCTGGAGAATGCCATACGTCACGGGGTGACGCCTCTGGCCGAGCGCGGCCGCATCGTCATTGGATCGCATCGTGAGGGCGAGGATCTGATGCTCGAGATCCGGGACAATGGGATGGGCTTGCCGGCCGGGGCGATGGCCAAGGAGGGCGTGGGGCTGCGGAACATCCGCGAACGGATGGATCAGCTCTACGGCTCGCGAGCCGGCCTCCGCCTGGAGCCTTCATCCAGTGGGGGGACTACCGCGATCCTCAGAATACCGTTCACCCACTGCGATGCGGCGCATACCCCCGTGCCGCTGACCCGGACCGACTTGGGAGAGCTGGTGGTATGACGCTGCGCGTGGTGGTAGCCGACGATGAGCCGATCGGACGACAGCGTCTGGTCCGGCTGCTCCAGGCCGAGCCGGACACCGAGGTCCTGGCAGCGTGTGCCGATGGTGCGGAGGCGGTCGAGGCCATTCGGGAGCACACTCCCGACCTGGTGCTGCTCGATATCCAGATGCCGCACCTCGACGGCTTCGAGGTGGTGGCCGCCCTGGGCGACGCCCACCAGCCTGCCGTCATCTTTGTGACGGCGCACGATCAGTATGCCGTACGAGCCTTCGAGGTCCACGCCTTTGATTACCTGCTGAAGCCGGTGGATCGGGATCGGCTTCGCGAAGCGATGGGCTGGGCCGTCTCGGCTGCTCCGACCACTCAGGGGGGCACGACGGGCAGGGTTCTGGCTCTCCTCGAGTCGCTGAATGCTCGTGCCCGCGCCCGGGGAAAGGACCGGCTCGTGGTGCGCACGCCGGAGCGGGCGATCTTCCTTCGCACCGAGACGATCGACTGGATCGAGGCCGCCGGCAAGTTCGTCCATCTCCATGTCGGACGGGCGGTGCACGCCCTCCGCGAAAGCATGGCCGAGCTGGAGCAGGAGCTGGACTCCGCCCGTTTCCTGCGCATCAGCCGCTCGGCGATCGTGAACCTCGATCGGATCCAGGAGATTCAGCCCTGGTTCCAGGGCGATTACGTGCTCATCCTGACCGATGGGACGCGGCTCACTTCGACCCGGGGGTATCGGGAGAACATGCGGAGGCTCCTGGGGAAGTCGGCGTGACCAAACCGTGAGCGGTGCTGTTCAGCGCTCTACTGCGGGCTCGGACCTCCTCCGCCGACGCTGACACCACCGCCGCCGCCGTCTCCCCGAAACGCCTTCACGGCCGCCAGCAGGCCGCCCACGACGGTTCCGCCGAACAAGATGCTCTTCCCCAGGGCGAACCGGCGTTGCTGCACGCGAGCCACCGTGACCAGCGGAATCCGCACGTGCTCTCCACTCCAAAATGTTTCCTGCTCGTTTCGTCCTACCACGGATGTCAGGGCCAGCACGAGAGAATCGGGTTCACTCTCGAGCACTTCGCCCCGCAGGCTCATCGCGCCCGGTCCGACCTGACTGGCGAGGTCCACCGAGCCACGCCCGGTGAGATCCGCTGCCACCCTGGTCCCGGAGGAGGGCCGGGGATTTTCCAGCGGGTAGTAGCTGTAACAACCGGCAAGGAGCAGAACGGGTGACAAGGACTGCAGAAAGCGAACCCATCTGATTCGCTCCCTGCAGCCGGGTCTCGAGCGCCAGCCGGTATCGCCGCCAATTTCCCTCCTCGCTCTCATGGGCACGGCGTCGGGTCGTTGTCGTTGCGGAACCCGTTGGTCCCGAGCTGTTGCGCTACGCTGGGCGCGTTGGGGTTCACGTTGGTCTCACTCTGCGCGTAGAAGAGACGCCCGGGAACCACTCCGTTGAAGATGGAGTGCGGCACCGGCGTGACCGGTGGGTAGCAGGTGCGCTTGTAGTCGTTGAACACCTCGATGTTCTGGAACAGAGCGATGTACTTCTCCTCCATCACGGTGTTGAGCGAGGCGACCGGTGCGCTCGGCAGGCCCACGCTGGTTCTGACCGCGTCCACGAATGGCTGCGCGGCAGCGGCGCCGTTCAACACGAAGTTCGCCTCGGCCATGATCAGCTGATTCTCCTCCCACGTAATCAGCGGCTGCCGGAACGAGGGATCGGAGCGGGTGCCCTGGAGCCGCGAGATGGCCGGCGGGGGGGTCGGCACGCTCTGGTCACCGCCGATGTACTCCACCTCGGGGGTGGAGCCATCTGCGTCGGCGAAATACTCCGGCAAGCGTGGGTCGCTTCGGGCAACCATCAGGTCGACCAGAGACTTGCCGGCTGCGATGTCGGCTCCAAACCCGGAGAATGCGTCGAACTGGAACCAGCCGTTCTGCTCTCCGTTGGTTTGGGAGTGATACGAGGTGAAGTTGTTGAGGGGCGAGCTGATGCCGAGCTGCGCCGCGGCCAGGGCTGCCTGGTACGCGGGAGGTCCCCTCAGCTCGGCGGTGTGCATATGAAAGCGGGCCTTGAGGGTATGGGCGGCCCCGAGCCACAGGGCCGCATCTCCCCCATAGACGAGGTCGTTTGCGCCCACGCCGGTCTGGACGATGCCGGACTGAAGATCGGCAATCGCCCCGTCGAGCAGGACCTGCAAGGCATCATAGATGGCGAGCTGGTCGTCGAACGCCGGGGTGGGGTTGTCAGGACCAGCCTGACTGTAGGGTAGATCTCCCCACAGACTGGTGGCGGTCCCCACGGTAAACGCCTCCCAGACCTTGGCAATGCCGCGGTATACGATCTCGTTGTCGGCGGTTGCGCTGGCCTGAACTTCCCGAATCTCCTTCAGGCCGCCGCCGCCATAGATCTGGGCCCAGTCGGCGTTGTAATCGAGGTCGACGATGTCGTAAGTGGCGCGGGTGAAAGAAAAGCGCTGAACTGCATAGCACTGTTGGGTCCACTGGCACGTGACCTGAGCCAGCCCAAACTCCTGTACCCCGAACTGGCCTGCCTGAAGGGCGACGAACAGGGCGTCCCGGGTCCCGGTGGTCGGCTGGTTCGGGTTCCCCGAGACATCGTCACCCGACAGGAAGTCGCTGCACCCGGCCGTTCCCAGCCCGAGCAGGGCGGTAGCGAGGGTTATAGTCAACGAGCTGCGCATCGCGCGATTCTCCTTAGGGAGTTAGCGATTCAAGGTGACGGAGAGGAGGAACGACCGGGATTGAGGCATCAGGAAATAATCGATGCCACGGCTGGCCTGGATTGCGCCGCCCAGATTGACCTCGGGGTCGTATCCGGTGTAATCCGTCCAGGTCACCAGGTTGCGCCCGGCGACACGCAGATCGATGCTGCTGAATCCCAGGGCACGCTGCACCCACGGATAATCCAGCGTATATCCGACACTGACCTCGCGAAGCTTTACAAACCCGCCATCCTCGATGCAGCTCTCGGAGATTCCGGTGAAGGGGCAGGCAACCACGTTCCGGAAATAGTTCTCGTCCAGCGTAACGGGCACGCCTGCGCCGGGACCAACCGTCGGGCCGGCCGCAATACCCGGCGCCGGGTCTCGGCCCAGGACCACCTGCGTCCCGCGAAGCTCGGTGTCCTGGTGGGTTCCGTAGCTCCATAGCGCGCCCCGGGTTCCGTTGTAGATGTCACCGCCGTGCCGGATGTCCAGCAATCCCGAGACCGAGAACCGGCGGAACCGTAAGCCGGTCCGTACGCTGCCGGTCCAGTCCGGGTTGGGGTTGCCGATGATGCGCGGGGTATCATCACCTACCGGCAATCCGTTGGCATCCAGGTATAGCGCTCCGGCAGGCTGTCCGGCGCAGACCGTGGCCAGGTCCACTCCCTGGATAACGGCGTCCGGCCCGCTGGCGCTGAGCCCGCAGCGGACGAAGGCAAAGTCTCGCAACACCCCCACTTCCTGGCCTACTTGTGCCACCGCCTGCGGCGTGATCGAGTTGGGATCGAAGACCACGAACTCGGAGCCGCCGAGATCCAGCACGCGGCTCTGGTTCTTGCCCCACTGCAGGCTGATATCCCAGGCAAAGTTCGGCGTCGTGACCGGGCGGATGTTGAGCGACACCTCCGCCCCCGCGTTGCGGAACTTCGCGGCGTTGTTTGCCTTCCTGAAGAACCCGGTCGATGGCGCCACCGGCTGCAACAGGATCACATCGTTGGTGATGGTGTGATAGTAGGTGAAGCTCAGGTCGGCCTTGTCGCGGATGAGGCCGAGGTCGATACCGCCCTCGAGCTCTTTGCTGCGCTCCGGCCGGAGATCCTCGGCCCCCTGCACGATGCTCGTGGCCAATCCTGGGAGACCGTTCTGGACCGGCAGATTGCCGGTGCCCTGGGTGATTCCCGAAAGGGGCACGTTGGACTGGAAGGTGCTCGACGTCAGATAGGGGCTGGGCTCCTGACCAGCCTCCCCGTACGCCACCCGTAGTTTGCCGAAGGTGATCGCAGAGCCCTGTCCCAGAGCCTTGGTGAACTCCCAGGCCACGCTGGCTTTGGGGAACCAGCTCCGGCGGTTGTTCGCGGAATAAGAGGACGAGCCGTCGTTCCGGAGCGCCGCTGTGAGGTAGAGCTGCTCGTAGAGGTCGAGCGTCGCCTGGCCGAAGTACGACTCGGTATGAACGTTCTGTTCCGCGTCGATCGGCGGGTCGCGCTGGACCGTGTTCTGAAGCTTGAACGGCTCCGGCCCGACAAGAACCCGACCCACCGTGCCGAGCTGCCTGAAGTTCCGGGCGTTCAGGCTCTGACCCAGGGTAACGGTGCCCGTGAGATTGTCGTTGAGTCGGTAATTTGCCGTGCCGGTAAGATTGTGGTTGATCTGGTAGTTGATCAGCTTACCCTCGGTGACCCGCCCGGCTGTGCTGAACCCGGTGGAGCTGAGAGGCTGGCCCTCGAGCCGTTCGTCGTTGGAGTAGTCGGCTCCCAGGTTGTAGGCAAAGCTGAGCCACGACGTCGCCGCCCAGTCCGCGTTCACATTGCCGAACACCCGCCCGGTCTGAGCTTCATTCAGGTTCTCATGCAGCACGAAGAAGGGATTGGCGAAGAACCGGTCGCCCAGAAGGTCGCCCGGAGGCGGGTTCTGGTATAGATAAGACCGGTGGAGGCCGCTCTCAGGGTCGAGGTACTGCCGGTTGTCGAAGTTGGGTGGCGTGCGGAGCAGACCGAGCTGGAGCCCGTTGGTGTTGTTGCCCCGCTGCACGTAGTTGCCGCGGCTGTCCGCGTAGGCGATGTTCGCCCCGAGCTTCAGGTTGTCGGTAAGGCGGTGGGAGCCATTCATCCGGACCGCAACCCGGGTGAAGTTGTTGTTCGGGCCCACGAAGATCCCGTTATTTCGGAAGTACTCTCCCGAGAGATAAAACAGGGTGCGGTCCGTGCCTCCCGACACCGTCAAATTGTTGTCGGTGGTAAAGCCGGTACGGTACGCCTCGTTCGCATGATCGAAGACCGGGGTACCGGTACCGGACAGGTCGGGGCCCCAGCTCCGCAGACAGGCCGCAGAGCCGAACTGATCGCAGGCGCCGGGTGCCGGCGCGATACCGCCGAGCCCTTGCCCGTAACGCGTTTGCAGCGGGTAGTCGCGGCTGATGTCGTCGACACCCATGGTAGTCCGGAGGGAGTAACGCGTCGCGCCTGGCCGCCCCTTCTTGGTGGTTATGAGCACCACCCCTTGCCCTGCGCGGGAGCCATAGATCGCCGCCGCCGCCGGTCCCTTCAGGATCTCTACCGACTCGATATCGTTCGGGTTGATGTCCACCGCCCGGTTGACCTGGGTGGTGCCTTCGATCTCACCAGCGGTGAGCCCCTCGACCAGGTTGAAGTTGGTGGTGGAGAAGCTGGAGTTGTCGATCGGTACGCCGTCCACTACGAAGAGCGGCTGCGCCTGGCCCGACCCGGGCAAGCCGATGGTGCGCTGGCCTCGAATCGTCACGTAGGACGATGTGCCCGGCTCGCCGCTGGACTGGGTGACGTTCACATTGGGAGCCTTGGCCGCTAGCGCCTGGACGACATTGGGCTCGTTAGCGCGCTCGATATCTTCTCCTGCCACGTAATTACGCACAGCACCCAGCTTTTCGGTCTGAGAAACCGTGCCCGCGCCGGTGACTACGATCTCGCCCAGCTGGAGCGGGTTGGGCGCCAGGGTGAAGTCCTGCTGGGCGGTGCCCTCACCGAGCGTAATCAGCACCGATTGAGGCTTATAGCCGATCACTCGCGCCGTCAGTGTCACCGTTTGTCCCTGTACTCGCGCTCCGGGAAGGACAATCGTGTACTCTCCATTCTGGCGCGTGGTCGCGCCGAGGCCCATTGCAGGGATTGCGACCGTGGCCGAGGGGATCGGCGCTCCGCCCTGGTCGGTCACCCGGCCGGTGACCGTGGCCGGCTCCTGCGCCAGAGCCACTGCCGGCAGGAGCGCCAGAGCAGCCACTCTGGCGCAGAGCCAACCGAACCGCGTGTTCGTCATATCTCTCCTCCTGTAGGCGAATCGCCGCTGTGACGAAGCGAAGTGACCGAGGGCTCGGAGCTCGTCACCGGCTCCGAGTCACTCATCCTCACGGACGGAAGCGATATCCCCAGGCGAGCGCCGTCAGGATGTGACGGGGATTGGCGGGGTCGTCCTCCAGCTTCCGGCGCAGTCGCGCTATGTGAGTGTCCACCGCTCGGCGGCTGACAGCCGCCCCGGCGCCCCACACCTCCCGCAACAGCTCCATGCGCGAGGCGATGGCACCCCGCCGCCTCATCAGCGCCAGCAACAGCCGAAACTCGGTGTGGGTCACCCGTACCGGTTGCCCTCCACGCAAGACCGTCTGAGTGGCTGGCTCCAGCAGCACGCTCCCGAAGCGGATGGTGCCGGCCCAGCCGGTAGACGCGCCGGCGGGCCGCGCCCTGGTGCGGTGCAGCAACTCCTCCACCCGCGCGATCAGCTCCCGAATCACCGAGGCGTCCGGATGGCCGCGCTCATCGAGATCGCCCGCGGCGGCGTGGTTCTGGTCGGCGTCGGCCGCACCGGCCAGGTGCATGGGCACCTGGAACTCGTGCACCACGGTGCGCGCATCGGCTGCGGAGGCTTGCGCCGGATCCTCGGTGGCGGGATCGGTCTCGGCCCCCTCGAGTGCCTGATTCTCTCCCGGGTGGCGGGAGAGCAGCGGTGGGAAAGGTTTGCGGTCGTCCTCAATTATGAGAATTCGCGTAACGCCTCCTGAGGAATGGGCGCCGGACCTCACATGACATGTCTATGGCGGGGAAGACACCCCCCGGTGACGTGCCTGTCGGAGCGTTACGATAGAATGTGATTCTGGGGGGAGGAACAGATTCGGAGCGGAATGCTACTCTGGGCCCACGAAACGCTTGATAGACGGTACGAACCCTAAAACCTCCGGCTGGCCTGAGATTCCACGGCACCGCCGATGTTTCAAAACGAGAGCTTCAGGTCCCCCATTGCCTGAGCCATTTGCACCCCTACGCCAGCCGCATCAGTTCCACCAGCCGCTGGAATCTGGCATCGGAGCGAAGACCCTGGAGCAGCGGCTCTATGTTCAGGTAGGCCAGCCACCCGCGCCGCTCCTGATAGGCCCTTTCCAGCCACTCGAAGGCTTCGTCGGGCTGGCCCAGCGTCACATAGAGCCCGGTGAACGCCACTGGTGAGACGTATCTGGCTCGCGAACGGCGGTGGAGCTCCTCGAGCACCGCGCGAGCCTCATCCAGGCGTCCCCGGCGTGCGGCGACGTGGCCCAACCCCGCGAAGGCCATGACGCTGTCCTGGGTGTTCGCCAGCGCTTCCCTGAATGACGCTGCCGCCTCGTCGTATCTTTCCTGTTGCAGGTACACCAGCCCCAGGAGCCGGTGGGTCTCTTCGGCCGTGGGATTCATGGCCAGGGCCCGCCTGAGGTTGTCGAGCGCAGGCTCGTGCTGCCCAGCGTAATACTGCAGCCACCCGAGGCTCCGCCGTATAGATACCGATGCGGGATCCAGATCGATCGCGGTACGCGCCTCCACCAGCCCCTCCTCGAATCGGCCCATCGCCGCAAGAAACCAGGCGTACCACTGCCGTGCCGTGGAGTAGCGGGGGTTGAGCTCGATCGCGCGGCTGAACTCGCGCTCCGCCCCGGCCCAGTCCCAGTCATAGATGAAGGTCACCCACGCGAGCGAGGTGTGGGCTTCGGCGAGGGTCTCGTCGAGCTCGATCGCTCGGCGGGCCTCCAACCTGGCCCGCTCCATTCCCTCCTTCACCGGCGCGCCGCGGTAATCGAGATCCAGAGCGTATGAATCGGCCAGGCCGCTGTAGGCCAGGGCGTAGCCCGGATCTTCCGCGATCGCCTGCTCGAAAAATCTGATGCCTTCCGCGATATCCGCCTGGGTCCGGCGGTTCCACCAGAAACGCCCCTTGAGGTACAGGCTGTAGGCTCGCACGTTCTCGGTGTATCGCACCGGTGTCGGATCGCGCAGGCCTGCCAGCAGCGTAGACCGGAGGGTCCGGACGATGGTGCCCGCGATCTCGTCCTGGATGGCGAAGACGTCGGCCATCTCCCGGTCGTAGCGCTCCGACCAGAGGGTGCGCCCGTCCGCGACCCTGGTGAGCTGCACCGTGATCCGGAGCCGGTTGCCCGATTTCCGAACGGTGCCCTCGAGAACCGCCGATACATTGAGGCGGCTCCCGAGGCTGCGGACATCTTCCCTGAGGCCCTTGAGCGCGAATACGGAAGTGCGGGACGCGACGTGCAGCCCTTCCACTTTCGTCAGGGCGGTGATCAGCTCGTCCGTCATGCCGTCGCTGAAGTATTCGTTTTCCGGATCGGCGCTGGAGTTTACGAAAGGCAGCACGGCAATCGCCCGCTGGTCCTGGCCCGACTCCAGGGCCACCGCCACCGGTTGCGGCGACAGCAGGGCGTCGCAAAACTCGGCCATCGTGGAAAAGCGATCTCCCGGGTCCTTTGCCAGCGCACGCTGCAGCGCCAGATCCACGGCGAGCGGCACGTTGGGCCGGAGTGAGCGGATAGGAGGACACGGCTCGGTGGCGTGACGCGCCATGGTGGCCCGCGCGCTGGATCCGTGAAATGGGGGACGGCCACTCAGCATCTCGAACAGCACACATGCCAGACTATAGAGATCGCTCCGGCCATCGAGCTCGCGGTCCGCACTGGCCTGCTCCGGACTCATGTAGGCAGGGGTGCCCACCGCCAAGCCGCCGTCGGTGATGTAGATGTTATCTCCACCGGCTGCGGAAATGGCGGTGGCTACACCGAAATCCGCCACCACCGGCTCGCCCTCCTGGAGCAGGATGTTTTCCGGCTTGATGTCCCGGTGGATCACGTTGCGGCGGTGGGCGTAGTCCAGCGCAGTCGCCACGGCGCGGGTGATCCGGAGCGCGGCATCGATCGGCAGGGTGCCCTCCCGATTCAGCCGGTCCCGGAGAGTCTCGCAGCCGGCATACGGCATGACGAAGTACAGGAGGCCGTCACACT
The DNA here is from genome assembly GCA_050733075.1 of Gemmatimonadales bacterium. Classification (GTDB taxonomy): domain Bacteria; phylum Gemmatimonadota; class Gemmatimonadetes; order Gemmatimonadales; family GWC2-71-9; genus CAVVWJ01. Next base: position 15,298 of record JBOHSD010000003.1, read on the forward strand.
CGCCGGAATCGTGTACCGGCAGAATCTGGGGATGGGAGAGCTGGGCCGCGATGCGGATCTCGCGGAGAAATCGCTGCGGCTCGTACTGAGTACCGGTACCGGGCAGCAGCACCTTGATGGCTACCTTGCGAGAGTGCTTGAGGTCCTCGGCGAGGTAGACCGATCCCATGCCGCCGCGACCGATCTCTTCCTCGATACGGTAACGGTCCGCCACGGCGGCTTGCAGTCTATCGGGAACGGCAGGCAAAGAAGCTGGCTCCGGGTCGGACACACTGGAAGGGAACCTCCCGAACTCCGATTGACAAGATTCGCGGATGGCTCGGCCAGTCTGCTCCAACCGAGTCTTTCCACCGCACGGGGGCGGGGGCGGCCAGCGGAACTGGGCTGAGCCCCGGAGGCTGAGCGCTCCCCGCGCAGACGCCACGGGCATGGGCCCTCCGGCAGGCTCCTCGACAACCGCTCCGCCCTTCCCCTGGGAGCCTGCCATCGAACCCATGCCCGTGTCGTCTGCTCCACCCCACCCAACTTTGGCACAGCAGGGTGGGGGGCCAGCAGAAATGGGCTGAGCCCTGGAGGCTGAGCGCAGGGGGTGCGGCGGGAGAAGCGGAGGTCGGAGATGGTGTATTGCAGCCTACTGGGGGCCAGCTTTCAGGCTCGCCACAAACGCCGCGATGCTCCCGAAGTAGCGTGATGAGTCCACGTCGAAGGAGTCACCGTGGCCGCCCTCCAGCTCGATGAAACTCTTTGGCGGTGGAGCCGCCTCATACAGGCGGCGGCCGTGTGCCAGGGGAATCACGTCGTCACCGGTAGCGTGGAGAAAGAGCTTCGGCACCGTGATCTTGGCGACCTTCTCCAGCGACCCGAACCGGCTGCCTGCGATCCAGCGGACCGGTATATAAGGATAGAGCTCCTGGCCTCGGTCGATAACCGAGGTCAAGGCCCCCTCCACGATGAGGCCCGCGGTAGGAACTCGGCTGACCAGGTCCACCGCCACCGCCGAGCCGAGCGAATGGCCGTAGACCACGATTCGATCGGAGGGAACGCGGCGAATCTCTCTCAGATAGCGATAGGCTGCATCGACGTCGCGATACAGGCCCCGCTCGCTCGGCGCCCCGCCACTCTCGCCGTACCCCCGGTAGTCGAAGGCCAGAAGGTTGAGGCCCAGGTGCCGAAGGCCGGCGTAGTGAACCGGGCGATCGAACTCGGACAGATTGCCGGCATTGCCGTGGCAGATGAGGAGCCAAAGACCGCTGGAGTCGTTGGCCGCGGGAATCGCCCAGCTCACCAGCCTCACGCTGTCCTCGGTAGAGATCTCAACCCGCTCGACTGGAAGGCCGAGTCCCGCGGGTGGAGGAATGAGGGTACGCTGGCTACCGGGGAAATAGATCAGGTTAGACTCGGATAGCCGAAGCAGTGCCACCATTCCGAGGTATGTCAATACAGCCCCGGCTGCTATGGTCCACGTCATGCGAGGGAGCCGGATCCGGGGTGCCGCAATCAAGCGGGATAATACCGGCCGGAAGAGCGGGCCAGGTCGAGCAGTGATTGTGCCGGCCGGAAGCGTTCGCCGAACTGCTCCTGCAGTTGGTACAGCGTCTCGACCGCACGGGCGGCGCCCAGATCGTCGATCATTCGCAGGGGGCCGCCCCGAAAGGCCGGGAAGCCGATGCCGAAGATCGCGCCTATATCGGCGTCCCGCGGACATCGCACCACCCCATCGGCGAAGCCCATCGCGGCCTCGTTCAGCATCGAGTACACCAGCCGGCGCTGAATCAGGTCCGGGAACGCGTCGCCACCCGACCGGACCCCCAGCAGCTGATAGACGCTGCGATCGACCCCCGCTTTGTGCCCTTCCTTATAACGGTAGAAGCCGCGGCCGTTCTTCCGCCCCAGCCGGGTAGCTCCCAGCATGCGGGTCAGCGTGGGGGCCGGCTTCAAGCGGTCGCCGAACGCCTCGTGCATGACGCTCCCAGCCTTCTGGGCCACGTCGAGTCCCACCTCGTCGAGCAGTGCCACCGGACCCACCGGAAATCCGAACCCTGTCATGGTGCGGTCGATCAGCTCGATCGGCACACCCTCCTGGAGCAGATATCCGGCCTCATTCAGATAGGGCGAGAGGATGCGATTCACCCAGAAGCCGGGCCGATCGGCAACGACAATCACCGTCTTACCCATCCGGCGGCCGAACCGTACGGCAGTCACGAGGGTGTCGGGGCTGGTGGCCTCGGTGGGGATGATCTCCAGTAGTGGCATGCGGTCCACGGGTGAGAAAAAGTGCATCCCGAGCACCCGCTCTGGATGGCGGGCCCGGGCCGCGATCTGATGAATCGGAATGGTGGACGTGTTGGTCGCGAAAATAGCTTCCGGCCGGACCTTGTCCTCGACCTCGGCCAGGACCTGGCGCTTGGTCTCGAGCTCCTCGAACACCGCCTCGATGACCAGATCCGCCCGGCTGAACCCGCTATAGTCGGCGGATCCGGACAGCAGCGCGCTCAAACGTTCGTACTGGGGGCGAGTCAGCCGCCGCCGCTCGTAGCGCTCTCTCACGATCGCCGAGGCGGCCTTCAAGCCCTTTCCGACCCGGGTGAGGTCCGCGTCCTTGAGCCGGGTATCCACCTCCACGTTCAACACCGCCGTGCCGGCGATTCCGGCCCCCATGAATCCCGAGCCTACGATGCCCAGCCGTCGTATCTGGCGGGGGATGGCAGTGCCGGACCTCACACCGTCGTCCTTCTTTAGAGCCGTCGTCGCGAAGAAGATCTGCACTAGCTTACGGGAGACGTCGCCGACCGCCAGCTCTCCGAAAGCCCGGTGCTCCTCGGCAAGGCCCGCCGTGATCCCCTGCTCCAGCCCAACCCGGACGGCCTCGAGCGCCGCCAATGGCGCGGGATAATGCCCGCCCGTCTTCTTCAGGACCTGCTTGCGCGCCGTGCGGTAGACCAGTTGGCGCCCGGCCGGCGTCCGATCGAGTATGATCCCGGAGAGCCCCCCGCGCCGTTTTCGTTTGGGGAGCCCCTGGCGGGAAAGCCGGTCTGCCGCTGCGACCCCGGCCTGGCGCAGAATGCTCCGGGGCACGACCTCATCGACCAGGCCCAACCGATATGCAGTCGAGGCCCGCTCGCTCTTACCGGTCAGGATCATGTCCAGCGCGGCACCGGCGCCGATGAGCCGAGGTAACCGCTGGCATCCGCCGGCGCCCGGGATCAACCCGAGCTGCACCTCGGGAAGGCCGAGCACGGTCTTGGGGTGATCGGTGGCGATCCGGTAGTGGCAGGCGAGTGCCACCTCCAACCCTCCACCCAGGCAGGCGCCGTTGATGGCGGCAACGACGGGTTTATGGAAGGTCTCCACCCGGCTCACCGTTTCCTGGCCCTCGAAGCTCAACCTCTCGGCTGCGTCCTGACTCGAGATAGCGGTGAACTCCTCGATATCCGCGCCGGCTATGAAGGTGTCCGGCTTTCCCGAGATCAGCACCACGCCGCGCACCGAGGTGTCGTCCCTGAGCCGCATCAGCAGCTCCTCCATCTCGGATCTCACCGAGGCGCTGAGCTTGTTGACCGGCTCACCCGGAAGATCGAAGGTGACGACGGCGATGCCGTTTTCGATGGTGGTCGCGAATGCGGACATGGATGAAGAGTCGGGAGTCGGGAGTCAGGAGTCGGGAGTCAGGAGTCGGGAGTCAGGACCCCGGACCCATGGGCCGGTGGACAATGCTCTGTACTCGGGGCCGTGGAACAAATGCCAAAACACGCCGGCGTATCTCCCAATAGTTTCCTCCCGATCGGGGTGGATTGCCTCCCGACTCCCGACTCCTGACTCCTGACTCGACCATCATCTCCTCTCCAGCACCATCGCATACCCCATACCTCCCTGGGCGCAGATCGAGAGCAATCCGAACTGCACGTCTCGGCGGCGCATCTCGTTTGCCAGCGTGGTTACCAGGCGAGCGCCGGTGGCAGCAAAGGGGTGGCCGATGGCGATCGATCCGCCGGCGACGTTGGTGCGTTCCCAGTCAACTTCGCCGACCGGGCCAGGCAATCCAAGCCGGTCGGCCCAGGCCCGCGAGCCCCAGGCCTGTACGTTCGAGAGCACTTGTGCCGCAAAGGCTTCATGGATCTCCACCAGACCCAGCTCGTCCCAGGTCAGCTCGGCCCGCTCCAGCGCCTTCGGCACGGCGAGGACCGGCCCCATGAGCAGCTGCCACGAGGGGTCTACCGCGCTCGCGGCATAGCTCCGGATGTAGGCGAGCGGCTCGTGGCCGAGGGCCTTGGCCGTCTCTTCCGCCATGAGCAACACGGCGGCAGCTCCATCGGTGAGCGGCGAGGAATTGCCTGCGGTCACCGTGCCGTACTTTCGATCGAACACCGGGCGCAGCTTGGAGAGTGCTTCCAGCGAGGTGTCGGCTCGGATCCCGTTGTCTCCGGTAATCACCTGATCCATCTCGGGCCCGGTGAACCACGGCGCTATCTCGGCCGTCAGCCGTCCGTCTTCGGTCGCCGCAGCCGCCCGCTGGTGACTTTGCAGCGCGAGCCGGTCCTGCTCCTCACGGCCGATTCCGTTCTCCTTGGCCATCTTCTCGGCTGACTGGCCCATCGTCTCGCCGGTCGAGGGCTCGGCCACAGCCGGCGTAACCGGGATGAGATCGCGGGGGCGGGTTCGGCCTATGGCCGCGATGCGACCTCGGACGTCCTTCGCCTTGCCTGCCTCGACGAGCACTTGGCTGAAGCGGCGGGAGTGCATGATCGGCAGATCCGAGAGCGACTCCACCCCCCCAGCGAGAATGGCGTCGGCGTGACCCAGCAGAATCTGGTCGGCGGCGTTGTTGATGGCTTGGGCGGACGAGGCGCACGCCCGGTTGAGGCTGTAAGCGGGCACGCTGGGCGGGAGCTGCGGCAGGAGGCTCACCTCGCGAGCCACGTTGGGTGTCAGGACCGAGGGGACCACTTGACCGAACACCACCTCGTCGATTTCCCGCCCGTCCACCTCGCTCCGATACAGCAGCTCCCTCGCGGCGTGGCGTGCCAGAGCCACCGCCGTTACGTCGCGGAACAGGGTACCGCTCTTGGCGAAGGGCGTGCGGGCGCCGGCGACGATCGCGACCCGCCGGCCCCGGCGGGAATCGAGCATGTAAACCCGAGGTGAGAAGTGAGAGGTCAGAAGTGAGAGGGGCAATGAAAAGGGGAACCAGCCCTTCCCCTCTCACCTCTCACTTCTTACTTCTTACTGCAATGACGCTGGCAACCGCCCGCCACCGTTCGGGGTCTACCGCCTCGAATACCTCCCGCCCGTGCACGACCGCGAGGGGGGCCACCAGGCAGGCCAGCTCGCCCGGGCGCAGCAGGTGACGCTCGGATGTCGGGCCCCAGCCCGACTCACGCTGCGCTTCGAGAAAGGTTTCCATTATGAGCCAGCCGCCGGGCGCAACCAGGCCTCTGATTCCAGGCATGCTGGCCCGGTCAAGATAATTGAATACCAGAACCGCATCAAAAGTTCCCAGATCGGGCCACGCTCCCTCGAGATCCATCTGCCGCCACTCTATCGAAAGACCAGCAGCGGCCGCCCGGTCCTGCCCGGCGGAGAGCTTGGCCGGGTCACGGTCGATGGCCACGACTCTGGCGCCGCGGGCCGCGGCGGCCAGGCTGTGCCGCCCCTCTCCGCAGGCCAGATCGAGTACCCGGTAGGTGGAGCGAATGACATGAGCATGCCAGACAAACCAGGTGCTGGGCCGGGGAGCCCTCGAGAGGGAGCACAGAGTCACGGAAGACGGTCCTTGGAGCGGGCTACCCTGGCGCAGCTGACCGGGCAGCCGGCCGATCTCCTGGTGATTGGCGGCGGCATAAACGGCGCGGGGATCGCCCGCGATGCGGCGATGCGCGGGCTGCGCACGGTTCTGGTCGAGCAGAACGATCTCGGGTCCGGCACCAGCTCACGCTCCAGCCGGCTCATCCACGGAGGCCTCCGCTACCTCGAGCAAGGCGAGCTCGGAATGGTGCTGGAGGCCAACCGCGAGCGCCGCACTCTCCTGCGGATCGCGCCTCATCTCGTGTGGCCGTTGCCGTTCGTCTTCCCGGTGCATCGCGGAGACCGCATCTCGCGCTGGCGGCTCGCGGCCGGGATGGTCCTCTACGATGTACTCGCACTGTTCCGCAATGTGCGGGCACACCGGATGCTCGGCAAGCGTGGCATGCTGGAGGCGGAGCCGATGCTGCGCGACCGCGGCCTGCTCGGCGGCGCCCGCTACTACGATGCCCAGTGCGACGATGCCCGGCTGGTGGTCGCCACCGCGCGCTCCGCCATCCATCACGGAGCGCTGGTGGCCAACTATATGGCAGTGCAGGCGCTCGAGCGCACCGCGGGGAGAGTGGTCGGCGCCCAGCTGGTGGACCGGCTCACCGGCGAACGCGGCGTGCTCCGGGCCAGCGTGGTGGTGAACGCCACCGGCCCTTGGGCCGATCAGCTGCGGCGATTGGAAGATGCCGGGGCGCAGCCGCTGCTCCAGCCGACTAAGGGAGTGCACGTAGTCGTGGATCGTTCGCGCCTCGACCACCGCGAGGCGATCGCCTTCACCAGCCCTATCGATGGACGGGTCATGTTCGTGCTCCCCTGGGGCGATCTCTCTTACATCGGGACCACTGACACCGACACCACCGACCTCCCGGACGAGCCGACCATCACCCCGGATGATATCGTGTACCTGCTCCGCTCGGCCAACGCCCGCTTTCCCAGCGCCCGGCTCAGCATCGAGGATGTGCGCGCCACGTGGGCAGGGCTCCGGCCGCTTCTGGTGGATCGCGACCGGAGGACCGCCTCCAGCCGATCGCGAGAACACGCCATCGTGCACGGCTCCGGAGGGATGCTGACCGTGCTCGGGGGTAAGCTGACCACTTACCGATCGCTCTCGGCGGAGGTGGTGGACCAGGCCATGAAGGAGTTGCGGCATCGCGACGGGCGGCCCCGGCACGCAGAGGCTCGGACCGACGAGGAGCCCCTGCCCGGTGGTGAGACCGCGGATCTCAGCCAGTTTCGCGAGCGGGGCCTCGACCTCGGCATTCCGGCCGCGAGCGTAGACCACTTGCTGCGCCACTACGGCACCGAGGCGGCTGGAATCTTCAACCTGGGCGGGGCGGACCGGCGGCTCCTCGCCCAGCTACTCCCGCCCCATCCGGCCATCGAAGCCGAGGTGGTGCACGCGGTTCGGAGGGAACTGGCTCAGACGGTGGAGGACGTGCTGGTGCGACGCTTCCATCTCTACTACGAGCACCCGGACCAGGGCCTCCCTGCCGCTCGGCGGGTTGCCCAGCTCATGGGTGAGGAGCTCGGATGGGATTCCCCTCGTATTGACGAGGAGGCAGAGCGATTTCGCTCGTTCGTGAGCGCGCGGGGGCGGGTCTGCCCCTGAAGCGCCTGGCAGCCCGCCGCGACAGACCTACCTGACCACGATTCTACCCCACATTCCAGCCGACGGGGCCCCATGCTGGGTGCAGTAGTAGTTGTAGGTGCCGGGGACCGTGAAGGTGATGGGTCCGTAGGTGAAGGGCTGGGCTGTCGTCGCGCTGCTCGTGAAGCTGGGCGAACCGCTCGAGGTCACATCGTGCGGATTGGTCGCTTGGGCTAACCAGGTCCAGGTCACCGTGCCTCCGACCGCGACGGTATCCACGGCGGGATTCTGGGTGCCGTTTCGAACGCTCAAGAAGTTGTCGTTACGAACCGTCACATCGATGCTGCTCGGCGTCGGGGTGGGCTCGACCGCCGTGGCGGTGAAGGTGAGCGGTGAGCCTCCGAGGCCATCCGACTCCGCTACGATGGTGATCGGCCCCGCGGTGCCGCCCAGCGTGACGGTCACCTGGGAGATACCGGCAGCGTCGCTGGCAACGGTTGGTGCGGACACGGCCGCGTCGGTTGCCGACCAGTCGACACCGGTTCCAGCGACAGCATTACCGAACTGATCCGTCACCTTCGCCTGCACCGGCAGCGCGAGCTGGGTATTGATCTCCCCGCTCTGGCCGTCTCCGCCTCCCTTGACGAGCGTGGCGGCAACGTCAGCAGCCGCAGTGGCCGTGAAAGCAACCGGCGACCCGGTCGCGCCGGTCAGGGTGGCCGTGGCGGTCTGCGCCCCTGACGCGGTGCCCAGCGTCCAGGTGGTGCTCGCGATTCCGTTCGCGTCAGTGCCGGCAGAGGTTGGATCCAGCGAGGCGTTAGGCGCTGTCGTGGACCAGGCGACTGTCGCGCCGGCCCTGGCGGCACCGTCTTCCGTGACCAGGACGCTGAGCGGCGTGGCCAGCGGCTGCCCCACTGTCCCGGCCTGGGCGTCGCCGGAGGATTTTGCAATCGTGGTGGTTGCTGGTGGCGTCCCCCCGTTGCCTCCCCCATCCCCGCCACAACCGGTTACGAGAATGCCAACCACAAACACCTGAGCGAGCTGGCTCGCCTGACTTGCTGGGAGTTTGGCCATAGCGGTGCGATTCGATGGAGGTCCTAAGATCTGCCGTGAAGCCGAGGTTCCGGCATGGATCATAGCATACCGCCCGGCCCCCGTCTTGTAAGATATTAGCAGGGCAGGCCGTGCGTTCTCCACCGCTCCAGGGCCATTATCTTTCCTAACCCCTCCGGCCTCAGCCACTTTCATTTTCCGGTGAGCCGGAATCCCTTGGGGTGCACTTCAATAGGGATTGGAATCGTGGATCCGAATGTGTTCGAGACGGCTAACGCCGGTTTCGCGCAAGCCATGTATGAGGAGTTTCTTCGGGATCCGACCGCGGTCGGCCCCGAATGGCGGCGCCTGTTCGAGAGCGGAGTGGTTGGGGAGCGGGGCGGGGTGGCAGCGGGTAAGCGGGTAAGCGGGGAAGGGAGTAAGGAGGAGGGCGGGAAAGAGGGTAGGCGGGTAAGCGGGCCAGCGAGACCGGACGTAGAGTCTGGTCTAGCCGACCGTCCAACGGGCGAGCCGGCCGCAGGCCTGAGCCCCATCAAGGGCCCGGCTGCCAAGCTCGTGGCCAACATGAACGAGAGCCTCACCGTTCCTACGGCCACGACCTTTCGTGAGCTCCCGGTCGCGGTGCTCGAGCATCAGCGGCGGCAGCTCAACGCTGCACTCCAGGCGGCCGGGCGTTCCGAAAAGATCTCGTTCACTCACCTCATCGCCTACGCCATCGTTCAGGCAACCAAACAGCACCCGGTCATGGGCCACACGCTCGCCACCATCGAAGGCGTGCCCCACCGGGTTCAGCCCGAAGGGATCGGTCTGGGCCTGGCGGTAGATGTGCAGCGGAAGGATGGCAGCCGGGGCCTCGTAGTGCCGGTCCTCAAGCGGGCGGACACGATGGACTTTGCGTCCTTCCACCGGGCATACGAGACGCTGGTCGAGAAGGCGCGCGCCAACAAGCTGCTGCCCGACGACTTTGCCGGTGCCACAATGTCACTCACCAACCCGGGCGGCCTGGGCACGGTTGCATCGGTACCCCGCCTCATGTCTGGTCAGGGAAGCATCATCGCGGTGGGCGCGATAGGATACCCGGCCGAGTTCTCCAATTTCTCCGATGAGCGGGCGAGCGAGCTGGGCATCAGTAAGGTCATGACCATCACCAGCACGTACGATCACCGGATCATTCAGGGAGCCGAGTCCGGCGCGTTTCTCGGAACGGTGGACCGGCTGCTTCAGGGCGAGCAGCGATTTTACGGGCTGATCGGCGAGAGCCTGGGGTTACCGGCGGCGAGTTACCAGACCGCCAAAGCAGCTCCGACCCCGCAGCCGGGCCAGGAACCAGTCGCGCCCGGAATGTTGTACCATGTGGCCGCCGCCATGGCGCTGGTGAAGGCGTTCCGGATGCATGGCCACCTGGCGGCCCGGCTCGATCCTCTAGGGACCGAGCCGATCGGCGATCCCGCACTCGAGCCGGCGTCGCTGGGCCTGACACCCGAGGTCATGGCCGCCATTCCTTCGAACGTGCTCCGCATCGCCGTACCGGGGCGGACCCTGGCCGAGTCGCTGCCCCATCTCCAGGTCACCTACTGCGGCACCATGGCGTACGAGATCGAGCATATCTCGACCCATGAGGAGCGGGTCTGGCTTCGGGAGCAGATCGAATCGGGCGCGTACCGCAAGCCGCCGAGCCCGGAGCAGCAGCGCTGGCTGCTCCAGCGTCTCACGCAGGTCGAGGCGCTCGAGCGTTTTCTCCACAAGGCTTATCTGGGCCAGAAACGGTTTTCGATCGAAGGCGTGGACATGCTGGTGCCCATGCTCGACCTCACTATCGAGAGTGCCGCCGAGTCCGGCGCCAGGGATGTGGTCATCGGAATGGCCCACCGCGGGCGGCTCAATGTCCTGGCCCATGTGGTAGGCCGCCCCTACGAGACCATCTTTGCCGAGTTCGAGGGAGGACGCCAGGTCGAGGGGGGGCATCTTACTCCCGAGGGCGGCACCGGCGACGTGAAGTATCACCACGGTGCGGAGGGCGCTTACATCACTGCCGCCGGAAAGGCGATCACGGTCAGCTTATCGCCCAACCCGAGCCATCTCGAGTTCGTATCACCCGTGGTCGACGGCAGAGCGCGGGCCAAGCAGACTCAGCCTCGTGGCCGCGAGCCCCACCACGACCCGACCGCGGCCCTGCCGGTGGCCATCCACGGTGATGCCGCCTTTGCCGCCCAGGGAGTGGTGGCCGAAACGCTGAACCTCGGTGCGCTCAGGGGCTATCGGACCGGCGGAACTTTGCATCTCATCACCAACAACCAGGTCGGCTTCACCACCGACATGGAGGACGCCCGCTCGACCCGGTATGCCTCGGATCTAGCCAAAGGGTTCGACATCCCCATCATCCACGTCAATGCTGACGACGCGGAGGCCTGCCTGTCGGCGGTGCGCCTGGCCATGGCCTATCGCGAGCGGTTCCACCAGGATGTCGTGATCGACCTGGTCGGATATCGCCGCCACGGCCACAACGAGGGAGACGAGCCGGCCTACACCCAGCCCGTGATGTACGAGCGGATCAGGAACCTCCCTCCGGTTCGGGAGCTTTACGCCAGCACTCTGGTCGAGTCCGGGCTCATCACTCAGGAAGAGGCGGCTGCCCAGGCCGAGCAGGCGTATCAACGGCTGTTGGACATTCAGCAGGCCTTCAAGTCCAGCATGGGGAGGACCAGCGCACAGGAGCACCCGGTCCGCCTCAGCGGCCCGGGACAGGAAGTGGAAACGGCGCTCGCCCCCGAGTTTCTCAAGGCTCTGAACGACCAGCTGCACAGCTGGCCGGCCGGGTTCTCCGTGCATCCCAAGCTTGGCAAACAGCTGGAGCGCCGGCGAGCCGCGCTGGGATCGGAAGGTGGGATCGAGTGGGCCCATGCTGAGGCCCTGGCCCTGGCCTCACTGCTGACCGAGGGGGTATCGGTTCGCTTCACCGGACAGGATACCGAGCGCGGCACCTTCAGCCAGCGTCATCTCGTGTTGCACGACGTGAAGACCGGCGAAACCCTGGCGCCCATCACGAGCCTTCCAGGCACGCTGGCTCCCATGGAGCTGCACAACAGCCCATTGTCCGAGCTTGCGACGCTCGGCTTCGAGTATGGATACAGCGTCGCAGCACCGGATACCCTGGTGCTCTGGGAGGCTCAATTCGGTGACTTCGTTAACGCGGCCCAGGTGATCGTCGATCAGTTCATCTCTTCCGGGCTGGCCAAGTGGGGACTCACTACCCGTCTGACCCTGCTCCTGCCCCATGGTTACGAGGGACAGGGACCGGAACACTCCAGTGCCCGGCTGGCGCGATTCCTTCATCTGGCCGCCGAGGGAAATATCCGGGTGGTCAACTGCACTACGCCGGCACAGTATTTTCACCTGCTGCGCCGCCAGGCCAAGCGTTCCCGCCAACGCCCCTTGATCCTGCTCACCCCCAAGAGTCTCCTGCGGCATCCGCTGGCCACGTCACGTCTCGAGGACCTCTCCACCGGCCATTTCCAGCCGGTGATCGATGATCCGTTCTTCGCCCAGAGCCCGGAGCGGGCCAGACGCTTGCTGATGTGCGCCGGTAAGGTTTACTACGACCTGCTGCCCGAGGCGGAAAAGCTGGGAGCCACCCGCCCGGCCATCGTCCGGCTGGAGCAGCTGTACACGTTCCCCTGGACCGAGCTGCGGCAGCTTCTCCCCCGCTACCGGCAGGCGAAAGAGCTCGTCTGGGTACAGGAAGAGCCGCTCAATACGGGAGCCTGGCGCTATCTGGAGGCCAAGCTGCGGGAGCTGGTCTCTGAGGGATACGACATGGAGATCCGTTACGTTGGACGGCCCGAGCGGGCCAGCCCGGCCGAGGGGTATCCGGCGGCGCATACCGCCGAGCAAAGCCGCATTGTTCGCGAAGCACTAGGAAGCGGGGACGTCAAGATCTCGATCGAGACCGGCAGGGACGCGGGGGAGGGTCAGGGATGAGGGGGGCGGCGCAGGCCGCCCCGTTGCTGCTTCACTCCTTCGCGACGATAGGCCGTTCGGAAGCCTGTCGGACGAGCTCCCGGAGCGGCTCGGAGAGATGTTCTCCATAGTGCAGCAGGAAAACCCCCCGCGCGCGTCGCTGCATCAGAAAAGCCACCAACGGTGTGTCCGCTTTGGCGGCGTTGCAGTCCCTGCAGGCCAGCACCAGGTTGTCCGGACGGTCGTAAGCCGTCTGGCCCCGGCGGGGACGCACATGATCGAGGGTTATAGCCTCGTCGGAGGTTTCGGTTCCGCAGTACGCGCAAACCGAACCGTGCTGTGAGAGGAGCCAATCGCGGTGCGACTGCATTGAACGACCAGGGGAACGGCGAAAGCTAGGGACGTGAGCTGCAGACTGTCTTCGTGATCTACGTGCCACAGGATACCAGGTTGAGGTTGGGCTGGACCTGGAAAGTCAGGTCGTCAGCCATGTAAGCGCTTAAGTATAGCAAGATTAGGGCCAGAACGACAGGCGAGCGGGGGACAGGGGGGGACGGAACCGTTTCCCGCCTTTCGCGCCTCCCGTTATCTTCCCCCCGCCCACTCGATGCCCGCCCGGCCGGTCCTCACACCCGAAGGGAGCCCGTCCTGAACGCCGAGAGCATCCGCACTCGAACGGTGCGAACGGAACCCTCCTCGTCATCTCCACACGAAGCCGATCCGCCAGCAGAGCTGGCCTGGCGCAGCATCAACGCCATTCGCGCCCTCAGTATGGATGCCGTGGAGCAGGCGCAGTCGGGCCATCCAGGCACACCCATGGCGCTCGCGCCGGCGGCGTACCTGCTATGGACCAGGTTTCTGCGCCATAACCCGCGCAATCCCGACTGGGCGGACCGGGACCGGTTCGTGCTGTCCTGCGGCCATGCATCCATGCTGTTGTATTCGGTGCTCCATCTCACCGGGTACGACTTGCCGATGGAGGAGCTCAGGAGCTTCCGGCAGTGGGGGTCGCTGACGCCGGGCCACCCCGAGCGCGGCCACACGCCCGGGGTCGAGACCACCACGGGTCCGCTAGGCCAGGGGGTGGGGAACGCCGTCGGTATGGCCATCGCCGAGCGGCTCCTGGCCGACCATTTCAACCGGCCGAACCACACTATCGTGGATCACCGGACCTGGGTGTTCGCCAGCGACGGCGACCTCATGGAGGGAGTTTCCAGCGAAGTCGCCTCCCTGGCCGGGCATCTCCGGCTGGGCAAGCTGAACGTTCTCTACGATGACAACCACATCACCATAGACGGCGACACGGCACTCACGTTTTCGGAGGATGTCGGCCGCCGCTTCGAGGCGTACGGGTGGCACGTCGTGAAGGTCGGCGACGGAAACGATCTCCCGGCAATTGCGGCCGCCTTCGAAGCTGCGCAGGCCGAAACCTCACGGCCATCGCTCGTCATCCTGCGAACCGTTATCGCCGATCCGGCTCCCACCAAGCGCGACACGGCGGAGGCACACGGCGCCCCCCTCGGCGCCGAAGAGGTGCGTCGCACCAAGGAGATCATGGGCTGGCCGCTCGAGCCCAGATTCCACGTGCCCGACGATGTCCTCGGCCACTGGCGGGTTGCGGCGGACCGTGGGCGCGAGCTGGAGGCCGAGTGGAAGCGGCGCTTCGAGGAATACGCCGCTGCCCATTCGGCGCTGGCGGTCGAGTTCGGGCAGTGGCTCTCCGGCGATCTGCCGGCTGGCTGGGATCGGGCCCTTCCTGTGGTCACCCCAGCGGCCGGGTCTCTGGCCACCCGGCAGGCCTCGGGCCTGGCACTCCAGGCAATCGCCACCGCGGTGCCCAACCTGGTCGGCGGCTCGGCTGACCTCGGGGGAAGCACCGGGACGACGCTCAAGCAGGGTGGCACCTTCGGCCCCGCTTCTACCGGGCGAACCTTTCATTGGGGAGTGCGGGAGCATGGAATGGCCGCCTGCCTCAACGGGATCGCCGCCCACGGCGGCCTACGGCCCTTCGGGAGCACCTTCCTGGTGTTCTCCGACTACATGAAGCCCGCCATCCGACTGGCCGCCATCATGAAGCTTCCGGTCATCTACATAGGAACTCACGATTCCATCGGCCTGGGCGAAGATGGCCCGACTCATCAGCCCATCGAGCACCTGGCCACGCTCAGGGCCATCCCCAATCTGGTAACGCTCCGCCCCGCCGATGCCACCGAAACCATCGAGGCCTGGCGGCTGGCAATGGAGCGGCGGGATGGGCCCACCATGCTGGTGCTCACCCGGCAGAAGCTTCCAGTCCTGGACCGGAAAACGGTCACGGCGGCGGAGGGAGTGAGGCGGGGGGCTTACGTGCTCCTCGACCCTCCTGGAGAAGGGCCTCTGGATTCTATCTTGATAGCCACAGGCTCGGAGGTCACTGTTGTGCTGGCCGCCGCTCGGCTCCTCTACCAGGAGGGCATCCGGGCCCGGGTAGTGTCGATGCCTTCGTGGGATTTGTTCGCGGCGCAACCGGAGCGTTATCGTGACACGGTGCTGCCCCCGGACATCCGGGCCCGGGTGGCGGTGGAGGCGGGTGGACCGTTCGGCTGGTCCCGCTGGACGACGGACGAGGGCATCATGCTGGGAATGGAGCGTTTCGGAGCCTCGGCGCCGGGTGATCGGCTGTTTCTGGAATTCAAGCTTACCCCGGAGCGCGTGGCCGACGCGACGAAACGGCTTCTCTCCAGGAGGTCTGAATGAACGACGAGCGCGCCTCCCGGGAGTTCAATCCCCTCATCCGACTGGGGCAGCTGGGCCAGAGCGTCTGGTACGATTACATCACCCGGGATCTGGTCACCTCGGGTAGGCTGGCGCAGCTGATTACCGAAGACGGGCTCCGGGGCATGACCTCGAACCCCACCATCTTCGACAAGGCGATCGCCGGAAGCCGGCTTTACGACGACGACATCCGCCGCCTGTCCGAGCAGGGTCGGTCCGCGGCCGAGATCTTCGAGGCCGTGGCGGTGGCGGATGTGAGGGCAGCGTGCGACGTTTTCATGCCGCTGTATCGCCAGTCCGGCGGGACCGCCGGGTTCGTGTCACTCGAGGTCTCGCCCGCTCTGGCGAACGACACGGAAGGCACCACCCACGAAGCCAAGCGCCTGTGGGGCGCCGTTGGCCGCCCCAATGCCATGATAAAGATCCCGGGCACCCGGGCAGGGCTTCCCGCCATTGCCCGAAGCATCGCCGCCGGCATCAACGTGAACGTTACCCTGCTCTTCTCGGTGGATCGCTATGCCGAGGTGATCGACGCATTTACCGAAGGAATGGAGCGGCGGCTCGACCGGGGGTTGCCGGTCCAGGGCATCGCCTCGGTGGCCAGCTTCTTCGTGAGCCGGGTGGACAGCAAGGTGGATGTGCTGCTCGATCGGGTTCCCGACCACCCACTGCGCGGCAAGACAGCCATTGCCAACGCGTGCGCGGCCTACGGTCTCTTCGAGCGAGCCCTGGCCACCTCGCGCTGGTCTCGCCTGGCTCGGGCCGGCGCACGGCCCCAGCGGCCGCTCTGGGCCTCGACCAGCACCAAAGACCCCCGCTTGCCGGACGTACACTACGTCGAAGCGCTGGTGGCGCCGCGGACGGTGAACACCATGCCGCCCGAGACGTTCGACGCATACCGGGAGCACGGCAAGCCCGCCGTTCGGATCTACGAAGGGGTTGCGGCCGCTCCTTCCCAACTGGTGGCGCTGGCCGAAGGCGGAATAGACCTGAACGCCATCACTCGCGAGCTCGAGGACGAGGGCGTGGCCAAGTTCGCGGCCTCGTACACGGCGGTGCTGGCGGGCATCGAGGCGAAGGCCGAGGCGCTGGCGGTAGCAGAGGGCGGCTGAAGCGGCCCACCGCTCACGCGGCGGAGTCGCTGACTTCCTGAGCCAGCAGAGGCAGCCGTTCGCTCCGGGCCACGATCAGCGAGGTCAGCAGGTCGCCGGTCACGTTGGGAACCGTGCGGGCCATGTCCAGGATACGGTCCACCCCGAGGATCAGGGCGATCCCCTCCCCCGGCACCCCCACCATACCCAGCACCATCACCAGCAGCGGAATCGAGCCACCCGGCACCCCGGCCACACCGATCGACGAGATGACCGCCAGCGCTACGACCACGACCTGAGCGAGGAGGCCCATCTCCACCCCGAAGACCTGGGCCAGGAACAGAACGCTTATTCCCTCGAATAAGGCGGTGCCGTTCATGTTCATGGTCGCGCCGAGCGGAAGCACGAAGCCGGCTATTTCGCGAGGCACGCCGAAGTTCTCCTCGGCGGTCCGGATGGTGGTCGGCAGGGTGGCGCTGGAGCTGGAGGTCGAGAAGGCGGTGATCATCAGCGCGCGACAGCGAGAGAAGAAGCTGCTCGGCTTCATGCCTACCACGAACCTGGCCAGCATTCCGATCACGCCGAACTGATGCAGGAGCAGCGCGGCGAGAACCGTCACCACGTAGAGAGCCAGGGACCGGAGCACGTCAAAGCCGAATTTGGCCGTAACCGAGAAGATGAGGCCGAAGACCCCGAGTGGGGCGAGCCTCATGGCGAAACCGATGATGACGATGACGGCCTGATTTATTCCCTCGAGTACCCGCAGCACCGGCGCCGCTATCTCTCTGGCTACCAGGGTGAGAGAGATGCCGAAGATCAGGCTGAAGAAGATGAGCCCGAGCATGTCGCCCTCAGCGGCGGCGCCCAGTGGATTCCTGGGCACCACCTTTACGAAGGTGTTGATGCCGAAGCGCTCCTGGTCCGCGATCGCGATCGTCTCCCCCGCCTGGGCCGAGTATTCGGCCAGCAGCTGGGTCCGGACAGCGGGATCGAGGGCATGGCCGGGCTGGACCAGGTTGACCAGGGTCAGTCCGACGACGACCGCCAGACTGGTGGTCGCCAGAAACACGAGAAGCGTCTTGACACCCACCCGGCCGATTCGGCGCAGATCGCCCAGTGACGCGACCCCCAACGTCACCGACGCGAAGACCAGCGGCACGACCACCATGAAGAGCATCCGGAGAAAGACCTGTCCCACCGGCTGGGCCACGTTGTTCACCAGCCAATCGAGCTGGGGCGACTCGCGCGCGTAGGTGTTCGCGGTTACCCCGGCGATGGCACCGAGCAGTAAACCGAGGAGAATCTTGGTGTGCAGCGCCACACGCCGTCGCTTGGTGTCTTCGGCCATCCTGGTGTCCTGGAAGCGGGATTGCTCGAGTCTCGGGATTGCTCGAATCTCGGGATTGCTCGAATCTCGGGATTGCTCGAATCTCGGGATTGCTCGAATCTATCGAGCGCCGCCCTTGGTATCTACCGGGCCGCTACGCAACTTTACTGGTCAGGGCCGGTCGGCAGCCCGGATCGTTTGAGCCGGGCCCGACAACTCTCGAATGGGGTACTGCATGCGCAACGATCGACTGCTGAGGGGCCTCCTGACCGCCGGCCTTCTCGGATCCTCCGCCTCGGTGGCGGCGCAGCAGCGCCGGCCGATCACCCCCGCGCCCGCCAGGTCGGCAGCCATCAGCGACATCCGCTACCAGGTCACCTTCGACTCGACCACCGCCCAGCAACGGACCATCGAGGTGGTCATGTCGTTCCAAGTGGCGGGTACCGGCCCAGTGCTGCTGTCGCTGCCGGCGTGGACGCCCGGGGCCTATGAGATCAATAACTTCGCCCGCTGGGTATTGGGCTTCACCGCCGCGGCGGGAGATGAGCCGCTCGACTGGGACAAGCTCGATTACGACACCTGGCGCATTCAGCCCGGGACCGCCCGTTCGGTCAGCGTCCGCTTCGATTACCTGGCCGATACCCTCGACAACGCGATGTCCTGGACCCGACCCGATTTTGCATTTTTCAACGGAACCAACCTGCTGTTCTACCCCGAGGGCCGCGGCTTCGATTTCCCCGCTACGCTCACGATTACGACTAAGCCCGAATGGAAGGTGGCGACGGGCATGAAGCGGGCGCCCGGCGCCAACGCGTACAGTGCCGGAGACTACCACGAACTGGTGGACATGCCGTTCTTCGTGGGCCGGATGGATTATGACAGCATGCAGGTCTCGGGCCGGTGGAACCGCCTGGCCACCTATCCGGCCGGCTCCTTGACCGGGTCTGCCCGGCAGCAGTTCTGGGACCAGATCGTCAGGATGATGCCACCCCAGGAAGCCGTCTTCCAGGAGACGCCATGGGACACGTATACCACCATGCTGGTCTTCGAGCCCAGCTATCCCGGAGCGAGCGCGCTGGAGCATCAAAACTCGCACCTGGGGATCTACAATCCCGGCATCATCGGGAATGCGCTGCTCGCCTCCATAACGGCCCACGAGATCTTTCACGCCTGGAACGTCAAGCGGCTGCGTCCTGCCGATCTGATGCCCTACGACTACGACGAGCCTCAGCCTACCACCCTGCTGTGGGTCAGCGAGGGGATCACCGACTACTACGCCGATCTGGCGCTGTCGCGCGGCGGAATCATCGACTCCTCACAATTCATGGCGCTCACGTCCGGCAAGGCTGCTACCGTGTCGGCGGCACCGCCCACCGCTCTCGAAGATGCATCGTTATCCACCTGGATCCAGCCCGCTGACGGCAGCAGGTACCTGTACTACCCCAAGGGATCCCTGGCCGGCTTCCTGCTCGACATTCTCATCCGGGATGCCAGCGATAACGCTCAGTCGCTGGACGTCGTGCTGCGGCAGCTTTACCGGGCGACGTTCAAGCAGGGGCGCGGGTTTACCACCGCCGACTGGTGGAGGGCCGTCACCCGGGCGGCAGGCGGCCGTTCGTTCACCGACTTCAACCGGCGCTACGTCGATGGACGAGAGCCATTCCCGTTCGACCAGATCCTGCCGCTCGCCGGCATGCGAATGAGGGCCGATACGGTCCGCGAGCCGCGGCTCGGCATCTCGACCGTGGCCGACTCGAGCGGGATAGTGGTCGCGGCGGTTCTGCCCGGCGGGCCCGCCGAGGCCGCGGGACTCCGCCAGGGCGACCGTCTACTCGCCCTGGGCGATCTCCCGGTCGACGATCCGGATTTCGGAGCCGCTTTCCGGGCGCGCTTCGGCAATAAGGATGGCGCACCGCTGCCGATCAGAGTTCAGCGAGGTGCGGATACGCTGACGCTCAACAGTAAAGTCAGCCTGGTCGCTAGGGTGGAGCGGCGGATCGACGCCGACCCGGGCGCGACGGGCAAGGCAGTTCGTATCAGGAACGGGATCGTTAAGGGTACGAGGTAAGGAACTCACATTCCATCGTACGATGCCGATCAATGAAATAGTCGTCACCAGTCTAGGGGACTTGATCGACAGGGTCACCCCGATCGAGCCGGACCCCACAACCGGTCGTAGGCGGGACAGCGGGGTTTACCGGGGAGGTGGTGACGCCGGGTCGCCGCTCCTGACCAGCCTGGATAAGCTGGGTGGCACCACGCCACCTCATGCCAAGGCCGATCTCGAAGAGCACATCCTGCGGAACTTCATCCGCTACTCCCGGCCCTACTTCAGCAACCCGCCGGTGAACGACTGGGAAGTGCTGGTCGCCGCCCAACACCATGGCTTACCGACCCGCCTGCTGGACTGGACCTATTCACCGCTCGTTGCCGCGCACTTTGCCACCGTGGCGGCCCGGCCGGATTCCGCCCGTGTGGTCTGGCGGCTGGACTGGAAGATGGTCCACCGCTGCTTCGGCCTTCCCGAGCTCGCCTTGCTCATCCAGGAGCTGGAAAGCATGCTCGGTGGAGACCGTCCGATGACGCCGTGGGCCCTGATCGGAGGACACGCCGGGGACAGGCAATTCGCCTGCATGTTCGAGCCGCCCTCCTTGAATCCGAGGATCGTGGCCCAGGCCGCCACGTTCACCCTGTGCTCCGACAAGCGTCAACCTTTCGATCGCTTTCTCGAGGCGCACGGGCTGGGTGCGGCGCTCACCAAGTTCATCATTCCAGCCGGCGATGCCCCTCGCTTCCGCGACCAGCTCGACCTGGTGAGCGTGGACGAGCGGCGGCTCTTCCCGGACCTGGACGGCGTGGCGGCCGAAATGAAGCGGTATTATTCCTGACCTCGGATCAGGGAGCGGGAGCGCTCGTCGCCCGCGTCCCGGCCAGCCGTGCCTCGGCCCGGTCGGTATCACCCCGGGCCAGGAGGAACTCAAACCGGTCTACCGGGGCCCAAATCGTTTTCAGCTGGACGAAATCGCCAGGCTGCCAACTGGACGCCACCGGCCGCTGGGGCAGGCGAATCTCCCAGGTACTGCCATCCTCGAGAGTTACGAAGCTGCCTCCGGCGGTCACCTCCCGAACGTACAAGCCGTAGGGGAACGCCACGTCGTAGCAGTTCCAGGTGCATCCCGCCACCAGCGGCTGCGCCTGGGCGGCCACGGGTCGGGCCGAGACCAGGATCCAGGCCGTAAACAGAACCGGAATCAGTGCAAGAATTTTCATACGAATACCCTCCGGGTTTGTAGAAGGAGCATACCGCGCTTTGGGTCTGCTCGCTGTGACCTATCGCCCGAAAGTCGAAGGAGCCGCCCGCGTTTTCACTCGCCCCGCTTCCCCTGAGGGCCCCGGTGTACTACGCTATGGTGCACGAAAAAGTCAGAAAACGGAAGCGTCTAGGCATAGGAGACCACGAACGTGAAGCGCAGGGGACCGAAGGTGAAGCTTGCCCGCCAGTTGGGCATCGCTCTCACTCCCAAAGCAGCGAAGGTGATGGAACGACGCCCCAACCCGCCGGGGCAGCACGGCGCCTCTCCCCGCCGCAAAGTCAGCGGCTACAAGAAGCAGTTGATCGAGAAACAGCGGCTCCGGGCCCAGTACAACATCAGCGAGCGGCAACTCCAGAATGCGTTTGCCGAGGCTACACGGCAGACCGGCAATACCGGAGTCAGGCTGCTCCAGCTGCTCGAGACGCGGCTCGATGCCGTGGTGCTGCGGGCGGGATTCGTGCGCACCATCTTCGCCGCTCGCCAGGCGGTGGCCCATGGACACATAACCGTCAACGGGCAAAAGGTCGACCGTCCCTCGCGCCGCGTTAAACCGGGCGAGCCCGTGGCGCTGGCCCAGAAGAGCCGTGACCTGGCGGCCTTCATCGTACCCTTGGAGGTCGCCCGGCCGCCGGCGTATCTGGAGCTGGACCGCGAGGCCCGGAGCGTCAGGGTGAGGGAGATTCCAGAGCGAGAGCAGATTCCGGTGCAGTGCGAGGCCTCGCTGGTCATCGAGTACTACTCGCGGTAGGTGGCTATTGGCCTCTGGCTATTGGCTATTGGCCTCTGGCTATTGGCTACTGGCTGTGGGCTTTAGGCACTTAAGAAAGGGGGCCTCCGATCGGAGGCCCTTTTGCTGGCGAATAGCCTTTCAGAGGCGCCGGTCGGAATCGAACCGACGAATGGAGGTTTTGCAGACCTCTGCCTTACCACTTGGCTACGGCGCCGAGGACACGTAAGGTAGCGAGGTACAACGACTTCAGGTAGGGCCGCGGGTTGCCCTTGCGGCTTCGCGGTTGGAGGCGTCCATTAGAGGGCCACAAGCTGCAACTGGAGCACGACCACCGACATCGGAGGAAGCCTGGTGCAGGGTAACATCCGGGAGGCGCGACTTCGGCCGGAATATGCCGACCTGTATCCCGCACTGGAGGCCGGCGTGTGGTTGCCGGCCACGGCGGTGGGCCAGAAGCTCCTGCTCTGGCATCTGGCAAAATCGGTCACTCCCACCGGGGAGCGGCTCATGGACGACGAGCACTTCGAGTTCCGTGGGGGGCTGCCCCACGGCGCCCGGGACGGAGCGCGAACCCGGGTCAGCGATCTCTAGAATCAGTGGCTTGGAGAGCTTCCCAGCTGAACCGTCGCAGCCAGCCCCGGCTCGGTGGTGGCGCGAAGGTACGCGTTGGGATCGTGAGCTAGAGATCCCTCGGGGAGGTAATCGTATGCCGGACCCAGCTCGCGCTTGATTCGGTTGACATAGAAGTCGGGCAGAATCTCGGTTTCCCCTTCCATGAAATCACGCACCGAGCGGTCGGTATCGAGTAGCCCTCGAATCGTCTCGTGGTAGCGGATTCGCCCGAACCCCTCGGATGAGACCGCGCGCACCACGTTCATCCACTTCGGGATAGCGGTAGCCGTGGCTGGAATCCGCCGGCCGATCGCCCGCCAGGAGAACGAGTACCGGGTGACGTCCACCAGATGATCGTAGAATTCGGGCCAGGAGTAGTTCTTGGGCCGGACGTTCATTGCGTGGTTGTTGTTCAGGAAATGAAATGGGAAGGGGACTACCCGGCCGGCACGCTGGTAATCGAGGTTCATCGGGGCAGCTCGGCCGAACGCCGAGAGCAGTGAGTACGCGGGAAACGCGCCGGGCGACAGATCGATGAACTTCTTGGTCAGCTCGAACGGCTCCGGACCCATGTCGCCGTCCAGCCCCATGACGAAGTTGGTCTGGATGTAGGGGATGTAGCGCAAGATGAGGTTCACGTGCTCGGAGACCTGCTTGACCTTGTCCATTCCGGTCCGGCGGGTCTTCGATTTGTTGCCGAGGTCGTACCAGGATTCGATGCCGGGCAGGATGGCCTTGAAACCGTTCTTGCGAAGCCGCTGGAGGTGCTTCTCCGACAGTAGCGACAGGCTGCTCTCCGCTATGTGCCGCATACGGCCTTCCGGCACCGCTGCCTCGACCGCCTCCATGTAGTCGTCGAACCGCACCCCGAAGTTGGGGTCGTGCCAGCCCACGATCGGGTTCTTGATCTTGGTCAGCAGAAACTTCAGGTCGTCTCGAAGCTGGGTAAAGCTCAGCGGCTGATAATCGACCGTCGAGTCGATGCAGAAGCTGCAGGTGTAGGGACAGCCCAGACTGCCGATCATCGGTACGATCTTGATTGTCGGCGCCTTGGCCAGCGTCGGCTCGACGAACTTCCAGCGTTCCTCCAGCGTGGGCAGCTCCAATGGCTGTCTCAGCGCCGAAATCTCGCGGCCCAGCGGCCGGTGAGGCGTGCACTCGCGGCACACGTCAATTACGGTATCCCGGTCGGTAAACCCGAGCACGTAGTCGTAGTACTTGCGAGCGTCCTCGGGATAGCAGCGGGCGTGCGGCCCGCCCAGCACCGTCACGGCGCCCCGCTGGCGGAAGAAGTTGCTCAGCGCATATGCCAGCTGAGCCGATTGGGTGAAGGCACCGATGAAGACCAGATCGAGGTTGCCTGGCAGCTCCTCCAGGAGGTCTTCCATTCCGGTGTAGCAGACCACCTGCACCTGGTGGCCTTGCTGCTCGCACCAGACGCCGACCACCTGGGGCATGATGCTGGCGAGGTTCGCGTTCATTACCCGTCCATACAGGGACGGTTTGGGGCTCTTGGTAACGAGGTCGAGAATGCCGATGCGGAGTCGGCGCATGAAGAGTCCTCGGGCGTGGGGAACGGCCGATTCCCCTGGCGCCGCAAACCGGGCGCCCAAACGAGCGGAAGGACCGATAGAGGAGCGTTGCCCAGCATGATCTCGATTGAGCCGTTTGGGGCGGCTCAAGCCCGATCGAAGCCCAGCCTAAGGCAACGCAGGTGACTACAAGCGGGTGGAAGATGGCGTTGAGGGGTGCGGATAGCAAGCCGAGGCGGCGGCCGGTACGTGGACCCGCAGCGCGGCGGGGCGAATCCGGTATTGGAGCGGCGAGCCCAGCGTCAAGACCTCTCCGTCCAGAGCCACCTGGAGCCGCCGCCGTCTGGTCTCGATAGTCGTTTCCGCTGCACTGAGCAGGTCCAGCTCCCTGACCTGGTCGACCCCCTGGCGGAGGACCTGCCAGGCGAGCCGCAGGAGCCCCCTGCGCCGCTCGGCGTTCAGCACGTACAGAGACAGCCGGCCGGTGGCCAACGAGTCCCGCGCGGCCGCTTGTAGCCCGACCATGCGGTACTCATTATTGCCGACCAGCACGAAGGGGCTGCGCCGGATGACTGCCTCCTGGTCGGCCAGGATTCTCACCGCCAAGAAGGGATTGCGCCGCAGCACCACCAGGCTGGCCCAGAGCGCCGCGACCCACTTGGCCCAGCCGGTCGCCTGGTACCGCTTTCGCAGCCGTACGATGGCGGGATAGACGCCCAGGCTCGAGTTGTTGAGAAAGACCTGCCCGTTGACCTCGCCCAAGTCCACCCGGCAAACCACCCCCTCCAGAATCACGTTGGCCGCCTCGTCGAGGTCGAGAGGGATGCCCAGATCCTTGGCGAAGTGGTTGAGGGTGCCGAGTGGCAACACACCGAGCGGAAGATCCGTTCCCGCCAGCACCGAAGCGCCGATGTTTATGGTGCCGTCACCACCCCCCATGACCAGGGTGTCGCAGCCCTCGCTCACTGCTCTCTCTGTTGCCGCGCGGAGCTGGCTGCCGCTGTTTGCCACGCTGATCCGGACTGCGCGACCAGCCCCAGCGAAGATCTCCTCCAGCCGTTTGGCGGTGGCCGCGGAGTCTCCCGACCCCGAAGATTGGTTCAAGACCACCGCTATCCAGCCCACTTAAGCCGGGCGACGTCGGAGCCGATGGCTCGCCACCCGGTCACCGAAGGCGACCGCGGCCACCCAGACTACTGCGGCTGCGTAGCCGGCAAGCACATCGCTGGGGTAGTGCACCCCCAGATAGACGCGTGAGAGGCCGACCAGCAATGTGAGCCAGACCGCCAGTGCCCAGACCGCCACTCGAAGCACCCCGTGACGCACCCTGGCAGTTATCAGCACGGCCAGTCCGCCGAAGAAGCTGGCGGCGAATAACGCATGCCCGCTGGGAAAGCTGGCAGAGCTGGGGAGGGGATAGCCGAAAAAGGGCGTGGGCCGCACCCGAGCGAAGGAGAGCTTCAGCAGCAGATCGAGCAGACCGGCGCCCGCCATGGTCACCACGACCAGAACGGCCCCACGGCGCCACCCCCGCAGGAGAAAGGCGAGCGTTAGCACCAGGCCGGCGGGCATGAGCCAGGCTGGACCACCATACCGGCTCGCCGCGCGCATGACGCTGGTGAGCGTGGGTGTGGCCGCTGCATTCACGGCCTGGCGCAGCCGGTCGTCGAGAGCCGGGGTTATCCCCGTCAGGGCCTCGCGCCCCAGCCAGGTGAACAGCGCCAGGGCCACCGCGGCCACCAGCAGACCGGCTACGAGCGCCTGGGTCAGGAGCCGCTCGGTCTCCACCGTGCCGGCCGTCTCGGTCGAGGGACGAGGTTTCATGGGTCACAATGAGTACACCCGACTGGCTCCCCGCAAGCCGACCGGATACTATCCCGAGCATAGGGAGGCGGGCTCATGGAATATCTTCCTTTTGCGCGAAAGCCGAGACGCGGCATTACCGTGCTCGGCTTGCTGCTCCTGATCATCGCGCTGGTGGTCGCCGCGGTTTTGTTGCTGAGGCTCATTCCTTCAGGCGCTTGATGAGCTGGATCTGACCGGTGTGGTAAAGGTCGTGCGCGGCGATGCCGTGAATCTCCTCCGCGTTGGTCCAAACTCCCTTGGGTGAGCGGTGGCTGAGCCGGGCCGGAGGCAGCCCGGACACCAGGTCGCGGAGCTTGCGGTGCTCGCTCTCGAGAAACGCCACGTCACCCTTCCAGGAGCCCTGGTCGGCCGGATCCGGCAGTTCCGGCCAGTTACTCGGCTTGCGCTCGAACGAGCCCACCGAGTCACCCGCGAGTCGGCGGCGGACGGCGTACTTCCAGTAGGCGGTGTGGAGAGTCAGCTCCCAGATGTTGTGCCGTCCCGGAGCTGGTCTCCAGAGCGCCTCCTTGGGGGTCACCCCGCGAAGGGAGCCGCGGAGGGTGGTGCCGTGCCAACCCTTGTGATCGAAGGCCTGATCCAGGACCTCCAGCAGCAATTCGATTCGTGGGTCCCCGCCACCTCGTGGCCGCACAGCCATTCCTGGTCCCCCAGCCTGTAGCTCCAGCCTCTCAGCTCGGCTTTCTGCTCGAGGCGGAGAACACAAAACCTTTGCCCACCGTCACCACCCAGCCTCCCTCTTCCACATCGTTGGCGAAGCGGCGGGCCAGATCGAAGCGCAGGGCATCCGTAGCAGTAGACCGGTGGGCCCCTAGACGCAGCCCAACCCCGGCGTCCCACCCCAGCCGCCTCGGCGAGCCGGCATACCACGCCCCTCCGTGGTCCACGAACCCGGCCACACCCAACCCAACCAGACCGAAGAGGTCATCCACAACCGTTAGGCGGTATTCGGCAGTCACAAGAACCGACCGGTCGCCGGTGAAGGCATGGCTCCCGAAGGCTCGCGGACCGCTCCCCAAGCCGAGATCGAACTCCTCGCCCGGCGCCGGGTTCTTGAGCCAGCCACCCTCCAGATGGAAGACGGCTACGTGGCGAGGGCCTGGCTGGAGCACAGCCGTGGCAGCGAGCTGGACCGAGCCCGAGTCGAGCCCCGCTCTGGTGTAGAGCCCATTGGCCAGGGCGTCGAAGTGGGCGAACCCGCCGGGAATTCGTGCGCCCACCCGGGCACTGAGCTCCGTTCCCAGCCCGTCCCGCTCGTAGCCGAACACGCCGGGAGCAGCCAGCAGCCCGACGCGCAGCGTGGCCCCGAGATCCACGTCCTCTTCCCGGGCGAAGCCGGCGTATCCCTGGGTCTCCAGAAATCGGGCATGATTCCAGACCAGGTAGGGGCCCAGCGCACCGGTGACGGTCTTAGGAAAGAGTTCTCCGGAAGCGGAGGGAATGAAGTCGTCTCGGCGTACCTGCCCATTGAGTCCAACCCGCAGGTAGCCCCCACTGGCGGCTCGCACCGCCCATGCGGCCGATCCCCGGACCATGGAGAAACGGCGGCTCAAGGTGTCCGTAGCCTGGTCGAGCCCTTCCCGGAACCGCAAGACGCGCTCATCCCGGCTTTCCACCTCGAAACGAAAGGCCTGCCGCGAGCTCAGCGAGAAAAAGGGGCGGTCTACCACGACGCCGGCCACCTTCCCGTCGGAGCGATTCTCGTACTGGAGCCCCAGCCCTATGCTCTTGGCGAAAAGCCGGGGTCGGCGGAACGAAAGACCGACCGTGGACCGGTCCGGATTTTTGCTGTATCTCACGGCCGCAGCCGAGGCGGTGCCCAGCAGGTTGATCTCGACCAGGCCGATGGTCAACGCCACCTCACCACCAGTGCTGCGGAACCTCCAATCGGCCTGAGTGCTCCAGCCATCCTTCGTCACCACCCGCATTAACAGGCCTTTGGCGGTGCGGACCGAGTCTATCTGGACTCTTCGGAAGACTCCCAGGGCGCGCAGGTTCCGCGCCGATTCCGCCACCAACGCGGAGTCGTACGGCTGACCCACCCGAAAGAGCAGCTCCTGCCGGATGACCGAGGGGCGGGTCTGGAAATGGAGCCGGTTGGCCAGGCGGGCAAACCAGCTCCGCTCGTGAGGATCGAAGATGTCGCGGCGCTGGAGCTGGATACCCCGGATCACCAGGGAAGCGTCGCCGCTCGAGGCCGAATCGGTGGTGCCCTGGGCGGCCAGGTAGAAGGGAAGCAGGAGACCCGCGAGCGGCCCAAGGCACTGAAAGAGCAACGGAGCTCCAGGAAAAAGACCCAGCCGACGGCGGCTGAAAGGGTGAGGGTCAAACAAGCGCGGCAACGCTTTCCAGGATGCGGTCGGGGGTAATGCCGCTCGCGGTGAGCGCATCCTGCCGGTATTTCCCGGTGCGGACCAACCATCCCTGAAGCCCCGCCCGCTGGCCGCCCTGGACATCGGCCCAGAGGTCGTCACCCACCATTGCAGCCGGCATCCCCGGCTCGAGACCGAGGCTTCGGAGCGCCGCGCTGTAGAACTCGGGGCTCGGCTTTCCAGCAATAACCGCGGTCTTGCCGGTAGCAAACTCCAGCCCCGCCACGAAGGGCCCGGCATCGAGGGCCAGCCGCTCACCTCGCAGCCAGTAACGGTCGCGCGAGAGCGCGATCAGGGCTGCCCCCGACATCAGGTATTCGAAGGCCTCCTGGAGCAGCGCGTAGGTCCAGCGCTCGCCCAGATCGCCCACGATGACCGCTTCGGGATGGGGCAGCGGCCGCCGCCCTGATGTTCCCCCGCTCAACTCAAGCTCCTGAAGGTCTTCCAGTGCTGCCTCCGGAACGAATGGTACGACTCGCCGGTGTCCCCGAGCCCGGGCCAGCTCGGCCCCGGCCCGGGTGGCCGTGAAGATGTCTTCGGCATCAACGTCGAAGCCATAGGCCCGGAGCCGCTGGACCAGCATCGTTCGGGA
Organism: Gemmatimonadales bacterium; assembly: GCA_050733075.1. Classification (GTDB taxonomy): domain Bacteria; phylum Gemmatimonadota; class Gemmatimonadetes; order Gemmatimonadales; family GWC2-71-9; genus CAVVWJ01. Next base: position 43,873 of record JBOHSD010000003.1, read on the forward strand.
TCGGCTGGTGGTGTTGGTCACGAGACGATGGGGAATCTTCTGCTCCCTCAGCCGCTCCAGCGCCTCAGGAGCACCCGGTACGGCGGCCTTCCCTACGTAGAGAGTTCCGTCCAGGTCCAGCAGATAGGCATGGGGCGGGGGCAGCATGGCGACCCCGGTTATATTCCGGTCCGTGATACCAATATCTCTGCTCCTCGGGCACGCTGCCTTACTGGGCAGACTCGCCGCGCCGTACCCTTTCGCGGTCGGAGAAACCCTCCGTTACGACGCGAAGCTCGGGTACTTCCCTGTGGGAAACGCCACCGTCTCGGTCGCCCGGACCGCCAGAGAGCGCGGGACGGAAGCGCTCGTGTTCACCATGACCGGCCAGGGTGGGCCTCACGGATGGCGGGTACGCTACGACCTGACCTCGTGGGTCGCTACCCGGGGCTTCAACTCCTTGCTCTTTCACCGACGGTTGGAGCAGGGAGGCAAGGTGCAGGAGCACGAATACATCATCCTTCCCGACTCGGCGCGCTACCGGCAGGTAGGAGATCCGCGCAACTGGGCAGCTCCAGCCGAGCCCCTCGATGAGCTCGCCTTTCTCTACTTTCTGCGCACCACTCCACTCGAGGTGGGCCGGTCGTACAGCTACGAGCGCTACTTCCGGAAGGGGTACAATCCCATTCAGGTTGAGGTCACCGGGCGGGATCCGGTGGCGCTACCGGGCTCTACCGTGCCTTGTCTGGCCCTGCGTGTCACCACGCGCGGGATGGTCATGCGGGTCTGGCTGACCGACGACCAACGCCGGCTACCGGCTCAGCTGGAGCTGCCGCTTCCGTTCGGCAATGTGATGCTTCAGCTGGTTGGGCAGGGGGACGGACGGACGGGAAAGTAGTGAGGCCCGTAGGTCTGCCCTAGTACCTTCCCAAATAGTTGTCGATCTCCCACTTGCTTACCTGCAGATTATACTGGAGCACCTCGTTCCGCTTGGCATCGAGGAACCGCTCGGTGAGATGCTCCCCCAGTGCAGCCTTGACCACGTCATCCTTCTCGAATACCTCCAGCGCCTCGTGCAGGTCTCGGGGCAACTCGTCGATCCGGTACTTCCGCCGGTCCCGATAGCTCATGGTAAAGATGTTCCGGTTGACCGGCTCCCGGGCCTCGAGCTTGCGCTCGATGCCATCGAGACCGGCAGCCAGCTGCACCGTGAGCGCAAGGTACGGGTTGCACGAGGGGTCGGGCATCCGAAGCTCACAGCGGGTGCCCATGCCGCGGCGATCGGGAATGCGCACCAGGGGCGAGCGGTTACGCATGGACCAGGCCACGTTCACCGGCGCCTCGTACCCCGGGACCAGCCGCTTGTAGCTGTTGATCAACGGGTTGGTGATCGCGCAGAATCCGCGGGCATGCTGAAGCAGACCCTCGATGTAACTCAGTGCGGTCCGGGAGAGCTGGTACTCCGCCTTAGGGTCGTAGAACGCGTTTTCCTTGCCTCGGAAGAGAGATTGGTGAGTGTGCATCCCGCTCCCGTTGAGCCCCTCGAGCGGCTTAGGCATGAAGGACGCCATGAAGCCGAAGCGGCTGGCCACGTTCCGGACGACGAACTTGAATGTGGTCAGGTTGTCCGCCGTGGTAAGGACGTCGGCATACTTGAAATCGATCTCATGCTGGCCGGTGGCCACCTCGTGATGGGCCGCTTCAACCTCGAAACCCATTTCTACCAGTTGCTCGACGATGACTCGCCTGATCTCCTCGCCCCGGTCCACCGGCCCCAGATCGAAGTAGGCGGCCGAATCGTGGGTTAGAGTGGTCGGGGAGCCATCCGGAGCCTTCTCGAAGAGAAAAAACTCGGCCTCACACCCCGCCATCATCGCAAAGCCCAGCTTGCGCGCCCGCTCCACCTGCCGTTTGAGCGTGGTCCGGGGGCAGCCCGCAAAAGGCTGCTCATCGGGGGTGTAGATGTCGCACAGCAGACGGGCCACACGCCCGCCTTCGTCGTCGTACGGGAGAATGCGGAAAGTGTTGAGATCGGGCTTCAGGAGCATGTCCGATTCTTCGATCCGGACGAAGCCTTCGATCGAGGAGCCGTCGAACATGATCTCGCCATCCAGTGCCTTCTCGAACTGGCTGCGCGGCACCTCGACATTTTTGTTGATGCCCAGGATGTCGGTGAACTGGAGCCGGATGAAGTCCACGCTGAAGCGATGCGCCAGCTCCAGCACCTCGTCCTTCCCTACTCCATCCAGGTCACTCGGGAACCCCCGGAGGCTCGGCCGTTCCGAGGAGCCGGATGGACTCTGTGTTACTTGAGACATAGAGTTTCACCGAGAAGGCGTGGACGGTGACGGCAAACTGTGAACGGTAGACGTAAACGGTCAACGGTAGAGGGTGAACAGTGAACGGGAAAGAAACGCACAATCCCACTTTCATGTAAGGGCGGCTGCCCGTTTACGGTTCACCGTTCACCGTTTACGCTTCTCTCTTCATGACCACCACCACCTGCCCGCGGTGCGGGGCCCGGACCAGCGGCAACTTCTGTAGCGAATGCGGCGCGAGCCTCAGCCGGCGCGCTTGTGCCCACTGCCAGGCGGACTTGTCGCCCCAGGCGCGCTTCTGCCACCGCTGCGGCAAGCCGGCCGGATCAGGCACGGGCCCAGGGGCTGCCTCGCGGTCGGAGCGAAACGCCTGGCTGGCCGCCGGCTCGCTTTGCGTGCTCCTGGTTGGGGTAATCGCCTACCAGGTGTCGAGCGCGGCCCCCGAGCCGGTGGCTCCGGACATGGCCAACACCGGCGCGGGGACCGCGTCTCCCCGACCCGGGGGTCCTGCACCGGATATCAGTCAGATGACGCCTCGCGAGCGGTACGACCGCCTGTTCAACCGGATCATGGAGGCATCGGGGCGGGGCGACTCCGCGGAGGTCGCCAGGTTTACCCCTATGGCTCTGGGGGCTTACGAGCAGCTCGACCAGCCCGACGCGGACGCCCGCTATCACGCTGCTGTGCTCCGCATGCAGGTCGGGGACCTGGCCGGCGCCCAGGCGCTTGCCGATACGATTCTGACCGAATCCCCCGGCCACCTGTTCGGGTACATCGTGCGTGGCGAGGCTGCCGAGTTGATGAACGATCCTGCCGGCCGTGACCAGGCCCACCGCGACTTTCAAAGGCAGTACGACAGCGAGATGAAGCAGGGCCGGGTCGAGTACCTCGAGCACCAGCAGGTCATCGACCAATTCAGGGAGCCCGGAAGGGGTAAACCATAGCCGTACACCGTTCACCGTGCACCGTTCACCGTTCACCGTTCTTTCGGAACCACATGCCCCAGACCATCCACGTCGCGCATAGCCCCGACTCGGATGACGCTTTCATGTTCTACGCGCTCGCCGAGGGCCTGCTGGACACCGGCGACATCCGCTACGTTCACGAGCTGGCAGACATCGAGTCACTGAATCAGCGGGCGCGGCGAGCAGAGTTGGAGGTGACCGCGGTCTCGATCCACGCCTATGCGTACCTGTGGAGGGACTATGCCCTCCTTGGCTCCGGTTCGTCCATGGGTGACGGGTACGGACCCCGCCTGGTATCCGCCGTCCCCAGCCCTGCCGACCCCCGGGCCGCCCTGAGAGGCCGGCGGGTTGGGGTCCCTGGCAAGCTCACCACCGCATATCTTGCCCTCCAGCTCTATCAGCCCGACTGCATTGGGGTGGTCATTCCCTTCGATCATATCGAGGAAGCCGTACACCGGGGCGAGGTGGAGGTCGGGCTTCTCATCCACGAGGGTCAGTTGACGTACGGAGACACCGGGCTCCATCTGTGGGCCGACCTCGGGGCCTGGTGGCTGGAGGATACCGGCTTACCCCTTCCGCTCGGCGGCAATGCGGTGCGTCGCGACCTGGGAGTCGAACTGACGGCTCGGATTGCCGGCGATCTTCGAGCCAGTATCGTATACGCCCTGGAGCATCGGGCCCCCGCCCTGGCGCATGCCAGGCAGTTCAATCGCGGCATCGGCGATCAACGGACCGATACTTTCGTCGGCATGTACGTCAATCACTGGACCGTGGACTACGGACCGCGAGGCCGGCGGGCGGTCCAGACGCTGCTCGACCGGGGGCATGCGGCGGGAGTGATTCCGGAGGCTGTAAGCGTGGAGTTCGTCGGATAGATCCCAGCTCCTGACTCCCAGCTCCCAGCCACCTTTCTTGACCGGCCCCTGACCACGTCCTACCTTCCCATTATCCTGGAACGTTTTAACCGCCCCTTGCGAGACGCGTCAAGCCGCTGTCGGGCGCCTGCCATCGAACCGCGAGCCTTGCCCGAGTGGAGGAGTTTGTGTGCCCCTGACCGATGGGCCAGTCACGCTGCTCGTGGTGGACGACGAAGACTCGGTCCGCAACGCGCTCCGGAAATTCCTGGTCCAGCAAGGATACGAGGTCGCTACCGCCGCCACCGGTGAGGAGGCGTTGGCCGTCCTTCAGCGCCAGAGAATAACCGGCATGCTCCTGGACGTGAACCTGCCGGGTATCAACGGGGTCGAGCTGGTTCCCCAGATCATGGAGATCGAGCCCACCATCGCCATCCTGATGCTGACGGCGGTGAACGACGCCACCAGCGCGGCGCTCTGTATGCAGCGTGGCGCGTTCGACTATTTGATCAAGCCGATCGATCTGGGCCACCTGAGCCGGGCCATTCACCACGCTCTGCAGCGGCGACACACCCAGCTCGAAGGCCTGCAAATCAATCAGTGGCTGAAGGAAGAGGTGGCCACCCGGGTCGCCGAGCGGAGGCTGGAGCAGGCCAACCAGGAGCGGATCTCCGTGGCCACCCTGGAGGCTCTGGTCAACGCTCTCGAGGCCAAGGATCCCTACCTCCGCGGGCATTCGGCCCGGGTGGCCGATCTCTCCGCCATGGTCGCGGCCGAGTACGGCTGCACCGACGAGCAGGTAGAGGCGGTACGCACCGGTGGGCGACTGCACGATATCGGGAAGATCGGGATCCGGGAGGAGATCCTCAACAAGCAGGGCCCGTTGACCGACGAGGAGTACGAGCATGTAAAGCAGCACGTTACGGTAGGATCCCAGATCCTGTCTCCCCTGGTGCATCTCAAGGACGTGATCGGCTTTGTGCGTAGCCATCACGAGCGCTGGGATGGACTGGGTTACCCCGATCGCCTGGCTGGCGAGGCCGTTCCCCTCGGTGCCAGAATCATCGGTGCGGTGGAAATTTTCGACGCGCTCACCACCGCCCGGCCGTACCAGGAGAAGATGCCGCCGGAAGTGGCGGTAGAGCGCATGCGGGACCTGATTGGCAGCGTGCTGGACCCGGCGGTACACCGGGCGCTCGAAGCCGTCGTCTCTCACCGTCAGACGCTGGTCTTTCTCGACGACGCCCGCTCCTGACACCCTTGGCATGCGTACCCACCCGCCGACTCCAATCGGCTACCCGGGCGCCCCATGATGGCCCAGAACGTCATTCTCATCGTCGCAGGCGTGATGCTGGCCGTGGGGCTTCTGACGGTTCTCGCCTGGTTCGTCTACACCTCCTATCTCGATCGCGTTGAGCGCCGCTTAGCCACCCGCAAAGGCCTTTACCGCGACCTGGTCACGGAGCTGGCCAGCCGGGACCGGGCCTTGCTCGAGCCCACCATCAACCAGATGAGCACGCTTTACGACCTCGACGCCCTCGAGGCCGTGCTCGAGGAACAAGCCCGCAGCGCCACCGGCCGCCCAGGCTGGCTGCTCGAGGTATACGACCGGTTGGGGCTGGTGGACAAGTACATCGCAATGCTCCGTACCGCGCGGAAGTGGCGGGACCGGGCCTTCGCCGCCGAGCTGCTCGGAAGAGTGGGTGGTGCCAAGGCGGTTCCGGTGCTCCTGGAGACCGTGAACGCCACCAGGACCGAGGACTCCGATGTCCGGGAGATCGCCCTGCGGGCGCTCGCGCGGATAGCGGACCCCGGCGCCGTCGAGCCCCTGATCAGGGCCTTGGCCACGGCTGACGTGTGGCTCGCTCCCCGGATTGCCGACATCCTCACCCGCCATGGCGACCTGGCGGTCGACCCGCTCATCGCGGTGCTCAGCGATACCGCTCCCCAGTCCGCGCGCGCCTGGGCCGCAAACGTGCTGGGAGAGGTGCGCGCACAACGAGCCTTCCCGGCGATCGTGCGGGCACTCGGCGATCCGGAAGATGAAGTCAGGGCCAAGGCGGCCACCGCCCTGGGCCGGCTCGGCGACCGCCGGGCGGTCGGCTATCTAATGGAGCATCTGCTCACCGACCCCGCTCCATTCGTCCGGCTGCGGATCGCCTCGTCGCTCGGACAGTTCGGCGGGCCGGAGGTGATCAACCGGCTGGTGCGCGCACTGGGCGATCCTGCCTGGTGGGTGCGCATGCGAAGCGTGGAAGCGCTCGAGCAGGTCGGCTCGGCGGCCGAGGGCCCGCTCCTCGTAGCGCTGGACGACTCCGACCCCGAGATCCGGGTCCGGGCGGCCGCGGCGCTCGAACGCCTGGGTGTGCCGGATAACCTGGTCCGGACCATCGACGCGGGTGAGCGAGATGCCGAAGCCTCTGAAATGTTGGTGAAGTTCGCGCGGGCCGGCGCGCGTGAGCTGCTTGCCGAGCTGGTCATGCATTCCTCACCCCAGGTGCGTCAGGCAGTGGTCAGCGCCGTTCAACGCTCCGGGCGCGGCGACCTAGCCGCCGAGCTCATCCGCATCGCTGCCGGCGACCGGGATGGCTCCCTTCGGGCTCTCGCGCTGGAGACCCTTCGCACGCTCCGCGTTTCCGAAGCACTCCCCGTAGCCCTCAGGGCTCTGGCCGATCCGGACCGAGCGGTCCGGGCTGCGGCGGTCGGTGCAGTCGCGGAGCTCGGAGGAGCCGGCGTCATCGGGTCTTTGCAGGAGCAGACTCTCGCCACCGAGCCCGCCGTCCGGGCGGCCGCTGCCCGCGCACTTGGGGTACTCGGTACCGCCGAGGCAGAATCCGACCTCCGTCGCCTGCTGGGCGATCCCGACCCGGGGGTGCGCGAGGCCGCCGTAGCCGGGACGGTGCACGCCCGTCTGCGGTCGCTGGTACCGCCCGTGGTAGAGCTGCTCGGCGATTCTGACGCCAGAGTCCGGCTCCGGGCGGCCCAGGCCGTGAGCCAGCTGGGAGACCGCTCGGTCGTTCCGGTACTGCTCCGGGTCTTCCCTGCCGCCGAGGAAAACGTCCGTAAGAGCATCGTGGTGGCGGTGGGCCGTCTGGATCCCGGAGCCATGAGAGAGCTGCTGGACCCGCTCGAGCATCTGCTCGACTCCGAGACCAAGCTGGCATTGATCGGCACCCTGCGGCGGCAGCGGATACCGGTAGCGGTCGAGGTGCTGGAACGGCTCGCTGGAGATGCCGAAGCCGCGATTCGCGCCGCGGCGATCGAGGCCTTGGGGCGCGTCGGCAGAGCGGTCACCAGCGGCCTTCGCGATCCCGAGGAGATGGTGCGAGCCACTTCGGTGGACTCGTGCAGCAGGGCCGCAAGCGAGGAGCACGGGCGGGATCTGCTTTCGCTGCTACGCAGCGATCCCTCTTCGCTGGTGCGGGAACGGGCTGCGCTGGGGCTCGGCCTGCTCCGGCTGCCGCTGGCGGAGGAGGCGCTGATCGCCGCCTGCCGTCGCGCTGAATCCGCCAACGTACAGGCGGCCGCGGTGCTCGCGGTGGGGACGTTTGACAGCCAAAGCCTGGTCGAGCTGGTGGTGGAGATGCCGGATCAGACCACCGTGCGCGAGCTGCTGCGGCAAAGGCCGGAGACCGACGCCAGGTTCAGGGTCCTCCGCTCCAGGCTGTCTCTGGCCCGGCGGCTGGAGCTCCGGGCCCTGGTTGCGCCGAGCTCGAGGGAAGCGCAGGCGTCCCTGGCCGAAGGGATGCGCAGCATACTCGACTCCGGCGAGCGCGTGCGGCTGATCGGCAGCCTTCGGGCCTTTCAGGGCGCGCGGAGCCGGGACGCGCTGCTCGAGATCGTGCGCAGCGATCCCACGCCGGAGGTACGCACCGCCGGACTCTCCGCGGTGGGAGACCTGCTGGATCCCGAAGCGTTGCTCGCGGTGGGCACCCGGTCTCTCGGAGACCCGAGTCTCCTGGTGCGCCGGGCGGCGGTGGCCCTCTTCGCCCGGGTGGCGCCCGGTCGAGCGGTGCCCAAGCTGATGCAGGCACTGCGCGCGGACGATGATCCCGCGGTACTTGCGGCCGCCGCCGGGCTCGCGGAGGAGCACTTTGCGACCTTCGCGGAGGTTGCCCTGGGAATGGGGGATGGCGAGAGGACCGCGCTGGTGGTGCGCATCGCCCGGCACATCCATCATCCGGGCCTTGCGGAGCTCCTGCCTCTGCTGGCCCGCAGCGGCTCGCCCGAGGTACGCGCGTCGGTCGCCGAGCTGTGGCACCACCGGCCTGAGATCGCGCACCCGCCGTCTCTGGAAGCGCTCTCTAACGATCCGGTGATCTGGGTCCGCCAGAGCGCCGCCGGAGCGGCGGTGGCGGCCGAACGCTACGACATTCTCGAGCGCATGACCCAGGACCCCGATCCGCTCGTCCGCCGGGAGGTGGCGGTGGTGCTGGGCAAAGCCGCGCCCGTCAGCAGGCCGGGCCTTCTTACGCTCGAGCGGTTGGCCGGAGACGCCGATATGGCCGTGCGAGCGGCCGCTTACGTCGCTCGCCTCCTTCAGGGCAGTCCGCTACCGCTGCCGCCCGGGCTCGACAGCCAGGTTGCCGCCCAGGCAGTGCTGGACACCGCCGATCTGACGAGCCTGCGGAACACCGCTCTTACCGCCGCGGGAGAGGACCAGCGGCTGTCGGCGGCCCTGGCCCTGGCGCTGCTGCAGGATGAGGTGGCGCGAGAGGTGGCCCGCACCGATCCGATTCCGGCCATCCGCCACCGGGTCGGTGGAGCGCTGGAGCTCTCGATCGTGAGCGCGGTGGGAGCAACCACGTGACCGACACCCTGGTCAGCTCCGCGATTCTGCTCGCTCTGGCGGTGCAGCCGTTTTTCCTGCTGTACTTCATCCTGTACAACAGCTATACCCTCTGGCTCATCGGGCTGTCGGCCCGCCAGGTCAGGCGGAGGGTGGCCGGCCATTTCACCGAGGATCTCGATCTCATCGACCGAGGAGACCTCACCAAGCCGCTCACCATGATCGTGCCGGCGTACAACGAAGAGGTCACGATCGTGGACAGCGTCACCGGCCTGGTGCAGTGCGATTACCCCCGGTTCGAGGTCGTGGTGGTGAATGACGGCTCTTCCGACGGCACGCTCCAGAGGCTCAAGGACGCCTTCCGGCTGCGGCGTACCGACGTGCCGTACCGTCAGGCCATCCGCACCACGATGGTCCGGGCGATGTACGAGGCGACGGTTCCGCTGCCACCACCGGTCATGCGCCTCATCGTGATCGACAAGGAAAACGGCGGCAAGGCCGACGCGCTCAACGCCGGCGTCAACGCGTCCACTACGCCGTACTTCGTGTCGCTGGACGCCGACTCGATCCTCGATCAGCGGGCGCTCAAGGAGCTGATGCGGGTAATCCAGGAAGATCCCCGCGTGGTGGCGGTCGGGGGTCAGGTCGCCATCGCCAACGGCTGCGCGGTGCGTAACAGCCGGGTCGTGAGCGTTGGGCTGCCCAAGCGATCGCTGCCCCGGTTTCAGATGGTGGAGTACCTGCGCTCCTTCACCACCGCCCGTACCGGTCTGGACCGCATGGACTCGATCCTGATACTCAGCGGTGTCTTTGCCGTATTCGAGAAGGAAACGGTCATCCGGGCCGGCGGCTATCTCACGCCCTTCCTGCGCCACCGACTCACGGAGGAATACGTGGGGGAGCGGGTCGGCACCGTCTGCGAAGACATGGAGATCATCGTCCGGCTGCACCGATTCGTGCTCGACAAGCTGCACCACCGGCGAATCATATTCCTGCCGCACCCGGTGGCCTGGACCGAGGTGCCGGAGAGTTTCGCGTCGCTCCGTAAGCAGCGTGGCCGCTGGTACCGGGGGCTTCGGGAGTCGCTGCGGTATCACCGGGGCATGCTTTGGCGCAGGAAGTACGGCCACATCGGCTGGTTCGCTCTGCCCGCCTTCTGGACCTTCGAGTTTTACGGCCCCGTGGTGGAGATCGCGGGGTACCTCGCGCTCCTGTTCCTGCTCGTCGCGGGACTGGCGCTGGAACGGACGTTGGTCAACTACGACTATCTCTGGGCCTTCCTGCTCGCGTCCCTGGGCTACGGCATCCTGGTGAACATCTTCGCGGTACTGGTCGGCACCTGGCGTTTCCGCTACGGCCTGGCCGACCGGCTCCAGCGCCGATTGCTCCCGTTCGGCCGCCCGGGCGAGGTGCTCCTTCTGCTCGCCTATGCGGTGCTGGAAAATTTCGGGTACCGTCAGCTCACGCTCTACTGGCGGCTTCGCGGTCTCTGGGATGCCTGGCGGGGGAAGACCGGGTGGGAGAAGTTCTCCCGCGTGGGGTTCCGCGCCGGCCCGGCGCCGGCGCATGGCTGATTGCGCCCAACCCCGCATCCTCCTGGTAGACGATGATCCCGATGTGGGCCGCCTGGTGCAGCACATACTCGGAACCCATGGCTTCGAGCCTGCAATCCAGGTGACCACCGGGCGTGAGGCTCTCACCTTGCTCGAGGGGGTCGACGTCGTTCTGCTGGACCACCAGCTTCCCGATACCAACGGGCTGGACCTCCTCGACGCTATCCGCACCCGTGCGGCTCCGCCCGCGGTAGTGCTGGTGACCGGTCACGGCAACGAGTCTCTGGCTGCGGCGGCGCTGCGCCGGGGCGCGGACGATTACCTGGCCAAGGATGCGGCCCTGAGCGAGCTCCTGCCTCAGATCCTGGAGCGGGTACGCCGCGGCCGCGAGTTGCGCAAGGCGCTGGCCGAAGCGGAGCAGGACCTGGTCCGGGCCGAGCGGCTCGCCGCGGTGGGCGAAATGACCGTCACCCTGCACCACGAGATCAACAACCCGCTCATGGCCGCTTTTGCCGATGTGGAGCTGTTGCTGGCCGACTTAGAGGTTCCGCCGGAACAGCTCCGGCAGGGATTGGAAGACATCCGGCAGGCACTTCGCCGCATCCGGGACATCGTCCAGCGGATCGGAAGTCTTCGCGACATCCGAAGCAAGGATTACCTGCGCGGCGTCCGCATGCTGGACCTGGCGCGGAGGGATCGAGAATCGACCGCGGTACACCGGGGCACGGCGCTGATGCACCTGGCCGACGAGGATCTGGCCCGCATCGTGTCGCTGCTTCTGCGAGGCTCCGGGTTTGAGGTCGAGCGGGTTCGCGACGTGGCCCAGCTACAGGCGGCGGCGGGACGCGTGGGCGTGACGGTGGTCCTGATCGCCGGTGGTGCGAGCGCTCCGGGAGCGCACCCGTTGGGCGGGTTTGTGGCCCAGGAAGACCGGGATTACCTGGTCGTGGCTCTCGTGGCGGGAGAAGGCTCGGCGGCGAAGGCCGCCGGCGCCGATCACGTGGTGCACCTGCCCTTCGACCCGGGGACGTTCACGGCGGAGATACTGCGCCGGCTGGCTCCCGTTTCGCCTGCTGATAAGCCATCCTCCGCAACCTGACGATTCGCTGGCGGATGGGTGGGTGGGACGCGAGAACGTCCGCCAGAAATCCCTCCTTCGACGAGATCGCCCCGGGCGCCGGATCCACTATGCAGAGGTGCGCCGCTCCCCGGGTGATCGAGTGGGTAGCCTCGGTGGCGCCGGCGAGCTTCTCCAGCGCCGAAGCGAGAGCCATGGGGTTGCGGGTCAGTTGGGCTCCGGTTGCATCGGCCAGGTACTCCCGCTTCCTGCTCACCGTCATGGCAAGCAGCCGGGAAACGACCGGTGCCACGACCAGGGTGAGGAGCCAGAGCACCAGTATGATGAGGCCGAGAGGATTCCCGCCCTTCCCGCCTCTCCCGACTTTCCCGCTGCCCCGCCGCCCCGCTGTCCAGCCGCCCCGCCCCAGCATCCTTCCCATTCCGTCCGACATCAGGGCGATCGCTCCAACCATCCCGGCGAGCAGCGTCATGAGGCGCACATCCAGGTTTCTGACGTGCGCCATCTCGTGGGCGATGACCGCCTGAAGCTCGTCGCGCGAGAGCTTGCCCAGGAGCCCTTCGGTGACCGCGATACTGGCGGTGGCAGGATCGCGGCCGGTTGCGAAGGCGTTGGGATCGGCATCGGGCACGATCCAGACCCTGGGCTTGGGCAGCCCCGAGGCGATGGCCATCTCCTCTACCACATTGACCAGCTGCTTCTGTTCCGAGGTGGCCGGCTGGATCAGCTCCCAGGCACCGGTGGCCCATAACACCCGCTCGGCGCCACGGCGCCAGGAGTACCAGCAGATCCCTCCCGCCGCGAGCGAAGCGAAGGTGCCGACGAAGGGAACCGTGTGCTGGTAGGAGCCGGGGGCCCCCTCGGTGGTCAGGAGCCAGAGCGCGAGGTCACCTCCAAACCCCACCCAGGCAAAGAACAGGATGAAGCCGATGATCAGCCAGGTGGAGCGCCGGCGGTTGGCCTGTTGTTGGGCGAAGAGGTTGGCGGCTTCGCTCACGACGCGGGTTTGTTGAGCGAGAGATCGACCATGGGAACGGCCCGCTCGCCCGCGTCCTCGATCTCCCAGAGCTCCGCCGGCGAAGCCTTCGCCAGCCCGGCGACGAGATTGGTGGGAAACTGCATCTGCTTGGTGTTGTACTGGGTGGCCACATCGTTGTAGAGCTGGCGGGCAAAGCCGATCTTGTTCTCGGTGCTGGTGAGCTCCTCCTGTAGCTGGGCCACGTTACCGGTCGCCTTGAGCTCGGGGTAGGCCTCGGTCAGGGCAAAGAGCCTGCCAAGAGCCTGGGTCAGCTCCCCCTCTGCCTGTGCTGTCTGACGCACTCCGGTGGCTCCGATCGCCCGGTTCCTGGCCGAGATCACCGCCTCCAGCGTGGAGCGCTCGAAGTCCATGGCACCCTTCACTGTGTTCACCAGGTTGGGAATCAGATCGTGGCGTCGCTTGAGCTGGACGTCTATCTGCTTCCATCCGTTGACCACCTGGTTCTTCAGCGCGATGAGCCCGTTGTAGGCTCCGATCACCCACAGAACGATTCCGCCGATGATGGTCAGCAGGATGATCGTGCTCATTTCCAATCCTTGGGTGTGTAGGGTTGATCGAGATGACTCGTGCGACAGGCCTCAGCCTGGTGTCTCCGTGCTCAGCCGGGGCCCATCGATCATGTCCTCGCGGGCTTCACTCCAGGCGGGCGGCCGAGGGGCTTCCTCTTCCGGGACCGGGGCCGGTTCCAGTCCGACCACCGTGGACAGCGCTTGCCTGAGGGCCTCCGCAATGACCGATGTATCGCCATTCAGCCGCAGCGCCGGGTGTTGCTCGTCTATCAGGACCTCCACCCCAGGCGCGACGGCTATCCGGCGGCAGCTGGAGCTCATCCCCTCGACCGGTGCCAGCCACGCCATTACAGCCCGTCCTACCCGGCCCCGTCCGGTGCCCGGCGTCCGGAGGAGGGGGAGTTGGCCCGGCGGGGGGAGGCCCGGACCGAGGGCGCTCGCCGCCCGGCGCTCGATCAGATCGCCGGTGAGGCCGGCGAACTCCTTTACCATGGACTCGAGGGTGGCGCCTTCCATCTGGCGCAGCTTGATGGCCAGCACCTGTAGCAGGTGCCGATAGGAGTACACCGCGGCGGTGCCGCGGCCGTCGGGGGGGCTCACCAGGCCCCGCGCCACGTAGAAACGGATAGTCCGTTCACTGGGTCGGGCCCGGGCCGCCGCGTTGACGGGGACCACGCCTGATGCATCCAGAATCCCGCCAGCGAGTGCGGCTAGATCCCGCAACCCCCAGGGCGCCAGCGCCCGGTACTCCCTCAATACCGTGAGAGGATCCGATGTCGTATCGGTAGTCATCCGTTTCCGTTGCCCTGGAGCAGATCGGGCCGCCCCTCGGCGGCAGCCAGCACCACCTGGACCAGATTTACCAGGGTTGCGAGATCAAATGGCTTGGGGAGTACCGGACAGCCGACCAGCTCCGCAGGACGGTGTTCCAGCTCCGACCAGGGATCTCCACTCATCAGAATGACCCGGCCGAGCAAGCGGGGCCAACGCCGCACGATGGCGAGGAAGAACGTATCGCCGGCCATCTGAGGGAGCCGCAGATCGAGCAGCACCAGATCGAAGCTGGACTCGCTCAGCATCTGGTACGCCGAGTGGGGATCGCCTACCGCAACAACCTCGTATTTATAGGTCGTCAGCGCGCGCTCCAGGGTCCGGCGCAACGAGGGCTCATCGTCGACGATGAGGATCCGGGCGGTCATGATGCCACCTGGCTCAAGGGTGTGAGATAGCGCTGGGTCACGATCACGAGGGCCTCTTCGGTGGAGAGCGAGACGCGCAGCTCGCCGGCAGTAAGCCCGAACACCGCACGCAGGTGCATCTGCAAGGTTTTGGTCTTGCTGTAACCCAGCTTCAGCGCCACGTCTTCGACCGTGTAGCCAGGATCGAGCAGGAGCCGGTGGGCATACAGCAGCCGGGTCAGGATCATCACCATTCGGGGCGAGGGCAACCCGATCTTGGTGAACCAGCGCTCGCAGGTCCGGCGGGTCAATTGGGCTCGCTCGGCCAGCGCCGTGACCGTAGGGGCCTCGTCTCCGGCGTGCAGCATCGCCTCGAGCGCCTGAAGCAGCTCGCACGGTAGCTCGTGGAGGGCGCCGCCCAGGGCCTGCATGACCTGCTGGGACGCGCTCTGCTCCAGCTCCGCCTGTAGGGCCGTTCTCAGGGAGGCGGGCGCGTCTTCGAAGCGGTGAAAGACCACCCGGCGGATCCCGGCCCGGCCCAGCTGGAGCAGGACCGATGCAGTGGCCGGGGCCAGCTCGGTGTAAATCAACAGGGGCAACGACGGGAACAGTAACCGGATCCGCTCGATGCCATGAGACCGCGCCTGGCCGCCCAGGAGGGGATCGACCACCGCCATCTGGACCGGCTTGGCGCGAATGGCGTCTACCGCCTCCGCCCAACTGCTGCCAGAAACCCACTGATAGCGGTCAGGATCGAGCACACGGAGCCGCAACAGGCGTTCGGCAGGAACTGCAGCGAGCAGCAAATGTCGCAAATCGGCCCCTATTTGTCGCAAATGGGCCCTATAAACGCCAAAGGTGCAACCCCAGATTGGCGCCGTACCCTCCCCCCACGCATCATCGACACCTGGAAAGGGACTGCCAATGTCTCGCACGAAGACCTACGGCCTGGTACTCGCCTTGCTGGCCTCCGCCGCCCTGAGCACCGCCTGCACCCGTTCCGACGCTACCGGCCCGTCCGACGTGCCGCAGGCTTCGTTCGAGACTCAGGGAGCCAACAACTAGCCAGCCTTCCGCTTCATTGCCTTACTGGGGCCACGCTCGTGGCCCCAGGGTGGCTACTCACATGGCCGCCGCAGCCGCGTACTCCCGCAATCCCGCTGTCATTTCGTGCAACATGGACGTTTCGCTGAGCTCTGTCTGCCTGCGGACCGGGTGGACTTTCTCTTGGCTCATTGTGTTGAGAGCCTGCTCTATCTTGAAGTACCAGGCATTGAGCCGGTGGGTCTCCGCAACAGCCAGCGCCGCAGTAAAGGCTTCCCGGGCGCGCGTAGACTGCCCGAAGCGATTTAGCCCGACACCGAGCTTGTATTGGTAGTCAACGAGCATACTCGGTGACATCCGGCTCCGATACTCCTCAGCAACGCTGCGGCACCGCTCGAAGGCAATACGATTGCCCGCCGCCGACTCCAGGTCCATAAGTTCGACACGTGCGTTGGCACGCACCAGAACGCTGGCGTTAGAGTCTGCCACTATCTGAAATGCAATCCGTGCTGCATCAAAGGCCCCGATTTCATAGAGCCCGATTGCAAGATCGCCGAGGGTACGCATTTGTTGGAGCGAATCGGAGCTCAAGCGGAACGCTTGGTACTGGACCTGCAAGGCTTCAAGCCGAAGGCCCTGCTCAGTGTAGACGGATCCGAGATCGGCGTATGCCAAAGCTTGGGCCTCCACGACGTGCCCCTCGGTTGCGTCGCGGAGAACTTCCTCGGCAGTAGCACGGGCGAGTGGGAAATTACCCTGGCCACGGTGCACCGCGCCCCTGCCAAGACGCCCCCGCAGAGCGGAGAGCATATCTCCTGCCTGGCGCGCAGCCTCCTCTGCCGCACTATAGCACGTGTTCGCGGCGTCCCACCGCGCGAGCTGACGGTTGAGCCGCCCCGCAAATAGAGCGTACGTGGCGAATTCCTTGGGCGGGATCTCGCTGCCCTGGGAGCGCGCGGCCAGATTCAGCACCTCCAGCGACTCCTCCAGGCGGCCCTCGTGCTCGAGGAAGTAAGCGTACGCCGTGAGGCTCATCCAGAGGCTGGAGGTGGACCGGCCGGTCTCGGGCACGGCGGCGACCACGCCGGCCAGGTGGGCAGCCTCGGGCACGTCCGGTGGCAGCTCATCGATGTGCCGCCGCACCGCGTGGAGCTGCCAACGGAATCCGTCGAGGCCCGCGCTGTCCTGCTCCAGCAACAGCAGCTTGTCAACCAGCCTGGCCACGACGTACGCGCCCAGCGCGAGCCGGGCCGAGGCGTCGCTGGCCTGCTCCCGCTGGAGCCGGGCACGCTCGAGGAACGGCTCATGGGCCAATATCTCCGACGACGACCCGGCCTCACCGAAGAGTCGTTGCGGCGTATACAAGATTGCGTCCTTCCGTTGTGCCACAGGCTAATGCGGGGGTCCAGCTAGTATGGCTACGGGGCTGACCCCACACAAGGGCACCGTTTAGTGGCCCCCGAGGGCCCGCCTCTTGCCGCCCCCAGGCGCACAAAAACGATGCCATCCTGGATAGCCGGCCTCACTATCCTGAGGCCATGCGGCGCGCTTTCAGCCTCCCCGAGCTGGTGCTGGTTCTTGCAGTCGCGGGAATAGTTCTCTCCATGGCGGTGCCCCAGCTCTCGCGCGCCCGGGATCGAATCCAGGTGCAAGCCGCCGCCCATCACATCGCTGCCGCTCACCAGCGGGCTCGGCTCATGGCAGTGACTCAAGGTCGGGTGGTGGTCCTGTCGGTAAACCAGGCGGAGCTAGCCATCCGGCGGCGGGAAGCAGACACCACACTCTGGGTTCAGGCCGGTCCGGCAGCACACGGTGTCGAGCTGGCCGGCAGCACCAGGCAGTTCACCTTCTCGCCCGCGGGGCTCACCCTCGGCCTGTCAAATGCCACCCTGCGCCTGACTCGAGGCTCCGCCACCCGCACCGTGGTGGTCTCCCGACTGGGAAGAGTTCGGATCGTGCGCTAGAGGCCGGAACCGACCCGGCCGGTGCGCTATCCTGGCCTACTGCCGGCGAGGCGGGTCGAGACCGAAGAGAAGATCCACATGCACCTCGATCTTCTCATCCATTTTCAGCAGGCCGAGCAGCCTGCTCAACCCGCCAATCCCGTAGTCCTTCACGTTCAACGGGAAGTCGGTGCGAACCCGGGCCTGTGGTCCGCTCAACACGACGCTTCCCGGGAGGTGCACGCTCCTGGTCACGCCGTGAATCGCAAGCGCGCCGTGAAGCGTAACCTGCATGCTGTCCGCCGTTCCGCCCATCGGCGTCACCCCGGTCAGCTGGAACCGGATGTTGGGATATTTGTTCGACTCCATGGATTGGTTCAGGTCTTTGTCGCGCCTCCCGTCGCCGGTCTCGAAGGTCCGAACCGGCGCCTCGACCCACCCGCGCACACTGGTGATATCCGGGCCCCCCGACATCTGCCCCGTTACCGACGTGGTGGTGCCCACGAAGTCGCCAACCGTTGCATGAGCGTCGAAGCTGAGGGAGCCCGCCACGACCTGGCCATCGGGGATCGGACTGCCGCCCTGTGCGAGGAGTGGTGCATCGGTCATCGACACCAGTATCCCCATCAGCGCCAGCCCGTACTTCCTCACCTTGTTCAGCAGGGTGGATCGGGAGATGCCCAGCAGATGGGCGGCCCTTCGCTTGTTACCACCGGTGTGCCTGAGGGCCAGGGCCAGGTGCCGCCGCTCCGCGTCTTCCAGCGAGTCTGGCTCGGCGGAGGTGGCCGGAAAGAGGGATCGCCGCAGGGCGGGGAGATCGAGCTCGGGGGAGGAGAGATCGAGCAGCAACAGGTCGAACGGGGTCGCGCCCAGCGCCTCAGCGGCCGAAGGAGGGTCCGGCGCCACATCCGCCTGAAGCGCGGCGCTCCGCAGCAGAGCCACGAGGGCCTCGCGCCGCTCGGGGCTCCGCTCCAGCACCAGGACGCGCAGCGGCTTCATGATTTGAAGGTAGGGAGGCCATCGGCTATGAGCCATAGCCCACAAAGCGGAACGGCCGCCTAGTCGTGGCTAGACGGCCGCTCCACACATGGACTACCCGAGGTCGGGGCATTGCTGCCGCCGTTCTTCTCTCACCTGCCGCCGGTTGGCTGGTTCGCCGCTCGGGAGGGCGCGGTGAGGCCTTGGCTTCGATCCCCAGGCCGGATGGCCATCCCACCTGGTTCGTCCTTGCGAGCGCTGCGAGTCAGATCGGGTCGCGGACCGACCTTTCGCACTGCACCCCGAGGCGCTAGATCGGGGCGGATGAAGCACGCGACTGGCTTCACCTGCTCGAGCCGGAGTGATCACCAGGATCAGCGAATGCCTGAGCCCTTGGTTGCGTCGGCACTCTCCCCTGATATCCCGCTCAAGCCCGCCGGCCGGCCGCCACTGTGACACGGGGTCTCAGCACGTCTCCGACCAAGCGCGTGACCACAAAATAGGCACCCGCGCGAGTCGCGCAAGTGCCCATGTTTCTTCGGGTTACGCCGTTCCTAGGTGGAAGCCGTGTGGAAACCTAAAGCGATTCTGCCACGCGTTCTACCGGCTCCATCCACACAATGTGGACATGTGAATCCACATACCGTTCGGGTTCAGCTAGCCAGCGGACTGGGCGCCGCTCCCAGCGGGGCCACCCTGATGCCCATGGCGGCCAGGAACGCGCTCGCCTTAGGAGCGTAGGTCCGGAGAGCGGCCTGGACCCGGACTGCCCGCTGGTTGCCATACCCGCGCACCTGCTCTCCCTGTCCCGGCTGGGCCAGGGCGGCAAAATCCGAGTGGCAGCGCGTCAGCTCCTCTTGCAGGCGATCGAGCGCCTGAATCAACTCGCCCCTGCGCTTCTGCTTTCGGGGGTCGGTAATCAGCGCCGCCGCCACCGTTTCCCTGGTTGGTACCACAGTGCGAGCCGAGCGGGCGCAGGCGTCGCGCATGACCCGCGCGCGCGAGAGCAGCGCCGCCGCCGACGCCCCGCGATAATCGCGCTGAAGTCTGGACGCAGCTGCGTCTATGGAGTTCAGAGAGTCGCGCAGCACCAGCAACCCATCCCGCAGAGAGGCGCGGGCGGAGTCCAGTGGCGGCTGGGGAAGCACGACCGTACCCTGGGCTCCCAGCTCTCGAGCGCAAAATATCAGAAGAAGGAGCAGAAAAGCCCGGCTCATGATTCCATTCCCACCTCGATGTAGCGGTAGGTGGGCTCGCCCTCTGGAGAAGAGAAGAGACAGCCCGCGGAGCCTGCGGCGAACCAACCCGCCACCAGCGGCCGGGGCAGATCGAGCTCATGAATGATCGGGCCCAGCCAGCGCCGGAGGTGGCGGATCTCCGGGGCGCGACGTCCCAGAAGTGCCAGCAGGGCACCCGCCCCAGAGGTGGCGCGAAGGAAGTGGGCCAGGCCGTGAGCCCGTTGGGTAAACTCGACCGCCTTGACGCCCGGCTCGTCAAATAGAATTGCCCCCTCAAAGACATCCATCGGAGGCGCGTCCAGTCGCGGGCCGAGATAAACATAGTGGCGGCCGTCCTGCCCCTTGCGCTCGATCACCGCGGCTGCCGTTTCACTGGTAAGCCGCGCCGCATGGAGCAGATCGTCATCCTGGAGAATCCCGACGGCACCGGTCCATTCCAGCGCAGCCAGTGCGGTCTCTACCGGACAACCCAGCGCGTCATCGAACGCCAGGAGCCGGGGCGCTTCTCCGGCGCGGAGTACGAAGTGAGACAATCCTTCCGCACGATCGGTGAACGTGCGGACGACGAGTGTCTGAGGAGAAGGCATGAGGAGAATATAGCGGTACGGCGGTACGGCGGTACGCCTGCCCTCACGGAACCAGCGCCGACTTCGGCTCCACCCGCACGATCCAGAGCCCCGAATTGATGTCCGGAACGTAGATCAGGCCGTCGCGGTAGACGGCTCCCCACGCGTTCGGCGCGTTGGGCACCACGCCTGCGGCGTCGCCGGTCACCACGTGCGCGATCTCGCGGCCCTGGCGCTGAAGATCGCCCCTGAGCTCACCCGAAATGTCGAGAACCCTGAGTCCGCCCTGATAATCGCCCAGGTAGAGAGTGTCACCCGCCACCCAGACGTTGTGGCTTCCTCCGTCCCTGGGGTCGTAGTAGGCCACCTCTTCCGGGCGGGCGATGTCCGAGACATCGATCACGTGCAGCCGCCCGTATGCTCGACCCAGCCCCAGGACGCCGCCGCCCTCGGTGGGGCGCGGCCTGGCCGAAAAGACCTCATCGCCCACGAATACGTACTTGCCGGCACGCCAGGCGGTGTGAGTTCCCCGGATGAAGCCCGGCCCCCCCACTGCTTCGACGTCGCGGTAGAGGGAGTTCAGGTCGTACTTGTACTGGGAGACGAACTGCGGGTTTTCCGGGCTGCCGCCCTTGATCCCGTTCCCCACGTCCAGAATTACCAGTCCCTGATTCCAGTAGCTCAAGTACGCCAGGCCGTCCTTGACGTCGACGTCATGGAGAAAGTTGCCCGCCTCGTCCGGACGGGTCTGCCAGCGGGCCACCTGGCGGGGCTGGTATGGATCGCGGATGTCGATGACCCGAAGTGAGCCGGTGGCATCATCGGTGAGGTACACGTATCCCTGGTACACGAAGGTGCTGTGCACCCCGCCGGTCACGGTCTCGGTGAAATCGGCGATGGCCTTCGGATGGGCCGGATCCTCGAACGACAGGATGACGATACCGTTCTTCCGGGTGGAGGCGCCCTCCCGGGTGAGCACGCCGTACTTGCCGTCTTCGGTCGTCATGACGTCGTTGATGCCGCGAGCGTCCACCACCACCGAGTCGGTAATTACCGGCAGCCCGGGGCGGCTCACGTCGATGGCATACAGGCGGTCGGCCATGGTGCTCAGATATCCATGGCGGCCGTCGGGGTGGAGCCAGAACTCCGCCGCCCGATGGCCGATCGCCAGCCGTCCCACCAACGAAGTCGGCCGGCGAACATCCCGGTGACGTACCTCGACCGTTGCCTCGGCGGCCTTACCCGCGAAGTTGGCGGTGACACGATAGCTGCCCGGCAGGTCGGCCACGAAGCGCCCATCCGGCTCGATCTGCGCGTGGCCCGGACTGAGCCCCCATTCCGGGAAAGCGTCTGCCACCACGCCACCACTCCGGGTAGCGGCCCTGAAACCGAAGTGCACCACGTCTCCGGTACGCACCGATACGGCGGCCGGCTCGAGGCTGATCGCGGCAACCGGATTCGGCACCACGGTGACCACGAACCTCCCGGTTGCGCCGCCGGCTCGAGCGGTTATCCGTGCCCGGCCGGGGCGGCCCGCGCTCAACCGGCTGCCGGGACTCACCGCCAGAACGGCGGGGGCATCCGAGCTCCAGAGCACCTGGTCGTACCGGCGGTCACCGTTGGCGGCATAAGGCGTTGCGCTGACCGACAGTGACTGGCCTGCATACAGCCTGGTGAGTTGGCGGCCGAACTCGATCCTTGCCGCCGGCGGGGGTAGCACGGTAACCCGGGCAAATCCCGTGACCGGCCAGCCATCGGAGCCAGCGCTTACCACAGCGCTGACCGTGAGGGTCCCGGTGGAACCTCCCGTGACCAGCCCGGTGGAATCCACTCGCCCCTCGAAGTGTCCTCCGGACTGAAACCAGCGGACGCTCAGGTCCCCGACCGGCCGGCCGGCCGAATCGCTGGCCCTCACCGCGAGCCGCACCGTATCGCCCACCTGCACGGCGACTTCCGCCGGCACTATCACAACCTTTGTAATGGGCCGGAATGGGGGTGATCCGGAGGGCTGCTGCTGAAGCGCGGCAAGCATCGCCAGGAGATGCACCATCGTAAACCTCGAGAGGATTTGAGTCGGCAGCGCGGAAGGACCGGCGAGAATGTACACCGTGCAGGGAGGCCGGGGAACGGCTAAGTTAGACGGGAAGGTCGTTCCCGCCCTGGAGAACCGCATGCGAGTGGAATGGACCTCCTACAGCTCGCCCATCGGCGCGCTGACGGTGGTAGAGTGTGAGGCCGGCCCGCTCGTGATCGAGTTCCCCACCCGTGCCGTGACCATCAAGTGGGCGGTGCGGCTGAAGGCGGCCGTTCCCGAGCTGCACATTGCCCAGGGAAGCTGCCGGACTACCGCCACCTGGCTGGACGAGTACTTCGCGGGATCCCCTCGGCCGTTTCCCTACCCCGATCATCTCAAACGGTGGTTCGATCTCTCACCCGCTCAGATCGCCGTCATCAAGACCCTGCGCAAGATCCCGCTGGGAGAGACCCGGTCGTACGATGACGTGGCCCGGGCCACACGCCTCCACCCCCGCCAGATCGGCTGGCTCGTCGCCGCCAATCATCTCGCCATCTTGATTCCCTGCCATCGTGTGGTCGGCAAAGATGGCAGCCTGGTCGGCTACGGCGGCGGCCTGGCCCGAAAGCGCTGGCTGCTGGATCACGAGCTCCGGGCAGCGGGCGTGGTACTGAGGTGAGGGCCTCCCGGGTCCCGCCTCATTGACAAAACCTTTCCCAAGCATGACCTTATGGCATGCAACACGCTGTGCCCCCCTTTCATTTTTGACTCGGGCTGGCCGCCGGACTCAGAGTCCGGGCGGCTTTTTTTGGGGCTTTTAACCCGGCCACAAGGGCCGGGCGTTTCCCCCCGGGGCCTCGGGGCCCCCTTTTCAAGAGGTTGTAGCAATGGCGAAGGGCACGGTTAAGTGGTTCAACGACGCGAAGGGGTTCGGCTTCATCGCGCAGGACGGTGGTAAAGATGTCTTCGTTCACCATACAGCCATCATAGCCGACGGCTTCCGCTCGCTGTCCGAAGGAGACAACGTCGAGTTCGAGGTGGTCGAGGGCCCCAAAGGGCTCCAGGCCTCGAACGTCCGTAAGGTCTGATAGCCCGGCGCCCTTCCCGATCCGGAAAACCTGGCACCAGGATCCCCGCTGCCCTCTCAACGGGGGCTCCTGGTGTCTCTAGTTCGCAGCCCCGCCAACCGATACTCCTCCTCGTGACAACCGTTGCCCGATGCTGACGCCAGTCCGCGGGCTCGCGCTCGCGTGCCTGCTGCTGCTCCCTGCCCGGGCGGCTGCGGACCCCGCATCCATTGTCGCGGACACGTCGGGGCTACAGTTCCACGGCTTTCGTGCGGGCGCCCGGCTCAACGAGATCGACGCCCATCTGCGCCGGCTGAATGGCGGTCGCATGCGCTGCCAACGATCCCGGATCGATCCCCGGGTCACCGAGTGTCGCGCGATGCTGAACGACCAGGAGCTCGGCGGCTCGTTGAGCCTCTGGATCTCCGCCATCGACAGCGTGGCCGGCGTCATAATGCTTTCAGGCGTGCTCACCCCCGAACGGCTCGAAGGCTGGCGGCTGGGGCTGGAGGAGCGATATGGGCGCGTGGGTACCCGGGTTCAGGGCACCCAGCGAATGCTTCAATGGGTCCGAAGGGGCCGCATGCTGCGGCTCACCTGGAGACTGGAGGGCGGTGAAAAGGTAGCCTCGGTGAGCCTGGTGGATGGTCACGTCCTGGACCGGTGGGGAAAAACTCAGGCTCCACCCGCCTCGAGGGCGTCCTGATTCGATCGGGAGTGAGCACCTTGCATCTCATTCGTCTTACTGCGTTCTCGCTGGCACTTGCCGCACTGAGCTGCGATCTCTCTCGGGGTCCCATTCGCATCGGTCTCGCCGGTTCGCTGAGCGATCCGGTTGGCGTGCCGATGAAGCGAGGAGCCGAGTTGGCGGTCGAGGAGATCAACGCGGCCGGCGGGATCAACGGAAGGCTTCTGGAGCTGGTGCCCCGAGATGATTACGCCGAACCGGACTCCGCCGTGTTCGTGGCGACCGATCTATACGAGGCTGGGGTGTCGGCAGTCATCGGGCATCTGTTCTCTGGAACCAGCCTCGCCGCCGCTCCAGTCTACAACGGCGGCCCCGATCCGGTGGCCGCGATCTCTCCCTCGTCGTCCTCGCCCGACCTGTCCACCGCGGGCGATTACACCTTTCGCATCTGTCCCAGCGACCTGGCGCATGGCGCGGCACTCGCGCGCTGGGTCCACGATACACTCCGCCTCACCCGCGGTGCGGTGCTGTACCTCAACGATCAATACGGACGTGGCGTGCGCCAGACGTTCATCCGGGAGTTCACCCGGCGCGGCGGCGTGGTCGTATCGTCAGACCCCTATCTGGGCGATGCTCCCGAAGTAGGCCCCTACCTGGACCGGCTGGCTCGGGTTGGGGGGGTCGGGTTCCTCCTCGTGGCCGGAAACCGCGCGGAAGCGGAGGAGATCCTCCGTCAGGCCCGGAGCCGCGGCCTTCAGATGCCCGTGCTCGGCGGCGATGGCCTGGAGGGTATCGAGGAGGCCGGCGCCATCGCGGACGGGGTCTATCTCTCGTCGGCCTATCTCCCGACCATCGACACCCCCGCCAACCGGTCATTCCTTCAGGCGTACCGCAGGAAGTTTCCCACTGCCGGCCTGCCCAATCAGCCGGCCGCGGCCACCTACGACGCGGTGTACTTGCTGCGAGACGTGATCGCCAGATCCGGTCCCCAGCGCGAAGCAGTCCGCGAGGAGCTCGCCCGGCTCGGCACCGAGTCTCCGCCGTTCCGCGGGGTTACCGGAACGGTGGCGTTCGATTCCCGAGGAGACGTACCCAACCAGACGGTTCACATCGGCATCGTGCAGGATGGGGCCGTGCGCCTGGCGGGCGGTCAGTAACGATGCTGCGCAGCCTTCGCAGCCGGGTGATGGGCGGGATGGCTCTCCTGATCCTGCTGGTTTTCGCCATCGCCCTGCTGGGAGTAAACTCGATAACCTCGCTGGGCCGGTCGGTGGATCAGGAGCTCTCTCTCATGCTCGAGAGCACCGATCTGAGCAATGGGCTCATCGCCTCACTCAGCGACCAGGTTCGCTCGGCGGAGCAGTACATCATGCGTCCGTCCGGGGTATCTCGGCGGCGGTTCGCCCAGGAGGGCGACTCCGCCTACGTGTACCAGCGGCGCTATCGCACCTTGAAGGCGCTCACCACGTCGGATCGCTACATCGTCAACAAGATCGCGGCCAATCAGGCTCAGATCGAGGTCACCTACGCCACCGCCCACGCGCTTACCGATCTGGGCCGCACCGCCGAGGCTCGCCGGCTGGCCGACCAGGCGCAGGCCCCCGCGGACACACTTCTGAGTGACGTTCGCGCCCTCTCTCTGGCCCAGACCAACCGCTCGCTGGCTCGCGCCAACGAGCTTCGCCGCGAGGCGGGGCGCCGCCGCTCCGTGCTATGGCTGCTCTTCGTCGCCTCACTCACCCTGGGCATCGGCACCTCGATCTTCACGGTCCGCATGGTGGACCGGCCGCTGGCGCGCCTGATCGCGGCGGCGGATCGCTTCGGAGCGGGGGACCTGAGGCGGGCGCAGCTGGGCAAGATGCCGACCGAGCTCGATGTGCTGGGCCGAGCCTTGGATGGCATGGCAGGCCGGCTCCGCGGGGTGGTGGTCTCCGTGGTGAGCGAGGCCAGCCAGATCGGCAACAGCGCCACCGACTTCTCCGCCATGAGCGAAGAGCTCGCGGCGAGCAGCGGTGAGATCTCGACCGCCATGGTCAAGGTAGCGTCCAGCGCCGAGCAACAGGTGAGAGGTATGGAGAAGGCCGATGCCCTCCTACTCAACCTCCGGCAGATCGCCGAAACCAACGCCGCGGCCTCTGCCCGGGTTCTGGAGCTGGGTGAGCGGATTCGGGAGCTGGCCGCCCGGCACAAATCCGACGTGGCCGCTGCGGGCCAGACCCTGCTCGACATTCGCGAGGTGGTGAGCACCTCCGCCCGCCAGGTACAGGAGCTGACCCGGCTATCGGAGCCGATCACCGACTTCATCGATCTGATCCGGCAGATCTCGTCCCAGACCAACCTCCTGGCCCTCAACGCGGCCATCGAAGCAGCCCGGGCCGGCGAGCACGGCAAAGGCTTTGCCGTAGTGGCCGAAGAGGTCCGCCGGCTGGCCGACTCCAGCTCGAGCGCGGCGGAGGAGGTCGCCAAGACCGTGCTGTTCATCCGGAATCAGGTGCGAGACGTGTCCGATACCATGGACGTCGGTTCGACCAAGGTGCACGGGATCGAGGGGGTCGCCAGCGCCGCTGCGCGGGCGCTGGAGGACATCACCGTCGCGGTGCAGCAAGTCCACGCCGCGGCGGCCGAGGTGGTGAGAGAGGCGGAGGCCAACCGCCGGATCGTAAGCCAGTTGGGGGAGCGCACTCTGGAGGTGAGCCAGGCGGCCTCGGAGCATGCTTCGGCCAGCGAACAGGTGACGGCCGCCGCCCAGGAACAGACGGCCTCCACCGAGGAGATGGCGGCTGCGGCGGGCGACCTGCTTCAGGGTGCCACGCGTCTCACCGCCTTGATGCAGGATTTCAAGACCTGAGGAGGGCCTACCGCTTTCGTCTGGCCTTGGCCGCTTTCTTAAGCGGCTTCACCGACTTGACCGACTTGACCGACCGCCCCTTGGCCCTGGCCTTGGCCCTTAAAGCCCGTTCCCGCTCGGCGGCCTTGTCGAGCCGCTTCTGCTGTGCCGCGTGCACTTCAGCCAGAAGCCGGTCGCCCTCTTCATTGCCCAGCAGCCCGCGACGGGTGGCGTAGCGGATCAGCTCTTCGGCGTCAGCAACGTTGAAATCCCCTATTCGGGCGGCCGCCCGAATGACGCTGCCCAGTGCGTCTGCCACCGGGCTTCGCAGAACATTGGCGATCCCTGGCAGCGTCTCCAGCAACGTCGAGATCTGTGTACCCCCAAGTTCCGACACCACAAGCCCTCCTTACCAGCCAAGCCCGAGAGACTCCCGAAGGACGGAATTCTCGCACTGGTGGCACGTGGACGCTAGTAGTATCTGGTACTACTTCGTTATCAGCAGGCTGCCCCGCATGCTGTACGCTCGATGGGGCAGGCAGAAGAACTCGTAGGTGCCGGGAGGCAGGGCAGGGACAACCATGCGGTATTCGGCGCCGTCGGAGGTGAGCAGCGGGCTGCTCAGATCCCCGGCCCGGCGGCCCATCGCCCCATTCAGAGCCTCCCGGGCCCGCCCCGATAGCTGGCCACCCTCGAAGACGACGCTGTGCGGCGTGCCGCTCACTGCCTTGAACAGCAGAACATCTCCGGGACGGGCGCTCACCCGTGCCGGACTGAACCGGTAGATCTCCCTCTCCGGATTGGCCTGGAGGCGAATCTCGTGAACCTTCTGGGCTTCCGCCGCTGCGGGGATCAGCCCGAACAACAGGAGAAGCCAGGAGGCCTGAAGAGCACGTCGCATCTATCACTCCATGTCCCATGAGGGGGATTGCGCGAGCCTTTGCGCGACCCGGCGGGTGCCGGTAAGTTTGAGATGGTGGGGTAGCCAGATCCATGCCACTATGCCCCGCCGGAAGGGCCGGCTTTGGGACGTCGGGGCATCAAGGAGTACCGCGCGCCGGAGGCGCTGATTCTGATCGCGGCGGATCGGGACCAGAAACCTCTGGTCTGTCCCTCCTGTGGCTCGATTGCAGTGGAGCGCGTGCCCCAACGGTCCAGCGCCGAAGATGCCCAGGGCGGCCGAGTGACCCTTCACTGCCAGGCCTGCAGCCGCACCGCCGCCTACATCCCCCGCACGCTCAACCGATCATCTCTGCCCGAAGCACCCCGGCCCCACGAGGTCGGGAAGAAGTAAAAGGTAAGATAGGTGAGAGGGTGAGAGGGATGACTCGCCCTCTTACTTCTCACTTCTCACCCCTTACCTCCTACTCCGGCGACGTGAACAGCCGGCCCCACCGAACCGCCGTGAGGAAGGGTAGCGCTCTCCAGCTGCTGGCGTCGTAGCTGAAGTACACCAGCAGCGGCCTTCCCCTCACGTTCTCCCGGGGGAGAAAGCCCCAATAGCGCCCGTCGTAGGAGCTGTCGCGGTTGTCGCCCATCATGAAGAAGGAGTCGCGGGGAACCACGATAGGCCCCCACTCCTGAAGATCCGGCTGGTACGCGGCCACGTTTCGGTTCACCAGGTGCGGCAGCTGCCATTCGCGCATCTTGGCTCGTTGAATCGGATCTTCCGACCGGTTGGGCTCGGAGTGGACCACGTACGGCTCGTGGACCCGCTCGCCGTTGCGGAACAGCTCTCCGTTTTCCATGCTCAAGGTGTCGCCCGGCATGCCGATCAGCCGCTTGACCACCTTGAGCCCTTCGTCCTCGACCGAGTCGAAGACCAGGATATCGTTGCGCTGTGGCTCGCGCACCGCCGGCAGGTGCGCCCCGAGGAGGGGCACCTCTGCCCCGTATAGCGCCTTGTTGACGAACAGGAAGTCGCCGATCAGAAGGGTATTCTCCATGCTCCCTGACGGGATCCGGAACGCCTCGACCAGGAAGGTACGGAGGAAGAACCAGACCACGAGGGCCACGAGAATCGACTTCGTCCACTCCCAGAGCCAGACCACGACGGATCTGGGCTGAGCGGCGGTACGGGCGGTCATGAACCAACATCCTCAGTTGAAATGGCGGCTGTGCCTGTGCCTGACGCAGCGAAATGTAGCACGGCTGACCCTATGGAATGGCGACCATGGACACCGGGGGACGATCGCGAACCCGCAGGATGGGATAGCTCGCCCGGGCACGGAGCTCGAGGTCGAGCAGGTTCCAGGTGACTACCCCGTCGTCCGATGCGGGCTCGAGCAGGTAGGCTGCCAGGACCCCGAGAGGCTGGCGGGTGGACACGTAATACCATCCGGGTCCGGCCGACGTATCGCTCCGCTGGATGCTCCAGCGGCCCTCGACCTGAACCGTCCGATGACCCTCGAACAGCGGCCCGGCAGCCAGAGTGTCGACCATGAAGCTCTCAGCAGGTCCCCCCCATCCGGCGGTCAGGACACTGACGGCCACCCCGTGCCGGCGCAGGAGCTCGGCCACCGGCTCGAGGCGAGAGGGGATCAGGTAGCCCTCCAGGAGGGCCTCCTTGCGTGCGGCGACAAAACGGTCGAACACCGGCATCCGCACGGCTCTATACCGCCCGGTTCGCTGCCGGCGAGCAAAGCCACCGGCGCCTTCACCCGCCGGCCTGGTTATCTCGGCAACCACGTCCTGCATGGTTCCGGGGGCTAGAACCGAGCGCACCGCGATCGAGTCGGGCCTCCAGGCATTTGAGGCCAGGACCTGCGACTTGATCCTGGCCGCCTGCTCGGAGACCAGGATCAACAGCTCATGCACGAAGTTGTAGGTTGCCGCGACCCGGGTCCGGAAGTCGGCATTGCTGTACCCTTCGGCCAACACCGCGAGTCGCCCGCGCAGCCCCATCCAATTGGTGCCGAAGCGGGGACGGGCATCATAGGTTTCCCAGCCCAGCACCAGGGAATCGGGATTCTGGTTGCGGAAGTTGCCGTAGGGAAACGTCGGTTGCCCATGACGCCGCTGCATGCGTTCCTTCACCGCCGGCAGCAGCCTATCGCGCACGAGCTCGGCCGCCGGGCTCGCATTAGGATTCAGGCCGGGGGCGTAGGTCAGGAGGTAACCGTGATAGCTCCCGTTGGTCGTATGCAGGTCGATGAACAGGTCGGGATCCCAGGCATTGACGACCGCCGCCGACCCGCGCGTCTCCGGCGCCTCCTGCTTGACGTAGTCCCGGTTGAGATTGAGCCACTGTCCGTTGGGGTTCTGTCCCACGGTTGAGGGCCCATTCTGGCCCGGCCGGTTCCGCTCCCCCGGGCCGAGCCGCTCGTTGCCGTCCACGTTGTAGATTGGCACCACCAGCAGGACTATGCTGTCGAGGAGTGGCCGCAGCCGCCCGGATGTGAGGTCGCGCAGCAGCATCTGGGCGACTTCCTTGCCTTCGACTTCGCCCGCGTGGATGTTCGCCTGAAGGTACACCAGCGGCTTGTTCGTCCGGTGTGCCTCCGCCGGGGTCGAGGGCAGTGGCCGGCCGGCGATCACGTATGGTACCCGCCGGCCTTCCGGGCTGGTCGCCAGCGTGGCAATGCGGATGTCGTCCGTGGCCCGGGCAAGGGAATCGAGAAAGCCGAGCACATCGGCGTAGGAAGAGGTCTCCCGGAAGCCGGTACGTTCGGCGCGGGTAGTCTGTGCGGCAAGCCGACCGGCACTCAGCAGGCAGAGGAGAAAGCCGAATCGCCTCAATGGTCTCCCCTGCCACTCGGCGGCACGAGAATCCGGCTCGAGATCACTTCGGGAAAGCCATCCTCGACCGAGAAGGTTACCTCGGGAATCAGAATCCGGTCGGCCGGAATTGCCATGACGCGCTCGGGTGCAAGAGCGTGTCTGTTCCAGGCGCGTCGCAGAGTCGGATGGCCCACGATCGAGGAGGGACTTTCCGCATGGCGGAGGAGCAGGCTGGTCGTGATCCCCGGATCGGATAGCGCCTCGGCGAGTGCTCGCACCAGCGCGTATCCAATGGCGTGCTGGTCGTCCGGGCCGTTGCGCGCCAGCCCGGCTCGTTTCTGAAGCTCGCCGAGAGAGAGAAGCGGCCAGCGGGCCACCACCGGCGCCATGATCAGCTCGGTGCTCCATTCGGCAAAGCCCTCGGCCAGGTAAGGCTCGACTCCGGGCAACGCTATGATGGTGGGAGACGGTCCGGAGAGGCCGGAAGCAAAGCCGGCGAGTTGCCGCTGCCTGAAGAGCAGATGCTGCCACTCGTGCACCACGGTGCCGAGTGCCAACAGGGGCGAGTAGCCGGGGTCTATGGCGATAGCATCGCGGGGCTCGAGAAACCCGTTCAGGCTCTCACGGGATTGCCGGGGTATCGTGGTCAGGCGGATGGCCTCGTCCCGGGTCTGAAGCAGGACCAGGGCGGTGTCGCCGACGGGGAGCCGGCGGAGGGTACGCAGCAGGCCGGCCTCACCGTATCGCTCGAGCCAGGCCCGCGCACTCGGGTTTTCAACCCGCACGAGACGGTCGAAGAGTGCCTGGGGGACGCCGTATTGCGGCACGGCTTGGGGATGGCCGAACAGTCGCGCGTGAATCTCGGGGACTGCGGCTTCGGACCCGGTCGCTCCCGTGCCCGCGGCACGCCAGTAGTCTCCCACCAGGTCGGCAAGGGAGCGGGCTCGCTTCCCCCCAGGAATCCAGGGTTGGATGAGAAAAAATTCCAGCGCATCCACGTACCACTTCTGGCTTTCGGCGTAGCCGGTGAGTAGGAGCAGTACCACCACGGCCGATGCCGAGTCGGAACGTTGCAGCTCCGCTCGGACTCTCTCGAATCCGTCCGAGTCCATGGCAGCCATCACAGTGAGGCCGTACAGCGCCCGCGGCACCGCCTCGTTCGCCGGCAGGCTGTCACCCGGCGGGAGCCAGTGTATTCCCGCCAGAGCACGGCGGGCGGAGCCCCAGGTGATCCCCGGTACCCGGAGGCGGGCCCACGATAGAGCGGCATCGTGGAGATCGGCAATCCACTCACCTCGCGGGCGGAACAGACGGTCGAAGCGGGCTCGAACGGTATCCGATGGAATCGTGGCGCGGAGGTCCGCCAGTGTGCGGTGCACCGCCGCGTGGAGCTCGGCGCGGCGAAACAGGCCCATGACATGTTGCGACCGCTCCGATGCCAGCGCCCTGCCCTGGAGTGGCACCAGTCCGCTACGGGTTGCGGCTCTCCGGTAGGCCGTTGTCAGGAGTGATTCGGACACCGCGGCCGAGGCCGCTCTGTCCCAGGGCCCGGGAATCCGGGCCAGGGTGTCGTTGCGTCCGGCGAGTATCTCGCGCAAGGTGAAGCGCGGCAGCTCGGAAGAGTCGGACCGGTGGGGTACGGGCCGTTGGGCCCCGAGATCGGCTGCAGATCCGGATAGGAAGTACGTCAGAATGCTCAGGCACAGTAGGTGCCGCGCCGAGGCGGTTACGACCTTATGCAGGGAGGCTCCAATGCCCGATGATTCCAATCCAGCTCCGAGAAGGCCGGTACCCCCGTTGATAGACCGCCTGGGCGTGTTGTGCAAGACAGGTCGAGACAACGCCACCTATCTATGGCAGGTCCCCGATGATGAAGGGGTTCGACGGAAGATCGTCGAAGTCCTGGCGGAGATCAAAGTCGAGGCGGAGAAAAGCGGGCGCCAGGAGATGGGGCGGCTGGTGGCCGAGCTCCAGACGGCCGCCGCCGCATCGCCGAGCCCGCAGCAGGTGGAGCTGTTGCAGGACGGGTTCGACCGGCTGACGCGGCTCTGGGCCGCGGCCAAGAGCGGGCTGTTCTAAGCGGGGTGGCGGGGCGGCGGGGCAGCTAGCATTGGGCGGATCACGACGCCTCAAGGCGCCGGATGGCTACTGCCCCGCTGCCCCGCCGCCCCGCTGTCAGCCTGCATCCCTGCCGCGCTTTCCTCCAGTCCGCGCGCCGGACGCCGGTCCACCAGCTGCGCCTGCACCGGTGCTCCCTCGGCCAGGCGCTCCTGGCCGCCGACCACCACCTGCTCGGCGGGCTCTACGCCGCTTTTGACTTCGACAAACCCGGGCGTGCGCACGCCCAGCTCTATCTGCCGCCGAGTCGCCTTGCCGCCCGCCACGACCCACACGAAGTTCTTGCCCTGCAACGGCAGCACGGCGTCCTCGGGGATGACCACGGCGTTGGGCCGCACCGCCGTGGCCAGCCGGGCCTCGATGAACATTCCGGCCTGCAGCTCTCCCCGGGGGTTGGGGACCCGCGCCTTGACCGTGATGGTACGTCCGGGGAGCTGCACGATGGGGTCGATGAAATCCACGATCCCGCTGAACTCCCGGCCCGGCAAGGCCGCCACTCGGAAGGTCACCTGCTGGTTGGGTTTCAGTTGCTCGGCATATCGCTCCGGAACCTGGAACGCGGCCCGCTGGGGCGACACGGTCTGGAGCGCCGCGAGCCGGGTGTCGCTGCCGACGTAGTCTCCCAGGCTCACGAAGCGCTGACCCATTACGCCGGCAAACGGCGCCCGTACCACAGTCCGGGCGAGGCGCACTTTGAGCAGTTGGAGCTGCGCCTCGTTGCTTCTCATCGTCGCTTCCGCCCGCTCCAGCTCCGCCTCCGAGGAGGCCTTCTGGCTCAGGAGCTCGCGGGTGCGCGCCAGCGACTGGCGGGCGAGGTCGCGTTCCGCCTCGACCTGCGCCACCTGGGCCCGAAGCTCGGCGTCGTCAATCTTGAAGAGCGGCGTGCCCCGGGCCACCCGCGAGCCCTCCCGCACCAGAATCTGCACCAGCCGCCCTTCGACATCGGGCCGAAGCTCGATCGACTGCAAGGCCTCTATCTGCCCGGTCGCGACGATGGCATCGACCACGGTGTCGGAGCGAGCGGCGGCGGCCTCCACCGGCATGGCCGGCGTTCCCCCTCCGGCGCCACCGGGGCCTTTGGCTCCACCACCCGATGACTCCGCGTTCTGGCAAGCCGCCGCCGCGGCGATCATCAGCAACGCTGCGTGCTTCGCTCTCACTGGGCATCCTTGTCGGTAAAGAGTCTGCGGCCCAGGACCGCCTCCAGCCGGGCCAGCGCCAGCCGGGCCTCGTACCGGGCCAGGACCAGGTCGGCCTCCGCCTGCGCCAGGTTCACCTGAGCGTCGAGAAGATCCAGTATGGTGCTGGCGCCGGCCCGGTAGCGCAGCTCCTGCATCCGGTAGTTCTGCCGGCCGACCGTCACCCCCACCAGAGCCAGCTTGACCGCCGCTGAGCTGGTGCCGTAGGCATCGTAAGAGCTGATGACGTCCCTGCGGATGACGCGCTCCAGGTCCTCCCGGAGGGTTCGGGCCACGTCACGGTTCACCCGTGCCCGGGTCATCTCGATCTCCCGCTGCCCATTGTTCCAGAGAGGGTACGACAGGCGGAAGACGACCGAGGTAATGTTGGATGCCCCGGGAAAGATCTGAGTGTCGTACCGCTGGTGCACTCCTCCGATGCTCAAGGTCGGGAGATAGTCACTTCGCTGGGCTCGAAGCGCCGCCGCGGCCGAGCTCTCATTGGCCCGGGCAGCCCGGTATTGCGGTCCTTGATCCAGCGCAAAGCGCAGCGCCTCGGGGAGAGCCAGCGGGAGCTCGGCCGGGGGCAGCGAATCCGAGGGAACGGCATTGACCGGGCCGGCAGCTCCCACCTGGCGTCCCAGCTCCAGCTGCGCCGTCCGGAGGGAGTTCTGCTGTCGCAGGCTGTCTACCTGCGCCCGGGTGAGCTCCAGCACCAGTTGCAGCGAATCGGTCTGCACCGCCGCTCCGGATGTCACCCGGGCCCGCGCGACACTCAGGCCCTCCCGGGCCCGCGCCGCTCTCTCTGCCGTCACCCGGAACAGCTCCTGATTTACCAGCACGTCGTAATAGCTGGACTCGGTCTCCAGCGCCGCCTGAAACCGCTGCTCGAGCTCGCTGGCCTCGGCACTCGCAAGCTCGGCCTTGGTGCGGGACAGCTCGGAGAACTTACGAAGGCTGAAGACCTCGTAGTTGGCGCTGGCCCGGGCTACCACCAGTGTGCTCGTAGGATTGGCGGGATCGGCAGGATTGAAGAAGCTCTGCGAGTACTTGGTCTCATCCAGGCCTAGCTCGATTGCAGGGACGAAGAACGCCAGCATGGCGGCGCGGCGTCCCCACTCGGCGTTATCGATCTGGCCCAGTGCCCGGACGTAATCCGGGTCGAAGCGGGCCGAACGGCGGAGCGCCTCGCCCAGCGTGATGCGGGGCACGGAGTCGGCCGAGGAAACGGACTCCCCGGGCGAAGCCGGCGGAGCGAGGGTCGTCTGCAGCGCCAGCAGGTAGGCCAGCATCAGTCGGCCTCCGCCGTGGCGAGACTGGGCCGTGGGGCCCCCACCCGCCGCGCGAGGCGCTGGCGGAGGCCGTCCATGAGAACATATGCCACCGGCACCAGATAGAGCGTCAAGGCGGTGGAGAGCAACACTCCGCCGATGATAGCGTAGCCGAGCGGTCGGCGGCTCATCGAGCCTGCTCCCAGGCCGAAGGCGATCGGCACGGCGCTGATGATGGTGGCGACGGATGTCATCAGAATAGGCCTGAGCCTGATGCGCCCCGATTCCCGGACCGCATCCCAGGCGGAAAGCCCGGTCTCCATCAACTTATTGGCGTACTCTACCAGCAGAATCGAGTTCTTGGTGACCAGCCCGATCAGGAGGATCATGCCGATCTGGCTGTAGAGATTGACCGTAGAACCAGAGATCAGAAGTGCGAGCAACGCTCCGGTGACGGCGAGAGGCACCGAAAGCAGCACGGTGAAAGGGTGCAGCAGCGACTCGAACTGGGAGGCGAGAACCATGAATACCACCAGGAGTGCGAGCCCGAAGGCGAAATAGAGGGAAGCGCCGCTCTCCTCCAGTTCCCGGGACTCGCCGGCCAGCTTGGTGGTGCTGCCTTCGGGCAGCACTTCGGCCGCCAGGGCGTTCAGCGAGTCTATGGCCTGCCCCAGGGCAAACCCCGGAGCGAGGTTGGCCGTCAGGGTGAAGGAACGGACCCGGTTGAAGTGGTTGAGCCTCAGCGGCCCCACCCCCTCGTCGATCCGGGTGACGGCGGTCAACTGCATCAGCTGCCCGTCACGGCCCTGCACATAGAGTCCCGCCATGTCGCTGGGGGTGGCCCGTTCGCGCCGCTCCAGCTGTACCATGACGTCGTAAAGCTTGTTGTTCTGGGTGAACGTGCTCACCCGGCGGCCGCCGAGCAGGGTTTGCAGGGTCGCCGCCACGTCTCCCACCGGTACTCCCAGGTCCTCGGCACGATCACGATCGAAGCTGACGGTGAGCTCGGGCTTGTTCACCCTGAGGTCGGTATCGACGTTGATGAGCCCGGGGATCTGCCGGGCACGCTTCGTCATCGTGTCCATCGCCTGAGTCAGCGCGGCGAAATCCGAATGCTGCACCACGTAGTTGACCGGGCTGCCCCAGCCGAAGGCGGGGGGATTGTTGGCGAAGGCCAGGATCCCCGGAATCCCGAAGAATTTGGCCTGGACCTCGCTGATCACCTCCTGCACCGTCCGGTCCCGCTCGTCCCAATCGGCCAGCCGGGTGAAGATGATGCCTCGGCTGGGCGCACCCATGAAGCCACCGGTGATGCTGAAGTAGCTCTGGATCTCGGGGACCTGGCCCAGAATGGCCTCCACCTGGCGCTGGTATTCATCGGTGTACGCCAGGGTCGAGCCTTCCGGAGCGATGATGATGACCGGGAAGAAGCCGCGATCTTCGGGAGGGACGAACTCCCGCTCCAGCGAGCGGAACACCAGCACCGCCACGACCAGGGTGCCCAGGGCGCCGGCCAGGACTACCCAACGTCCTGCGAGGGCGGTCCGGAGGGTGCGCGCGTAGCCGCTCGCCAGGTTATTGAACCCTCTCTCCAGCATCCGGTAGAGCACACCATGGCGCTGCGGTACCCGCAGAACCTTGGCGCAGAGCATCGGCGTCAGGGTGAGGGCTACGAAGCCGGAGATGATCACCGATCCGGCCACCGCGATCCCGAACTCGTTGAACAGCCGGCCGGTGTTCCCCTGGAGGAAGGCGAGCGGTGTAAACACCGCCACCAGTGAGATCGTGGTGGTGATGACCGGAAACGCGATCTCGCGGGTGCCGTTTACGGCCGCGGTCTCGGGATCTTCCTTCAACTCCTCCTGGTGACGGTAGGCATTCTCCAGCACGATGATGGCGTCGTCCACCACGATGCCGATGGCGAGGGTGAGCGCGAGTAAGGTGAAGTTGTTGATCGAGAACCCCAGGAAATACATCACCGCAAAGGTCGCGATGATGGATGCCGGGATCGCCAAGGCCGGAATGATCGTGGCGCGCAGGTTTCGCAGGAAGACGAAGATGATGAGCACCACCAGCACCCCTGCCACCATCAGGGTCTCTTTAGCCTCGCTGATGGAGCGCTTGACGAAAAGCGAGCCGTCGAATCCGATCTCCAGCCGGACTCCGGCAGGCAGATCCCGCTGGATCCCGGGCAGGGCCTCGCGAATGGCATCGGCCACCTCGATGAGATTGGCCTTGGACTGGCGGACCACCCCCAGGGCCACCGCAGGAGTGCCCCGGTAGCGAAACGAGCTGCGGTCGTCCTCGGGTCCCAGCTCGACCCGGCCCAGATCCTTGAGCTTGATCAGCTGCCCCTGCCCGCTGCTCACCACCAGCTCGGCGAACTCCACCGGGGTCTTGAGCTCGCCCAGCGAGCGGACCGAGAACTCACGGCGGTCGGACTCGATCCGGCCGGCGGGGATCTCCACGTTACGGCTCCGGATGGCCTGCTCCACGTCCTGGACCGTGAGGCCGCGGGCCGACAGCTCGGCCGCCGACAGCCAGATCCGCATGGAGTACCGGCGCTCCCCCGCGATGAAGACCCGGCCGACGCCCGGGAGGCTCTGGAGGCGGGTCTTAACCACCCGGTCCGCGATGTCCGACAGCCGGAGCAGATCGTAGTTCTCGCCCGCTAGCGCCATCCAGAAGAAGGGCTGGGCGTCGGCCTCCTGCTTGGCGATGACCGGTTCCTCGATGTCCTGCGGAAGCCGGCCTCGCACCCTGGATACCCGGTCCCGGACATCCTGCGCCGCATCGTCCACGTCGCGGTCGAGGGTGAACTCCAGGGTGATGTTGCTCTGCTCCTCGCCGCTCGAGCTGGTGAGCGTTCGTACCCCGGGCACCGTACTGAGCTCGTCTTCCAGGGGATCGGTAACAGCGGACTCCACCACCTGCGGATTCGCGCCGGGCAGGGAGGTGCCGACCGAGATGATCGGCGGATCGACGTCGGGATACTCGCGTACCGAGAGCTGGAGATATCCGATCACCCCAAAGAGCACCAGCGCCAGGCTCAGCATGCTGGCCAGGACAGGGCGGCGAATGGACAGGTCCGAGATTTTCATAGCGGTAACCTTGCAGAGAACCTCGTCACTACGGAGGACTCCGGTCCAAGATTCAGGTTGTTACGGCCCCCAGGGTCGGTGCGATCCATTAGATTCTGGACGTCAGCAAGCGGAGGCGGCTGGCCAGACGCTCCCGCCGAAGCCGGGAGTGCCGTTGAAGGTGGTGCGGCTGCGGCACCGGCTGACAGATCAGAAGGGGATCTAGCTCGAACCGCGCCGGCGCGCGATGGCCCGGTCAATGAGGGGTCCGCTCATCAGGATGATCATGAAGTGGATCAGGATGCCGATGAGGATAGATACGTAGGTGAGCGCACCGATAATCAGCGCCGCTCCAATAGATGCGAAGAGTACTCCAAGCCAGTACACCGAATCGTCTCCCAGGAATGGCGGCTCCAGAATCCCAAGGTTACCCTGACCGGGCCGGCCGCCGCAACCCTGTTCGTCCCCACTCTCGGGTGAGGTAATTCCGATGCGATACCCTATTCTCGCCGTGGCTTTTTTGGCCGCGGGTCTGTGCCTGGGGATGCCGCCGGAGTTCGCGGCTCAATCCACTGACCAGGACCAGGCGGTGCAGGGCGGTGGTACTTTGCCGGCCGGCTGGACCGCACGGGCGGACGGCGACGGGGATACCGGGAACATCAAGTTCGTTACCATGGAGCCGGGATATCATCTCACCCTCGGCCCCGCAACCATCCTGTACCGGCAGCAGGACCGGGTGAACGGTCCCTTCCACGCTATGGCGACCTTTCACCAGATGAAGAAGCTGCGGCACCCCGAGGGCTACGGGCTGATCTTCGGCGGCCGGGCGCTGAGCGGGAAGGAGCAGAAGTACACCTATTTCCTGGTCCGCGATGACGGCACTTACCTGATCAAGCGGCGGGATGGAGAGAAGACCTCCGAGGTCACAAAGGGCTGGACCGCGCATCGAGCCATCAAGAAAGCGGACGCCAGGGGGAACACCAGCAACCTGCTGGAGATCGACGCCAAGCAGAATCCGAGCAAGGTTGACTTCAAGGTAAATGGCCAGATGGTGTACACGGCTGATGCCGGGGCCCTGGAGCTCAAGGGTGGCGTCGGCATCCGCGCCAACCATAACCTGGACCTGCATATCGAGGACTTCGCCGTTCACAAGTAGGGGCTGTTGGCTATTGGCTATTGGCTGCGTAGTGGTCTGGCTACTGACTGGCCAACAACCAACAGCCAATGGCCAACAGCCAATAGCCCCTAGCCCATAGCTCCCCGCCTGGCTTGATCAGTTGCGCTCGTGCAACGACGAGTCGCCACTACCTCCGCTGCAATTTCTAGCGCCACCCATTTACTCGCTTAGGACGCAACGTCTTCCGAGTGCCTGCTTCGGGCACGAACCTCGCTCTTCCGCTCCTTCGTCCGAGGGATGCCACGCAACAATTTGCACTCTCACTGATTAGTCGCTGGTAGTAGGCCCACAAGCCGCACCGGCGAGTCGAGCAAGCGTCTGAGATGAGAGCTGAACCAGCTGTTCCCCAGCCTGTGGCGAGCCTCTCCCCACCGGCCCAAACACGCAAGCGGCGATCCCGGTTTCTGCTCTTTTCGGCGCCAGCCATTGGTGAAGAAGAGATGGCGGAAGTAGCCGACACGCTCCGCTCCGGCTGGATCACGACCGGGCCCAAAACCGGGCAGTTCGAGGC
Source organism: Gemmatimonadales bacterium (assembly GCA_050733075.1). Lineage (GTDB taxonomy): Bacteria > Gemmatimonadota > Gemmatimonadetes > Gemmatimonadales > GWC2-71-9 > CAVVWJ01. The sequence continues at coordinate 83,555 of JBOHSD010000003.1, forward strand.
GGCATTCCGCAACCGGCTGGGGGCACCTGACGCCCTGGGGCTGAACTCCTGTACCGCCGCGCTGCACCTGTCCCTGGTAGTTCAGGGGATTCAACCCGGGGATGAAGTCATCACCACTCCCCTGACGTTCTGCGCCTGCGCCAACGTCATCGAGCATGTGGGCGCCACGCCGGTCCTGGTAGACGTCGAGCCGGACACGTTGAATCTGGATCCCACGGCGGTGGAAGCTGTGGTCACTTCCCGCACCCGGGCCATCCTGGCGGTCCACTACGCCGGTCACCCGGTGGATCTCGACCCGATCCGGGACATTGCGTCAAGGCACCGTCTTGCTCTGATCGAGGACGCCGCCCACGCTTTGCCGGCGAGCTACAAGGGGCGGATGATCGGCTCGGGCGCCAACCCAACGGCATTCAGCTTCTACGCCACCAAGAATTTGACCACCGGTGAGGGTGGAATGCTCACCGGGTCACCCGATCTGGTCGCGCGGGCGCGGAGGCTCGGCCTGCACGGGATGAGCCGGGATGCCTGGAAGCGGTATGGCCAGGGGGGCAGCTGGTTCTACCGGGTTGACGAGCCGGGCTTCAAGTACAACATGACCGACGTTCAGGCGGCCATGGGTGTGGCGCAGCTCCGTAAGCTGGATCGCTTCCAGCAGCGACGTCGCGAGATCGTGGGCGCATATACCGCCGCCTTCGAGGACGAGGATGCTCTGGAGCTGCCGGTCGAGCGCCCGGAAGTGGAGCATGCCTGGCACCTCTATGTTCTGCGCCTCAGGCTGGGCACGCTCCGGATCGGGCGGGACCAGGTCATCGAAGAGCTGGCCGCGCGAAACATCGGCACCTCGGTGCACTTCATTCCGATCCACCTGCAGCGGTACTACCGAGAGAAGTATCGCTACCTCGCAGGACAGTTTCCGGTCGCCCACGGCGCCTACCGCCGGATGCTGAGCCTGCCGCTCCACCCCACCCTCAACGAGGCCGACGTAGACGATGTGGTGAGCGCCGTGCTGGACGTAGTCACCCGGTTCGCCCGATGAGAGCCGGCGCCCGGGAGATCTCGGCGGCGGCGCCCTCCGGCTACCGGTTGCGGCTTACGAAGCTCGCCGCCTACTGGCGCGACCCGGCGTTGCACCTGATCCTGATCGCGGCAGGGTACCGGCTGGCCTACGAGCTGCGGTTCGACTTCGTCGTGCCGCCGGAACAGGCCGAAATCTTCTGGATCTCGCTGCCCCTGCTCATAGTGCTTCGGCTCGCCACTTACGCCGGGGCCGGAGTCTTCCGCTCCTACTGGCTGCATTTCGGTCTTCAGGACCTCCTCACGCTGGCGCTCGCCGTTACCCTGAGCTCGGTGGCATTTGTTTCGGCGCTGTTTCTGGCCCAGCTGTTCCCGGGTGTGCCCCGCTCCGTCCTTCTAGTCGACTGGGCGAGCGCAATCTTCTTCGCCGGTGGAATTCCCTTCATCGCGCGCTCTCTGCGCGAGGGCCCGGTACCGTTCGTCACTCAACGCGGCCGGCGGACGCTGGTGATAGGGGCGGGTGAGCGGGCGGAGCATTTTCTGCGAGAGGCTCGCCGGGCCGAAATGTGCGCGCTCAACGTGGTCGGGCTGGTGGATTTGAGCGGCGCCAGCCAGGGACGGGCCATTCGCGGAGTTCGCGTCATCGGGGTGGTGGACGACCTGCCCGCGCTGGGCCGGCGGCTCAAGGCCGAGTTCGCCATCATCGCGCTCGACCCGGGCGAATCCTCGGAGATGCGCAAGGTGGTCGACCAGTGCATCACCGCCGGGATCGAGTTCAAGACACTTCCGTTGCTGCACGAGCTGCTTCAGGGAGCGTCAGGAGCAGATCAGCTCCGCAACGTCCGGATGGAGGATCTGCTGGGGCGCTCGCCAGTGGAGCTCGATCTCTCTACGGTAGCGGCGGACCTGCGGGGCCGAGTGGTTCTGCTGACCGGAGCCGCCGGCTCTATCGGATCCGAGCTCGCCCGCCAGATCGCGCCATTCGCGCCCCGGCGGCTGGTGCTCCTCGACCAGGCAGAGAGCGACCTGTACTTCGTGCATTTGGAGCTGAGCGGGCGGTATCCCGACCTGGACCTGGCGCCGGTGATCTGCGACATAACCAATGCGAGCCGGCTGGCGCAGGTCTACGCCCAATACCATCCCGACTACGTCGTGCACGCCGCCGCGTACAAGCACGTTCCGCTGATGGAAACCAACGTACTCGAGGCGGTGCGCAACAACGTGCTGGGCACGCTGCTGGTAGCCACCACAGCGGTCCGATACGGTGCCACCAAGGTGCTCCTGGTCTCGACCGATAAGGCGATCAAGCCGGCGAGCGTGATGGGAGCGACCAAACGGGTGGCCGAGCGGATCATCTTCGGCCTCCCCAATCTGCATCGGTCCGGTACCGATTTCAGGGCGGTGCGATTCGGCAACGTACTGGCCTCCAAAGGGAGCGTCATCCCGCTGTTCGAGCGCCAGCTGGCGGCGGGCGGGCCCATCACCGTAACCCACCCTCTGGTGCAGCGCTACTTCATGACCATCCCCGAGGCCGCGCAGCTCGTGCTTCAGGCCGGTTCCCTGCCCGAGACCGCGGGAGCCATCGCCATGCTGGAGATGGGTGAGCCGGTACGGATTCTCGAGCTCGCGGAGAAGCTCATTCGCTTTTCCGGGCGGGTGCCCGGCAGGGACGTTGCCATCACCTTCACCGGGCTGAGGCCGGGAGAGAAGCTCACCGAGGATCAGGTCTCTACGCTCGAAGCCACCATCCCCACATCGAGCAGGAAAATCCGGATCAGCCAGACCAGCGAAAGTGCGGGGCCGGACCTGGTGCAGAGACTGAGCCGGCTGTTCACCTATCTCGAGGCCGGCGATCGCGAGGGACTCCTGGCCACCCTATGCGAGCTGGTGCCGGACTGCGTGCCACCGCTGCGAAGCTGCGGGGCCGAGCCGGCGCCGCCTGCCGGGCTGACGTCAAACGGCAACGGCAGCAGACCCTGGGAGGGCCTGGTCGACGCCAGCCTGAGCTGGCGGGAGCGGCGTCGTCCGGCCAGGGTCACCCCGCCGCCGGACGTCCACCTCGATGAGCGGCGGAGTGGCGCCGTCTGCCGCAGGAAGGCGGCTCGGGCCGGTGGCCGGCGGCGCACCGACGTCGAGATCCTTTTGCCGGCCGGAGCGTACCCGGTCATGTAAGCCGCGCTACCGGAGAAAGCGCGCCTCCAGCTCGGCTGGGGAAAGGCGCGCCGAGCTCCGCCAGACTACGGCGTGCAGTGTGAGAGAGAGAAGCATCAGGGTGGTGCGGAAGGGCCGGGCCTGCAGATCGAGCCAGCAGCGTTCGTCCAGCAGCAGCTTGGTGGGGAGGAGCTCTCTCAGGTACCGGGTCTCGAAATCAGCCGACCGGATGCTTCGCTCCGCCGAAAAGAAGTAGAGCGCGCCGTACCCGGTAATGCCGGGTTTGGCTTCCAGGGAACGGAGCCCGGCGGGGGTGTAGTGGCGGAGATAGGAAGGGACCTCGGGGCGGGGCCCCACAATGGACATGCGTCCGGAAAGTACGTGAAGAAACTGGGGGAGCTCGTCCAGCTTGGTGCGTCGAAGTATGCCGCCTAGCGGGGTGATGCGCGGGTCGTCGCCGGCGGACACGGCCGGGCCCAGCCGGTCGGCGCTCGCAACCATGGTCCGGAGCTTGAGCATTCGAAAGGCCTTGCCGCCCCGTCCCATGCGCTCGGCCCGATAGAACACCGGGGTGCCCTGCCAGGTGGCGGCGGCCACGCCGAGGAGCAGCAGCGGCGCCCAGATGGGTGCGAGCAGCAGGGCAAACCCCAGGTCCACCGCCCGGATGAGCGCGGTGCGAGCCGGCCGGCTCACTCGCGCGACCGCAGCAGCATCAGGGGCTCCGCCGCGGCCATGTTCGCCACGCTGCCCCAGAGGCCGGCCCGCTCTCGCAGCGAGCGGAGGGAACGCGGATGTGGATACGGCCGGAGCTCACTCCGGTAGCACCGCATGGCGTCCAGCTTCCGGTCCAGCTCCTGGGAGATGTCGGTGAAGACGTTGGGCGTGAACGAACGATCCCTCCGGCCCGCGGTCCACTCGGTGCTCGAAGGAGTGTGAAAGGCATACAGCCGCCGGAGGTACGGTGCGGCAAACGGCCGGGTGGCCACATCGACCGCTTCGGCAATACGCGCGTGGTCGGAGTTCACGTCGCCCCAGTGGTGAGTGTAGACGACGGTCGGCTGGTAGTCGCGCATCTCGCCCTCCACCGCCTGGATCAGCTCGAGATTGCTGCCGGCGTCGAGCCGCTGGTCGGGGAAACCCAGCCCGATGGTTCGGGCACCCAGGTAGTAGGCGGCGCGCTGGGAGTCGGCGGACTGCTCGTGCTCGCCCTCGCGGTACCGAATGGGATGAGCCGAGCACACGATGAGCACCCGGACCTCGTCGCCGGCCTTGAAATGACGGATGAGGGCGCCACCCGGGCCGAGGACCTCGTCGTCGGGGTGAGCGGCAATGGCCAGGACCCGGTCTCCCCGGTGCAGTGACTGGAGAGGCTGCCCGGCATGCTCGGCGAGCCGGGCGACGACGTGGCTGGGCAGGCCGGCCTCCTGGTCGAGCCGAAGATCGGAGAGACGTACCCGGCCATCGGGGAAGCTTACGACCAGTTCGCCGCCCGAGACCGACTCGAGCACCGGCTCGGAGACCTCGGCCGGCCCGTCCAGGGGCTCGACCGCATGGACCCAGATGCGGCGGCCGTGAAGCCAGAAGTAGGCCCCGGGGTAGGGTCTCGAAAGCCCTCGTACCCAGCGGTCGAGAGTGGCCGCCGAATGATTGCCCCAGCGGACCACACCGTCCTCCGGGCGGCGGCGAAGGTTGAGTGGCAGACGGCCCAGCGGGTGCTCCGCGATCTCCTTCCGCGCGACCCGGGGCCAGTGCTCGAGCCACAGTGAGGCGGAAGCATTCGAGAGCTTGGCGTACAGGGTGGCAGCCGTCTCCCGCGGCTCGATGCTGCAAGACGCCTGGGCCACCACGGTTCCACCGTCCAGATCCTTGGAGTAGCGAAGGAGGGTAGTGCCGGTTTGGGGCAGGCCGCGAATGATCGCCCAGTTCACCGGCGCGGGGCCGGCGAGCGCCGGGAGGAGGCTGGCGTGAAAGCCGTAGACACCCGACGGAAAGGCGTCGAGAAACGGCTCGCGCAGGATCTCGGAGATGCCAGCGCAGAGCGCCCCCTGACACGCGGCCGCACCGAGGGCGCGCCAGGCCTCCGGCGACTGGAACGAGGGCACCTTGACCAGCGGGATGCCGGCCCAGTTGTGGTCCGGCCAGGGGCGACCGCCCGAGGCGGAGCGGAGAGCGTCGTCTGCGAGTGCGAGTATCAGTCCGGGCCGCCAGGCCTGGCGGTGCAGCAGCGCCTCCAGGATGTCCTGGGCCTCGGACACGCCGCCGAGATACACGAACGAGTGGGCAGGGGCCGGGAGCGTGGACAGGGAAGCGGCCGCGCGTGTGAGATGGAAATCGGGCTCAATGAAACGGGGAGAATCGTTGACAAAAGTAGGAAGCACCCGCGGTGAGCACAACCCGGCCCCCCCGGAGGGAAATGTGCGCGTAGCCCTGGTCGGCTGCGGGCGAATCAGCGCCTACCACCTGGCAGCGCTCGCACCTCTCACCGGGGTCGAGATCGTGGCGGTGTGCGATCTCGACGAGAAGGTGGCCCGGCAGACCGCCTCCCGTCACGCAATCCCCCGTTGCTACGGCGACATGGAGACCATGATGAGGGAGTCCCGGCCAGAGATCGTGCATCTCCTGACGCCTCCCCCGACTCACCTCGCCCTGGCCCGCATCGCCGCGGGCCACGGGGCGCACATGTACGTGGAGAAGCCGTTCGCCGCCAGCGAGAGCGATGCCCGTGCGATTCTTGACCTGGCCCGGGAAGCAGGTGTCCAGGTCTGCCCGGGGCATAGCAGGCTGTTCGATCCGGTCTTCATGGAAGCCTCCAGCCGGGTCCGGGCCGGCGAAATCGGCCGGGTCCTTTCGGTTCGTGCCGAGCAGGGGTTCACCTACGAAGCCAGTGCACGATCGGCGGTGATCCCCTGGGCCTATACCTACGACTGGGGCACGTTCGACAACCTGATCTGTCACCCACTGTACCTGGCATGCCACTTCCTCAGGGATCCCGGCCGCCCTCAGGTAGCAGCCTTCAACCCAGGTATGGTCCGCGAGGCCGCCGTCGAGGAGATCCGGGTTCTCATCCCCTCACCCGCCGGTATCGGAGAGGTGTCGCTCTCACTGTGCAGCGCGCCCGAAGTGAACCGGCTCGAGGTGGTGGGCACCCGGGGGCGGATAACGGCGGACTGGCAGTCGATGACTGTGGTCGCCCTACGCGAGCCTGGCTGGCACCCTGCTGTCTCTCGTTTTACCGCCAGCTTCGCCACCGCCCTCCAGCTGAGCCGAGCGGGCATCTCGAACCTGGCAGGAATCGCGACCGGACGGGTGAAGCGATACCCGGGACTCAGAAAGATCGTCGAGCAGTTCTATGACTCGGTCAGACAGGGCTCCCCTCCGCCGGTTGCGCCGGAGCTGGGGGTGCTGAACGCCCGCTTGATGGATCAGATCAAGCAAGCCTGTGAGGTGGTGAGGAAACGGCGGCCCGCGCTAGCCGCACCGGCGGCCGCACCACCCCGCCTGCTGGTAACCGGCGCGTCCGGCTTCCTGGGCGGCCGGCTGGTCGAGTCGCTCTCGGCTCAGGGGACCGCAGTCCGCGGCACCACCAGGCTGGCTTCCCGCGCCAGGCAGCTGCTCCATGTGGAATGGGTGCAGTGCGACCTCGCCCGTGAAGACAGCCTGCGCGACGCCCTGAACGGCATCGAGACCGTATTCCATTGCGCCGCGTTGTGCGGTCCGCCGGGATCGCTCCAGGAATACGAGAACGCCAACCTGCACGGTACGCTCCGGCTGGTGCGGCTCGCTGGGGAGGCGGGGGTACGGAACCTGGTCTACGTGTCTTCGGTGTCGGTGTACGCCGCCCCTCGCGAGTCGGGCCCCCTCCTGGATGAGACGTCACCTTACGACGACCGGGCCTCCGAGCGAGGCCCCTACACCCAAAGCAAGCTGGCGGCCGACGCAGCGTTGCTCGATTACGCCCGGAGCCACGACTCTCCTCGGATCATCGTTCTGCGGCCGGGAACGATTTACGGTCCGGGCGCGAAGCTGCCGCTAGGCCGCTTTCAGCTGCCTTCCCCCAGTTCGCGTCCCCTCATCGCTGGGGGCCGCCGGGTGCCGGCCGGCCTGGTGTACGTGGACAACGTGATCGACGCGTTGCTCGCCGCCGCCGGGAGCGGCGTGCCCACGGGCAGCGTTTACAACCTCGTCGATTCGGCGGGTTGTGACCAGGAAGAGGTCGCTCGCATCCTGTGCCGGCTCACCGGTGGGCGCATCCGGCCGCGGTTCGCTCCATACCCTCTGGTATGGACCGCCATGCTGGGGGCAGACCTGATGTCGCTCGTGCGGCACCGCAAGCTGGGCACTGCGCGCTACCGGCTCCGCCGCACCCTGGCACCCATGCGGTTTGAGTGCCTTGCGGCCAAAAGAGATCTGGGCTGGTGTCCCAGGGTCGCTCTGGTCGAGGGGCTGGCCCGGACCCTGAACGGCGACGCTCGCCGGCCGGTGAGCGCATGAGCTCCCAGGTCGCGTGCTTCGGCTACCATGACGTGACCGACGACCCGACCGAGTCGGGGTTCCAGCGCAACGGCGCTCTGCCGTTCAAGCTGGGGACCCGACTATTCGAGCACCACCTGGATCGGATCGCCGCCGGGCCGAGTGCACCGGAGCTGGTCACCGGTATCGACTTGGCCCTTCCCGGCCAACATCTCCTCCTGACGTTCGACGACGGAGGCAAGAGCGCGCTGCCCATCGGTGATGAGCTATGCCGGAGGGGTTGGAGGGCCCACTTCTTCATTGCGACCAGCCTCATCGGCCGGCGGACCTTCCTGGCCCCGGATGAGATCCGGCAGCTCCGGAGCCGGGGACATCTGGTGGGCAGCCATTCCCACACCCATCCCAGCATCTACCGCGAGCTCGACCGCGGTCGGATGCTCGTGGAGTGGCGGCAAAGCTGCGACATCATCGCGCAGCTACTGGGTGAGCCCTGCCTCACCGCGGCGGTGCCAGGCGGTGAGATCTCACGGGCAGTACTGCGGAGTGCCGACCTCGCCGGCATTCGCCACCTCTTCACCTCAGAGCCCTGGCTTACTCCCAGAATCGTCGGCGGCTGCTGGGTGCTGGGACGATTCTGTCCCAAGGCGTTCACCAGCGCTGCGGAGATCGGCGAGCTGGCGCGGTTTCGTGGTTGGAGCACCAAGCTCCTGGGCCGGCGGCTCAAGACACTGGCACGAAGAAGCATGCCGCAGCTCTACCGGCTCTATGTGAGCCGGTCCACCCGAGAGTGGCAGGAACAGAGCCGGTGAGCTCCGGCGAGCCGTTCGGATCGCTCCAGCTCCGGGAGCTCTCTCAGCAGGAGCTCCCGGCATGGGACGCGTTGGTGCGCCGTTTCCCGAACCACCGGGTGGTCCACACCATGGCGTGGGTTCGGTCGCTGGAAGCGTCGGGGCTCGGACAGCCGCGGTTTCTGGTGTTCGAGAGAGGCGGGCACCTCGTGGGGTGCCTGCCAGGCCTTCAGTCCGAGGTGGGGCCCTTCCGGCTCTTCGGGTCGCCTCCGCCGGCCAGCCAGACGGTGAGCATGGGGCCGGCTTTCGCCGAGCAGCGGGTGACGACCCGGGAGATGATGGATGCCTTGATCCCTTACCTGGAGCGCCGTCTCGGCATTCACCACCTGGAAATCATGAGCCCCGACCTCGATCCCGGCCCCATGCTCACCATGGGATTTCGGGGAGAGCCGTGGCCCACCTACCGGGTACCGCTCTTTCCCGGCGACGAGGCCCGGACCTTCAGGGGGCTGAAGGATAGTGCCCGACGCAACATCAGTCGGGGGATCAAGCTGGGCCTGGAGGTCAGATTCGAGTCGGATGACGGCTTCGTGGATGAGCACTACCAACAGATCAGGGAGGTGTACCTGCGCGGGGGCAATGCGGTGAACTTCGGCCGCCTCCGGGTACTGGAGTGCTTCCGATGCATGCGCGATGCCGGCAAGCTGCTGGCCGTCTCGGTGTACCTGCCGGAGGATCGCGCCTGCATCGCCAGCGGCATGTTCACCATTGAAGGCAAGGAGCTGCTGCTCTGGACCTGGGCGCACCGGACCAGGTACCGCTGGCACCGCCCCACCGAGTTGATGACCTGGAGGGTAATGCAGAGGGCCCTGGAGGCCGGATGCGAGACTTTCGACCTCATGGGCCTGGGCGAGTTCAAGACCAAGTTCGGGGCCGGCCGGGACGACCGGAAATACCGCTGGGTGCGGAGCCGCTACCGGTGGCTCGCCCGAATGCGTGACCTCGCCGAGCGAGGCATGCACTGGCAGCAGGGGCTGCGCGGCCGGGTGGCGAGATGGGGGCCGTCGCGCACTGGCGATCCTGCCGGCCAGACGACGCCTCGGAACGGCGGAGGTCGAGCATGATCGGTCTCGCAACCCTGGCACTCCGGGTGGAGCCGTTCACGCCGGTTCACGTACCCGCAGTCAAGGCGTTCAACGACCGCCTGGCGGCGGGTGGAGCTGCCTGGCGCTTTCCGGAAGCTCCCGTTCCCGAGTGGCTCCCACGGGCACCGGGAAGCGGCCTGTCCCCGGAGCTGTTCCTCTTACTCGAGGGAGAGAAGGTTCGCGGCGCCTACGCTCTGAAACACCAGCCGGTGGCACTCCGAGGAGCGGTCCGGCAGGCGGGAATCTTCTACCTGCCGCTGTCGGAGGGGACGGTAAACCGGTCCTACTCTGCGGTCGGAGCCAAACTGCTCTCCGATGCCATGCAACGGCAGCCCCTGCTCTTCTCGGTGGGGCTGGGCGGCGGAAACACCCAGGTCACCCGACTCGCACGGGCACTCGGATGGTGGGTGCATCCGGTCCCGTTCTTCTTCAAGGTGCTTCACGGGACCCGGTTCCTGCGTCAGGTCCGCTATCTCCGCACCACTCGCCTGCGTTCCCGGCTGATGGATCTGGCGGCGATATCGGGTGCCGGCTGGGCAGTAGCCGCCGCGGCAGGGGCGCTGCTGACCCGTACTCCCCGGTACAAGGAATCACTCCGGGCCGAAGAGGTCGGCTGCTTTGGCGACTGGGCCGACGACCTCTGGCACGCCTGTAACGGCCACTACTCGTTCGCCGCCATTCGCACCAGCGAAGTCCTGAACCGGATCTATCCACCGGAGCGAAAGAGCCTGATCCGGCTACGGGTCAAGCGTGCCGGCAAGGTGATCGGATACGCCGTCCTCCAGGACGAGCTCTCGTTGGCCTCCGAGTCACTGGGCGAGATGCGGGTGGGCACGGTGGTCGACGGGCTGGCCCTTCCGGAGCACGCCGAGCCGGTGATATGGCTGGCGGCGCAGGCGCTGGAAGACCGCCGGGTAGACCTGATGATCTCCAACCAGAGCCACACTGCCTGGGGCGCCGCTCTCAAGCGGGCGGGTTTCATCGAAGGACCGTCCAACTACCTGTTCGCAGCCACGAAGCACCTGGCCGATCCGATCCGCGCGGTGGACCCTGAGGCCCGGGAGCTTCACCTCAACCGGGGTGACGGCGACTGGGCCGAGAGAGTCAACCTGCGCCCCGCATCCCGACCGCGATGAATGCTCCTATCCCTCTGAAGCGAGGCGGAGGCGTGATGGACTCACTCACCAAGTTTGCGGCCATGGCGTTGAGACAGAAGCGAGTCTCTCTGTGGCTAGCTGTCGTAGGCTCGGCGGTGGCAGCCTGCGGCGGAGCGACCGGGCCCGAGCCTTTCGACCCGCCTGCTCTGCCGCCTGAGGTCATACTGGCGGCCGGAAACATCGCCAAGTGCGGAAGCACCAGCGACGAGGCCACGGCCGAGATCCTGGACACTCTTGCCGGCACCATCTTTACCCTGGGCGACAACGCCTTCCCCGACGGCCCCTTGGAGGCGTACAGCACGTGCTACGCGCCCAGCTGGGGTCGCCACAAGGCGAGGACGTACGCCACGCTGGGAAACCACGAGTACGCCTCGGGCACTGCCTCTCCCTCCTTCGACTATTTCGGTGATCGGGCCGGTCCACGGGACCTCGGCTACTACAGCCTGGACCTGGGCAACTGGCACATCATCGTGCTCAACATCAACGATGCCGTCTCCTTCGAGGCCGGCTCCGATCAGGATCGCTGGCTGGAGGCTGATCTGGCGTCCAACACGAAGACCTGCACCCTGGCCATGTGGCACAACCCACGATTCTTCTCCTCCAACACCCCTGGTTACACCAGGAACGATCTGGTGCTCGATGTATGGAGCCGGCTTTATGCGGCGAACGTGGACGTCGTGCTGAACGGGCACCAGCACCAGTACGAGCGCTTTCCGCCCATGACCCCGCTGGGTGTGCGGGACGACGCGAGAGGGATCCGGCAGTTCAACTCCGGCACCGGGGGGGAAAGTGCCGAGATGCCGATTGCCTTGGCTCCGGAACGGGAAGCTCTCACCGACGCCTTCGGCATACTAAAGCTCACCCTGGACGACGGCGGTTACACCTGGGAGTTCGTCCCTACGGTCCCCGGCCTGTTCAGCGACAGTGGCTCGGGAATATGCCACTAGAGGTATCCTCAGCGGCGCGGATCGATCCGTCTCTCACCATCGATAGAGGCGCTCCTCCGGCTGAACCGACCTCGAGCCTGCTCGAGCGCCTGGCCGGGGAGCTCGAGTGCCGGGCCGTGCCATACTGCCAGTGGAAGGGTCACTGGACGGCGCACCGCTGGAAGTCGGGACGGGGCGACATCGATCTTTTAGTCGGCCAGGACGCCAGGGCCGATTTTCGGGAGACGGTCGAAGAGCTTGGCTTCAAGCCCGCCGTGCCGGCTGGCGAGCGGCAGATGCCGGGCGTCGAGAGCTACTTCGGTCTCGACCCCGCAGTGCCTCGCCTGCTGCACCTGCACGTGCACTACCGGCTCGTGCTGGGGCAGTATTGGACGACGACGTATCGCCTCCCCATCGAGCGTCCGGTTCTCGACGCGGCAGTGCGCGGCGGAGACATATTCATGGTTCCGGCCCCAACCCACCGGTTCCTGATCTTTGTGTTGCGCGTGGCTCTCCTGCAGCGCGGCCGGCACCTGCTCTCCCATCACAATCGCGGCAACCGGGGTATCCAGATCCAGTTGAACGATCTGGAATCCCTCAGTCACCGTGAATCGCTGGCGGAGCTTTTGAGGATCCATCTCCCCTCCATAGACCTGCCCTTCTTCGACCGGTGTGTGGCGTGGTTGCGCGGCGAGAGCGGGATGGTGGAGCACGGTGTGCTGCCGTACTTGCTGCACCATCGCCTGGCAGCACACGCCCGGCGCCCTCCACTGGCTGCGCTGGTCAATGCAGCGGCCGAGCAGATAGCTCCATCCGGACTTCTGCGGCGAATCGGGAACCAGGGCATGCGCCTGGCCGGCGGCGGTACGGTGGTCGCCCTGGTGGGCGGCGACGGGGCCGGCAAATCGACCTGCGCGCGCCACCTGGAAGTATGGCTGGCTAGAGACTTCGCCACGCTGAGGGCGCACCTGGGAAATCCGCCGCGCTCCTTACTCACGTTCGCCGTCGGCGTCGGAGTGAAGGCGGAGCGGGCCCTGTACCGCCTCCTGCGCCGGAAACCTCGGACCACCAGCCATCTGGAGCTGTTTCGCTATCTCTGCACCGCCCGTGACCGCCACCGGCTTTATCAAAGGCTCCAGCGATTCGCCGCCAAGGGAGGAATCGCGATCTGCGAGCGGTACCCGGTCTCCGAGATTTCCTCTCACGTGGGCCCCTGCATTCCGGCTCTGCTGCCTGCCGGTCAAGCCGGGCTCGCCGGGCTCCTGGCGCAGGCGGAACGCCGGTATTACGAGCGCATGGTGCGGCCCGACCTGCTGTTGGTGCTGTGGCTCGATCCGGAGCTGGCGGTTCTTCGGAAACCCGGGGAGCCCCCGGATTACGTCCGGGACCGGGGGCGTGCGGTGCTCGAGGCCGACTGGACGATAGGCCCCGCACAAATAGTGGACGCGAGCGGCCCGCTGGCCCAGGTACTCGAGGACCTCAAGGCACGGGTGTGGTCGGCGCTGTGAGCAGGCAGAACGGGAACATCCCCGATCGAGGTCCGCTACTGGTCGAGTTGGCGGGGCCCGCAGGGGCAGGCAAGAGCACGCTCTCGACCGCCTTGATGCGGCGACTCCACGGAACCCCGGCTACGATCTGGGGACTTCCGGTGCTTCCGCTCCTCGGAAACGGCGTGCGGCTCATCCCGAGCTTCACGGGCCTCTGGCTCCACTCCCGATCCCCACTATGGGGGGAGACGAGGCACATGGTCCGGCTCAGGACCCTGCATCGATCTCTCCAGCGAATCGAGCGCGGCAGTGAGGTTGTGGTCTTCGACGAGGGCCCTGTCTTTGCCATGGCCTGGCTTCGGGGATTCGGTCACGAGACCCTGCGGGAACCGCCGTCGGCAGAATGGTGGAGCACGGCCTTGCGCGAGTGGGCCTCGATCATGGATGCCGTGATCGTCCTCGACGCGCCGGACCAGCTTCTGGCCCGGCGCATTCGAGCGCGGCCGCATGCGCACGAGGTGAAGGGCTTTCCAGATTCAGACATCGCAAGCTGGATGACAAGGTTCCGCCTGGCGCTGGACTGGGTACTCGCCGGGATGGCCAGCTTCGGGGGGCCGGTTGTTCTCCGACTCTCCGCGACGGACGAGCCGGCCGCACGGCTGGCCGACGAGGTGGCGGAAAGCCTCAGCGGAAGCCTTCATGGCCGCTGAAACGATGGAGATAGCACGGCCGGCTGGCGGGGGAGAGACCGAGACCCAACGCGAGCGCACCCTGACCGGGCGTGCGTCGCTCAACGTGGTGCAATCTCTCCTCGACTACAGCGTGAAGCTCGGCGTGGGGCTCGTCATCGTGCCGATCCTGGTGACCGGCCTGGGGCGGACCCTTTTCGGGGTCTGGGAAATGCTGGGTCGGCTGGTCGGCTACATCGAATCGGCCGATGGCCGCTCCACCCAGGCTCTGCGGCTGGTCATCGCGAATCAGCAATCTTCGGATGACCACTCCGCCAAGCGCCGCTGGATCGGCAGCGCCCTGGCGGTGTGGGTCTGCTTCCTGCCGCTCTGGGCCACGGCCGGAGCCCTGCTCATCTGGCTGACACCAACCGTCACCAGCGTGCCTGAGGAGTTTCACGCCCCGGTTCGGGTCGCCTGTGCGCTCATGATGGGAGCCGTGCTGCTGGCCGGGCTGGGCTCGCTGCCCGAGTCGGTGCTGCGGGGCATGAACCTCGGCTACAAGCGCATGGGGCTTCAGGCCGGGCTGAGCCTCGTGGGCGGAGCCCTCCTGGCAACCGCGATTTACGCCGGCGGCGGGCTGGTTGGGGTCGCAGGAGCCGGGCTGGTACTCGCCGCTCTTACCGGACTCTGCTTCCTGGTGCTGGTGCGCCGGCAGGTGCCCTGGTTCGGCGCCGAGCGGCCCCGCCTGGCGGAGGTCGGCTCCATGCTGGGGATGAGCGTCTGGCTGGCCCTGGGCGACGTGGTATCCAAGCTGCTGGCGAGCGACGTGCTCGTCCTCGGCATGGTATCCTCGGCCACAGCGGTGACCACATACGTCCTCACCGGATATGCCGCCCGGCTGGCGCTCAACCTCCATTCCCTCTCGGCCGAGGCAGTGATGCCGGGCCTCGCGGGCGTCATCGGGGACCGGAGCTTCGAGCGGGCCACGCTGCTCCGCCGTGAGCTGCTGGCGGTAACCGCGCTCTTCGTTACCGCGGTGGGCTCGGCGATCCTATTGTGCAACCGTTCCTTCGTCCATCTCTGGGTGGGCGCTGAAAACTACGCCGGCGCCTGGACCAATCTGCTCATCGTGCTCATCGCGGTGCAGTCAGCGTTTATCCGGTGCGACGCCTACCTGATCGACTCAGCCCTGCAGCCGGGCCGCAGAGTGCGAGTCGGAATCGCAGCCGGCATCCTGACCCTGGTACTCTCGGTAGGGTTGACCCACCTGGCCGGGATGGTAGGGCTTTGCATCGGCATCCTCGCGGGACGCGCAACCCAGAGCATCGGATATCCGCTACTGGTGCGGCAATGTCTGAACCGGAGCCCGGGCCTGTCCCTCGCCTGGCTTCTCCGTCCCCTGCTCGTCATGAGCCTTCTCTTCGCTGGCGCGGCGTATTGGGGCGAGAACCTACTGGTCGGTCACTGGCTGAGCTGGGCAGCCCTGGTTGCCGTCACCCTGATCCTGGCGTTTGCGATCGCACTCGGGCTGGGCCTGCCCCGATCCTTGCGGGGGGCGGTCGTGGCGCGGATCGTCGAGATGGCTCGCCGCCTGGGTGGGGCACGCTCATGAGTGGATTCGCGGCTCCAGCCCAGCGCACCGCCCCGATGCTCCAGGGAGGACTCTACCTCCTGGTGGCATCCATACCGTTCGAGTACCCGGAGCGCACCATCCCGCTGGAGATTCCCACTCTGACGGGGGCCATCTTTCTGCTGGGCACGCTGCTCCATCCCGGCAGGTGCTATGGCCGGCTGCCGGCCCCGGCTCTCTGGTTCGGAGCTTACCTGGTTGCATTCCTGCTCTCTATCGCGGTGGTCGGCGAGCACGCCGGCAAGGCGCTGTCGGAGTTCGTCATAGTGCTTCAGGGCGTGCTGGTGTTTCTGGCGGCCGGCAACCTCATGACCGATGAGAAGGTGGCCAGGCGAGTGCTGGTGACGCTGGTGGCAGCTGGTTCCGTTCGGGCGGCGCTGCCGTTCCTGGGGCTGGGCCGCACCACGAGCTCGGTCTGGACCGGGGGTGAGCGGATCTCGGCGCTGGGGCAGAACGCGAACAGCGCTGCCATGATCATGGCGGCGGCACTCGTGGCCCTGGTCGGTCTCCTGTTCTTGCGCCGGCGGAACCGCGGGGCCGGCCTGGTCCTCGCCAGCATGCTCGCGGTATTGCTGGGCATGGCCATTCTGGAGACCGGATCACGGGGTGGCCTTGCGGCCCTGTTGGGTGGAGTGCTGGTGTTTGCCTGGGCAGCGGACACGTGGCGGCAACGGCTGCGCAATGGAGCTGTCGCAGTGCTGGCGATCACGCTCCTGACCGTCGCCACGCTCCGCCTCCCCATGATGAAGAACCGCCTGCTCGATACGGTTACCACCGGCACCTTGGCAGGAAGGGAGCAGCTCTATCCGGCGCTCTGGAAGATGTTCCTCGAGCGGCCGGTCATGGGCTGGGGACCCATCACCAATACCCACGAGCTGGCTCTCCGGATCGGTGAGCGCGAGCGGCCCAAGCGGGCGGCGCACAACATCCTGCTGGAACTGCTCACGGCCGGTGGACTGGTTACCGCGCTGCCGTTCGTCATCGGAGTCTGGCTCTCGGTCAGGAGCGCCTGGCGGGCTCGCGCCGGACCGCACGGCGTGCTGCCTCTGGCTCTCTTCTGCTCGCTCTTCATCGCCAACATGAGCGGAGACTGGATCGCCTCGAAGCTGCTCTGGGTGGTTCTCGCGTACGCCCTGGCGAGCGGCCGGTGGCCAGGCACGCTACCGCACCGGCATCTGCGCCAGTCACGGCGGCAGCCGGCACTGTCACTGCCTTCCGGCATCGGGGTGGGCTGAGCTATGTGCGGTCTGGCCGGACGATTTCACCCGGTGGCATTGCCACCCGACCCCGCCTGGGCAGCCCGGGTAGACGCCTTGCTGGCCCACCGCGGCCCCGACGGCCGCGGCCACTATGCCGATGCGCGATGTGAGCTGGTACATCGGCGGCTCGCGCTCCTCGACCTGTCACGTACCGGGCTGCAGCCGATGCCCAACGAGGACGGGAGCATCCACGTGGTGTTCAACGGCGAGATCTACAATCATCGGGAGCTGAGGTCCGAGCTCCGAAGCCGGGGTCACTCATTCCGGGGCAGCTCCGACACCGAGGTGCTGGTCCATCTCTACGAGGAGCACGGTCCCGGCATGGCCGCGCACCTCCGTGGCATGTTCGCCTTCGCCCTGTTCGATGGTCCCCGCAACCGGGTCCTGCTCGCGCGTGACCGGTTCGGGATCAAGCCACTGTTCTGCGCCGCGCACGAGGGCCAGTGGGTCTTTGCCAGCGAGATGAAGGCCATCCTCGCGCTTCACGGCCTCCGCCCCAGGCTCGACCGGCAGGCCTGCTACGATTTCCTTGGCCTCAGCTACATCCCGGAGCCGGCCACCGGCTTCGCCAACATCTACGCCCTGCCCAAAGGAAGCGTGCTGATCCTCGATGGCAGCGGCGAGCGGGCCACCGGTTTCGCTTCGGTGAGGGCAGCGCCCGATCCATCCGGCTCCCGAGACCGGCTCGCCGGGGACGCCGCCGACCTGATGCTGGCCGCGGTAAACCGGCAGGCGGTGGCTGACGTGCCGGTTGCCGCCCTACTGAGTGGGGGCATCGACTCTTCGCTCGTCGTGGCGGCCCGGGCCCGGTCCGGCGCTCCAGCCGTCACCACGTTCAACGTGAGCTTCCCCGACCGGAGCCACGACGAAACCCCGATGGCTCTGGCCACCGCCAGGCGCTACGGAACCAACCATCACACGATCCGGCTCGACGACGACGACGTCACCGCGGAATCGGTCTTTGCCCTTCTGCGACACTTCGATCAGCCGTTTGCAGATCCGAGTCTGGTGCCCATGTACCGGGTGGCTCGTGCGGTTCGGCAACACGGCATCATCTGCACCCTGACGGGCGACGGCGGAGATGAAGCGTTCGGCGGATACCCCGAGTTCTGGCGGCTGGAGCGGTTGTCCCAACTGGCCTCGACTCCCGCGTGGGTGCTCGCCACCGCGGGCGGTATCGCGCGCCCCCTGGCGAGGTGGACCCGGGACCGGGGCCGTCAGGTGGCAAAGGCAGTGCGGCTGGCGCAGGCCGGCCGATCCCGCGGGACCGCCCTTATGGCGGGCCTGTTCAACTACCTCACTGAAGCGGAAAAGGAGGAGCTGGTCCCACCGGAAGCACGCGACGGGCTCCAGGGCGTGGATCGCCACTTCGGCAGCGGTGAGCCCGGGGGGTCGGGTATCGAGGAGCTTTCGGCTCAACTGACCAACCGGCACTTCGACATCAGCCTGCCTTCCGACATGCTGCGAAAGGTCGACATGATGAGCATGCGCGCGGGGATCGAGGTGAGGGTACCGATGCTGGACGAAGACCTGGTCGACCTTGCTCTCAGGCTTCCGCACCGCATGAAAACGGATGGACGGATCGGCAAGCTGGTCCTGCGCGACGTGGCTTGCGGTTGGTTACCGCCGGAGGTGGCCAGTCATCCCAAGCACGGGTTCACCATCCCGCTCGACGTGATGGTTCGCCCCGACTTCCACGAGGCCCTGGGCGACCTGCTGGAGGCCGCCGACTCGCGGACAGCTGCATTTCTCGATCGCCGGCTGGTTGGGCGTTGGCTGCAACAGTTCCGGGCCTCGTCGGCTGGAGACGGCGGCGGTGTGATTAGCCGGGAAGGACTGTACCTCAGGGTTTTCATGCTGCTGGCTCTCGAGATCTGGCTGCGAGATCAGAGGCTGACCTGGTGAGCCCGGTGCCGCCAACGCCCCCGCTGGTGTCGATCGCCGTCCCCTGCCGGAACGAGGAGGCGTATATCGCAGCCTGTCTGGATTCCATCCTCGCGAGCGATTATCCCGGGGACCGGCTTGAGATTCTGGTTGCCGATGGGGGGAGCTCCGACCGGACCGGTGAGATCCTTGCGCGCTACGCGGCAGCGCACCCTTCCATCGTCCTGCTCGACAACCCGGCTGGGAGCACGCCTGCGGGATTGAATGTCGCAATCCGGCGAGCGTCGGGAGAGATCATCATCCGGATGGACGCCCACGTGCTGTACCCCACGGATTACGTTCGCCTCCTGGTCCAGGGCCTGGAGGAAAGCGGCGCGGATAACGTGGGGGGCGTGCTCCAGACGGTGCCGGCAGACGATACGCCGACCGCGCGGGCAATCGCGATTGGGCTGGCGCATCCGTTTGGAGTGGGCAACTCCCATTTTCGGATAGGTGCCCCTGCGCCCCGGGAAGTGGATACGGTGCCGTTCGGATGCTACCGCCGGGACGTGTTCGACCGGATCGGCCTGTTCGACGAAGAATTGGTCCGCAATCAGGATGACGAGCTCAATTTCCGCCTGATCCGGCGGGGAGGACGGATACTGCTACTGCCGCAGGTGCTCTGCCGCTACTTCGGCCGCCGATCGCTTCGCCAACTCGCCCGGATGTACTACCAGTACGGGTACTTCAAGCCTCTGGTGGCGCGGAAGGTCGGGCGGGTAATGACCGGCCGGCAACTGATCCCCGCCCTGCTGGTCGCCTCCCTGTTCGTAGCGGGAGCGCTCGCGCCCTGGCTGGGGGGCGCCCGGGCCTTCTTCGGGTTGGTCGCGGCGACCTACGCCGGCTTCGTTCTGGTCTGCTCGGCGGCCGCCGCTCGCAAGCAGGGACTGCGCTGCGGCATTGCCCTCGCAGCGGTATTCCCGACCCTGCATTTCAGCTATGGATTCGGGTTTATCCGGGGCATCTACGATCATCTTCTGGCCCGGAGCGGGGCTCGGCCGGGTGAGATGGGGCTGTCCCGGTGACTCATGGCGCAGAGGACGCCCCAGTGACTTCCGGCATCCGGGTGCTGATGGTAACCAGCGACTGGCTCTGGAATAGCTGGGGAGGGCCCGCGGTTTTCATAGCGCGTCAAGCCGAGTTCCTGAGGCGCGAGGGAGTGCAGGTGGACCTGTTTCCCTTCAAGGCGCAACGGCGGCTGCGGAACTATGCCGCGGCATGGCGGGAGGTACACCGCCGGCTGGAGCACGGCTCCTACGATCTCGTCCATGCGCAGTTCGGGCAGAGCGGCCTCACCGCACTGCCCAGGAGGGTACCGCTGGTCGTGACTTTCCGGGGGGATGACCTCGAAGGGATCATCGGTGAGAACGGCCGCTACACCCCGGCGGGGTGGCTGCTGCGCGTGCTCTCCCGGCTCGTCGCGCGCCATGCCGATGCGGCGATCGTCGTCTCGGAGCACCTGAAGCGGCACCTGCCATCGTGGGTGGACGCCAAGGTTCTCCCGTCGGGAATCGATCTCGATCTCTTCCATCCCGAGCCGGCCGGTCAGGCGAGGCTGCGGCTCGGCCTTCCGGCCGACCAGCGGCTGGTGCTTTTCGTCGGCAATCCAGGACTGGCCCGAAAGCGCTACGGCCTGGCGCAGGCGGCAGTGAGTATCGTCAACCGTTCGATGCCCACCAGACTCGTCGTGGGGTGGGAAAGGCCCCATCGGGAGATTGCGGCGCTGATGAACGCCTGCGATGCGCTGGTGTTCACCTCGTTGCAGGAGGGCTCACCCAACGCGGTCAAGGAGGCGCTGGCCTGCAACCTCCCGGTGGTTTCAGTGCCGGTAGGTGACGTTCCCATCCGGCTGCAGGGAGTCGAGGGCTGCGAGCTTTGCCCGGACGACCGGGCCGAGGCCATCGCCGCCTCGCTCGAGCGGGTTCTCAGGAGGGGTGAACGGACCGAAGGCCGCAAGGCCGTGAATGACCTGGATGAGCGCCTTCTCACCCGGCGCCTGATCGGCATCTATAGCTCGGTACTACCCGGCTCGAGGTCCTCGGCCTGCTGGCCCGGCCTCGCTGCGGCTTCCTGACCAGCCAAGGAGCCTTCAGGATGTGCGGCATCACAGGGGTGGTGGGATTGAACGGACGGCCGGTCGACCTCCGCGTGTTGCAGCGGATGAACGACGTGCAGGCGCATCGCGGCCCGGATGGCGAAGGGTTCGTCGTCAGCTGGCCCGAGTCCCATGGCTTCTGCTCCGCCTTCTTCCGCCACACCGAACAGGCCCACCACACCCCGCCTGCCCGGGTTGCACTGGGGCACCGCCGGCTGGCCATCCTGGACCTCTCCGATCGCGGATTGCAGCCGATGACGGCAGGGGCGAGCGGAGCGTGGATCGTGTTCAACGGTGAGATCTACAACCATCTCGCCCTGCGAGCGGAGCTCGAGAGCCGGGGCCGCTTCTTCTCCACCCGGACCGACACCGAGGTGCTCCTTCAGAGCTACCTGGAATGGGGCGAGGAGTGCCTGCACCGGCTGGATGGCATGTTCGCCTTCGCCATCTGGGATGGCGGACGAGGCCGCCTCTTCTGCGCGCGGGACCGGCTCGGGATCAAACCGTTCTATTACGCCATGCCCCAGGACCACTTCATCTTTGCCTCCGAGATCAAGGGGCTGCTGCCGTTCCCGGAGCTGAGGGCATTGGCTGACGACGAGGCCGTGCTCGGTTTCCTGATCCACGGCAACTGCGATTACCGGGAACGCACCATCTTCCGCAACGTCACCGCCCTTCCGGCCGCTCACGCCCTGACGCTGGATGTCACGAGCCGCCGACTCGACCGCTGGTGCTACTGGAAGCCGGCGCCAAAGCCGGACTGGGACCACCTGCCCGACGGCGAGCGGATCGAGGAGTTGCGGGAGCTCCTGGTGCGCACCACCCGGTCGCACCTCATCAGCGATGTGCGGGCTGGGAGCTGTCTCAGCGGCGGCCTGGACTCGTCCGCCGTGGTCGCGCTGATCGGGAAGATCTGGCGCGAGCAGCCGGAGGCCGCTACTGCGGTCGGCGACCGGTTCAACACCTTCACCTCCTGTTACGAGTACCCTGAGCTCGACGAGCGGCGGTACGCGCTCGAGGTGGCCAACGCCATCGGCGCGACGCCGCATCTGGTGTTCCCCAGCGCGGCGGATTTCTGGGACGTCTTCGGGCGCATGGCCTGGCACCAGGATATGCCGTTCTCCGGCCTGAGCTTCTACTCTCAGTGGCGGGTCATGCGGGCCGCGAGAGAGACCGGCGTCAAGGTGTTGCTCGACGGACAGGGAGGCGACGAAGTCTTCGGGGGCTATGCCAAATTCCGCTACGCCTATCTCGCCTCGCTGCTCCGCGGCGGTCGGCTCGGCACCATGGCCCGGGAGGCGTGGGCCAGCGTTCTCCAGCGGGATCTGTACATCCTCGATCTCCGAAGAGGATATCGCTATCTGCCCAACCGGGCCCGGCGGCTCCTCGGGGTAGACGGGCTGCTGCAACGAGTTCTTCGGGCGGATTGGGATCGCGCCGTGGGCGACGAGAGCACCCCGGCCACCCGCTGGTGGCGGCACGCCGCCGGCAGGTCGGGGCAGGATCCCGCATGGACCACCATGCAGTCGGTTCAGGTCGAGGACATACTGGTAGATACTCTTCCCTTCATTCTGCGGATGGAGGATCGCTCCTCGATGGCGTTTTCGATCGAGGCCCGAGTGCCGCTGCTCGATCACCGGCTGGTGGAGTATGGGCTGTCGCTACCGGACCACCTGAAGATCCAGGGAGGGTTCAGCAAGTTCGCGGTTCGCCAGGCGACGCAGAATCTGATGCCCGAGGCCGTGCGGCTCCGGCGTACCAAGCTGGGCTTTGCCGGCGCGGACCGCCGCTGGCTGGACGGCGAGCTGCGGCCGCAGGTCACCGAGCTCATAGAGGGAAGCCTCCGCTGCGAGCGGTTCGTGGACCCTGCACCGCTCCGGCAGTGGTACCGGTCTCCGGGGGCAAGAAGCGCGAATGCGGAGGCTTACGGCGGCTTGTTCCGGGTTCTGGCTCTGGAGATGTGGATGCGGGCGTTTGGAGTAGATTAGCGCTCGTACGCTCCGAGATCGTACCCGTCACCCCGCGGCCGGACCACGCCATCGGCGTCCCGGGTCACCTCCGCCAGCGGGAGCGCAGAATCTATGGCGGGACTGTCGGACCGCAGCCGGAAGTCGGTCCGGCTGACGAACCGGGGGTCGGTCCCCTCCCAGTTCCGGAGAAAGGTCACCCCGGCCGGCCGGCCGACCTTCATCACTCCCCCATGCACCATGTTGTTCCGAACCGAACCCCCGCGGAATCGCCGAGCCTCGAAGTAAATCGCCGCGGTGTTCGGCCGGTGAAAGATGTTGTTTTCGATCCGGGCGCCGGTGGTCGAGGTGGCCAGGATGATCTGACCCGGCCGGTAGCTGTTGGGCCCGTCGAAGGTGTTGTTGAGGATGAGAAGCCCGTGGGACGGTAAGCCGTCGGACGAATAGCGGTGGATCGCCCAGCCCCGGCCGAAGGCGTGGAAGACGTTGTTCTTGATGGTGATCTCGTCGGCATCGGAGACGTAGATCCCGTGATCGTGATTCTGGTAATGGCGGGTTCGGGGCGAGCAACCCCGCTCCCCCGGCGCATACCGGCCTATGTCGTGCCAGATGTTGCCATCGAGCGTGACCCGGTGAGCGCCTGCGCCCAGCGACGCGCCGGTCCGGCCGTTGCTGGTGTCGGTGCAGTTTCTTCCAATGTGGTGGACGTGGTTCCCCGAGATCACTATGTCGTGGACCCCGCCACCATAGAAGTCGAATCCATGGGCCCCCAGATCCCTGATCTGGAAACCCTCGACTCGCACGTGGCCGACTCCCGGGCCGAAATACCAGGCCTCGAGACTGAGCCCCTTCCGTCCGTCCAGGACCGCATCTCCTTTGATCTCCGAGCGGAAGGTGATCCAGGCGTCCGATGTGCCGCTTCGCTCGAGGGACACGATCCGGCTCGGGCCGGTGTAAACGCCCGGCCGAACGATGACGGTATCGCCGGGCCGCACCAGGTCAGCAGCCTTCTGAACGGTTCTGAGCGGAGCCGCCGCCGTGCCCGGGCTATTGTCCGACCCCTCCGGAGCGACATAAAGGCGCAGTGTCGTTCCCGCTTTCCGAAACCGGGGCTCGGCAGACTCGGAGCCGGCGGCCAGCGGCGGCCCGCCGCTCTCCTCGGGACGGGAGCCGGGGCAGCCGGCCAGCGGCACAAGCGATGCAATCACGCCGATCCACTGTCTGATGAACATCAGGGCCTGAACCTCCCTCGGTGCGACAGCCCGGCGATGGTGATTGGTCGCTGCCCCTAGGGGAACATATCTCGTTCGGCAGGAGAGTCCGAGTGCAAGGATTTGCAGTCCTCGTGTTGTCCGCTCTCCGCATGCCGCCGCCCACAGTTGTGGGATCGCACCGACATCCCGGTTCCGAGTGAGCCCCACCGGTGTTTGACGGCACCTACCATCCCGACTCTGCTCCCCTGGCGGACCCCGCGCTTGAGGGCCAGGGCATCACGCCCGGCTTCCTGCTCCGAGCGGTGCGGCTGAATCTCCCACTCTTTTTAATCGTGGCTGGTCTGGTGGTCGCCCTTACGGCGATGGTGGTGTTGAGCACTCGACCGCAGTACAGCGCCCGTGCGGCGATCCGCATGGCCAGCGAAAGGCGCACACTCACCAGCGGGATGGAAGATGCGCCGCAGAGCCTGGAGCGCCCGGTAGATCCGCTGTTGTCGGCGGTGCAGGTTCTCACCAGCAGAACCCTGGTGGGCGCCGTGGTCGATTCCCTGGGCCTGCGCTTCCGGCCTGTCGTTCCCTTCAGTGCAGCGGCCCCGCTCATCGGCCGGCGTCTTCCGGCCGGTACTTTCCAGGAAGTTGCCGTCGCGCCCGACGCTCCAGTGGATACGGTGGTGCTTCGTTTCCTGGACGACGTGGTGCTGGTGCGTTCGCAGGGTGGGGAGACGGCAGCGGCCTTCGGAAAATCGCTGCGGCTCGGCTCGGTACAGTTCACGGTGCGGAAGCCGCCCCCGGTCGGCTACATGCTTGCCGTCGTACGGGCGCGCGACGCGGCCATAGATGAGGCGTTGCAGAGGCTCAAGGTCGTGCCCCGTCCCGGCACCGACGTAATCGACGTGAGATTCACCGACGCCGATCCCGCCACCGCCCAGCAGTTCGCCAACCGTTTGGCGCAGCTCTTCCGAGCCGCGAACGGCCATTCCGCCCAGGATCAGGCCCGCCGCCGCAGGAAGTTCCTGGGCGAGCAGTTGCGGGTTACCGATTCGCTGCTGGTGAATGCCGAAGCCGGGCTCAGCCTCTTTCGCAGCAATCAGGAGATGGGCAGCTCGCGAGACAATCTTTCCGCGGAGCAGACTACCGCGCTGGGGTTGGAGGCCAGGCGAACCGAGCTGGTGGCCGACCGCCGGGTCTTCGCCGCCCTCCTCCAACGGGTGAGGCAGGGCTCGGCCAGCGGAAGCGATGGCGGCTTCAAGGCGCTCGCGTATTCCCCGGAGGTCGCCTCGGATACTGTCCTGGGCCGTTTCACCCAGCGCCTGATCGCCTATCGCACCCGCCTCGATTCCCTCACGACCGGACCCTGGCGCAGCCTGCCCTCGCACCCCGACGTGATCCAGCTCAGCACCTTGCTGGAAGCCACTCAGAACGACCTGGTAGAGGCCGTGAGGGCGCGACTCGCCTCGATAGACGCCCGCATCGCCGTGCTTTCCGGCCAGCGGGCCCTGGGTCTCCAGTCGATGCAGAGCCTCCCGGCTCGGCAGGCGGAGGAGGCCAGCCTAGACCGGCGGGTAGAGGTGCTGCGGAACACCGCCGACGCACTGCGCCAGGAATACCAGAAAGCACGGATCTCCGAGGCCCTGGGTGCGGCGGACATCGAGATCCTGGATCCTGCGTCGCTTCCTTACCGACCAGCCGGAGTCTCGCGCGCTCTGGTGCTGGGGCTCGGTCTCCTGCTTGGATTTCTGTTCGGAGTGGGCGCCGCCGTACTCGCCGAGGCGACCAATCGTGCGGTCCGGCGGCCCCAGGAACTGCGGGAGCTGACCGGGGGAACCGGGCTCGGGATCATTCCCCAGATCGCTCAGCTACAGGGGAACGGCAATCACGGCAGCCGGCTGCTGCCGGCAAAGGCCGGGAGCCTTACTGACAGCCACGCCTCCGAGGTCGTGTTCGACCCTTCCGGTGCTCTCTCGGTCGAGGCCGAGGCGTTCAGAATGCTTCGCATCAGCCTGGCCTTCTCCTGGGGCGATCGCCCCTGCACGCTCGTGGTGACCAGTGCGGGGCCACAAGAGGGCAAGACGCTGATCGCCAGCAATCTGGCAGCCACCTTCGCCCGCGGTGGGGCCCGGGTCCTTCTGGTGGATTGCGATATCCACCGGCCGCGACTGCACCGCGTCTTTCAGAGCTCCCGGGCGCCGGGCCTCATGGATCTGCTACGGCTGGACTGTAGCGGAATGCACCCCGAGACCGCGCGGAGGGCCGCGCTGAACCATCGGCTGGCCGCGGTGCGGAGAACGTCCATAGATCGACTCTCTTTCCTGCCCTGCGGCACCGACCCCCAGAGCACTCCGGAGCTGCTCGAGCCGGCCACTCTCCGGGGGCTGCTCCAGGATCTCAGAGCCGAGTTCGACGTGATTCTGCTGGACACCCCACCGGTGCTGGTGAGCGCGGATGCAGCGACGCTGGCCGCATCGTCGGATGGGGTCATCATGGTGGTACGGGCGGGGCAGACCGATCGAGGAGCGGCGGAGCTGGCCCGCCAGCGGGTGACCTCCGCCGGCGGGCGGGTGCTGGGCGCGGTTCTCAACGATCCCGATGGCGTGGTCGGGCGCCTCGGCCATCCCTATTACGCCTATGACTATCCCGCCACTGTCGATTGAGCAGAAGGCTCAGCCGACAGTGGGCAGTCATCGCTAGTTCTGGATCCGCACATTCTCAAAGGGATCCAGCTCGCCCACCTGGAAGGTCATCGTCTTCACCCCGGCAGGCGGCGCCTCGAATCGCATCCACACCAGGCGGCTCGCGCCGGGCTCGATGTTCTCGCCCCACCAGTACGTGTAACCACTGCCTAACGATCCGAGATAGGCACCCTTGTCGTCTTGCAGGACCGGGTATTTCCTGTTGTCGTCGTCCAGCAGGTACGTATCCCGATAGTGGAAATCCGGACGAGCTTTCGTGGTCCCGTTGTTGGTGAAGCGCAGCTTGGCGTTCAGGTTCTTGCCCTTCCGGGAAAACTCGGTCACCTGGACCGTTACACCCGGCCATTTGGTTGGCTGGGCGGCCGAAAAGCCGCTCGAGGCACCGGAACCGGTGGTCATAGCGGCCGCCGGTACTTCGTCGGCCGAAGCTTCAGCCACGGGTTCTGCCGCCACTTCGGCCTGGACCGGCTCCTCCGCTTGCGGCTCCTCCGACCCTTCCTCCGGCAGATCTGCGGCCTCACCACCGCCTTCGCCTTCCGGTGCCGCCGCGGTCATTTCAGCTTCCGGGTCCTCACCGGAGCCTTCTCCTACCTTGAACGGGATCTTGGTTACCGCAACCCCGTCCTCGAGCAGCTCCACCTGATAATCGCCGATGGGCAGCTTGGAGCCGGCCGCCATCTTGAGCACATAGGCCGACGCTCCCGAGACCTTGGCCAGGGTATCGCCCTGCTCGAGCACCACCTGGCCGTCTTTCGACCAGCGGATTCCCACTTTCTTTCCGGAGTCGGCCTCATCCCACCGGTACCAGACCGCCACCTGCTCGGTGGTGTCGGGGAATTCGGTGCCGACCCGCTCCGGGTCGAAGGCATCGTCGTCGCTCGCACTCAGGCTCACCGCCTCGATGTCGGCGTCGGGTGACTGAGGGGCATATTCCTCGAGCGCGACCTTGTCGGGCATCGTGCAGGCGCCGAGCGCCAGCAGCGGGAGTACGAAGCGCATGGTGGTTCTCCTTGAGACCCAGCAGGGATACTCGCTCCTACTCGGCGAGGTTGGGCAGGAAACTGATGTCCATGAAGTACTTCTTGGGATTGTTGGGATCTACCAGAACCTCGATCGTCTCGCTCTTGATGTACTCGCTGGGATCGAACCAGATGTTCTCGCTCTGGTACACACGCACCCCGTTCGTGGCCGGATCGGCGGCTTGGGAGACGATCTTGTAGGGCGAGCGTCCGTTCACGCGCAGCGACTGGTTGAGCTCGACACCCGTAAACGAGGTTCTTACCCTTCGGCCGTGCTGCTTGAGCCACTCGGCCCGCTTCCGGCCGCGTTTGCGGACGAAGATCATCCCCAGCCCGATGGTGGCAAAGACCAGTCCGAGGCCGAAGACGATCAGAACGCCGAACCAAAGCTGAAGAGACGACTTGATTCTGGCGTTGTAGGGGTCAGCCGGATGGTATAGCACTGTCACCGGCTCGCCCACCCGGTGAGAAGGAGGGTTGGAGCCTACACTCGAGGTGAATTCGATCCGTTTTCCCGTGGCGGACGTGAACTCCACCACCGGCCGATAGGTGCTGCTGGAACGGGAGCCGGAGCTGGAGCTGGAGTACGATCGGTCGAGTGCGATGACCTTTCCGTCCGCCTCGTCCGCCTCGGCGATGAAGCTCCTGGTATTTGCCAGGACGAAGAAGCTCCCGACCAGCATACCGACGCCGACCGTGCTGAATACCCCGCTGATGAGCCGGAGGACCTTCATCGGCCTATCCTCGTTGGGAGAGTGCCCGCTGGCGACACTTCCCTGCGACCCGCGGCCAGCGGGCCATCGATCAGACCTGCCACCTTGCCCATGAGCGGCTTGTCCCATAGCAGCTCGGCATGATTGAGCTGGGTGGTGGTGTGGATGGACCAGGGGAGCCTGGAGCTGGCATTCGACACGAGGGCGTCGCCTTTACCTGGCGCAACCTCGGGCGCGAAGTCACGGATCGCGTCGAGAATGGGCGAGACGCCGCCGATCTCTCGAGGCTCGATTCGCCAGACGAAGTACTGTCCCCTCTTCGTGCTGTACTTCGGAAGGGCGCTCTCCGCGTCGAAGAACCAGGCGTACATCCGGTATACCCGTGGGCTGGTCCCGCCGAAGGTGTAGTACGTGACATCATCCAGCTTGTTTTCGCCTTCGCGCAACTTCCGGAACATCGGCGAATCGGGTTGCAGCTCGCGGTTCTCGTCGGCCATCATCAGCTTGGTCATCGGCCGCATGGCCTCTACTGCCAGATCTTTCAACTTCGGCTTGAACGGAGCGGTTAGCCACCCAGGGGCACAGCAGTCGATCAGATCCACCAGCTCCGCCGCAATCTTTCCAGGCGTCCGGCCCAGCTCACTCCCGGTGTGTGGCGAGTGCAGGGTAACTACCCACTTCACCCGGTTCATACTCCCCTTCTCCTTCAGCACCTGTCGAATGAGGAGACCACCGCGGCTGTGGGCGATCAGTGCCACGGGCGGAGGAGCGGCGGGGCTCCTGGCCGCGGTCTGTGCCATGAAGGAATCGAAGGCCTCACGAGTTGAGGGCATGGCGTCGTTCACCGTGAGCATGTCCTGGCTCCACGTGGCGACGGTGAATCCCTGCTTCACGAGGAAGTCGAACCAATTGTTTGCCTTGTCCCAGGTGGCCCGGTTCCCTGCACTCCCATACAACCACGGGGATGTGGCGAGCTTGAAGATCCCCACTCCCGGGTAACGCTGGATTCCCTCGATACGCCTCTTGGCAGGGTGGCTCTTGTAGCCGTAGGCGTACTCGGTATACGACGGTGCGGTCCAGGTCCGCCCATCCTGATGGTTCCCGTGGAAAAGGAGGATGGCAGGCCTGGTGGGATCCGAGGCACACGCGATTCGACCGTACTTCCCAGTGCCAGCCTTCTGCCGCCACCACGCCCAAACGATGGGCGAGCACCCCCCCGGCAACAGCACCTCAGTGTTTGCCGCAGCCGCAGCAGGCCCCACCGGGGCGGGCTGTGCGGCCGGAGCGGGTTGTGCGGCGGGCGGTATTCGCCCAGGAAGCCTAGGGCTGGGCCTGGGTTTGGGCTCTTGAGCGCCGAGCAACCCTGAGTTGATGCTGCAGAGAGCTCCGAGGCCCAGGGCGATCATAAGGCTCGCCTTGCGCTCGGGAAACCCGATGCTATTCCGGCCGGTCATCGTCCACCTCCTGATCAGAACCGCAGCTTCTTCTTGATGGCCTTCTTGGCGTCTTCCTTAGCCTTTTGCTTCGCCTCCTGCTCAGCCTCACGCACCGATTCCGATACGACCTCGCCCGCTTCCGCCACGGCTTCATCGACTTGGTCGGTCTCCTCAGCGGCGACCTCGGACTGAACCTCATCAGCCGGTGTGGCGCCGGCATTCTCTGCCGGTGCCATTTCGAGATCGCCCGGTTCTGCGGTCTCCACGTCCGCCGCCTGGTCATCAACGGCGGCGGCCTCGGCTTCTCCGGACTCCTCCAGCGGTGGCGGCGGCTGCTTCTGGAACGCGACCGCGGTGCTCTGACTCAGCCCGTCGATCGCGGCGGTGACTTCCGCCAGTGCCGCCTGAGCGGCCGCCTTGTCCGGCGCCCTTCGGAAGACCCGGACCGCACGGTTCAGGTCGTTGACCCGGTCGGGTAGGTCGGTGACCATCCGGAGCCCAGCGAGGAGCAGGTTGGTGTTCCGGTGCTGGCCCAGGAACTGAGGGAGGATGCCGGTGACGGCCGTCAGAACTAGATCGATCTTGCCCAGTGACTTGCCGCAGCAGTTCGCGGTAAAGTGGGAGAGCGACTCACTCGTGTCGCCGGCACCAAGCTCGCCGGTGTCCAGTTCATCGGCTTCGGCGGACTCATTGCTCTGTTCTGCGTCCATCGGCGCAGCGGCGGCCTCGGATTCATCCGCGGCGGCTTCCGGCGCCGCGGCGACGCTCGCCTCCAGCGCGTCCACCACTGCGTCCAGCTCGGTAACCTGATCGTCCAGCGGGGAGTCGAACACCGGCATGGCCGGGGCGGCAAGTGCGTTGGAAGTCGCGACCTCGCCAGGGCCGACGACGCGATATCGATAGATCATGCCATGCTCGCCCACGACGAACCCCCGGTCGCGCCGCGGCAGGCTGAACGCCGCAACCTTGGTTGGGAAAGCGAACTCCCGGGTGGACCACCGAGTACCGCCGTCGGTCGTGTAGCTCAGGGTTCGATATGAGGTAAACGACCAACCTACGAGCGGATCGGCGAAGCGGATGACCGGACCGGGAGTGCCCACCACACCCTTCCAGGTGCGACCCCCGTCGGTGGTGCGGTAAATACGCTCACCCGAGAGGCTGACGACACCCGTCGCTTCGTCGGTGAAGAACGCTTCGTGGTCGAAGTAGACCTCAGTGTCGCCGCCCACATCGGGCACGACGGAGAGCTTCCAGCTCTTACCGCCGTCCTCCGTCTTGGCCACAAAGAGCGTCCGCTTGGCGCCGTGGGCTCCGCCGATTGCATAGCCTACCCTGGGGGTGGGGAAATGCAGCGTCTTGAGGGCACATGCGACTTTCTTGGTGAGCCCCTCGACCTGAATCGTGGCGGCGCACTTATATACCTCCGTCCAGATGCGTCCACCGTCGGACGTCCGCATGATCCGGGAGACATTGTCGTTGCCGTCGATGTAGAGGCCGTCCTGCGGTGAGGTGAACTCATAGTCCGGAACCCCCCAGTGCCGCTCGATCGTTCCAACCTGGGACCAGTCCAGTCCATTCGACGTGTGGAGGAGCTTGCGCTCGGACGAGGAAGCGTCCTGCAGCACCCACCCATGGTGCGCGTCTATGAAGCGAAGGTCGTGAAAGGCGGGATCGCTCGACTCGGGGTCGCCGAGCTGCGCCGTCCAGCTGGCTCCACCGTCTCTGGTATGGATGATCATGCCTGGCGTCCCATGACTGCCAGCGGTCACCCAGCCGATGTCGGGGGTGGCGAAATAGACGTCGTTGAGATGGACGTCCTCCGGATAGCTCACCGGTTCCCAGACGCCCCGGAGTTTCGCGTCGCCGGCCGTTGCCGCCATTGCGACGGCAGACTTGCCCTTAGCGTTCCTTGCCGGTTGTTGCGCTACCACTGCCGCAAGGGGCAGCAATAGGATGGATGCGACAACCACCGCCCGGTGGAGCGCGATCCTATGTGAAAGTGTCATTGGAGTTTCCTCTCAAGGCCCAGCGCAGCCAGGAGCGTGTTCAACCCCGGGCTGCGCCGGTCGTACAGAACCGTCACTTCCAT
This sequence comes from Gemmatimonadales bacterium, assembly GCA_050733075.1. Taxonomy (GTDB): domain Bacteria; phylum Gemmatimonadota; class Gemmatimonadetes; order Gemmatimonadales; family GWC2-71-9; genus CAVVWJ01. The sequence continues at coordinate 115,399 of JBOHSD010000003.1, forward strand.
TCCCTCCAGCAAGGCATCGAGCAGGTCATCATCGAGGGTCTTTATCGAGCCCTGGTGCTCGCCGGTGGTACCGTCTCTGAAGGAGTACGACACCCGCACCGGATGGCGGCGGTTGATTCGCTCGTTGGCGACGACCTGGAGCCCGGTGACTCGCCCCTTGGCGGCATGCCCGGTACGGTAGAGGCGGAGAGGGACGAGGATCTCGCGCAATCCGCTCCTCAAGAGGAGTCCGCCCAGCACCAGGAACACGAATGGCCCCAGTGCGAGCAGGCCCAGGGCGGCAGGCGTGGCAAAGACCGGCATCAAATGGCGATCGGGGTTGGCGCGATCGTAGCGCACCTCGAGCCGGTCGCCCGTCTGGAGCCGATTCCAGTCGGCCTGATCGATCTCGCGGGTCGCAGCCCAGGTGCGGCCATCCGCCAAGGGGAACTCGTAGCCGAGCTGGTATACTCTGGTATCATCGCTGCGGTTGTATGCCTGCTTGGCGACGACGGTGGCATCGGTGGAGACTCCGTGGGTGAGGAGCGCCCGCTCCTCCCGGAGTTGAGACCAGAAGGTTCCCGTGATTCCCACCGTCAGTACCGATCCGACGATCATGAAGATCGTGCCGACCAGGAACAGCACCGACGAACGCGCCCGATGGAGCAGTAGCCTCAGCACCGCGAAACGGCTCAGCGCGCGCGGTGGGGCCGGGAGGGACTCGTCCAATGGCTGCATGACCGGTATCCGGTTCGCGATCCTTGTTCAACTGGAAGCGGGGCCGTAACTTGGGATTACGTTTACGCACTCTGGCCGGCGGCTTACTTCCTGGCTTCTACGTCTCCTATGTCACCGATGAACGGTGAGCGTTACCGGAACGGCCTCGCTGCTGAAGCGACGCCGGTACCGGAGGTGCCAACGAGCGCTGGGGATGAGACCCAGATCGTCAGGCAGTTCCGGGAGCGGCTCCGACTCTTTGCGCTGCGTAGATTGCACGATGCTGCGGCAGCCGAGGACGTGGCCCAGGAGACTCTCAGGCGGGTGTTGGAAGCATGCCGGGCCGGAAGACTGGAGAACCCCGCCGCGCTTCCCGCGTTCGTCTTTCAGACTGCCCAGCATATCTGCCTGCAACACTTTCGCTCGACCAGCCGGGAAGGCAGGGCCCTTCTCCGCCTGGGCGGCGAAGGCTCTTCTCAAGCCGAAACTCATCCGCTGACTACTCTGATCGGCGACGAGCGGCGGGTGGCGGTGCGCCAGGCGCTGGACCAGTTGAACCCCGATGACAGGCTGCTCCTGCGGATGCTGTACTATGAGGAAAGCGACAGCGGGGCCGTGGCCCGGAGGCTGGGCGTAACACCGGGCGCGCTCCGGGTCCGGAAGCACCGCGTCCTCGTCAGGCTGGCGGCGCTCCTGGGCGGACGCGAGATCTGAAACGCTGGGCCGAGATCGGGAACCTATCGGGCATGAGCGCGAATGCGGTCACCTGTGAGCTCGTTGAGCAACGCGATCTCGACACCCGGTATCTAACCGGCCGGCTGAGCCAGGAAGACGCGGAAGCGTTCGAGGCCCATTATTTCGCCTGCGAGCGGTGTTGGGGACTGGTACAGCAGGGGTTGGAGGTGCAGGCCGCCGTGACACCTTCCCCTAAGGCGCCCTACCGTCGCTGGTGGGGTCTGGCGGCGGCTGCCGGAATAGCAGCAGTCGCGCTAGGTCTGTGGGGAATAGCATCACGTCCGCAAGGGTCGAGGCCTGAAGACGTTTTCCGGGGCGGCGGCACACCGTTCCTGGTGGCCGCCGCCGCGGGTCCGACGGCGCTGGCGGCCAGCTGGCCCCGCTTGCCGGAGGCGGACGTATACCGCGTGCGGCTCTACGCCGCCGACGGCATGATGGCGTTGGAACGAGAAACCTCCGATACTGTCATCTCCGTGCCCCTGGACTCTATCGCCAGGCTCACCCGCGACACGGCGATGTTCTGGCAGGTACACGCCCTCGACCGACTGCGCATTTCCGTAGCCCGGTCCGATCTGACTCGTGCGGTGCTCCCCGAACCCTGAGTCCCATGTCTAGAGGTCCGCATCCCCACCGCCGGCGCTGGGCGCCCTTCGTGCTGGTCGGCGGAATGTCGAACTGATGCCCCGTGCCAGCGCGGTGCGTGGTCTCCTCCCGTTCCTGCTCGTGGTGGTAGCCTGCCGGGATCGCCCGGCAGCAGACCCATCTGAACCCACCGGGGCCTTCCATGTGGCCGATAGCCTGCGCAGCGCGGGACGGGCTGTCGAGGCCCTTACCCGTTACCGGATGCTGCGTGATTCGTTCGCGCTCGCCGGCGATTCGGCCAACCACTGGAGGGCGCAGCTCTGGTGGTCGGACGCATTCCGGCGGCTCGGCCGCAGCGACAGCGCTCGCGCCGGCCTGAAGCAGGCGATGCGGCTCGCCGGGGACGACCGGGCCCGGGGGGGATGGACCCACCTCATGCTCAGCTTCACTCTGGAGCGTGACGGGCAGCTCGACTCCGCCTACACGCAAGCGGTTCAGGCCCTGGAACTGGCGCACGCCTCCAGGGATAGAGAGCTGGAGGCCTACGCCCATGACGCGCTGGGAACGGCCCACTCACTCCGGGGGCGTTACCGGGAGGCGCTCGCCGCCGACAGCACCTCCCTTGCAATCCGCCGGGCGCTCGCCCTCCCTCCCTCGAGCATAGCCCAGAGCCTGAATGAGGTCGGGATCGGCTACCGCCACCTGGGCCGCTACACCGACGCCGTGCGGGTTTATGAGGAGGCTCTCGCGATCAACCGGCGCCTCGGGAACGATCTGGGCATGGCGATCGTAGCGCACAACCTGGCGAACATTCGCACCGCAACCGGCGAGGTGGCACAGGCAACCCGGCTGTTGCACGAATCTCTCGGCCACAGTGAGCGGCTCCAGCACCACAAGGGTATGGGCCTCAATCACAATTCTCTGGCGACTCTTTACCTTCGAGCCGGCAATCGTCCAGCCGCGCGAAGCCATGCGGAGCTAGGGCTCCGGATAAACCGGTCGAAAGGAGAGAGATACGGTGAGGTTTCGGCACTCGAGAATCTCGGCCGCCTCGAGCTGGCCGATGGCCGGTCCACCCATGCCCTCGCCGCCCTCACCGAGGCCCTGTCCCTCGCCGACTCGGGTGGGTTCGGCCGCGAGCGGGTCAGTATTCGCGCCGCGCTCGTCAGCGTTGCCGTCGGGGAAGACGACGGGGCGCGCGACGCGCTCCGGTGGGCCAAGGCCGCGAAGGCCATAGCAGATTCTCTGGGAGACCCAGAGGCCCAGTTCCAGGCGTTGGAGGCCGAAGGGATAGCCCTGGAGGCGGCGCGGCGCGGCGCAGCCCTGGACAGCTATCTCGAGGCCATCGAGCTGCTGGAGTCCTGGCGGGGCCGGCTGGCACTGGGTGACCTGCGCATGGGGGTTGCCGAACCGCGGCTGGGGGTCTACGAGGGTGCCATCCGCCTGCTGCTGGAGCGCAAGCGGCCTGACCAGGCCTTCGAGGTTGCGGAACGGGCTCGCGCACGTTTGCTGCTGGAGCTGATGGCTGATCGAAACGGGAGTGCCGCACGCTCCCGGGAGCAGGAGCTGCGGGCGCGGCTCCGCGAGAGCTACGAGGCCAGGACCGAGGTGAAGGACCGGGGGGCTCGCAATCGCCTGGACCGCGAGATCGACGACATCCTGGAGGAGCTGAACCGGCTCGCGGCGGGTGCCAGGACCAGGGACTCGATCGGGGGGCCACACCATCGTGCCTATGCGGCGGCCGAGTTGCAAGAGGGCCTGCTGCAAGACCGCAAGGTTGCGCTACTCGCCTATTTCTGGGGCGACAGCGCGGTCTACGGCTGGTGGCTTGGCCGGGATTCGGCCCGCGGAGCCCGGCTCGGCACAGTGGACTCACTCGGGAGTCTCGTCAGCTTTCTACACTCGTCCATCGAGCGTCCCAACCACGATTCGCTGTGGCGCGGGGTAGCACGGCGCGCATACCAGCGGCTGGTCGAGCCACTCGCCCCGGAGCTGGTGGAGCAGGTTCTCGTCGTCACCGACGGCCCGCTCGCGCACATACCTCTGGAGGTGTTGGTACCCGGCCGCAGCGCCGCACCATGGGGCGCCACCGCCAGGTTCACGTACGGCCCCTCCGCCACCGTTCTGCTCGCGCTGCTGCATGGGCCGAAGGCCCGAGGCTGGGAGCGCGCGATTCTGGCGCTTGGCAATGCCGCAGGCGGTGCGGGAGGGGTGGGGAGCCCGACCGAACGAGAAACCCAGGATCCGAAGGCACCGGTCGCGCTGCCGTACGCCGGAGCCGAGGCGCGGGCCATCCACAAACTCTTCCGGGGGAGTGGCGGCGACATCCTCCTCGGCAGGCAGGCCACGCTTGCCCGGTGGCTGGCTCTCGACCCGTCTCGTTACCAGTATCTCCACTTCGCGGCCCACGCGCGAGTCAGCGACCAGCGTCCGGAGAACACCCATCTCGTGCTCAGCGGCGGCAACCTCGATCTGGCGGCAATCCGCGGGCTTCGGTTGCGAGCCGACCTGGTCACGTTATCTGCCTGCGAGACCGCGCTCGGTCGGCGGGTCAGGGGAGAGGGCATTATCGGCCTTCCCCACGCATTCCTCGCCGCCGGCGCACAGGGTGCGGTCGTCACCCTCTGGCGCATTGGCGATCGTTCCGCATCCAACTTCATGAGAGAGTTCTACCAGGAGCTGCACGCCGGGCGCGGGCCAGCCGCCGCGCTGCTGGCGGTGCGCCAACGCTGGATCGCGAGCGGCGGCGATGAAGCGCATCCCTCGCGCTGGGCCCCTTTCATTCTGGTAGGCGGGAACGGGCAGGGTGGACGGGCGGACGGGCAGGCGGGCAGAGTGGCATGGCGGTGAGCCGAGGGCGCGAGCCTTGCACCTGCCCGTCCGCCCGCCTACATAACCGGTCCCCTGCCTTCCCCCAACATGGCCTTTCTTACCAGGGGGATCGGCGGCCCGCCATACGATAGAAAGGCGTCGTGGAATTGCTTCCACGCCTTCCGGTCGCCCCGCGTCGCGGTCCAATCCTCTCGCAGCTTCTTTATCATCAGCTTGCCCATCGTGTAGTTCAGATACGCCGGATCGTACGTGCCACGGGCGGCCTGCTGCCTGGCGTTGCCCGGATCCTGGTACGCTTGCTCCCGGAGCATTTGCTCTGACTCCTGCACCGTCATTCCCTTGGTGTGGAGTCCAATGGCAGATAGATAGCGGACGTTGCGCAACAAGGCATTGGAGAGCTGCCCGATGCGCACCTCAGGGTCCCCTTCCCCCAGCCCGGCCTCCCACATCATCTCTTCGGTGTAGTGAGCCCAGCCCTCCGCAAAGGCATATCCTACGAAGACCTGGCCGAACTTCGACTGCGCGCGATTGGAGTGGAGAAAATGGAGGAAATGCCCGGGCCATACCTCGTGCACACTGGTGAAAAGAAGGTCGGCGGTTCCCGGGATGTATCCGGCTCGCTCCGCAGCCGTCCAGCTCGGGTCCGGAGGGGAGATGTAGTAGATGGAGGGTAGCCCCTCCTCATAAGGACCTGGAATGTCGATGTACGCCGAGTTGAAACGTTGGTGAGGTGGCGACTCCCGGACCAGGGCCTGCTCGGAACCCGGAATGGACACCAGGTCCTTCTCCCTGAGGAATCGACCCAACGTGTCGAGCTGGGCCTGCGCCGCCCGAACCGGTCCACCGACCGGCTTCCGGGAGCTCACCCGTTCAATGCATTTGGCAATCGGTTGACCCGGGGCAAACCGGCTGCATGCCTCGCGGAGCGCCGTCATGTTTCGCTCGAGATCGGCCTTGCCTTGGGCTTCTAGCGCTTCGAGCGGGAGGTCCACTCCTTCGGTCATCCGAAGCATGTCTCGGAACCGCTCGGGTCCGAGGGCATATTGGTCGGTGCCCGCCTTGACCTGCTCCCCGAACCAGGTGCTGATCTCCCGAAGCGCTTTCACGGCACCGGCATTGGCCTTCCTGAACTCCCGCTGTGCAGCGCTCTCCCGGACCGAGGCGAAGACCCCCGGCACGTCCTGCTCCAGGTAGGTTGCCAGACCGCTGAGCCGTCCCTGTCCGATCTCCGCGTAGCTCTTCGGCATCGGAGTGCGAAGGTTGGCTCGGATCTGGGCCAGGGCGGCGGGTAGGTTCTCGGCATAGCGGGTGAACGCCCGCATCCGTTCCTGGAGCGGGGCGTACTCACGGGCGATGTATACGTTGGGATCGAGCCCGCCGGTATAGTACTCCGGATTCCGGTACGGCCACTCGGCGCGCTCGAGCCAAAAGAGGTCGCCATCGAGGACCGCCACCACGTATTCCCTCTCTACCCGGCGAGCCGCATCCGAGCCGTTGATGGGGAATGCCGCCGCACTATCGCGCAGCTGGTGAAGACGTTGCGCCCACCGCTGAAGTCCGGCCTCGGTCCAGTCCGGGAAGCGGCCGTCGAACTCGTGCCGGCCTTGATACACCGCGAACAATGGGTCTGCCTGGAAGTACGTCTCGATGAAGCCCGAGACAAACCGATCCCAATCCCGGCCCTTCTCCTCCCCGCCCTGGACCGCACAGCCGGTCGTGAAAAGAACGGTGCCGAATAGCGTCTGCCGTAACCGTGGGATCATGCCCGCCTCCGTATGAGTGCAGAGATGTTGCGCAACCCGGATTCTTCCCGTTTGTTTCGAGCAATGCAAGCCACCCTCCCGCCGGCCACCACCTTCGAGCTAGACGCGGCTCTGCTTCAAGCGGTAATCACGGCCGGGCTGGCCCTCCTGTGCGCCTTCCTCTTCGTGCGGTACCGCAAGCCGTACTTCGCCTGGTGGTCGGCGGCCTGGGGACTCTATCTCCTACGGGTCGGGGCAATCACCAGCTTCCTGATATCGTCGGATTGGATCTGGCTCTACTGGCATCAGGTCGTCACCGGCTGGACGGCGCTTGCGCTCCTGTACGCCGCCCTGGTGTTCTCGCAGCAGATCCGCTGGCGCTGGTGGTATCTCGGGCTGGTGCTATTCCCACCGGTATGGTCCTACGTCGCCATATACCGTCTGGACCACTTCCTGCTGGCCGCCGGCCCGGCGGTGCTCTTCCTCAGCCTCGCCACCCTGTGGACCGGATGGGTCTTCTTCCGGTATCGCCGGAGGGTCCCTTCCAGCGGAGCCACGCTTCTGGCGGTTGCATTCGGGCTCTGGGGTCTGCACCACCTCGACTATCCGTTCCTCCGCGCCCGCGGGGCCTGGGCCCCGTGGGGATACTACCTGGACATCCTCCTGGCGCTCGCCGTAGGCACCGGCATCCTACTCCTGGTGCTGGACGACCTTCGACGTGGGCTCGGAGCGCTCTCGGCTCTCTCCGGCGACTTGCAGCGGGCCGGCCGCGAACAAGACGTGCTCGACGCTCTGCTTGCGCGACCGCTGACCCTTGCCGCCGTCAGGGGAAGCGCGCTGTACCTGGTGAGCGGAGACGGGGCCCGCTTCGTCCGCGGCGCCGGGGTTTGCGCTGGATGGAGTCAAAGCGATCTCCCCGCGCCCGCGGCCGGCGTCATAGCTCGCGTCATTCAGACCGGGCGGCCCCAATTTACCGGAGAGTGGGTGGACGAGAAGCCAGGCGGCTCGGCTTACCCCTACGCCGCCGTGCTTCCGATCCTGCGAGACGAGGGAGTGATCGCCGCGCTGGTTCTGGTAGGCGACGCGCGTGACCCGTTCACCGCCCTGGATGAGAGCTTTCTGCTGGCCCTCGGTCATCAGGTAGGAGCGGCGCTGGAGAACGCCGACCTGTACCGCCGGCTCGAGACTCGCACCGTCGAGCTGGCACGGCTCTCAGCCCGCATGATCGAGCAGCATGAGGAGGAGCGCCGCCGGCTCTCCCGCGAGCTGCACGATGAGACGGCGCAGGTATTCTCGGCGGTGAAGATGGAGCTGGGGGTGCTACGGGGCGCCGTACCACCGGAGCAGGCGGCCCGCATGGACCAGGTACTGGAGCTCATCGACACCGGCATCGGGAGCATACGCAGTGTTACCAACGATCTCAGGCCGTCGCTGCTGGACGATCTCGGTCTCCTGCCCGCGCTTCGATCATTGGTAGCTGACTTCAGCCATCGCAGTGGAATCCGGACCGGGTTGGCGGCTCCGTCCGCCCTCCCCCAGCTCTCCAGAGAGGCCGAGCTCGCGCTGTTTCGAGCCCTCCAGGAAGCGCTGTCCAATGTCTTGCGGCATGCCGATGCGCGAACGGTGGACATCGGCATCTCCGTAAGCGCAGAGGGGGTGCTCCTTCAGGTGAGCGATGATGGGCGGGGGCTCCCGGAGGCGGTGACAGCCGGGACAGTGGAGCTTCAGGGGCACATGGGATTGGCCGGCATGCGCGAGCGGATCACCGCGCTGGGCGGCACCGTTCGACTCCGGGGACAAGCCGGGGCGGGCGCGCTCCTGGAGGTAGTGGTTCCGGCACCGGTGGGCCGCACATGACCGCCCCCATCCGGGTGCTCGTGGCCGACGATCACATGATCGTGCGAACCGGGATCCGCCATGTGCTCGAGAGCGAGGCCGGCTTCGACGTAGTGGGAGAGGCGGCGACCGGTTCCGAGGCGCTCTCACTCGCCGCCAGTCTGCGCCCGGACGTGGTGGTGCTGGATATCTCCATACCCGATGGATCCGGCCTGCAGGTGGCTGCCCGGCTGAGGGGCGGCTCTCCGGAGCCCCGGGTGCTCATCTTGAGCATGCACGACAACGCCGAGTACGTATTGGAAAGCGTACGTGCGGGAGCCCATGGCTACTTGCTAAAGGACACCGCGGCCACCGAGCTTCGAAGCGCCATCCGGGCGGTTTGTCGCGGCGAGTCCTACTTCAGCCCACCGATCGCCGGGCGACTCCGGGATGCACTGCGGGCCGAGCAGGCAAAGCCGGGCGGGGCGTTGGACCAGCTCACCGGACGGGAGCGCGAGGTGTTGCTCGGCGTGGTTGGTGGAAGAACCAACAAGGAGATTGCCGCCCAACTGGGTATCAGCCACCGTACCGTGGAAACCCACCGCGAGAGTCTGATGCGAAAGCTGCAGATCAGGACGGTGGCGGAGCTGACCCGGTTCGCCATCGCCGCCGGGATCATGAAAAGTTAGAGATTGGCCGTGATTAAGTTTCCCCGATGACCGACGTAAAGCCGTTCTCTCCCGAGGTCCCGGCAGCCTCCAGCGCCAACCGGTCGCGAATAAAGACCGGCGTCGTCATGATGAATCTCGGCGGCCCGGCCACCCTCGAGGACGTCGAGCCGTTTCTGTTAAAGCTGTTTGCCGACCGCGAGATCATCCAGCTCCCCCTTCAGCGCTGGCTTGGGCCATTTATCGCACGCCGCCGAGCCCCGAGGGTCCGCGGCCTCTACGCCGCCATTGGGGGCGGCTCGCCGATCCTCAGGTATACCGAGGCCCAGGGGCGCGGCATGGTCGCGCGGCTGGACCGGATCTCCCCGGAAACCGCGCCGCACGGGTTTTACGTCGCGTTTCGCTATACCCATCCCAGCAGCGACGATGCCCTTCGCGCCATGAATGCCGACGGGGTGCGGCGCGCCATAGCATTCACCCAGTACCCACAGTTCTCCTGCAGTACCACGGGGTCGAGCCTCAACGAGCTCTGGCGGGCGGCATCCCGCACCGGTCTGCGGGACGCATTCGAATGGAGCATCATCGACCGCTGGCCGGTCCATCGCGGCTTCATCGACGCTATGACCGAGACCGTCCGCGAAGGCCTGGATCGGTTCGACCCGGCGGACCGCGAGAAGGTGCTGATCCTCTTCAGCGCTCACTCGCTGCCGCTGGACGTGATCGACCGGGGTGACGCCTATCCCCAGGAGGTGGGTGCGAGCGTGCAGCGGGTGGTAGAGCAGCTAGCGCTATCGAATCCCTACGTCCTTGCCTATCAGTCGGATGTGGGGCCGGTACGTTGGTTGGGTCCGAGCACCGCGCGGGTGCTGCGGCGCCTGGGAGCGCGTGGCCACAAGCACGTCCTGGTAGTACCGATCGCGTTCACCAGCGATCACATCGAGACCCTCTCAGAGCTGGACCGGGAGTACGGGGAGGTGGCCCATCAGGCGGGAATCACTCACTACCACCGGGCGCCGGCACTGAACGACCGGCCTCGCTTCCTCGATGGGCTGGCTCAGATCGTCAAGGATCACCTGCTGTCCGGGCGAGCCCACAGCAGCCAGTACCAAGTGCGTTGCGCCGGATGCACCAACCCGCAGTGCCGAAACATTCTGAATCCAGTAACTGGTAGTGTCAGGAGCTAGGAGCTAGGAGCTAGGAGCTAGGAGTCGGGAGGAGCTAGGGACTCGGCCACCATACTTATTCCGACTCGCACCGTCAGCTCCCGCCTCCCGACTCCCAGCTCCCAGCTCACTCTGCACGAAGATTCCGGCTGACCGGATACAACACCCGCCGCACCAGCCGGTCTGCCATCTCTCGCACTACGTCACGATCGGCTTCCGAAAGCTCGCCCAGGCGGTCGAGAGCCCAGGCGGATTCCTGCTCCGCCATCTCGACGCCCAGCCGGTGCAGCTCGGCCAGTCTGGGAGCGACGGCGCGGCCGCGAAGGCTGAGACCCAGACGTCCCAGCTCTTCTTCGAGCACGCGCTCGGCCTCACCCAGGGCCGCAGAGGGGGTGCCTGCCGCGGGGCAGCAGAGCCGCTGAAGATCGTCCAGATCGAAGAGCTCGATTCCGTCTACCGCGCGCGCCGCCGGCTCCACGTTGCGCGGCACCGAGAGATCCATCACGATGAGATCTCCGTTGCTCCGCGCCGCGGCTGCGCGCGCCAACTGTGCGGCTGATACCACCGGTCGGGCGCCTGCCGTGGCTACGAGGAGAAGCTCGGCCCTCTCGAGTCTCTGCTCCAGCTCCTCCCAGGGGCCGGCGGCGGCACCCCACGCCTCGGCCAAAACTCTGCCCCGGATGGGACGGCGGTTGAGGAGCGCGACCCGTGACGCGCCGCGCTCATGGAGCGCCCGCAGAACACCTTCGGCCGCCTCACCGGCGCCTAGTACCACGACCGGCCGGGCACCGATCAACCCCCACCGTTCCGCGACCAGGTCAACGGCAGCCGAGCTCACCGAAGCGGGATGCCGGCCGAGCAGCGTCTCACAACGTACCCGCCGGCCGGCGGCGAGAGCCGCGGAAAGAATCAGGTCCATCTCCCTCGTCGTGGTCCCCGCGGCGCGGGCGGCGTCGTACGCCCGGCGCACCTGCCCCAGAATCTCCGTCTCGCCCAGGATCTGGGAATCGAGGCCGGCGGTGACGTTGAACAGGTGGCGGACAGCGGGGAGGCCGTCCTGGCGAAGAAGTGAGGGCTCAGGCGCCGACCCGCGTGACCGGGCAAAGCGGCGGAACCAGGGTTCCAGGTCATCATCGCCGGACCAGTAGAGCTCGCAGCGGTTGCAGGTGGACAGCAGGAGGGACGACCGCCCCGCTCGGCGTTGCTCGTCCAGCAGCGCCGCCCCCTCAGCCCCGGTAAACGCGAACCGCTCGCGCTCCTCCACCTTGGCCATATGGTGGCTGATGCCAACGACATGGAACGACGGATCGAATCGCACAGAACAAGGCTAGGGCTGAGGGGTGAAGCTCACAATCCGCGTCTTCCCGGACCGGGGCTTCCGTAGGACTACGGAGAAAGCCCCCGAGCCGTGCTCGCCCGGGGGCAGGAAGATTACTCAGATTTCCGGTTCTCCGTGGTCTGTCCACCCACCCGCTGGTTCTGAGTGCCAGCGGTGACCCTGGACGATCCGGCCGAGAACTTCACCGGGATCTCCCGGGGCTTGGCCCGCTCGGCCTTGGGCACCGTCACGAAAAGAACCCCGTTCTCGTACCGGGCGTCGATTCCCTCAGGATCCAGCGTGTTCGGCAGCACGAAGGTCCTCTCGAACGTCCCATAGGTGCGCTCGAAGCGATGAACCCGCTCGTTGCGCTCCTCGGCCCGCTGCTTCTTCTCTCCCCGGATGGTAAGAACGTTGTTCTCCAGCGAGAGCCCCACGTCATCGGGGTCCACCCCGGGCAACTCCATGGCGATCTGGATGCCCTCGGCATCCTCCGAGACATCGGTCGGGGCAAACCAGGCAGAGGTGATCACGCTGCTCTGGTCCGGCGTCGGCCACCCTGCAAAAGCATCGTCCAGGAAGCGGTTGAGGCGCTGCAGTCCGAAAAGACCCGCCGGGTCGCGGTAGCTAGTGAGTCCCACCATACGCTCCTCCTGTAGCGTCACTCCAAGAGTGGATATGGATAATGAACCATTGACTGCGCCATGCCCGGGCGGGAAGCCTCGGGCTGCATGCCCCCTTAAGGCAGCCTGCGTGCCAGCCCATAACGCCTTCTGACGGCCAAAATGACAAACGAAGTCCGCCGCTGGCAGACGGCGGACGGGCGGACAGGCGGGCCTGGCGAACCCCTAGAGCTTGTCGGCCTGGTCCCTCATCGTGCCCTGGTACATGTCGAGCAGTCGGCTCATTCGCTCAACGTGTTGAGGTAGTTCAGATTGCTCCAGGTCGGTAGGGGTCCCGGCCCCGCCTCCTATATCCTCCAATACTGAGTCGCTGAGGGCCCTGAAATGCCCGGTGTCGGGATAACCCACCCGTTGCAGGTCGGCGGCCATGGAGCTGATCAGATCGGTGGCCAGGTTCTTATATGCGAGCAGATTGTCTTCGTCCACCTGCGACCCGGTCCTCATCAACTCCAGTTGATTCCGCATGGCTGGGATGAGCCTGGGCGCCTGCAGCTCGGTTCCGCTGACGGTGCCCTCGAAACCACCCTCTCTGGCACTGGTGTCGGAATCAGAGGTATAGGGCGAGGCGGAGGCCGCGGTACCGGTCTCAGGCTTGTCCCGCCTGCAGGCGAAGGAGCCGAGAACCAGCAGCAGCAATAGAAGTTGACGCATGGGCACTCCGGGTTCCGGGTCGAGGCGAGCCGCTACAATCAAAAGCGGCGGCCAAAGGGTGGCAGTGTCCCGGGTCACGGGGCTGCCCCGCTGCCCCCTACCGCCTGAAAAGCCTGCCCAGCACTCCGGGGCTCGCCGCCGCCTCCAGCGCACGCTCCAGCTCGGCCATGGAGCCGTACCGGTCCTGCGGATTGACGGAGAGCGCCCTCGTGATGACGGCCTCGAGCTTGGCCGGCAGGTCGGCCCGGACCTGGCGCAGCGGCAGCGGCGCTCCCCGAAGCCGGGCGATCATCGTTTCCTGCGCCGTCTTCCCGGAGAACGGGAGCTGGCCGGTGAACAGCTCGAACGCAAGGATCGCTAGGGCGTAGACGTCGCTTCGGCCGTCGAGCGGCTTACCCCGAATCTGCTCCGGGCTCATGAATTCCGGCGTGCCGAGCACGATGCCGGTGGCCGTGAGCTTGACGACATCGGGCCCCGCCCGACGCTCTTTGGCCAGCCCGAAGTCCATGACAACGGCCCTGAATCCGGTAGGCGCTGCCGGGTCCGGCACCAGCATGACGTTTTCCGGCTTGAGGTCGCGGTGGACGATCTGCAGCTCGTGCGCGTGCGCCAGCCCCTGGCATACCTGCAGCAGCAGCGGGATCCCCTCGGCGAGCGGGAATGGGCCGCGGCGAGTCTCATGCTCGCTCAGCGGCTCTCCCTCCAGATAGGGCATGACCAGATAGATGAGCCGGTCGGGCGTCTCGCCCAGCCGAAGAATGGGACAGACGTTGGGATGGTTGAGCCGGGTAGCGATGGTAGCTTCGCGGCGCAGACGCTCGACCGATGAGGGATCCCGAGACAGTCTGGGGATGAGAATCTTGACCGCCACCGCCCTGCCGGTGCCGATCTCCTCCGCCTGATAGACGTAGGACATTCCCCCTTCGCCCAGCTTACGGTTGATCTGATAGCGTTGATCGAGGATCTGGCCGGTGAGGCTGCCGAGGGCGGCCGGTCGGTCGGAAGGCCCGGCGAACCGGTCCTCGCCTCCATCCGCCCCTCCGCCCCTGCGCCCGTCGGCCCGGGGCGCCGACTCCACCAGGAGGGAGCCGTCTTTCACGCAGAAGCGTGCGGGGGGGTCGTAGGTGGCCTGGCAGCGGGGGCAGCGCCGATTGCTCAATCGCGGAACCGATTCCGGCCGTCACTCTTGGCCCGGTAGAGGTGGGTGTCGGCCAGCCGCAGGAGCGAGTCGCCGTCGCTGACCCGCTCGTCGGGATAGGAGGCTATTCCGATGCTGATGGTGACGCGGACCTGATTGCCGGACTCGCCGAAGTCGTGGGTGGACACCCGTCGCAGGATGCGTTCGGCGAAGTTGCGCGACTCGGCACTCGTCGTTTCCGGCAGCAGAACCACGAACTCCTCGCCGCCGTAACGGGCCACGATGTCCACCGACCGTTGTTCCCGCTTGAGCAGATTGGCCAGCTGCTTCAGGACGCGATCGCCCACCAGGTGGCCGTAGGTATCGTTGATCTGCTTGAAGTTGTCGATGTCCACCATCATACACGTGAGCATGGTGGCGTAGCGGGCGGCGCGGTCCATTTCCTGTTCCAGCTTCTCCATCAGCGCCCGGCGGTTGAAGCAGTTGGTGAGCGGGTCGGTCTCGGCCAGGTGTCGCATCTGCTCCTGGCCCAGCACCGCGTTCTCGAGGTCGTATGCCCGCTCCAGCGCAGCCACCGCGGCGATGATCACCTCCTCGGCAAACTGCACGTCGTGCTCGTTGAGTGGCGGGTCCGAGCTCGTGGTCCGGAGGAAGAAGACTCCGGCAGGCTCCTCCCGCAGGGAAAAGCGCAGCGCCACCGCCGAGCTGGTCTGAACCGGCCGGCCTTCCGCCTCCCACTCGGCCCGGACTCCTCGATACAGCGGGTCGGTTTGCACGTCGCGAACCAGCACGACCTCGCCGGTGGCCAGGGCGTGGCGGATCTCCGGATAGCGCTTGAGATCCACCTGAAGGTTGTGGAGGGTCGGATTCTCGAATGCGGCGACCACAGTCCCGGTCTCTTCCTCCTGACCTGCCATGATGATGGAGCATCGAGCTATGCTGAGCGCCTGAGCCACCCGCCGGACCAGGATGGTATAGATCTCCTCCGGCTTCAGTGATGCGGTCACTTCCTGCATGATGTCCATCATCTCCGAGCGCGACCGCGCCTCGGCCCGGGCCTGGTTGAGCTCGCGCCCAACTCGGAGGTGGGCCTTTACCCGGGCCAGGAGCTCCCGTACCCGGAAGGGCTTGGGGATGAAGTCGGCGGCCCCCAGCCCCAGCGAGCGAACCGTGGCCTCCTCGGGTGGCATGGAGGAGATCATGAGGACGGGCAGGTCCTTGAATCTCGGATCTGCCTTGACCCTCTGGAGGAGCTGCAGACCGTCTACCTTGGGCATCATGATGTCGAGCAGCAGGAGGTCAAACTGCTCGGCGGTCAGGTGCTCGAAGAGATGCTCCCCGCCAGGGGCGGTGAACACATCGTATCCGTTTTCCTTGAGGATCCAGGACAAGGTTCGGGAGAGGGCCTGGTCATCGTCAGCCACGAGGATCTTGGGCGCCACAGACATCAGTGTACCAGGCGTTGAAACAGGTGAGGGTCGACATTCCCGCCGCTGAGCACGGCGACAGTAGGGCCGGTGGGACGAACGCGGCCAGCCAGAAGGGCCGCCGTGGTCACCGCGCCGGATGGCTCGGCTGTGAGTCCCTTCTCATGGTAGAGAAAACGGACGCCGGCGGCAATCTCTTCCTCTGAGACCTGAACCGCCTCGCGAACGATCCCTGAAAGAACCGCGAACGGCAGCTCCCCGATGGACAAGGGCAGCAGACCGTCCGCCATGCTCTCGGTGAGCTCCAGATCGGTAGGCCGGCCGGCTTCCAGTGCGCGGGCTAGCTTGGGGGCGCCAACCGGCTCCACCCCTACGACCCGGACGGACGGCTTGATCAGGGCGACCGCGGCAGCGATACCAGCGATGAGACCACCCCCGCCTACCGGCACCAGGATGGTCTCGACCCCGGGAGATGCCTCCAGGATCTCGAGACCGCAGGTGCCCTGCCCGGTGATCACGTCCAGGCTCTCGTACGGGGGCACCATGGCCAGGCCGCGTTCCCCGGCGAGGTCCCGGGCCCGCTGGTACCGCTCCGCGGAGCTGTTGCCGGCCAGGACGACCTCGCCTCCATGCCGCCTGACGCCTTCCACCTTGATGGCTGGCGCCCGTTCCGGCATGACCACCACGGCAGGGATACCGAGAAGACGGGCCGCGAAAGCGACCGCTTGCCCGTGATTGCCGCTGGAGTAAGTGATGACTCCGCGAGTTCGGTTCTCCGGAGGAATCCGGGAAACAGCGGTATAGGCTCCCCGGATCTTGAATGCGCCTACCGGTTGAAGCTGCTCACACTTGATCGCAACCGGAACTCCCAGACGGGCGCTGAGGCTCGGCAGCTCGAGCAGAGGCGTCCGTACGGCGACCCCTTCCAGGCTCTCCGCCGCGCGCCGCAGCGCAACGAGGGAAACGGCGGCACGCTGGTTCGCCACGAGTCAAGTATAACTACTCCACTGCTGCGGTCGGAGTAGCCTCGTCGCCTCCGGCCGCTTCCTCGGTGCCTCCCTCGTCTTCCTTCACCACCCGGGCCACGTCCACGACGGTATCGCCGGCGTCGAGGTTCATCACTTTCACGCCCTGGGTATTCCTGCCGATCACCCTGATCCCGTCCACCGGAAGCCTGATGATTACACCGTGCCGGGTGATCATCATGAGCTCGTCGTCCGGGATGACCTCCTTCAGGGCCACGATCGAGCCGGTTTTCTCGGTCTTCTTCAGGGTGATGATGCCCTTGCCACCCCGCTTCTGGACCCGGTAATCGACCAGCTCGGAGCGCTTTCCATAGCCCTTCTCGCTCACCACGAGCAGGCTGGCATCACGTCTGACCACTACCATCCCGATCACTGCGTCGTCCTTCTCCAGCTCGATACCCTTGACCCCGGCGGTGGCCCGACCCATGTCGCGGACATCGCCCTGATGGAAACGGATGCTCATCCCGTCCCTGGTGGCGAGGATGATGTCGCTGTTCTGGTCGCACACCTGCACGTCGATCAGCTCGTCGCCCTTTTCGATATTGATGCCGCAGATCCCGGTGGACCTCACGTTGCCGTAGGCCGAGAGCACGGTCTTCTTCACCGTGCCCTGGCGGGTGGCGAAGATGAGGTACTGCTCTTCGGTAAACTCGCGCACCGGTACCAGGGCGGCGATCTGCTCGTCCGGCCTGATCGCAATGCAGTTGACCACCGGCTTGCCCCGGGCCGCCCGGCCCGCCTGGGGGATCTCGTGCACCTTGAGCCAGTACACCTGGCCCTTGTTGCTGAAGAACATCAGGTAGTCGTGGGTGCTGGCGATGAAGAGATGCTCGACCCAGTCGTCGGCCTTGAGGTCGGCCCCGTTGAGGCCCCGTCCCCCGCGACGCTGCCGCTTGTAGGTGGTGATCGGGATCCGCTTGATGTATCCGCTGTGGGATATGGTGATCACCATGTCCTCTTCGGCGATCAGATCCTCGACCGTGAACTCGCCCTGGTCGGCCACGATCTCGGTCCGCCGGTCGTCGCCGAAGGTGCCGCCGATCTCCTCCATCTCCTCCTTTAGAATGCCCATCCGCTTCGGCTTGGACGCCAGAATGCCCTTGAGCTCCTTGATGGTGGCCCGCACCTCCTTCAGCTCGGCCTCGAGCTTCTCGATCTCCAGGCCGGTGAGCTTGGCGAGCCGCATGTTGAGGATGGCGTCGCTCTGCTTCTCGGTGAAGTCGAACCGCTTGCGCAGCCGCTCGTCGGCCTGGGGAGTGTCCTCCGACTTCCGGATGATCTTGATTACTTCGTCGATGTTGTCAACCGCGATCTTGAGGCCATCGAGGATGTGCTCCCGTGCCTGGGCAGCATCGAGGTCGAACTGGGTCCGCCGCACGATGACCTGGTGGCGGTGATCGATGAAATGCTGCAGCAGCTCCTTCAGGTTCATGATCCTGGGCGCGCCGTTGGTCAGGGCGAGCATGATCACGCCGAAGGTGGTCTGCATCTGGGTGTGCTTGTACAGCTGGTTCAGCACTACGTTGGGAATGGCGTCACGCTTGAGCTCGATGACGACCCGCATTCCTTCCTTGTCGGATTCGTCGTTGATCCCGCTGATCCCCTCGATCTTCTTCTCGGTGGCAAGCTCGGCGATCGCCTTCACCAGGTTTTCCTTGTTGACCTGGTAGGGGATCTCGGTGACCACGATTTGCGAGCGGTTGCTGGTCTCCTTCTCCTCGATCTGGGCCCGAGCCCGCATGACGACCCGCCCGCGGCCGGTCTCGTAGGCTTCCTTGATGCCCTGCCGGCCGTAGATGTAGGCGCCGGTGGGGAAGTCCGGTCCCTTGATCACCTTACGGAGCTCCCCGATGGTGGCATCCGGATTGTCTACCAGGAGCTGCACCGCCTTGACCACCTCGCGCAGGTTGTGGGGCGGGATGTTCGTGGCCATGCCGACGGCGATACCACTCGACCCGTTGACCAGCAGGTTGGGGATCTTGGAGGGCAGAACGGTCGGTTCCTGCAGCCGGTCATCGAAGTTCGGCTGGAAGTCAACCGTGTTCCGGTCGATGTCCTCCAGCATCGCCATGGCGATGCGGGTGAGCCGGGCTTCGGTGTAGCGATACGCCGCGGCCGGATCGCCGTCCACCGAGCCGAAGTTGCCCTGGCCATCCACCAGGGGATAGCGGAGCGAGAAGTCCTGCACCATGCGCACCAGGGCGTCGTACACCGAGCCGTCGCCATGGGGGTGGTACTTGCCGAGCACGTCACCTACGACCGTAGCGGATTTCTTGTAGCCTCGCCCCGGCACCAGGCCCAGCTCGTTCATGGCGTAGAGGATCCGGCGGTGGACGGGCTTGAGTCCGTCGCGAACATCCGGCAGTGCGCGGGAGACGATGACGCTCATCGAATAATTGATGAACGACTGCTGCATCTCCTCTTCGATCAGGCGGGGCAGAATACGTTCGCGCGAGTTGGGTGCGGTCATGGAATTCCTGTCTGGAGCGGTACCGGCCTGGGGAGGCTTGAGCCCGGAAATATAGTCGAGACCTGCGCCTGGCAGCAACCCTGGTGCAGCTCCGGAAGCCTAGTCAGGACAAGGAGTTACTCGGGCCGAGTCAGGGTGTATCTCGGGAGGAGTTGGATGGCGCAGGTATGCCGGGATGTGCCGGGCTTAAAGCCAGGCTGAATGAGACCGATACTACCCAACATGACCAGAAGCTCTGCTCTCCTCGCCCTGGTTCTCCTGGCTGCGCCCGGCCTCGCTGCCGCGCAAAAGACCACCCCGGCTCAGAGAGCGGCCTCCACGCCCAAGGCGCTTTCGAGAGGCTTCGACAGCTTCATCCTGCTGGTACCCCCACGTGACATCGCTGCCATCAAGACCGAGCTTCGCGCCGCGCTGCGAGCCGAGAGCCTGGCCGACACCCGGCGGGATCAGGCCGAGACCATGCGGCTCGGAGCCCGGGCCCGCATCGAGTCGAAGAAAGTGGAGATCAACCGGCTGAAGGAGCGAATCAGCGAAGCGAAGAAGGAGAACCGGGAGGCCGATCGCCTGGGGATGGAGGCGGAGCGGAAAGCGGCCGAGCGCGAGATCGATCTGCTCAAGCGGCGGGAAGAGTTGCGCCAGGCCGAGACCGAGCTCGAGGCCCAGCAGGCGGAGCTCTCCGGGCTGACTGCAAAGGCGTTGCAGTTGGAGCTTCAGCTCGCAACCAGGCGGGCCGGGCGATTGCGCTCTCCGGTGGGAGGGGCTGGGGGCGCCAGCCTGGATCGCGTGATCGCCGAGCTCGAGAAGCAGACTCTCGAAGCCCAGCGGGCCCAGGCTGCCTCAGGCATCGACGTGGCAGACCGGGAGATAAGGGTGATCGACCGCCGGCTGGAGCTCCTGGACGCGCAGGAGAGAGTGTTAGGCGGGAAGTAGCGTATCAGGGTGCGGGCTCCGTTCTCTACTTTCCTCACGTAGCAACAGCACCGTCCCTGCTTCTCGCCCCACCACGCGGGCCGACCGCGGCTGCACCACTCGACCGATGGCACGCCCGTCCGCGTCGAATACCCTGAACACCGGAACCGCCCTGCCCAATAGCATCTGAACCATCCTGCGCCTCTCATTAGTAGTGATTAGTGCCGATCAGGCAACAGCCCCGTCGAATCCTACTGCTCAGATGCCTTGACGGCCCGGAAGGTTGCCTGGTCTCCTCGCTCGCCCGGCAGCGATCTCGATCTGAGGTCGGCCGGGCCGATCTCTCGCTCCGCTCGGGACCAGTTTGGAGCAACCCTTTTTCCAATCACGCCGTCTAAGCCTCGCATCGATCATTGCGCGAGGCGTGAAACTCAGCGGCCGCCCCGCGCGTCTGTGAACTCCTGCGGCTACCGGCGGAGGTCTGTGCGTGGGCGATTCTCTCACTGTCGTGGGGCTCTACCTGGCTCTGGTTGGGCTCCCTTCAAGCGGCCAGAGCGACTCGGCCGGCTCCGGAGATCCTGAGAAGTCCGCCGTTCTGGCGTCTCGAGCCGGAGGCGCCATCGAGCTGGACGGCACCCTGTCCGAGGCGGCCTGGTCGGCTGGTTCGGCGGTCACCGACTTCACCCAGCGCGAGCCCGACGAGGGTGCGCCCGCCACGGAGCGCACCGAGGTGCGCGTGCTCTACGACGACGACGCGCTGTACGTTGGAGCCCGGCTGTACGACCGGAGCCCCGACTCGATCATGGCCCAGCTCGCCCGCCGCGACCGGGTCGTCAGCGCCGACCGGTTCATCGTATTCCTCGATTCCTATTATGACCGGCGCAGCGGGTTCTTCTTCGGTATCAACGCCGCCGGCACTCTGTACGACGGTACCCTCTACAACGACGACTGGGACAGCGATACCTGGGACGGCATCTGGGAGGGCAAGGCCGCCAGAGATTCTCTGGGCTGGACCGCCGAGCTCCGGATCCCCTATTCCCAACTTCGCTTCCAGCGTCAGGAGTCCCACCGGTGGGGCGTCAACTTCAAGCGGGAGATCGCGCGCCGCAACGAGCGCGACTACCTGGTCCCGACGCCCAGCAACGGGAGCGGCTTCGTCTCCAGGTTCGCGGACCTGGTCGGCATCGAACGGGTCTCGCCTCCGCGCCGGGTCGAGTTGCTGCCCTACGTCACGACCAGGGCCGAGTACCTGAGCCACGAGGTGGCCGATCCGTTCAACGACGGATCGCGGCTCGGCGCCGATCTCGGTGGAGACCTCAAGCTCGGCATCGGCAGCAACCTGACGCTCGACGGCACCGTGAACCCCGACTTCGGCCAGGTCGAGGTGGATCCGGCCGTGGTCAACCTGAGCGATGTCGAGACTTTCTTCGAGGAGCGGCGTCCGTTCTTCGTCGAGGGGGCCAGCATCTTCGAGTATGGCTACGGCGGAGCGAACGACTTCTGGGGGTTCAACTGGGCCAGCCCGAGCTTTCTCTATAGCCGGCGGATCGGCCGTACGCCTCAGGCCGAGCTTCCGGAACACTACGACTACTCGAGCGTGCCGGCCGGCAGCAACATCATCGGGGCCGCCAAGCTGTCGGGAAAGGTCGGGAGCTGGAGCCTCGGCGCGCTCAGCGCCGTAACCAGCCGCGAGTACGCCCGGCTTTCGCTCGACCAGCGGCGGTGGCGCGAGGAGGTCGAGCCGCTCACCTACTACGGCGTATCCCGGGCCCAAAAGGAGTTTGCCGCCGGCCGGCACGGGCTGGGGTTCATGGGAACGCTCGCTACCCGCTTCTTTGACGACCCCGGCCTTCGGGACGAGCTCAGCTCCAGCGCGCTGGGCCTGGGGCTCGACGGCTGGACCACGCTGGACCGCGAAGGAATCTGGGTGGTGAGCGGCTGGACCGGCCTGAGCCGGGTGGGCGGCACCGCCGAGCGCATGCGGAGCCTCCAGGCGAGCTCGGTGCACTACTTCCAGCGTCCCGATGCCGGCTATCTCGGCGTCGACTCAGCGGCGACGTCTCTGACCGGCTATGCCGCCAGGATCTCGCTCAACAAGCAGAAGGGCAACTGGATGTTCAACTCGGCAGTCGGGGTAGTGGACCCCGGCTTCGAGATCAACGATCTCGGCTTCCAGTTCCGGGGCGACCAGATCAACTCCCACCTGATGTTCGGGCACAAGTGGACCAAACCGGGCCGCATGTTCCGTAGCTGGCGGCTCAACCTCGCCGGGTTCCGGAGCTACAACTATGGTGGAGACGTCACCTGGACCGGGCTCTTCCTCACCGGCCTTTACGAGCTCCGGAACTTCTCGACCGGGAGTTGGTTCGTGGCCTACAATCCGAAGACACTGAGCGACCGGCGCACCCGGGGCGGACCTCTGATGGTCAACCAGCCGGGCGTGGAGTGGGAGCTCAGCCTCGATTCCGATCCCAACAAGCGCTGGATCTACGGCGGCGGGTTCCGGGGCAACCAGTACCAGCGGGGTTGGGAGGACAGCTGGACCGCGTGGGGGGCACTGGAGTGGAAACCGGGAGCCCGGGTGTCGCTGCGACTGGAGCCGCAGGTGGAGCGGAGCCGCACGTCGGCCCAGTACGTGGACACCTTCGACGATCCGCTCGCGACCAGCACGTTCGGCCACCGCTACGTCTTCGCGGATCTGGACCAGACCACCGTCTCGGCCAGTGTCCGGCTCAACTGGATCTTCACTCCCCGGCTGAGCCTGGAGGTGTACGCCCAGCCGCTGCTCTCCTCGGGCCGGTACACCGGGTTCAAGGAGCTGGCCCGGCCCCGCAGCTATAATTTCAATCTCTACCCTGATGCTTCGCCCACTGGGGATCCGGATCGCATCGTTCTAGACCCCGACGGTGCGTCCGGCCCGGCCGAATCGCGCGAGATCGACGATCCCAACTTCTCGCTGGCGTCGCTCAGGGGAAACGCGGTGCTCCGGTGGGAGTATTCGCCGGGCTCGACGCTGTTCCTGGTGTGGACCCAGAACCGTTCGGATAGCGAGAGCATTGGAACCTTCCGGACCGGACGGGCGCTGGGAAGGATGTTCGGGGCGGCAGGGGACAACATCTTTCTTCTGAAGCTTTCGTACTGGTGGAATCCGTAGGGCCCTAACGAAACACCCGCACAGCCAACACTTTCCGCCATTGATTCGCATCCATCTGTTCAGAGACGGTTACCACATCCCAACGGCTCAGAGTCGAGGAGCGGTATGGAACGATATGACGCCATTGGCCGCGACACAGGCATCGTCGCTTACGAGGTTGGCAACGATTTTATCAGAGTGCAATTTGTTGACGGCTCGGTCTATCTCTATGACGCCATTCGGCCCGGCATGAATCATGTGGAGAGGATGAAGGAACTGGCAGTAGCTGGCCAGGGATTGACGACGTATATCAACCAGCACGTGCGTAAGGCCTACGCCAGACGAGAGAGGTAAGCGGGGCGAGGCAACTGTCGAGCAAGAGCAAGAGTATGTAACCTGGGTGATATCAGTGCGGGAGCCCTGAGTCCGGTAAGGCTCTATGACCTGCTCCACGAGCCGTTCGTTTAACACGCCCGGATATCGAGGAATGGGTGGTGCAGCCTGAAATCGCCCTGGCAGCACTGGTGCTGGCCCTGGCGCTTGCCGCCTGGGCCTATGGCGTCTACTGCTATGTCCAGATGGTTCGCCACCGCCGGCCTGGAGTGCCGGCGTTTTCGATCGTCTGGCCGATGGAATCTCTGACCGAGCGTGGCCTCGAGTTCCGCCGCCGGGCTCTCTGGAGCTATGTAGCGTTCGGCCTCCTTGCGCTGTTGCTGATCCTCCTGGGACGATTCGCCGAGCGGTAGCGACGCCGTTCCGCTACGTGAACCTGAAGACCGGCGAGACCAGGGAGCCGGTGAGCAATCCGCCGGAGAGCGGGACGCTGATGCTGGAGCTCTCCTCTTTGCGCCGGCCGGGACCGTGGGCTTGCGCTCACCATTTGCGCCTCCAGGTGGGCGACACCATCGTTATGGTGCTCACTAAGGAGCGACCTACGAGCTCCAGTCCTATGGGAAGCCTCACCACCGCACTGGCAGACCGCTACGGTATCGAGCGGGAGCTGGGCCGCGGCGGCATGGCGACGGTCTATCTCGCGCGCGACCTCAAGCACGAACGCCAGGTCGCGATAAAGGTCCTGCACCCCGAGCTCGCGGCCTATCTCGGCGCCGAGCGCTTTCTGCGCGAGATCAAGATCGCGGCCCGGCTGACCCATCCGCACATCCTTCCGGTGCACGACTCGGGCGGAGCCGGTGATTTCCTGTTCTACGTGATGCCCTTCGTCGAGGGGGAGTCGCTGCGCGATCTCCTCACCCGGGAGAAGCAGCTCCCCCTGGACCAGGCGCTTCGTACCAGCCGGGAGGTGGCCGACGCGCTGAGATACGCGCACGCGCACGGCGTGGTGCACCGCGACATAAAGCCCGAGAACATCCTGCTCGAGGCCGGGCACGCCGTAGTGGCGGATTTCGGGATTGCCCGGGCGGTCGACGTGGCGGGAGGCGAGAAGCTCACCCAGACCGGGCTGGCGGTGGGGACGCCGGCGTATATGAGCCCCGAACAGGCGGCCGGCGGCTCGCAAATCGACGGGCGCAGCGATCTCTACTCGCTCGCCTGCGTTTTGTACGAGATGCTCGCCGGCCAACCCCCCTTCACCGGACCGACGGTGGAAAGCGTGGTCCGGCAGCATCTGACGGCCGAGCCCCAGAGCGTCGCGCGTATTCGGCCTGCGGTGCCGCCCGAGGTCGTCTCCGCGTTGACCCGGGCGCTGGCCAAGACCCCCGCCGATCGGTTCAGCGATACCCAGCAGTTCGCTGATGCGTTGGCAACGCCCGCGCCGGGCACCGATGCTCCTGCACCGGCGGTCGCCCCAGGTTACGGGTCTCTCCGCCCGGCGGGCCGGCGGCGCAAGCGCTGGCTGGTTCCGCTGTCTCTGGTGGCTCTAGTCGCGGTGCTTGCGGTAGCGGAAGCCTTCACCAAAACGGCTCGGGTGATCTGGGCCAGGTCCAGCGCCATCCCCACCATCCAGCGGCACCTCACCACCGGTGACTGGGAGGCCGCCCACCGGCTCGCCACGCGGCTGGACGCGATCATCCCCCGGGACTCGACCCTGGCCGCGATGCGGGTTGTCTTCGCCGACACGATGCGCATCGAGGGGTCTCCAGCCGGTGCGCGGGTGTACCGGAAAGCTTACACGGCTGGGCAGAACGACTGGGAATTCATCGGAGCCGCACCGATTGCAGGGGTCGTCCTTCCCCGGCTGCCGCTGGTGTCGCAATTCAGGTTCGAGGCCCCCGGATTCGAGACCGCCTTCGACATCGACGCGGCGAACCCTGCCAGCAAGGGCATGCCACCGGTCCTCAGGTTTTCCCTTGCGCCCGATGGCACGGCTCCCGAGGAGATGGTGCTGGTCGTGGGCGGGCAGGTCCACACCGGCATCCCACAGCTCCCGACGGCCCTCGCACAGGTACCCGATTTCTACCTCGACCGCTTCGAGGTCACCAACCAGGAGTACCAGGTTTTCGTCGATTCCGGCGGATACCGGCGCCGCGACTCGTGGGTGCACCCTTTCGAGGCGGACGGCCGCCGCCTCACGTGGGATGAGGCGATCGGGCGGTTCATCGATCAAACCGGGCGTCCCGGGCCCGCGACGTGGGAAGCAGGCCGGTACCCACGTGGCCGGCCCGACCACCCCGTCGCCGGCGTGAGCTGGTATGAAGCGGCGGCCTATGCCAGGTTTCGCGGGAAAAGTCTGCCTAACGTATTTCAGTGGTCGCATGCGGCGCGCTTCGATGCCGCGGGAGCCATCGTTTCCGCGAGCAATATCGAGCGGGTTCAGGAGGGGACGGCTCCAGTAGGGTCCTTCGGCGGCATGAGCGGGTCGGGGGCGCTCGACATGGCGGGAAACGTACGTGAATGGTGCTTCAACGAATCCCGGTCCCCCGCGGGCCGATACATCCTGGGCGGGGGGTGGAACGACCCTTCGTACGCATTCTACGAGTCGGCCATCCACTCACCGTTCGACCGCGCACCAACCAACGGAATTCGACTCGTGCTTCCCGTCCCCGGCCAGGTTGGTGACGGCACTGCGGACCGTCCCGTCGAGCCGATCTTTCGAGACTATCGCACGGAACGCCCGGTGCCGGAAGAGACATTTCAGTTCTATCGGCGTCTGTTCGCCTACGACCGATCGCCGGTGGATGCGCGGCTGGAAGGGCGCGACTCGACCGCTCAATGGATTCGTGAGAAGGTGTCTTACGATGCCGCATATGGAGGCGAGAGGGTAACGGCTCACATCTATCTGCCGCTCGAGCAACGTCCGCCGTACCAGGCCGTGGTGTTCTTCCCGGGGAGCAGCGCGTTGAGGGTCCGCTCCAGCGAGACGCTCACCAGTGTCGGCCTCTTCGACTTTTTGGTGCAAGGCGGCCGAGCCGTCATCTACCCTGTCTATAAGGGCACTTATGAGCGTGACGACGGCACCAGGTTTTCCGACCCGGACCTTTCCAACCGGTACAAGGAACACGTGATCCAGTGGCAGCGGGAGGTGAGTCGCACGGTGGATTATCTCGGCACCCGCGCTGACATCGACACGACCAAGCTCGCCTATCTGGGATTCAGCTGGGGCGGGAGATTCGGCGGCGTGGTCCGGGCCATCGAGCCGCGGTTCGACGCGGCAGTGCTCACCGTGGCCGGGCTGAACTTTCGACCCGCTCAGCCGGAGGTTGACGATCTCAACTACATGCCCCGGGTACACACGCCGGTGCTGATGCTGAACGGGCGCCATGACAATACCTTCCCCCTGGAGACCGCCGCCAGGCCGATGTTCGAGCTCCTGGGCACATTCCCGGACCGCAAGCGACACGTGATCGCCGGTGGCGTGCATTACGTTCCGCGCCATACGCTGATCCGGGAGACTCTCGACTGGCTCGACCAGTACCTCGGCCCGGTGAAGTGATTCGAGCACCCTGCATTGACCATCGCCTGCAAGCACCTGGGCGGCAGACCATGATCACCGTTCGCTCAGCCCGCGCCGACGATGGCCGGGCGTGGCTCGAGCTGCGGCACGCGCTGTGGCCGGACGGCTCGGAGGCCGAGCACGCCGGCGAGATCGATCAGTTCTTCGCCGGAACGGCAGGAGAACCGGCGGCCGTGCTCCTCGCCGGGGACGGAGCAGGCCGGACGATCGGGGTCGCCGAGCTGTCGATTCGACCCTATGCAGAGGGATGCCTCACGAGCCGGGTGGCGTATCTGGAGGGCTGGTATGTGGTCCCCGAAGCTCGCCGCCGGGGTGTAGGCCGCGCGCTCGTTGCCGCCGCAGAGGAATGGGCGCGCGGGCAAGGCTGCACGGAGCTCGCCTCGGACACGCAGCTGGACAATGCAAGGAGTGTGGCCGCTCACCTTGCTCTGGGATTCACGGAGGTCGGCCAGGTGCGGTGCTTCCGGAAGGAGCTGTAGCAGGCGGCCGCCGCCGAGCCGGCGCATGCAGCCCACGGCGCCGCAATCAGCCAACCCGGTGCTCTTGGAGCTACTTGGCCGGGAGTGTGCCATCGTTACAGGCATGGAGCGAATCGAAGCTGGCCAGGCGCACTGTGCGGTCTGCGGTGAAGTCATTCGGCCCGGCGAAGAGGCCTTCGTCACCCCCGATTTTCTGGCCGACGAAGCAGATCCGTTCTGGCGTTTTGCCGACGCCCCGATGCACCGGGCCTGCTTCCTGGTGTGGGACAGGCGAAAGGCGTTCGTCGCACGGTACAACCGGGCAGCCCGGCTCCTGGTGGCGCCGGACGGCTCACGCCCCCGGATGACGAGCGAGGGCGAGATCGTGCGCCAGTGGGGTGGATCTCCGCCCCCCCGCGGCCCGGCTGCTTAGCGAGTGCCTACGGTGCGGCAGTTCTGGAAGTTCTATCGCTGATAGACGCGGTATGCAGGAACCGGGCATACTCGCCGGTTAGATTTCGGAAAATCTTTACCCAGGCTTTGATGTTTGCTTCGGTCACGCCGCCCGTGAAATCGATGTCCGCCTCGAGCACGGCGTCACCGTCAGTATCGCTATAGGCCCGGCTGAAGCGATGCCGGCGATTCCAGTCGTTAATCTTCTCCGCCGTGACCTGCTGCCCCCGGAAGCCGACGAACAGTTGCGCATCCGTGTTGTCCTTGGCGAGAAACAGCACCACCCCATAACCGGCAAGATCGAACTTGATGACGGGATTTTGGCCGTCGCTCGTGGTCTTCGTCTCCCGCACCTCGAGGCCCATGGAGGTGAGAATCTTCGTCATCTTCTTGGCGGAGACTTCGGTCAGGACATCCTGGCCCAGGGCCGCGGCCGGCTTCATGATGCAGAGTGCAAAGGCGACGAGCAGAAGCCGGGGGACCTGGAGGTGTGGCGCTGAAGAGGACGTCATGACCGAGACCTCGCAAAGGATTCAGTCGGTTGCGCCGGCTGCGGCGACCAATCACCACGTGCTGGCGACGATGGATTTCGCCCCCTGAAGGGCAAGAAGCACGCCAGAGGTGAGAGGCCGCTCGCAGCAGCAGCAGCGGAAATCGGGAGAGCGTGATCCAGTTGGCCAGCATGGCTCGCTCCTCTGAACGGCTCAGGTCGGGATGTCTCAATATGGCGTGGTGGCCAGCCGCGGCCCGCTCCGAGGTGCGCCCAGGCAAAGGATTCACCCTGCGTCGCGTTGTCAGGAGAACGTTGCGGTTATGGATTTTTGAGGGTGCATGTCTTGCGCGGACCTTGATGCGGAACGCCTAATCTTCCCCCAGCCAGCGGCCGAGTCCTGCCAGCCGGCAGGCTTCTCGCACCCTGGGATCGGTTGCGAGAAAATGCCCGCCGTGCTCCAGCGCCGCACGGAACGCCGCCGGAGTTCGAAGCTCGCCCAGGTCTACCCGAAGCCGGAGATTCGTCAGATGGCTGGCCAGCGTGGCGGCAAACTGCTCGTCTTGCCCCTGGCTGCTCGGCGGCATCCCCCCTCCTCGTTCTCGGCCAAACCGCGGCCGGGGTGGAACCCGCGGAGATGAGGGAACCTAAGGTCAGCCCATCAACCAAGCGTCAACACGCTTGCCCTGCACGACTTACGGTAGCTGTCTTTCCGCCGCCCTCGGCATCGGCCCGAAGAACGGGGTGGCCAAGAGGAGCAGGAGACCCGGAACGATCAGGGTGAGCCAGGCAACCACTCCGAACGCCCGCACCCGGATGAGACCGACCACCAGCACACCGAGCGCGGCAACCAGGAGCAGTCGGGCCAGGAGCCGCCACTGCCAGCGCTGGCCTACGAGGAACGCCACCAGCGTGAGGCCTCCCGCCAGCGCGTAGATGGGCCAGAGCGAGATCGCCTGCGGCGCTTCGTCGGTGGTGGAAAAGGGTGGGAACCATACCGCCAGGCCAAAGAGGCCCAGGCCGACGAGGATGACCGCCACATCCGCCCAGTGTCGCCGCCTTCTGTCCGGTGTATCCCGCAACTGAGTCTCCCGACTCTCGACTCTCGACTCTCGACTCTCGACTTCCGGCGGCAACGTACCGCCCGTCTCCCACCGCTGATGTGACTCGGCTCACCTTGGTCTCACGCTTGTGGCGAGCTGCAGGGTGTAGGCACTAGCTTTTCTCACCCTGGCAGTCCGCACCTAACCTCTTCCCCTCCGACCCCCATGGACTGGATCACCGACCCGCAGGCGTGGATCGCGCTCGCCACGCTCACCGTCCTAGAGATCGTCCTCGGCATAGACAACGTAGTGTTCATTTCCATTCTGGCAGGCAAGCTCCCGCGCTCCCAGCAGGGCAAGGCCCGGCGCGTCGGCCTGGGGCTGGCGATGTTGATGCGCATCGCCCTCCTGTTCTCGCTCACCTGGATCATCCAGCTCACCGCGCCCCTGTTTACCGTCATCGGAGAAGAAATTTCCGGGCGAGACCTGGTTCTGATGGTCGGAGGCCTCTTTCTCCTGGCCAAGGCCACCCGCGAGATTCACGACCGGCTCGAGGGGGAGGAAGGCCAGGCGTCCGCGCGCGTCGCCCCGTCGCTCCGGAGCGTGCTGATACAGATTATGCTGCTGGATGTCGTCTTTTCACTGGACTCGGTGATTACGGCGGTAGGAATGGCCGAGCACCTGGGTGTAATGGTGTCGGCGGTGGTGATAGCCGTACTTTTCATGATGGCCTTCGCCGGACCGATCAGCGATTTCGTCGACCGGCACCCGACGGTCAAGATGCTGGCACTGAGCTTTCTGCTGATGATCGGTCTCGCGCTCGTGGCCGAAGGGTTGGATCAACACATCCCCAAGGGGTACATCTATTTCGCCATGGCGTTCTCGGTGATGGTGGAGCTCTTGAATCTGCGCCTGCGGCGGGTCGCCCCGGAGGCGGTCCATCTGCGGCAGCCGTACGCGGCCCGGGCCGGAGCGAAGGAGAGCTAACCGGTGAGGTTTGAAGCCCGCCTGAAGCCGGAATACCGGCACGAGCATCCGGAGCTGAGCGGATACCGCTGGTATCCAGTGGTCCCCCTCTGGCCCGGCCTGACCCAGCGAACCCGCAACATGTCGGGACAGCGCCTTGCCCGCCTCAAGACGGCGCACGACTACACCATGCTACGGGCCGACCACCTGGAGTTCCGGACCCGGCCGAGCGGGGAAGCCGAGGCCGCCGGATAGCATGCCCAGGCCATCACGCTACCCGGGCGCCCTCCTGGCGGCGACGCTGCTGGCGGGCTGCGGAGACGCGAAGCCGGAGACACCCGTCCTCGAACTGGCCCCGGCAGGAGACACGGTCTCGACGCCGTATTCGGACGTAACCGATGCGGTGTGGCTGGGTGGAGACCGTTGGGCCATCATCGCCCCGCCCAACGAGGCGGTCGCCTTGATCGACTTCGCCGCCCGCGTTGCCACGCCGCTGGGAGGCAACCGGTCGAACCGGCTCCAGAACCCGGCCACTCTGTTCCTGGCCGAGGACACGCTGTACGTGGGGGACTGGGGCCTCCGCCGCACCACGCTATGGACCCCGGCAGGCCGGCTGGTCCGCTCCATACCCACCGCCGATGCGGTTCGGGGCACGCTCCCCAGCGCTCGCGACAGCGCCGGGCACTTTTATCTGGACCTCTATCCTCCCGCCGGGCCCGATGGCAGCGGCAACCGGGACTCGGCCGCGGTGGTCCGTCTGGGTCCCGGCACCAGGGTGGACACCCTGGCCATGCTCGCTCCCCTCGACATTGCCGAGCTGGTGGGCGACGGGGGAAGGCGCTTCGAGCGCCGGGTGTTCGGCGGCGTGGACGAGTGGGGAGTGCTGCCGGACGGCTCGGTCTGGGTGGGACGCGTGTACGAGAACCGGGTAGATTGGCGATCGCCGGATGGCAAGTGGATCCGGGGTGAGGCACTCCCCGACCGGGTTCTCGAGGTCACCCGGTACGACCGGGAGCTATTCGTCCGTGGGTTTCCACCGGAGCTGAGAGCCACCGCCCGACAGCTCCCCTTCGCCCCGCTCAAGCCGCCGTTCGAGAGGGGGCTGACCGGCCTCCACGGTAAGGTATGGTTGGAGAAGAGCCGCGCTCCCAGCGACTCGGTGCGGCAGTACCACGTAGTGGATCGCCGCGGCCGGCTGGCCAGAGAGATCCGGCTGCACAGCAACGGGCGTATCCTAGCTGTGGGCCAGGACGCCGTCCTCGTGGCCGAGCCGAATCCCGACGGAACCCGGCTGGTGCGGGTCCGTTTGCCGCCGGCTTCCCGCGCTTCCTGATTCCTTTTCAAGCGACTTCAAGCGACCCGCGATTGCCGGAGGATGGTTTACGATGAGGTTTCAGTATTCGGTCTGCACCCTCATTCTGGTCGCCCCGCTGGCATGCACCGCCGCGGAGAGCCAGAGCGGTCTCACCCTGGAGGCCAAGCTTCCCGGATCGTTCGCCATGCTTAGTAACGTGGTGGAGCTGGAAGGCGGACGGATAGCTTTCGCCGACACCAGGGACAAGCTCTTCCTCACCGCCGATTTCGGGAGCGGCAAGGTGGACACCCTGGGAGCCCGGGTCGAGTCGCTCACGGCCGACGGACCTCCCGGCCAGTACAAGTTCCCGGGCTGGGTAGCGCATCTGGCAGGCGACACGTTAGCGCTGGTGGACTTCAGCACCCTGCGGACCACGTTGTGGAACGAGTCGGGCCGCCCCCTCGCCGTTCTGCCGATAAGGATGGTATCCGGAGCCACCCCGGTGCTGCTGTATGACACTGTGGGTCATGGCTACAAGATCGACTATCAGTCGGTGCTGGGAGGCGGCGAGCCGGGAAGTGCCGTGGGGCCGGACAGCATACCGGTGCTCCGGATCGGCTTGAAGGGCGGGTCGGTAGACACGATCGCTCAGCTTGCCGCACCCGAATATGGCGACGCTACCATCGGGGAGCAGGTGCAGCAGGCTGCCAAGGTGTTCGCGCCCAACGACCACTTCGGTGTCCTGGGCGACGGCACAGTCTGGGTGGCGCGCGGGCGCGAGAACCGGGTAGACTGGCGGACGCCGGACGGCCGTTGGATCCGGGGCCCATCCCGCACCTTCACCAGGGTTCCGGTGACGCAGGCGGACAAGGATCGGGTCCTCGCCCAGGTGCGGGAGCAGGGAAAGCAGTTCGGTATGCCGCAGGACCTGCCTATCGTCTACCCTTTTGCCGACACCAAGCCGCCGTTCGATTTCGCCCTGGGCCGGCCGAACGGCGAGGTCTGGCTCCAGCGTCCGCGGAACCGGGAAGACGCGCCGCTGGTGTATGATGTCTTCAATCGCAAGGGGGTCTGGCAGCGGGAGCTGGCGTTCCCTCAGGGAGCCGCTCTCGCGGGCTTCGGAATGCGGGGTGCGGTGTACGGATCGCTCAGGGACCGGGAGGGCCGGAGGACAGTGGGGCGGTTCCGGTTGCAGTAGGCTGATCCATGGAAGTGTCGTCCTGAGCGAAGCGAAGGAGCCCGCTCCCACCGGTTCGATCCGACTGGCGGCGATCGCGGCGCTGGCCTTCCTCGTACCAGCGCCGGGTGATCTCTCCCGCAAGCTCCCGGTTTCCCAGGCCGAAAGCGAGCCCGACCGCCAGGGCAGCCGCGCCCAGGATCAGGGTGAATGCCGCAGTCACGATCTCCCCGGCCACACCCACCTGCTGCAACGCCATGAACAGGGAGATGACGATCACCGCCCCCTTGGCCAGCTTGGCGACGGTCGGCACGCCGGAGACGGTGCCGGCCGATGCCACGATGAGCCCCCGCACGAACTCGCCGATGATGATCCCCAGGATAACGATCACGATTCCGGCGATGAGGGTGGGGATGAAGGCCAGCATGAGACCGAACATTTGGTTGATGCTTTCCAGGCCGAGCGCGGTACTCGCCAGCAGAATCACCACCAGCATCACCAGCCAGAAGAGCAGCTTGGTCAGCGCCCGGACCGGGTCCAGGCGGGAGCCGGTGCGGACCACGGCTTCATGTAACCCTCCGGCCGCAGCCATTCGGTTGAAATCGAGCCGTTTGAGAATTTCGTCGGCCCAGCGCTGGATCTGCCGAGCGAGGAAGTAGCCGGTCAGCAGGATGACGGACGCGCCCACCAGAGCGGGGAGCACGCTGCCAATCTGCTCGGCGCCCATCAGGATTCGTTGCCAGAGCTCGTTCACTGTGCGACCTCGATCACGAGTTTGCCGACCTGCTCGCCCCGCCGCAGCCGTTCGAAGGCGGCGAGCGCCTCCCCTAGTGGTACCGTTCGATCAACGACCGGCCAGAGTTTGCCTTGTGCCGCAAGATCTACGATCTCGGCGTACTCCCGCCGGCTTCCCAGGGTCGAGCCTAGAATACTCCACTGGTGCCAGAAGAGCCGGCGGAGATCCAGGGAAACCGTCGGTCCCGTGGTCGCGCCACACACCACCAGCCGCCCGCCCCGGCGCAGCGCGCGGAGAGACGCCTGCCAGGTCTGCTCTCCTACGCTTTCCACCACTACGTCGGCCCCGCGGCCACTGGTATGCCGGCGGACCTCGTCGGCTACGTCGGACCGCCGGTGGTTCAGCACGACCTCGGCGCCAAGAGTTTGCGCCGTGGCCAGCTTGGCATCTTCACCGCTGGTGACGATGGTCCGGGCGCCGACCAGCCGGCAAATCTGGAGCGCCGCGAGCGCCACACCTCCGCCGATGCCCCAGATGAGAACCGTCTCGCCGGCCTGCACTCGCGCCCGGGTGCGCAGCATGCGCCACGCGGTGAGGGTGGCCAGTGAGAACGCCGCAGCCTGGTGCCAGGGCATGTCCGGTGGAACCGGGGCCAGGTTTTCGGCCGGCACCACGATGTACTCGGCGGCGGTTCCCGCCGCATGCTCCCCGATCACCCGGAGTCTCCTGCACAGGGACTCCTCCCCCTCGAGGCAGGCCGGGCACTCGCCGCAGGAAAGAGTGGGGTTGATCATCACCCGGTCGCCGGGATGAACCGTGCCGACCGCCTTCCCGACCTCCTGGACGACGCCAGCCCCATCCGAGCCCAGCACGTGAGGAAAGGCGTAGTCGACGCCGGGCAGGCCGTTCACCACCAGCAGATCGAGCCGGTTCAGCGCAGCAGCCTGTACCCGGACCAGCACATCGTGGGGCGACTGGAGCGCGGGCTGAGGCAACTCCTGTACCTCGAGGTGCTCCAGCCCGCCAGCGGCCGCCAGGGTAAGGGCCCTCATAGGCCTACGAGCGTCAGAACGATGGAGTCAGGATCTGTTCGCCGGGCTGGAGCGGAACGGCGATGGGTCGGCTCCCCGGCGCCGTAGATTGCAAGAAGAGGCTGAAATCGACACGGCCCTTGGCGGCATCCACGATGCGGCCCACGATATACGCCACCCGGTTGCCGTCGCGCGACACCGCCAGTGACGGGATGGGATCGTTGGTCTCCAGCAGCGTACTCGTTTTCCTGCGACCCCACTCCAGGCGCACGACCTTGGAGCCCTTGGAACGGCCCCCGCGCTCGGCTACGAATGCCAGGTCGCCATCGGGAAAGAAGCTCGGACTCGATTCCCGCACCGACGTCTTGGTAAGCCGGCGCTGGTTGCCGCCGTCCAGGCTCATAGCGTAGAGGTCCTGATTTCGGTCGCGGCCGGAGACGAACGCGATGGTGCCACCGTCGGGCGAGATTGCGGGCGAGTGGTTGCCGCCCGGTGTCGAAGTGAGGTGGACCTCGCCGCTGCCGTCCAGCGACATCATCGCGATCTGGGTGCCGGTGCCGCGGGTGGAGGTGTACACGATCCGGCTGCCGTCCGGGGTCCAGACCGGCTCGGTCTCGTTCCGCGGGTCGGTGGTGAGGCGGCGGAGATTACGGCCATCCGCGTCCATCACGTAGATGTCGAAGTTGCCGCTGCGGTTCGAGCTGAACACTATGCGGGTGCGGTCCGGTGCGAGCACAGCATGCATGTTGGTCCCGGAGTCTCCCAGAACCGGGTGGAGAGTCCTCGAGCCGGTGGCCCGCATCTGGTATATGCCAAAGCTGCCACCGCGATTCGAGCTGACCAGCAGGTCTCCCACTACGAATACATCGGCCTTGGCGCTCTTGCCCCAGGGCGAGGTAGCGGTCACCAGGGCATGCCCCGGAGAAAGCCCATCGATGACGCCGCCTTCGCGTGCCAGAGCCACGTCCGGGCTATCGGAGCTCCACTGGAGCCCCGGCGCACGGCCGGCGGGGGCGCCCTGCTCGTCCTGCATGGCCGCGGCCAGGATCGCGCGCTGTCCCGCGGCAAGCCCAACGCGATCGGGCTCCAGCTCTATGTCGCCCGGGATGACGCGGATAGTCCAGACCGCCGGTGGTATGTCTGCCAGCCTCGCCGTGAGCCTAGTGGTGCCCAGCGCCTTTGAGGTCAGCACGCCGGAGGCGGGGTCGAACGCCGCGATGGCCGTGTCGGCCAGATCCCAGGCAATCTTCGCTTCCGGGATCGGGGTTGAGTCCGCTGCCTCCGCCACGGCAGTGAACTGGCGGCTGTAGCGGAGTGGGACATGAATCGGGCCGGCGCTGTGCTGGGGAGACACCACGAGCGCATCGGCCTCGCGATGTACCACTACGCTCGCCCGACGTTCCTGGGAGAACCCTGAGGCGATGATCTCCGTCTTGCCGGGCGAATTGGCGCGCACCATCCCGGCGCCGCTCACACTGGCAACGCTCGAGTCCACCGAGCGCCACTGCACCAGACCCCGGATCTCGCGGTTACCCTGCGACGGCACCAGGACCCGCAGGGTGTCTCCCTCGCCGGGGCCGAGAACTATCGAGGGCTCAGAGAGGACGAACTCGGGTTGTGAGACCTCGACCGGCAGGGTGGCCACGAGCTTGCTGCCGACCGAAGCCTCAACCGTTCCGCGGCCTGGGGCGACCCCCGCAACCACTCCCCCGGTGTCCACCGATACCACTGCGGGCCGCAGCGACCTCCAGGTCACCCTGCCGACTATGGCGGGGCTCCCGTCCTCCCGCACGGCCTGGGGAGCGATCCGGAGGTTCTCTCCGGGGAACAAGTCGGCCGATGCTGGGATCAGAGTCAGCACCGAGGCCGAGGCGGCACGGGCCTGCGCCGTGTCGCCGGGAGCGGTCCCGGTTATCAGTATGGCCATTGACGCGCGCCTTCCCTGCGAGCGGGCCTCGATCTTGGCCAGGCCGGGGTTCACTCCGACCACCATCCCGTCCTTTCTCACCTGCGCAATCATCGTGTCCGAGCTCCAGAAGATGAACCTCGCAGAGGCGATGAGGTTCCCCCGGGCATCGAAGGCAGTGGCAAAGAGCGGCTGCTTCTGCCCCACCCCCAGGGTCATCGTTTCGGGAGTCACCTGCACTTCCGAGATTTTTTGGGCCTGGGCGGAGGCACCCGGAGCGAGTGCCGCAAGTGCCACGCCCGCTTGCAGGTACGGGAACATCCAGGGGAGGAGACCACGGCGGGCGCGGCCCCGGCAGATCGGGATGGGTTTCACCAGGCAGTTGGTTCCAGAAGAAGACGAGGTGCTAATTATAGCGCAGACAAGGCACTATCGCATCGTGCCGGGGTGAGCCTGGCGGCAGTGCCTTGCACTGAGCCCGAGGACGTGCATGTTATATGTCTGTTTCACCGAAAGGCGCATGCGCGCCTCGAGACCGGCGGCGGGTGGCGCCGTACATGTGCTGGGAGGGAGCAAGATGGCCGAGCTTCATTACATGGAGATGGGCTGGTCCGGCTCTGGCTGGATGGA
Organism: Gemmatimonadales bacterium; assembly: GCA_050733075.1. Taxonomy (GTDB): domain Bacteria; phylum Gemmatimonadota; class Gemmatimonadetes; order Gemmatimonadales; family GWC2-71-9; genus CAVVWJ01. The sequence continues at coordinate 152,480 of JBOHSD010000003.1, forward strand.
TCCGCTGCCGATGGAGAACACCCCCGCTCCGGCTCCCACCTCGAGACCTTCAGCATTCGACGACTTCAGTGAACCCTCGGAGACTCGGGCTCGCCCTTCCCGGCCCAGGAGAAAGAGCGCCAAGAAGACCACCGCCAGGAAATCAACCAAGAGATCCCGCGGGGCGAAGAAGTCTGCCCGGAAGGGCGCCAAGAAGGGCGCCCGAACGTCGGCCAGGAAGAGTGCCCGGAAGTCCACCCGTAAGTCCGCCCGCAAGTCGGCCAAGAAGGGCGCCCGCAAGAGCGCCAAGCGGGGCCGGACGGCGGCGCGGAAGGGAGCCCGGAAGGGGGGCGGGGGCAGGGGCCGGCGGCGTTAGCCGCTCGTCAGGCCTGACCCTTGAGCTGGGAGAGTGCCGCGGCGCAGTTGATCAGGGCAATGTGGGTAAGGGCCTGAGGGAAGTTGCCCAGGAACTCTCCGCTGGCGGCATCGATCTCCTCCGAGTAGAGCCCCACGTGGTTCGCGTGGCGGAGCATTCGCCGGAACACGCGATCGGCGCGCTCCCGCTCGCCGGTCATGGCCAGAGCCTGTGCCAGCCAGAAGGTGCAGATCGAAAACGCCCCCTCTTGGCCCTCCAGGCCGTCGGAATGGCGGTACCGGTAGACCAGCTCCCCATCGGCCGAGGTGAGCTCTCGCGCGACGGCGCGAACCGTTCCGTGAACCCGGGGGTGGTTCCAGGGTAGAAAGCGAACCATCGGAATAGCGAGAGCAGCCGCGTCCAGCGCATGGCTGTCGTACGACTGCACGAACGACTGGTGCTCCTCGCTCCAACCCCGCTCCATGATCTCGGCGTATAGCGCGTCCCTGGCGGTCCGCCAGGCCGCGGTGTTCGCCTCGAGCCCCAGCTCCTCCGACATCCGCACCCCGCGGTCCAGTGCCACCCAGCTCATCACCTTGCTGAATACATAGTGGCGTACCTCGCCGCGGACTTCCCAGATGCTCGAATCGGGAAGGTGCCAGTTTCCGCTGACCCAGTCCACCAGGCCGCGAAGCACCCGCCAGGTGCCCTCGGTCATGTCATGGTTCCGGCGCCAGATGTCGGCTGTTTCCATAACCTCGCCGTAGACGTCGAGCTGGAGCTGCCCTACGGCACCGTTGCCGACCCGGACCGGTTGGGAGCCGCAGTAGCCGGTGAGATGGTCGAGCTGGCGCTCGATGAGATCTCGCCGCCCGTCGATCCCATACATGATCTGGAGGTGGCCGCCACCCTCATGGCGGCAGACTTTCTTGAGGAAACGCATGAACTGGTCAGCCTCGTGATAGTGGCCTACGGCGTTGAGCGCCGCCAGGGTGAATGCCGCATCGCGAAGCCAGACGAACCGGTAGTCCCAATTGCGTTTCCCGCCGAGGGTCTCGGGCAGCGATGTGGTCGGCGCGGCAATCATGGCGCCGGTTTCCGCATGGGTGAGCAGCTTGAGGGCCAGCGCCGAGCGCTTGACCATTCCCCGGTAAGGTCCTCGGTACTTCACTTTCGACGACCACCGCTGCCAGAACGCGGTGGTAATGTCCAGCTTCCGGGCGCTTTCATAGCGGTCGACCGGATGGATGTCGTCGTCGTCGTAGCGCAGGACCAGCCAGCGCGCCTCGCCCTTCTCCAACTCGAAGCGCGTGGTGGCGGTCGAAAGCTCTACCACCCAGTCGAATGGCTTGGCGCTAGACAGGGTGAGAACCTGGTCGGTGCGATCGGTGGCGAAGAGGCCGGCGCGGAGCAGCTCTAGCCGGGTGGTTCGCGCCCCGTACTCGAACCGGGGCATGAAGACCATGCTCATGGTGACGCGGCCGCGGTTGCAGCGCAGGTGCCGGTGGATCTCGGGATGCTGGCCCGAGGGCCGGCCATCCTCTCTCACCGGCATGAAATCCGTGAGGGTGACTACACCGTCCGGCGTCCGGAACGTGGTCTCGAGAATGTTGGTGCGGGGCAGGTAGCGCTGGCTGGAGGTCCACGGCCCCGCCGGCCGCATGGCCCAGCTCCCGCCCCGCTCGGAATCGAGCAGCGCCGCGAAGACGCTTCCACTGTCGAAGCGAGGCAGGCAACACCAGTCGATGGCGCCATCCAGCCCGACCAGCGCGGCCGTGCGCATATCGCCGATCATTCCATAGGAGGAGATCGGCTGCTGGCGGACGCCGCCGGAGCGCCGGCCGGGGGCCTCGGCCGGCGCCTGGGGCTGGACTTCGGTCATTGCCCAAGTATAAATCGGGCGATACGGAACTTGCATCGCCAAGCCCCTTCCCTCACCTTCCAACACCATCTACGCCCATGCTATGCGTTGCTTCGTGCTTCTCCTGGTGGTCGTTCTCACGGCCTGCCGGGCCGGCGTCCGGCCTGCCGCGGCGCCGTCCCCTGCCTCCGACTCCGTCCTGACGCGGCAGATCTCGGACCAGTTGGCCCGGGGCGCGGCCGACTGGAATCGAGGCGATCTCGATGCTTTTCTCTCGGACTACGCCCCCGAGAGCACCACCACCTACGTGGATGGATTCCGCCCCCGGCGGGGGATGGACTTCCTCCGCAAACATTACTCGCGGTACTTCTCGCCCGGCACGCGGCGGGACAGCCTCCGCTTCGAGGAGATCGAGACCCGACCGCTGGGGCCCGGCTTTGCCCTCGTAACCGCCCGGTTCATTCTGGAGCGAGGAGCCGAGGTCACGGCGAGTGGCCCCTTCACACTGGTGATGGGGCGGCGCCCGGAAGGCTGGAGAATTCTTCACGACCATTCGTCCAGTGATCCGCGGTAGGGGGCACCCGTTCGATTCAGGCCGTCATGAGTCGCGGCCAGCTGCTGGACCCCGATTCGAATTCGAGCAACCTGGTAGCTCTATGCGCATGAATGACATCGTGTCTCCAGCCGCGGGACGGCTCCCGTGACCGCGCCGGTGGACACCAGGGAAGCAGTCGAGCGGCTCCGGCTGTACTTCGCCGACTCCTCCACCCGTCAGGGCATCCTCGCTCGCCAGGCGCTGGGGGAGCCCGCGCCGGGAGACGATATGCTCGCCGAGCGGCTGGTGGACGACATGCGAGCGGAAACCCGCATGGATGGCAGCATCGGAGGGGCCGTGGTACCAACCATCTGGCGGGCCCACGAGCTGCTCGACCTCGGCTGCCGGCCTGATCAGGCCGGTACGGTGCGGGTCATGGGATGGGTACTCAAGCTCCAGAACCAGCCCGGAGCATTCAGCGAAGGCTGTAGCGCGCCGCGCCACGCGCACCGCGCCTGCGAGCACTTCGTCTCCGGCTTTTTCTCACCGGCACCTCCCGAGGTACGCTTCGCCCCGGTCATGCTGCCCAACGGAAAGGTATTCCGGGCCGAGCCGGCGGCGCGCTTCGCCATGAGCTGTCTGGCGCTCCGCGCAGCGCTCCGGGCCAGGCTGGAGGGGCGACCCGCGGTGGAGCAACATCTGCTCAGCCTGGTACAACTGCAGGAACAGTGGGAGGAATGGGAGGGATACTTCGCGGCGGACGCTATCGTGGCCGGTATCCACGCCCTCGCCTTCGCCTCGGCGCCGCACCGCGGGCTACTGCCGAAGCTGGCGGCGATCATAGCGGCCAACCAGGCTGACGATGGCACCTGGCCTACTGCGGACCTGTTTCACACGCTGGAGACGCTGCTGGCGCTCGGCACGCCGGAGGCACATGCCGCGGTCCGCCGCGCGGTGCCGGCGCTCCTGGAGCGGCAAAAGATCGATGGCAGCTTCGGGCCCACCGCCCAGCACGAGCGGTCCTTGATCGGCCTGAGGGCGTTGCTCTGGACGGAGAGGCAGATGTGACCCAGATGCCCGATACTCCTCTGGACCAGAAGCCCCGGATCAGGCTCACCGCGCTGTCGCACGGCGCCGGCTGAGCCTGCAAGCTCGGCCCCGCCGACCTGGCGCAGGTCCTGCGCCACTTGCCCGGTGTTGCAGATCCTCGCGTCCTGATCGATGCCGCCACCCGCGACGATGCCGCGGTGTTTCTGCTGTCGCCGGAGCGCGCGCTGGTGGCTACGGTGGATTTCTTCACTCCTATTGTGGACGACCCGGCGGCATGGGGCGCCATCGCGGTCGCCAACGCGCTGAGCGACATCTACGCCATGGGCGCAACCCCGCTGTTCGGCCTCAATCTGGTCGGCTGGCCCAGTGACCGGGCACCGCTCGACATGCTGGGTGAGGTCCTGCGCGGCGCGGCCGAAGTGGCGGAGCGGGCCCGCTGCCTGATCCTGGGCGGCCATTCGATCGATGCGCTGGAGCCGACCTTCGGCATGGCCGTGATCGGTGAGGTGCACCCCGACGGAATGCTGACCAACGCAGGCGCCTCTGTTGGAGATGCGCTGGTGCTGACCAAGCCGATCGGTACCGGCATTCTGGCCACCGCCCTCAAGCGCGATGCCTTGCTCGAGGCCGGCATGGCCGACGCGGTCCGTTCCATGACCACACTGAACGATGGCGCTGCGCGGGCCGCTTTGCGGGTGGGAGTCAGCGCGGCAACCGACGTGACCGGATTCGGACTGATCGGCCATCTCTCCACCATGCTGGAAGCCAGCAAAGTGGCGGCGGAGGTCGCATTCGACGCCATTCCCCTGCTGCCTCACGCGCGCAATCTGGCCTCCCGCGGGATCGTACCGGGTGGCACGGAGCGGAACCTCGAGGCTGCAGCGGACAGAGTGGAATGGGCGGCCGAGCTGGGAGCCGCAGACCGATACCTGTGCGTGGATGCCCAGACCTCCGGCGGCCTGCTGCTCTCCGTGCCGGCAGAGCATGAGGCGGCGCTGGTGGCTGCCTTACGAGAGGAGCGCACGCCTGCCGCGGCGGTGATCGGCCGAGTGGTGGCCGGCAACCCGGGGCATATTCGAGTCAGTACCGCTTGAGTCATTGCGAGGGCCCGAAGCGACCGCCGTTGAGGCGGTGGAGCCGCTGGAGAGACAGATCCGTATGTCGCCAATTCGCTGGACCGCCGAGCGCATGGACCAGCTCGAGAGCGCAGCCCGGCGTGGACTCCGGGTTGCGCTCTCCCGCCGAGGAACCGAGTACATCGTGGTGGCTGTACGGGTCACGTCGGTCGGTCGCCACGACGCGCTCATCGGATGGCTGCCGATGACCGGCGAAGAGCTCACCTTCAGGCTGGACGAGATCCAGAGCTTTCAGGTGATCGAGTGAGCCGCATTGCCGTGGTCCACCTCGACGAGAGCTGTCTCGGCAACGGACGCGATGGTGAGAATCCGGGAGGATATGCCGGCCTGATCGAGGTGCGCACCAGCTCGGGGATCCAGCGCCGGGACTTCTACGGCCACTCGCCGGCAACCACCAACAACCGGATGGCGCTGATCGGAGCCACTACCGCGCTCCAGCTCCTCGGTGGCAAGGGTGCCCGGATGCAGGCGCTCATGGTGTCCGACTCCGAATACCTGGTAAAAGGAATACGGGTGTGGGCGCCAGCCTGGGAGGCCCGCGGCTGGAAGCGAGCTGCTGGACCGGTCGAGAACCTCCACCTCTGGCAGGCGCTGGTGGCCGCCGCACGGAGACACGAGGTCCAGTGGACCTGGGTGCGGGGCCACGCCGGTCACCCCAAGAACGAGTACGTGGACCGGCTCGCGGTTGATGCGGCAAGGGAGCAGAAGGCGTCCGCGGGGGCCGTCGAGTCCGAATTCCTGAAGTGGCTCGCCGCCAGGCAGGCTAAGGGAAAGTACGCGGGGTACGACCCCGATCTGGATTTCGAGGAGCTGGAGCGGCGGATAGCGGCGGGAGAGAGCTTCCCGGTATCCATAAAGCCGCCACACGCAGGGTTTCGCGAGGGCACCGCGTGAACGAGCTGGAGCGCTTCTTCCGGCAGATCGTCCGGAATCTCACCGCGACCGACCCCGCCCGGCTCCGCCAGCCGCTGCCGGTGGCAGACATCCGCGATTCGATCGTACCCTATCGAACCAACCGGCGAGCGCTCGAGCTGGAGAGCAGTGAAGACTACGAGCTGGTCCTCATGCAGCTCTGCGCCGGTGAGGGCGGCTTCTTCCGCACCGACCCCGAAGAGGTTCGGGCCGAGCTCGAGGCGGAGGTCCGGAGCTCCAACCCCGATCTGGAGCTGCTTCACCGGTACGAGAACGCCGTCGTGCACCTCGAGTCCGAGCCGCTGGCCTGGGCTCTGGATCCAAAGCCGGAGCTGGCATTCGCGCCGCCCGCTCACTCGGATCAACGGGGGAAAGGTGAGGAGCGAATCACCCGGGAATCCTGGCCCGATGAGCCGTACAATGCACCCCATCCCGAGCGGCCGGAAAACGATCGCGATATTGCCCGCTGTTCCCAGTGCCAGGGAGTGCTCCCCGCCGGCCGGATCATCAACTTCTGCCCCCACTGTGGCCAAAGCCAGGTGCTCACCACCTGCCCGGTGTGTCAAGGCGAGCTCGAGGCCGGCTGGCGGCATTGCGTGAGCTGTGGCTTCAGGATTGGCGGATAGCCCGCCGCAAAACGCAATGCGCCGATGAGTCGTTACGCCGCTCGATAGCGGTACTGCGGGGCGCTCGCCAGGGCCCGTAACGTACCGTCGGCTCCGTGACTCCGCACAGTCATCGCCTGGCTCTGGGAGTCGGCTGGTACCAATAGGCGCCTTTGGGATTTGCTTGATGTGCCCCGCGCACGGGGGCATATTTATCCGTTCAATGTCAGTCCTGCGTCTGTGCCGTAGCTCCCTCCTGCTCCGAGGGAATCCCGCCCCGTGAGCGCCGAACCCCAGTCGAGCAGCGTGGTTTTTGTGTCCGGTGCGCGCACCGGATTTGGCTCGTTCGGCGGCGCGCTGAAAGAGCTCTCCGCTACCGAGCTGGGCGCCATCGCCGCCCGGGGCGCCCTGGCACGAGGGAACCTGGAGCCCGATGCGGTGGATCACGTGGTGTTCGGCAACGTGCTGCAAACCTCGGCCGATGCCATCTACCTGGCCCGCCACGTCGGACTTCGCTCCGGCCTGCCGGTGGGCACTCCCGCGGTAACCGTCAATCGACTCTGCGGCTCCGGTTTCGAGGCCGTGATCCAGGGTGCCCAGCAGATCGTCCTGGGTGAGTCACGGGCGGTGCTGGCCGGCGGGACCGAGTCCATGAGCCAGGCGCCCCACGTGGTAAGGGGTGCTCGCTGGGGGCTGCGCCTGGGTCCGGCCGCGATATTGGAGGACAGCCTCTGGGAGGCGTTGAGGGACCCCAGTTGTGGACTCTCGATGGCCGAGACGGCCGAGAGGCTTGCGGAACGGTACCGGATCAGCCGCCAGGCAGTGGATTGTTACGCCGCCCGGAGTCAGGCGGCAGCCGCCGCGGCCTGGGACACGGGAGCGCTCCAGGAAGAAGTGGTGCCGGTAACGATCAGGAACCGCAAGACCGGACTCGCCGAAGAGTGGTCCGCCGACGAGCACATGCGCCGCGGCACGACCATCGAGGCGCTGGCTAAGTTGCCGCCATACTTCAAGAAGGATGGTGTGGTCACCGCCGGCAACGCCTCGGGGATCTGCGACGGTGCGGCCGCGCTCCTGCTGGCCGGCGAACGTTTTGCTGCCGAGAGGGGACTGCATCCACTGGGCCGCCTGCTGGCCTGGGCCAGTGTCGGGGTCGAGCCGAGCCACATGGGCATCGGCCCGGCCCCAGCGGCCCGCAAGGCGCTCAGCCGGGCGGGCCTGAAACTCGACGATATGGATCTCGTCGAAGTGAACGAAGCCTTTGCCGCGCAGTACCTGGCCGTCGAGCAAGAGCTGGAACTGGACCGCGAGCGCACCAACGTGGATGGTGGAGCCATCGCGCTGGGGCATCCGCTCGGGGCCAGCGGAGCCCGGATCACACTGCACCTGCTGCACGCCCTTCGCCGCCGGGGCGCCCGCTATGGTCTGGGCGCCGCCTGCATCGGTGGGGGCCAGGGTGTGGCCGTCATCATCGAAGCCTTTCCCGATTGAGTGACACCATGGACTTCCTGATTCCCTTGGCAGTAGCGGTGTTCTACTCGTTCATCAGCTTGCGGGTGCTGCGCCAGTATGAGCGGGGCGTCACCTTCTTCCTGGGACGGTTCTGGGGCACCAAAGGGCCCGGCCTGATCTTCCTCCCCGCCGGATTCGCCAGCCAGAAGCGGGTTTCCCTCCGGATCGTGGCGCTGGACATTCCGCCGCAGGACGTGATCACCCGGGACAACGTCTCGGTCAAGGTCAACGCCGTGCTGTACATGAGGGTGACCGACCCCGCCAGGGCGGTGATCGAGATCGAGGACTACCTCTATGCCACGAGCCAGCTCGCGCAAACCACCCTGCGCTCGGTCCTGGGCGAGGTGGAGCTGGACGAGCTCCTGTCCGATCGCGAGAAGATCAACGCCGTGCTCAAGAAGATCATCGACGAGCGCACCGATCCCTGGGGCATCGAGGTCTCGGCGGTGGAGGTAAAGGACGTGGACCTGCCCGACCAGATGAAGCGCGCAATGGCCCGGCAGGCCGAGGCGGAGCGGGAGCGCCGGGCCAAGGTGATTGCGGCTCAGGGCGAGTTACAGGCCTCGGAGACGCTGGCCCAGGCCGCCCGCACTCTCGCCACCGAGCCCAGCGCCCTGCAACTGCGCTATCTCCAGACCGTCACCGAGATCGCCGCCGAGAACAACTCGACCACCATCTTTCCCCTCCCCATCGAGCTCTTCCGCCCCTTCCTGACGGCGGCCACCGCCGCCGGCACCAAGACCGAAGAATCGGCCGAACCGCCGGGACCCGCGCTGCCTGCGTCAGACATCTCATCGCTGATGTCCCAGCTCCGATTGCAGGCCGCCCGGAACGCCGCGCAGGAATAGCATGAGCGAGGGTTCACCCGCTCGAATCGACCGCGCCGCGCTCGAGCGGATCATCCAGCGAGCGGCCGAGCTTCAGAGCACGGAGCGGGAGATCGGTGACAGCCTGACCTCGGACGAGCTGATGGCGTTGGGGCGGGACGTGGGCATTCCGGGCCGCTACCTCCAGCAGGCACTGCTGGAAGAGCGGACCCGGCTAGGCACCATAGGGGCGGCGGGGCTCCTCGAGCGGGTGGCCGGGCCGGGCGAGGTCGTCGCTCAGCGAGTGGTCGGGACCGACCCGCAAACCGTAGAGCAGGAGCTGCTGCTGTGGATCGAGCGCAACGAGCTGCTGTGCGTTCAGCGGCAGCAGGCCGGCCGGATAACCTGGGAGCCGATCGGCGGGATTCAGGCGGCCATCCGCCGGTCTACCGCGGCGTTGGGCACGGGCAAACGCCCCTTCATGCTGTCGCGCGCGGCCACCGTGTCTGCCACGGTGATCCCACTCGAATCGGGCTACTCACACGTGACATTGTCGGCTGACACCCGGAAAGTCCGGGGCGAATACCTCGGAGCGGGAGCCGCCTTCGCAACGGCCGGGGCAGCCGGCACCGCGGTGCTCCTGGCGCTGGGTGCGCTGCTCCCGCTGGCGCTGCTTCCTTTGCCGGTGGCACTCGGGCTCGGCTACAGCGCGGTCCGTCGTTATGGCCCCGCGGTAGCCCGGGTCCACCTCGGCCTGGAGCGGGCGCTCGATTTCCTGGAGCAAGGAACCGGAAAGACCCCGCGCCAGCTTCCGGAACGTTCCGCCGGCATACTGGGAGCCCTGGCGGATGAAGTGCGGAAGGCCCTGAGATCATGATTCACGCGACACTCTCTGCTCAGGATGACGGCTCTTCGCTGTGACCGAGGTTACTCGCATCGGCGTGGTCGGGTGCGGCCTCATGGGCAGCGGCATAGCTCAGACGGCGGCCTCGGCCGGCTTCTTGACCATCGTGCGCGATGTCTCCGAGCCGCTACTGAAAAAAGGGCGCGCGGCGATTCTCGAGTCGCTCGGCCGGCTGGTGGAGCGGAAGCAGCTGGCCGGTGAGGACCGGGACGCGGTGGTCGCCCGGCTGGATTTCGTCACCGACCTTTCGGCCCTCCGCGACTGCGACATCGTAATCGAGGCCATCACCGAAGATCTGGATCTGAAGAACCGCCTCTGGCGCGAGCTGGACACGATCTGTTCGCCACCGGCGATCTTCGCCTCCAACACCTCCAGCCTCACGATAGGCTCGATGGCGGAGGCCACCGGCCGGCCGGACCGATTCGTTGGACTGCACTTCTTCAATCCCGTTCCGGTGATGCCGCTGGTGGAGGTCGTCCGCGCCGCCACGACGAGCCAGGAGACATTCGAGTGGGCGTTCGCCTTTGCCCAAGCCTTGGGCAAGGAGCCGGTGGCGGCGATGGACCGGCCGGGCTTTATCGTCAATCTGCTGCTGGTGCCCTACCTGCTCGATGCAGTGCGAGCCCTGGAGGCTGGAGCGGCATCCACCGCACACCTGGACCGCGCCATGCAGCTGGGCTGCGGGCACCCGATGGGTCCGCTCTCACTGCTCGATTTCATCGGCTTGGACACCGTGGTCCGGATCGCGGACATCATGCTCGACGCCTATGGCGACCAGCGGTACGCCGCTCCCCCACTGCTCCGGCGTCTGGTAGACGGGGGCTCTCTGGGCCGAAAGAACGGCAGAGGGTTTTATGATTACTCCGTCGATCCGCCAGTGGAGTCGGCAGTCAGGAGCTAGGAGCTAGGAGCTAGGAGCTAGGAGCTTGGAGCTCCGGGCCGGACTCCTGACCCACCGACTCCCGACTCCTGACTGGAGATCAACATGCTCGGCTACGATTGGACCCGCCTCCATGCCCTCCTGAACGACCTGCCAGCCGCGCTGCTGGTCACGGCGGTCTTTTTCGATCTGGTGGGCCTCGCCACCCGTCGGGTCACTTTCCGGCAGGTAGGCTTCTGGACCATGATGGCGGGCGTTCTCGGTGCCGGACTAGCGGTCCTCTCAGGTCTCCAGGCGGAGGAGTACATCGCGCATGGAGAGGCGGTCCATCGGGTGATGGAGACCCACGAACGGCTGGGCCTGATCAGTCTGGGGGTGTTCGCGGTGCTGATCCTGTGGCGGATCGTTCGGGAAGGGCGGATGGGCGGCGTGGAGCGGTCGCTCAGCACCATCGTCTCCCTGGGAGGCGTAGGAGTGGTCGTTGCCACCGGGATTTACGGAGGCCGGCTGGTATTCGACCATGCCGCCGGCATTCCCAGCGAGGTGCTGGAGGCCGAACTGCGGGAGCGGGCCCAGGAGCACCACCACCGCGGCGAGGAGGGCGACCAAGTCGCTACTCCCCAAGATTCCTCCCCGGCCGCTCTCCCCGCGGATCGAGTAGATTCTGCGGGCCCGCCCCAGCCCCCGCACACCCACTCCGATCCGCCCGGCACCCCGCCGCACACCCACTGACCGTGCGATCCTCGCTGCTGGTACTCGGCTTTGCCACGGTGACGGCGGCATGTCAGCCGACTACCACCCGTCCGCCGTTCCCACCTCTCCCGGAGGCGGCCGGTCAGGAGCTGCGATTGTCGGTGCGGGAGGCCACCCTGCGGCTGGCGCAGGCCCTGAGGGAGGACACCATACCGGTCCGCCGGGTCGAGCTGCGGGATGGCTACATCGAAAGCCCCTGGTTCGACAGCAGGACCATGCGGCCTACCCGGCGGCGCCCGGTGGGTACTGAAGTGGTCCGCATTCGAGCCTGGGCCGACCCGGCACGCCCGGGAGGCACCCGGTTGACGGTGGAGACCCTGTACCAGCCGGTGGCGGATCCTTCGTTGCCCGCCCGCGAGCTGGAGCGGGAGGTGCCGCGGGACCACCCGACTGCCCGGAAAGTGGAAGGAGTGCTGGCCAGACTAGCGGAGCGGTATGGCGCCCCGCCGCCGCCACCGCAGCAGCCCCGGCCGGAGGAACCAACCGAAGGCGACGCGGAATAGCGGACGGTCAGGCCACGTACGACCGCACCCACTCCTCGAGCTGTCCCAGGTTCAAAGCAGCGTCCTTGCAGGGCCCTGATGGCAGAGTCATGGTGAGACCCAGAACCGGGATCTTGCCCGCCACATCGTGCAGTCCGCTCACCATGTCTCGTTCACAAGCCACCGCCACCACGGCTCGCGGGCGGCGCTCCCGGATCACCCGCCGGGCCAGCTGGCCCCGGGTGGCCACGAAGACCGGCACACCATACCGCCCCGCCACGCCCAGCACGCCGTCGAGCGTTTCCTTAGAGAGGCAGCGGGGGATCAGCACCAGCAGCTCTCCCTGGCCCACCTTCCGTCCGCGCATCAGCGCCAGAGCGTTGTAGACCTTGACCGCCGCGTTCTCCACCCAGTCACGGCGTCCGAACTGGTCCGCGATGCGGGAAGTCAGGCGCATGAGCCTGAGGAACGGCCCCCGCTCGGCGAGCCGCTCGGGGAGGAGCGGACGGCGCAGCTCGTAGGAGAGGAAGAGCACGCTCAACCAGACCCAGAGGATCGAGCCTACCACCAGCAGCGCGCTCCAGAGCAGGGCGGGAGCCGGCTGGTACACTCCGGCCAGCCGAGGCGCGAGCAGGAACAACGCCAGCGCCGCAGCGCCAAGCCCCACCACCAGGGTGATGGCCGACCAGGCGAAAAAGAGCGCCGGTGAGGAGTCGTAGTTGCCCTGGTTGGGAAGCGGCTTGCCATCCCACTCGTCCCATTCGTGGCCGAGCCGGCGATCTACGTCGATATGAATGAGTTGGGCGCGGGGACCTTCAGCCATAGGGGGAGAAGATACTTATCTTTGGGCGATGCCGCCTCCTCCGGACATCCGGGGCATCTACCGAAGCGACTCCAGAGCCCGCGCCGCCTACGCCGAAGGGGCGGGCATCTATCGCATCATTCCGCAAGCCGTCTGCCTCCCGGCCGACATCGAGGACCTGAAGGGCCTGATCTCGTGGGCTGCCACCCACCGCGTGCCACTCGTTCCCCGCGGCGCCGGAAGCGCCATGGCCGGCGGCAATGTGGGCGATGGGGTGGTGGTGGACCTCACCCGGATGCCGCGGCGGCTCGAGGTAGATGGGGCCTCGGCCCGTGCGGTGACCAGCGCCTGCGTAACCCACACCGAGCTGAACCAGGCTGCCGCCCGGCACGGATTCCGGCTGCCGCCCGACCCGTCGAGTGGGCGCTGGGCCACGCTGGGTGGGATGGTCTCCACCAACGCCGCCGGTGCAAAGTCGGTTCGATATGGGAGTGTGCGCCGCTGGGTTCAAGGGCTCAGCCTCGTCACGGCGGATGGCGAAAGCGTCTCTCTCCGGCGGGGGAGCGGAGGCCGGATCCCGGCCGATTCGGCGGCGTTGGCCCGCTTCGAAAGCGACGCGGCCCCTGCTCTTCATAACGCCAGCGAGCTCATCGCCTCCCGTTTTCCCCGCACCCGAAAGAATTCGTCCGGCTACGCCCTGGACGCTTATCTCGCCTCCGGCGACGTTCTCGAGCTGCTGATCGGAGCCGAGGGAACCCTCGGCGTCATCACCGGGATCGAGTGGCGCCTGGATGCCGTGCCCACCCACCGCGCCGGGCTTCGGGTGAGCCTCTCCTCACTCGACCACCTCGGCAAGGTCGTCGCCGCGCTGAACCATTGCGAGCCCTCCGCTCTGGAGCTGCTGGACCGTACCTTTCTCGACCTCCTGGAAGCCGGTTCTCTCGCCGCGGCAGGGCTCGCCCCGGGCAGCGAGGCGATCCTGCTGGTCGAGCTGGAACGCGGCGACCGAGGCCGATTGAAACGCGATGTTGACGGAGCAGCTGCCGCGGTCCGGCCCTGGGCCGATTCGACCGCGGCAGCGTTCTCGCTTCCGGAGGCGGAGCGTCTCTGGTCCATTCGCCATGCGGCCAGCCCCATCCTGGCAGGGCTTCCGGAGGATCGCCGCTCACTCCAGGTGATCGAAGACGCGTGCGTGCCGCTCGACGCCATGGGCGAGTACATCAGCTTAGTGCGCCGCGCCGGGGCCGAGCGCCACCTTTCGGTAGTCATGTTCGGCCACGCTGGAGATGGCCACGTCCATGTCAATCTGCTTCCCCAGCTCGCGCGTCCCGGGTGGGAGTCGGATGTCGCCAGCCTCCTGGAGGAGGTGACCGAAGCCGTGGTTCGCCTGGGCGGCACGCCGTCGGGCGAGCATGGAGACGGTCGGCTCCGGTCCGCCACGCTCGGACGGGTGTATGGAGCCGATATCGTGGAGCTGTTCCACCGGGTCAAGCGGGCCTTCGACCCCCTCGGAATATTGAATCCGGGAATTATCCTTCCGTCCGGCGAGCCGCCGATCAGCCGCCTCAAAGTCGGCGCCAATGCCGCGTCCCTGCCGCCCGACATCCAGTTGGCCCTCCGCGAGATCGAGTCGGCCGGCGGATATGGAAGGTGCAGGCTGGATTTGGCGGGGGAAGCCGGGAGTCAGGAGTCGGGAGTCAGGAGCTCGGAGCCACCCACCGGCCCATGACTTCCACTCTCGTTGCCTGACCTTAGACTCTATACTCCTGACTCCCGACTCCCGACTCTCGACTCCCGACTCCCGACTCTCGACTCTCGAACATGGAAATCATCCGCTCCCCTCGCGTCACCCTGATCGCTCGGCCCCAGTTCCTCGAGCCTGCTCATCTGCCGGTCCAGTGGAAGGGGGAGTCGAGCGACGGCGAGCGGATCGCCGAGTTCGCGGGACGGCTCTGCTACATGAGCCAGCACAACCCGGCCGGGCGAACCACGGCAGAGTACCTGCGCAACATCTTGCGCCAGGGACACGGCTCGGTGTTCGAGCACTCCAGCTATGTCATGCTGATCGAGGGGATCTCCCGCTCCTGTAGCCACGAGCTGGTGCGGCATCGGGCGGGCTGGGCCTACTCCCAGCTCTCGCAGCGCTATGTGGACGAATCTCACGCTGCCTTCGTCATGCCCCCCGCCATCATGGGCGACCCCAAGGCCGAGGCTCAGTGGACCGACCAGGTGCGGTCGGCGCAGGCGGCCTACGTCGCCTCGGTCGAAGGGCTGATGGCTCGCTACGAGTGGGTCGAGGACAAGGTGCACCGGCGGAAGATGGCCCGGGAAGCAGCCCGGAGCGTCCTGCCCAACGCCACCGAGGTGAAGATCGTGGTGAGCGCCAACGTGCGAGCGTGGCGGACCATGCTGGAGCTTCGGCTGGGCGAGGGAGCCGAGCTGGAGATAAGGCGGATGGCCGTCGCCTGTCTTCGAGTGCTCCAGCAGGAGGCGCCGGCCCTCTTCGCCGATTTCGAGATCTATGAGTCGGCCGAGGGAGGTGAGGCGGGCCGGGTGGGGTTTCATAAGGTGTAGTCGGGAGTCGGGAGTCAGGAGTGAGGAGCCAAAAGCCTGATCTCTCGGGCGACACATAGAGATCCTTCGCTTCGCTCGGGTTGACCATCGACTGAAATTCATGGATTCCACCTTTCTGACTCCCGACTCCTGACTCCCGACTCCTGATTCCCGACTCCCGACTCCTGACTCCTCCAAAACTCGTCCCGACTTTTCCTCCAAAAACTATTGTGTGCTGAAAAACTTTTTCTTACCTTAGATGAGTCAATCGTCTCACTCGTCTCGGCTCGTCTCTCGCGGACGGCCTTTTTTGTAGAGGGCGCCTTTGGCAGTTCGGATAGGACTAGCCTTTAATCTCAAACCAGCGGCGCCGGCTAACCCAGCCGGGGCGAAGTCCGAATCTCCCTCCTCCGACGAGCCTCCCAGTCGGGCGTACCGACCCGACCTCCCGCAACCCGATCTCTACGCCGAGTGGGACGAGCCCGCCACCATCGATGCGGTGGAACGGGCGCTCAGCACGTTGGGCCAGGTCTACCGGCTCGAGGCCGACAGCAGCTTCCCGGCGCGCCTGGCAATGATCCGGCCCGACTTCGTCTTCAACATTGCCGAAGGGCTCTACGGTCCCAGCCGCGAGGGACACGTTCCCGCAATCTGCGAGTTCCTTGGAGTGCCCTATCACGCGTCCGATCCCCTTGCCTGCGCTCTTGCACTTCACAAGGGTCGGGCCAAGGAGATCCTCTCGTACCGCGGCGTGCCCACGGCGCCGTTCGTCGTGGCCCACTCACCCGCCGATGCTCGGCAGGTGGCGCTGCCGTTTCCTCTCTTCGTGAAGCCCGCGTTCGAGGGTTCGGGCAAGGGCGTCAGCGTGCGGAGTCTCTGCCGCAATCGCTCGCAGCTCGTCCGTCAGGTGGCTCATCTCATCGCCACGTACGTCCAGCCGGTGGTCATCGAGACCTACCTTCCGGGCCGGGAGTTCACCGTTGCAATCCTCGGCAACGGCGCCGAGGCGCGGTGCCTGCCGATTATCGGCATGCGATTTGATATGCTGCCCAAAGGTGCCCCGCCCATCTACGGCTACGAGGCGAAATGGATCTGGGACACTCCGAGCAAACCGCTCGAGATCTACGATTGTCCGGCCGGCATCTCCGAGAGTCTGGCCGAGGAAGTTCGCGCCGCCGCGCTGGCGGCCTACCACGCCTTGGAATGCCGCGACTGGTGCCGCGTCGACATCCGCTGTGACGCCACTGGACGCCCGATGGTTGTCGAGCTCAACCCGCTGCCGGGCGTTTTGCCCGACCCGCGGGATCATTCCTGCTTTCCCAAGGCCGCCGCAGCGGCCGGAATGAGCTACGACGATCTGATCCGCACCGTCGCCGACATCGCCTGGCGGCGGATCAGCGGCCGTTCACTCCTGGCGGAGGTTGCTTGATGAAAGTTGGGATCTTGTTCGATGCGGGCAGCGAAGAGTGGAGCCCCCAGGACGTCGCCGCCGTGGTAGCCAACGTCAACGAGGTGCGCGATGTGCTCCGGCGCCGGGGGCACGAGGTCGAGCTCCTGCCGGTCCGGTTGGGCGATTTCCGCTGGCTCTCCCGGGTCCGGCGCGCCGACCTAGTCTTCAACCTGTGCGAGGGCATCAACGGGCACGCCCGGTTCGAGGACTTCGTGGTGGGGACCCTCGAGCTGGTCGGGGTTCCGTTCACCGGGTGCCGGACCTGGCCCACCAGCATCTGCCACCGTAAGCATGTCGCCAACACCCTCCTCTCGGCGGCCGGCTTGCCGGTGCCGGCCTTCATGCTCGCTCAGGCCAACAAGATCCCGGCGGAGTTCCCTCTGCCGGCCATCGTGAAGCCCGCCTCCGAGGACGCCAGCGTGGGAATCGACAACGGCGCGGTGTGCACCAGCAAGCGGGCGCTCAAGAAGCGGGTAGCCCAGATGCTGGAGCAGTTCGAGGAGGTCCTGGTCCAGGAATACGTGGTCGGCCGGGAGTTCAACGTCGGCTTCGTGGGCCAACGGCTGCTACCGGTCGCCGAGATCCGTTTCGATTCGCTTCCCGAGGGAACCTGGCCGATCGTGAGCTATGCGGCCAAGTGGATCCCGGGAAGCCCCGAGGACGAAGGCACCGTCCCCGTCTGCCCGGCCGAGCTGGAGCCCGAGCTGGCCAAGCGGATCGTCCAGATCGCGCGCATGGCCTGGGAGCATCTCTCCGAAGGCACCGGATACGGCCGGGTGGACCTGCGGCTCACCGAAGATGGGCAGCCGTACGTGCTGGAGGTCAATCCCTCGCCGGACCTGTCGAGCAATGCCGGACTGGCTCGCATGGGCCGGGCCTTCGGCTGGAGCTACGACGACCTCGTCATGCAGATCGTGGACGAGGCTCTGACCCGCTCGCAGAGTCACCGAGCTGCCGCCGCCCTGGTCAGCGGGGTATCAGCCGCTTGAGCGGCACCCTGGTCTCACCCCGTCTTCGTCACCTCACCGCAGCCGACCGAGGCCGCATCGAGGAGATCGCTGGTGCGGTAGGTCTCTTCCGCCCCGAGGAGATCGCCGTGGCGCTCGAGGTCTTCGATGGCGCTGTCGGAGTCGGGACCGGGGACGGCCCCTACCTGGCCCTGGGGGCCGAGATCGACGGGCGCATCGCCGGATGGATCTGCTGGGGACCCACACCCTGTACCATCGGCACCTTCGACCTCTACTGGATGGCTGTCGATCCAGCCTTGCAGGGCTCCGGCGTCGGGACCGCCCTGTTGACCGAGATGGAGCGGCGCCTGAGCGGCGTCGCCCGCCTCATCGTCGTCGAGACCGCCGGGCGTCCCGACTACGCACCGACTCGCGCCTTCTACCACGCGCGGGGCTATCGCCCCGCCGGCACCATCCCGGACTTCTACGCGCCGGGAGACGATCAGGTGGTGTTTGTGAAAAAAGTGACAGCGCCGCTGAATCAGGAGGACAGGTAGCTATGGAAACCTGGCAAGAAGTCCTTAGAAAAAACTCGATCGCCTCGCTGGAGGCTCTGGCCCTCAAGTTCGGCCCGGAGAACTTCCCCGAGCTCGACCGGCTCCGGCAGGCAGCCGACAACTTCGAGTTCCGCATCTCCTCGGCCATGGTGGACCTCATCAAGTCGCCCGACGATCCGATGTGGCGGCAGTACGTGCCGTCGGTCGAGGAGCTGGATGTGGTTGACGGCCTGGTAGACTCGTTGAACGAGGACGCGGACAGTCCGGTACCTAATATCACCCACCGCTATCCCGACCGGGCTCTCTTCCTGGTTTCGCCGGTCTGCGCCACCTACTGCCGGTTCTGCACCAGGCGGCGGAAGGTCGGCGATCCGGAGAAGATCCCGATGTCGCAGTTCGAGAGCGCCTTCCGCTACCTGGAGGAGCATACCGAGATCCGGGACGTGATCATGTCGGGTGGCGATCCGCTCCTGCTCAACGACCGGCGGCTGGAGGCCATCCTCACCCGGCTCCGAGCAATCCCGCATCTCCAGATCATCCGGATCGGGAGCCGCATCCCCTGCCATCTTCCCGAGCGGATCACCCCGGAGCTCTGCGACATGCTCAAGAAGTTCCACCCGCTCTTCATCAACACCCACTTCAACCACCCTGACGAGCTCACCCCGGCCGCCGTAGCCGCACTCGGCAGGTTGGCCGACGCGGGTATCCCGCTCGGCTGCCAGACCGTGCTTCTCAGAGGGGTAAACGACACCCCGGCGGTGATGATGGAGTTGATGCACCGCCTCCTGATGGCCCGGGTGCGTCCCTACTACATCTACATGGCCGATCAGGTGGCGGGTGCCGAGCACTTCCGCACCTCGGTGCAGACCGGCATCGAGATCATGAGGGCCCTCCGGGGCTGGACCAGCGGGCTGGCCATTCCCTACTTCGTCATCGACGCACCGGGCGGCGGCGGGAAGATTCCCATCCTGCCGGAGTACGTGGAGAGCATGACCGACGATGAGGTGGTCCTGAAGAATTTCCGCGGTGAGCGGTACGTCTACCGCCAGCCGCGCGAGGAGGCGGGGGTGATCGCGCTCAAGAAGCGGCGGAAGCGGGCGGCGAGGTCACCGAGGCGGAGGAGCGCATAGCTACCTCAACGAATCCCTCGCCAACGCGCGCTCCGAATCGATCCTCCAGCGGGGCAGGCCGCTGATCCACGAGTACGGGTCCAGCTCGACGTTCTCGAGCCGCCGCTGCACCGCGGCGACGTTGCCCAGCGAATAGAGAAAGATCGCCGGGGCGTCCGAGTTGATGGTATCCATGGCTTCACGCCAGCGGCGCTTGGCCGTGGCGACGTCGGGCTCCCGCAGCGCGGCGTCGAAGAGTGAGTCGAGCACCGGATTGGCATAGCGTCCATAGTTGAGCCCACCCCAACCGGCCCGCGACCACTGGTCGGTCAGCGCCCGCGGGCTGGGCACATCCAGGTACGCCCCGATGTAGCTGTCGAAGCGGCCCTGGGCCAGCCGCTCCTGAAAGACCGGAAACTCCACCGCCGTCACCGTTGCGTTCACCCCGGCCTTCCGCCAGGCCTCCTGGACCACCAGGGCAAGCTGGCGACGGGTCGAGCTGGTGGAAGGCACCAGAATGTCCAGGCTGCCGAGCGGCTGGCGAGCCGCGACCCGCGCCACCACCTCCCTGGCATGGGTGGAATCGAACGGCACGATCCGAGTCTCGTCGTCCCAGATCCAGAGCAGTTGCGACATGGGCCCCGGAGGCACTCTGGTTCCCTCGCCGAAGATGGCCCGGGCGGCGCCGGAGCGATCCACGGCCGCGGTCAGGGCCCGCCGCAGCTCTCTGTTACCGAGCGCGGGGTGGGGATGGCCGGCCGCATCGGCAACCCGGAAGGCCAGGAAGCCGTAGACCGCGGCGGGGTAGCTGACCACACGGAAGCTGGTGTCTCGGGTGAGGCGCTCCAGGCCGGCCGGCGCGCCGGTCGCTTCCAGGAGGTCGGCTTCATGGCTGAGAACCAGGTTCAGCGCGGCATCGGGATCGGGGGCAAAGCGCCAGACCGCCCGCCGGATACCGGGAACCGCCTCGCCCTCTCTGGTGGTATCGGCCACCAGTGTCAGGAACCGGCCGCGCTGCCACTGCTGGATGCGATAAGGGCCGCTCCCTACGAGGTGGGCGAGAGCGGTGTCGGCGGCCCAGCGGTCCGGCGGAGTGGAGCCCCACACGTGCCGCGGAATGACCCGCACGTGATAAGTAGCGTCGTACAACTGCTCCGGTGACGGGTCGGCAAAGGCGACCAGCACGGTGGCCGAATCGCCGGCCGTTGCCCGCACCCGGCCGGCAAGATGCGGCCGCGCGGCGGCGTCCAGGCTGGAGTCGCCGAAGGCCTCGAAGGAGAAGACCACGTCGTCCGCAGTGACCGGCCGCCCATCCTGCCAGCGCGCGCCGGGACGCAGGTGAAAGCGCCAGGTAAGTGAGTCGACCCGTTCCCACCGGTGCGCCAGTCCCGGCCGGTAGGAGCCCGGATCGATGGGCGATGCCCCGGGCTTCAGATAGGCAAGTCTCTCGAATATCTGATCGCTGATGTCCCGGCCCACCGTCTCGTAGACCAGCGGCGGGACCAGGCTGGAAGGCTCGAAGGTAGCCGCGACTACGACGGTGCCGCAGTCGGAGCAGGCGGACGGGCGGTCAGCACAACCGGCAAGCAGCAGCAGCGCCGCCAGGCCGCAGGCGCTCCGGACCCCACGGGACATCGGCACCTCCTAGGCGGCTTCCGAGATACGGTTCAGCGATCGAATGAAGGCCTGATACACGTCGGGTCGCCACCAGGAGCGCGACTCCTGCATCTTGAGCAGCGCCTCCGCATGCGACATCGCCGCCCGGTAGCTTCGGGTGGTGGTCAGGGCGTCGTACACGTCGACGATGCAGATGACCTGCGCGCTGACCGGGATCTCGTCTCCCACCAGGCGGTCGGGATACCCGGATCCGTCGTACTTCTCGTGATGCCACCGGATGATGGGCTTGATGTCCCAGGGGAACTCGACCGTGGCCAGAAGCTCGAGCCCCCACATCGGATGCATCTGAATGACCCGGAACTCCTCCGGAGTAAGAGCGGTCGGCTTGTTCAGGATCTCATGCGGCACCCGCACCTTGCCGAGGTCGTGGAGATAGGCGCCGATGCGGATGGTAGTCTGCTGTTCTTCGTCCAGTCCCAGCTCTCGGGCGAGGGCCACCGCATAGCTGGCGACGCGCTCGCAGTGGCCGAAGGTGTAGCTGTCGGACGACTCGATCGACTGACCCCAGTCCCGCACTACCGCGAAGTAGGTCTCCTCCAGCCGGAGAACCTTGGTGGAGACGTCCACCAGGTCGACCCGGGCATCGAGACGGCTGAACAGGCGGTGAGCCGCATTCAGCAGCCGTAGCGCCTCCTGGTTCCGACCCATGGCCTGGTACAGGAGAGCGAGCTCGCGAGACGCCTCCGCCTCGCTCAGGATGGAGCCGGTACCCACCGCCAGGTCTATAGCCGAGCGGAGCCGGGATTCGGCCAGTGCGGGCCGGCCGGTTTCCCGGTACGCACTCCCGATCACCTTGTAGGCGTCGGCCTTGTCCAGCTTGGAGCCGAGCTGATCGAAGATACCCAGGGCCGCTTCCGCATTCTGTCGCGCCTGGTCGTATCGCTGGCGGGCGAGGTGAACCTCCGCATGATTGAGCAGGCCCAGGCCCTGGAGGTGGATGTCGCCGATCGCCTCCGCTATCTCGAAGCTGCGGCGAAAGTAGTGGTCGGCATCGTCCCACAGCTCGCGGTCGGAGCTCACCATGCCCAGGTTGTGGTAAGCTATGGCGCAGCCACGGTCGTCACCGGCACTCTGGAAGGCCAGGAGCGATTGCTGGTAGTGGGCCAGGGCTTCCGCGAGCGCGCCCTGGATATTGGCCACAATTCCGAGATTCTGCTCGGTGCGGCCCCGGAGCTCGGCGCTGGCATTGCCGAGCTCCAGTGCCCGGTAGAACTTCTCCCGTGCCGCAGCTATCGCTCCCCCCTCGAAGTCAAACCCCGCCAGTGCATTGAGCGCTTCGGCGGCAAGCACCATGTCTCCCATGTCGCTGGCCATCCGGTAGCTGCGCTCGCAGAGATCGCGGGCCAGCTCCGGCTCGTTCCGGTGGTGGTGCACCACTCCCAGGCGGCGGAGCGCTTCCGCCAGCACGCCGCGCTCGCCGTCGCGCTCGGCCGCTTCGATCGCGGCGCCATAGCATTCGACCGCCTCCGCCATGCAGCCGGCTCGCTCGTGGGTCCGGCCGTCCCGCAAAAAATCCCCGGCGCGGTGGGACCGGTTGTCCCGGGACCACCACGCGGCGGGGAGTGGATTCTGATCTCGGCTCACGAACTCAGTACGCCACCGCGTACCGGGAGAAATGGTCTATCGGGGCGGTGACCGTCTTCTTGTTGAAGAGGTCGATCGACCGAAGGACTTCCAGAATCTTGAATTTCTCGGTGGTGTACACGATCGATTTTGGGAGCAGCACGACCGTGCAGTTCTTGTAGCTCATGGTGAGCTTGGCGGACTTCACGAAGCGGAGTCCCTGGGGGCTGAAACGCACCGAGTTGGTCGAGCCTTTCATCTGCTCGGCGGTAATAGCGGTCTTCTTGCGAAGCGCGCCCTTGGGGATCGACAGGGTATGGGTGCCCACATCGATCACACCGCCTTCGGGCCCGATGGTCGCCCTGGTAACGACGTACTTCTGCTCTTTACAGGTGAGCAGGTCGGTCACCGCGAGAACGCCGGCTATAGCTCCCCCGACCGTGTTATCGACGGCGTCGCCAAGGTCGCCGCCGAAAGTATCGGTCACGTCATCTACCGCGTCGCCGAGCGCGTCCCCGGTCCCATCGACCGCGTCTCCCAGGTCATCGAACAGTCCCAGCAATTGCGAGGGATGCTCTACCTGCTCCGCGAGTGGAGCCTCTGTAGGTGTGCTGTCGATGGCCGTGCAGCTCGCCCCAGCCAGAAGCGCCAGAGTCAGGCCGAGAACCAGGAACCTGCGGTGCCATTTCATAGGAAACTCCGAGAGCAGGGGTGAGCGCCGTGCGACGATACCGCGACCAGAGACGGTCGCCGGACTGGAGAAAGCGATGTCGCGACCAATAGAGGTCGCCGTCGCTATCCGGTCCGGTTCGCGGAACACCAATCGTGACATGCGGTTAGTGTGCAAGGAGCATGCCCCTGCCGAACTCCGCTGTCTAAAAGTTGTGCGGCTACTATTTGCGCAAGGGACAGGAGGCTAAGAGGCAGGATCTTGCGTTGAGTCGGCCGGAGGGCCGGCTGTATGGAATCACAACGGGTGCAAGCTCTGGTGGTGAGGCTTTCAAGCTGCGAATGAGGGATTCTTACGGCGATTTGCCCGCCCGCCCCTCCGCCCCGCCGCCCTTCCACCTGACCGCGTATACCGGCGGCAGGTGCTCGGCGACGGTCTGCCACGAGTCACCTTGATCCACGCTGACCCAGAGGTTCCCCGTGGTGCTGCCGAGCGCCAGCTGCTCCCCGCTGGCGTCCACATCGAGCGCGTGGCGGTAGGTGATGTCGTAGGCGTGGCGCTGGGGCAGGCCGCGGCTCAGCACGGTGAAGCTCTGGCCGCCGTCGCGGGTGCGGGCCACCACTACCCGAGCCTCGAACGGGATCCGGCGCTGATCGCTTTCAGCGGGAACCAGCCATGCGGTGTCGGGCTTCCTGGGGTGAACCGCCACGGCGAAGCCGAAGCTCGAGGGTTGGGCCGTGACCTCCTGCCAGCTCTGGGCGCCGTCGGTGGTCCGAAACACGCCGTTGTGATGCGCGGCCCAGAAGTGCCCGGGGCTGGCCGGGCAGCGGACCACCCGGTGGGGATCCTGGATGTGCGGATCGTACTGCCGCTCCGGCGGCATGTATTCGGCGCGCATACCATCGGCCCGGCAAGTCCAGGTGGCGCCGCGATCTTCCGTCAGCCACACACCACCGCAGGAAACCCCGATCGCCACCCGGCTGCTGTTCCCCGGCTCCACACAGACGGAGTGAATGCCGGGGTACTCCGCGCCGCCGCCGAACCACTCCCGCCGCTTCGGGTGGTCCCAGAGCGAGCGCACCAACTGCCAGGAGGCGCCCCGATCGTCGGAGCGGAAGAGCCCGCCCGGTATGGTGCCACACCAAAGACCATCGGGATCATCCTCACCGCCCGCCTCCAGCGACCAGATCCGGAGCACCGTCCAGGGAATCGGCCTGCCGCCGGCGGGCTCGATCTCCTCGTGGCCCTCGGGCTTCGGCGGAAACGCCGGCGCCGCGGTCTCGGTCCAGGTCTGCCCGCCATCTCTGGAGACGTGCAGCTTGGCGCCGAAGTGGCCGTGGTCGAGCGCGGCCCAGATGGCGCCGTCGCGCGGGTCGGGCAGGATCATGGAGACGTTGTCGCCGAGAAAGGCCGTCCCGATGATAGCCCACGGCGAGAGCCGGCTGTGGCCCCGCTGGACGGTGAAAAGTCCCTTCCGGGTGGCGACAAGGAAGCGATCGCTCATGTCTCGCTCGAGTGATTAGCCCACCAAGAAAACAGCCGCTTTATCCACCCGATAGGGCCTGTGCCACGTAGATCTCCGCATCGCGAGGTACCGGATCACTCAGATGCTGCCGGTCCTGCACCTGCCGGCCGTCCACGAAGACCACCATGTGAGGCCGCACGGCCCCCTGCTCGTCGAGGACGTAGTCCCGCGCCCGCGGGTTCCCCTGGAACACGGCCTCCAGCGCCTGCCGGACCGTGTCACCCTCCACCCCGGCGGGAGGGCAACTTACGTGGCGTTGAATATTAGGCGTGAAGGTTACAGTCGGCATCTCTATAAAACTACGTGAACGGTAAGCGGTGAACGGTAAGCGGTGAACGGTAAACGGTGAACGGTAAACGGTGAACGGTAAACTGGCCATCCCGTTCACCGTTCACCGTTTACCGTTCACCCTTTTAGGGTCAGGACGCAGCGGCATGCTCCTTCTGATTTTCGGCTGCGACCCGGGCCGCCACCTCTGGTGGTGCCTCGGCGTAGCCGTGGAACTTGTGCCGGTGGGTGCCCCGGCCGTGGGTAATGGAATGCAGCGTGGTGGAATACCGGTACAGCTCGGCCTCCGGCACGATGGCCCGTACCCGGGTGAGCCGGCCGTCGGGCTCGGTGCCGAGGATCTGCCCCCGCCGGGCGCTCAGGTCGCCCATTACATCGCCGAGCACGTCGTCCGGAGCCCAGACGTCGACGTCCATCAGGGGCTCGAGCAGCACCGGACGGGCCTTGGGGGCCACGTTTCTGAACGCCATGATACCGGCCATCTTGAACGACATCTCGTTGGAGTCCACGTCGTGGTATGACCCGTCGTAACACTCGACCTGGAAGTCTACCAATGGATATCCCGCAATTATGCCCCGCACCGCAGCCTCCTGGATGCCGCGATCGACCGCCGGAATGTACTTACCCGGGATCACCCCGCCCACGATCTCGTCCACGAACTCGTAGCCTCCCCCTCGCTGGAGGGGAGCGACCCGGATCCAGCAGTCGCCGTACTGGCCCCGTCCGCCGGACTGCTTCTTGTGCTTCCCCTGCCCCTCGGCCCTTCCTTTAATAGTCTCGCGGTAGGCCACCCGGGGTCGGGCCAGCTCCGCGTGGACCCCGAACTTCCGCTCCAGCCGGTTCAGGATGGTATCGAAGTGCCGCTCGCCCATCCCGTGGATGAGGGTCTGCCCCAGCTCCGAGCTGTACTCGAAGTGGAAGGTGGGGTCTTCCTCGTGCAGCTTGTGGAGGCCGGCGGCCAGCTTGTCCTCCTCGCCCCGCTGCTTGACCAGCACCGCCGAGGTGGCGACCGGCTCGGGGAATGGAATGGGGTGGAGGCGCACCGGATGGTCCCGCTGGCAGAAGGTGTCGCCGGTGTGGGTGTCCTTGAGCTTGGCCACCGAGCCGATGTCGCCCGCGGCGAGCCGCTCGACCTCGAGCCGCTCCTTGCCCTGCTGGATGGACAGATGGTTCAGCTTCTCCGGGGTCTCGTGCTCGGCGTTCCAGACCTCGCCTCCATTGGGGACCTCGCCGGCATAGAGCCGGAAGAGGGTCACGTCGCCCACGTGGGATTCGGAGAGGGTCTTGAAGACCCGGCCGAGGAGGGGCGGCCCCCCGTTGCCGCCCGAATCGGCCGGGGACGTGACTTCGGCGGGTGACGGGAACAGCTCGACCATCTTCTTGAGCAGCGTCCGGGTGCCATAGGTCAGCTCGCCGCTGCCGCAGAAGAGCGGCACGATCTCTCCGTCTATCAACGCCTTCTTCACGGCGCGAACGAAGTCCTCACGCGGGATCTCCTCGCCACCCAGGTAGCGTTCGATGAGGGCGTCGTCGGTGGAAGCCACCGCCTCGGTGAGCTGCTCGCCGTACTGCTGGAAGAGCGCCTCGTACTCGGCGGGGATCGGGACCACCTCGTACTCGCCGGTCTTGGTCCCCTTCTTGTAGAAGTGGCAGTGGCCGGAGAACAGGTTGATGATGCCGTGGAAGTCGTGCCCGTCGCCCACCGGGATCTCGACCGGGACGACCTTGGGTGTCAGATGGGCCTTCACGTCATTAAAGACCCGCTCGAAGTCGGCGTGCTCCTTGTCCATGAGGGAGACGAACAGGACGCGGGGCAGGTGCAGCCGGTCGCAGACTTCCCAGGCCTTTTCGGTGCCCACCTCGACCCCTCCAGTACCGCTCAGCACGACGACGGCGGCATCGGCCGCGTGCAGGCCGGTGACGACCTCGCCGAAGTAGTCGAGATAACCCGGGGTGTCGATGAGGTTGAGCTTGGTGTCGAGCCATTCGGCGTAGCCGAGGCCGAGATTGATGGAGTGCTTGCGATCGATTTCGTCGGGGGAGTAGTCAGTCAGTGTGGTGCCGTCTTTGATCGAGCCGTGGCGCCGGCTGGCGCCGGAAACGAAGGCGAGCGCGTCAACGAGCGATGTCTTGCCGCTGGCCCCGTGCCCGACGAACGCCACGTTTCTTATGGCGTTGGAGCCATAGACCTTCATGGCCTCCACCTCCTCAGATGGGTTGGATTTTGAAGGTGGAGGCGGGGCGGGCGGATGTCAAATGCGGGAAGGGGCGGGAAGGGCGGGAAGGGCGGGAGAGGCGGGAGAGGCGGGAGAGGCGGGAGAGGCGGGAGAGGCGGGAGAGGCGGGAGAGGCGGAAAAGACCTAACCAGAGACAGAGGTAGTGACACGTTTGCCACTCATGGACTTGTACAGGAGCCAGGTCGTAGCGCCGGCCTTCTGGTGAAGTTGATGGAGCCTGTGCCATTCCTCATCCGAGAGGATCTTCAGGTCTCTTGCGAGCTGCAGCGTGTAGGAAAGCTCAGACAGAGATCCGAGGCTGATGTCCAGGTAACGGCGAAACTCTCGTGATCCCCTTTTAGCAGAACCCTCAGCGATGTTTGCAGCCGCCGAGTGTGCGGCACGTCGGGCCTGTGATGTGAGTCCGAACCGCTCTCCTGAGGGCCATGAACTTGTCGCCTGGTAGACTGCCAGACACAGCTCATGGCACCTTTCCCAGGCTCCGAATCGCTGATAATTCGCCATAAAAAAGTATTGTATGGGGACGACTACGGCCTATCACCCGAACTCAACCGCTTGTACCACAATCCTGCGCTCCTGTTCTTCCCGCCTTTCCCGCCTCTCCCGACTTTCCCGCCTCTCCCGACTCTCCCGCCTCTCCCGCCTACTTCAACCAATTAACGAAAAACGTGATGATGATCGCGTTGGTAAAATCGATGAAGAACGCCCCCACCAGCGGCACCACCAGAAAAGCCCGCGGCGCCGGACCGTACCGCGCCACCAGCGCCCGCATGTTGGCCACCGCGTTGGCCGTCGTGCCCAGGACGAAGCCGATGAAGCCGCTGGCCATCACCGCCGATTCGTAATCCTTGCCCATCACCCGGAACGACGCCGTCAGCGCGAACAGCACCACGACGATCACCTGGGCGGCGAGGATGACCAGCAGCGGCAGCGCGAGCCCCGCCAGTTCCCAGATTCTGAGGCTCATGAGGGCCACGACCAGGAATATGTTGAGCGCGATGTTTCCGGCGAACTCCATGGCGCGCTGGTCGATCCTGAGCCATCCGGTCACGTCGTCCAGGTTTCTGAGCACCGAAGCCACCAGCATGGCACCGATATAGGCCGGCAAGGTGATGTCGAGCGACTGGATCCTGGCGCTAACGATGCTGCCAAGCCACATGGCAAGGGCCAGCGCCGCCAGGTTGCGCATGAGAGACGTATCCTCGCGATCGACTTCGACGACGATCGCTTCCGGCCCGACGTTCAGCTCGGCCTGCATTTCTGCCCGGGCTTCGACGCTCGAGCGGGAGCCGGGCGAGAGCTCGAATCGCCGGATGAGGTAGGTGCCCACCGGGCCTCCCACCAGTCCGCCGCAGACGATGCCCGCGGTGGCTGCGGTGAGCGCGAGCGGTGCCGCGCCTCGTAGGCCTACTTCCTCAAAGACAGGCGCGAAGGCCAGCCCGGTGGCCGGTCCGCCCACGAGGGTTACCGAGCCGGCCATCACCCCCAGCAGCGGGTTTTCGTCGAAGCCCAGGGCAATCGCCATTCCCAGGAAGTTCTGCACCAGGCAGAACAGGGTGGCGAGCACCAGGAAGACGACCACCTGAATGCCACCCGCCCTGAGCAGCGCCAGACTGGCTCCCATGCCGATCGAGGTGAAGAACGCCACGCTGAGCGACGTCTGCAACGCCGTGTCGAGCTGTATCGTGATGGACCAGCGGCGCAGCAGGACCACGAGGGCGGTGAAGAGCAGCCCGCCCACCACCGCGGCCGGGATGTTGAGCCGGTCCACGAAGGCGATCCGCTTCTTGAGCTGGACCCCACCGTAGTAGACCAGGAGGGCCAGGCTGAGGGTCTGGAGCAGATCGAGCTTGAGTTCGATCATGAGGATGGGGTGGCAGCTTGCCGGGGGGTCTAACGGAACCGCGGAAGCTCACCCGCCTGCACGGCGAGCACTACAATGGAAGCCAGCGCCAAGCGGCCTGGGCGTCCGGACATCGTAGATCTCCGAGGGCGGGACGGTCATAGAGTACCGCGGAACGGCTGCTTCGGCCAGGCCAGGCCTTTACCGGGTCCGGTCCTAGGTCGTGGTCCGCCGCCGGTCCCGTACCGCCATGCCACCCGCGAGCTCGGCGATGCGAAGCAGCTCCCATACGCCCATCCCCAGCCCCTTGGCCAGGCGCTCCAGGGTGTCGAGACTCACGTTGGTCTTCCCCCGCTCGATCGTGCCCATGAAGGTGCGGTGCACCTTGATCCGCGCCGCGAAGCTCTCCTGCGAGTAGCCAGCGGACGATCGCAGCTCCCGTACGGTCTGGCCAGACGGAGTCGGAGGGGATCCATGACGAGGGAAGGTTCGCGGGGGACCGCTATAGCT
Source organism: Gemmatimonadales bacterium (assembly GCA_050733075.1). Taxonomy (GTDB): domain Bacteria; phylum Gemmatimonadota; class Gemmatimonadetes; order Gemmatimonadales; family GWC2-71-9; genus CAVVWJ01. The sequence goes on from JBOHSD010000003.1 coordinate 181,981, forward strand.
CTACAGCCTATGAGCTGGCATTTTATCAGATGGCACTCTTTACAATGCAGACGGCCGGCTGTACTGTGAAAATTCGGCCGCTCTTGCCCGGCATAACTCCGATTCTCCTCTGGTCAGGATCGAGGCTTGTGGGGCCGCCGGAGGTTCCCGGACCGTTTGCCGCGCCTGGGCTTGACGGCGGGCTCGGCCACCTGCCGGGAACGGACGCCGCGAGCCTGAGTGAGACTTGAAGGCGCGCCCGGCGGCACCAGCGCGTCGAAGGTAGTTCCGTAGAGTGCCATGAAGTCGGCCAGCTCGATGGCATCGATCCGCCGTTCGCCGGTCTCGCACTTGGACACGAAGTTCTGAGGCTGGCCCAGGGCCTTGGCGGCTTGTGCCTGGGTGAGGCCGGAGCGCCGGCGCGCCTCCTTGAGGCGGTGGCACATGCTCTGGTAGCGCGGTGAGTGAAAGGCACGCAACATTGGTAGCCCGGCAAGGGATCGCCGGGAATGATGTGGCGTGCAATTGGTTATCCCAGTTTAGGATAAAGCCCGGTGCCTGCCGAAATAGGCACCTCCTGAGCACCGGTTAGCTTATGGCAAGGTGCCGTTCGGTTGATCCCGGCTGGTATCATGACTTCCCGGCTGGTTGCGCGGCGCCTATTTCTTCTCAGATCGCGGAACCCTGATTTGTGCTCGAATTCTGCCGAACCTTTGGATGACACACCAGACTCCTGCCATCCGAGCTCACCGCGAGAGCCGCCGGCCAACGACGCCGAGGGCGGATCCATGACGTTCGGGTCCCGCATCGCGGCGGGGGACGTGCACGCGTTCCGCGAGCTGTTCGACCGCGAGGTCGCAGGGCTGGTGCGGTACGCCACCGGCGCCCTCGGCTCGCGGGAAGACGCCAGGGACGCGGTGCAGGAGTCTTTTCTCCGCCTCTGGCAGACCCGGACCCGGCTCGAGCCCGAGAGCGACCCGGTCCGCCTCCTTTATACCATCGTGCGCAACCTCTCCCGAGACCGTCTTCGGCACCGGGCGGTCGAGCAGCGCCCTCACCCCCATCTGGAGACCCCGCACCTGGTGCAGCCGGTTCCTTTCCTAGCCGACGAGAAAGACCAGGCAGACGAGCTCCAGGCCGCGGTGCAGCGCGCGCTGGAGACGCTCTCACCCCGGCAGCGGGAGATCGTGCTGCTCCGCTGGCGGCGCCAACTCACCTACGAGCAGATCGGCGCCGAGCTGGGCATAGCGCCCGGCACGGCGTCGGCCCACATGCAGCGGGCGATCGCTCAGCTCAAGGCGCTCCTCCCCCGCCTGCTCGGCAAGTAGGAGCGGGGCCCGGCTCGTACGTTATCCCGGTGTGGAGCCATCCATGAAGGACCTCGACTGGGAGCTGTTCGACCGCTATCTCGCCGGCCAGGCGACGCCGGCCGAGCGCGAAGAGCTCGAGCGGTGGCTGGCGGCACGGCCGGAGCGCGCGGCGTTCCTGGCGGCATGGCAAGAGGGCCTGGCAAAGCTGGAGAGGGACATGGCGGCGGCCGACCGGAAGGCGGTCTGGGCCGGCGCTCTCGAGCGGTTGGGCGGCGCATCGCCCGAGAGAAGCGGCCCGGCTCGTGCCCGGCGGTTCGCTCTGGCGGAGCCGTCCCCACGCCGGTGGTACCAGGGTGGCGGAATGGCGGCGGCGGTGCTGCTCGTGGTTGGGGCGGCGTTGGCCGGGCGGGCTCTGCTTCGAGATGGGCCCAGCGAGCCGGTGGCCGAGCGGGTGGTGACGGTACCGCGGGCGGAGCGGGCTCGTTTTCAGCTCCCGGACGGAAGCCAGGTGCTGCTCGCCCCCGGGAGCAGGTTACGCCACCCGATCACGTTTCCCAACCACTCGCGTGAGGTGACCCTCGAGGGCGAGGCGTACTTCACCGTAGAGCACGAGGCGCGGCGGCCGTTCCGGGTCCGGGCCGGAAACCTGATCGCGACCGACCTCGGCACCGAGTTCCTGGTGCGGGCTTATCCCGAGGACGCCGGTGCCCGGGTAGTGGTGCGGTCCGGCGAGGTAGCCGTGCGGCCCGCCGAGAAGCCGACCAGGGCGGGTGCGGAGCAGGTGGTCCGGCCCGGCGAAATGGGGCGGCTGGGTGCCGGTGGCGTGCCCCAGGTGCAGCGGGCGGACACGGCCGCGTACTTCGCCTGGACCCAGGGCACGCTGGTCTTCGACGGGACGCCGCTGGCCGAGGCGCTGCCGCAGCTCTCCCGCTGGTATGACCTCGAGTTCGAGCTGGCCGACACTTCGCTCGGCACCATCCCGCTCAGCGGCAGGCTGGACCAGACCCTCACCCCCGCCCGGCTGGATCTCCTGGCCGGCTCGCTGGGGCTGAAGCAGGTGCGCCGGGGTCGGGTCGTGATTCTCTCGCGGGATTAGGCGCCTCTCCGTCTTCTCCGTCCTCTCCGTCCTGTACGAGATCGGCCCCGCTCAACCGTTATGAAGATGTAGGCTCTCCGATTCTCTCCCTCCCAGCACCGCTCAGCGGAGGACGCATGTCGATCCGTGTCTCAGTCGGTCTATTGGTGGCGGCCCTCTCGCTGAGCCCGCCGGCCGCGGTGGGCCAGCAGCCGGTGGAGATCGCCTTTGCCGATCCCCAGCCTCACTTCGTGGCCGCCTGGGCGCCGAAGAAGCCACGGGAGGCGGAGCGGTCGGCGGTGCTGGCGCGGCGGCTGTCGCTGCGGCTGGAGGACGTATCGCTGGACGCGGCGCTGAAGGAGCTGATCAACCAGGCCGGGCTCAACATCACCTACTCGCCGGCGGTGCTGCCGGAGGGCAAGCGGGTGACGATCGGCGCGAGCGACGTCGCGGTGGTGACGGCGTTGACTGAGATCCTGTTCCGGTCCGGGCTCGATGTGGTGGTGGATCGGGATGGGGCGCTGGCACTGGTGGTCTGCAAGCATCCGGCTCCGAGGGCGGAGATTCAGGACAGCGGGACGATCGTGGGGACGGTGACGGACAAGGCGACGGGAGCGCCGATTGCGGGGGCGACGGTCGAGGTGGAGGGGACGCGCCGGAGCAGCACGACTGGTAGCGACGGAGGTTATCGGATCGATGGCATCGAGGATGGGACGTACACTTTGCGGGTGAGATATATCGGCTATTCGCCGATGGAATCGAGTGTTGAGGTACCGGGCGGTGGGGAAGTAACAGCGGACTTCGCTCTGGTTAAGTCGCTGCAGAAGCTGGATGAGCTGGTGACGGTTACGCCCGGAGGGATGCAGGTGCAGCTGAGGGCGCTGTCCAGTGCCGTCACTATAATCGGAGCGAACGACATTGCCGAACGAAACCCTCAGATGCTCGCTGACGTGGTCAGGCAGGAGGTCCCCACCTCGGTGGCCTTCGCCAACCCTGTGAATCCACAGTCAACTCTCTTCACCGTGCGAGGCGCCAGCTCCTTATCTCCCAGTAGTTCCGCGTTGAAGATCCTGATCGACGGTGTCGAGGCTGCCAGGTTCGTCGGAGCATCGATCGATCCAAAGAGCATTGAGCGATTCGAAGTCATCCGAGGACCTCAAGCCGCCACCCTTTATGGGGCGGACGCCGCTAACGGTGTGATCCAGGTTTTCACCAAACGTGGAGGTCCACACCCCTCCAAACCTAAGATTGAAGCCCAGACTGCCCTGGGGCTCACGCAAACACCGTATGACGGATACCGGACTGTGCCTCGCCAGCAGTACACGGCCCGGTTGTACGGCGGCGGAGACGATATGAGCTACAGCCTGGGCGGGGGATACACCCACCTTCCCGACTATTTGCCGAATGGTCAGATATCTCGCCAATCAACGCCCAGCGTCTATGGGGGCATCCGCTCGACCCATGGCATTCTCGCGGCGGATTTTTCGGGCCGCTACCAGCGCAACAAGTTAGGGTCAGCTTTCAATCCAATCCTCCTGACGGTCGGGTTGGTGTCCCAATCGCAGCCCAGCTATACGGTGAGCGACTTCACCAATGAGACCTATGGCTCCACGATCACGGTGACACCGAAGACCTGGTGGATCAACCGCGTGACTGCCGGCATCGATCGTGCTCTACAGGAGGACGTACAAGAGCGGCCTCGTCTCACCACTGCGGCTGATACCCTGCTAACTCTGTTCACCTCTACCTCACGAAAGGTCTTCGTCAGTTACAACACTTCCATATCAGGTGTGCTCACAAGAAGCCTTGCGGGATCGCTAACCGGTGGCATCGACCACCACGATCGGACCGGGAGCACGTTCTTCACAAGCCGGGCACTCAATGCCGAGGGGACGATTCAAACCTCGCCGCCCGGAGCCTTCGATCAGAGCCGCTTCTCAGTCAGGAATACCGGCTACTTCATCGAGGGAAGGCTGGGGTTTCGGGAGTCGGTCTTTCTGACTGGTGGGCTTCGAGTAGAAGATAACTCGACTTTCGGGGCAAGCATCGCGACTCCGGTTCTTCCTCACGTCGGCATCTCTTGGGTACAGGAATTCCGCAGCACGACCCTCAAGGTCCGAGGCTCCTACGGTCGCGCGATGCGGGTGCCATCCCCGGGACAATCTCTGGCGGCTGCAGCTGGAGGCTCGATTCAGCTCGCCAATCCGCTCCTCGCCCCGGAGCAACAACAGGGCTGGGACGCGGGCATTGATCTCTTCTTTGAGGATGGAGCCAGCCTCGCTATCACCGGATTCGACCAAACCGCCAGGGACCTCATCCTTTTCAGCCAGCTGGCAGAGACCTCAGCCCCAACCTTCCAGTATCAGAACATCGGCCGTGTCACCAATCGCGGAGTCGAAGTCGAGGCAAGAGCCTCGGTCTGGCAACTGCGCCTGAAAGGCCAATATGGGTACGTGAAGTCCAGAGTCACCCATCTGGGTTCCGTGACATCCGGGACTCTTCAGGTTGGAGATCCGCCGGAGAGCACCCCTGCTCACACCGCGGGAGCTAGCATCACATGGCTGCCGGGTTCGAGAACCAGGGTTACTGCGGGACTCGCATACGTGGGCAGCTATCGAAGACTCGACGTCATCGCGTTATTTAGTTGTTTCGGCGGGACTGGTCCCTGCCGTCCGACAGTCCGGGACTATGTCGTGTCCTACCCATCAATCACCAGAGTGAATGCCTTGGTGACGCAGCGCTTGACGCCACAGTTGCAGGTGTTTCTGGGGGCTGACAACCTCACTAACCAAGAAACCTATGAAGGATCGAACTTCTTACCTGTAGTGGGGCGCACCACCACCGTCGGACTTCGCATTGACTATTAGTCTGCTGCGTATTGCTCTAGCCCTATTGGCTTCTGTAGAGACCCTGCTATCTCAGTCGGCACCCAACCACACGCTGCACGGGACATGGCCGAGTTCTGATGATCTGCCGAAGCTTCGGCAGATCGATGAGATGGCCGTCTCCACGGATGGGCGTTGGGTGGCGTACGTTCTGGCGCCAGTCTTTCATTTTGCGGAGCCCGGGCCTGAAGGGCAGATCGTCTTGCTAAGCCTTAGAAATAACCGTAGTCACGTGATCAAACTAGCGGGTCACCCACGCAGGTTGAGGTGGTCGCCTGGCCAAACTCTATCCTTCCTGATGAAGACCAAAAGCCGGACGGCAATCTGGCAGTATACGCCTGACGACTCGGCTACCGAGCCGCGGCCCTTGATCGGCACGGACTCAATCGGCGGTGAGGTCCTGGATTACGCGTGGTCTCCCGCAGGCAACGCCATTGCATATCTTGCCCTGGATTCGGTCACCGTGAAAGGCCAGACGGGTTCGACCAGTTCCATGTCGCGCCTAGTCCTATTCCAGGATTCCCCCGGCAATTTCACGGGACCAACAAGTCGAGTTTGGGAGAGAGACACACTCGGTGCTTACTTGGCCATTGCATCGATCGGCGGTGGGCAGCCTGCGTGTGTCATTCGGCGTCGGGTCGTCTCCTGGAAGGGCGAGCCCAGGATTGAATGGCTCCAAACCGACGAGCTCGGCATAATCGGCGTGCCTCTCGATGCAAGCGCGGAGCAACTATTTTTTGAAAGACAGGTGACCATCGTAGACCAACGGTCAGGCGCCGGCCGGCACCTCGCGCTCACGGCGAGCGACGCACCACGGTATCCCGCGTGGTCTCTTTCGGGAAGACGCTTGGCCTATCTGCAGTATCACAAGCCTCGCATGGATGGTCACCAGCCCCTGATCGTCTACGCCATACATGCTGTGGCCAGGAGTCCCGGCGCCAGCAAGCGCCTGATCTCACAACGAGCCGATGGCCTATGGGCCGGGCTCCCACCACTTTGGAGCGCCGATGAGCGAACGCTCTACGTTGGTCGGTTCAAACAAGGAAACGCCGGCCTTTACGCCATCGACCTGAAAACCCGGGGATGGCGAGTCCTTACGCCTGACACCTTGTCAGTCTCTCACTATGCGCTGGTCGACGACGGAAAGCACCTGCTGGTGGTAATGGAGAACGCCAACCAGCCTCGAGAGCTCTACAGGCTAGACACAAGGACGGGCGAGTTCACCCGCCTGACCCACGAAGGCGGTGTGCTATCAGGCTACCCCCTCAGCCGTATCGACGCTATAAACTGGCCGAGTGCTGATGGACGCTTCACCATTCATGGATACCTGTTAAAGCCCCCGCACTATGAGCGGACTCGGCGGTACCCCTTAATTGTCATGGTTCACGGCGGCCCTGGAGACTTTTACACCAATTCGTTCATGCGGTTGAGGTTTGACTCCCGTTCTCTCCCTCCTCAAACGCTAGCCCGCGCAGGGTATCTCGTTCTTCTCCCTAATCCCCGGGGTGACTCCAGCTATGGGGAGGAGTTTCAGGCAGCGTTAAACGGCGACCTGGCTTTCGGCCCTTTCAGCGACGTGGACCGTGGGGCCTCAGCACTCGTCGCGAGACGTCTCGTCGACCCGGCATCGATTGGAATTTACGGAATGAGCTATGGAGGTTACCTGGCAGCGTACACAATAGCTCAAACGCGTCGCTATGCAGCCGCTGTCATCGATGATGGACCTATCAATCTTGCCAGTCTCTTTAGCCAGACATATGCTCTCGGCACCATGTCTTTGAGATTCAGACTGGACGGCAACCCCTGGACTCAGCCGGCGGCGTATGCCGCCCAGTCGCCGATCACATTTGTCGATCGGGTACGGACCCCGGTGTTGATGCGCTACGGGGGTCGAAGCGCCTCCGCTGTGGATGCCATTCGATTCTCACTCTTGCCCCAGGGTTTGGAGCTCTACGCCGGGTTAAAGGAGAGCAATGTTCAGGTGGAGTTTGTGCTGCATCCGGATCAGGGCCACAGCATATCGGATTGGCACCTTTACCGCGACTGGATTGATCGGACTATGACGTGGTTCCGTCAATGGCTTCCTGGTAACAGCAGTCACTAATATCAGCTCAAGCTGGAGGATGGAGGAGACGCTTGTGGCTCGCCTCACTCCATCCGTATTTCAGGAACACTCAATCTCGCCTTTACATCGTCAACTTTACCGGCGGTTCTGCGAGCTCGCTTCCAGCAGGAGATCCCGACCGCGTCTGACGCAACTGACTTCCACTCGGAACCAGTCAAGGATTCATGTAGGTCTTTTTCATGAATCCCTCCCGAGCGCATATCTTCTTGATGGCTGCCATAAAGAGAGATCTGGCCGATGACCGTACGAGTGTCCAGCTCAGTGATGGAAGTCTAGCTGACCCGGCTTAGCTGAATTTCGCCGTCGGCTCAGCTATCTCGTTTCCGCTCACGGGGCCACTGAGGGTCTCACACACAACGCTACCCAACGTCAGCAGAGTTGGAGAAATGTAAGTCTTCTTCATAACTCCTCCGTTGTCACCCCGCTGAAAGCGGGGTTCGTTGAACTGCTGTGTTCACGTCTGCTACCTTGAGTTTGTGGCTTACCTGCACCAATAACACGTTTACTCCCTGCTCTTCCATTGCAACTCAGGTGGCCTCGGTGCGGCCATCTGCCAGATCTGATCTGCAGCCATGCTTCCACGGCTAGCGTTGGGAACAGCGCGAGATGATGCGATAGGGCCGCGGTCGGGTGTCTGTGAGCCGCCTCGAAGGCGGCTCGTAGCTGGGCCGGATCGAGTAGGCCAAGATCCGCCAGAATCGAATCCTCAGTCAAACCAAGCAGCTGCGCATAGTTGGCTCGAAAGGAGTGTACCAGGACGTCACTCGTGTCCGGCTTCCCAAACCGGGCTCGCACGGCCTCGGGTAGGATTCCCTGTACGGCCTCTCGCAAGATCCAGCGAGGTATCCGGGCTCTCGCCCGCAATTCCTGCGGGAGACTTAGTGCAAACTCGACCAGTGGCCTATAGAGCAGAGGGTGCCGGAGGTCGAGCGCATCCGAGAGAATGCCACCATGCACCACGCCTTGAAGCGCCTGCACTCCCACCACGATCGCGTGATGGTGCTTCAGCCCTCGCGGTCCGGCGCTTCTTCGTAGACTTAACGGCCCTCGACCGCGGCCGTACTGTCGGACTGCGCGAGGCTCAAGCCACGATCCCGGTGGCGACTCGTCACGCACCAGATGGGACTGCACGATCTCGGGAAGCAGCGGTACGAGCGCATTCCGGGACGCCAGCTCCCAGAATGACGCCCGGCCGATGGCCGCCTGCCGCGCAAGCTCCTGAAACGCCCCCACGAAGCGACCCTCGGCAATCCAATCCGCAGCGAAAAACATATTGCTCGCGAACAGCTCGTCTCCGCCGTAGCCGGTGACCAACACCCTTCCACCACCACCACGTACCGCTTCACACAGGCGTTGCTCCCTTGGCTGGACATGAAAGTCCAGGCCCGGCTGGTCGGGGGCTATCGGCTGGTGCGCCTCGTCGTACCACATCGGCGGATCGACGATCGCCACGTTACCCACTCCGTACCGCTGGACGACAGCACTGCAATACTCCCGCTCGTCCGTCTGGGTGCCCTGCCGGTCGACATAAGTGACGGTGCCAGCCAACTGGCCGGAAATGTCGCCCTTTTCGGCCAACCACGAGGTCAGACTCACTACAGAGGATGAATCAAGTCCCCCGGACAGCTGCCCCCAGGTCTCGTGGGATCTGGTGACACGCAGGCGCACGGATTCGATGAGGAGCTTCCTGCAGGCATCGACGGCCTCGAGTTCGTTGGCTCCCCACCAGGGCTCCACGCTGAAATCGGGTGCCGACCAGTAGGTGTGAACGGTAGCGAGACATCCCTCTAACGTGGCCAGAGATGCGGCTGGAAGAGCGTGAACACCGGCATAGACACTCAGCCCTGGCGGTGCGGTGTACGTCGTAAGCAGCTCGATCAGATACCGAAGTTCGAGTTGATCGCCCGACCATAGTGGCTCGGCGCGTGAAGCCCAGGCTATCAGGCCATCCTGCCGAGTGTAATACAGGGGCCGGGCGCCGAAGATATCCGTAGCCGCAACCCCGGTACGTGCCAGGCCACTCCAGGCCACGAAACAGAAATCGCCGAGAATCTCTTGGATATACCTGCTGCCATGTCGAGCCACGACCTGCAGCACGATTTCGAGATCGCTCAGCCCCTGTGGCTCGCATTCGGCCCGGTGCTCGAGGTCAGCCCTGTTGTCCAGCCGAACACTGCCGGTGGCCAGCCAAGCTCCGTATTGTGCGACCAACGGCTCGCCATATGGGTCATCCCACGCCGTGAGCACCGCCGCGTGATCGAACGTCTGCCACTTGAACTTCAGGCCACGCCTACGCGGCAACGCCTCGTACTGCCGGCATACCTCTTCAGGAATGCCCCGGTCATCCGGATCTAGCAGCAGCGTGAAGAACCTCACGGCAGTTGCTCCGGCAGCCGAGCGAAGAAGCGGGCGTGCTCCTCTACATCGTTGATCACCTCGCTCCGGTACTCGACCCACGCGTGCGCCTGGAACGGATACGGCTGAACCCCCTGGTAGTACTTCACCGCCACGCCTTTCCTCCGCAGCATGTAGTACAACGTGAGCGACTGCTCCAGGCACTTCGCCCGCCCTATGTACAGCGCCCCCGCCATCGCCACCGCGTACTCGACCGCCCGGACCCGCTCGATATTCACGTCCGCCGTGGCCGGAATCCGCTCCACCCGGCGGCGGATCCAGCTTAGCGTGCCACGAAAGCCGACCACGCGGAGCAGGAGCTTGATCCAGGTGATCACCAGCCCGCACCAGAGCACCGACAGCACGCGGAGCCCTCCCGCATCTGTAGCCGCACCTTCGGCACCAGGCGCGGACACCCACACACCGTATTCCACCGGCCCGCTCCGCTCAGTTGACATGGATCGCCACCTCCGATCCATGCCGCTCCCATCCGCCGGTTCGCCAATACGAACCCCGCCGGCCCACCAGATCCTCATGCCTTCCCCGCTCCACGATCGCTCCGCTCTCGAGCACGAGGATCTGGTCGGCCCGCTGGATGGTCTCGAGCCGGTGCGCCACCACGAACGTGGTCCGCCCCTGACACAGCATGACCAGCGCCTCGGCGACCAGCCGCTCGCTCTCCCGGTCCAGCTGGTTGGTGGCCTCGTCCAGCAGCAGGATCCGGGGATCCGCCAGAAACGCGCGCGCAATCGCCACCCGCTGCCGCTGCCCGCCCGAGAGCCGGACGCCCCGCTCTCCCACCGGCGTGTCGTATCCCCGGGGCAGCCGGTCGGCAAACTCGTCGCAGTGGGCCAGCCGCGCCGCCCGGTGAAACTCCGCCATCGTGGCGGCCGGCCGGGCATACCGGATGTTGTCGGCGACGGTGCCGTCCACGACCTGGTCCCGCTGGAGCACGGTACCGACGCGCCGCCGGTACTCAGCGACTCGCAAGGACGACAGTGGCCGCCCGTCGATCAGGACCTGTCCCGCCGTGGGGTCGTCGAACCCCAGCAGCAGGCCCATGACCGTACTCTTGCCCGCGCCGTTCGGCCCCACCAGCGCAGTGGTGGAGCCCGCCGGCGCCTCGAAGCTCAGGTCCTGGAGAACGAGTGGTCCCGAGTGGTAGCGATAGCTCACCCGTTCAAAGACCACGGTGCCTGCCACCGGGCCAACCGGAGCCCGCGCCCGGTCGGCACTACGCTCCGTCGGCAGCGCTAGTACATCCCTGATCCGAGCCAGCGCCGCCAGCCCACGCCCCAGCTCACCGCTCACCGCGACGGCCTGGAGCAAAGGCGTGCTCAGGATGCCGCTAAGCAGCACGAACAGAGTGAGCTCGCCCAGCGTCATGGAGCCCCGCACGACCGCCTGGCTCCCCAGGAGGAGAAGCGCCAGCATCATCCCACTGCCGGCCAGCGCCAGGACGCCGGTCAGCCGCGCCACGTGCCGGTACGCCGCTACCGAGACCCGGAGCAGCTGGTGAGTCGTTCGGGTGAGGGCGAGCGCCTCGCGACGCTCCGCTGCCGCCGATTTCACTATGCGTATACCGCTGACGACCTCCGTCAGCCGGCCCGCAAGCGTGGCCTGGAGCTCGCTCACCGAGCGGAAGGCGCGGTGCAGCCGGCCGAAACCCAGAGCCAGGCAGACAGCGACGATCGCAAACACTGCGACGACCAAAGCCGTCAGCCTCCAGTCGAGCCAGGCGAGCACGGCAAAGGCCAGCCCCGCGGTCAACGCCCCGCTGGCCAGCTGCACGATCCCGGAGCCGAAAAGGATCCGCACCTGATCGGCGTCCGCCATGCAGCGGGAGACGAGCGCGCCGGTGGACGTCCCGTCGAAGTAGCTGACCGGCAGCGCGAGTGCGTTTCGGTGGAGCCGCTGCCGGAGACCGGCCACCACCCGTTGACCCATGACTGCTCCGGCCTGTACCAGGCCGTACGCCGAAGCGGCCTGGAGCACGACCGCCAGCGCCGCGGCGGCGGCTATGGGCAGCAGCAACTGGGTACGACCGGCGCCGATCACTTCATCGACCACCGTCTTGGCCGCGAATGGAACCGCCATGGCCGCCAGGGGACTCAGAATCGCAGAGCCGAGAGCCACCAGCAACAGACGCCGCTCCCGCCAGAAGAGCGTGACGACCTCCCGCCGTATCCCGCCGGCCGTATCCGTCATCCTCCGTCCTTCCAGAGTTGCCACCAGCGCCGTGGCCCGGCCACCGGCTCGCCGCACGGTCCCGTTTCGACTACGAGTCGTTCCCGCCGCAAGAGCCGCAGTTGCGCCGCGACGTCCTCCGCGATCACGTCCCGCGGCGCGTCGTACTGGTCGTAAAGCCAGACGACCAGCTCGTCCAGCGAGCGCGGCTCGGCCAGGAGCGACCAGAGATCGTTTGCCGTTTCGTTCGGGAGGGTGTAGTACCTCTTTCCGTCGAAGAGCACGATGGTGCCGGCGTGCTCCGCCTGCAGGACATGCCCCGCCCGGCTGAAGCGGTGCGCCGATGGTATTGCCTTCTCGGTTCTGGAGTGACGGAGTGCCGCGGTTGCCATTGCTGCCTGCCCGGTCGTTGGAGCTCCCAGCTGCAAGTACCCACAGCAAGGGCGCCCACGTTAGGCATCGCCGCCGAGCCGTACAAGAGCGAGAATGGAAATCCGGGTGCGGGGGTGGAAACTCAGCTACATGGATGGAAAGACGGAGCAGAACCTGGATGCGGCGCCGGGCCCTGACGCACTCACCTTCAGCGCCGAATGCCGGTCCCAATCCGCGGGATGAGAGCCCGAAAATCGGCTTCGTCTCGGAGCTGTTCCGGCCTGGAGCGGAGCAGCTTCAGCCGGCGGCGCAGAGAACGGTCGTCCGGCCGGCCCATGGCGGCCGCGATGTCCCTCAGCCTCATGCCGATGGTCAGACGCATCGCGATCTCGGCCGCGCTGAAGTGATCCATCACCACGCTGGCAGTACCGTACCCCGCCGCACTCAGCCGCCGGTTGAGCGCCTGCCGGGTCAAGTGGAGCGAGTCGGCCCAGGCCCCGACGCCCGGCCGGGGCCAGGCGTGATACACCGCAAGCGTCAGCTCGGGTTGGATCGGCGGTGGAGCCGTGAGCACCACACCCCGAAGCAGCGCGGGCACCGCGCCCGGATGGGGGAGCGCCGGCATGGCCAGCAGCCGCTCGAGCGCATCGCTCAGGTCGTCACGCGGATGCAGCACCAGCCGCACGTCGCCTCCAGCGGCGCTGAGGTCGAGGATCTCACGCAGCGCGCTGTCGCTGCCCGCGGTCCAGACGATGACCGGTACCCGGGGATTCCGCCCGACCCAATCTCGAATGGCGCCGAGCACCGGCACACCATCGGCGTCGCGAGTCTCGGCGAGAATCGCCGTCACCGGCTGCTGGTCCAATAGCCGCGTCAGCTCGGCGACCAGATCGCAGAAGACCAGCCGCTGGCTCCAGGGTCCGGCGACCGCGAGCCGGCGGCGGCCGCCATCGGCCACGATGAGAGCGGGGATCGGGTCGGTGCCGCTCCTCGCCCCTCCGGCGGCCGGCGGCGTCATGCACCGAACGCGGCACGCAGTACGTTCAGGTATCGATTCAGGGTAGTGGAGAAGGCTCCTGGATGAACCCGGCCGGCGATGAAGGGTACCCCGCGCGCCCCCAGCACCGCCCCCAATGCGGCCGGCCGGCCCAGCCGCATGCAAGACACCACGGTGCTCGCCGGAAGCTCGGCCACATCGAGCAGCCAGGTTGCGTGCAGCGCGAAGTTCCAGGCCGCCACTCCGGCCGGCGTGAGGCCCTGCGCGGCAAGACAGCGCTTGAGAGAGACGTACGGCATGCCGCTCCAGCCGGCGAGCTGTCTGGCCGGTACCCGGCGCCACCCTTCCAGCGCGCAGACGGCAAAGAAGGGACGCAGCGGCGCCGGCGCCAGGAGCACGGCATGGCGAAGCAGCGTCGCAGCAGGACTCCAGCGCCGGGATTGCGCGCCGTCCTTCGGGACCGAAGCCGGCTGGGTAACGTCCGCCCGGACCAAGCCTGGCTCGGGGCCGCAGTCGAGCAGCGCCCTGAGCGCCTCCAGCTCCCGGTCCGTTGGCTCGAACCAGACGGTAGCGGCCAGCGCACCCTGGAGGGGGCGGCGCAGAGGAACTGTTGCGGGGAGTGGCATGGGCGGAGCCTCGTGCCGGCGCGTTGTCCCCCACGCTAGGAAGGACCCGGATGCCGCGCCAGTCCGATTTGCGCCAACTTTTTTTGGCTACGCCTCACCGGCTTCGGCGCTGCCGGGTTCACGCCGGATCAGCCGTCGCACCAGAAGCTCACCCAGCCAGGCGATCAATCGCGCGCGCACTAGGTGCGGAGGCTCCCGCCTGTTGGACGCGAGCTCCAGCGTGAGCTTCGCAAACGGCACCCCGCGCAAGAGCAGAGGCCACGCATCCATGCCGAACTGGTCCAGCGCCTGCTCGACTCCCCGGCTGGGATCAATCAACATCGTGGCGTCCCCCACGGAAATCGTGAGCACGCCGGGTTCCGGAGCATAGCGCGTGTCGGGTGCCCACTGTGCCGGGATCCGGGTTGGATCGCGTGAGGTCCGGAGCGCGGTATCTACCGCCTGGGCCAGCGCGGCAACCCCGCCCCCTCTCAGCTCCTCCAGCCCGAGCCGGAGCGCGCTTCTGATCGTTCTCGGCACGCCCATCGGGTTGGCCACTCCCTCCCGGGTCAGAATCTCCACCACGGACGCTATCTCCCGTTCCGCCAATCCCCCCACCAGGCGCAGATAGGCGGCCTCACCGGCGGCGCAGACCGACTGGAAACATCCTGCCGAACAGATATCAGGACCCTGAAACCAGCGCTCGAGGTTGCGCCGGCTCACCCCCAGCTCCCGAGCCTGTACCGGAATGCTGTGGGCCAGCGAGGGGTGGAGCGCCTGAAGGAGGCCGAAGTCGCGCGCCGCTCCGAAGAGGGGAAGCCGCTTAATGCAATCCACCAGCGCCGGAGTAAACGTCGCGGCCGAGCCTCCCGGCGCTCGAGGACGGATCAGATGCTCGAACCGGGGGCCCGGGCGAGCGGCAAACGACATCGCGGGAACCTCACCGGCAAGGTCCGCCGCTTCATCGAGGGAGGGGCGGGAAGGCTCGAACACACCCACCATCACGATCTCAGGTGCGGTCCGGCCGAGCTCGCGAAGGGCCGAAGACAGAAACTCGTCGTTCCGGTTGAGCACGCCCGCGATGACGAGATCTATGGCGCGAGCCGCTGCCAGCCTCCTCAGCTCCTCCCCGCCGGACGCCTCGTAGATCCGCGCACCGGGACCGATATGTGAGGCAAAGCGACCGCGCTGCGCTTCGTCGTCCAGGACGATGGCGATCCGCCAGGACGACGCCATGGCTCGCATCTCTAGCTCCAGGATCGGGGCTGACGATTCGCCCGCACTTCACCGCATATCATGCATCTGATTACGGTGAATGTACAAGTTTCTCGGCACCGGCTGGAAAGTTGATGCTGAGTTTACCAGAGGTACTTCGGGAAATTGCGGGAAGGAGATTACTCGGGGGGTCGCGGCCTCGGAAAACCGCGCGGCAAGCTCGTCCTCAGGCCCCGGCGGGACTCGTGCCGGTGCGGACCTGGTCTTCCAGCCGGGCCCAGATCTCCGCCCTGGCCTTTCTCAGTTCGGCCTCATCCGGGCCGGCAAGCTGCTCGAGTAAATTGCGGCGGGTCGGCTCCTGGGCCAACCAGCGCTCGATCTCTTCTAGCTCGGCCGGGCTGCACTCGCCGGCCAGGTAGCGATCCATCAGCTCCCAACGCACTGAGACACCTCTGGTTTGCCAGGTCCCTGAGGCCGAAGTAACCCTTCCAGCTTACATGACCGCGACGTCCGCCGGCAACAGCCTAAATAGTGCCTCGGCTGAGCTCCTGATTCACGGCCGCTACCATTTCCTCGAGCGTGAACGGCTTGGCCACGGTCCGAACCGAACCGAGCAGTTTGGCCAGGCCGAGCAGATTGAGGTTTCCGGAGATCCCACCGTCGGTCATGGCGATGACCGGGGTGGAGGAGCCATGAGTCTGAAGGTCCTGGAGGAGGAGAAGGCCGCTCTTTCTGGGCATGTGGATGTCGGTCAGGATGAGATCGGGTCCGGCCTCGTGCCAGAGCTGGGTGGCCTCGTCTCCGTCTCGCGCCTGGAGTACGTCATACCCCGCGTTGCTCAGGGCGGTTTGCAGGGTCCGACGAATGGTGGAGTCGTCATCCACTACCAGGACCAGCCGCTTGGTTCGCTCCGCTATCTCGAAGTGCGCGGCCCGCACCTGCTGGGGTCCTCCCGCGATCTCGACCCACATGTCGCCCGGAGGGAGCGGTACGTCCGGGTCGCGACCTTCGACTACCCGGAGCCACTGCCAGTGGTAGCTCACCGAATAGTCCCGGTGATGCTCGGGACGAAGTCGGGCCCGGCGTTCAGGCTGGTGAGTAGGTGTGCCTGACTCTGCTGTCATTCTTTCGTGGGTACAGTGGGTGCGAGGTGCATTGCCGGTTCAATGAATACATGGATGCGGCGTAGTAACAAAGGTCCCGACGCGCTCATGTATCCCAGCCATGGCTAGCAGGAGGTGGAGAAGCTAGAATGTCGGGGCTATTCGAGGCCATGCGGTAGGACCGGCACACCCGGAGGATCCTAATGCTCAAGAGCCCAGTGGTCTTAGTCGCGGCGGTGCTGGTGGCAGCGTGCACTCAGGCTTCCCCCAAGAGTGAGCTCGAGTCGGGCACCACAAGGTCGGCCGACGGTGTGCCAATCGCTTATGAGGCTCGCGGTCAGGGGTCCACGACTCTCGTGTTCGTCCACGGCTGGACTTGCAATCGCACCTACTGGCGGCACCAGCTTGACGCTTTGGGCCGGGACTATCGGGTCATTGCACTCGATCTGGCAGGGCACGGCGCCTCGGGAAAGAGCCGATTGGCCTGGAGCATCCCGAACTTTGCCAAAGATGTGGCGGCGGTCATCCAGGCGGTGGATGCCAGGAACGTCATTCTCATTGGACATTCGCTCGGTGGCCCCGTGGCTGTGGAAGCCGGGCTGCTGCTGCCCGAGCGGGTGATCGGTGTCATTGGCGTCGACGCATTCTTCGATGACTGGGCGGAGCCTGGGCTCACCAAGTTTATCGACCAACTGCGACCAGAGTTCGCGGTCAGAACGCGTGCCTTCGTCCGCAAGGCGCTTTTCCTTCCAACCAGCCCGGCTGCGCTGGCCGACAGCATCGCTGACTCCATGGCTGCCGCTCCTCCCGAGATTGCCTTGCCTGCCATGGACAGCCTGCTGGCATGGTCCAGAGAGCGTCAGGATACGGCCGTCAAGGCACTCCGAGCACCAGCCGGCCTCATCATGGTCGCCGGTGGCCGCACCAGGACTGCTCGGTTTCAACGCTCGAGGGAAGGGCGACCTGGGCTGGGTATAGAGGAGGTGCCCGGCGCTGGTCATTTTCTGATGCTGGAGGTCCCCGAGGCGTTCAACGCCCAGTTACGAGCCATGCTGAGCCGCATTCGCTGAAAGCCGAGCCTGCCCTTCGTTGTGGCCTTGTCGCGCGCGTCATTTCGAGCGAAGCGAGAAATCGGCCCGTTTTGCGGTTGGGGTCGAAGCCCAAATGGCAGGCCGTCCGATTCCTCGCTGCGCTCGGAATGACGTCCTAACCCGAGCCTCTGGTATCCCGCTCGGCACGGAGAACAAGCTAGGAATACGGTGGCGGGGCTGGCCCGATGACATCCGGGGGTGGCGGCAGGTGGCGCCGCGGCGGGCCCGGACCTGGCAGGGCCCCGCTGTAGATCTGTTCCAGTCCGCGACTTCAGAATTTCCCGTCTTGCCGATAGAGGGACCTTCCTCATATATGTGAAGCGCATTGCGGCTCGATCGTATGGCGGCCCCGGGCATGCGCCCCACCATCCTCAAGTCCAGGAACTTCTTCCCAAGCGCCGAGTGTGCCATCGCGAGCATCCTGGCACACGCGGTGGTGGTGTGGTTTGCCGTCGGGCTGACCCAAGGCGGCAGCCGGATGCCGGCCGACGAGCGGGAGGCCAGAGTGTTCTTTCTCCTCCCGCCGGACCGGGTGGACGTGCGCTCTCGCCAGACCGAGATCATCCAGTGGGGCAGGCTGGGGGCGGACCTCGAGGACGGGAAGCGCCTCTTCGGTCCAGAGGAAGGTTGGCTCAGCCGGGTGCCGGCGCAGGGCTCCCGGGGCCGGCGCGATCAGAGCGGAGCCCGAGCCCAGTTGCCCTTCGGTCCGCCGGCCAGGTACGTCCCGGACACCGCCTTCAGCGTGCTGGAGGTGGATGAGATGGTGGAGCGTTACCCCTCCAGTGCGGCACCGATCTATCCCCGCGACCTGATCGCCATCGGGGCCGAAGGGCTGGTTCAAGCGATCTATGTTGTGGACACGGTGGGCCAGGTGGACACGACCACCATCCAGGTGGTGTACAGCGACGATCCCCGCTTCACCGCCTCGGTTCGGACGGCGCTGGGCCAGATGCGGTTCCGGCCGGCCAGGCGGGCGGGGAAGACGGTGCGGCAGTTGGTGGAGCAGAAGTTCCGCTTCCAGATCGTTCCCGCGTCTCACCTCGCCGAGCAGATCAGCTGAAACGAAACGCAGTTCAGTGCCGGGCGAAAACCGCCCCGTGCGGCACCGCTGGCCCGGTAGCGCCATGGGGCCAGCGGTCGCGACCAAAGTACACACCGGCCTGCTCTGCCCCTGGCGACTTGAATGTCGTGTCGATGGTCAGGCCTGCAGTTGCGCGGTCGAGGTCGGCCAGCAACACCCATGGTGCGAGTGCCCGATAGCCCGTAATCACCAGACGATCCCCCGAGGCATCGAGCGCAATCCAGTGAGGAACCTGGTCAGGACCCAGCGTCAGGCGGCTGACTTCTCGCGGATGGCCTGGCTCGGAGATGTCCAGGCTCAACACCGAATGCTCGGCGCCGCTGGTCTGTAACCAGAACCGTCCTGCCACCACCGGGACCGCACAGTAGGGCTGCCCCTCCTTCCAGGGAGTGGAGTACACCCACTCGGCCCAAGGGGCTTCGCCTTCCAGCCCGCGCAGCCGATAAAGCCCACAGGTGAATGTGTTGATCAGCACCGTACGCCCGTCCGCCAGGACGCGCGGCTCGGCCGTGAGCCAGTTCTCATCACCCCGGGGGCCCGGGGGGAGCAGGAGCGTCCTAAGCAGCTTCAGGTCGGACAGGCGCCAAATCTGGACCGCCCGGCTTCGCACCTTCAGGTGCATGTCGGTAGCCGTGCTGACCACGCGATCGAGTGTGGGAATGACGGCGAGACTGTACGGCCGCACGGTAGAATCGACCTCCGGAACGGCAGCAGGCGCGTAGCGCAGCATATTACCGGCGGAGTCCAGTTCCACGAGTCCGCCCGTCGCACCCTGATCGCCGGCCCGGTGCTGGAATGTGGCCAGAACATTCCCGCCGGGCAGCCGCGCAAAGCTGTGTGGATGGCTGAACGGGCCCGCGTCCCGACCGGATCCGGCGAGCCGAGGCTGGAACGGATCGCGCAGGTCGAACCGAAACGTCAGACCAGCGGCGAAACCGTTGGCCCAGAGGACGCCGTCCGCTGGCATCTCGTACTCGGTGTGGTGAGCCAGAGTTCCCACGGCACCAACCGGCAGGGTCGTGAGGACGTCGGCGTAGGTAGGGCTTCGGGGATCGACATCCACCACCGCTACAAAGTCACTGTGCCGCTTATCGGCGTCTCCTGCCCAAACAAAGAGGTAGCGGCTCCTGCCGGCCTGGTCCGTTGCGCGAGCGTTGGGCCGGCCGTTCTGACATCCGGCGAGCACCACTGCCATGGTGAGTAAAATGGGGAAGCGCACCGCTCGCTCTTTATTGGGGTCGCGACACTGCCGAGTCGACTGAACCAGGCATGAGTTCTCGCCGGTGATCACCCGGGACCTGCCAGGTCAATCCGGAGGCGGAGCCAGGTCGACACTGATTATGATGCTGCCGGTCACACCTTCCGTGGTCGCCCGGATCCTCGACCGGCCTTTCCCCTGGCCAGTGACGAGACCGGTGGGTGATACGGAAGCCACGGTCGTGATGCCGCTGGTCCACTCGAAGCTGCGGCCCTCGAGCACGGTTCCCTCCCCATCCCGAACTGTCGCGGTGAGCTGTACTGTCTCCCCCACCAGGATCCTGGTGGTTGGAGCGGTAATGGTGACTATCTCAACTACTAGGGGCTCCTGAATCCCACCGTCTCCATCAGCTCCGCAGGCGCCTAACAGGGCCACGATCAAGACCGGTGAGAGAGCTAGCCGCGCAGTAGGCCGAGACGAAGGCTGCTTTATCACGACGGCTCCTGGACACTCTCAACTTGGGTAAGATATGGCGATCGTGGCGACGGCGCTTCGCCCGCCGGCGCGCGTCTCGCACCTCGTAAAAGCTGCGCGTTGATTGCTTCGATGATGGTTACTTTAGCGACACCAGCCTCGGGCCAACCTGTGACATTGCATGTTCACATGCGAGACATTACCGGGTTGCCCGGCCGCCCCGGAATTTCCATATTACCGCAGCCACTCATCACAGCAGCGGAGGCGATCATGGCCAAGACAAAGCAAGCGGTTCCCAAGGGGTACCACACCGTCACCCCCAGCATCTTCGTGGCCGGGGCAGCAAAGGCTATTGATTTCTACAAGAAGGCCCTGGGAGCCGAAGAGCTGATGCGGTTTCCGGCTCCTGACGGGACGATCATGCACGCCGAGCTCCGGATCGGCGACTCGACCATCATGCTGGGCGACGAGATGCCCGACCAGGGCGGCAAGAGCCCCAAGGCGTACGGTGGCACGCCGGTGAGCTTCTTCGTATACCGGGAGAACGTGGACGCGGCATGGAAGCAGGCGCTCGACGCCGGCGCCAAGGAGATCATGCCGCTCGCCGACCAGTTCTGGGGCGATCGCGCCGGGTGCTTCGAGGATCCGTTCGGCCACCACTGGTGGCTGGCCCAGCACGTCCGGGACCTGACGCCCGAGGAGCTGCGGCAGGCCGCGGAGTCGTACTTCTCGCAGATGCAGCCGGCCTCGTAGCGACGACGGCGGCCTCCGGGCCATTCCGTTTCGGGACGGATCGGTACAGGAGCGGACCTGCTCAGCGGGCCCGCTCTTTTTCGGAGGTGTCCGCCTGACGTCTTGCGCATCTGGTGGTTGATTGTCAGGCACGACGGGCTACTCTTGGTCCATGCAAGCAGCCGCCGTCCAGCGCCGTACTCTGCGCCTGCTTTTCGTGACCCAAATCATCAGCGGCATCGGCATCGCGATCGGCGCGTCGGTCGGAGCGCTGCTGGCTGCAGACATTGCTGGCGTCGGCGTGTCAGGGGTCGCGCAGAGCGCCATCGTGGTTGGTGCTGCCCTGTTCGCGCTGCCTGCCGCTGCAATCGTGTATCGCCATGGCCGTCGGCCGAGTCTCGCGGCGGGGTACTTCGTCGCGGCGGTGGGGTCGATCATCGTGGTCGCCGCCGCTGCCCGAGGCTCGATTCCTCTGTTGTTTTTGGGCTTCTTCCTGTTCGGCGGGGCGACTGCCGCGAGTCTCCAAGCGCGCTATGCCGCGGTGGACCTCGCACCGGCAGCGCTTCGGGGCCGCCATATCTCCATCATCGTGTGGGCGACGACGCTGGGGGCGGTCGCCGGGCCGAGCCTCGCACCTGTTGCGGGCACATCGGTGGCGGGGTACGGCGTGCCCATCCTGGCTGGCCCGTTCTTCTTCTCGGCGTTGCTGTTCGGCCTGGCGACCCTTCTCCTCCTGCTGCTGCTGAGACCGGACCCGGCGGTGGTCGCGCGCGCGATCGGAAAGCTGGGGGCGCCGCCATCGGATGCTCCTCGCGGGGGGTTGCGCGCTGCCTTCCGAGTCGTCGTTTCCCAGGCGCCGGCTCGCCTGGGCGTGAGCGCGATGGCGATCGGTAACTTGGTGATGATCGGCGTCATGGCGATGACACCGGTGCATATCAAGGGCGCCGGCCACGACGCGGCGCGCACGCTCGGCATCGTCGGCCTGGTGCTCAGCTTTCACATCGCTGGCATGTTCGCCTTCTCGCCGGTCTTCGGCTGGCTGACGGATAGGCTCGGCCGGCGCCCGATCATCTTTGCCGGCATCGCGTTGCTGCTCACCGCCTGTGCCCTGGCGGGAAGCGCAGGGCATGACTCAATACGTCTCGCCGGCGGACTCATGGTGCTCGGTCTCGGGTGGTCGGCCACCATGGTGGCCGGGTCCACGCTGCTCAGTGAGTCGGTTCCGGTGGACCTGCGCCCTTCCGCCCAGGGGCTGTCGGATCTCATGATGGGACTGGCAGGCGCGTCGGCCGGCGCCATCTCCGGCGTGGTCGTGGACGCGTGGGGATACCCAACGCTGACTCTGCTGGCCGCGCTCGCCACGGCGCCGCTGATCGTGCTGGTTTCGCTTTCGACCACTCGTGCTGACGTTCACGCCGAAGCTGCATAGAATCAGGGACCGGCGGGATTGCCTTTCGGCACTATGTGCCTCGCAATGACTGCGTGTTCCCGCACCACACCGTCACCGCCCTTACCGCCTTACCGCCTCTACCGCCTTCTAGCGCATGACACCGCGCGCGATCGAGAGGCAGTCGCCCCCGGAGCTGAAGAGATAGAAGGTCTTGCCATCCGGGCTCATGTACTTGGTGGGGATGTCGGCTCGCTCGCCCGAACCCCAGTCCCGGGAGCCACACCCGGGCGCGCTGGTGCCTCCTGGCCAGCTAACACTGCCGCTGGAAAACACGGTCTGCCAGGGGCCCCACGGGTGGGATGAGACCAGGACCATGAGCCCGCCGTAGAACCGGGTGCCTTCATTGGGCGTGGCCGGCGTGGGATCGTAGACCAATGACAGCATGAACTCGCCGAGCCCCGGGTTCCAGCTCATGCCGCCCCGAGGCGTGAACCTGGTGCCCGACTCAAAGACTATGGGGGTCGCCTCTGCCAGAGACGTGCACCAGGCGGGGCTGCTCGCGCTGCCGCAGAAGTACTCCCAATTGCCTTGCAGCGTGAGGTCGATCCGGGATCCGCGGATCAGGCTGAAGCCGGGCACCAGGTCATAGGCGCTGTTGCTGACGCTGCCGCTCGCGCTCGAGCTCATCGGTATGACGGCATACACGTAGTCGGCCGGCCCGCCGGCGTATCCCTGTCCGTACTGGACGAACGAGGCGTAGCCGATCTCAGGCAAGCTCCAGTCCACCCAGGTGAACGTCGGGGTGGGCGAGTCGTAGTTTTCGGAAACCTTGAGCCGCACGCCGGTACCCCCCGGGCCGATGTTCCGTATCCAGTACCAGAGGCGGCCACCGGCGTGCAGCATGCCTGCCGGCTTCTCACTATCGGGGCCGTCGCCCACCGCCTCCACGCCCGCGCCCGCAGCCGCATCGTCCCAGTCCGCCGGGTCACCGGTCGGCACCACCATAAAGGAGACGTTGTAGGCCTCCTCTCCTGAGATCCGGCCAAACCCCATGCCGATCTTCTGCGGCACGCCCTCCGGCCGGCAGTCGCCATATCCGGTGTAGAGGTTCCCGTCCGGCGCCCAGGTCGGAGTCCACGAGTCGCATCCGTTGGTACTAAGGACTTGTACCATCTGGGACTGCGGATCCCACTCGATGCGCGCGTCGGCAGGCGGCGTCGGCTCGGCAGGCGGCACCGGCTGGTCCATTCCTTGGTCCAGTGTGTCGCTACAGGCGAGAGCACTGCACAACAGGCCCAGCAGGGTCGCCCGCACGAGGCCGCTCGAGAAGCTACGCAATGGTCACCGCTCGACGAACGTGAGATTGCTCACTGACCCTCAAGGTGCTTCTGAGGTAGGCTGGCGTTATGACGCCACTCATCGCCGCCTTACCTCTCGTCGTGCTCGCCCTCGGCTGCGCCACCGAGTCGCCCTCGCAGCCGGAGGTTTCCGCTCCAGACAGCGTCCCGACGGCTCCGGCTGAGCCCTTCCGCTGGGGCTCCGCCACGCCGGAGAGCCAAGGG
The DNA here is from genome assembly GCA_050733075.1 of Gemmatimonadales bacterium. Taxonomy (GTDB): domain Bacteria; phylum Gemmatimonadota; class Gemmatimonadetes; order Gemmatimonadales; family GWC2-71-9; genus CAVVWJ01. Next base: position 205,756 of record JBOHSD010000003.1, read on the forward strand.
ATGTGCGGGAGCACTCCGCAGCTCGGCTGCACCACCACTCTGGAGCAAATCTGGAGCGCTATCAGTGACCCCAGGCACAACACCAAGCGGTTCGTCGTCATTCGAAACGACAAGGTCATTTACGACCGGGGCGGCACCGACGCCTACTTCGCGTACTCCGCGTCCAAGGGCCTCCTGGGAGCGCCCACGCTGGTGTTCGCGATGAGCAAATGCGGGGTCGGACTGGGGGACCGGGCTGCCAACTGGTTGGCGCATGGCGAGGGGGCCCGCTGGGGCACCGAGTACCCGTGGACCGACATCACCGTGGAGCATTTGGCCACCCACACCAGTGGCGTCTGTGACTACGGCAACTCGAGCCCGGCATGTCAGGATGTAAATCCTGATTGGCAACGCGCCTTCGATATCGCCAACGGTGGGGGCGCCGACCATGTGTACCCCGACGATGCCTTTACCATCGCCCGGGTGCAGTCCGAGCAGAACAGCGATCCGGCCTTGCCACCGGGAAGCAGCTACGAGTACAGCAACGTCGGGCATGCTCTGCTCAACTACGTGGTCCAGCGGGCCTGCAACCAGAGTCTCGCCGACATCTTCGATTCATACATCAGGCAGCCGGGCATGGGGTCTGCCGTCCGCCCGGCGCTCATCCACACGGACGGTGGCCAGCAATTCCATCAGAGCGCCGGCTCGGCGATGTGGAACGGTCTGGACGGCGCGGCGGTCCTGCGGCTGGCGGGCAGGCTCGGCATCTGGGACAACCGGAACGTAGAGCCGGTGCGATACTGGCGTGAGGTGACCAAGGTCGAGGGGAACGTCGCGGTGGCCGCGGCCGCGAGTCGGGGCGTGATCTACGAGAACAATGCGCGAGACACCTGGACCCAGTCACCCGGCTACCTGCGCCTGTCACCCGAGACGTTCAGTCACGGGGGGAACTACAACACCGTGTTTGTCAACGATCCCCTGACCAGCACGATCATCGTGCGGCAGGGCGAGAACAACGCCAGGGGGGCATCGTACCTCACCACCAATGGATGCGAGCCGGGATGGCCCGGGACGGCGCCCTCCTGTGAGGAAGGGACCGACTGGAGCAACAACTGGGACGTGCCCGCCGGGCAGATCGGGTCCGCGCGCGTGGCGTCCCGGAAGATGGTCGTCGAGCCCCTTCAGCAGGCATTCTTCTTCCCGCCGCCGTTTTGCCGGATGACGTCTGCCGCCCGCCAGCCGGTTGATCACACGACCGACGTATACCACAGTCAGCCGGGTGCGGCGACCATCGATCTAGCGGCGGAGATCCGGGTCAATCCGCGCGAGGGAGAGGGCTCGTCGGTGGTCGGCCGAGTCGAGTTTTACAAGGAAGGCGACGGCGAAGGTCCGCAACACATTGGGGACGGCACCCTGGTCGCCGGCACCAACCCACCGCAGTATCTGCTGTCGTACAGCGCGGACAGTCACGGCGTGCCGGGGGAGGCGAAGACCTATTTCGCCAACTGCGTCGCCAAATCGGTGCAGGACGGCACCAAGGAAGTACCTTCGTATTCGCGGCCGGTGCGAGTGCGTCGGATGTGAGCACTTGCCGCGCGTATGCTTAGCTGCACAGCCTTCGCGCCGATCTGCTCCGCTGGATGTTTGGATTCTGGGTGAGTACGGTTCTCATGCTGGGCGGGCTGATGGTGGCGCTCAGCGGTCGGTGATCCGTCCCAAGCCCCAGCTTGTTGTCGGTCCGAGCACTGAGCCGCCGCCGGGAGTCGCGAATCTCGGCGGCGGTTTGGCGTTTACTGCCGTCCAGATGGTGCCGAAGCAGGAGGCCACGTCTTCGACACGGCTGCAGCCAGTTGCCCAGCCTCCTCGGCCCCCAGTGGAACTCCGATGCTATTAGGCAGCTTCGGGTTCCTGCCGAGCGGGTCTTGAATGGTAGGAACGGACACGACCACAGAATTGATCAGCACCGCAAGACTGTCGCCGATGTGGCGCCCGGTCACCTGCGCTAACCGCCTGGCTCCAGAATTCGTGAGCCAGACCTCGAGGATGAGCCCCCTTCCCAACCTCGTCTTCACAGCCTCGATCCTGGCAATGTGGCTTTTGGAAACCAGGGGGTCGGGGTGGAGATACACGGTGGCATCCTGACCGTATACCGCCGCTGGGACCAGGTCAGGGGCTGGCGCGCCCTCGGCGAGGCGAAGCTCGAGAGACACCGGAACCCGTCGCCAGTCGGGGGAGGTTTTTACCTTCCCGGTTGACGGCGAGCAGGCGCACGCCGCGATCATCCAGAGAGATAGAGCGAAGCGAAGGTACACGTCACACCGTAAGGGGGCTGTGGGACATCGGCGACGGACTTCGGCGAGCCGAATGCTAGGCCGGATCAGGTGAACGGGCAACTTCCTCCAGGACGGGTGGACGGATGGACAGGTGGACAGATGATGCATGTCCCACCGTCCCGGCCACGAGCTGAGGTCCAGGAGTCCAAACGTGAGCCGCCGCCGGGAGTCGCGAATCTCAGCGGCGGGTTTTCCGCTGATCAGTCATAGCCTGCATGGAATTGATACCGCACTCCGCCGAGCGTATGCTTAGACTGTTGCCGGCCCCACAGATCGAGAACTGCGTGCCGGTGACTGCGAAGCTCTCCAAACGTTTCTATGATGTCCTGGGCGAGGATGTCGCCAACGAGCTGGTGGACTGAGCCTGCCCCTGAGCGAAGCGAAGGATTTAATGCAGTGGACCTGACCTACCGAGCAGATCTCCGCGAGCTGAATGAGCTCAACTTCGCGCGGTTCGACGCCAAACTGGAACAGCGCCTGGCCGAGCTGAGGGGCGAGCTGCTCACAGAGCTGCGCACTGAGATCCAACGCCTCCGCGCAGATACCCTTCGATGGATGTTTGGTTTCTGGGCAAGCACCGTCCTCACCCTGGGTGGGCTGATGGTGGCGTTAAGAGGTCAGTGACTCGTCACAGGCTCGCCGCGCTGGTTCTCCTTTCAATGTTGTGCACCGCGTAGATGCGCCAAATGCATTCCGCGCCTGGCCGCTGGGTTGGAATCAGGTGGCTTCTTGGCCTCGCCTGGCTCCTTCAAACCTGCGACCCTTCCCACGTGCTCGCGGCGCAGGCCGGGCAGCAGGCCGTGGTGCTCGTTGCGCTGGACGGCTTTCACCCCAGCTATCTCGATCGGCCGGTCAGTCGCCACCTCCGCAGCCTGGCTCAGGGAGGGGTTCGGGCCCGTTGGCTGGTGCCGGTGTTTCCCACCAAAACCTTCCCGAATTTCCACAGCATCGCGACCGGTCTCTATCCCGAGAACCACGGCATCGTGTCGAACAACATGAGGGACTCGGCGCTGGGCCAGTTTGCGCTGTGGGAACGTGATGCGGTGCGGGATCCGCGCTGGTGGGGTGGAGAGCCGATCTGGGTGACCGCGATTCGGCAGGGGCGACGAGCGGCGTCGTTCTTCTGGCCCGGGTCGGATGTCGCGATCCAGGACGTGCGGCCTCACCATTACCGGGCGTACGACCGGACAGTGTCCAACGCCGACCGGGTGCGGCAGGTGCTCGAGTGGCTCTCGCTCAAGGGCGAGCACTCCATCCCGCTCATCACCTTGTACCTGGGCGATACCGATTACGCCGGCCACGGCTTCGGCCCCGGCGCTCCCGAGACCGACTCCGCCATTGCCCGGGTGGATAGCGCGGTTGGCGCGCTGGTGAGCGGCATCAGAACCCTGGGGCTCGAGCACCGGGTGAATATGGTGGTCGTGTCGGACCACGGGATGGCACGGGTGGACCCGCGCAAGGTCGTGTACCTGGACGACTACATCGATGCCGGCTCGATCGATCCCATCGATCTGGGACCGTTCGTCTCACTCGCCCCGGTGGGGGTGTCTGCGGAGAAGCTCTACCGGCGGCTCAGCGATGCCCATCCACGGCTCACGATCTACCGGAAGTCGGAGGTACCGGCGGCGTATCATTACCGGAGCCATCCCCGCATTCCGCCGGTCATCGGGGTCTTGAGCGACGGCTGGACGGCGACCACCCGGCGCGCCGCGGCCAGGCGGGAGCGGGTGCCGCTGGGAGAGCACGGGTATCCGCCGGAGCGGGAATCGATGCGGGCCATCTTCCTGGCCCGGGGCCCTGCGTTCAGAGATGGTGTGGTGGTCGAGCCCTTTCAGAACATCCATATCTACGCTCTGCTGGCGCACGTGCTCGGCCTCAGACCGGCGCCGAACGACGGGCGACTGGATTCAGTACGAGTGATGTTGGCAGCGCCTGAGGGTGACCGAGGAAACTCGCCTAGAGCCGGGCACCGACGTCTGACAGTGCCGTGAAACCGGCGGCGCCCACTCCGCACGCTCGGCGGCGATTCATCTGGCCCGGCGGTCTTGCTCCCCGGAAGCGAGGAGCCCAGATTGCAGCAGCGATTGGTTTCCAATCGTACCCCCCCACCAGGCGCGAGCCCTTCCGCCCAGGCCGACAGATAAGAGGTATTGATTGACCCAGTCCCATTATCCACCTGTGGCGCATGTCCTGGTTGCGGACGATGAGCCGGCGGTCCGCCGCTTCGCCTCCCGGGTCCTTCAGGCCGAAGGCTTCGAGGTCCACGAGGCCGAGGACGGTCTCGAGGCCCTAGCACTCGTCTGCGATGGCCGGGTCCCCATCGATATTCTGGTCACTGATGTGGTCATGCCGGGTCTCAACGGCGTCGAGCTCATGCAGCGCCTGGAGACGACCCACTCCGGTCTACCGGTGCTGCTGATGTCGGCCTACACTCCGGAAGACCTGCGGCAAAGGGGGATCAACGCACCCTGCGGCATGCTGGCCAAGCCGTTCACCGCTAGTCAACTGGTGAACCTGCTCCGTCACTGCCTGGGACTTTCCTACCGGCAGGGGCCCTGAGACCGGAAGCTCTTTCTGGGCTGCGTCCTCGTTCTCCAGCAGAATCTCCTTCCGCGGGCAGCACCCTCGCCTGTGAAAGCCTCAGCTAGGAGGGAAGGCCGAACACCCGCACGGTAGTGGGCGAGACGTACACCAGCTGTCCCTTGGTGATTGCCATATTCTCGAAGCGGTCTCTCGGCACGTGCGCCTCGATGATCCTGCGGCCGGCCGCCAGCTCGAGATCCAGCCGGACCACGGAGCCGAACGTCCGCACGTGGCGGACCGTCGCCTCGAGCGATGAGGCGCTCGATCGGGTGGCCTCCAGCTCGACATCGTAAGGTCGAACGTAGGCGACCCCTGCCTGGTCGCTCACGTCGGCCCACTCGGGCGCATCCAGCTCGCCGTCGCCGATGCTCACCTTACCCTGGTGGATCCGCCCGTGAAACAGGTTGACGTCGCCGAGGAAGCCGTACACGAACGGCGTTGTGGGGTGCTGGTACACGTCCTCCGGGGTTCCGCTCTGCTCGACTCTCCCCTCGTTCATGATGACCACCCTGTCGGATACCTCCAGCGCCTCCTCCTGGTCGTGGGTGACGAAGACGCTGGTGACGTGGACGTCCTCGTGCAGCCGCCGGAGCCAGCGGCGCAGCTCCTTCCGGACCTTGGCGTCGAGAGCCCCGAACGGCTCGTCCAGCAGGAGCACCTTCGGCTTCACCGCGAGCGCCCGGGCCAGCGCCACCCGCTGTCGTTGCCCGCCGGACAGCTCCGATGGCCGTCGCTCGGCCAGGAAGTCGAGCTGAACCAGATGCAGCAACCCCATCACCGTCTCCCGAATTTCCTGCTCCGATGGCCGCACCTTCCGGGGCCGTACCCGAAGCCCGAAGGCCACGTTCTCGAAGACGCTCATGTGCCGGAACAAAGCATAATGCTGGAAGACGAAGCCGACCTGCCGCTCCCGTACCGGCACATCGGTGGTGTCTTCACCATGGAAGTGAATTGTCCCCCGGTCGGCCGGTTCCAGTCCGGCGATGATCCTGAGCAGAGTAGTCTTTCCCGATCCCGACGGGCCGAGCAGAGCCACCAGCTCGCCTCTGGGAACATCCAGGCTCACGTTGTCGAGCGCGACGAAACCGCCGAACGTCTTCCGCAGATTCCGCACTTCGATGCTCATGTCGCGATCCTTTTTTCCACCAGAGTCTTGAGAGCGAGGGTCACGAGAGCGAGGAAGGTGAGCACCGAGGCGACCGCGAAGCTGGCCGCAAAGGCGTACTCGTTATAGAGAATCTCAACGTGCAGAGGAAGGGTGTTGGTCTCCCCCCGGATATGGCCGGAGACCACCGACACGGCCCCGAACTCGCCCATCGCACGGGCGTTGCACAGAATGAGACCGTACAGCAGTCCCCACTTGATGTTGGGCAGGGTGATCCGGAAGAAGGTCTGCCACCCGCCCGCGCCCAGCACGATCGCGGCCTCCTCCTCCTCCGATCCCTGCTCCTGCATCAGGGGAATCAACTCGCGGGCGACAAATGGCGCGGTGACGAAGGTCGTGGCCAGCACCATCCCCGGGACGGCGAAGATGATCTTGATGTCGTGCTCGGCCAGGCAGGGGCCGAACCAGCCATGCGCCCCGAACAGGAGCACGAAGATCATGCCCGAGATGACCGGCGAGACGGCGAACGGCAGGTCGATCAGCGTGATCAACAGATGCTTGCCAGGAAACCGGAACTTGGTGATGCACCAGGCGGCCGCCACGCCGAAGATCAGATTGGCCGGCACCGCTATGGCGGCAATCAGCAGGGTCAGCTTTGCGGCGCTCAGCGCATCCGATTCGGTAACCGCTTCCCAGTAAGCCGGCAGGCCCTTGGCCAAGGCCTGGGCGAAGACCAGCATCAGCGGAAGGACCAGGACCAGCGCCAAGACTCCCAGCGCCAGCGCTATCAGAGTCCACCGGACCCAGCGTGCCTCCCCGGTGGCTCGGCTCGCCGAGCGCCGCGCAATCGGCACTGAGCCCGGCAGGACGGCGGTTGTCACGCGGCCTCGGCGCGGCGTCGAGCCGCCCATTGGAGCAGGTTGATCGCCAGCAGCAGGGCGAACGAAACCACCAGCATCACCAGCGCTACCGCCGTGGCGCCCGCATAGTCGTACTGCTCCAGCTTGGTGATGATCAAGAGGGGCACGATCTCCGTCTTCATCGGCATGTTGCCGGAGATGAACACGACCGAGCCGTATTCGCCGATCGCCCTGGCAAACGCGAGCGCGAACCCGGTCATCAGAGCCGGTGCCACGGCCGGAAACACCACCCTGGTGAAGGTCTGCCACCGTCCGGCGCCCAGGCTCGCAGCCGCTTCCTCCGCTGCGACCTCCAGATCGTCCAGCACCGGCTGCACCGTGCGCACCACGAAGGGCAACCCGATGAAGATCAGCGCGAGGGTGATCCCTACCCAGGTGTAGGAGACCTTGAGTCCCAGCGGCTCCAGATAGCGTCCAACCCAGCCGCTCGAGGCGTACAACGTCGTGAGCGCAATCCCCGCAACCGCCGTGGGCAGAGCAAACGGGAGGTCCACCATCGCGTCGACCAGCCGCCTGCCGGGAAACCGGTATCGCACAAGCACCCAGGCCACGAGCAGTCCGATCACCGTATTGATCAGCGCTGCGACGAATGACGCGCCGAAGGTGACCCGGTAGGACGCCAGCACCCGGGGATCGGTGATGGTATCCCAGAAGGCGGTGCTCGAAAGATCCGCGGTCCGGACGAACACGGTGGCCAGCGGGAGCAGCACCATCAGGCTGAGATAGGTGCAGGTGATGCCCAGTGAGAGTCCGAACCCGGGGAGCACGCTCCGGGACCTGGGCCGCATCATCGACGCCCCGGCCGATAGATCTGGTCGAATAGCGCCCCGTCGGCGAAATGGGTGGCGTGCGCCTTCTTCCAGCCCCCGAACACTTCACCGATGGTGAACAGCGTCAGCCGGGGAAACTGCGCCCCGTATTTCTCGGCCACTGCGACCGAACGCGGGCGATAAAAGTGCCGAGCTGCGGTTTCCTGCCCGGCATCGGTGTACAGGTACTCGAGGTAGCTCTGCGCCACCACCCGGGTCCCGTGCTTGCCCGCGACCTTGTCCACCAGGGCGACCGGCGGCTCGGCGAGAATACTGATGGAAGGCGCCACCACCTCGAACTTCCCGGGCCCCAGCTCCTCGATGGCGAGCAGCGCCTCGTTCTCCCAGGCAATGAGCACGTCGCCGATACCCCGCTCCACGAAGGTGGTGGTGGACCCCCGCGCGCCGGCGTCGAGCACCGGGACGTTCTTATAGATCCGGGTCACCAGCTCCTTGGCGGATGCGTCGCTCCCACCGGGCTGCCGCAGAGCCCAGCCCCAGGCTGCCAGGTAATTCCACCGGGCGCCGCCGGATGTTTTTGGGTTCGGTGTCACAACCGAGATCCCGGGCCGGGCCAGGTCACCCCAGTCCCGAATGCCCTTGGGATTACCCTTCCGAACCAGAAGCACGACGGTCGAGGTGTACGGCGAGCTGTTGTTCGGAAGCCGCTTCTGCCAGTCTCCCGGCAGCATGCCGCCCTTCTCGGCGATCTGGTCGATGTCATAGGCCAGCGCCAGGGTGACCACGTCGGCCTCGAGACCGTCGATGACCGAGCGGGCCTGCTTTCCCGAGCCGCCGTGGGATTGCCGGATCTTTACCTCCTGGCCGGTTTTTCCCTTCCAGTAGGCGGCAAACTGTTGGTTCACATCCTGGTAGAGCTCACGCGTCGGGTCGTAGGACACGTTGAGGAGAGTCACGGCCCTGGTCTGGCCCGCGGCAGGACCTGTGGAATTACCCGCGAGGAGCAGAGTCACCGCAGCAATAGCCGCGAGGAGCAGAATCACCAGAGCCTTCCGCATGAGTGCTTCCTAGAACGAGGTTTGGAACCGGGTGATCACGGCGTCCTCCGGCTCGCGGTCGCCGGTGGGAGCACCGCCCCTGAAGCTGGTACGCTCGTAGTTCACCGCGATCCTGACCGCGCGAGTGAAGTGCCAGTTGACACCGAGCCCCCAGGAGCTCGCCTTTGCTGCGCTGGTGCCGATCGCGGCATACGCCGGGAAGGAAGCCTCATCCAACTCCAGCTCCCCATAACGGCCCACCAGCTCGACTGCTCCGAAGCCACCGTCCTCGAGATCGAACGGCCTCCTCGGCGCGGGACTGCGAAAGCCGGCCTTCTCACCCGTCAGGAAGAAGGAGCCGGTCGCGCCCCAGGCGGTGTGCCCCAGCTCGCTGGTGAGACCCGCCGCGGTAACTTCGTTTCGGGACACCACATACTCGCCGAGCAAACCGAACGAGCCAGTGTAGAAGTAGCCCTGCGGCGAGAGCCGGAGCCGCTTGCCGTCGGCGAACGCGTTGCCGGCGGGATTGCTGGAGCTGTTGGTGTAGCGGAAGAAGACTTGCTGGCCGGGAGTGCGGTATGAAGGAAGGGCCGGCGCTCCGGTGGAGCCCCGTTCCAGACCGGTGCTGCCGGCAACGCCGATGCCGAGTTCGCGAAGGGCTCCCGTCTTGAACGGCTGAACGAAGATCCGGGCTGCGAAGTCTTTCGCGTCGCTCGGGTCGTCCCCGCCGTTCGCCAGATCGGGGACACCGTTGAAGACCCCGACTTGATAGGCAAGGAGACCTTCCCCTATGTCGCCGGCCACCTGAAGACCCACCTCCCGGCTGGGGACCAGGTTGGTAGGCAGCCCCCGCTCGGCGAATGCGATGTCGGTGGCCGACTGAAGCCGCTCCAGTCCGATCGGCGGTTTGAACTTGCCGGCCCGTACCCTGAGCTGGGGTGCGAACCTGCCCTCCCAGTAGGCATCGAAGATCGCGGGCGAGGTCCCGCCAAAATCCGGCATCAGCCGGAAATCGAAGTACCGGCCTGCCGTCGCCTCGAGTATTGGCCGCGCCCGGCGGATGAGAAGATTGTCAGTTCCGGTCTCGGGGCCGGGGAAGAGGCGCCCGTCGCTCTGGAGGTAGCCTCTCAATCGCAAACTGTAGTTGCCGTCTGCCGATTCGATGCTGAAACCGTTACCCGCACTGATCCTGACCCGATCGTTCGCTCCAGTCATCGCGCCGGCCGCGGCCAGCTCCCGAAGCCGCCGCAGGATCCGAAGCTGCTGGTCCAGATCATGCACCTGCACTGCAAGCGACTGCACCAGCGTGTCGCAGGATGCCGACTCCTGGGCAAAGACGCGGTGTGGACGCACGACAGCTCCGCTCGCCAGCAACAGCCCGGCCAACGCCTTTCGAACAGCGATCACGCGACCGTCTCCTGGAGGTTGGGTTGCCGACCTGCTACTTACACTATATACCCTATCTGGTAAATAGAGTAAAGAGCCGGCCCCCACCGGCTCGGTGTGATGGATGACCTTTAGCGGGTTCGTGCTGGTGGGGTCAGGCGATCGACTTTGCGGCGGAGCGAGGCGAGGCTGGTGCCGTCGAGTATCCTGGCGGTCGCGTCGCGAACTTCCTTCATGGCCAGGCGCACGCCGCAGACTGCCTCGTTCCGGCAATCCGCGCAGCGCACGTAGGCGGTCTGGCTGGCGCAGGGTACGGGGGCAAGAGGGCCGTCGAACATCCGGACGATCTGGCCCAGGTAGATCTGTCGCGGGTCCCGGGCCAGATAGTACCCGCCGCCCTTTCCCTTCCGGCTCTGAAGGATGCCGTTGTTCTTGAGGCCGAGCAGGATGGACTCGAGAAACTTGGCTGGAATCTGCTCCTCGCGGGCGAGATCGGAGATCCGCATCGGCTCGCCTCCGCGCTCATCGGCCAGCCGAAGGAGTGCCTTGATAGCGTACTTGGCCTTGTTAGAGAGCATGTGAGGAGTGGTTCATGGAAGATTGAAATATAGTTCAACTTCGGGGCTTTCTGCGCCCCGCGGATGCTGCACGCGGCATCCCAGATCCAGGATTCGAGCGACTTCTCGTTAGTTCTCGTCATGGGTTATTGGGCTTGGATGATGCCAGGCGTTCTAATTCAGCCACACAAGACCGCAACTGCTCAAACAGCCGTCCTTCGAGACCCCTCTGTCCGAAAGTCTCAACGAGAGCGCGGTAGTATACCAAAGCTGATCAGTCCGGCCAGCGTTGAACCGGGACCATAGAGCCTCGCCGAGCCTTTCGTAGTCGGCGAGGATCGCGGTTGCATTGTCTACCTTGTCCGCCAGCGCTACCCGCAGGTCCTTAGGCGGGGCCGAATTCAGATGCCGCAGGTAGGCTAGCTTCCGCTCGCGCCAGGGAGGCTTCGGTCCGCCGGAATAATCTGGTGGCGTATCCGTGCAAGCTACCACCAGCGAGAGAACACGTACCCCGAATCGCCTCTCCAGCTCACTTCGACTCACCAGGTCAGGATGGTCCTCCAGAGTATCGTGCAGCAGGCCTGCGATCGCCTCGTCCTCGTCACCTCCGTCAACCAGAATCAGCGAGCATACGCTCAAAAGGTGCGCGATATAGGGCACCGCGGTACCCTTGCGCACATCGCCCGCGTGAACCTGCGCGGCCAGGGCGAGCGCGTCACGGAAACGATGAGAAAGGTGTCCCGAGGTCAAAAGCTGAGCCTAAAACGAAGCATTTAGGAGACTTTGGTCGAGGAGACAAACATTGTTTCAATCCCACAATGCAGTCAGCTCGAGTCGGAGTGTCCGATGTAAGCACGCCGGACACGTATACAAGGCGGGCTCACTGATCTCTTCCGCCATGGGATCCTCCGTGTCCTCGCTCTCGAGCTTCAGGGCTGAGACCCGACCGTGACAACGGGGGCACTTTTTCGGGCGGTCCGCCCGTACCGATATCAGTCGCTTGCACTTGGCACATCCCGCCAGATCCCAGCACACCATTAGAAAGCCACAGCCACCGCGATGCACTAAGAGCGGCGCGACAACATGAAGTATGCCGCCCCACAGAGACACAATCCCGCCCACAGGTAATCGAGCTTGAGCGGTTCCCGCAGGTAAAGCAGCGAGAACGGAACAAACACGGACAAGGTGATGATCTCCTGCAGAACCTTCAGCTGGGGAACACTCAGATGGGCGTAGCCGATGCGATTGGCGGGCACGAGCAGCACAAAGGCACCGCCGGGCAGCACCAACCCCAGCAGCTCGTACCACATGTGCTTTGCGATCTCAGACAATCCCTTTAATCCATCCAAGACGCACCTCCATGACCGGCGCGCAATGAGCGCATCGGTCGGGGTGAGCCACGGCGTTTCTCACGGGACTTGGCGCGGGAGCGTCAGCTCGGAGGGGAAATCGTCGGGCGGTTATGGAATCGGTCGATCAAAACCGACGGATCCTAGTCTCCTAATATGAAATTTTCAAGTGATCTAAATATGGAGCTCTGAGGGCGCGCCCCGATTGGAATCGATGCCTGGCGATGTGTGGCTACGAAGCAGAGCTTCTCTTCTGGTGTCCCCTCAAAAAGAAATTCTGGGCGAGCTTGGCAGCAGTCCATTTTTCACAAGCGATGACAGCGGGTAAGAGGGAATTTGGCAGCTGACTACCGATAGCCAGCCGCCTGGAGCTGAAAGCTCCGAGTACAACCCACCCAGATTCACCAGTGCCTCGTGCGTCCCCCCGCTCAACCAACTCCCTACCTTTCAGCACCAGGATCCGATCCGCCATCCGCACCGTCTAGAACCGGTGACTGATCAGCACCGCCATCCTCCCCTTGGTGAGCTCACTGAACCGGAGGAACACCTCGTACTCCGCCCGGGCATCCAGCGCCGCCGTCGGCTCGTCCAGGATCAGGTGCTGCGCGTCTCGGATGTGCGCTCGGAACCTCTCGCGCGGACATGCAGCTCAATCGTCTGCCCGTCCAAGGGGCTCGCCTGCCGCCGACACCCGTCCGCGTACGAGCAGGGGCTTAGCTGGGCTAGGCCGGGCACGGAGGCACCGCCCTCTGATGGTGGCTTGAAACTGGCGGCGTAATTCTATGGATTGGTCACGTCACTGGTCCGAACACCGAGTCGCCACCGGAGTCCACTTCAGCGGCGGGTCTCTTAGTTGGGAGGACTGCAGCTGGGTTCGAGCCTTAAGCTCATCGGATTCGATCTTGTTCCTTTACTAGGATGGCTCCTGTAAAGGAACAGAGTCTGCCACGTGCCTACGATTGATCACCTCGATCTGCGGCTGATCAAAAAGATCAGCCACTTCTCCAAGGCGGTTTCTGGCAAGCTCCACGTAATCGGGGTCAATCTCCACTCCGATGGCATTCCGACGAGCCTTCGCAGCCGCAACGAGGGTTGTGCCTGTCCCTGAGAACGGGTCGCAGACGGTGTCTCCAACAAATGAAAACATTCGCACGAGGCGATCAGCCAGTTCAATTGGGAATGGAGCCGGATGATCGCGCGTTGATGCTCCCGTAAGACTCCATGTTTGCTGAAACCACTGATCAAAGTCATTCTTGTCAATCATGCTCAGCTTTCGCTGCACTTCCGTTGGACTCCGATAACCGCCGGACTTTCGTTGCATCAGAATGAACTCAATGTCGTTTTTGACGATGGCATTTGGCTCGTAAGGCTTACCCATAAACTTTGAGCCATTCTCCACCTCGAAGCTGGCGTTAGCGATCTTTAGCCAGATAATTGGATTCAAGTTATCAAAGCCTATGTGTCTGCAGCGAACTGTAATATCAGCGTGCAGGGGCATCACATAGTGCCTTCCATGCTCCCGTCGAGACAGGCAAACGTCACCCACGACGCAGACCAGACGGCCGCCAGGAACCAGGATTCGATACACGTGACGCCACACTCGATCGAGCTCATCGAGGAAGTCTTCATACTCCCTCACGTGCCCGAGCTGACCGGGTATGTCGTTGTATTCCTTAAGTGTCCAATACGGTGGAGACGTTACTACGAGATGGACTGATTCGTCGGCTAGCCAATCGAGTTCGCGGGCGTCCCCCTCACAAACTCGTATACTAACCGCCTCATCGGCAGTAGAAGCTCGGTGATCGGCCGCCGCCTTGCGCCTGGCATCAACGCTGAGCTGCTCGAAGGTAGTCACTTGAGCATTCGAGTCAGTCATAGTCCTCTCTTCCGTTTAGCGCGTCGGTAATCGTGCAGTCGGCGCAAACCAAATCCATAGACGATAGCACCTCAGCAAGGCGATGGCGCAATGTTACGCTCTAGACTTACTTCCCCTACCCTCTAGCGCGACGCCAAGACTCTTCCCGATTGGTATGCTTGCCAAAGTAACATAAGTGCCTTAGCTGGCAAGTTCCTCAAAACGCATGACTATCCCCCAAAGCGAGAAGTGAAAGTCTGGCATAGATCGCTGAGAAATGAGGCATAGCTCAGGGGGTCATTCGAAGCAGGAGCAGGAGGATCCGCTACTAGCAACGTCGGTTCTCCAGGGACGTTCGAATGTGAAATAACGATCACACCAAGTGCTTCAAGGCCAACTCGCCTAGCGCTTCCTGGTCTAGGAATTGCACCCATCAAAGCTACTATCTCTGATACCAGCCGCTCAATGTTCCGATGCCTTGTAATTCCCTCTACTCGGCGAGCCAAGGGCGTTTGGAATCGCTCGCATATATTCACAACTACCAACCCCCCGACGATAGTTTTTGGATCTTTTCGGTGAAGTATGTCGTGAAAGGAGTTTAGGTCGCGCTGCCGATTCCGCCGAGCCTTCCCGTGCTCGGTCATGATTGTCTTGGCATCTATAGCCATCCAAATCTCGCTCGGGAACCCCTCGGCTATGGCTCCAACCCGTCGCGCTCCAGGCTCGGGGGCTTGAGTAGGAGGACCGACAACCAGATCGGCATTCCAGCGGTCTGGAGAAAGCGGGTCAATCGTAAAATTGGACCGATAAACGATTGAATTTCTCTCGGCGGCTTTGGCAAAGGCTCTGCACGTCGATAAGAGATCCGCTAGTAGAAACCTGCAGAGCGCGTCACCATGCCTTGAAGATCGAGGATGATACTGGTTTGTAGCTAGAAACTTTACAATTTGCGTGTCGGCTCGATCAGTCATAGCTAGTGGCGAATTTGGGAGTATGGAGGTTGTGAGGGATTGTCGTAGAGTGGATGGGCCGCCACTCGGGATGTCCGTTGCACGAGCGCATTAGGCAGCTCCAACGGCCGGTTTCTGATGCCGGAAATGTCCGGAAGCGCTTCAATAGAATGGGCACTCTGCCCTCGTAATTCTGAGGTCGTTCATGCTGACATGATGACTGTCGTACTATATCAGCTCGGATCGACCTTCTTACTTCTTGGCGCCTCACTGGGATCGGCCGCAGCCACGGATCGCCGGGCCCCGCGCCGGCAAGCCACCAATTCAATTCCTGTCACGACAGCCTGCGAAACAGATGCAGCCTCAGGCTTTAAGATGGCTCTTGCTTTCAAAGGCGTCGAGCCGTACATCGAGACGTGCATGATGGGCTTGGGGATTGGAATGCCGCAATTGGAGCAGTCGTACCATTAGATACGACAGAGGAACCGCAGACCCCTAGTCGGCTTGTGACCAAGCAGTTACCGGTATCCCGCGGCCTGTAGCTGGAAAAGTTCCGCGTACAACCCGCCTACCTCCACCAACGCCTCGTGCGTCCCCTGTTCCACCAGCTCCCCACCCCTGAGCACCAAAATCCGATCCGCCATCCGCACCGTCGAAAACCGGTGCGAGATCAGCACCGCCATCCTCCCTTTAGTAAGCTCGCTGAATCGGAGGAACACCTCGTACTCCGCCCGGGCATCCAGCGCCGCCGTGGGCTCGTCCAGGATCAGGAGCTGCGCGTCCCGCATGTAGGCCCGCGCCAGCGCCACCTTCTGCCACTCGCCGCCCGATAGATCCACGCCCCCCTCGAACCGCTTGCCCAGCATCTGCTCGTACCGCCCGGTCAGCCGACGAGCCACCGAGTCCGCCAAACTCCGCTCGGCCGCGGTCTGGATCGCCGGCTCGTCGCCCAGGCGGCCGATGTTGCCCACCGCGATGTTCTCCCGGAGCATGAAGTCGTAGCGCACGAAGTCCTGGAAGATGACGCCCACATCCCGCCGGAGACTCTCGACGTCGTACTCTCGGAGATCCACCCCGTCGAGCAGGATCCTCCCCTCGGTGGGGTCGTACAGCCGGGCCAGGAGCTTGACCAGCGTGGTCTTGCCGGCGCCGTTCTCGCCCACCAGCGCCAGCCGCTCGCCCGGCGAAAGCGAGAAGTCGAGTCCCTTCACCGCCCACAGCTCTGAGCCCGGATACTTGAACCCGACGCCCTCGAAGACGAACCCGGTCCGGATCGGCACCGGGACCTGCCGCGCGCCCGGCCGGAGCCGGATGGTCGGCTCGATGTCGAGAAAGGTGAAGAGATCCTCCAGGTAGAGACTCTGCTCGAACACCTGCGACAACGAAAGCAGCACCCGCTGGATGAGGTCTCGGCTCTGGCGGAACGAGCCCGCCAGGAAGGTCAGCACCCCGATGGTGAACGGCCCGGCCGGCGACTGGTAGCCGATCACCGTGAGATAGACGATCACGGCGTACGCGGCGTAGTAGCCCAGGGTGCCGATGGCGGCGAGCAGGGTGGACGCCACGCTCCGCCGCACCGCCAGCCGCTTGTTGGCCAGGTAGAAGTCGTGCGACAGCCGGTCGTAGCGGCCCACCAGGAAGTCCGACAGCCCGAAGAGCTTGAGCTCCTTGGCCGAGACGTCGCTGGCGCCGATGTAGCGCAGGTAGTCGAGCTGGCGCCGCTCCGGGGTCCAGGAGTAGAGCAGGGAATAGCCCAGCGAGGCGAAGTGGGTCTCGCCCAGGAGCGACGGGAGCACGGCCACGATCAGGAGCACCAGGAGCCAGGGGACATACACCGCCAGGGCGACGCTGAGCGACACCAGGGTGATGAGATCCTGGAGCGTCGCCAGCAACATGGTGAAGAGGCCGATCCTCCCCACCGTCTGCCGGCGAGCCCGCTCCAGCTTGTCGTAGATCTCGGCGTCCTCGAACTGCTCCAGGTCCAGCGTGGCGGCGTGCCGCATGAGCTGGACGCTGGTCCGGTTGGCGAAGAGGTCGCCCAGGAGACTCTCCAGCAGGG
Organism: Gemmatimonadales bacterium; assembly: GCA_050733075.1. Taxonomy (GTDB): domain Bacteria; phylum Gemmatimonadota; class Gemmatimonadetes; order Gemmatimonadales; family GWC2-71-9; genus CAVVWJ01. Next base: position 222,639 of record JBOHSD010000003.1, read on the forward strand.
CGGAGAGCCGGCTCAGCCCCTCTCCCACCAGGGCGATCGCCAGCTCGATGCCCAGCAACACCCCGAGCCGGCTCCAGGGGACGGGACCACCGGCGCTCGCGACGCCGATGGCGAGAACCACCTCGTCCACGATGAGCTTGCCCACCCACAGCACCGCGAGCGGCACGGCCGAGCGGGCCACCCGCAAAAGAAGGATCCCGACCACGTAGCCCGGGTTGGTGTCCCAGACCATTCGCAGCAACTTGGGGAGATGCCGCAGCGCCTGGAGCCGCTCGCGCCAGGACACCTTGCCGTCGAGCGACGGGCGTCCGCGAGGGTTTCGGATTACGGGGTGCTGGAGGGGGAGGGACATTGCCTAAAGGTAGATGGAAACCGCGTGAACGGTGAACGGTAAACGGTGAACGGGAGCATTACCGAAACAGTCAGGGCATTGCTACCGCGTCATTCCGAGCCCTTCGCTGGGCTCAGGGTGAACTCCGCGAGGAATCGGGTGGGTTTACGTCGGCACGAGGAGCTCCAATGCTCCGACGTATGCCGGGCCGATCCTTCACTACGTTCGGGATAACGCGCTGGCCCGAACGCCCGCTCACCGCTTCCGCTTACCGCTTACCGCAGTTCCCCTTCACCGCTTCCCGTTCACCGTTTACCGTTCACGCTTGTGACCAACCCCACCGCCCTCATCACCGGCGCCACCCAGGGCATCGGCCGGGCCACCGCCTTCGCGCTGGGACGAGCCGGTTACCGGGTGGGAGTGTGCGCCCGGACCGAGGCGAAGCTTCGCGCACTCCTGGAAGACCTGAAGCGCGAGGGCATCGAGGCCGCCGGTGGCCCGGCCGACGTCGGCCAGCCCGGCCCTGCCGAGCGCGTGGTGAACGATGTGGTCCGGGAGTTGGGCGAGATCGACGTGCTGGTGAACAACGCCGGCATCCTCATCGCCAAGCCGTTTGAGGAGCTGACCCTGGACGACTGGAACGCCACCATGGACACCAACGTCCGGAGCCTCTACCTGCTCACCCGGGCCGTGCTTCCGGCCATGCGCCGGCGCCGGGCCGGATCGATCGTCAACGTGGCCAGCCTGGCGGGCAAGAACGCGTTCGTACACGGCACCGCCTACGTAGCCTCGAAGCACGCGGTCCTGGGCTTCAGCCGGGCACTCATGCTGGAAGTCCGGCAGGAAAACATCCGGGTAATCGCCATCTGCCCCGGGTCGGTGGACACCAGTATGATCCGGGATCAGCCGATGCTTAAGACAGACCCCCACCGGATTCTTAAGCCGGAGGACGTGGCCGCGGCCATTTTGCACGCCCTGAGCCTTCCCGGGCGGGTCCTGGTCAGCGAGCTGGATATCCGGCCCACCAACCCGTGAGTCAGCCTGGAGGCAGGTATTGACCGGTCGCTCCACCTCGGTCCTCGTGTCGGGCTGCATCTGCAAGGCCACCTCCTTCGAGGTGCTGCACGCCCGCGCCTCGTCGGAGGGGTGGGACCTGGCCGCCCTCATGCGTGAGACCGGGTGCGGAGCCCAGTGCGGTCTCTGCCGACCCTACCTCCGCCGGATGCTACGGACCGGCGAGACCGCCTTTTACCAGCTCCTGACCGAGGACGGCGGGTGAGCGCGGCTCCGCTGGCGCCGGTTCGCCGGTTCCTGGCCCACTTCGAGCGACGGTGGCGGAGCGTGTCCCGCACTGGCTCCATCGCCGGGGTGGCGATCATCATCACCTGGCTGGGGCTGTGGCTGATCCGCCAGGACGACGCGGTGGGCCTGGTGCTCGTTTCCGTGGCTACGCTGCTGACGCTGGTAACCTTCCGGCACATGAAGGAGCTGTTCGAGGCCCAGCAGGAATCGCTTCGGGCAGCTCTGGCCAAGGCCGACCGCCGCAACCGCGAGCTGGAGCGGCTGCGGCACCTGGCCGGCACCCTGCTCGCCGGAGCCCAGTTCGACAGCCTGGTCAAGGAGGTGGCACAGAGCGCGGCCGAGCTGCTCGAGGCCGAAAGCGGCGGCGTCACCCTCGTGGTGGAAGAGGGGCGATTCCTCCGGCTGGTTGCCGCCAGTGGGGCGCTCGAGTCCTCGGTCGGCCTGCTGCTTCCGATCGACAGCTCCCTCGTCGGTTGGGCCGTCACCAACGACACGCCCTTGATGTCCGACGACATGGGCGCCGACCCCCGGAGCTATCGCCCGCCCAACTTCCCCGTCCTGTTGAAGACCGCGGCGATCATCCCCCTCCGCTCGGCCGAGGTCACGGTCGGCACGGTGAGCGTCTACAACCGGCGGGATGGGCTGCCCTTCACCGACCACGATCTCCGGCTGCTTCAGATTCTGGGCGACCAGGTAGTAGTCGGCCTCGACCGGGCGACGGTGCTGGAGGAGAGCAAGCGCAATGAGCTGGCGCTTCGCACCAAGAACCGGGAGCTCCAGCGGGCCACCCAGCTCAAGAGCGAGTTCCTAGCCAACATGTCGCACGAGCTGCGCACCCCGCTCAACGCCATCATCGGCTTCTCCGACCTGATCCTCGAGGGCGGCACCGGCGAGCTGACCGCACAGCAGCGCGAGTTCACCGAGGCGGTGGCGCGCAACGGGAAGCACCTGCTCTCCCTGATCAACAGCGCGCTCGACCTCTCCAAGATCGAGGCCGGCCGGATGACGCTTTCGCTGACCGTAACCGACCTGCGCGAGGCGATCCAGGCGGCGGTGGCCGACACCGCCAGCCTGCGCACCGCCAAGCGCCAGGAGTGCACGGTCAAGCTGGACTCGGCGGCGCTCACGGTCATTGCCGACGGCGGGCGGATCCGCCAGATCCTCTTCAACCTCCTGTCCAACGCGTCCAAGTTCACTCCCGAGGGGGGGAAGATCGCCCTGGCCGCCGTGCGCACCCGCGCCCCCCTGAAGCAGCCGGCCGAGCGCGCCGGAGACCGGGGCCGGCTGGTTCCCCAGGACGTGGTGTGGGTCTCGGTGACCGACGAGGGCATCGGCATCAAGCCGTCGGACATGCCCAAGCTGTTCCAGGAGTTCAGCCAGGTGGACAGCTCTTCCAGCCGGCGGGCCCAGGGCACCGGACTGGGATTGGCTCTGTGCAAGAAGTTCGTCGAGTTACATGGCGGGACTATCGGAGCGGATTCGGTCTACGGAAAGGGAGCGGCGTTCTGGTTCCTGCTTCCTGCCGAAGGCCCTATGCGGCGGGTCGCGCCCTAGCGGGCTTCGGGCTCACCTCTTCCCGGCGCGATTCCAGCCCGGCACGTACGGCGGTGGCAGCATGGCGGCGCGCCGGAGCAGCTCGAGGTGAGCGGCGACTATGTCGGCCAGCCGCTGGGCCGGACCCAGGTGCAGCTCCATCAGGACGGCCGGCGGGGTTGCGCTGAACACCAGGGCGCCGTGGACCAGCCCGGCCACCCGAAGCGGCACGATCAAGCTGGTCTCGCCTTCGCCCTCCACGAATGCGTTCGGCACCTCGCCATGCAGCACCCGGGCCAACGCGGTCCCCGCAACGGTTACTAGCGGGAGGTCGGGAAGGGAGCGGCGCTCGCCCGGCTCGAGCAGGACGACGCGGTCTCCCTTGGTAAGACGCAGCGCAAACGTGAGCTTGTCGAAGGGCAGCAAGTCACACCCTTCAACCGCGATCAAGCGGGTTGCCGCGGACGGGTCCGAGGTGGTGGCGAGGTGCCCGGCGATGCGGAAGAGCAGCTCGGCCGACGGATCTCGGGTGGGAGCCCGGTTCACCCGGGGCGCGTCGGACGGCCGCAGAAACCCACCGACCTGGGGCGCGATCAAGCCAGCCAGCAGCACCAGCAGCTCCACGTCCTCCGAGCCGTAGAGCTCGGGCCCGATGCTTCCCACCAGGAGATAAGCCGACGAGGCTCCTCCGAGATTCAGGCGCGCGCCGGCCACGGAGCGGATGTCGGCGCCGCTGGAGTCGGAGGCGGTCAGGAATCCACGAGGCCAGCGGGGATCCTCGTACGTGTCGGGCACGAGCAGCCGGTGGGACGACCCGAAGATATCGGCTATGTCGAGATGCTCGCGGCTGATCGCCAGAGAAGGATCGCCCCACAGCGGTCCGCCGGCGTGCTCCCCCAGGCGGAGGTACCGTTCGCCGGCCGAATCGGGCGCGAGAAGCTCGATGTGGTCGTGGGGCAGAAGCGGCGCGAGGCCACTGGCCACTCCGGCGAGGAACCGCTGAGGGGTGCCGGCATCGCTGTTCGCCTGGGCAACAGCCGCAAGCAGTCCCGCGATCCGTTCCTGCTGGCGGGAGGACGATGCCTCGGCTGGAGCCCACTGCCGGGCAATCCTGCCGAGCATCGGGGCGATCCGCCGGGCCACACACTGAAGCAGCACCCGCTGGCCCGGCCCGTAGCGGCCTTCCTGTAGATCTGCCACCAGTAGTAGCGCGACGTCACGCTTGCCGAACCGGATCGGCAGGCAGCTCGCCGACTGATAGCCCGCGTCCAGCACGATCTCCTCGACCAGCGAGAGCTGCTCGGGCTTCAGGTGTGGTGCCGGGAGCGGAACCGCGAGATCGTCTTCCGCCAGCTCCGCTGGTCCCAGGAGCACGACCCCGCCTTGCGTCGGGTACAGCCAGAGTCCCATCAGGTCGTGAGGGACTTCGACCGCTACCGTGTTCGACAACGCCTGGTGCCATGTAGCCAAGGCCACCTGATCTACTTTGCCATCACTGGGGCCCAGGATGGGAACGAGCGGTTCGCTCCCCAGGGTGGTGAGTGGGTCGTCCGCCGACTCCTGCAGTGGCCCAAGCGTCATAAATCAGTCGCTGAGGCACGACGTATGCCCGTCGCACAGTGCGGCTAAACCCGCAGGCTTTCAATCACTTCCACCATTCAACCTGGCCCGCGTCGGGGCGGCGGCGCGCAATCGCTGGCGTCCTGCCCGCGTCTCTTGCAGCCTGCTGCGCCGGTACCGCTTGGAAAGCCAAGCACTTGACATACCCCCACCCCCTATTATAAGTAACAGCGTGAACGGTGCACAGTTTTTTACCCCGTTCACCGTTTACCGTTCACGGTTTCTACCCCGTTCACCGTTCACCGTTCACACCCTCGAACATGAGCACTGAGACACTCGAGACCAGCACCATTCCCGTCACCGGCATGACCTGCGCGGCGTGCAGCGGGCGAGTGCAGCGGAGCCTCGAGCGGACGCCGGGCGTCAGCTCGGCCAATGTGAATCTCATGACCGGATCCGCGACCGTGGACTACGATCCCGGCTCCGTCAGCCTCGAGCGGCTGGTCCAGGCCATCCGTGATACCGGCTACGGGGCGGATCTGCCCCCTGCAACCGAGTCGGCCGAAGAGCGGATCGAAGCCCAGGACGAGGCCCGCTCGGGAGAGATCGGCGAGCTCCGGCTCAAGTTTGCCGTCAGCATGGTGGCCGCGGTACTCACCATGCTCATCAGCATGCCCCTGGCCGAGCTGACGCCGGGGGCAATGGGCGATCCTTTGATGCGGCTCATGACGCCGCTGACCGGCGAGATGCATCGGCTGGCGCCCTGGATCGGCCGGGTCTCCGCCGACACCTGGCGTTACCTGCTGCTCGGCCTCACGCTGCCGGTCGTCGGCTGGGCCGGACGGCACTTCTACACTCGCGCGTGGTCGGCGTTCCGCCACCGCAGCGCGGACATGAACACCCTGATCGCGGTCGGCACCGGTGCCGCGTTTCTCTTCAGCCTCACGGCTACGCTGGCCGACGATTGGCTGTCCGCCCACGGCATCCCCCCGCAGGTGTACTACGAGGCGGTGGCCTGGATCGTTGCCCTGGTGCTGCTCGGCAACCTGCTGGAGGCGAGGGCCAAGGGGCGCACCTCGAGCGCGCTGCGCCGCCTCATCGCGCTCCGTCCTTCGACGGCACGGGTGCTCCGCGCCGGGCGAGAGGAGGAGATTTCGCTGGATGAGCTCGCCGTGGGAGACGAGGTGGTGGTCCGCCCGGGCGAGAAGATCGCTGCCGACGGGGTGATCAGCGACGGCACCAGCTATGTGGACGAGTCCATGCTCACCGGAGAGCCGGTGCCGGTTTTCAGGGGACCGGGAGACCGGGTGATCGGAGCCACTCTGAACCGCAACGGTGCGTTCCGGTTTAAGGTGATGCACGTCGGGCAGGACACGGTACTCTCGCGGATCATTCGCCTGGTGCAGGAGGCGCAGGGCTCCAAGGCGCCGATCCAGAGACTGGCCGATCGGATCTCCGCCATCTTCGTCCCCGTGGTGATCGCCATAGCAATCGTCACCTTCGTCCTCTGGCTCAGCCTTGGCCCACTCCCCTCCTATCTCCACGGGTTGGTGGCCGCGGTAACCGTGCTGATCATCGCCTGCCCCTGCGCCATGGGCCTGGCGGTGCCCACAGCGGTCATGGTGTCGACCGGACGAGGCGCGGAGCTGGGCGTGCTCATCAAGAGAGCCGGCGCGCTCGAGCGGAGTCAGAAGATCGACGTTGTCGTATTCGACAAGACCGGTACTATCACCGAGGGACATCCGGTTGTCAGGCTGGTGCAGCTCGCCCCGACCAACCCGGACGGTTGGGACGAGCGCCGGCTGCTTCGGCTCGCCGCATCGGTGGAGCGGCTGAGCGAGCATCCCTTTGCCGGGGCGATCGTCAGCGAGGCCGAACGTGCCGGCGTGCCGCTCGGCGAAGTAACGGAGTTCGAGATTCGGATCGGTAAGGGTGTCCTGGGAATAGTGGACGGCCAGCCGGTGGCGGTCGGAAACGCCACCTTGATGCTGGAGGTCGGAGCCGACCCGGCCTCCCTGGAAGGCAGGGTGGCCCAACTGGCTCGGGACGGACACTCGATCATGTATGTCGCGGTGGGCCGCCGGGTCGCCGGCCTGATCGCAATCGCCGACCCTATCCGCCCGACGAGTCGGGAGGCCGTGAGCCGGCTTAAGCGGCTGGGGCTCGAGCTGGTGCTTCTCACCGGAGACAATCGCCGGACCGCCGAAGCAGTGGCTCGGGCCGTAGGGGTGGAGCGCGTGGTGGCCGAAGTGCTGCCAGAGGAAAAGCTGGAGGAGGTCCGGCGGATTCAGGCGGAGGGCAAGGTGGTCAGCGTGGTGGGAGACGGCCTCAACGACGCGCCCGCCCTGGCCCAGGCCGATATCGGCATCGCCATGGGCACCGGGGTGGACGTGGCGGTGGAAGCGGCCACGATCGTTCTCATGCGCAGCGACCTGCTCGGAGTGGTGGATGCAATCTCGTTGTCTCGTCGGACCATGCGGGTCATCCGGCAGAACCTGTTCTGGGCCTTCGTCTACAACATCATCGGCATCCCGGTTGCCGCCGGAGCGCTCTACCCCGCTTTCGGGCTGCTGCTCACGCCGGCGATGGCCGCGGGGGCCATGGCCGCCAGCTCGGTGAGCGTGGTGTCGAACAGTCTTCGGCTGAAGAAGGTGAAACGGTGAACGGTAAACGGTAAACGGTAAACGGGGGGTACCCTTCACCGTTAACCGTTTTCACCGTTCACCGTTCACCGTTTACCGTTCATGCCGTTCAACAAGGAGCCATTCATGACATCGGAGCCCAAAGCGCTCTGCGCCTGCGGAGGACGGCCCGGCAACGGAAACCACGCAACTGCGGTCGATCCCCAGGTCAAGCACGCCGTGGGCAGCCGGTTGCGTCGGATCGAGGGTCAGGTGCGTGGGTTGCAGAAAATGATCGAGGAGGAGCGCTATTGCGCCGACGTGCTGATGCAGCTCTCCTCGGTCCAGGAAGCCCTGCGGGGAGTCGGCCGCGCCTTACTCCATAACCACCTGAAGTACTGCGCCACGGAGGCCATCCGGTCGGGAGACCAGCAGCAGACCGAATCCATGTACGAGGAGCTGATGGAGCTGATGTATAAGAATGCGAGGTGAGAGGTGAGAGGTGAGGGGTACGAGGGCCATGTCACCCTGAGCGCAGCGAAGGGGCCGAAATCCTGCCTCCGGCGAAATCTGTCAGGGTGACAACTTTGCCTTCTGACTCTTCTTCTCCGTCCTCTCCGTCCTCTTCGTCTTCTCCGCCCTCTCGTCCCGAGACTCCAACGCCGCCCGGTATTCCCGGGTCAGCCGGTCCAGCATAGCTTCCCGGCGCCCGTAGAGCCGCCTGAGCGGCCGGTTGGCCTTGCGTTCCCGGGCGTAGGCCGTGAGTAGCGGCAGCGCGATCGAGCTGTCTCCATAGACGACCACGGTGCCCGGCAGCTGGTCGGGATCTATTTTCCCCCAGCTCACGGCCTCGGCTGGAGTGGCGCCCGAGAGCCCTCCGGTGTCGGGACGGGCGTCGGTCATCTGGAGGAAGTAGTCGTGTCCCCGCTCGTCGATCCCCAGCACCTCCTGGATCTGCGGCTCGGTCTGGAGCATGAAGTTCTTCGGGCTGCCACCCCCCACGATCAGCACGCCGCTCTTCCCGCCTCGCTGCTTGGCCTCCAGCACGATGCTCGCCGTCTCGTTGACGTCCGCGCTCACGTCGAACCTGAGCTTGCTCCCGGCCAGCGCCTGCTCGGCGACATTCATCCCGATGGAGCTGTCCCCCGGCGAGCTGGTGTAGATGGGCACTTCGAGCTCGTGCGCCGCGGCCAGAACCGAGCGGCGGGACAGCCCGAGCGTCCGCTCCCGCTCGCGCACGTAGCCGCCCAGCAGGTAGTGATACTCGGCGGTGCTCATCGGCCGCTGGAACTCCTCCCGGGCCGATACCTCGCGCACGAACGCATCGGTCGAGAGCAGCACACCGTAGTCGAAGAAGATGTCGTAGATCCGGACCACGCCCTTGTCGCGCAGCTCGACGTCATTGGCATTGGGGCTGCCCCGGTGCATCGCGAGCCCGAGGGCGAAGTGGGCGTCGTGATAGAGGTTGGCGCCGGTCGAGATGATCCAGTCCACGAAACCCGATTCCATCAGCGGAATCAGACAGCTCATGCCGAGCCCGGCCGGCGTCATGGCGCCGGTAAGGGTCATGCCGACGGTTACCTCGGGCTCCAGCATCCGCTGGGTGAAGAGCTGGCAACCCTCCCGCAGCCGGCCGGCGTTGTAGGCCAGAAACGCGTTGTCGATCAGCTCGGCGACCGTCTCCTTGCCCGTGGTGGCCCTGGGGTCGATCCGCTGCCCCCGGAGGTAGGGCGCCGAGGGACGGGTCATTCGCGTTTCTCGTTCCGGGCCTCTATCACGATCCGGGTGGCCTCGGCCGGATCGTCGGTCACCCGGTACAGCACCAGATCCTTGGCATCGATCTTCCCTTCCGCCGCCACCGTGCCGCTGAGCCACTCCGCCATGCCTCTCCAATATTCGGAGCCGAAGAGAATGACTGGAAAGTGCTTGACCTTGCCGGTCTGAATGAGCGTGAGGGCCTCGAACAGTTCGTCCAGGGTGCCGTAGCCGCCGGGAAAGACGATGAAGGCGGTGGCGTACTTCACGAACATCGTCTTTCGCACGAAGAAGAATTTGAAGTTGAGGCTCCGGCTCAGGTACGGGTTTGAGCCCTGCTCGAATGGCAGCTCGATGTTGCAGCCGATCGAGGGCCCGCCCGCCTCCAACGCTCCCCGGTTGGCGGCTTCCATGATGCCCGGGCCACCACCGGTTATGACCGGTATGCCGGCGCCGGCCAGGAGCCGGGCAGTCTCCACCGCGGCCGCGTAATGCGGGTCGCTGGGGAGGGTACGGGCCGAGCCGAAGATGGAGACGCCGTCACGGACGTCAGAGAGGTTGTCGAACCCCCAGACGAACTCGCCCATGATACGGAGCACCCGCCAGGGATCCGAGACGAGGAGCTGCTCCTTGTCATGTCGCTCGCGCGGCTGGGGACCCTCGAGGAGAGTCTCGTCCTCGGTCGGACGCTTATGATCGTTTAACGTGCGATAGGAGCTATCGGTCACGGGTCTGCTGAATGAGGGTCATAGGCTGCTGAATATACCAATTATACTTGGCATATGTCCCGCTCCTGGCTGTCACTCACCGGTCGGCTGGCATGGCGGGGGCTGATCAATCCACGCCTCGGAGTCGACCTCCTCCGCACCGCGTGGTCGTTCCGCCGCAGACGGTGGTGGGCTCAACCGCCATACTTGCCGCTGCCGGACCGGACCTACATGCGCTGGCGGATGTACACCGCGTACGCGGACGAGAACGCCGTGCCGCCGCTGGACGATGTCGTGCGATTCGCCCGCTGGCGCCGGCAGACTATGGGCTTGTGACATGGTCCCTCACGTCCTGATTCTGGGGGGAGGCTTCGCCGGCCTCTACGCTGCGCGGGCTCTAAAGGGGGCTCCCGTTCGGGTTACCCTGGTGGACCGCCGCAACCACCACCTGTTCCAGCCCATGCTCTATCAGGTGGCCACGGCCGCGCTGAACCCCAGCGACATCGCGGCACCGATTCGATCGGTGCTCCGGGCCCAGTCAAACGTAGAGGTGGTGCTGGACGAGGTGAGCTCGGTAGACCCGGAGTCGCGGCGGGTGGTGTTCACCGACGGCGCAGAATTGACCTATGACTATCTGGTGGTCGCTACCGGTGCCCGGCACTCCTATTTCGGCCACGACGATTGGGAGGCACTCGCACCCGGCCTCAAGAGCATCGAGGACGCGCTCGAGATCCGCCAGCGAGTGCTCCTGGCCTTCGAGCGCGCCGAGCGGGAGCCGGACCCAGTACGGCGGCACGCGCACCTCACCTTCGTGGTGGTGGGGGGCGGACCTACCGGCGTGGAGACGGCAGGCGCGCTCGCCGAGCTCCGCCGCTTTGCCCTCCGCCGCGACTTTCGCCACATCGATCCCGGGGAGGCAACCGTAATGCTGCTCGAGGGCGGCCCCCGGATCCTGCCGTCCTACCCACCCAGTCTGAGTGATAAGGCCAAATACGACCTGCGCCGGCTCGGAGTCGAAGTGCGCACCGAGGCCCTGGTCACCGATCTTCAACCCGGCCAGGTGATCGCGGCCGGCTGGACTATTCCCGCCCAGACGGTCATCTGGGCCGCCGGCAACGTGGCGAGCCCGGTTCTGCGCTGCCTGAATGCGCCGCTCGACAACGTCGGCCGGGTAATCGTCGAGCCGGACTGCACCATTCCGGGACACCCTGAGGTCTTCGTGCTCGGAGACGCAGCCCTCTTCAATCATCAGGATGGCGGTCCGCTGCCGGCGCTCTCCCCAGTCGCGATCCAGATGGGCGAGTACACGGCGCGTACTATTGAAGCGGACCTTGCCGGACGGCCGCGCCGAGCCTTCCACTACCGGGAGAAAGGTCAGCTCGCCGTTATCGGGCGGGGACGCGCGGTGGCAGACATCTGGAAGCTGCACTTCGGGGGATTTCTGGCGTGGCTCGTCTGGACCTTCGTCCACATCTTCTTCCTGATCGGTTTCCGCAACCGGGTCATGGTGCTGATCCAGTGGGCCTGGTCCTACGTGACGTACGGTCGTGGCGCCCGGCTCATTACCAGCGACGTAAAGCCTGCCCCGGCGGAGTGTCCATGAGTCTCCATGAGGCTGTAAAGATGCGGGCCCGCGAGCTCGGCTTTCTCGCCTGCGGCATCACCCATCCGGGGCCTACCGAGCACGCCAGGCAGTTGGAGCAGTGGCTGGCGAACGGCTATGCCGGCACCATGCGATACCTCAATCGCCAGGCGGAGCGGCGAAAGGATCCTCGAAAGATCGCTCCCAACGCACGCGCGGTCGTGGTGGTGCTCGACAACTACTACAACCCCGACACCGAGGCGGATACCCACCCACCCCGAATCGCCAAGTATGCCCGAGGTAAGGACTATCACCAGGTCACCCAGCGTCGCCTGGGCGAGCTGGCCGGATTTCTCCGGAAGAACGGCGCGGAGCTGAGCCGCACCTTTGCCGACGCCGGACCGGTGCCCGAGCGAGAGCTGGCTCAGCGGGCCGGGTTGGGGTGGATCGGCAAGAACACCATGCTGATCCGGCCTGAGGCGGGCTCGTTCTTCTTCATCGGCTCCATATTTACCGATCTCCTGCTCGAGCTCGATACTCCCTTCGAGACTGACCGCTGCGGGAGCTGCACCCGATGCCTGGACGCGTGCCCCACCGACGCTCTGCTGGGTCCCCGGCTGCTCGACGCAAACCGGTGCATCTCGTACCTGACCATCGAGCAGAAGGGCCCCATTCCCAGCGAGCTGGCCGATAGCTTCGAGGGCTACGCCTTCGGCTGCGACATCTGCAACGACGTGTGCCCCTGGAATGAGCGCTTTGCCCGGCCCACGAACGTGCCCGAGTTTGAGCCCAGCACCGATTTGACCGGGACCGGACCGGACTTCTTCGAGGCCATGACGAGCGAGGAATTCACCGACCGGTTTGGAGACACGCCCTTGGAGCGTGCGGGGCTGGACGGGATGCGGCGAAACTACCGCGCCGCGTTTCGGTCAGCGGCTCCCCGCACCAGGGCGGCGGTAGAATGAGCCCCCCTTCGGTGGGTCCGCTTCTGGTCATGCTCGGGCTGGTCCTCGCCGTAGTGGGACTCCTGGTCTGGGCCGGCGCCTTCGGTTGGTTCGGTCGTTTACCCGGCGACATCCGCATCGAGCGGGGTACGGTTCGGGTTTACTTCCCGTTTGCCTCCATGCTGGTGATCTCGATCGTCCTGAGTCTGCTCTGGTACGTCGTCCGGAGGGTCTTCTAGAGATCTTCGGCCCCATCGGCATCACGGTCCCTTACTATTCAGCGATGAACGAACACCTCCAGAGGGCGCCTGCTGCCGAGATCGGCACGCATGAAGCCGCCCCAATCGAGCACCTTCGGACCATCAGTCGGCTGCTCGACAGCGCCTTCTCGGTGCCCGGAACCCGGTACCGCTTCGGCCTGGATGCATTGATCGGTCTGGTGCCCGGCCTGGGAGACGCCGTAGGGGCAATCTTTTCCGGCTACGTCATTCTCCAGGCCTCCCGGCTGGGTGCGCCGAGGTCCACTATCAACCGCATGATCGCCAACGTGGCCATCGACACCATAGTCGGCTGGGTCCCGCTGTTGGGCGATCTGTTCGACGTGGGCTGGAAGGCGAACCTCAAGAATGTGGCCCTGCTCGAGCAGCACCTCCAGAACCCATCCGCCGCGCGGGCGAGTAGCCGGCGCGCGCTTCTTCTGCTGGGAGGCGTCCTCCTGGCTCTCTTTGCCGGGGCAATCGTGCTGGGAGTGCTCATCGCCGAGCTCGCCCTGGAGCTCGTGCGATGAAGCCGGCCACCGTGCGTCCCTCACTGTACAGCATCGCAATCTTCGTCCACGACATTGCCCGGGCGACAGAGTTCTATCGCGATAAGCTGGGACTGCCGCTTACCAGGCAGGGGTCTTTCGGGGCCGAGCTCCTGGAGGGCGAGACCCACATCAGCGTGCACCCGGCGGTGCACCCGGAGGCCAGGTCACTGGTGGGCCGGCATACCGGCATTACCTTGTCGGTGCCCGGCCTGCTGCACTATTGCGGCGTGCTCCACGACCGCGGCGTCCGCTTCGTCACCGAGCCTACCCAGCAGTCCTGGGGCATCATGGCTATGGTAGCGGATCCGGACGGGAACGTGCTGGCGCTCTGGGAGGACAAGCTGCCCGATACCATGGAGCATCAAACCGTCGATCAAGCCGATGGGATGGGGTGATTTCGGTCTGAGCCCGGAACCAGTCCTCGACTATCTGCGCCTGCTGCTCCATGCCGTACGCTTCGAACGGCTTCCCCATTTCTACTCGATACCGGTACGGGCTCGATCCCAGCCCCACGGTCCGGTAAAGCAGGTCCCGGGCCTGGGCTGCCGCCCCTTTGGCGTAGTACCGGAGCGGTCCCCATGCCTGGTACTGGCCGCAGTGGGTCAGCTCATGGGCCAGCACCGCCAGGTCTCCCCGGCATCGGTCCGGCAGAAATACATGGTTCCCCAGAGCCACCGCGCGGTTACGGCTGACACGAAGCACGACCCGGCGTAGCCAGCCGGCGGCCCCGCCCGCCCCGCGGTAGAGCCGTACTCGGCGGCAATCCACGATCGAAGTGAGGGTCCCCAGCCGGGAGCATTCCAGGGCTGTCAGTCGTTCAGCCGCCACTCTCTCTGCTTTCGTTTCCTGGATGTTTCGTGTCATTCAGCTCTTACCTGCCAGAAAACCGGTCTAGCGCCCCAGAAACTCTCCGATCGGCGCCAACGCCTCGATGTGATCGCAGAAGATCTTGAACGTGGTCAGGAGCGGCACCGCAATGAAGGCTCCCGGCACTCCCCAGATCCACCACCAGAAGATGAGACCGATAAAGATGGCCACCGGATTCAAGGTGAGCCGGCGGCCGAGTATCAGGGGAGAGACGAGCTGCGATTGCAGGAAGTTGACCGCCAGGTAGGCGCCCGGAACCATGAGAGCGGTCCCGAGCTGGTCGAACGTCACCAGCCCTGCCAGGCCCAGCAACGTGACCACCGCCGTCGCGCCGAGGTACGGGATGAATTCCGCCAGCCCGGCCAGTGCGCCCCACAGCAGTGGGTTTGGCATGTCCAGCAGGAACATCACGGCCGCCACGCCTAGCCCGAGCCCGATGTTCAGCAGCGTGAGCGTGACGAGGTAGGCGGAGATCGAGACCTCCGTCTCGCGGGCGATGGCCACGGCCTTCTTCTTGTCACGCAGTTGGGGCAGAACCCTGATCAGCTTTTGGAGGAAGAGATCTCCCGCGGCCAGCAGGAAGTAGAGCAGAATGACTACCTCGAGTGCCATGATGACCACGGCCTGGGTGGTGCCGAAAAGGCGCTCGCTGAGGCTGGGCCCCTTGATCACGACTTCCGGTGTGGTGACGCCGTCCACGTCGGTGGCTTCCTCCACCTGGCGGGCGGTCCTGGTCACCTCCTCGACCGGCCTGCGCAGCTCGGCCAAACGCTCCTCCGCCTGGCGCAGGCTGGTCGGCAGCCTGGCGACCCATTGCTTGGCGGGCTCGGTGAGCCCGTACACCGCACCTCCAGCCGCCCCGAGCAGAGCCACGATCACCAGCGCGGCCCCGAGTGGCTCGGGAATCCGGGCCCGCTTCAATCCGCGGATAATCGGACTGAGCACGAAGTCGAGAAGCACCGCCAGGACGATGGGGAGGAAGAACGCGCGTGCGAAGTATAGAGTGTAGAACGCGGCCAGAACGAAGAGGCCGGTAATAGCCAGGGACCGTATTTCGATCCGGTCGCGGAGCGCTTCGCCGGTCTTTCTGAGATTGGGAGTTTCGACCGGCTGGCCTTCACCGGGCTCGGCGCCTGGTCCGGGAACGTCGGGCTCGAACGGCGAGGATCCTGCTCCTTCCTCAGGGGCGGTGAGCATCGTTCATTTCCTTACGAGAAGGCTCCCTTGTCCCTGCGTCCCGCGCGGCACTAAGGTTAGCCGGCCCCGGAGTCTCGATCTGTGGTCCAGCACACTGGCGTCCCTCCGTCGGGAATAGACTGTCATGTCGCGCCTCTGGCAATCAATCGTCTCACTCTGGTCCTGGCTGGTGCTGGTCGCCTGCATTCTGCTCTGGTTTCCTGTGCTGGTGATCGCGCGGCTGCTCACGGCACCCTTCGATCGGGGCCGCTACATCCCCGGGTTCATCTTTCGCCGGATCGGGCCCGCCATGGCGACCCTGAACCCTCTCTGGCGGTTCCGCTATTCTGGCAGCATGCCGTCCGACCCCCGGCGACCGTTCGTAGTGGTCTCCAACCACGAATCGTTTGCCGACATTCTTCTTATCAGTCACCTGCCCTGGGAGATGAAATGGCTCTCCAAGGCGGAGCTGTTCCGCATTCCGATCATGGGATGGATGATGTGGCTGGTGGGAGACATTCCGGTCTGGCGGGGTTTCGGGCCCAGTGCCGCCGAGGCCATAGCCCGCTGCAGGGAGGCGCTTCGCAACCGGGTTTCAGTGATGATCTTCCCGGAGGGTACTCGCTCGAAGACGGCCGAGCTGCTGCCGTTCAAGGACGGGGCGTTCCGTCTGGCAATCGAAGCCGGGGTCCCCATCCTGCCGCTGGCGGTCTGGGGAACCCGTAACGCCCTGCCGAAGCACGACTGGCGTTTCGGGCGGTCGGTGGCGGAGGTGCGCGTGCTCGAGCCGGTGGAGACCGCCGGTCTGACGCTCGCCGATGTGCCGGCGCTCAAGGCCCGGGTGCGGGAGACTATCGTGACGGCCCGGGACGCCCTGGCGGGCGGGCAGACGAGCTGATTACCTCCCGAGATCGCCTGGAGGGCGCACCCGTCCCGCCGCGACCGCCAGCGCCAGTAGCGTCACCAGATAAGGAAGCATCGGGAAGAGCTGGTAAGGCGCCTCGAGACCCAGTGTCTGAAACAGGTATTGGAGCGCGGTGGCCGCGCCGAACAGCAGAGCGCCCAGCGCGACACCCGCCGGATGCCAACGGCCCATTACCACGATCGCCACCGCCACATACCCGCGCCCGGCAGTCATCCGCTCAGTAAACGTTCCCACCTGCGCCAGAACCAGGCTGGCGCCCGCGAGACCGGCAAACCCGCCGCCTATGACCGCGGAACCGGCCCGCATCAGGTTGGTTCGTACTCCCGCTGCCCGTGCAGCCGATGCCGCCTCACCGCTGGCCCGCAGGGCGAGTCCCAGCCGGGTACGAAACAGCACCCACCAGACGACCGGCAACGCCGCAAAAGCCAGGTAGGTAGGTGCCGTCTGATTGAAGAACGCGGGGCCCAGAACCGGCAGCCGGGACATCCCGGGGACGGCGAGGGGCGCGAAGGTCGGCAGGGTGAGGCCGGCGGCTTCCGCCCCGTACACCTGGCGGTAGATCGTGCCGGTTAGACCGACAGCCGCGAGGGTGATGGCCGTGCCGGTGATGATCTGATCGGCCCGCGCTCCGATGGCGATGAGCGCGAATGCCGCGGCCAGCAGCATGCCGGCAAGGATCGAGAGCAGGACTCCGCTCCACGGGCCCCAGGCCGTCGCTCCGATCGTAGCGGCGAGCGCCCCGGCGAGCATGGTGCCCTCGAGGCCCAGGTTGATGACGCCCGAGCGCTCGGTGACTGCCTCACCGGTAGCAGCGAGCAGTAGCGGAGTCGCCACTCGTACTGCCACGGCCAGAAAGCCACCTATCAGAACGAGAGCCTCCATCACTCGGCGGGCCTGGGCACGATTCGCTTCCTTCCGAACCCGACTAGCCCGAGCCAGCCACCTCTGGGGGCCGTGGCCAGCAATGCCACCACGATCACCACCGCCTCGACGACGTAGACGGCGACCGCAGGAACTCCGGCGTCCCGTTGCATCGCGCCGGCACCTGCCTCGAGCGCACCGAAGAGACATCCTGCCACCACCACCCCGCCGGGGTGCAGACCCGCCAGCAGGGCCACCGCGATGCCGGTGAAGCCGTAACCCGGCGAGAGGTCCGGGAACAGCGCATGCGACACACCGCTCACCTCGACTCCGCCGGCCAGGCCCGCCACCACACCGGAAAGGAGGAGGGCAACGGCGCTCATGCGCCGGCTGTCCACTCGCCCGCTCACTTCCGCGGCCCGTGGCCCGACGCCGACCGCCCGGAGGCGGAAGCCCCAGAGTGTCCTGGAGAACACAAACCAGAGGATGAGAGCAAGGACGACTGCCAGGAGGAGTCCGGCATGCAGCCGGGAGCCGGGCAGCACCGGAAGGCGTGCCGCGGCCGCGATTGGGTCGCTCTGCGGATAGATGCCCGTGCGCTCCTGCAGCGGCCCCAGCACCATCCAGCTCACTGCCGCCATGGCCACGAAGTTGAGCAACAGCGTGCTGATCACCTCGATGACCCCTAAGCGGAGCTTGAGCCAGACAGGTAAGGCCACCCACGCGGCTCCGGCGAGACCGGAACCCACCAGCAGAGCGGTCAGCGCAACCGGGGCCGGCTGGCCGGCAACGCCGATGCCGATCCACGTAGCCGCCATGGCTCCGGCGTAGAACTGACCCTCGGCTCCTATGTTGAGCGCGCCGGCACGAAAGGCTATCGCGATGCCGAGGCCGATGAGAATGAGCGGTATGGCACGGACGAGCGTCGTGGAGGTGAACGCGTCCCAGGATCCGAAGGCGCCCAGCCACAGGGCGGTAAGGGCGCTCGCGGCGTCGTAACCGCCGGCCTCGAGCCCCAGGGCAAAGACCCCCAGACCCAGCCCCACGGCCGCGAGCGCCCAGCCGAGAGCGCTCACGCCTCCCGCTCCAGTCCCAGCATCATGGCGCCGATTTCCGAGCGGCTCGCGCCTAGAGCCGCCTCGGTGATGATGCCGCGAGCCACCACCACTACCCGGTCGGCCAGCTGTAGCACCTCATCGAGATCGGTGGAGTGAAACAGCACGGCGGCACCGGCCGCAGCAGCGGACCGGAGCCGGGCATGGATCGCAGTGGCGGCGCCGATGTCGAGCCCGCGGGCAGGGTTCTCCGCCACGATGACCGCCGGAGTGCGGCACAGCTCCCGGGCGACGACCAGCTTCTGCTGGTTGCCCTCGCTGAGCGCACCGGCCCTGGTTGAGGGCCCGCGAGCCACGATGTCATAATCGCGCAGGAGCTCCGCCGTACGCACCCGAGCCTCTCGCCAGGCTACCCGGCCAGCGTGAACCCAGGGACCGTCCTCACCGAGGCCAAGCACGACGTTCTCGGTGAGGGTGAGGGAGAGAATCAGCCCCTCCGTAGTCCGGCTCTCGGGAATGAACCCGACCGGCTGAGTCACCCGGAGCTTGCCCCGCAGCGGCACGATCCGACCGGCCACAGCCCTGAGAAGCTCTCGCTGGCCGTTCCCCTCGACGGCGGCGATGCCGACGATCTCTCCCGCTCGCACCGAGAGGGATCCGTGGCGGAGGGCAATGCCATACCCGCTCTCGCGGGGGACCTCCAGCGCGTCGAACCGGATCGCCTCCGGCGTGGAGGGCGGGGCTGACCATCGGGCCCTGCTTTGCGGACCGACTGGAGCACCGGGGCCAGAGCCGACCATCGCTTCAGCCAGTGAGGTCGCCGTCTCCTCCAGCGCCGATCCGGTGTGGGTCACCGCGCCGTGTCTGAGCACGGTTACGCGGTCGGCGGCGCTGAGGGCTTCGTCCAGCTTGTAGGTGACCAGAACCGCAGCCCCACCATCTGCCGCAAAGCGCCGGATCATCCGCAGCAGCTCCTCGGCCTCGGCGGGGGCGAGAACTGCAGTGGGCTCGTCCAGCAGCAGAATCCGGGCACCACCCGCCAGCGCCTTTACGATCTCGAGGCGCTGCTTGAGAGCCACCGAGAGCCGGCCGGCCCGCTGATCGGGATCCAGAGGGAGCCCGAGCCGCTCGCTCAGCTCGCGAGTTCGCTCGCGCGTCTGATCGGGAGTCGCCGGCCATCCGGCGAACAGCGCCACGTTCTCGGCGACCGTCATGGCAGGCACCGAGGTGAAGTGCTGGTGCACCATGCCGATGCCCAGATTCCTGGCCTGCCGGGGAGTAGCGATGCGCCGGGGCACGCCATCGACCCGGATCTCGCCCGCATCGGCACGGATCAGGCCGTAGGCGACATGCATCAGCGTGGATTTTCCGGCACCGTTGTCGCCGAGGAGAGCATGCACCTCGCCCTGGCTCAACACGAAATCGGCTCCGCGCAGTGCCTGAACGGAGCCGAATCGCTTATGGATGCCGGCGAGCTCGAGTGCTGAGCTCACTCGATCACAGACCGGTTGGATGATCGTGGAAGTCCCACTCGAGATCGAACTGATCGGCCAGAGTAGACGCCATCGCCTGCACGCCCAGAGTCTCGGTGGCGTAGTGTCCGGCGTAGATGACGTTCAGCCCCCACTCCATGGCGTCGAAGTAGGCGTGGTGAGGGCCTTCCCCGGTGATGAACGTATCGAGTCCCGCGTCCCGCGCGGCTGCCACCATATTACCCGCCGCCCCGGTGATAATTCCGATGCGGGAAGGTCTCTCGGGTCCGCCGGCGATCAGCGTGGCGCTCCCCTTGAGTGTGTGCAGCACGCGATCGAGCTCCTCAGCAACCGACTCCCGCGTCGGCAGGCTGGCCGGACTGGTCCCCCAAACCCCGATCTCGATACCACGGTAGTCCCCGAACCAGCCTTCGACCCGTATGCCCAGCCGGTCGGCTAGAACCGCATTGTTCCCGACCTCGGGATGGACGTCGAGTGGAATGTGGGCGGAGTACAGGGGTATATCATGATCCAGCAGCCCGGCCAGCCGGCGGTACCGGCGTCCGGTCACCGGCACGTTGCCGTCCCAGAGTAGCCCGTGATGCACCAGCAGCAGGGGCGATGGCTGGTCCGGCTCGAGCGTGGCGATGACGCCATCGATTGTGGCCTGGGATGCGTCCACTGCGGCAACGATGCCGCCGACCCACCCGGTATTTTCGACCTGGAGTCCGTTGACCGCGTTGGTCTCATCAGGGATGTGCTTGATGCGGAGATACTCGTCGAGGTAGTCGACCAGCTCCAGGAGCGGTACGCCGGGGCCGGCGGTCGGCACGTCAGGCCTCCATTACGGAACAACCAGTCAGAGCCAGCGACAATACAGCGAGGCGCCAACTGGAGGGCAGTAAGTTCAAAGTTTTTTATTTCCACATACTTAGGCGAATTATCAACTATTGTGGGGAATTTCCGGCGGACTGGGACTGGGCTGCGGCGTCCATTTTGACCTCGCCGGTCACTCGGGCACCTTCAATGATGGAGATCCGCGGTGTGAGGATGTCACCCGCTACCATCGCGGTGGCTTGAAGCTCGACCCGCTCGCGGGCGTGAATTGCGCCGCTCACCTGGCCGGCGATGACCGCCTCTTGGGTGTGCAGATCTCCTTCGATGACGGCCCCCTGCGCCACGAGCACCTGGGCTCCGACCCGGACGGTCCCCCGCACTCGCCCCTCGACTCGGACCACGCCCTCTGTTTCCAGATCTCCTATTACTGTCATGTCGCTGGCGATTATCGAGAAGGGTATCTGGTCGGAGCGCCTGCGCCTGAGCTCGTTGCCTTCTTCGTCTCGCGCGGTGTTGCCGAAGATCCCCATCAGCGCCCCTCCTCAACCATGGTCTCGGGGTCCACCGACGACCCGCCCTGGCGGATTTCGAAGTGGAGGTGGGGGGCAGTCGAGCGACCGCTGTTGCCGCTGAGCCCGATTACCTCTCCGGGTGAGACTGTCGCCGCAGCTGTCACCAAAGTGCGCGAAAGGTGGCCGTACATTGTCTGGTATTCGTCTGGATGATCCAGCAGCACGAAGAGTCCGTATTCGGGATCCTGGCCCACCTCGCGCGCAACCGCCCCCCCTGCCGCTCGCACCAGGCTGCCGACCGGAACCGCAATGTCGATGCCTTTATGCGACTCCTCCCGGCCACCGGCCTTGACCTCCCCACGGGTGACATAGCCGGCTTCATCCAGCGGCCACCGTCGCGGGAGGGTGAGCCCCGAACCGGCCTGTGCCGGAGCCGAAGCCAGCCGGGCACGGATTGGAGGGGCAACCGGCAGCGATGTCGCGATGGTGAGTGGATCCCGTACGATCTGCCCACCCATCATCTGCCGCACCTGAGCGTACCGGGACTCGGCGCTATCAAGGGCCGCCGACAGCTCGCGCACCCTGGCATTCTCGGCTTGAAGCCGGGCCAGCTTTCGCTCCATGCCCGGCACCCGGGCCGCGGCTCGTACCATGGGCCCATACAAAACCACTAAAGCCAGCAGCAGCAGGGCCACGACTCCGAGCAGCCAGCCGCCGAGTCGCAGCGTCCAGATCCGAAGCCGGATGGTCCGGGTCTTCGTGGTTCCGTCCTTCTGAATCAGAATAGTGACCGAACGCGAGCGTCTTTTCATCCGGCGAAGGGCTCGCCTAAAATCAACTCGAGGACCCGGGCAAGATCGTCGTTCGAGTAATAGCTGATGCTGAGAAACCCGCGGCCGCGCCGCCGAGCGGTCACCCGCACGTCGGTGCCCAGCCGCTTGCGCAAGGCATCTTCCACCCGCCGGACGTCCGCGCTGGCCATCTTCTGCGGTGCGCGGGTACGAGGGCCGCTCGCGGGAGTGGCTTCCGCAGCAGGTGCGACCAGAGAGGCATCTCCCCGGGCCCGGGCTTCGGTGTCACGTACCGACCATCCCTGGCTAACTGCTTCCCTGGCCAGACGCACCGCTTCGGCCGCGTCTGCGACTGCGAGCAACGCGCGGGCGTGACCCTCCGAGAGCTTTCCCTCCTGCACCAGGGTCTTTACTTCGCCCGGCAGCTTGAGCAGGCGCAACTGGTTGGCAACGGTCGAGCGGTTCCGCCCGACCAGGCGGGCGATCTCCGCGTGCGCAAGCTTGAACTCCTCGCCCAGCCGCTGATATCCGCCCGCCACGTCGATGGGGTTCAGGTCGTTGCGTTGGAGGTTCTCTATCAGCGCCAGAGTCAGGAGGGTTTGATCGTCGACGTCCTTAACCACGGCCGGGATCTTGGTCCAGCCTAGACGTTGAAGCGCTCTCCAGCGGCGCTCGCCGGCGATCAGCTCGTACTTGCCATTCCTGGGACGCACGACCACCGGCTGGAGGAGACCGGATGCTTCAATCGATGCGGTCAATTCGACGAGAGCGTCTTCGTCCACATGGGTTCGCGGCTGATATGGATTGGGCAGCACGTTTCCCATGGGAAGCTCCCGAAGCGATCCCGAGGCTTCGGCCTGCTCTCGTGACACGGCTCCGAGCAGTGCCTCCAGGCCACGCCCTAACCGCTTCGTCTCGCTCATGTGGTCACCTCAGGCAGTTGATCGGGCAGGGGCATCTCGATGGCCGGCGCGCTGGGATTCTCGACCCGGCGCAGGAATTCCTGGGCCACGGCCAGGTAGCTCTTGGCGCCGACAGACTGGGGGTCGTACAGCAGGATCGGCTTACCGAAACTGGGGGCCTCCGCCAGGCGCACGTTCCGGGGTATGGGCGTCATGAAGACCTTGGCACCGAAGTACTCCTTGGCGTCCTCAGCGACTTGCCGGCAGAGGTTCAGTCGAGAGTCGTACATGGTCAGAAGTACCCCGCTTATCGTGAGGCCTGGATTGAAGTTCTGCTGTACTAGGCGGACGGTGTTGAGAAGCTGCGAGATTCCCTCCAGGCCATAGTACTCGCACTGAATCGGGATCAGCACGGCGTTGGCCGCGGCGAGCACGTTCAATGTCAAAAGACCCAGGGAGGGAGGGCAGTCGACCACGATGTAGTCGAAGGAGTCCTGAAGCTGCTCGAGCACCCCTCTGAGCATCGCCTCACGCTCGGGACGATCCACCAGCTGGAGCTCGGCACCTACCAGATCCTGGGTGGCAGGCAGCACCGAAAGAAATGGGATGGAGCTGACCGACAGGATCGACTCCCCGGGGGAGCGACCCTCCACCAGAGAATCGTAGAGGGAAAGCTCCACCGTCTCCTTCGCGATACCTACGCCGCTGGTTGCGTTGCCCTGCGGGTCGGCATCGAGCAGAAGGGTGCGGCGCTCAGCGAGCGCGAGCGAGGCCGCGACGTTCACGGCGGTCGTAGTCTTGCCCACGCCGCCTTTCTGGTTCGCGATCGCTATGACATGAGCCATATATCGCAATTAGGCCTTATGTTAGTGTAAACTAACAGCTTACGGTGCAGCTGCCGAACTGACGTTGGGGGCGGGTAGTAAGATTTGTCGCTGAGCGACACCCGAATATAGGCTTTCACGCCCAGTGTGCAATCTCCTGCGCGGAAGTAGGCGCAGAAGGGGCGGAGGACCGGGAGCGCAAGGCGGAGGCGCAGGGCAGCCGGGCGAGCTCGAGCCAGCCTGAGAACCTGCTACCCCGGCCTATTCATTCGACGTGATCACATGCGTGCTCACATGAGAGTGGTACACGGGAGAGACCGTGCGGGGTGCCTGTTGCGCCGGCCAATCCAAATCCTGCGTTGTTCCACGTGAAACCAGTTGGCGACTCCGATGCTTCAGATCACACACGGAGCTCGCGGGCAGTCGGCATGGGCCTGGATCAAGACTGCCAGGCGTAGCGGGCGAAGGCGAGAGCTCGCCGGCCGCGAGCCGCGAGCCGTTCGAGTGGTAGGCTATCAAGAGAATGGCTGAATAACTGCGACGGCTCCCCCGCCTGGTTTCACGTGAAACAAGAGGAGGCGGTCGTTCGGGAGCGGTACCTCATCACCTCGAGCACCAGTCCATGGAGATCGCTCGGTGACACGCCGGGGATCCGGCTTGCGTGTCCCAGGGTGCGGGGCCGGACCGCGAGGAGCTTCTCTCGTGCCTCGAAGGAGATCGCCGTGAGATCCCGGTACTCCAGTTGCTCCGGGATCTCAAACCCCTCCAACTGGGTCAGCCTGGCGACAGCGGAGCGTTCGCGGGCGAGATATCCCGCATACTTGAATTCCACGTCGGCCCAGTAGATCGCGTCCTCGGGGCGTGTCAGGCCTGCCGCCTGGAGTAACCCACCAAGCGGGACCTTGGGCCGGCGAGCCAGCTCGGCGAGGCGAACCGTTTCGGTGATACGCGATGAGCCCCAGCGCTCGAGCAGGTCGTTGGCGTCTTCCGGAGTGATGGCGGTGTCCTGAGCCAACCGGTGAACTTCTTCCTCACCCTCGAGCCT
Source organism: Gemmatimonadales bacterium (assembly GCA_050733075.1). Lineage (GTDB taxonomy): Bacteria > Gemmatimonadota > Gemmatimonadetes > Gemmatimonadales > GWC2-71-9 > CAVVWJ01. The sequence continues at coordinate 247,049 of JBOHSD010000003.1, forward strand.
GGCGCCGGACGTTCTCAGCTCTTCCGGGCTGAGCAAGCCGAGGCGCTCGGCGAGCGGTGCCATCCGACGAAGAGCGTTGTCCTGCCGGAGGAGGAGCCGGTACTCGGACCTGGAGGTGAAGAGCCGGTACGGCTCATCCACTCCTCGGGTGACGAGGTCGTCAACCAGCACGCCGATGAACGCCTGCGCGCGCCCGAGGATCACGCTCTCCAGTTGAAGCGCACACGCGGCGGCATTCAGGCCCGCAGCCGAGCCTTGTCCGGCGGCCTCCTCGTAGCCGGTGGTGCCGTTCACCTGGCCGGCGAGGAAAAGACCCGGCAGGTGCTTCGATTCAAGGGTGGGGTGAAGCTGGGTCGGGGGAAAGTAGTCGTACTCGATGGCGTAGCCCGGGCGAGTCATTCGCACGTGAGACAGGCCGGGGATCGTGCGCAGGAACTCGAGCTGAACGTGGGCCGGTAGCGAGGTGGATAGCCCGTTGACGTACATCTCCGAAGTATCGAGACCCTCTGGCTCGAGGAAGATCTGATGCCGGCCGGCAGCCGGGAACTTGACGATCTTGTCTTCTATGGAGGGGCAATACCGTGGACCCAGCCCGCTGAGGGCGCCGCCGTAAAGCGCCGACTCACGCAGATGCCGCAGCACGATCTCCCGAAGGGCTTCACCGGTGTGCGTCAGGTAGCAAGGAAGCTGGGGAGGGTGCTGAGCCCGCTCGTAGAAAGAGAACCAGAACGGTTCCGGGTCTCCATCCTGGCGCTCCAGCTCCGAGAGGTCTACCGAGCGGCCATCAATGCGAGGAGGAGTCCCGGTCTTGAACCGCTCAACCGTTAAGCCGATCTCCTCGACCTGGCGCGCGATCTCGATCGCCGGTGCCTCTCCGGCTCTCCCCGCTGGGACCTGAGTCTTGAGACCCATGTGAATGCGCCCGCGCAAAAACGTACCCGCAGTCAGGACGACCGCAGGCGCATTATACGCCCGCCCATCCAGCGTTATGACACCGTCAATACAGTTATGGCCCAGTATGAAGCGTGCGACCGTTCCCTGCGCCATTTCAAGATTTGGCTGGCGCTCCAGGACTGAGCGCACTGCACGGCGGTAGAGCCCCCGGTCGCACTGAGCTCTGGGGGACCACACTGCCGGGCCCTTGGAGCGGTTCAGCATGCGGAACTGGAGGCGGGCCCGATCGCTGGCTCGCCCCATCACCCCGCCGAGCGCATCCACCTCCCGAACGACGGTGCCTTTCGCGATCCCGCCGATGGCGGGATTACACGACATCTGGCCTATGGTCTCGAGGTTCTGGGTAAGGAGGAGAGTTCTTGCGCCCCGCCGCGCCGCAAGCGTGGCGGCTTCGACGCCGGCGTGCCCGCCGCCGATCACGATCACGTGGTAGCGATCCATCTCTGCAATTTATGGGGTTGGCAAACTAGATGGTGGCTTACACAGCATCACGACAGCATCAACGCAGCGAGGCCGCACCCTCGCACCGTTCCTCTTTCTAGGGGTTCAGCTCCGCCAGGCGAGTGATGCGCACAACCTCATCGGCCGGCAGTACCAGGTGCTTGCGGTCGCTGCGGATCCCGAACCGGGCGCTCTTCCTCAGGTATTCCTCCTTCGAGACCTCTGCCGAGGCCTCATGAATTCCTACGTCGAGCAGATGTACGCCTTGTGCGTCCTCGCTGTCGTAACGTCCCACATAGGTCCGGGGCCCCCGCGTCTCAACCACTACGGTCACTCCGTGCAGCTCGGCGTGCCCCGGATGGAACACATGACCCGCCATCGTTACCTCAAACCGCAGCGCCGCAGAAACGGTCGAAAGCGGCCGTCAGGTCGCCGGCGATGGCTTGCGGTGACCGGCCTTCGATCTGATGGCGGTGAACAAAGTGGACGACCTCGCCATCCCGCAGCAGCGCCATGGATGGGCTGCTGGGCTGATACTCGCCGAGGTACTGGCGGGCCCGCGCCACAGCCTCCACGTCCTGCCCAGCGAAGACCGTGACCACCTGCTGCGGAACCACCAGGTGCTTGAGCGCCAGGGCAAGCGCGGGCCGCGCGTTGCCTGCCGCACAGCCGCAGACCGAATTGACGAATACCAGCATGGTCCCCTTCTGGTCTCCTAGTGCGGCATCCACCTCATCGGTGCTGGTGAGCTCCCTGGCGCCGAGTCGGGTGACTTCCGCCCGCATGGGGGCGACGAGTGCGGGATTGTAAGCCATATGTCCGATTCCTCTTTACCGTAAACGTTGAGGGCCCACTGGATAAACCGTTAGATACCGGCCGACCGGTCCGCCTGCCTGCCCGCCTGCCCACTACTCGGTAGAGACGATCCCGTCCGGGGCATCCAGCGCGGCTTTCATTGCATGCCAGGACAGGCTGGCGCACTTGACCCGTATGGGGAAAGCCGACAGACCCGAGAAGACTACCAGCTTGCCGAGCGACTTGGCTTCGCCGGGCTCGAGGGTGCCGGTGACCAGCCGGCAGAAGCGCTCGAACAGGATCTCGACTTCCGGGCGCGTCTTTCCCTTGACTGCGCTCGTCATCAGTGAAGCCGACGCCTTCGAGATGGCGCAGCCCGAGCCCTGGAACGTTGCGTCCTTGACGAGGTCGCCTTCCACCTTCAGCCAGACGGTCAGCCGGTCGCCGCACAACGGGTTGTTCCCCTCCACCCGGCGATTGGCGTCTTCCATCTGACGGTAGTTCTGGGGGGCCCGGTTATGATCCAGGATCAGGTCCTGATAGAGCGCGCTGAGAGTTGCCATCAAGCGAACATCTTCCTGACACGGAGCAGGCCCTCGGTCAGGACATCGACTTCGGCCAGAGTGTTATAAAAGGCGAAGGAGGCGCGTGCTGTTGCCGGAACGCCAAAGCGGTGCATTACCGGCTGAGCGCAGTGGTGTCCCGCCCGGATGGCCACGCCGGCGTCGTCGAGGATGGTCCCTATGTCGTGAGGATGCACCCCCTCCAGCACGAAGCTGAGAACGCACGCCTTGTTCTGGGCAGTCCCGATGAGCCTAACCCCCTCGACCGAGCTGATGCGCTCTGTCGCGTAGGTGAGCAGTTGGTGTTCCCACTCCGCGATGCCGTCAAAACCTACCTCACTCACGTAGTCTATCGCGGCGCCGAGCCCCATGACCTGCGCGATCATCGGAGTACCCGCCTCGAACTTGGCCGGCAGCGGTGCCCAGGTTGACCGCTCCAGGGTGACCGTGGCGATCATGTCGCCCCCACCCTGATAGGGAGGCATCCGCTCCAGCAGGGCCTCCCTTCCATATAGTACCCCGACTCCGGTGGGACCGAACAGCTTGTGGCCGGAGAAGACGAAGAAGTCGCAGTCGAGGTCCTGGACATCCACTCCGAGGTGGGGGGCCGATTGCGCTCCATCCACCAGGACCGGTATGCCGCGGGCGTGCGCCACGGCCACCAGTTGCCGGACTGGGTTGATCGTTCCCAGCGCGTTGGAGACATGCGTCAGGGCAACCAGCCGGGTGCGCTCCCCGAGCAGGCGCTCGAACGCCGCGACGTCCAGCTCGCCGGCATCGTTGATCGGCGCCGCCTTGAGCACCGCGCCGCTCTGCTCGGACAGGAGCTGCCAAGGAACGATGTTGGAGTGGTGCTCCATTGCTGTGATTACGATGTCGTCGCCAGGCTTGAGGACCATTCGCCCGAAGCTCTGGGCGACCAGATTGATCCCCTCGGTCGTGCCGCGGGTGAAGATCACTTCGCGGGTGGACCGGGCATTCAGGAACCTGGCGACCCTTTCCCGGACCTCGTCGTAGGCGGCGGTGGCCCTCTCACTCAGGTAGTGGACGCCGCGGTGAATGTTGGCGTTCTCCTCGGCATAGAACCGCGTCACCGAGTCGATCACCGACCTGGGCTTTTGGGCGGTGGCCGCGTTGTCGAGGTAGACGAGGGGCTTGCCGCGAACCCGCCGGCCGAGGATGGGAAAGTCCTTACGGAGCCGGGCGACGTCGAGCGGGGCAGCGGGACGGCGGGTGGGAGGGGCGGCGGCCACCGAGAATCCCGGGTCCGTGCGTGTTGTGGCTGCCCCACGGCCTAGCCCACCCGCTGCCCCGCTCACAGCGCCCCCAGCCGCTCGCGAACCAGCCGCTCGAGCTCGTCCCGAACCGGCTCCAAGGCCACCTCCTCGACTACCTCCGCCGCGAATGCATAGGTGAGAAGGCGCTGAGCCTCCTGGGCGGGCACCCCCCGGCTTCGAGCGTAGAAGAGCGCGATGTCGTCCAGGCGTCCTACCGTGGCGCCGTGGGTACACTTCACGTCATCGGCGAAGATCTCGAGTTGCGGCTTGGTGTGTACCTTTGCCGTGTCGCTCAGCAGCAGGTTGCGATTGGTCTGCTTGGCGTCGGTCTTCTGCGCGGCCGGCTTGACGAACACCTTGCCATTGAAGACCGCGCGCGAACGGCCGTCGAGGATGCCCTTGTAGACCTCCCAGCTCCGACAGTTGGGCTGGTCGTGGTAGATGGCGGTGTGGTTGTCGGCCAGCTGCTCTCCCCGGGTCAGGTACAAACCGTACATGAGGGTCTCCACGTTCTCGCCATTCAGACGCACGTGGAGGTTGTGCCGGGCCAGCGCGCCGCCCATGGCCATGGTGAAAGAGCGGTAGTGGCTGTCGCGCTGTTGCTCTACGTGGGTCAGCCCCACGTGGTAGGCCCGTTCGCTCTCCCGCTGGATCCGGGTGTGCTCCAGCCAGGAGTTGGCGCCGGCCACGACCTCCGTCACCGCGTTGGTCCAGTAGGTGGCGTTGGGCGCGAGCGTCACATAGCTCTCGATGACGGACGCCCTGGCCCCGCGCTCGACGACGATGAGGTTGCGGGGGTGCACCACACTGCTTGCCGCTTCGGTGGTAGTGACGAAGACCAGATGGACCGGCCGGGTGAGATCTACGTTCGGCGAGACGTGGAGGAACCCGCCGTCGCGCATGAACGCGGTGCTGAGCGCGGTGAACGCGCTGGACTCGATCGGCGCATGCCGGGCCAGATGCTTTTCGAGCATGCCTCCATCGGCGCGGAGCGCCTCCGCCAGGTGGCCGGCGCTCACGCCGGCCGGGAGTGGGCCGGACGAGCTCAGTGCTTTGGCGTAGCTGCCATCCACAAACACCAGCGTGGTCCACTCGGGGTGTCCGAAGATGAACGGCGCCAGCTGTTCCCGGGTGACCCTCGCCGACCGGGCCGCCTGGCTCCAGGTGGCCTGCGCGATGGGTGCGACCGGAGTAAAGCGCCACTCCTCGTCCCTCGGCGTAGGAAACCCCGTGGTGGCGAAGCGATCCATGGCAGCCCGCCGGATCGGCTCCAACCAGTCGGGCGCTTTCGCCGTGGCCGTGCCGCGTCGGGCCCCGAACTCCTGGAGGTAGGCCTGAGTCACGACGCCAGGACCTCTTCCTCGAGCCACTCGTAGCCCCGCGCCTCGAGCTCGAGAGCGAGCTCCTTCCCACCCGACTTCGCGATCCGCCCGGCCGACAACACGTGCACCCGGTCGGGAATGATGTAATTCAGCAGCCGCTGATAGTGGGTCACGATGATGGTGGCGTTCTCGGGACGGCGGAGGGAATTGACCCCACGCGCCACGATCCTGAGCGCGTCGATATCGAGCCCGGAATCGGTTTCGTCCAGAATGGCGAGCCTGGGCTCGAGCACGGCCATCTGCAGGATCTCGTTGCGCTTCTTCTCGCCGCCCGAGAACCCGGAGTTTACCGCGCGGCTCATGATCTCGGGCTCCCACTCCACCAGCCGCAGCTTTTCCTCGAGCAGATCGAGGAAATCCATGGAGTCGACCTCTTCGAGACCCTTGGCCTTCCGGATCTCGTTGTAGGCCGCCCGCAGGAAGTAAGCGTTGCTGATGCCTGGAATTTCCACCGGATACTGGAACGCGAGGAAGAGGCCGGCCTGGGCCCGCTCCTCCGGTTCCATGTCGAGCAGGTCCTGGCCCTCATACCGGACCTCACCGGCGGTCACCTCATAGGCCGGATGTCCGGCCAGCACCTGGGCCAGCGTGCTCTTCCCGGACCCATTTGGACCCATGACGGCGTGAACCTCACCGGCATTCACGGTGAGATCGATGCCTCTCAGGATTTCCTTCTCGCCAGCGCTTGCCCGAAGGCCTCTGATTTCCAGCAATGTCCGCTCCATTCCAATTTTCTTTCCGCCCTTTTCCGCCCCTTCCGCCCTCCCCGCCCTCTTATCCGACGCTTCCTTCCAGGCTCACTCCGAGCAGCTTCTGGGCTTCGACTGCGAACTCCATCGGAAGCTCTTTGAACACTTCCTTGCAGAAGCCGTTCACGATCATCGAGATTGCGTTCTCGGTGTTCAGCCCCCGCTGCTTCAGATAGAAGATCTGGTCTTCCCCGATCTTGGACGTGGACGCTTCGTGCTCTACCGATGAGGTCGAGTTCTGCACGTCGATGTAGGGAAAGGTGTGCGCTCCGCAGCGGTTTCCGATGAGCATGGAATCGCACTGGGTGTAGTTCCGGGCGCCCGCCGCCTTGGGAAGCACCTTTACCAGGCCGCGGTAGCTGTTCTGGCCCTGCCCGGCTGAAATGCCCTTCGAGACGATGGTGCTGCGAGTGTTCTTTCCCAGGTGAATCATCTTGGTCCCGGTGTCGGCCTGCTGCATTCCGTTCACCACTGCCACCGAGTAGAACTCGCCCACCGAGTTGTCTCCCTGAAGAATGACGCTGGGATACTTCCAGGTGATGGCCGAGCCGGTTTCTACCTGGGTCCAGGAGATCTTGGAGTCGGCCCCGACGCACTTGCCGCGCTTGGTGACGAAGTTGTAGATGCCACCCTTGCCCTTTTCATCTCCGGCATACCAGTTCTGCACCGTGGAGTACTTGATGGAGGCGCCCTCCAGCGCCACCAGCTCAACCACCGCCGCATGAAGCTGGTTCTCGTCCCGCCGGGGCGCCGTGCACCCCTCGAGATAGCTCACCGTCGCGCCTTCCTCGGCTACGATCAGGGTTCTCTCGAATTGGCCGGTCTCGGCCGCGTTGATCCGAAAATAGGTGGACAGCTCCATGGGGCACTGGACCCCCCTCGGAACGAAAACAAAGGAGCCGTCGCTGAACACGGCGGCGTTCAGGGCCGCGAAGAAGTTGTCGCTGGCAGGCACGACTGACCCCAGATACTTGCGGACCAGGTCCGGATGTTCCCGCACGGCCTCACCGAAGGAGCAGAAGATGATGCCCGCTTCGGCCAACCTGGCCTTGTACGTGGTGCCCACCGAAACACTGTCGAAGATGGCATCTACCGCCACGCCGGCCAGCAGCTTCTGCTCGCTGAGTGGGATGCCCAGCTTCTGGTAGGTCTCGAGCAGCTTCGGGTCCACTTCGTCGAGACTTCCCAGCGGCTTGGCGCTCCTGGGGGCCGCATAGTAACGAAGCGCCTGATAGTCCACCGGGTTGTACCGGATGTTGGGCCAGTTGTGCGGCTCGGCCATCTTGGTCCAGCCCCGATACGCCTTGAGCCGCCACTGGAGCAGCCAATCCGGCTCGCCCTTCTTGGCCGAAATGAGGCGCACGATGTCCTCGTTGAGGCCCTTGGGCGCGATATCGGAGTCGATATCGGTGATGAAGCCGTACTTGTATTCCCTGTTGACCAGGGTCTCGACCGGCGAGCTCATAGGTTCTCCTGTGACGTGGGGGCGTCTTCGACCGGTTGGCCTGCCCCCGTTGCATCTGGAGCGCTGAACCGCACCCGATACTCACAGGCGCTACAGCCACTCAAAATGTGCTCCTTGCGATCGACGTCGGCACCGAGCACCGCCGCCAGGAATTTTGCCTCTGCGGCACAGATCTCGGGAAAGCGCTCCGCCACCGCGTGGATGGCGCAGTTGTGCTCGATCAAGGTGCCGGTAGCGTGGCCTCCAGGCACGGAGGCGGCGGTTCCTTCCGCCATGTAACCATCGTCCGACAAGACCCGCGCCACCGCCGCCATTCTTTCGGCCGCCGTGGCACCCGCGAGCTCCTGCTTGAGCCGCTGAGTGAGTGCGGTGTAGCGGGACTCCAGAAGCGCGACTGCACCGGCGCGCCCTTCGCGCCCGACCACGTAATCCAGCAGTTCGGTCAGCGTAGCCTCATAGCGGCGGGGAAACAGCGCCTCACCTGACGGGCTCAGCCGATACGCAAAGGCCGGCGCTCCCACTCCACGGTGCTGCCGCTCGTATTGAACCAACCCCGACGCCTCCAGCTCCTTCAGGTGATGGCGCACCGCATTGAGGGAAACCTGTAGCTTGGCGGCAAGCTCCTTGGCCGTCAGCCGGTTGGCTCGCTTGACCTCGAGCAGAACCCTCCCTCGTACCCCCTTGAGGCCGGGAGGGAGCGACGGGCTAGCCGCCAGGGACGAAGCAGGAAGGAAACCCATAAGTACGCAATCATAAGTGTTTTAGTCGGGATTGTCAATTCGTGCCTTAAATTGGTGCGAATTACCCATGCTCAAGCGCCCCAGCGACTTACGACCTTGTACTGGGGCGAGATGACAGGCCAATTCGTGCCGCCCTGCACTGCTCAGATCGTAGTATGTCATGCTACTATCTAGCCGAACCAAAGAAGATGCTGGTCGGGTGAATCCCAATATCCCATATTGAGTTGGCATCCCGCGACCAGGCCTCATCCAAAAGGCGACTCCGAATGACCATTCACCGCATCCGGCTCCTGGGTGACCCGATTCTGCGTGCTCGGTGCGAGCCGATTACCAAGCCGCGCTCCACCGCCGTGCGGGTCATCATGGACGACATGCGGGAGACTTTGCGGGATTGGCAATCGCGGTTCGGCGGCGGGCGGGCCATCGCGGCTCCCCAGATCGGGGCGCCGGTGCGAATGGTTCACGTCGAGATGGACCGGCCTTGGCCGCTGATCAACCCGGAGATCGTGGACATAGGGAACGAGGACTTCGAGGTCTGGGATGACTGCTTCTCTTTCCCCAACCTGCTGGTCCGGGTGTCGCGGGCACACCGGATACGGGTCAGGTACCAGGATCTCAAGGGAGAGTGGACTGAGGTAGAGCTCGAGGGCGACCGGGCCGAGCTGCTCCAGCACGAGATCGATCACCTTGACGGAGTTCTGGCGGTAGACCGGCCGCAAGGTCTCGATCCGTTTTGCTTGCGTGAGGAGTGGCACCGGCTTCATGGCCCCAGCGGTCGTTACGGCCCGCCCGAGCCTCGGATCGCCACGTTCGCCAGCCAGCTCTAGGCTCCCCTTCGCGGCCGCTCAAAACCATCTCCCCAGCCGGACAAAGACGGCGCCGCGTCCGCCATTCGCAACGCCGTACTCCAGCCGCACGGGGCCTACGGGAGTCTCGGCCCCGATACCGGCCCGCACTCCTGCCATCCACCGGTCCGAGCCGAGCAACGGACCGCCCAGGGCGGTGCGTCCGGTAGCCAATTCCACCCTCCCGACGAAGGGCCCCCTGAGCGGGTAGGTAACCAGAACCCCGAGCAGCACCTCACGGTCACCCCTGAGCTCGCCCAGGTGAAGTCCCGGGAACCCATCGTCTCCACCTAAGGGAAACGTGGATTGCAGTGGCAACCGCTCGCCCCAGCCGATCTGGATGCGGGGCCGAAAGCGTAAGGCTCCTGCCTTCACCAGAGCTTCCCCATCCAAAGCGGCGCGCTGGTACAGCGCAGTCCAGAGCAGCTCGGTCCCCAGCACTCGGCCTCGCGATCGGCTCGCCTTGACCAAGCGGGCCACGAGCCCGAGAGTGGATCGATCACCGCCGGGCTCGTGCCAGGCGTGGCCGGTGGGACCGAGGGCTACCTGCCAGCCGTCCCGAAACGAGCGCTCCACTCCGAGGAATCCGACCGCTTCTCGGGTCGACGCCGAGTTCAGCTCCTGGCCCTCGGGATCGAAGCGACGGACCGACTCGAGGGCCAACCGGGCCGTGAGGGTCGGAGTCATCAGCTGCCGGCCGAGCTGGTAGTTCCTGCGAAAGCCGAGGTAGAGCTCCTTGCGGAACTCACCCATCAAGAGTGCTGCGCTCCCCTCGAGCGCGAGATCCAGGAATCGCCGATCTACCGCGCCAACCCACATCCGGCCACCGAGCTCGTTGTCGTAAGCGAGACCGAGGCCTGCCGCCCGCCGCGCCGCCCGGCGGACCGAGACATCGAACGTGACCGAATCGCCGCCCCCACCGGGGCCGAGCCAGACTGCCTGATAGGCCTCGGAGTGAGCGAGGTTGTGGACCCGGCTTCGAAGGAGCACCTGGTCGAGGGTGTCGCTGAGCCCCAGACCCAGGAGTCGCTGGACCGCGAGCCGCTCCGATGAGTTCGCGCTCCGGATGGTGACGCCGGCCACCTGGCTCGGGAGCGAGGCCGGCCCTTCCTCCGGCATCCCCAAGAGGCAGCGGATCTTCGGGAGAACGGTGTCGGCTGCCGCGATACCTTGACGGATGAGCCGGTCCAGGTTGCCCGCCGAGAAATCGAGACCGGGGAATCCTTCCACGGCGGGGCGGACCAGAACGTCGCCGGGCCCCAGCGTGTCGCCGGACTGCTGAAACAGGAAGCCGAGGAGCCGGTCGGCCAGCACGATTGGCGAGTACAGATCGAGTGAGTCGGCTCTGCGTTGGGTGGCATCGGAAACGATGAGACGCTCCGCTCCTTCGGCTCGCGCCACCGAGACGGGTATATTCGCCGCCAGTCCGCCATCGGCGAGCACGCGTCCGTTCAGGGACTCGGGAGTAAACACCAGAGGAATGGCAAAGCTCGCCCGAACGGCACGGGCCAGATCGCCGCCGGCCAGCACCACTGGTGTGCGGTCGGCCAGGTCGGCCGCCACCGCCCGAAAGGGGATGGGAAGCGAGTCGAAGTCTCCCCGCGCGAGCAGATTGCCTCGCAGCATGGCGGCGTTCACCAGCGCGTTCACCTCGGTCTCGCTCACCGCCGCGTTCTGGATCCTGAATCTCCGATCCCCTTGCTCCCACATGACCAGCGGCTGAAGCAGGCCGAGCGAGCGCGGCGCCCGCGGCTGGTAGGTTCGGAAGAGGTGAGCGATGGGAAGCACGCGTGCCAGGGAGTCGATCTCCCGCCCACTGTAGCCGCTGGCGTACATGCCACCGATGACCGCGCCCATGCTGCTGCCCACCACGAGATCGGGCCGGATGCCCAGGCTGTCGAGCACCCGGAGGACCCCGATGTGCGCCAGGCCCTTGGCACCGCCGCCGGACAACACCAGCGCCGTGCGCCGCGGCGTGCAGGTCTGGGCATGGGCCGGCGCCAGGGCGAGCACCGACATCAGCGGCAGAAGGAATCGAAGCATGCGACAGCAAAATAAGGGCGTGCGAAGCCCCTTGCGCCGTACCCGTACACTCCGTATACCTTTGCCAGAGCGCTTGGGACAGTTCGATCCGCGGAGGAGTCGCAGCATGACCTATGTGATCGTCGAGGCCTGCGTTGGAGTGAAGGACCGAGCCTGCGTAGACGTGTGTCCGGTGGACTGCATCTATGAGGGTGAGGACCAGCTCTACATTCATCCCGACGAATGCATCGACTGTGGCGCCTGCGAGCCGGAGTGTCCGGTAACCGCCATCTTCCCCGAGGAGGACGTGCCCCCCGAAATGGCGTCCTACATCGAGAAGAACAAGGAAGTGTTCAACAGCGACAGCCCGCCGGGTAGGCCCAAGAGGTAGCTGGGAGCTGGGAGCTGGGAGCTGGGCAATATGTTAACGACCCCTTCAGGGAGATGCCTGAAAGGGTCGTTGCCTTTTTACCATCTGGGCTCCCAGCTCCCAGCTCCTAGCGAGCCCCGAAGGTTTCACCCCAGCGAGCGAAGAAACTCCAGAAGGCTTTCGGTGGTGGCGGCAGGCTGCTCGACCGGGGGCAGGTGGCCGGCGCCGGGAATGATGGCGAGTCGCGCGCCGGGTATGGCTTCGGCCATTGCCCTGGCCTGGTCCGGCGGGGTCAGGATATCGGCGCCACCCACCACCACCAGGGTCGGCAGGCCTGCCAGCGTAGGAAGCAGCGCCTCGCTCCCCGCCCGGTCTCGCATCGCCGACAGCGCCCCGACCAGGCCGGCCACCGGCGTACCGGCCATGATGGCGCGAACCCGGGCCACGATCTCCGGCCTGCCGTTCAGGGTGGAAGGCGCCAGCATCTTGGGCAGCATCGTGTCGGCCACCTCGCCGGCCCCCCGTTCTCGCGCGGTCGCGGCGGCGGCATCGCGCGCGCGCCGGAGCTCGGGTGAGTCTGCCTCGGCTCGGGTATCCATCAGCACCAGCCCGTGCACCCGCGACCGCCACTGTCGCAGGAACTCGAAGGCCACGTAACCTCCCATCGATAACCCGCACAGCACGACGTCCTCCACCCCCAGCGCATCCAGCAGCGCCGCGAGATCGGCTGCGTACAGAGCCATGCCGTAACCAAGATCGGGAGCGTCGGATTGACCCATGCCGCGCAGGTCCGGTGCGATGCGACGAAAGCCCTCCAGCGACTCGACCTGCTCCCGCCAGATGCTGCGGTCCAGGGGGTACCCGTGCACGAACAGCACCGCGGGCCCATCGCCCCGCACCTCCACAGCCAGATTCACCCCGTGCACCGTGAGGCGTTGCACCTCTGCGGTGGAGCCGCGCCGCGCGTTCAGGTGCTCGCTGAACTCCTGTGGCACCGGAACAGGGTGGCCATCCCGGTCGATGCAGACAAAGACGAACTCCGCGCTTGCGATCAGAGTGTCGTCTCTCGTCCGCCGTGCGGTCTGGCGCATGGTAAAGCTGGTGCGGCCGTGGTGGGTGAGTGCCTGCTGAAAGCGGAGCACGTCGCCCGGGAAGGCGGCGGCGCGGTAGTCCACCACCGTCTTGCGCAGTGCCGGCCAGGTACCGGCCCGGGTGAAGACGTCCATGCCCGGCCCCCGCCGGAGCATCTCCCACCGGGCCCGCTCGAACAGGCTGAGGAACGAGGCCTGGTTGAGATGACCGAAGGCGTCGCACTCGTCGGGATATACAACCAGGTCGATTTCGGGGAGGGACATGGAGTTTAAGATAGACGGAGAGGGCGGAGAGGGCGGAAGGACCGCTGGTGCGCTAGACTTCGTAGGTTCCCGGAGATTACCTCTCCGTCTTCTCCGTCTTCTCCGTCCTCTCCGCCCATGAAACCCAGCACCGACTACATCCGACACGCCGCCCGCTTGGCCCGCAAGATTCAGATGGATGCCGCCATGGGTGGGACGCCGCAGCCTGACGCGGAGTTCTTCAAAGCCCTTTCCAAGGCCTTCGACGAGATCGCCGCCGGACTCGAGCTGGTGTCGAAAGCGGATTGATCCCCGGTTGCGCCCGGTAGCGGTCACTGCAACCTTTCGGAGTGAACGTTGCCCCGCAATCCATGGGCCGGCCCGACGGGCGTGTCCGCCTGATCCAGAGCCAGGCCGACCTCGAGCGTCTCTTCGAGCGATTCAAGAACGAGCCGCTCCTCGCGGTCGATACCGAGGCCGCCAGCTTCCACCGTTATCGCGACCGGGTCTATCTGCTTCAGCTTTCCTCCCGGCAGGAAACCGCGGTGGTGGATCCGCTTGCGGTCACCAGCCTGGCGCCGCTGGCCGAGGTACTGGCCGACCCCAGCGTCGAGATCGTCTTTCATGACGCCGACTACGACCTCAGGCTGCTGAACCTCGAGCACGGCTTTCATGCGATCAAGCTCTTCGACACCCGCATCGCCGCCCAGCTGCTCAACGAGCCGGGGATAGGGCTCGCCGCCCTGCTGGAGAAGTACTTCGGGGTCCGCCTCGACAAGCGCTATCAGCGGGCCGACTGGTCGGCCCGTCCCCTCTCGGCCGAGATGCTGGAGTATGCGGCCGCGGACACACGCCACCTCCCCGAGCTGCGCGACCTGCTGCGCGAGCAGCTGCGCCAGCGGGGCAGGCTGGAATGGGCCGAAGAGGAGTTCGAGCTGCTGACCGGGGTCCGCTGGTCGGCACCGGACACCGATGAGCCGTCCTACCTGCGGCTCAAAGGCGCCAAGGCCCTGCCCGGGAGGGCCTTGGCCGTTCTGCGCGAGCTGTTCGAGTGGCGGGAAGAATCCGCCCGGCGAGCTGACAAGGCGGCGTTTCGAATTCTCAATAACGAGCCACTGCTGATGATGGCGCAGTCGCCGCCGGCGGACCTCGCCGAGCTCAAGGCCGTGAGAGGGATCGGTCAGGACCAGGCCGAGCGAAGGGGTCGCGAGATTCTGACGGCGATACGGCGGGGACTGGATGTTCCGGAAGCCGACCTGCCTCGAGTCGAGCGGCCACAACGCCGCCCACCTGACCCGGCGTGCGAGTCGCGCCTGGAGCGGCTCAAGGTCGCACGAAATCTGCTGGCAACGCATTACCAGCTGGCGCCCGGCGTACTCTGCCCCAATGGGACGCTGGAGGCAATCGCCCGCCTCAACCCCACCACAGTCGAGCAGATGGCCGAAATCCCGGAGCTCAGGCGATGGCAAGTGCGCGAGTTAGGCGCCCGGCTCCTGGCGGCGCTCCAGCGGCCCGCGGCCTGACCGAGAGCTAGAACCCGAGGAAAGTCCTTACCCGGGGGTCCATCTTCTCCGGCGTCCAGTAGGGGTCCCACACCAGCTCTACCTCGACCGACGTTACGCCCTCCATATCTCCGACCACGCGCTTGACGTCTTCGATGATCTCGGCACCGGCCGGACAGCCGGGTGAGGTAAGCGTCATCTGGATGTGCACTGCGCCCGATTCATCTATTTCGACCTCGTACACCAGGCCGATGTCGATGATGTTGAGGTTGAGCTCCGGGTCTTTGACGGCGCGGATGGCTTTGCGGATGGCTTCAGCGGTGGGCATGGGCTGTATGTCGGTAAGAGGCTGTTGGCTGTTGGCTATTGGCTATTAGCTATTAGCTATTAGCTATTAGCTAAAGATAACCCTCAACACTGGGCCACGAGCTCCTGCTCGCAGGTGTATGGCACCAGGCGGATTGCCGCGTCAGAGAGCGATGCTCTCACCCGCCGGAGTGCATGTTGCGAGTTCCTCGGCCTGGGGTTGAAAGTCCGATTGGTCAAGAAGACCAGGAACAAGTCACGGGCCGGATCGATCCAAAGCTCGGTGCCGGTGAAGCCGGTGTGGCCGTAGCCCGCATCGCTGATAAGCGTGCCGAAGACACTCGGCTCCTTGCCGCCATGCTCGGCAGTGTCCCAGCCGAGGAGGCGGGGGCCACTATTGGTCCCCCGCTCGAGGAAGCGGCGCAGGGTGGCGGGACTCACCCACCGGCCCCGGGGACTTACGCCGTTGCGTAGCCAGACCTGCGCATACCGGGCCAGGTCCATGCCGGTGGAGAAGATACCGGCGTGACCGGCAGCCCCGCCCAACACCACGGCGTTGGGATCGTTGACCTGGCCCTGCACCGGGTGCCCCCGCCAGAGCGCGGTCGGCACGGTCCGGCGATGAACGGCGGCCGGCGGCCGAAAGGTTGTTTGCCGTAGCTCCAGAGGCTCGAAGACCTCCCGCTCGACCAGGCGCTCGAGCGCCATTCCCGAGACCTCCTCCAGTAGGAGCCCCAGGAGGATCGCATTGAGGTCACTGTACAGGGGCCGGTCGCCGGGCTCGCGAACCAGCGGCTCCGAGTAGACCAGCGCAATTGCTGCTTCCCGGGTTCGCGCGGTCTTGAACAGCGGCGCATACGCTCGCATGCCGCTGGTATGGTCGAGCAGCATCCTGACCCTGACCCGGTCCTTCGGCCCTCCGGCAAAACGGGGGAGATAGTTCCGCACCGGGGCGTCCAGGCTCAGACGTCCGATGTCGACCAGCCGCATCGCAGCACTCGCCGTCCCGACCACCTTGGTGATCGAGGCAATATCCCAGATTGTCGAATCGGGTGTGGGAACCGGCGAGGCGGTCTTCCACGTGAAGTGTCCATAGCCTCGGGCGTACAGCACCGAGTCTCTCCGGCCGATGACCACGACAGCCCCGGGGTAGATCCCCTGCCGGATCCCCTGGCGCACCGCGGCATCCACCTCGGAAAGCGTCTGCGCCGGGACCGGGGTGATTCGCATGGCCAGCACGCACAGCACCAGTCCCGGCACCCGGGCCGGAAGCAGCTGAGCCGATTCGGGACGGTTCACGGTATACTCCCGGGGTCGCGCACCGATCCGGGAGGAAGTTCGTATAGCACCTGGGCGGTGCGGCGGTCGCGCTCGGAGAGGGTGCCGGTGCCGGCAGCGGGAAACATCACGTCGTTCGAGTCGGCTGAATGCGGCAGGCCCAGAGCATGGCCGGTCTCGTGGAGCGCGACGGTAATCAGAGCCGCGTCGGGGAGCGGAAATCCCGCGTGGGTGCGGAGCGCGAGGGTGATGACCGCCTTCCGGATCCGGCCCAACTGGTCCCAGGTCAAGTCGGTCTGTCCGGCGCGGTCGAAATCGAAGCGGTCGATCCAGCGCACCACGATGTCGGCACCGGCACTATCCGAGACCGGACTGAACCGCACGCCGGTGCCGAGCGTCTCCCAGCGACCCAGCGCATCGCGCACGAAGTCCGCGAGTTCCGGCCGATAGCCCGGCAGGCCACCCTCGATCAGAGTCACTCGCAGCGGGACCCCGCTGCGGTCAGGCCAGCGGCGCACGACCGAGTCGGTGCTGGCTATCAGGGAGTCGAGGTACGTTGCACCGGCCTCGCGGCTGAGCTGTTGTCGGGCAGCAAGCCGCGCCAGGCGCTCTATGGTCGGGGTGGCGGCCGAGATCGCCGGTTCGTTGGCGGGCGTCGGGGCGGCAGGGACCTCGGCAGCCATAGAGACGGGCGGCGCGTCCGATGGCCCTTGTAGCACGCGCTCCTCGGAATCGGCCGCCAACGCGTGCGACAGCCGATCCGCCACAACCATCGCAAAGAGCCCGAGCGTCACCACGGGCAGTATCGCGCGCTTCATAGGTCTCCGGGATATGCCGAAAAGGCACGTCTCTTGTCGGCCTGATACCAAAAATTGCACTCTAGGACCACCCGGCCATGCTGCAATTTCTGAGCGCGGCCGCCTATCGCTTCGCCTCGAGCCAATTGGGCCCGGTCCCAATGTCCACTACCAGGGGCACCTCGAGGGGAACGACGTTTTCCATCTGCTCGCGAACCAGTTCGGCGAGCGGATCGAGCTGCTCCGGGGGCGACTCGAAGACCAGCTCGTCGTGGACCTGGAGCAACATCCGGCCCGCCAGCCGGCGCTCCCGGATAGCGCGATGGATTCGTACCATGGCGAGCTTGATCAGGTCGGCGGCCGAGCCCTGGAGAGGCGAGTTCTGCGCGTTGCGCTCGCCGTATGCCCGGAGGTTGAAGTTGCGCTCCTTGATCTCGGGGATATAGCGGCGGCGCTTGAAGAGCGTCTCGACGTAGCCCTGTTGCCGGGCCAGCTCGATCTGGCGATCGAGAAACGCGCGGACACCGGAAAAGCGCTCGAAGTACCGCGCGATGAATCCCCTCGCATCCTCCTGGGATATCCCGAGCTGCCGGCTCAGCGCAAATGGTCCCTGGCCGTAAATCGTGGCGAAGTTGATCGTCTTGGCCCGGGCACGCATCTCGGCGGTGACCTCGACCGGCGCCACGCTGAAGATGAGCGCCGCGGTTTGCCGGTGGATGTCGCCACCCTGGCGGAAGGCATCGATGAAGGCCGTGTCGCCGGACAGGTGAGCCATGATCCGCAGCTCGATCTGGGAGTAATCGGCTACCAGGAACTGCCAGCCTTCCCGGGGCACGAATCCGGCTCGGATTGCCTCGCCTCGCGCCGTCCTGACCGGAATGTTCTGCAGATTGGGCTCGGCGGAGCTGAGCCGGCCGGTGGCGGCCCCGGCCTGGTTGAAGCTGGTATGGATCCGCCCGGTCTTGGGGTTGATCCGCTGGGGAAGGGTGTCCACGTAGGTGCTCTTGAGCTTCTGAAGCTCGCGGTATTCCAGGATGAGGCGCGGCAGCTCATGCCCCATGACCGCGAGCTGCTCCAGTACGTCGGCGTCGGTCGAAGGACCGGTCTTGGTCTTCTTCAACACCGGCAACTGATGCTTCTCGAACAGGACGCTGGCCAGTTGCCGGGGCGAGTTCAGGTTTAGGTCGACACCGGCCACGCGAGCAATCTTCTCTTCCAGCCGAGCCAGGTCCCGGGCGAGCTCGTTGCTCAGCTGCTGGAAGACCGCCAGATCGATGGCGATACCTTCCCATTCCATGTCCGCCAACACCTCGAGCAGCGGTATCTCGATGTCCCGCAGCAGCGGCTCCAACTCCATCCCGCCGAGCATGGGAGCAAAGAACCGGTGCAGCTCGATCACCGTGCTGCTGTCCGTGCCGCAATACTTTGCCGCAAGCGGGACCGCAAGCTCGGCAAAGGGAATCTGCGACTTGCCCCGGCCTGAAAGGTCCTCGTAGGTCTGGAGGGTGCGGCCGAAGTGCTCCAGGCACAGAGTATCGATGGCGTGGGAGCGCCGGCCAGGATCGAGCACGAAGCTCGCAAGCATCGAATCGTAGGCCACGCCCGCGAGCTCGACTCCCGCGCTTCTCAGTACCTGCCAGTCGAACTTGATGTCGTGACCCGCCTTGGGCACCGACGGATCGGCAAGGAGCTGGCGGAGTGGGGCGCCGGCCGGCGCAGTGAGCGGGGGGAGGTTGCGTACCTCCTCGTGCGCCAGGCTCCCGGCTGGTGCCCGATGACCGAACGGCAGATACCAGGCCTCGCCCGACGCCACGGCCAGAGACAAGCCGATCAGGTCGCCGGCGCGCGGCTCCGAGGAAGAGGTCCTTGCCCCAATTCCGACGAGTGGTGCCGCTCGGAGCCGCTCCACCAGTGCCGGAAGTTCGGTGGGATCATCGAGCACGGTTACCGAGGCCGGCGCAGCGGCCACCTCGGAGAGATTGAGCCATGACTCCGCAGAAGAAGGATCGGCGGCGCTCTGGTCCTCTGGCAGTGTGGCCACTGGTGGAGCGGAGCTCTCCATCAGAAGCTCAGCCTGCTCGGCTCGCCCAGCAGTGGGACTCTCATCCCCGGCCCTGGGGAAGTCCGCCGCCGTTGTTCCGCCCCCGCCCTGCCCCGTGAGCCTGCGCGCCAGCGAATAGAACTCGAGCTCCGTGAGGATCCCGATCACGGCGTTACGGTCGGGCTCGTTGGGAACCAGCGCACCGGCGTCGAGCTCGACCGGCACATCGCACTTGATGGTGACGAGCTCGCGGGATAGTCTCGCGCTGTCTGCCTGCGCCAGGAGAGCCTCGCGGGTGCGCTTGGCCACGACTTCTCCTGCCCGCGCGAGGATCGTGTCGAGGTCTCCGAACTCCGCCAACAGCTTCTGGGCACCCTTTTCTCCGATACCCTTCACTCCCGGCACGTTGTCCGAGGCGTCACCCACCAGGGCCAGGAAGTCGGCCACCTGGCGTGGTGGCACGCCGAGACGCTCCGAAGCGTTGGTCTCGTTCACCCAGGTCTCGTCCACCGCGGCCGCCCCGCCCCGCCCCGGATTCAGCAGCGCGATGCCAGGCCCGACCAGCTGATAGAAGTCCTTGTCGCCCGACACAATGACTGCGTGAAGCCCGCGGGCGGCCCCGGCCCGGGCCAGGGTGCCGATCACGTCATCCGCCTCGTATCCTGGAATGGCGATGAGCGGTATCCCAAAGGCGTCGAGCAGCTGGCAGATCCGCTCGACCGAGCGGTCGAAGTCCGCTTGCAGCTCCTGATCGAGCTTTTCCCTGGTGGACTTGTAGTCGGGGTAGCGCTCCTCCCGAAATGACGTGCCGGCATCGTTGATCCATGCCACGTAGTCGGGCCGATACTTCTCCCGGAGCCGGAGCAGGAAGTTCACCACGCCCCAGGCCGCAGAGGTGTTCTCGCCCTTGGCGGTTCGAAGCGGCCGTGAGATCATCGCGAAGAACGCGCGATAGATCAGGGCGTAGCCATCGATGAGGAAGAGTTGCGGGGGGGTGTGGTTGGGGGACATGACAGGAAAATAAACGGTTACCCCTGCCTCCTCACCCGGTTCAGGGTCCGCTCGAACTCGGCTCGAGAACCCGGCGTCAGGCGCAGGCGTCCGAAGCCGGTCTCGTCCTGGAAGAACAGGGCCAGGCGGTGAGTAATGTAGGTCCAGCGGACCACCCGGCCGCTCCTTCCGGGGCTGGTCTCGATGGTCTCGTCCGGGGGGCCTAGATTGATGAATACCTCGCCCCGATCGGTGCGCCAGCCGGACACTCCTTCATCGGTGAACCGGGAGTTGGCGGCGTTGATCCGGACGAAGTACTGGTTCAACGCCTCGTTTTCCGGGGTCGCCCCGTTGGGGTCGGTATCGGCATAGAACTCCCGCCACAGGCGAGAGCGCTCTGCGGCCGGAGTCCTTCGCATGGCGCTCACCCGCGCGTCGTAGCCGAAGTAGCGCAGCAGATCCAGCATCTCATCGAAGTTGGTGATCACCCAGGCTTGCGAGAACGAGACCAGGGCCGAAACGCTTCTTGCCATGGCCCCGGCGCCCACCACCACCTTGAGCTCGCCCAGCGAGATGCTGTCGGGAGCCAGGCGGATTACCTGGCTCTCCACCGGCCTGCCCCCGCGGAACCGCAGTGAGTCGGAATAGACCACGCTCTGCTGGTCGTCCAGCACCTCGAAGGGAACCATGGCGGCCTCCTGGAAGTCATAGCCTTCCACGTAGGCCAGCAGCGTGTCGGCACCATAGCCTACTGCTCCACGCGAGTTCAGCACGAGCGAGAGAGGATCTCCTCGATCGCCCCGGCCCGTGGCCTGATAGGCCAGGATCGGTGCGGAGGTAGTGCCGGGCCGGAAGACCGGGGCGGTGTATTCCCCTTCGGCGTGACTCTCGGCCGTCGATCCTGCGTCTCGCACCGTGACGGTAACCTTGTAGGTGCCGGTCGTGAGCCGCAGAATCTGCTGGAACAGGATGCTCTCGTCGGCCCGCAGGGTCTCCTGAAAGGTAGGAACCCGGACGATCTCGTCCCGGGTCAGCTCCACCGGACGCTCCCCCTCCCTCTGGAACGAGAGGCTCACCCGATACCGGGCCACGAAGACGTTGCCTTCCCGCTGGAACGCAAGCGCCCGGTTCTCCAGGGAGAGACCGACGACCGCGATTACCGAGTCGCCGGGCCCCGCGGCGAACGCCACGGTACCCACGAACGGGAGCGGCTCGGCGGCCGCAAGGCGACCCAGCCGTTGATAGAAGCTGGAGACGTTGACTAGTTGGCTGAGCTGATCTGCGGGAGCTGGTCCGTCCTCGCTGCCGACCCGTTTCCAGTTGCCGCAACCGAGGGCGGCGCCGCCGAGCAGTACAGCGATCACATGCCGACGCATGACACCACCCTTGGGTGAACCGCTGTTGACCCGCGCAGATTGCGAGTCGGCGGAAGGTTAGTGATGCCGGCCAAGGGGCGTCAAGCGCCGGGCCAACTTGCTGCCCTCCGCGCGATTAACTAGCTTGGCGACTTCATGAGCGGAGACACCCTGGTCGGTCGGACTATCGCCGGATACCACCTCAAGCGGTATATCGGCGAGGGCGGCACTGCGACCGTCTATCGCGCCGAGCACCCGGAACGGGGTGTCGCCGCGGTGAAGATCCTTCGCTCGCGCCTGGCCGGCGATCCGGTGGCCGTAAAGCGGTTCCTGCGCGAGGCGGAATACGGCGCCCGCCTCAACCACCCCAACATCGTTCGGGGCTACGACTACGGGCAGACCGACGGTCTCCACTACCTCGCTCTCGAGTGGGCCGAAGGCGAGCCGCTGGCCGAGTTCGTCAACCGGTCGGGCCCGCTCGCGCCTGCCCTGGTGGCCAGGATTGTGGAGCAGATCGGGGCCGCGCTCAGCGCCGCCCACCGCTCCGGAATCATCCACCGGGACCTCAAGCCGGCCAACATCATGTATGACCCCGCCGGGCAGACGGCCAAGCTGCTCGACTTCGGGATCGCCCGGGACGCCGAGCAGAGCCCGGAGGAGCGGCTTACGAGGGCGGGGTTCTTCGTGGGAACCCTCCAGTATGTCGCACCTGAGACCCTGAGTGGTGAGCTGGTCAAGGAGCAGGCGGACGTGTACAGCCTGGCCACCATCACATATTACCTGCTGACCGGCGCACTGCCGTTTACCGGGAAGAGCCCGAGGGAATTATTCCAGCAACTGCTGACGCAGCCCCCGGTGCCTCTGAATGAGGCGAGGAAGGGGCTGCGGTTTCCGGCTTCGGTCGAGGCCACGGTTATGCACGGCCTCCAGCGCGACCGATCCAAGCGCTGCAAGACGGTGGACGAGTTCGCGCAGGCGTTCTGCGCCGCGGTACGGGAGGAGGCCCCCAAACGCTCTGGATTCCTGGCCGGACTCTTTCGCAAGGGCGGCTCGTGAGCGAAAGGGAGTTGCTCCAGCGGCTGTTGCTGGAGCGCTCGGTGAAGCGGGGAAGCTTCCTTCTCTCCTCAGGCCAGTATTCGTCATATTACATCGACTGCAGACTGGCTACGATGTCGGCTGAGGGCCTGGCGCTGATCGGACGGTTGGGCCGGGAGGCAATCCGGCAAGCAGGGTGGCGTCCGGCCGCGGTGGGAGGCCTCACCATGGGCGCGGACCCGGTGGCGTACGCCATAGCGGCGGCGAGCTTCGGGACCGAGACCCCGATAGACGCATTCAGCGTTCGCAAGGAAGCCAAGGATCATGGCACGGGCCGGCTGATCGAAGGAAACTTCAGGCCGGGCGACGCAGTGGTGGTGGTGGAGGACGTGATCACGTCGGGAAGCTCGGCCCGCACGGCGATCGCCGCCATCGAAGCGGCCGGTGGCACCGTGCTGGGCATCCTGGCGGTCGTTGACCGGGAGGAGGGCGGCAAGGACATTCTGGAGAGCGAAGGCCGCAGGATGGTGGCACTGACCACCGCGAGTGAGCTGGGGCTCGGAAGTCACCGGTGAGCGCCAGAATGCAACCGACCGGCCTGCAGTCGTTCTCAGGGGCGGCACAATGGAGGAGGTATCATGGACGAGGACACCTTCAACCTCGAGGTGCGGAAGTTTCTGAAGCGTTTCGGCGTGACGGCTCAGCGCGAGATCGAGAAAGCTGTCGCCGCGGCGGTTCAGCGGGGAGAGCTCAAAGGGAACGAAGTTCTCACCGTGAACGCCACCCTTACCATCCCCAGGGTGCTGCCCCAGCTCCACATTGATGGCGAGATAGCGCTCTCCGACCGCCCCAGCTAGGAGGCCGAATGGCACCTCGAATCCGCTACCGGCTGGACCGAGTCAGGGTTAAGCCGGGCGAGCAGCGACCATCCACCTGGACCTTCGGCGGCAAGCCGATGGCCGGCATCGAGCAGACCTACGCTGTCCGGGACGAAAACTTCCCCTCGCGCAACCAGTGGGAGTTCGTGGTCCGTGTTCCCAAGGAACGGGACGGCCGGGTCGAGGTCCGTCCTCGCACCACTCCGAATGCCAAGGTATGGGCGGAGCTGCCCGACCGGTCGCTCACCTTCGCGAGGGCCACCAAGGGGGAGGCAAGGGGTAAGTGGTATTGCCAGGTGGCACTGGCGGACCCGACGGGCGAGCGCAGCAGAGACATCGTTCGAGCCGACCAGCGGAGTGAGCTGCCGGGATGGTTCGATGCGCTCCGCAGCCGGATGCGGGTGAAACAGAACGTCAGGAATACCCGTGGCACCGATGGACAAGTACTGGTGGTGCTGGTGCCGGCCGACGACCACGAAGCCATGATCCGGCTCTTCTTTGCCACCAAGGTCTGGGTGCTGAAGGAACGGGTGGCTCTGGGAGCGTGAGCGCCGTGGGCCAGAAGGTTGGCACCTGCAGCGCCTGCGCCGAGATAGCGGGCGAGATATCGGCTCCCGGAGGGGTGATTGTCGATGACGGGCTCTGGCGTGTCAGCCACCATACCGGCCCGTACACCGATCCCGGGGAGCTGATCGTAAAGACTCGGCGGCACTGCGAATCGCTCTCCGGGCTGACGGCTGAAGAGGCCGCAGCGCTGGGCCCCCTGCTCCATGCCGCAGTGAGGGCGCTCGAGCGGACCGTCACGGCAGAGCGGATCTATGCGCTGTCGTTCAACGAGCGGGTGCGGCATCTCCACTTCCTGTTGTTGCCCCGCACGGCCGCCATGCCCCCGGGTCACGTCGTCTCCGATCTGTACCGCAGAGTCCGCAACCTGCTCCGAAGGTTGGGCGTGGCCCGGAACCCTACGGCCGCCGAGCGAGCTGCGGCCGCCGAACGGGTGCGCACGGAGTGGGCGCACAGCAAGTGACTCGGTTCATAAGCTGGCGCTGTGTGCGGAGTGCAGGTAGGATCGAGGAATAGGAGGAACCCATCTCGATGCGTGAAGCGCGTCTGCGCCCCGAGTTCGCACATTTGTACCCGACGCTGACCCCGGGCCAGTGGGAGCCTGCGGCACGAGTTGCGGAGGCGGTCCTGGCTCGGCTTCTCCTGCTCGAGATCTCGGAGGCTCCGCTTCAGGATCGGGTTCTCAAGGAAGAGCATTTTGAATTCCGGGGAGAGACACCGGATGGCACACCAAGGCCGGAAGGCCGCGGGCGTCCAGCGGACCGGAGCGAGCGGTAGCTCGGGAACCGGGGGCGTGGACGACCCTCCGGCGGCGGATGGGCTGGGATTGACAGCGGAACGATCCCGCCCCGCGAGCTGTTGAGCTTGGATGCCAACGGAGAGGAGAAGGGCAATGACACAGTTGGAGAAGGCTACCTTCGGGGCCGGGTGCTTCTGGGGCGTCGAGGTGGCATTCCGGCAGGTTCCCGGCGTGGTGGACGCCATTGCGGGATATCTGGGTGGGACCCTGGCCAACCCGACCTACGAGGACGTGTGCACCGGGCGCACCGGACACGCCGAGGCCGTGGAAGTGTCTTACGATCCCACTAAAGTGACCTACGACGATCTGCTGAACGTATTCTGGAGCAGCCACGACCCCACCACGCTCAACCGGCAGGGACCCGATAGAGGCACCCAGTATCGCTCGGCCATTTTCTACCACACTGAGGCCCAGAAAGAGGCGGCGCTGGCAGCGAGAGAGCGCTGGAACAGCAGCGGCCGCTTTTCCGGACCGATCGTGACGGAGATTACCCCGGCTTCGACCTTCTACCGGGCCGAAGAGTACCACCAGCGATACCTCGAGAAGCACGGGCTGGCGAGCTGTCACATCCGGTGACGGGTGGATCCTCGCCCGAGCGACCCAGAGTCAAGATCTGCTGCATCGGGAGCGTGGGTGAGGCGGCAGCCGCGGTTCGCCACGGCGCGGCCGCGCTGGGTCTGGTCTCGTCCATGCCGAGCGGGCCCGGCGTGATCTCGGAGGCGCTGATCGCCGAGATTGCGGCGACGGTGCCACCCGGTGTCGCCTCGTTTATGCTCACCAGCCTGCAGGATGGGCGCGAGATCATCGCCCAGCAGCGCCGCTGCCGGACCAACACCATACAGATCTGCGACCGGCTCGAAGACCGGGCATACCACCGGCTCCGGGCCGAGCTGCCCGGAATCGCCCTGGTCCAGGTGATTCACGTGACTGGCCCGGAGTCGGTTGACGAAGCCGTGGAGGTGGCGGATGCGGTGGACGCGATTCTGCTCGACTCGGGAAACCAGACCCTGAGAATAAAGGAGCTCGGGGGGACGGGACGGACCCACGACTGGAGACTCAGCCGCCGCATTCGGGAAGCCGTGCGCGTTCCGGTATTCCTCGCCGGCGGGCTGAACGCCCACAACGTCGGTGAGGCGATTGCCGCGGTACGGCCGTTCGGCCTGGACCTCTGCGGCGGGGTTCGTACCGGAGGACTTCTGGATCAAACCAAGCTCGAGGCTTTCATGGATGCCGTGGCCATGGCACCCTCCACCTGAGCCCAGAGAGGCGATCTAAGGGCCCCCGCGGCCCTTCTCCTCCCAACTCCCGGCCGCAAGGGGATGGAACGTCCGCCATATGGGGAGGTAGGGGACAAGCAACAGGTCGACGAAGCGTGCCAGGGCAGTAGGGAACGGGAACCGACGGCGGAACTCCAGGGCGGTAACGCCGAGCATGGCACGGAGGTGGCGGCCGAAGCTCTGGGGCGAGGAGTACTCCAGCCGGTATGAGACGTCGGCCACCGAGAGTCCGGCTGCCTCGAAGAGATAGGCAGCGTGGAGCAGTCGGATGGCAGCCAGGTAATTCTTGGGCGAGGGGAGCCCGGCCCGGGCAAAGCGGGACATCAGCGTGCTGGGTCTGACATAAAGCCGCTGGGCCAAGGCTGAGACGGTGGGCGTATCGGGTGCCAGGCGAATGACGGCCTCGAGGAAGAGCCGGGTGTCGGCCGGCGCCTCCATCAGGGCTTCGAGAATGGGACCCTGGATCCGGGCCACCGCTCGGGTGGCGGGCTGGCCAACGACCTGGCGAAGGCGGCTCCAGCCGGTGGGCGAGGTAACGTCTACGACCTGGCGCACTCCCGACGCACCCAATCGAAGGAGCATCTCCGTCGAGGCCGGGTCATGCTGGGAAATCAGCGCCACCGTGGGGATGCCGGGAAATTCGCGGACCAGGTGACCCACGACCTCGACCTGCTCCGGGCCACAGCGGTGCACCGATACCAGCACCGCATCTACCGGCCGTTCCCGGACGATCCGCACCGCGTCGTTGATGGAATCGCGATGTACTACCGCGAAGCAGCCGCTGCCGGCGGCATCCACACGGGCTCGTTCCACGGGGAGCAGTACCGCTGCGACCGTGGGTGAGCCCTCTTCCTCCAAGCCAGCGCGCAACATGTCCTCCCGGCAGGTCGTGCAGGAGGGTACGCTACGCACGTCAAAGAAGATTAAATCTGAAACGGTGCTAACCCCGGTCCGATCGGGACCAAAACACGCCGATCTCCCGGCCGTGGTCGAGGCAACTATTCAGGAATGTAGGGCATCCAATTGAGGCTGGTTATTGTTAATCACCAACCACCGGCCCCCATGTGAGCGATACGGACATCGACCTCTTCACCGCGCTTCAAGCTGCGCTCGGGTCTCACTATCGCCTCGAGCGCGAGCTCGGTCGCGGGGGCATGGGAGTGGTCTTTCTTGCCACCGACACCGCTCTCGATCGGCGGGTTGCCATCAAGGTCGTCCACCCCGAGCTGGCTCCCCATGAATCGGTAACCCGGCGCTTTCTGGCCGAGGCCCGCACCATTGCCAGGCTCCGCCATCCGAACGTGGTGGCGGTGCACGCCGCCGGTAGTGCCGGCGGTCTGCTCTACTACGTCATGGACGAGGTCGCCGGCGAGAGTCTGCGCCAGAAGCTCATCCGCCACGGCCACTTGCCGGTGCAAGACGTATCCCGCATCGTCTCCGATCTCGCCTCGGCACTCGATGCCGCCGGACGGGCCGGGATAGTGCATCGCGACGTGAAGCCGGAAAACGTGCTCCTGGACGAGGCGAGCGGGCGCGCACTCCTGGCCGACTTTGGAATCGCGCGGGCCGTGGCTGAGGAGGCGGGCAGTTCCAGCACCGGCCAGGGCGTAGCGGTGGGAACGCCGGTTTACATGAGCCCGGAGCAAGCGGCAGGCGAGGAGATCGATAGCCGGAGCGATCTCTATGCCCTGGGCGTGGTTGCCTACGAGATGCTGGTCGGGCGACCGCCGTTTCAAGGAAACCACCGGGTGGTGGTATCCAAACACATCGCTGAACGGCCCGTCCCGATCGAGCGGCTGCGCCCCGAAACCCCTGCCAGCCTGGCCCAAGCGATAATGCGGGCACTGGAGAAGCAGCCTACCGAACGGTGGCAGACCGGCGAGGAGTTTCGGCAGGCGGTGGCGGGGGAGCGGCCGGCGGCTCACTTCGGTCGGCGCTCTCGAGGCCGGCTGCTCAGACTGGCGGCCGTGGCCGCGGCCCTGCTCATTGCCATCGTGGCGCTGGTTCGGCGCAGCCCCGGCCCACCCAGTGGAGTGAACCCTCGCCACTCCATTCTCGTGCTGCCCTTCGAAAACCTGCGGCAAGAGCCATCCGTCGAATGGCTGAGGGACGGCAGCGTCAGCATGCTGGCCCTGAACCTGTCACAGTGGAACGATCTCACCGTGGTGGACCACGGGCGGCTGCACGACCTGTTCGCCCAGAATGGGCTCGAGGTCGGGGAAGATATCGGGCTCGACATGGCTCGTCGCCTGGCGCGGGAAGCCGGCGTCTGGACCGTGGTGCTGGGCGACTTCACCCCCGCCGGCGACTCGCTCCACCTCACAGCCCGGGTCTTCGATGTCGCGAGCGGCAAGCGGGTGGACGTGGCCCAGGTGGGTGACCGCACCGGCTCGGACGTGCGGCCGCTCTTCGATCAGCTGGCCGCCAAGCTGCTGCATCTATCGGGCGCCCCGAGCGAGATCAGAATCGGGCTGGCCCGCTCCACTACGCAATCGCTGGAAGCCTACCGCGCCTATCTGGCCGGGGTCGAGCAGCTCAACCGCTGGGACCTGGCCGGGGCGGAGCAGAGCCTCCAGCGGGCAATCTCGATCGATACCACCTTCGGCCTGGCGTACTACAAGCTCGCGCTCACCCGCGGCTGGCTGGTCGGAACCGAAGACTCGATAGCCGACCGAGCCATCCGGCGGGCAACCGTGTACTCGGCCAATCTCCCGGCTCACGAACGCAGCGTCTTCAACGCCTACCGCTCGTTCCTCACTGGCCAGCACGCCGAGGCCCGTTCACTCTACCAACAGCTCCTGGCCCGGGACGCGAACGACGCGGACGCCTGGTACGGCTTGGGCGACGCATGGTTTCACGATACTTCCGGGGTCGACCAGGCGCCCGCCTGGACTCACGCCTTGCGGGCGTTCAAGCGCGCGCTCGCGCTGGACCCGAACTACGCGCTGGCCTACGAGCACGTGCACGCCATGCTGGCTGAAGCCGCCGTGGCCCAGCCGTTGTACGCGCTGTTACCGGGCGACTCGTTTGCGGTAACCCGGACCTCGACCGGACGGCCGTTGACCGACAGTCTTACCCTGAACGCCGCCGTGCGCCGGGCCCGGAGCGAAGCACTCGGCTCGGCGAGAAGCTGGGTAACCAGCCAGCCCACCACGTTCCGGGCTCACGGCGCTATGGTCAACGCCTACATCACGGCGGGCAACTACCAGGCGGCGCTCTCGGAGGTGGAGCGGTTCCGCGAAGTCACCCCGATTCATCCCGAGCAGCCCTTTGTCGAGGCCAGGATCCACTTTGCCTCGGGGGAGGTAGACCGGGCGGCGGCCCAACTACGCGGGGCTCTGGATACGGTGGTGCCGAGAGACTTCCGCGCCTATCAGGGCACGCCCACCATCCTGGCCGACATTGTGGCAGCGGCCAACGTCTTTGCCTACCTGGGCGACATAGACAACGCGGCCAAGGCCATCGAGCTGGCCGACGAGGTCCGGCGCGAGATCCTGTACCAGCCCGGCTGGAAGAGCGGAGACCTGAACGGCCAGGGCTGGAGAATCGCCTTGCTGGGCGAGCTGTACGCCGCCGCCGGGGGGCCGGCCGCTACGCTCCGGCAGATATGGGACAGCGCGGCCGAGGCCGGCCGGATGGCGTCACCGGATCGCCGCAAGCACGTGGTGCACACCGGGGCAAGTGCGGCTGTCGGGCTCTTCACCGGCTTGGCGGCAGACAGCACCGCACTCACCGAGCTGCGGGCAATCTCCGGTGAGGCACCGCCCAAGGAGGTGCGAGCCCTGCTGGCAGTCAGCCGGGGAGACTCGGCGGAGGCGCGCCGGGCCCTGGCAGAGCCGGACTCCCTCAGCCGGGGCAAGCACCTGTACCGGGTGTACAACCGGCCTTACGCTGCTCAGGCCTACTATCTCCTGGGCGACTACCAGACCACGCTCCGGATGCTCGAGGATTTCGAGTCGTCAAACCTCCACACCGCGGGCTTTGATTCACGCTGGGGCATGCTGGGCCGGGTCCGACTGCTCCGTGGAGCGGCATACGAGCGGCTCGGCCGCCGAACCGAGGCGCGGGAGCAGTACCGGCGAGTCATGCACCAATGGAAATCGGCCGACCCCGAGCTCCAGCCCTTCGTAGACCAGGCTCGGCGGGGTCTGGCCCGGGTGGGGGTCGCGGGGTGAGGAGCGCGGTAAACGGTGAACGGTGAACGGTGAACGGGTTCGAAGTCCCTGTGGACCGTTTACTGTTAACCGTTCACGGTGTATTTTTAGGGGCTGGTCAAGCGCGATGGTCGCGGGTGCCGCAAGGCGCCCGAGGAAAGTCCGAGCTCCATCGGGTAGACTGCCAGGTAACTCCTGGGCGCCGAAAGGCGACGGATAGGGCCACAGAAAACAAACCGCCCTGAAGCGGCCGCAAGGTGGCTTTAGGGTAAGGGTGAAACGGTGGGGTAAGAGCCCACCGCACCGCTGGTAACAGCGGTGGCAGGGTAACCCCCAGTCGGAGCAAGGCCAAATAGGCGGCGAGGTGCGACCCGCACCGACAACCCCAACCTGGCCCCGAGCGTCAGCGAAGGGAAAGGGGAGGGAAGCCGCGGGTAGGCTGCTAGAGGTGGTCGGCGACGGCCATCCCAGACAGATGACCATCCCCCAGCTTGCTAGGGAACAGAACTCGGCTTACGGCTCGACCAGCAGCGGCCCTCCGGATCTTTCCGGGGGGCTGTTGGTTTTGGGGTCGGCAGCCGGTTACTTTTGCTGGCCGAGGCCCCCAATTCCCGGGATCACCGATGCTGCCACGTTCCGCTTATTTCAGTGCGCTTGCCGCCACCATACTGGTTGTCCCGGCTTGGGATCGGGCGCCCAGCACTACCAGGTATCGGATCGACCAATCGCTGACTCAGGAGATCGACGCTACCGCAGCCGGGGGTGCCAGGGAGCATCTCTCCTTCAACACGTCGAGCTTCATCACCGTTACCCTGGCCGATAGCGCTGGCGGCAAGACGATGCGGGTGGTGGTGGACTCGGTGCGGGGCGACAGCGCCACCCCCATCCCCGCTGCCGTGCTCGACAGTGCCCGCGGTGCGGAGTTCCAGGGTTACATCGACAGGTCGGGCAAGATGTCCGGCCTGGCGCCGTTGACCGGCACCTCGGCTGCCGCACAGGTTCAAGGACTGCTGAGCGAATTCTTTCCCTGGGTAAGGGCCGGACTCAAGGTGGGTGACACCTGGACCGACACCACCGCAAAGATCAATGCGGTCGGGGCCGACAGCGTGACGGTGCGGCGGGTCAGCGCCTACAAGGCGGCCGGCCGCGCAACCCGGAACACGCGCAAGGCGGTGCGCGTCGTCGAGGACTTCACCTCCTCGGTGGCCGGAACTCAACCGACTCCGGGCGGTCCGGCACGAATCGAGGGGAGCGGCAGCGGCAAGGGTGCCTATTACGTGGGAACCGACGGGCGGTACCTGGGGGGTGATTGGCAGCTTCAGTCGTCCCTGAAGATCTCCGGCTCGTTCGCGCCGGAGCCGCTGCCGATCAGAATCGTCCAGAAGACCAGGGTGACAACCCTCACGTGAACCGGGGAGAAATCGTGAAGCGTGCGCTCGCGGTGTTGGCCACGTTCGCGGTGGCTGGATGCGCCCCGTCACGGGCCGGTCCCGCCGAGCCGCGTGCCCCCCAACCGGATCCCGGTCCACCCGCACCTGGGGTGCCGGCTCCGACCGGCGTGATCTACCGGCCGGTGAGCAACGCGGCTTATACCCTGGAACGCCACGATACCCTCAACCTGCAGCTCCCCGGCGGGGCCAGCCAGCTTCAGCTCATCGATCGCACCGCGCACGTCCGCGTGACCATTACGCCGGATACGGCCGGCTATCTGGCCACCATCGTCCTCGACTCTCTCGACGCTTCCGCCGGCGGCGTGCCGGCCGCACCGGATTCTCTCCTCCCCGCCTGGGGAACGCGGTGGACGGCCAGTCTGAGTCCCGAGGGGGAGCTATCGGCGCTCATCGCGGACCGGACGAGCACCCTGGGCGATCAGGTCGGCGGGAATCTCAGAAGCCTGTTCCCGTCTTTGCCTGCCGGCGGAGTGCGCCCGGGAATGGAGTGGACCGACACTACGGAGGTTCCTCTGAGGGCTGACGCCTTCGACGCCACCGAGCGGGCGCTCACCAGCTATCGGGCGAGCGAGAGCGACGATCCTCGCATCGGCAATGCCATCAGGCTGGAGAGCAACGCGTCGTATGAGCGGACGGGCAAGGGAACCCAGTTCGATCAGCAACTCGAGATGACCGCGGCCGGCGGACGTACGGCCGTTCACTACCTGGGGGAAGACGGCACCCTGATCGCGGCTCAGGGCAGTGATTCGGGCGGGATGACCATTACGGTTCCCGAGGTGGGCCAGACCGTGCCGGTGAAGCAGAGCGGAACCTACTCCATAACCTCTGCTGGCCGGCCGGACCCCTGGACCAGAAGCCGGGACAGCGAAGACTAGAAGACCGTGTCGGGATCCCGGCCCAACTCCTGGACGCTTCGAACCGGCTGAGCGGCGCTGGTCTCGGACGCTGGCTCTCCGGTCAGCTCCCGCAGGCGATCGATCCGATCTACCGCTCCCACCTTGATCCGGCTGAAGGTACCGCCCAGCCGCTTCCGCGCGTCGGGTCCGCTCTGTGGTGTGAGCAGCGCGGCCAGGCCGGCGCCGATCATCACCCCGGTGAGCGCGATGATCCGCTTCTCTCTACGCGATTGATTCTTGCGTCTCCGGATCTCACGCTGAAGCTGCGCCACCGTTCCGGCGGCGTCTCCCCGAAGGCTCCTGAGGCTTCGGCGAACCTTCTTCCTGGTCTTGGCTCCTTCGTCGGGGGCCAGGAGCACGGCCGCTCCGGCGCCTAGCGCGGCGGCAATAACTGCCAGCGCCACGAAGCCTCCGCGATCTTCCCGGGCGTAGGAGTCGAGCGGATCGAGCCGGGTGTTGGGATCTATATCCGTCATGGGGACCTCGTATTAGCTAGTCTACCAGCCGCAGCGGCATCACCAGCGCCAGGTAGCTGGCGGGGTCGTCCCACCCCACCGGCTCACAGGTGGCGGCCCGCTCCGGCGCCTTGAAGGTCATCCTGACCTCATCGGTGGGAATGTACTTCAGGATCTCCAGCAGGTAGGACGCGTTGAAGCCGATCTCCAGCGGGTCGCCCTCGTAGCTCACATTCAGCTCTTCCTGGGCCTCGCCCAGGTCGGGGGTCTGGACCGACAGCTTGCAGGAGCCGTTGGCGAAGGCCATGCGAATGCGGTGGGTCTGATCGCTTGCGACAATGCTCATGCGGCGGAGCGCGGCGGTCAGGGCGGACTTGTCGGCCGTTGCCACCTTGTCGTTCTCCCGAGGGATCACCTGCTCGTAGTTCGGGTAAGGACCTTCGATCAGCCTGGTAAACACCTGGGTCGAGCTGGAGCGGAAGCCAAGATGGTTCTCGCTGCGGGCGATCTCCACCGTCTCCTCGGTGCCGAACAGCCTCCGGATCTGCTCCAGTGCCTTGGGTGGCACGATCAGGTCGGCCTGGGCGGCTCCTCGCGCCTCGGGCGTCGGCACGTCCATCCGCGCCAGCCGATGACCGTTGGTGGCCACCATGCGCATCCGCTCGGGGCGCAGCTCCCACAGGACCCCGTTGAGGATGGGGCGGCTTTCCTCGGTGCTTGCGGCGAAGGCCACGTGGCCGATCAGCTTTTGAAGCTCCTTGGATGAGGTCCGCCAGCCGCCTTCGAACTTGATGCTGGGAAACGCGGGAAACTCCTCGCGCGGCAGTCCCAACAAGCGAAACCTCGACCGGCCGCATTCGATGGTGACCCGCTGCTCTCCCGATGCAGTGAGACGAATGGCCGCGCTGGGCAACTCACGCACGATCTCGACCAGCTTGCGGGCTGGAAGAGTGATGGCTCCTTCCTGGTCGACCGATGCCGAGACAGTGGTGCTGACCGAGATGTCCAGATCGGTACCCGAGAGACGGATGCCGTCTTTCGTCGCCTCGAGCAGGATGTTCGACAGGATCGGCAGCGTCGTCTTGGCGGGGACGCTGGCGGCCACCGCCACGAGCCCTTCCTGGAGTTGCTCCCGTGTGATCGTGAGCTTCATGCCGCTCCTCGATGAGGCAATGATCAGATACTACTCTTCCAGTTTAAAATAATTAGCAGCAGTAGTAGAGGCTCTGGAAATGTGGAGCGCCACGGCAACAAACCAGCCCGCTCACAGTTACGCCCTCCGGCCTCTGTCGACAGCGTGTGTACGGTGGGGACGGCACCCGGCCACGCTGCTTCGATGTCCACTGCTTTCCATAGTTCCCACAGCCCACCGAAGGCACGGGGATTACTCTGCGCACAACTCCTGCCGCGCGTGCTCGACCCGCTCGCGAAAACCGCGATCGCGCGACATCTGCCGGCTCACCTTGTCCACGCTGTGAATCACCGTCGAGTGATCCCTCCCGCCGAAGGCCTGGCCGATCTCCACCAGTTGCATCTCCAGCAGCTCGCGGGCGAGGTACATCGCGATCTGGCGTGGAACGGTGAGGGTTTTGATTCGGGCCTTCGAGCGGAGCCCTTCGGGTGTCACACCCCAGCGCCGGGCCACCACCTCCTGCACCTTGTTGATGGACGGCAGCGCCTTCGGCGCCGCCAGGCCATCCTCGCCGGGCCGGATCTTGTCCGATAGGGCCTCGCGAGCCAGCTCGATGGATACCTCTTTGTGCTTCAACGAAGCGAACAGCAACAACTTAATGATACAACCCTCGAGCTCGCGAACGTTGGACCGCACGTGCTCGGCGATGAACCGGAGCACGTCGTCCGGGATGGTGAGCTCCAGGTGGTCCTGCTCCTGCTTCTTTCTCAGAATGGCGATCCGGTGCTCGAGGTCCGGCTGCCCGATGTCGGCCACCATTCCCCACTCGAACCGGCTCACCAGCCGGGCCTCCAGGCCAGGCAGCTCCTTGGGGGGCCGGTCTGAGGTGAGAACGATCTGCTTGTTGCCCTCGTAGAGGGCGTTGAACGTGTGAAAGAACTCCTCCTGGGTCATCTCCTTGCCCTCCAGGAAATGGACGTCATCCACCAGGAAGAGGTCCACGTCGGTGCGGTAGCGCCGCCGGAACTCGGGCATGGTCCGGCTGTGGATGCTCTCGATCACCTCGTTGATGAACTGCTCGGCGCCCACGTAGAGCACCCGGGTTTCGGGGTAACGCTCACAGACGATGTGGGCGATGGCCTGCATCAGGTGGGTCTTGCCCAGACCGGTTGCCCCATAGATGAAGAGGGGGTTGTAGGTCTTGCCGGGCGACTCGGCGGCGGCATGGGCCGCGGCGGCGGCGAGTTCGTTCGATTTGCCGATGACGAACGTGTCGAAGGTGTAGCGTTCGTTGAGGGGCTGGGTGCTGGGGTTGAGCTGGGCGCTCGCGGCCGCCGGAGATGATGGAGCCACGAAGAAGTCCATCTGGGGCCGCTTCTGCCGGTCCTCGTTTACCCGGAAGACGATCGAGGTCGGCTGTCCCAGGACCGGCTCGGCCAACCGCGACAGGAGGGTGGCGTGCTTGGTCTCGTTCCACTCCACCGCGAACTGATCGGGCGCCCCGATGATCAGACGGCCTTCATCGAGGGCGATTGCCTCGGTGGGCTCGAGCCACGTCCGGATCGTGTGGTCTGGAAGTTCGCGATGCGCCTCGTCGAGGATACGCTTCCATGCATCTTTTGCGGACAGCTGCATCGGTACTCGAAAACGGAAGGGATTTTTTCAAGGGCGAGAGATGTTACGGGCGAGGTGTGGAAAAGTCAATCGGGGCTTGACAGGGGCGGTCGCCTCTTCATCGACCGCCTTGTCCGGCGGTAGTGTCCGGTTTTGACTTGGTACTAAGGCCCGGTGCCCCGACGGACGCCGGGCCTTAGATTTCCTTCATGCCGAAGAAACGACCCAAACTCCGGCCTGACATGGCCGAGACCGCCTACCGGGTCATGATGGAAGCCACCGGGCAGGCCCCCAAGACCCCGCCACCGGAGGAGCGGACTGAGAAGAACTCTGAGGCGGTCAAGCGGGGCCGGAAGGGCGGTAAGAAGGGTGGTAAGGTTCGAGCCGCCCGGTTGGGTGCGGAACGAACTAAGGAGATCGCCCGTAAGGCGGCAGCGGCCAGGTGGAAAAACGAGGCCTAGAGGCCCTTTCCGTCGTCACTCGCGTACTCCGGCAGGTATAGCTCGTAATTCTGCCCGTCCCGGGGATGAATCATCGAAAGCTTTGTCATGAAATCATCCCAATCCCCGCTCAACTTCATAATCGCCACCACAGAGCCAAGGTGCTCGCGCAATTTCGGATAGCCGATGTTCGACGTGAGCCGCTGGAAAAACTTGTGCTTGCGCCTTCCCGTCTCATCCTTCGGCGTAATCCGGCGCAACTCAGCCAACACGCCAGGGGCTAGACGGGCGTATACGATGTCGTTCGTCAACACCCCGAAATACTGCGGACGCTTAACGCTGTCGTGTGGGAACTTGAGACCCCGAAGCCGAAACATCTCCTGATAAAAGTCGGTCGGAAAGGTCCTCACCCAGCCGCGAAGCTCTTTCTCAATGAACGCCTCCAAGATACGGGCGAGTGCGTCTTGGGTTCTGACGGCCTGGTATCCCGTTGCCTCGTCAACTAAGGCGATGATGCCTACGGTCGCGAGCCCACGAATGAGGATGTCGGCCTGGGCCGCGATGTGGAGCTGGCTTTTTGTCAGTTTGCCCGCATCCCGAGCGTTCAGGTAGACCTTGCAAATCTCCGGTAGTACCTCCGCCCGGTACCCACTGGCCCGAGAACCTTCAGGTGTCCGGAACCGCACGGGCTGGCTTTGTTGGATCAGGTCTTCCGAGATGAATGGCCGAAGTGCATCACCGAACAGCACGGGCGGCAACTCATCGCCGTACTTGTTGCGGCGTACCGCTGCTTTCCTATGCCTGCCGAGGGCGACCAGTAACTCGGCTTGGGTTAGTACGCGGGTGCCGTCCCCGAGAACGTAGGCCTGAAGCGCTGCATTTCCGATCCGAACAGGACGGTCAGGCGAACCGCAGACCGCCTGAGGGACTTCCTCCCATCTCGCGACAGCTCCGGCCCGCGCAATCTCCCGTCGGCGGTCTTCCGGTAGTTTCTCGGCTCGCGCCTGTCCTCCCCTGGCCCTGCCGCTGTCTTCGTCCCTGGCTTTGTCTTCGGCCATATCTAACAAGCTCCCATTAGAAGTTGCTTGCAATCTCACATATTTTGGCCTAGAATGCAAGCATTTATAGGCTCCTGCTTGCTCAATGGGCTTTACAACGGCCAAATGCTCAAGCATATTGTCTTCGTGAACAAGCTCTCTCCCGAACGTCGCGCCGCCATCCTCCGGGCCCTTTGTGAAGGGAACGGCATCCGGGCGACTGGACGTCTGACCGGATCGAACAAGGAAACGGTCATGAAGCTGCTGGCTGAGGCCGGAGAGTTTGCCTCCACCTACCAGGACATCGCTCACCGGAACCTGCCCAGCACCGTAGTACAGGCCGACGAGATTTGGGCCTATGTCGGCGCGAAGCAGCGGCGGGCCGTGCGGCCTGGCGATGGGGACATTTGGACCTTCACCGCGATTGACGCGGATACCAAGCTGATGATCTCTTGGCTGGTCGGGCCACGGTCAATTGATAACGCGGTCGGGTTTATGAAGGATCTCCGGTCTCGCGTCACTCAGCGGATACAGCTCACCACGGACGGGCACAGCATGTATGAGGTGGCCGTGCGGGAAGCCTTCAAGTGGAACGAGGTCCATTGGGCGATGCTGGTGAAGCAGTACGGCACTGTGGAACCCGATAAGGTGGACGCTGCCCATCGCTATAGCCCGCCCGTCTGTACGGGTGCGCTCAAGCTGCGGAAGATCGGCAATCCCGACCGCGACCTTGTATCCACGTCCTACATCGAGCGGTCGAACCTCACCCTCAGGATGCAGCAGCGTCGGTTTACCCGACTGACCAATGCATTCAGCAAAAAGGCAGAGCATCACGCCCACGCGGTGAGCCTATTCTTTCTGTATTACAATTACTGCCGCTCTCACCAGACGCTGACTCAGAACATGGGAGTAAAGACCACCCCCGCAATGGCGGCCGGTCTGACCGACCGGGTGTGGACGGTGGACGACATCGTGTCCCTAATGGACCCCGCGAAACCGTTACCGTCATAACCGGACACTACCTTGTCCGGCCTCTCAACTTGACCCGATCCCGCCTCCCAAGGTAATTTTCGCGGCTCACTCGGGAGGATTTTTCGGATGAAGCCGTCTTATCGGCCCCGCAACAAACGCCGGATCAACAAGCACGGGTTTCGCGCCCGGATGGCCACCCGCTGGGGGCGTGCGGTGCTCTCCCGCCGGCGGAAGAAGGGCCGGAAGCGGCTCACCGTATCGCTCCCCTCGAAGCACGGGGGCTCCTGACGGGTGCGGCTCGCCTGCCGCGGGCCCACCGGCTCGCGCGCGCCTCTGACATTCGTCGCTGCCTCACCCACGGTCGCCACCGCCGCTTCGAGCACCTGGACATGATTTGGATGGACAACCAAACGGGCCCGCCACGGATGGGACTCATAGTCCCCAGGTACCAGTCGTCCGCGGTGGCCCGCAATCGTCTGCGCCGCCGGCTGCGAGAGCTGTGGCGGCGGGAAATCCAGCAGCGGCAGCCCGCCGGTGACCTGGTCATCAAGGCCCGCCGGGAGGCCTACTCCGCCAGCTTCGATGCGCTCCGAGCACAACTCCTGAAGTGGCGCGAGACCGTTCTCGGTGCCGGGTGAGCCGTGCGCCAGCTAGTCTCGGTGCCGCGCCGCATTCTCGCCGGGGTCATTCGCGGGTACCAGCTGGTGGTCTCGCCGGCCTTGCCGCCGAGCTGCCGGTTCACGCCATCCTGCTCCCAGTATGCACTCGAGGCAGTCACCAGGCACGGCGCTCTGAAGGGCACCTGGCTGGCGGCGCGCCGTCTCGTCCGGTGTCATCCGTTCCATCCGGGCGGATTCGATCCTGTCCCCTGACGCCCTGAACTGAGTCCATGGACCGCCGTACTATCTGGGCGATTCTGCTGATGATGGCCATCGCCGTCGCCCCTGCAGTCTTCATGAAGCGGGAAAGCGGGGAAGCGGGGAAGCGGGGAAGTCAGACCGTTAGCCCGGCTGACACGCCTGCTGCCACCGTGCCGTCGGATAGGGATAGCGTTCCTCTCGAACAGCCGGATCGGCGCACGCCTGAGCCGGTTACTTCCCCGCTTCCCCGCGTCCCCGCCTCCCCGGCGGACGACACCGTCCGGGTCACCTCACCGCTCTACACCTACGGCATCAGTGTCCGGGGCGGCCGTCTGGTAGAGGCGCAGCTCAAGCGTTATCGCTCCATGGCTCCGAGCGACAGCGGCCGCCCGGCGCAGATCCTTCCCCGCGAAAGTCGCCTGCTGGCTCACACGCTGGTGCTGGGCCGGGATACCATCTCGCTCGACGATTGGCCGTTTACGGTCTCGGCGAAGAGCCTCGATGTACGGGAGCCCAGCCGGCTGCGGCTCAGCGCCAGCCGGAACGGCATCAACCTCGAGCTGACGTACACCTTCCATCCGGACGACTACCGGGTCGATGTCTCGGGCCGAGTCTCGGGCGTCGGCCCCAATGGGGGACAGCTGCTGGTGGGCATGGGCCCGACGGTGGAGAACACCGAGGCGAACCTCGAGGAGAATCAGCGGGAGCTGGCCCTGGTAACCCGGCGGGATGACACCGAGCGCACCAATCTGTCCGGACTGGAGCCCGGCGAGGCCCGCACGCTGAGCGGCCCCTTCCGCTGGGTGGCGCTCAAGTCCAAGTACTTCGTCACCGGGTTGCTCCTGACCGACAGCACCGATGCCGGCATCAGCGGTGTCACGGCCGCCGCGCCGGCCTCGGCCGGTGACGATCCTACCAGCGCCGATATCCGGGTCAGCCTCCCGCTTCCGCCGAGTGGTACCTTCGGCTACACCGTTTACGCCGGACCGATGGAGTACGAGCGGCTCGAGCGGCTCGGCCACGACTTCGACGATGTGAATCCTTATGGCTGGCCGGGCTTCCGCACCATCATCAGGATCTTCGCCGTTCCGGTGCGCTGGTTGCTGGTTTGGATGCACGAGAACCTGCATCTCGCGTACGGTCTGGTGCTGGTGGTGTTCGGCATTCTGGTCCGGGTGCTGCTCTGGCCCCTGAACCAGAAGGCCATGCGGGCCAACATGAAGCTGCAGGAAGTCCAGCCGCTCATGAAGGAGATCCAGGAGCGGCACAAGAGCGATCCGCAGAAGGTGCAGCAGGAGATGTTCAAGCTGTACAAGGAGCACGGCGTCAACCCGCTGGGCGGATGCTGGCCGCTGATGCTGCCCATGCCGATTCTGTTCGCCCTGTTCTTCGTCTTCCAGAACGCAATCGAGCTCCGGGGGACCTCCTTCCTCTGGATTCCGGACCTCTCGCGGCCGGACCCGCTCTACGTCATTCCCATCCTGATGGGCGCCTCGATGTACTTCCTGACCAAGGTCGGGCAGGTCGGGATGGAGCCGAATCCGCAGATGAAGATGATGCTCTACATCATGCCGGTCATGATGACGGCGATGTTTCTCTTCTTCCCCTCGGGGCTCAACCTGTACTACACCGTCAGCAACATCGCGAGCATTCCGCAACAGTGGATGCTGGCGCGCGAGCGGCAGAAGCGAACGGCCAAGGCCATGGTCGCGGTGAAGACCCGTATGCCGGAACCCAAGCCCAAGCCGGCCCGGGAGAAGCGGAAGGCCTGACCGCGGTCACGGCCAGGGCGCTCGGCGCCCGAAGCTATCCTTAGCTCCAGTCATGCTCTCGGATCCAATCGTGGCACTCGCCACCCCGGCTGGGCGCTCGGCGCTCGCAATCGTCCGCCTGAGCGGAACCGGCGCGTTCGGCATTGCGGCCAAGGTCATCGTGGGGTTTCGGCCCCGGCCGGCCCGGCAAGCAAACCTGGCCCCATTTCAGGGTCCGGCAGGGGAGCCGATCGACCGGGGTGTGTACACCGTTTTCCCGGCCCCGCATAGCTACACCGGCGAGGACCTCGTCGAGCTCTCCTGTCACGGCGGCCTCGTGGTGCCGGCCCGCCTTCTGGCCGCCCTGCAATCGGCCGGCGCCCGCCCCGCCGAGCCGGGCGAGTTCACCCGCCGCGCGGTGCTCAACCGCAAGCTCGATCTTGTCCAGGCGGAGGCGGTGGGCGATCTGATCGACGCCACGGCACCGGCACAGGCGCAGCTGGCATTACGCCAGCTCGAAGGCGGTCTCTCTCGCCGCCTGGCGCAACTGCGTGAATCGTTGATCCAGGTCCAGGCCCTCCTCAGTTATGACATCGACTTCCCCGAGGAAGACGACGGGCCGGTCTCACCGCAACGGATCGAGGCCCGGATCGAGGCCACAGCCGCGCAGATGCGGATCCTGGTGGCCGGGGCTCCGTCGGCCGAGCGGCTGCGCGAAGGCGCGCTGGTCGTGTTCGCCGGCCGGCCCAACGCGGGAAAGTCTTCCCTCTTCAATGCGCTGCTCGGGACCGAGCGGGCCCTGGTGACCGAGATTCCCGGTACCACCAGAGATACCATCGAAGCCCACACCGACTTTCTCGGTTGGCCGGTCCGGCTGGCCGATACTGCGGGGCTCTGGGACGCTCCGGAGCGCATAGATCGCCTCGGTGTGGAGGTCAGCCGGCGATACCTCGCGGCTGCGGACCTGGTGCTGCTCTGCGTCGAGTCCGGCCGCAGGGTGGGAGAAGACGAATCGGCGGTCGCCGGCACTTGCCCCTCCCTCCTGGTCAGGACCAAGGCCGACCTGGCGGCGGAAGCGGGGGAAGGGCTCCCGGTGTCAGTCGTCACCGGCGAGGGGCTCGGCACTCTCCGCCGCGCCGCCGCCGAGCGGGTGTTCGCCGACCGACTCAACCTCCCGGATCTCGAGCCGGGCCTGACCCGGGAGCGGCACCGCACGGCGCTCACCCGGGCTCATGCCGCCCTCGAAGGCGCGATTCCTCACCTGGGGCGGGGCGGCGATGCCGTGCTCGCCGCCCACCATGTGCGGGAGGCTACCGATGCCCTGGACGAGCTGCTCGGAGTGGTGGACATCGAGGAGGTGCTGGAGCGGGTGTTTACCGGTTTCTGCGTGGGGAAGTGAAGCGTGAACAGTAAACGGTGAACAGTAAACGGTGAACCGTAAACGGGGCGGGGTGCGGCCCGGTTCACTGTTTACCGTTCACGCAGTTTGGATCCCCCTCGCGGCATCCTCCGCCGCCTGGAACTCCTGAGCACCGGCGCGCACCGCGTCTGCCAGCCCCCGCTCAGCCACCAGAGCCTCGGTCATGCGATATCCCAGGTAATAGCCCGACCGTTCCGGGATGACCCGGCCGCGAACCAGCCGGGCTGAGGGGCTCATGCCGCCCGAGAGATACCGCAGCCTGAGCCCCAGCCCGCTGCGCTCCAGGTCCGGCTCGACCGCGCGGCGCAGAAACGATTCCATCTCGCGCAGGCGGTTGTACTGGCGGCGGGGATAGCCGAAGTAGTCGGCCGCATCGAAGCCTGGCGCCACCGCCTGGGCGGCGTGCACCGCTAGCCCTTCGTTGACCAGGAGCTCTCGCAGAGTCGCGCGGCTGCCGGTAGACCAGTAGTCGTAGTACCCGCCCGCATCGGCCACGAGGCGCCGCAGCTCGCTCGCGCTGGTAGGGGAGGTGTAGCGCACCGCGTGAGCCAGCTCGTGAGCCACCCAGACCGGGATCAGATCGGGATGAAGTCCCATCCCGTAGGTCTCCGGATTTACTCGGCCGGTAAAGTGCTCCAGGCAGACGAAGGCCACACCCCGCCCGCCTACGACCAGCTCGCCGGCGTTGGCCCCTCCCAGCCCGACCATCAGGTAAGTATCGGTGGGGCCGTCTACGCCGATCAGCTCTTCGGCGCGAGCTATGGCCTCTTCCGCCAGCCGCACCACGTCGCTGGAGGCGGCCAGCGCGTGGAGATCGCTGCGGTCGGCGTCGAGCGCCGCCGAGACGATCTCGTCGGCGTGGGGAGCGTCAGGATCGAGAACGTAGTTACGCCAGTAGGCGTCGAGGATGAGGCGATGGCTTTCGCGATACTGCCGATAGGCCGCTTCCCGGTCGGCGGCGGCGAGCACCGCGAGGAAATCCGGAAGAAGGTTGATCAGCACGCGAGACGATACGAAAACCCCAGCGGAGATGCAAGAGAGCACTATAGGTGAGAGGTGGGAGGTGGGAGGTGAGAGGTGAGGGGTAAGAGGTGAGGGGTAAGAGGTGAGGGGTAAGAGGTGAGGGGTAAGAGGTGAGAAGTAAGAGGTGAGAAGTAAGAGGTGAGAAGTAAGAGGTGAGAAGTAAGAGGTGAGAAGTAAGAGGTGAGAAGTAAGAGGTGAGAAGGGGCTCTGCGTTGATCCGGAGCTCAGTTTTTCTTCCCTCTCACCTCTCACCTCTTACTTCTCACTTCTCAACCAATTCAATGATCCTGTTTCTTCTGCTTTGCCACCTGATCGAGGAAGCTGCGCTCGGCCGGCGTCAGGCTCGACAGCCCTTTCTCGCTGATCTTGTCCAGCACCCGGTCCACCTCCGCCGCCACCGGGTCGGATTCGATCCGCCGCCGGGGGCGCATGGGGGTGACCGGCGTCCGCCGTTCCCCCTCGGAGGAGCCCGACTGGACCATGACCACCCGTTCCGCCTCCTGGGCCGGTTCCGACGGGCTCCCCCGTGAGAGCGACTGCACCCGGAAGAACAGATAGCCGAAGAGGGCGCCGCCCACGTGAGCGATGTGGGCGACACCATCGTTGGGCCAGAGGCGGGACGCGATTACGTCGAGCACCACCAGGCCGATCACCAGGGTCCGCGCCTTGATGGGAAACGGGATGGGGAAGACGATCAGCTCCGCATCGGGCCAGAAGTAGGCGAACGCCACCGCGACGCCGAGCACGGCGCCCGAGGCCCCGACAAAGCCACTCACCGGCATCACACCGGCCAGCAGCAGAGCGAATACCGCCGCCCCGACACCGCAGAACAGGTAATACAGAATGAAGTTGCGGCTTCCCATCCTGCTCTCCACCCCCGTGCCGAAGACATAGAGCATCAGCATGTTGAACAGGAGGTGCAGCAGGCCGGCGTGCACGAACAGGTAGCTCACGAAGGTCCAGGGACGGGTCAGGGCCGTTCGGGGGGAGAACGCCAGTAACTGGAAGAGCTCCCGGGAGGTGAACAGCGTCATGAGGAGGAGCAGCACCACCGCGTTTGCGGCGATGAGGCGCCCGACCCATGGAGTGATGCGGTATGAAGGAGACGATTTCATGGGACCAATGCCTTTGACCTCTGAGACCCAGGGCCCTGCTTACGATGGGTCTTCGACTCGGCCGCGCCGGGCGGCGCGACAGATCCGTTGGCACAGCTCGGGGAACTCTATACCCACTGCTCGGGCAGCCTGGGGCAGGAGACTCGTGGCCGTCATCCCCGGCAGAGTGTTTACCTCTAAACAGAAGAGGTCACCGGCCGGTGTCAAGCGAAAATCCACCCGCGAATAACCGCCCAGTTTCAGCGCCTCGTGGGCGAGCAGGCTGAGCCGCTCACACTCGGCCGAAACTGCCGCCGGCAGATCGGCC
The DNA here is from genome assembly GCA_050733075.1 of Gemmatimonadales bacterium. Classification (GTDB taxonomy): domain Bacteria; phylum Gemmatimonadota; class Gemmatimonadetes; order Gemmatimonadales; family GWC2-71-9; genus CAVVWJ01. The sequence continues at coordinate 291,435 of JBOHSD010000003.1, forward strand.
GGGAAGATCTCCTGCGACATACCGGGGGTGTATTTGCACTCGTAGTCGAAAATTTCGTGCCGCGGGATGATCTCCCCCACCGCCAGTGCCCTGCCCTCGAGTACCCCCACGGTCAGCTCCCGCCCGGGAACGAATTGCTCGATCATGACTTCGTCGTCGTATTGCCGAGCCAGCTTCACCGCCGCCTCGTAGTCCTTGCCGCTCTTGACCACCGTTAAACCCACCGTGGACCCCTGTTTCGAGGGCTTCACCACCACCGGCCAGCCAAAATCGCGCTCGATCTGGGATCGCGCTGCGGGCGCCATCACCCAGCCGGCGGTCTGGACCCCCGCGGCCCGGAACAGCCGCTTGGAGATGTCCTTGTCCATGGCCATGGCGCTGCCAAGCCGCCCGCTCCCGGTGTAGGGAACCCCCACCATCTCCAGCAGCGTCTGCAGGGTGCCGTCCTCGCCCCGGCCACCGTGCAGTGCAAGGAACAGCACATCCGCGTCCCGCACGGCGGCAAGGTTGGCGAGTCCCGACAGCAGCAGCCCCCGTTCCAGGGCGTGGAGCTGGTCTATGGGTGGGGGCGAGGTCCCGACCACGCCGGAGAGCAGTGCCGGCTCGTCGTCCGGGGGGATGTAGCCTCGGGCGGTGTCCACCACGGCCACGTCATGACCCCGGGAGCGGAGGGCGCCGACCACCTGCACCGCCGATGCGAGCGCCACGTCGCGCTCGACCGATGTGCCGCCGGTCAATACGGTTACGCGCATCTAGCCCTCAAAAGAGCGTGAACGGTGAACGGTTAAGGGTAAACGGGAAAAACAGGTTGCCTCGCCCGTTCACTGTTTACCGTTCACCGTTCACCATTCACCGTTCACCCAGTTCTACCTCGTCCCGATGAGTTGCTGGAGCACGTCGTACCGGCTCACGATTCCGATCAGCTTGCCGTCCTTGCGGACGAGGGCGGCCGGGCTCTCGCGGGTGAGCATTGCGCCGAGCCGGTCGGTGGGACAGTTCGCCTCGACCTCTGGGAACGGCGGTTCCATGACCTCTCGCACCGGCCGGTCGAGCAGCGCCGGCTGGGCTAACGCTCTGGTCATCAAGGATGCCTCGACCAGTCCTCCCACCGAATTGCCCTCCTCGACCACCGGAATCTGGCTCACCGACCAGGTGCTCATGAGGTTCAGCGCCTGCCGCACGGCCGCGGCCGGCGCGACACTGACCAGCGCCGGCGCGTTCGGCGGCCTCCGCTCCAGCAACTGCTCCACGGTGGTTCGCGGCGGTTCCAGCATTTGATTCTCCTGCATCCACTCGTCGTTGAACACCTTCGAGAGGTAGCGCTCGCCGGTGTCGCACAGGATGGTGACCACGAGGGCAGCAGGGTCGTCCAGCTCCCGGCCCAGGTCGAGGGCAAGCGCCACGTTGAGGCCGGAGGAGCCGCCCACCAGAATGCCCTCTTCCCGGGCCAGGCGGCGCGCCATCATGAGCGAGGTGCGGTCGGAAACCTGCCGGAACTCGTCGATCCATTCGAACCAGATAGCGCCGGGGATCTTGTCGCCCCCTATGCCTTCGACCTTGTAGGGATGGCCTTCGCCGAGGGACTTGGTTCGGTGATAGTGCGTGTACAGTGACCCTATGGGGTCTCCCGCCACGACCCGGATCTTGGGGTTCTTCTCCTTCAGGTACTTCCCGGCCCCACTGATCGTCCCCCCGGTGCCGGCGCCGGCCACGAGATGGGTTACCCGGCCCTTGGTCTGCTCCCAGATCTCCGGCCCGGTGGTGTCGTAGTGAGCCTCGGGGTTGATCTCGTTGTAGAACTGATCCGCCAGGACGGCGCCCGGTGTTTCCTTGGCGATCTGCCTGGCTTTTACCACATAGTTGTCGGGATGGTCGGGCGGAACCGCGGTCGGGGTGATCACCACCTCGGCTCCGAACGCCTTCAGCAGCCGGACTTTCTCCTGGGACATCTTGTCGGGCATGGTAAAGACACACCGGTATCCCTTGAGTGCGGCTGCAATCGCCAGGCCCACACCGGTGTTGCCGCTGGTTCCTTCGACTATGGTCCCACCGGCCTGGAGCTCGCCCCGGCGCTCGGCCGCCTCGATGATCGCCAGGCCGATCCGGTCCTTGACCGAGCCTCCCGGATTCGCATACTCGGCCTTGCCGTAAACCGGGGTTCGAATTCCCGATCCTACCCGGGCCAGCCGGATGAGCGGTGTCCAGCCGATCGTCTCCAGAACCGACTCGTATGGATGGAGGTGCTGAGGGGTGCTCATGGCAACACGCCGCCGGCCCGGGAGCGGGGGTTGCGGAACTGCACGGGCTGGAGGAAGGGGGAGGCAACAGGCTGCCCCTGGTGCAGCGCGGGCGAAAACCGGAGCTCGGGCGAGGCCACCAGGGCAGCGGAATCGAGCGCAGGATAGCCGCTCGACTCGGCAACCCTGGTGGAATCCGGAACTACCCTTCCGGCGGAATCCACGAACAGCCGGAGCAAGACCTGACCTTCGATACCCTGATCCAGGAGCGCAGGAGGATAACGAACCGGAGACACCGAGTTGATTGCCACCGGCGGCTCATCCACCGGCGTAACCGTGGCCGGGGGCTGGCGATCCACCAGCCTCATGGTCCCGTCATCCCTCCGCTCACAGGCCAGCAGGGCCATCGCCATTATTGCGGTGCGTGGGATTGATCTGAGCATTGAACGAACTAGGCTCCCTTGCTTCTCTCCCCGGCCCGGCGCTTGAAGTCGGCCAGGCGATTGAGCGCCTCCAGCGGCGTCAGAGTGTTCACATCGAGGGCCTCGATCTCATCGAGCATGGGATCGGGTGGGTGCGCCTCACCGAAGAGCGGCAACTGTCCGGGATCCCGCGCCTGGGGAGGCGCTCCCGGCACCATGCGGTGCTCGCCCTCGAGCGTGGTGAGGATCTCGCGGGCACGGCTGACCACCTGGGCCGGCAGGCCGGCGAGCTGACCCACGTGGATCCCGTACGAGCGGTCGGTGCCCCCCGGCTCCAGGCGATGAAGGAACACAACGGTGTCGCCGCTCTCGCGCACGGCCACGTTGTAGTTTCGCGCGTGCTGGAGCCGCTCCGGGAGTTGCATCAGCTCGTGATAGTGGGTGGCGAACATGGTCTTGCAGCCCACCCGATCGTGGAGGTGCTCGGTCACCGCCCAGGCTATGGCCACGCCGTCGTAGGTTGACGTGCCGCGGCCAATCTCGTCGAGCAGGACCAGGCTCCGCGGAGTAGCGTTGTGCAGGATTGCGCTGGTCTCGCTCATCTCCACCATGAAGGTGGATTGCCCACCGGCGAGATTATCGCTGGCGCCCACGCGGGTGAAGAGCCGGTCAACCGAGCCTACCGAAGCCGCCGCCGCCGGGACGAACGACCCCATCTGCGCCAGCACGACCGAGAGGCCGATCTGCCTGAGAATGGTGGATTTGCCTGCCATGTTGGGACCGGTCACGAGGGCCACCCGTTCGGCCTGGGTGAAGCGGGCGTCATTGGGAATGAATGACTCGCGCATGGTCCGCTCGATCACCGGATGCCGGCTCTCTCGCAGCGTGAGGTCGAAGTCATCGGTTATCTCGGGCCGCACGTACCGCCCAGCGACGGCACATTCCGCGAGGCCGGCCCAAACGTCGAGCCGGGCCAGCACCCGCGCGGTGCGCTGGATCCGGGCAATGGCTCTGCCAACCGAGGCCCTGAGCGCGGCGAACAGCTCGGCTTCCCGCGAGGCCATCCGGTCCTCGGCGCCGAGCACCCGGGCCTCGTACTCCTTGAGCTCGGGTGTGACGTAACGCTCGGCGGTGGCAAGCGTCTGACGGCGCTCGTAATCGGCGGGCACCCGAGCGGTGTGAGCATGGGTGACCTCGAGGTAGTAGCCGAAGACCTTATTGAAGCCGACCTTGAGCGAGGAAATCCCGGTGCGTTCCCGCTCCCGCTGCTGGAGGGAGGCGATGTACTGCCGGCCTCCATCACGCAGAGACCGTAGCTCGTCGAGCTCGGGATCAAAGCCCGGGCGGATGACTCCGCCGTCGCCCAACACCGCCGGGAGCCGTTCGGCCAACGCCGAGCCGAGCTCGGCGCTCAGGTCGGCGAGCAGATCGAGCTGGTCGGCCGCCTCGCCCAGTGCCAGACTCTGACCGCCGCCGGCCAGGGCGGCACCCGCCAGCTCGGTCAGGGCGCCGGCCACGTCGGGCAGCCGGTGGAACGAGTCGCGGAGCGCTCCCATCTCCCGAGGGGTTGCCCGGCCCGCCGCCGCGCGCCCGGCCAGCCGTTCGAGATCGCGCACGCCATCGAGCGCCTCGCGCAGCCGGGCGCGACCCCGACCATCCTGCACCGCCACCTCGACCGCGTCGAGCCTGGTACGGATAGCGGCGGGATCGCGCAGCGGGGAGAGCAGCCACTGGCGCAGCAGCCGAGCTCCCATCGGCGTGACCGTCGCGTCCACTGTTTCGAGCAGAGTGCAACCCCGGGCCCCTGCTCTCAGCGGCTCGATCAGCTCGAGATTCCGCCGGGTCATTTCGTCGAGCCAGAGGAAGGACTCACCTCGCCGGGCAACAGGACGCGCCAGATGGGGGAGGCCGCCCGGCTGGAGCTCGCTGAGATAGCGGAGCAGGGCGCCGGCCGCACCCACCGCGGGAGCGTCGTCGGGCCCCACGCCCAGGCCATCGAGTGAGGCCAGATTGAACCGCCGAGCCAGCTCCTCGCGGGCCAGGTCGGCATCGAATTCCCAATCCTCGCGAATAGTGAGGAGCGGGGAAGCGGGGAAGCGGGGAAGTGGAGAAGCGTCACCAGCTGTGACGATTTCGGCAGGAGCGAGGCGAGACAAGGCCTCTTCCACTCCGTTCTCATCTGTTGTCTCGAGAACAAACTCCCCCGTACTCAGATCAACGGCGGCGAGTCCAACTTCCCCGCTTCCCCGCTTCCCCGCTTCCCCGCCTCGCCGCTTCCCGGCTTCCCCGCCGCCCCGCATCACGGCCACGATCCAGTTGTTCCGCGACCCGGCGACCCAGCCGTCCTGCAGAAGCGCTCCAGGCGTAACCGTCTCGACTACCTCGCGGCGCACCAGGCCGCGAGCCAGCTTGGGGTCTTCCACCTGCTCGCAGATAGCCACCCTATGGCCCGCTGCCACCAACTGGCGCAGGTATTCGGCGGCGGCCTTGACCGGGACACCGGCGAGCGGAACGCCGTCACCACGCGAGGTGAGGGTGATGTCGAGGACGCGGGCGGCGAGCTGGGCGTCCTCGTGGAACATCTCGTAGAAGTCGCCTACCCGATAGAAGAGAATGGTGTCCCGGTGCTGCGCCTTCACCTCCCGCCAGTGCTTGAGCATGGGTGGGGTGGGAGCGGCGCTGTCATGGCTGGCGAGGGGCATGGGGGGAATATATGCGATCCAGCTCCTTCATATCCCTCTTCGTGAGCCTGATCTCCGCCGCTGCCACGTTCTCCTCCAGGTGCTCCACCGACGATGTTCCCGGAATCACCAGCATCGCCGGCGAGCGGGCCAGGAGCCAGGCGAGCGCAATCTGGAACACCGTGGCTGCGTGCCGTGCCGCCACCCGCTGTAGCGGCGCCGAGTCCAGTGATCCCGCCGACAACGGAAACCAGGGGATGAAGGCCATCCCCTCGCGCTCGCAGAACTCGACCTCCGCCTCCCACCTGCGGTCGGTCACGTTGTAGCGGTTCTGCACCGAGACGATCGGCACGACCTCGCGGGCGCGCCCGACATCGGCCAGCGAAACTTCCGACAAGCCCACGTGGCGGATCAGTCCCTCGCGGCGGAACTCGCGCAGCGCGGCGAACTGCTCTTCGGCCGGCACCTTCGGATCGATTCGATGGAGCTGGTACACGTCTATGTGATCCCGCCGGAGACGCCGGAGGCTGCCCTCCAACTGCTCGCGCAGGTATTCCGGCCGGCCGTTCTCCACCCACCGGCCCGGTCCGGGTCGCTCGAGCCCGCCTTTGGTCGCGATAACGATCCCGGGGTAGGGGTAAAGGGCATCGGCGATGAGCTGCTCGGCTATGTGGGGACCGTAAGAGTCTGCGGTATCGATGAAATTGACGCCGAGCTCGACCGCACGCTGGAGCACGCGAACGGCTCTCTCGGGGTGCTCCGGTGGACCCCAGACGCCTTTTCCGGTGAGCCGCATGGCGCCGAACCCCATGCGGTTGACCGTGAGATCTCCGCCGAGAGTGATAGTTCCGGCCGCGGCTGCCGGCACGCCGGCCGTGTTTGCCATGGTCATCAGGTGATTCTCCTCTCCCTCACATCTCAGCGGCAGACTAGACGGCAGGTCAGGGCGGGGATGTGACCCGAGTCACGCGGCGCTCCGGGCCGAGCGGGTCCTCTGCCCCGACCGTATACTGTACCGGGTCTTCCGTTCGGCGTGATACCCCACAGGCCTCAGCGAAAGGATCACTCATGCCCCTCCGTACCCTTCTGCTCGTCGCCGGCCTGGTGGCTCTTGCCTTCGGCCTCGGTTTCCTGCTGGTGCCGCGACCCATGCTCGCGCTCTATGGGGTAGCCTCCGATCCTCCGATAGTTCTGATGGCCCGCTTCTTCGGCGCGGCGCTGGTACAGATCGGACTGATCCTCTACCTCATTCGCGACGTGGCAGACCCAAAGGCCCAGGGGGCCGTGGTGCTCGGGGCGTTTTTCGGATCGCTCGCCGGGCTGGTCGTGGCCCTGACCGGCCAGCTCTGGGGCCTGGTGAATGAATTCGGCTGGTCCACCGTGGCCATCTACGGGCTTTTACTGGTGGGATTCGGGTCCTTCGTCTTCGGGAGAACCCGGCCAGCCTGAGGCTCGGTGCTAGGCTGGGTTCCGGAGCGGGTCCTCGGAGGGCCGGGCTATACTTCACCATCGGGTGCAGCCTGTACTGCTCGAAGGGGGGTCTATGCTATGCCAGCGCTGCGGTGAGCGCGAAGCCGAGGTTTTCCAGACCCAGCGGGTGGGCGACAAATCCTACGACCGTGACGTGTGCGCCGTCTGCGCCAGACTGGACTACGGTGTGTTTCTGGGCGCGTTGCTCCAATCGCAAGCGGGAGGAGGAGCGCCGCTGACTCGCGAAGAGGAGCAGGAGGTGCGCCGGGTACTGGACGAAGCCGCGCCACCGGAAAGTGAAGAGTGAAGGACCGGTCCTGTAGGGGCGGACAGCGTTAGCCCCTACAGGCCGGCCTACCGCCGGTCGCTCCTCAAATCTCAGCAGCGCACGGCTCCAGCACTTCGTCCAACTTCCCCCCCGACACAGTGGTTGAATCGATTACGGTGGTGGAGTCTTCCACCATCGAATCCGGGTGGGTATCCTGCGGCGGCGCCTCGGCCGGTTCCTGCCAGGTCTCGATATCGCTCTGGAACTGCTGCGAGAGCCGCCCGAGGTCTACCGGAGTAGCCTCCGGCGTCTGGCCACCGCCCGTGACCCGGGCCAGTGCCACCGAGGCCTTGAGGTAAGTGCTGTCTACCGCGATGGCGGCTTCGTACGCCTGGGCGGCAGCAGTGGGATAGCCCGACCGCTCCAGCGCCGTGCCCAGATTGTTCTGGAACACCGGCGCGTTGCTCCGGATCTCTACCGCCCGCGCGAGCGGGGCCAGCGCCTCGCAGCTCCGCCCCTGCTGAATGTAGATCAGCCCGAGGTTGTTCATCGACCAGACGTCACTCTCATCTATGGTGAGAGCCCGCTGGTAGGCTTCGATCGCCTGGTCCACGCTGCCCAGCTCGTAGCGGGCCCGGCCGAGCAGACGCAGCCCCTCGTTCGACATCGGCTCCAGGGTGAGCGCCTTCTCGATTCTCTCCAGCGCCTCCTTCGGCTTGCCGGTCTCGAGCAATACCCTGCTCGAGTTGAACAGGCTCTTGCGGTGGTCTGGATCCAGCTCGAGCGCCCGATCGAACGCAATCGAGGCCTCGTCATGCTCGCCCGCCTTCCAGGCTGACAGACCCAGCATGTAGTAGCCCCAGGGGTTCTCGGGCTTGTTCACGGTGTACGCGGTGAAGAGCTCGGTGGCTTCGGGATAGCGGCCCGAAGCGAACGCGGACTCGGCCGCCTCGTACGAGACCGGTGCAGCGGTCACCGGAGCCACGACTGGAGCATCGGTCTCAGAAGGAGATGGCGAAGTCGCGGAGACGGCCGGTGTGGTGGCGCCGGCGGACGTGGTCCTGGGCTCGTCCGATCCGCCGCACCCCGCGGCGATAGGGATCAGCACCGCAAGGGCAAGCAGTGAAACGCGAGCAGGCGAGTGGAACATGGTGACCCTCCTTCGGTGGGCGCCGTAGCGCCGTGGGTAGCCAGCGGACGGGACCGGTAAGGGCAAACCGGCTGCCACCCGCGGGACGGCCGAAGGGGGTTCCACAAGTGAGTTGGGTTTCGGGACTTAAGCTACGATCGTGCGGGCGGGCCGAGCCGGTTTGTGTTCCGGCGGACACGCGGGAGCAAGGCCGGTCGTGTTCCCCCGGACACGTGAGCTTCCAGGCCCACCACTACTGCTTCCGCAGGTTCAGTCGGCGCATGATCTTGAGCAGGCTGGCGTGGTCTGCCAAGCCGAGCTCCTCCGCCGTGCGGGTGACGTGCCAATCGTTCCGCTCCAGGGCAGCGATCACGATCTGCCGCTCGGCCTCGGTCTTGAGCGCCTGAAAGCCGCGGTCTTCACTGGCGGGGCGGTCGCGTGCCGCGCTCTGCTCCTGGATCTCGGCGGGGACGTGCTCGACCCGGAGCACGTCTCCATCGGCCGCGATGATCATCCGCTCGACCACGTTTCTGAGCTCCCGCACGTTGTTGCGGCTCCAGTCGTACCCCATCAGCAGCTCCAGCGCGTCCGCCGACAGCCTCTTGGGCCGAATGCGGAAGCGCTCACTGATGGTGGACACGAAGCCGGCCGCCAACTCCGGCACGTCGGAGAGCCGGTCCCTGAGCGGCGGCACCCGAACTACGTGGACGCTGAGCCGGAAGTAGAGGTCCTGCCGGAAGCGACCGGCCTTCACCTCGGCCTCGAGGTCCCGGTTGGTGGCCGCCACCACTCTCGCCTCCACGGAAACAGGCCGGCTCGCGCCCAGCCGGGTGACCAGCCGTTCCTCCAGCACGCGCAGCAGCTTTGCCTGCGCGGCGAGCGGGAGCTCCCCGATCTCATCGAGCAACAGGGTACCGCGTTCCGCGGCCTCGAAGGCTCCCTTCCGGGTGCTCGCCGCGCCGGTGAAGGCACCCCGCTCGTGGCCGAACAGCTCGCTCTCGACCAGACTCTCCGGAAGGGCCGCGCTATTGATGGCCACAAAGGGGCCGGCCGGGTTCTGGCCATGCCGGTGCAGGTCACGCGCGACCAACTCCTTGCCTGAGCCACTCTCACCGACGACGAGAACCGGACTGGGTATCGGTGCCACTCGTGCGATGGCCTCACGCAGGCGGCGAATGGCCGGGCTGCTGCCGATGATCGAGGTCTCCCCCAGCCGGCGCTGCAAAGAGGCGACCTCCGCCCTGAGCCGTCTCCGCTCCAGCACCATGTCGATCTGACGAACCACCACTTCCATCGGCTCGGCCTTGTCGATAAAGCCGTAGGCTCCCAGGCGCACTGCCTGGATGCAGCGCTCGTAATTGCCGGTGCCGGTGTAGACGATCACCGGGACTTCGCTTCCCTGCTGGTCCATCGCCCGCAACACCCCGAACCCGTCCATGCCGGGCATCTCGAGGTCCAGGATCATGCAATCCACGGCTGCCCGGGTGAGCAGATCCAGCGCCTGCTGCCCGTCGGCGGCGGTCAACACGTCGTAGCCACCTACGCGCTTGAGATCGTAGGCGTACTGCTGAGCCAGGGCGGGCACGTCGTCGACCACGAGCACGAGCGTCATACTTCGGTCTGCTGCGCGGCGGAGGGCAGCTCGACCACGAAGCGGGTTCCAGCGCCGGGGCCGGTCTCCACCCGCAGGCTGCCGTCCAGGTCGAGGATGAGGCGGCGAACGATCGAGAGGCCTAGTCCGGTACCGCCCGGTTTCGTGGTGTAGAAATCGTCGAACGCCCGGTCGAGCTCCGTTCGGGTCATCCCGGGTCCGGTGTCCGCGATGGTGATCCGTACCCGGCTGGGCTCGCCGGCCACACCAACCACCTCGGTTGCCACCGTTACCGTGCCAGAGTCCCTCCCCCCGAGACTCTCCACCGCATTGCCGATCAGGTTCTCGAGAACCCGGCGGAGCATCAGGGCATCCCCGAGAACCTCGGGGAGTTGTTGGGCGAGGTTCGCTCGGAGCTGGGCCCCATCGGCGGAGCAGTGGCGAAGGACCTGATTTATGATGGCGTTGACATTGCAGGGCCCGCGCTCGAGCGTGGGTGAAAGCCGGGCGTAGTTGCGGGCGAGGTTCTCGAGATACTCGACGCTCGAATCGAGGGTGCCCTTCCGCTCCTCGAACACACTGCTCAGAGCAGCGGGGTCTTGCCGCGCCGCCTGAGCGAAGTGGCGCAGCACGTTACGGATCGGAGCCAATCCGTTCTTGATGTCATGGTTGACCTGACGCGCCAGGTCGCCCACCACGGCGCGGCGTTCGGCTTCCCTCAGCCTGGTCGAGCTGATCCGCAGGCGGTCGGTCATGCCGCCCAGCAGGCGAGAAAGCGCGCCGATCTCATCCGGCCGGTCGCTCTCGAAGCTCTGGTCCAGCCTGTCCAGATCGATCTCCGAGGTCTTGCGCGCCAGCTCCCGGAGCGGCCGGCTGATCCGCGCGGAAAGCCAGCCGGCCAGAACCACCGCCGCTGCGATGGTCAGCGCCACGGTGACCAGAAACCAGCGCTCTACGCTCCTCTGAAGAGCTTGCAGCGTGCCGAGCGATTGGATGACCAGCAGTCGTGCGGTGTCCACGGCCACTCCTGGACCGTCCAGGAGATCCAGATACGGCAACCGAACCTCGCGCAAGACTCGGCCGCCGTCGGATGATGGTTGCTCCTGGCCGGGGTAAGTGAGCTCGACGGTGAGATCACGGTTGCGAGCCAGTCGAGCCAGCAGCCGCTCCTCCGCGGCAATTCCGCCTACGATGCTGAAGGGCCGTCCTCCCATCTGGAAAGCTTCCACCCTCGCCAGTGCCAGGAGCGGAGCCTCGGGCGTGCGGGTACGGACCAGAGCCATGGCGTTCTGCGCCTGGGCGACCAGGCGGGGGAGTTCCGGCTCCAACTGGTCGAATCGGTTCCGGAAGTGGCCGGAACTGAGAATTCTGCCGGCGCTGTCCTGGATCTGAAGCATGGACAAGCCGGTTAGCCTCATGGCCTCGCCGGCGTAGTCCAGAAGATACCGCCGGGTCGAGGGCTCCCCCTGGAGTGCTGCACGCCGGAAGCGGTTGTTGCGGCCCAGATCGGAGGCGAGCGCGGACAGCCGGGCGGCGATGGTCCCGCTTTCCCGTGCCAGGTCGGCTTCGATGACCTCGGCCATCGAGGCGACCCGCTCCTCGTACTCCGCGGTGAGGCGCCGCTCCATCTCCCGGCTCACCCCGTACGCCAGCGCGCCCAGGGGCAGGAGCACGGCGAGCACGATCGCCAGGAAGAGCCGGCCCCGGAAGCTCATTGCCGCCCCCCGGCGCCGGAATCGAGCACCCGGACGGTGCCATCCCACTCGACCGCGAGCGGTGCGCCACCCTTGCGAACTATGGCGTGAGCGCGGGTGTCGATCAGCGGGAGGAGCGATGCATCTCGAGGCCACTCCGCGGAATCCCGGCAGGGGGCAAGGGTCTGACGTGGAAGCGCCACGATGTAGGCCCGCTCGGATCCTTCCCGGAGGGCCGCGGCGAACTCGGTGCGCTGGAGCGCCGCCGCTCGCAACGGCGTGGTCACCTTGGCCAGCGCCACGATGCGTTCCGCCAGCCCCCGGCCCACCTCGTCTCCCCCGGCGTAGACGATGCGAGAGGCCTGTGGCCGGAAGCCGGCCGAGACCGGACCCCGAGCGCAGGAAGCCAGAGAGTCCCACCAGAAGGAGGGTTCGGCCGGCCGCGCGTCGGCCCGCACCGCATCACGAACCAGCGATCCAGGCGTCGAGTCGGGGCCGATTACCCCGTCGATTGGTTCAGCGCCGGCCGGCTGCAGGAGGATGTAGGTTCGGCTCCACGGCAGTGGAAAGGTCTCAAACTCCGGCCTCGGGCTGATGTACTCGACGAGCGCGGGGTCGCGAGTGATGGTGAGATCCGCGCCGCCATCGAGAGCATCGCGCGGATCGCTATCCGGTAGCATCTCGAAGCCAAGCCTGAACGGGCCCTCCGCGGGTTCGATGGTCAGAGAGAACGCAGGATCGGCCAAAATCCGAGGGACCGAGTCCTGGGGCCTGCTCAGCGTGACGGAGATCCGCTTCTCGTCGAGGGCAACCGCCGACTCCAGCCCTTCAAGCCTTTCCTTACGCCGGTCCCAGAGCGCCACGAGATGATGCGCGGTTACGGGTGAGCCGTCGGGGCTCCGAGCTTCCTCCGCGAGCGTGAGGGTCCACACCCGACCGGCAGAATCCCTACTCCAGGCCACCGCCAGGCCGGGCCATGCCCGAAGTTGGCAGTCCAGGCGAATGGGGGTGTCGAAGGTCGCTCGCTGGAGTAGCCGTTCGCTGTCGTTGGCAGGAGACAGCGCGTAATCCTGACTAACAGGCTCCAGCAGCGCCACTGTCACCGAGTCGAGCTCTTCGGCAGACTCCATTGGCAGACGGCAGAGGTGGGAGAGCTGGGGAGAAGTCGGCGGGGGCTTTGGCGGTGCGCAGCCGCCGAGCAGCGCTATGGAGAGGAGAAGGCCGCACCGCGCGGCCGCGCTTATGGCTCCGCGACCACGAATGGGCTGCCCCCGAGCTGGGCTTTGATTGTGGGCAGGTCCGAAACCGCTTCGGGACGGGTAGCGTAGCTTCCGACCCGCACCTTGTAGAGGCCGCCCTCCTCGACGGTCACGACGGTGAGCCCGCGAGTCCTCAGCGGGCCGGCGACCTTTTCGGCGGCGGCGGCGGTGCGGACCGCGCTGACCTGAATACGGAAGCGAGCGGCCTGAGGCGCCGCGGCCGGCGCGGCAGCGGGGGCGGGAGCCGGAGTTGCCGCTACCGTGTCCGGTGGGGGAGTAGCCGCGGGCGGCGGAGTCGCGCCGTCGGCGGCTGGGTCCTCAGGAGGAACCGGAGCAGTGTCGCCCGCGGCGGTCTCCACCGCCGGCGAGTCGGCCCGGGTTCGGGCGGCAACGCTGGCCCTGATGCTGGCGCAGCGCTGGTCGAGATAGCCGAGTTGGTTCTGTAGCTCGACGTTGCCCCGGGAACCGGCCAAGCCTTCGGCGATCCACCGGCAGGCGAGCTCCGGGCTCTTCTGGTCGAAGTAGGTGCGCGCCGCCCAATAAGCTGCCTGCGGCAGGAGCGGGCTGCCCGGATAGTCCATCCGGATGCGCTCCAGATTTCGGGCCGAGCCGTCGAGGTTGCCGCTGGCATAGTCCAGCTGTACCAGACGCAGGAGCGCATCGTCGGCCCAACTGGAGGAGGAGTACTCCACCGCCACCCGCTGGAGCTGGCGCTGCATCTCGTTAGCCTCGCTCGCTACCATGGCCTGGGTATAGAGGATCTGGGGATACAGCGTATCGTTCGGCGAGGTGGCGGCGAGCAACCGCCGCACCTTTATCCTGGCAGAATCGCTGCGACCCTCCTGAGCGTCACGGACAGCGTCGATCAGCCTGGGATCGGTCTGCGCCCGCGCCGCTTGGGGGGAGAGGACGGAGAAGACGGAGAGGACGGAGAGGGCGGAGAGGACCGAGGCCAGAGCGAACAACCCACGGCCGAGCCGCCCCGCCAGACTCCAAACAGCCTGGCTCACCGGTCTACCCTTTCCCTCATCTCCGTCCTCTCCGTCTTCTCCGTCCTCTCCGTCCTCTCCGCCTTTCCGTCCTTCGGTTGCGACATTCGGAGCACCAGATCGGTCACCAGCCCGCACTCGTCGGATACGGTGGTGTTCTTGAGAGCTTCATCGGTTTCCCGGGCGTCCCGGAGCGCGGCCCGCAGCCGAGCGGCCGGCCAACGCAGGGCCCAGCGGCTCCAGTGCCGGGCCTCCTCCTTGTATCCCATCAGCCCGGCTGGCCGGTTATTGAGCAGGCTCTTGAAGACAGCACCTTCCAGGCCACTTCCACGGAGGCCCCGGTCGTAGTGCGCGCGGGCTATGCCGACCCCCACGAGAGCGGTGCCCAACACTGTCACCAGCCTGACCCCCGAAATTCCGGGTTGAGCCAGAACCGAAGGGAGCAGGGCCACGCCCCGGCCGGTCTGATCGTCGAGCACAGCTTCCCGCCAATCCCACAGGGTCTCTCCATGGCGGATGCCCACGAGCTGACCCACCCGTTCGGCGGTGAGGCGGTCATCGGGAGGCAACGAGGCCAGCTTGGCCAGCTCGGATGCGAGGGTTCCGAGGTCGGCTCCAACCGAGAGCATCAGGTGGTCTGCCGCCTCCGGCTCGAGCACCACGCCAAGCTTGCCGGCCTGGTGGAGCAACCACTTGCGGGCCCGGTCAGGGGGGAGGGGATCGAGCCGCACCGTGTACGCAGCACCGGCGAGCTCCTTGTCCTCGGCCTCGTCGGCCCCCTGCACCATGATCACTATCGTCTCGGCGCTGGGGTGCTCCAGGTATCTCAGGAACTCCGCCCGGCCCTTGGTCTTCCGTTTCCACCCCTCGACATCGCGAATCACTACTACTCGCCTTTCAGCCAGCATCGGAAGGGTGTTGCACAGCGCGTGGACGTCTTCCGCGTCGAGCTGGGCTGCGGACCGCTGGTCCAGGTTGAAGTCCCGGAGCGAGGGATCCAGGGCCCGGTCGATAATGGCCCGCACCGCCTCGTCCTTCAGGACGTCCTCGGAACCGTGGAAGTAGTATGCGGCGGCAAGCTCGCCCCGGCTGACCGAGCGGAACAAGGCGTCCAACGAATGTGCCGGCATAGGGGAATTGTATCGGGGAGAGGGGGCTATTGGCTATGAGCCATCGGCATCAGTAGCTCGCCTTCCTCCGAAAGCACTCCACGTACATCAGCGCCGCCAGGGTCTTGGCATCCTTGATCTCACCGCCCCGGACCATGGTCATGACTTCCGACCAGCGCCGGGTGTGCACCTCCATGAACTCATCCTTGTCGCGGCTCTGCTTGCCCGGTTTGAGCTCGGTAGCCAGAAACAGGTGGATTCGCTCGTCGGTGAACCCCGGGGTGGTAAATATCGTGGTGAGTCGAGAGAGCACGTCCGCCGTCATGCCGATCTCTTCTTCCAGCTCGCGCTGGGCGCAGGTGGCCGGCGTCTCGCCCGGATCGAGACGTCCGGCGGGGATCTCCCAGACGAAATCACCGGCCGCGTGCCTGAACTGCCGGATGAGAGTGATTCGGGGATCCGCGCTGCGTGGCTCGTCCAGCAAAGGGACTACGGCCGAGGCACCGGGATGTCGCACCATCTCGAGCTTGCCCGAGGTCCCGTCGGGAAAGCGCACGGTGTCGAGGTCCAGGTTGACGACCCGTCCGGAGTAGATGCGTTCCGTAGAAACCAGCGTCATAGGGATCGCGAGTGAGAGGTGAGAGGGTAGAGGGCGGCCCGGGCCCACGCCACCGGGATCTTGAGCCCCTCGGCGAACAGGTAGCGAAGCTCCAGTACCGGATTGTCCGAAATAGGACTGCTGGCGGTGGGGGACGTGTATGCCTCCAGGTTGGTGCGCCGGGCCTCCATTCGGAGCCGGAACATATGGAAAGGATCGCTCACCAGAATCGCGCGCTGGAGACCTTCCTTCACCAACCATTCGGCCACCGCAGTCATGGAAGCCTGGGTGGACCGGCCCACCGGCTGGACTACCACCACCGAGGAGGGCACGCCATGGGCCACCAGATAGTTGCGTCCCACCGTCGCCTCGCTGGTGGTGTCGCCCCGGCCGACGCCACCGGTGACGATGATGCGGGGTGCCAGGCGCTCGCGGTACAGCGAGAGCGCGTGGTTGAGCCGGGCCCGAAGAACGGGAGAGGGCCGGCCGTTGTACTGCGCCGCCCCGAGCACCACGATCGCGTCCACCGGGCGGCGCTGGTCCTGCTGGCTCACGACGAGCACCATTACCAGCGCCACCGTGTAGATGGTGACGGCGGCGAGGAGAGTCAGTCCCAGAGCTCTCTTAAGTGCTCGGATCGGAAGTCGCACGACTAGGAGCCCTCTACAGGTCGAACGATTCGCCGTGCTTCGGCACCCTCACGTCCCCCACCCCCTCCTCGCGCAGGATCGTGGCCATGAGCTCGAGCGACTCGGGCTCCCCGTGCACGACGAAGGCGCGGCGGACCGGGCCCTCCAGCCGGCGGACCCAGGCGCGGAGCTCGTCCCGGTCGGCGTGAGCGGAGTAGCCCCCGATGGTCTCGACTTCGGCCCGGCGCTGGTACTCCTGCCCCAGAATCCGGACCATCTCCTGCCCACTCTGAATCCGCTGCCCCAGGGTGTGCTCGGCCTGGAAGCTCACGAACAGAACCAGGTTGCGGGGGTCGCCGATGCCTTGGGCAAGGTGGTGGAGGATGCGGCCCGATTCCGCCATGCCGGAAGCGGCGATGATCACGGCCGGCCCGGGGTCTGCATCGAGCGCCTTCGACTCCGATACTTCACGGACGTAGCGGAGCAGCCGGAAATCGAACAGCTCGCCGGTGGTCTCCAGCATTCGTTCCCGCCGGTCGAACACCTCGGGATGCAACCGGAATACGGTGGTGACATCCACCGCCAGCGGGCTATCGACGTAGATCGGCACCTCCGGGATCTTACCGGCCCGGTAGAGGCAGTGCAGGCTGTAGACCAGCTCCTGGGCGCGGCCGACCGCGTAGGCGGGGATCAATACCTTCCCGCCCCGAGCCACCACGCGCCGCACCGCCTCGCCCAGCCGGGTCTCCCCAGCGGCAAACGACTCGTGGCGGCGGTCGGCGTAGGTAGCTTCTACGATCAAGGTGTCGATCGGGCCGGAGGGCGGCTCGGGGTCGCGCACGATGGGGAGCCCGCTGCGGCCGATGTCGCCGGAAAACACCAGCCGCTGGTTTCCCCCCTCGCTCACCCTGAGATCCACGGTGGCGGAACCGAGGATGTGGCCGGCGTCCAGGAACTCCAAGGCGAGATGCTTGCGCAGGTAGAAAACCCGCCGGTAAGGGACGCCGACCATCAGGTCCTGCACTGCCATCGCATCCCTGAGGGTGTAGAGCGGCTCGGTGCCCGGCAGGGCCTTGCCCCGGCGCTGGAGGAACTCGTGATCCTTTTCCTGGATGTGGCCGGCATCGGGCAGCATCACGGCGCTGAGATCCCGGGTGGCGGGCGTACTGTAGATCGGTCCGTGGAACCCCTCCTTCACCAGGAGAGGAAGCCGGCCCGAATGGTCGATGTGGGCATGAGTGAGCACCACTCCATCGAGCCGCCGGGGGTCGAAGGGAAGCCGGGCGTTCAGGGCGTAGGTCTCGGCTCGCCGGCCCTGAAACAGGCCCGCATCGAAGAGGATCCGGGCTCCCGCCGCCTCCAGGAGGTACATGGAGCCGGTCACCTGGCCCGCTGCTCCCCAAAATGTGAGCCGTGGAGCGGTCATCGGTGGGCCCCGCCGTTCCTCCTCACCGGGTCCCAAACAGTCTATCGCCCGCGTCCCCGAGTCCTGGCAGGATGTAGCCGACGTCGTTCAGCTTTCGGTCGAGCGCGGCAGCGAAGATCGGCACCTCGGGGTGGGCCTCGAGCATCCGGCGAACGCCCTCAGGGGCTGCGACCAGCGAGAGAAAGCGGATGCGGCGGGCACCGGCCTTTTTCAGGGCGCTGACCGCCGCCACCGCGGAACCGCCGGTGGCCAGCATGGGGTCGAGAATGAAGAAGTCCCGCTCCATCTCCTCGTGGGGGATCTTGAAGTAGTAGTCCACCGGCTGAAGGGTGTCGTGATCGCGATAGAGGCCGATGTGGCCTACCCGGGCGGAAGGGATGAGCTGGGTGATGCCGTCCACCATGCCGAGACCGGCCCTCAGGATCGGTACCAGGGTCAGCTTCTTGCCGGAGACCTGCCGGCCGGTGGTGCGCTCGAGCGGGGTCTCGATCTCGATGGGCCGAGTGGGGAGGTCCTTGGTCACCTCGTAGGCCATGAGGGTCGCGATCTCGCCGACCAGCTGCTTGAAGTCCCGGGTGCTGGTGTGCTTGTCCCGGAGAATAGAGAGCTTGTGTTGTATGAGAGGGTGAGACAGGACGGTGAGGTTCGGGAACGTGGGTGGCGGCATGGGGTTGAATATGGGGGAGGGAGGGGCACGAGGGGGAGAGGCGATCGAGTCGAAGCGTGCAGGGCCGGAACTGAGAGCTGTCACCCTGAGCGCAGCGAAGGGACCGATCCCCCGGCTCTAGTCAAAACTCCTTGGCTCCAGCGGAGCCTCTTTCTATATTTCCGACCCCAACGGCCAGGTAGCTCAGTTGGTAGAGCAGCGGACTGAAAATCCGCGTGTCGGGGGTTCAATTCCCTCCCTGGCCATGCAAGATCCAGAATGAGTTACGAGGTTGGGCGCCGCCGGGCGTGGCAGGCTGCTGCGGGAGTTTCCGCGGGAGTGGCTGCGGCCGGCGGTGTCGTTTTGCGGTGGATCGCGCGCTGGGAACGGTGCGGCGCAGAGCAAGGTATGTGCTGCTGAGGGACCTCTGTACGCCAGTGGTGTGGAGCAGGGGCCCCGAG